>CAWCUF010000006.1:0-321425 GCA_963798745.1 uncultured Actinomycetes bacterium
GCCCGCGCGTCCTTGGACAGCGTCACGCCCAGCATCTCCAGCACGATCCGCTGGACGTTGTTCTCCGGCTGCGCCTCGGTCAGGCCCAGGGAGTTGACCTGCACGCCGTACCGGAAGCGCCGCTGCTTGGGGTCGGTGACCCCGTAGCGCTGCTCGGTGAGCTCGTCCCAGAGTGCGACGAAGGCGCGCATCTTGCACATCTCCTCCACGAACCGCACCCCGGCGTTGACGAAGAAGGAGATCCGGCCCACGACCTCACCGAACCGCTCGGCAGGCACCTGGCCGGAGTCACGCACCGCGTCGAGCACCGCGATCGCGGTGGCCAGCGCGAAGGAGATCTCCTGCACCGGGGTCGCGCCGGCCTCCTGCAGGTGGTAGCTGCAGATGTTGATCGGGTTCCACTTGGGGACCTCGTTGACCGTGTAGGCGATCATGTCGGTGATCAGCCGCAGGCTCGGCGCGGGTGGGAACACGTACGTCCCGCGCGAGAGGTACTCCTTGATGATGTCGTTCTGCGTGGTGCCCGACAGCGCGGCCGGCTCGATCCCGTTCTCCTCGGCGACCGCCACGTACATCGCGAACAGGTACATGGCCGTCGCGTTGATGGTCATCGACGTGTTCATCCGGTCCAACGGGATGCCGTCGAGCAGTGCGTGCATGTTGCCGATGTGGCTGATCGGCACGCCGACCTTGCCGACCTCGCCCCGGGCGAGCTCGGCGTCCGGGTCATAGCCGGTCTGGGTCGGCAGGTCGAAGGCCACCGACAGGCCGGTCTGGCCCTTCTCGAGGTTCCGTCGGAACAGCTCGTTGGACGCTGCCGCGGAGGAGTGCCCCGCGTACGTGCGCATCATCCAGGGCTTGTCCTTGGCCGCCATGTCAGCCTCCGTAGGTGTAGAAGCCCTGGCCGCTCTTGCGGCCCAGGTCGCCGGCGATCGCCATCCGGGTGATCAGTTCGGGTGGGTAGAACGACGGCTGCGCGGTCTCGTTGTAGATCGACATCGAGGCCCGGCGCATCACGTCGATGCCGGTCAGGTCCGCGGTGGCCAGCGGGCCCATCGCGTGGCCGAACCCCAGCCTGCAGGCGATGTCCACGTCCTCGGGAGTGGCCACGCCGGACTCGACCAGGCGGATCGCCTCGTTGACCAGTGCGGTGATGATCCGGGTCGTGACGAAGCCGGCCACGTCTCGGTTGACCACGATGCAGGTCTTGCCGATGCCCTCGGCCCACAGCCGTGCCGCGGCCAGGGTCTCATCCGAGGTCTTGAGCCCCCGCACCAACTCGCAGAGCTTCATCATCGGGACCGGGGAGAAGAAATGGGTGCCGACCACGGCCTCGGGACGCTGCGTGGCCGCGGCGATCCGGGTGATCGGGATCGCCGAGGTGTTGGTGGCCAGCACCGCGCCGTCGGGCGCGAGCCGGTCCAACTCGGCGAACAACTCGGACTTGAGGTCAACCTCCTCGATGATCGCTTCGACGATCACCTGCGCCTGCGCGGCGCCGTCCAGGTCGGTGGTGCCGCTGATCCGGGCAAGTGCCGCCTGAGCGTCGTCGGCGCTGAGCGACCCCTTCGCGGCGAACTTCGTCAGGGAGGCCTCCACCGAGTCGCGTCCGCGGGCCACAGCTTCGGGGCTGATGTCACGCAGGATCACGTCATGGCCGGCGAGCGCGCTCACCTGGGCGATGCCCGAACCCATCAGCCCTGCTCCGACGACCATGACAGTGGACATGCGAGCCTCCTCGGCATTGCGATTTCGCCCGATCCTATCGCCGCTGGTTACCGCCCAGTAACGTCAGGGTGGGGCAGGGCGCCCAACCCGGGGGCGCACTCAGTCGTCGAAGGGCGAAGGAAGCTGGACGCGCTCGATCCGGGCTCCGACACCGACCAGGCTCGGCACGAACCCGGCATAGCCGCGCTCGATGTGGTGGATCTCGTAGACCGTGGTGTAGCCACGGGCGGCCAGGCCGGCGAGCACGAGCCCGGCGCCGGCCCGGATGTCCGCAGCCTCGACCGGGGCCCCGGACAGGTTGGGGTGCCCGCGCACCAGCGCGTGGTGGCCGTCGGTGCGCACATCCGCCCCGAGCCGGGCCAGTTCGTTGACGAACCGGAAGCGCGCCTCGAACAGGTTCTCGGTGATCATCGCCGTGCCCTCGGCGATCGCGTTCAGCGCGATGAACTGGGGCTGCAGGTCGGTCGGGAAGCCCGGGTAGGGCAGGGTCACGATGTCCACCGCCCGTGGCCGGTCGTCCATCCGGATGCTGAACCCGTCGTCCTGGATGTGGATCACCGCACCGGCCGAGGCCAGCTTGTCCAGCGCCATCTCCAGGTGCCGACCGATGGCGCCGCGGACGAACAGGTCCCCCCCGGTGATCGCGGCAGCGACCGCCCAGGTGCCGGCCACGATCCGGTCGGGCACGGTGTGGTGCTCCACGGGGTGCAACTCGCTGACGCCCTCGATGGTGATGGTCGAACTGCCCGCGCCCTCGATGCGGGCGCCCATGTCGCGCAGCATCTGGCAGATGTCGACGATCTCTGGCTCCCGGGCCGCATTGTCGATGACCGTGGTGCCGTGCGCCAGCACCGCGGCCATCAGGATGTTCTCCGTGGCCCCGACGCTCGGGAAGTCCAACCAGATCTGGCCGCCGTGCAGCGCATGTGCCTTGGCCACGAGGAACCCGTGCTGGTTGTCGAACGTCGCCCCGAGCTTCTGCAGGCCGTTGATGTGCATGTCCAGCCCGCGCGAACCGATCGCGTCCCCGCCGGGCAGTGCCACGTCCGCGGCGCCGCACCGGGCGATCAGCGGACCCAGGACGCAGATCGAGGCACGCATCCGCCGGACCAGGTCGTAGTCGGCCTGGTGGTGCGGCGTCTCAGGGACGTCGATCGTGACCGTGCCACCGAGCAGCGGTGACCCGCACTCGTGGATGACATCACAGCCCAGCCGGCGCAGCAGTTCGGCCATGATCGACACGTCGAGGATGTCGGGCACGTTGGTGATGGTCGTGCGGCCCTGCGCGAGGAGGGCTGCGGCCATCAGCTTGAGCACGCTGTTCTTGGCGCCGACCACGCCGATCTCGCCGGTGAGGCGCTGACCACCTGTGACGCGGAACACCTGCTGCATGGTGGTCATCGTAGGGCCGCGACAGGTACCGACGTGCTCCTCGGCCCCGCCGTGCACCGCAAAGCCCGACGCTCTGCGGCGGGGCGCACGACCCCGACATAGGCTGCCCACATGGTCAAACTCACGAAGATCTACACACGCACCGGCGACGACGGGACGACCTCCCTGGGAGACATGACCCGCACCTCCAAGAACGACCTGCGCCTGATCGCCTACGCCGACGTCGACGAGGCCAACAGTGCCCTCGGCGTCGTGCTGGCGGGCACGGGACTGGCCCAGGACGTGCATGGCCTGCTGCTGCGCGTGCAGAACGAGCTGTTCGACGTGGGCGCGGACCTGTGCACCCCGGTCGTGGCCGAGCCTGCGTACCCGCCGCTGCGGGTGGAGGCCGCCTACGTGACCCGGCTCGAGGAGGCGATCGACACCTACAACGCCGACCTGCCCAAGCTGAACTCGTTCGTCCTGCCCGGCGGGACGCCGGCCTGTGCCCACCTGCATGTGGCCCGCACCGTGGTGCGCCGTGCCGAGCGCTCCACGTGGGCTGCGATGGCCGAGCATGCCGACTCGATGAGCGACCTCCCCGCGACCTATCTCAATCGGCTCTCGGACCTGCTGTTCGTGCTCGCCCGGCACGCCAACCTCGCAGTGGGCGACGTCCTCTGGCAGCCAGGTGGCCAGCGCGGATAGGGGTGCTGGGCAACCCGGGCAACCCGCGCGCGACGCGTGCCCCTACTCCGCTCCCGCGCTCAACGCCCCGGAGGGTGGGCGGTCCTCGGCGCTGGGGCCCGGATCGGGGCCCTCGGTCGCCTGCGTGATCCGGATGGCCGCGACCAGGGCAACGCCCAGTCCGGCGAACGCCACCACCTTGTGCCACGTCGGGTCGGCAAGCCGCTCCTGCAGGATGAGGATGCCGATGATGACGCTGACGATCGGATTCCCCACGGACACGGTGGCCACCGTCGAGGCCAGGTGACCCAGCGCAAGGGACACCTGTTGGAAGACGAACGCCACCAGAGCCGCACCTGCCCAGGCGTAGAACTCCCAGGAGGTGAGCAGTCCCGACAGCCCGCCGGCCGACCATGCTTCGGAAGTGGGCTTCCACATGGCTGCCGACAACGCGTACAGCACACCGGCGGCAGCACCGAGGTACGCGGCCTTCCGACCCTGATCTGACCGCCTGCCGACGATCACGAAGCCGGCCGCCAGCGATCCGAACACCAGGAAGGTCAGAGCCCACTGCCAGGTCGGAGCCGTCGACCGCCCCGCCCCTTCGTCGCCGAAGTAGGTGAAGACGGCCAGGCCGAGCACGATCGCGCCAGCGGCAAGGATCTCGCTGCGGTTGACCTGCTGATCGGTGAGCCAGCGCCCCAGCGGGAGCGCGAACACGATCGTGGTCACCAGCAACGACTGCACGATGGCCAGCTGGCCCTCGTTGAGGGCGACCGCCTGGAATGCGTACCCGAACAGCAGGACCAGCGTGCCCACGAGCCACCATCCCCGGGTGACCAGCCTCAGGAAGCCACGCCCGCCCGCCACCTCGGGGCCGCCCACCCCGAGGGCGCCCTTCTGCTGCAGGGTCGCGGCAAGGGCGAAGCAGAAGGCGGCCAGCAGGGCCAGCAACTCAGGCATGGATCCAGAGGATACCCGCCCGGCTGCACGCCCGGGTGCAGCCACGCGCGATGGTCAGCCGGCGCAGGTCCCGACCGAACGCCAGACCTCAGGCGGCGCCCCGTGACCAGCCCACGCCCACGGGGTCGGTCAGCCGCCCAGGTGCATGGTCTGGTGCTCCACGGCCATGGCGGTCTTCAGCCGCGTCCTGGCCCTGAGCTCCGCGGCCTTCTCGCGACGGTCGACCGTGCCGTCCGCCAGGATCCGGTCCAGGGCCCGCTGGGCCCGCTCGATGTCGATCTCGGTGTCCAGCTCAGCGGTCTCGGCCAGGATCGCGACCCTGTTGTTGGCCACGGAGAAGAACCCACCGTGCACGACCGCACCCACCTTCGGGCCCTCGATCGGCTCGATGCGCACCGCCCCATCGGTGAGCAGGGCCAGCACCGGCTCGTGACCGGGCAGGATCCCGATCTCGCCCTCGGGCGTGGTCGCCACGACCATCCGGGCCCGCCCCTCCCAGACCGGGCGGTCCATCGCGACCAGGGAGACGTTGAGTTCGGCCATGGCTGCCTCAGCCCTTCAGCTTGGCCGCGTTGCGCTCGACGTCCTCGATGCCGCCGGCCATGAAGAACGCCGCCTCCGGGATGTGGTCGTACTCGCCGTTGGCCAGCGCCTTGAACGAGGCGATCGTCTCCTCGACGGGGACGAACGAACCCGGTTGCCCGGTGAACGCCTCGGCGACGAACATGTTCTGGCTCAGGAACCGCTGGATGCGCCGGGCCCGGTTGACCAGGACCTTGTCCTCCTCGGACAACTCGTCGATGCCCAGGATGGCGATGATGTCCTGCAGGTCCTTGTAGCGCTGCAGGATCTCCTTGGTGCGGGCGGCCACCGCGTAGTGCTCGTCGCCGACGACCCGGGGATCGAGGATCCGCGAGGTCGAGTCCAGCGGATCGACCGCCGGGTAGATGCCGATCTCGGAGATCGGCCGGCTCAGCGTGGTGGTCGCATCCAGGTGGGCGAAGGTCGTGGCCGGCGCGGGGTCGGTCAGGTCGTCAGCGGGCACGTAGATGGCCTGCAAGGAGGTGATGGAGTGGCCACGGGTCGAGGTGATGCGCTCCTGGAGCATGCCCATCTCGTCAGCCAGCGTCGGCTGGTAGCCCACCGCCGAGGGCATCCGGCCCAGCAGCGTCGAGACCTCGGAACCTGCCTGGGTGAACCGGAAGATGTTGTCGATGAACAGCAGCACGTCCTGCTTCTGGACGTCGCGGAAGTACTCCGCCATCGTCAGCGCGGTCAGGGCCACCCGCAGGCGCGTGCCCGGAGGCTCGTCCATCTGGCCGAACACCAGCGCGGTCTTCTCCAGCACGCCGGACTCGCTCATCTCCAGGAAGAGGTCGTTGCCCTCACGGGTGCGCTCGCCGACCCCGGCGAACACCGAGACTCCGGAGAAGTTCTCCGCGACGCGGTAGATCATCTCCTGGATCAGCACCGTCTTGCCCACACCGGCGCCGCCGAACAGACCGATCTTGCCACCCTTGACATACGGGGTGAGCAGGTCGATGACCTTGATGCCGGTCCAGAACACCTCGGTGCGGCTCTCGAGCTGGTCGAAGGCCGGCGGCTGGCGGTGGATGCCCCAGCGTTCGGTGATCTCCAGCGAGGACTCCTCGACGTCCAGTGGCTCGCCCAGGGTGTTCCACACGTGGCCCTTGGTCACGTCGCCGACCGGCACCATGATCGCATCGCCGGTGTCACGCACCTCGGCGCCGCGAACCAGGCCGTCGGTGGGCTGCATGGAGATCGCGCGGACCAGGTTGTCGCCGAGGTGCTGGGCGACCTCGAGGGTGAGGGTGTGGGTGCCACCCCCCTCCTCGCCGGCACCGAAGCTCACGTCGACGTGCAGCGCGTTCATGAGCTCGGGCATGGCCTCGGCGGGGAACTCCACGTCGACGACAGGGCCGGTCACGCGGGCGACGCGTCCCACGCCCTGAGCGGTCTCAACAGAGGCGGTCATGGACGATCCTCAACTTCCTGCGGTGGCGGAGGCAAGGGCATCGGCGCCGCCGACGATCTCGCTGATCTCCTGGGTGATCTCGGTCTGGCGGGCCTGGTTCGCCTGCTGGCTCAGGCTCTTGATGAGCTCCTCGGCGTTGTCGGTGGCCGAGCTCATCGCGCGACGCCGCGCGGCGTGCTCGGAGGCGGCCGCTTCCAGCAGCGCGGTGTAGACGATGTTCTCCACGTAGCGCGGGAGCAACTCGTTGAGCACGGTGTCGGCGTCAGGTTCGAACTCGTACAGCGGCATCACCGGCGCTGTGGAGCCCTGGCTCGCCTCCGGCTTGGTGTCCGGGTGCAGCTCCTGGTCCCAGTTGACGTCCACGACCTGCTCGACGACCTCGATCGGCAGGATCCGGCGGATCCGGACCTCCTGGCGCCCCATGTTGATGAAGTGCGTGTAGACCACGTGGATCTCGTCGGTGCCCTGCTCCCCCTCGGAGTTGGACAGGAACGAGGCGAGCAGCCCGATCGCGATGTCCTTGGCGTTCTCGACGGTCGGCTGGTCGGTGAACCCGACGTACTCGCCCTCGATGTGCCGCTCGCGGAACTTGTAGTAGTTCACGACCTTGCGGCCCACCAGGAAGTGGTCGGGCTCGATGCCCTGCTCCCGCAGGAACGCGCTCAGGCCCTCGCCCTCCCGGATGATGTTCGAGGAGTACGCTCCGGCCAGTCCACGATCGGCAGCGATCAGCAGCACCGCCGCGCGCTTGTGCTTGTCGCGGGTGGAGGTCAGCGGGTGATCGTCAGAGGCCGACATCGACACGGCGGCCGACAGGGCGGCGATCAACTCCCGGGTGTAGGGCAGGGCCGCGTTCAGCCGGGCCTGGGCCTTGACGATCCGCGACGAGGCGATCAACTCCATCGCCTTGGTGATCTTCTTGGTCTGCTGGACGCTGCGGATGCGACGTCGGAAGACCCTCAGTTGGGCACCCATGGCGCTACTTCCGCACAACCTTGGTGATCTGGGTCACTTCGACGTCGTCCTCGCTCACCGGGTCCACCGGCACGTCCTTGACCAGCACGTGGCCCTCGCTGGTCGTGAACTGCCGCTTGAAGGCCTCCATCGCTGACTGCAGACCAGAGATCGAGTCATCGGAGAGGTCCGCGGTGGCCAGGATCGCGTCGACGATCTGGCGGTGCTCCCGGTGCACGTAGTCGAGGAACTCCGAGTCGAAGCGACGCGTGTCCTCGACCGGGACGTTGTCGAGCTGCCCGGTGGTACCGGCCCACACCGACACCACCTCGTCAGCCAGGGACAACGGCTGGTACTGCGGCTGCTTGAGGATCTCGACCAGCCGGGCACCGCGGGCCAGTTGGGCCTTGGAGGCCGAGTCCAGGTCCGAGCCGAACGCGGCGAACGCCTCCAGCTCACGGAACTGGGCCAGGTCCAGGCGCAGCCGGCCAGCGACCTTCCTCATCGCCTTGGACTGCGCGGAGCCGCCGACGCGCGACACCGAGATGCCCACGTTGATGGCCGGGCGGACACCGGAGTTGAACAGGTCGGACTCCAGGAAGCACTGGCCGTCGGTGATCGAGATGACGTTGGTCGGGATGTAGGCCGACACGTCGTTGGCCTTGGTCTCGATGATCGGCAGACCGGTCATCGAGCCGGCGCCGAGGTCATCGGACAGCTTGGCGCAGCGCTCGAGCAGCCGGGAGTGCAGGTAGAACACGTCGCCGGGGTAGGCCTCGCGACCGGGCGGACGGCGCAGCAGCAGCGAGACCGCGCGGTAGGCCTCGGCCTGCTTGCTCAGGTCGTCGAACACGATCAGCACGTGCTTGCCCTCGTACATCCAGTGCTGGCCGATCGCCGAGCCGGTGTAGGGGGCCAGGTACTTGAAGCCGGCGGAGTCCGAGGCCGGTGACGCGACGATGGTCGTGTACTCCATCGCGCCGTACTCCTCGAGCGCCCCGCGCACCCCAGCGATGGTCGAGCCCTTCTGGCCGATCGCCACGTAGATGCAGCGCACCTGCTTGTTCGGGTCGCCGGACTCCCAGTTGGCCTTCTGGTTGAGGATCGTGTCCAGGCACACGGCGGTCTTGCCGGTCTGCCGGTCGCCGATGATCAACTGGCGCTGGCCGCGACCGATCGCGGTCATCGCGTCGATCGCCTTGATGCCGGTGGCCATCGACTCCTTGACCGGCTGGCGCTCGACGACGGTGGGTGCCTGCAGCTCCAGGGCACGGCGCGTCGAGGTCTCGATCGGCCCGCGTCCGTCGATCGGGTTGCCCAGCGGGTCCACGACCCGGCCCAGGTAGGCGTCACCCACCGCAACCGAGAGGACCTCGCCGGTGCGCTTGACCGCCTGCCCCTCCTCGATCGCCGAGCCGTCCCCGAGCAGCACGACGCCGATCTCGCGCACGTCGAGGTTCAGGGCCAGGCCGAGCAGCCCGCCCTCGAACTCGAGCAGCTCGTTGGTCATCGCCGAGTGCAGGCCCTCCACGCGCGCGATCCCGTCGCCGGTCTCGACCACGCGGCCGACCTCCTCGCGCGCGGAATCCGGCGCGAAATCGGCAACACTGCGCTCGATCGCGGCCCGGATCTCCTCCGGGCTGATCGCCAGCTCCGTCATCGTGTCTCCTCGTCCTACCCGCAGGTGCGGGGCTTGCGGTATGGAAAGTGTGGGCGTGTCAGCCGACCAGCGCGCGCCGGGCCTGCTCGATCCTGTGGGCCACCGTGCCGTCGATGACCTCGTTGCCGATGCGCACGCTGATCCCGCCGATCACCTCGGGGTCAATGGCGATGTTGAGCCGGACCTGGCGCCCGTTGAGGCGGGACAGGGCTGCGGCCAGTCGGGTGGCCTGGTCCCGCTCCAGGCCCCTGGCCACGCGGACCTCGGCCACCGAGCGACCACGTTGCTCGGCCGCCAGTTCACTGAGGTCCTCCAGGACCGCTTCGGCCCGCCGTCCGCGCAGGTGGCCCATCGAGTAGACCAGCACGTCGAGGCCGTGCGTGGACGCACGACCCTCGAGGAGCTCGCCGACCAGACCGGACTTCTGGGTCGAGCTCATCGCCGGGTTGGTGAGGGCCAGTTGCAGGTCCGCGGACCCCGACACGGTCTGGGCGAACCGGAACAGGTCGTCCTCGACCGCGTCGAGTTCACCCTCGCGTTCCGCGGCGAGGAACGCGGCCTGGGCAGCGATCCCCTCCAGGGACTCCAACATCTCGGCCGGTGCCGACCAGCGCTGCGCCACGACGTCGCCGAGCACCTCGACGGCCGTGCCCGACAGGCGAGTGCCGAACAGGGCCCGCGCCGTGGCCTGGCGCGCGGGTGCGGGCTGTCCCGAGTCCGACAATGCCGACATGAGCTGGGACTCGGCACCGATCACCTCGGCCGCGGCGAACAGTTCGTCGGCCAGCCCGGGCAGCGCAGGATCGTCGCGGCGCTCGTCCAGGCGGGCGCGCAACCCGGAACCGTTGGCCCGACTGGAGCCGCTCATGGCCTGGCCGACCCCTGCGCGGCGTCCTGGGCCTCGAGGTCGGCGATGAATCGGTCGACGGTGGCCCGCGCGCGCGCGTCGTCGGTCAGGCTCTCCCCCACGATCTTGCTGGCAAGGGCCAGGGCCAGGTCACCGACGTCGCGCTGCAGCGACCCGATCGCGGCCTCCCGCTCGATCTGGATCTGCGCGTCTGCGCGAGCGGCGACCGCTGCCGCGGCCTCCGTGGCCTGGATCCGCGCCGCAGAGACGATCTGCTCACCGTCGCTGTGCGCCGAGGTCCGGATCGCCGAGGCCTCCTTGGCTGCGGACTCCAACTGCGCGGAGTAGGCCTCGCGGCTCTGTGCTGCCTCGGCCTGCATCACCTTGGCCCGCGCGATCCCACCCTCGATCTTCTCCGCACGCTCGGCGACGATCCGGTTGAACGTCGGCAGGACGTACTTCCAGAACAGCAGCAGCAGGATGACGAACGAGACCGTGCCCCAGAGGATGTCGTAGGACGCCGGGATGAGCGGGTTCGGCTCCTCCGACGCGACGATGAATACGGTGTCCATGGCCCTTCCAGATCAGCTTCGAGGGATCAGCGGCGGGATGCGCGGGTGCCCAGGATCAGGTGAAGAGGAAGCCGGCGACCAGGCCGATGAGGGCCAGGGCCTCGGTGAACGCGATGCCGAGGAACATGTTGGTGCGCAGCACGCCGGTGGCCTCGGGCTGACGGGCGATGCCCTCGAGGGCCTTGCCGACCAGGATGCCGATGCCGATGCCCGGGCCGATGGCCGCCAGGCCGTACCCGATCGCGTTGAGGTTGCCGTTGACTGCGGCGAACAGTTCCTGCTCCACTGTGGTGGTTCCTTCCGTGTGGCCCGTGGCGGTCGCCCGGGAGTCTGTGGTGGTGCGGGCTGTGCGGTCTAGTGCTCGTGACTGATGGCGCCGTCGATGTAGACGGCGGTCAGCAGGGCGAAGATGTAGGCCTGCAGCGGCGCGACGATCAACTCGAAGCACACGAAGGCGAAGCCCATCAGCAGCGACGGCGCAGCGGCCAACTTGAGCAGGCCATCGGCCTGGAACAGCAGGTAGCTGGTGGCCCCGAAGAACAGCACCAGCAGCAGGTGGCCGGCCATCATGTTGGCCAGCAGACGGATCGTCAGCGTGACCGGGCGCAGTATGAACGTGGAGATGAACTCGATCGGGGTCACCAGGACGTAGATGGCCTTGGGTACGCCCGGGGGGAACAGGTTCAGCTTCAGGTAGGACCCGACCCCGTGCTCCTTGATGCCCGCGTAGTTGAAGACCACGTAGGAGACCAGTGCCAGCACCAACGGCACCCCGATGACCGCGGTGGCCGCGATGTGCATCATCGGCATGATGCCGGTGATGTTGAACGCCAGGATCATCCAGAACAGGGTCACGATGATCGGCGCGAACCGACGACCCCGGGCGCCCATCACCTCGTCGATCACATTGACGTAGACCAGGTCCAGGGCCATCTCCCCGAGGTTCTGCAGCTTGTTCGGGACCATCGCCGGCTTCTTGAACGCCATCACGAAGAACAGCGCCAGAACGCCGGCCATGAACAGGCCGATCAGGTTGATCCGGGTGGGGCCCCAGAAGGTGTCCACACCGAAGATCTGCGGTGGGAAGAACTCCATGATCGTGGGAGCGTCGTAGCCCTCGCCCTCGCCCCCGGCGGTGCCAACCAGCGACCCGACGGAAGCAGCAACGTTCAGCACAGTGGGCCCTTCCGGGATCGCAGCGTTCCTGGTGACGCCGATCGGTGACTACTCATCGCGTCCGAAGCGAAGATACACGATCCAGAATCCGAGGACGAAGCCGGCCAGGAGCCCGACCACGGTGAGGATCGGACCGGTGTCCAGCCAGTGATCGGCCAGGACGCCGATCCCTCCCCAGACCACGACGCCGGCGACCATCGAGCCGATTGCCGAGTGCGCGACGTGCTCGCCGGTGGGCACCAGCGAGGGGTGCATCGGGGGCTGGTCGGAGTCTCCCCCGGCCCCGGAACCGCGGTCATCGGGTCGCCGCTCGGGCATCAGTTCGCTCATCGCGGGCCCGGCTCGACGTAGGGCACCTGGGTCCGGGTGACGACCAGGGCCTCGATCACGAGGCTGCCGATCGTGCCGACCAGCAGCGCGAGGAACAGGGCGGGCCGATGGTAGAAGTCGGCCTCGCGCAGGAGCACGAGCACGATGATCAGCAGGACCATCTTGACCAGCCAGGAGCCGAGCACCGCGATGCCCAGCGTGCTCACGTCCAGCCCTGCAGTGAGCAGCGCCGCGGCCACGGTGATCGCGAAGAACGTCACCGCGATGCCGATGCCGATCAGGGCGCCCCAGACCCCCGGCCACCCGGCGAGCAGGAAGCCGACTGCGGCTGCGGCGGGCACCGCGACCAGGGCGGCCAGGGCTCCGGCGCGCAGGACGCGACGCATCGGGGTGACCAGGGCGGTCGGGCCCGGTCGCCGGCCGCTGGGGCGATTCGGGTCGGGCGCGTCGCGGATCGGGTCGGGCGCGTCGCGGATCGGGTCGGGCGTGTCGCGGATCGGGTCGGGCGTGTCGCTCATGCGACTCCGCCGCGCTCGGGCTGGCGGACACTCGGCCAGGCGACCGCGATCACGAGCAGACCGGCGCCGATCAGGCTGGCGATCATGGCGGTCGACAGCGGCACGAACGCCAGCATCACCACGGAGAACGCGATGAGGGCGGCCCAGCCGGTGAGCAGCAGAACGGCGCGCCGCTGGGAGTGACCCATCTCGAGCAGCCGGTGGTGCAGGTGCTGCTTGTCCGGGGCGAACGGTGAGCGTCCGGCCCGGGTGCGCCGGACCACGGCCAGCAGGAGATCCAGCAGCGGCACCGCCAGCACCCCCAGGGGTACCAGGATGGGCAGCAGTGCCGGCAGGAGCGTGGTCCCGGCCAGGGCGTTGGGGTCGACCTTGCCGGTCAGCGTGATCACGCTGGCCGCCATCAGGTAACCGATCAGCATCGACCCAGTGTCGCCCATGAACAGGCGCGCGGGGAACGCGTTGTGCGGCAGGAAGCCCACACACATCCCGACCAGCAGCGCGGAGACGAGCGCCGAGAGGGTGGCTCGCTCGACCCCGAACTGGACGCTGAGCAGGTAGGCGTAGACGAAGAACGCGGCCGCCGACACAGCAGTGATCCCGGCCGCGAGACCGTCGAGGCCGTCGATGAAGTTGATCGCGTTGACGCTCACGAGCACGATGAACACCGTCAGGAGCACCGAGGTGGTCGGGTCCAGGACCAGCACACCGTCGAAGGGCAGCCACAGGATGGTGATCCCCTGCAGGGCCATCACGCCGGCCGCGAGCACCTGACCGGCCATCTTGGTGGGCGCATCGAGCTCCCAGCGATCGTCGGCCAGCCCGAGCAGGACGATGATCGTCGCCCCTGACATCAGGGCCACCGCCTCGGTGGAGGCCCCCTCGAACACCGAGCGCATCATGGGCAGCTTGCTGGCCAGCACCATCGCGCCGGCCATCCCGAGGAACATCCCCAGGCCACCCCAGCGCGGGATGGCGTGGTCGTGGATGTCGCGGTCACGGACCCCGGCCACCGCACCGGCACGAAGCGCCAGCCCGCGCACCACCGGCATGACCAGATAGGTCAGGGCGGCGGCGACCAGCAGGCTGAGCCCGTACTCGCGCACTAGCTGCGCGGGTAGGCCGGGAAGGTGGTGACCAGTTCGCTGACCTCGGCACGGATGCCCGGTGCCGCCGAGCCGTCCTCGTCGCGGATCGCCGCGCCGATCAGGTCCGCGATCCGGGCCATCTCGGGTCGACTCATCCCCTGGGTGGTCACCGAGGGGGTGCCGACCCGGATGCCCGAGGCGACGCTGGCCGGGCGCGGGTCGTTGGGGATCGCGTTCTTGTTCAGCACGATGCCGGCGGCGTCGCAGCGCTCCTCGGCCTGGGTGCCGGTGACCCCGGTGCCCTGCAGGTCCAGCAGCGCGAGGTGGGTGTCCGTGCCGCCGGTGACCGGGCGCATCCCGTGCTCGGCCAGACCGGCGGTCAGCGCCTGGGCGTTGGCGATGACCTCGCGCGCGTACTGGGCGTACTCGGGGGTCGCGGCCTCCTTGAGGGCCACGGCCTTCGCCGCCACCGCGTGCATCAGCGGACCGCCCTGCATCATCGGGAACACGGCCTTGTCGATGGCCGCCGCATGGTCAGCGCGAGCGAGGATCATCCCGCCCCGGGGACCGCGCAGCACCTTGTGGGTCGTGAACGTCACGACGTCGGCGTGCGGCACCGGGCTGGGAATGGCCCCACCGGCCACCAGACCGATGAAGTGCGCGGCGTCGACCATCAGGATCGCGCCGACCTCGTCGGCGATCGCGCGGAACGCCGCGAAGTCGATCAGCCGTGGGATCGCCGAGCCACCGCAGATGATCATCCGGGGGCGGTGCTCCCGGGCCAGATCACGGACCTGGTCGTAGTCGATGTCCTCGGTGCTCGGGTGCACCCCGTAGTGCACGGCGTTGAACCACTTGCCCGAGAAGCTCACCTTGGTGCCGTGGGTCAGGTGCCCGCCGTGCGGCAGACTCATCGCCAGAACGGTCTCGCCGGGCTTCATGAACGCCCCGTACGCGGCGATGTTGGCGCTGGCCCCCGAATGCGGCTGCAGGTTGGCGTGGTCGGCGCGGAACAGCGCCTTGGCCCGCTCGATGCCGATGGTCTCGGCGTCGTCGACGACCGCGCAGCCGCCGTAGTAGCGCCGACCGGGATAGCCCTCGGCGTACTTGTTGCTCAGCGTCGAGCCCAGCGCGGCCAGCACGGCCGGGGAGGTGAAGTTCTCACTGGCGATCAGCTGCAGCCCGGAGCGCAGCCGGTTGAGCTCGCCGAGGATGACCTCGGCGATCTCGGGGTCCTCCGCGGCGAGCGAGTCGAAGTCGGGGCCCCAGAAGGGGGTCTGTGCAGGGCTCATTGGCGTGCCTCCAGGGGCGGCGGTCGGGAGTCGCCGGACCCGGGAGAGTCTACGGGGCCGGCGACTGGCCGACGGCGTTCGGCACGACGAGTCCCGGGCAGGACTCGCGCAGCGCAGCCAGCGGAAGCGAACCGGGGCGGACCAGCAGGGGGGCGCCACTGGTCAGGTCCACGACGGCCGACGGGGCCGCCGCCGGAAGCGGGCCGGCATCGAGCAGGACGGTGAGCAGGTCGGCAAGTTCCGGCGGGAACGCGGTGTCGGGGCCGACCACGGGGTACTGCGCGGTGGTGGCCGCCTGGGCGGACGGCTCGGGCCCGAGGTCGACGCATGACACGGCGGGCTGCGACGACGCGTGCGCGGGTGCGCAGGCGCTCGGAGCGACTGCGGGGGTTCTCGACCCGGCGACGATTCCCAGTGGGCCGGTGCGTTCGAGCAGTTCGAGGGCCACCGGGTGCAGCGGCATCCGCACCGCGATCCGCCCGGCTGGGTCGGTCAGCGACCAGGCCAGGGTCGACTGTGCTCGTAGGACCAGAGTGAGCGGGCCCGGCCAGAAGTCGAGCATGAGCCGGCGCACCAGCGCGTCCACCTCGGCCAGCCCGGCGACGGTGGCGAGCTTGGGCACCATGACCGGGATGCTCAGGTCGGCCCGGCCCTTGGCCGCGCGCAGGGCCGCGGTGCCCCGCTCGCTGAACGCATCCGCGGCGATGCCGTAGGTGGTGTCCAGGGGCAGGCCCACCAGTTGGCCGCGCCGCAGCGCCGCCGCAGCCGCGCCGAGGCCGTGTGCGCGCTGCTCAGGGTCGGCGGTGTGCAGGCGGATCATGGGGACATCCTGCCGGTGCGGATCGCCGTGGTGTGCCGGGGCAGGCCGGCCAGGTCGTGCTGGTCGGCGATGTCGCGCCACACTGGCCCGCCGCCCACGAGCGGTTCACGTCCGGTCTGCGGGGCCTGGCGGGCCTGGTGGGAATGCGGGTCCTGGTGGTCCCGTGGGTCCTGGTGGGCGGCCAGCACGCCGGGCACCCCACTCGGACCGGCGTCCAGCCCCTGCACGTCGGCATGCTCGACCACGAGCAGCCCGCCGGGGCGCAGGAGGAGCGCGGCCTGCACGACCAGCGCGCGCACGACGTCGAGCCCGTCCGCGCCGCCGTACAGGGCCACAGCCGGGTCGTGGTCGCGCACCTCGGGTTCGCGAGGTACGGCCGCATCGGGCACATACGGCGGATTGGTGACCACCACGTCGACCCGGCCGCGCAGATCGAACAGCGCCCCATCGGCGTGCGCCACGGTGGTGGCGTCCGCGTGGACGAGGGTCAGGTCGCTGCCGGCAGCGTCGACCTGTGCCGAGTGCGCGGCGACGTTGCGCTGCGCCCATCCCAGCGCCTCGGCCGATACCTCCACGGCGCTGACCAGCGACCCGGGCAGCTCCGTGGCCAAGGAGATCGCCAGCGCCCCCGACCCGGTGCACAGATCGACCACGGTTCGCACCGGCGAGGCAAGCGCGAAGCGCAGGACCTCATCGACGATCAGTTCGGTCTCCGGTCGCGGGATGAACACCCCGGGACCGACCAGAACCTCGAGGTGGCGGAACGGGGCTAGGCCGGTCAGGTGCTGCAACGGGATTCGGCGGGCGCGTTGACTGATCAGGGCCTGGAAGGCCGCAGCGGTGGCCGGATCGGCCTCAGCGCCCGACAGCCGCAGCAGCCCGCGGGCCCGACCGGTCGCGTGCGCCAGCAGCAGTTCGGCGTCGACAGTCGGGCTGGGCACGCCCGCGTCGGCCAGCGCCCGCGTCGCGTCGGCGAGCAGGTCACGGGTGCGCTCCACCCGGGCACCCTACGTGGCGCCCTGCGCGGTACGGGCGCCGTGCCGCTGTGCGCCAACAATCTGCTGATCCGGACACCTCCCGGCCCCCAGCGGACACAGGTGTCGGTCCTGGGTCGGGCGTTGTCCGGATCCGACAATCCGCGGAGCGCGACCCAGCTACCTCGCGATCAGGTCGGCGGCAACCCGGCGGCCGTCGCTGATGCAGTCGGGCAGGCCGACACCGTTGAGCGCGGAACCGGCCACCCGCACGGACCCCGACAGGCTCGCCTCGATCCGGGCCACCCGGTCGCGATGCCCGACCACGTACTTGGGCATGGCGCCCGGCCAGCGGACGAGATGACGCATCGTGGGGGCGCTCGTGGCCCCGAGGATCGCGCTGACGTAGCCCGTGACGGTGGCCAGCACCTGCTCATCGCAGGCGTGTGCCAGCGCCCCCACGCGGTCCGGGACGAACGCCCGGACCAGCACCGAGCCAGCCGGCGCCCGATCGGCCCATTTGTTGGAGCTGATCGTGATCCCACTGATCGGCGGGCGGTCGGGGCCGGCCTCCAGGTAGCCGTGGCCCGCCAGCGGCTCCGGGAATGCCGAGGTGTCGAATCCGAGGCTCACCGAGGACGTCGTGCCCAGGGGGATGCTCGCCAGCTCGGCGGCGGCCGCAGGTGCGAACGGGACCAGCAGGTCGGCCGTCGCCTGCACGCCGCAGGCCAGGATCACCGAGCCCGCGGTCAGGACCGACCCGTGAGCCAGGGTCACCCGGACCCCGCCGTCCGCACCTGCGAGTGGTTCGACGGCGGCGACAGCCTCTCCCGTGCGCACCTGCACCCCCTGCTCGCCGAGCGCTGCCGCGAGCGCGTCGACCAAAGATCCCATCCCGGCGCGCAGGCTGCGGAACGGCGACCCGCCGGTCGCTCCGGCCCTGCGGGCGGCGCGGCCCTGTGCGAGGCTGGCCAGCATCAGGCTGCGATGCTCGGCCTCGCTGGCGCGCAGGCTCGGCACGACCGCGTCCAGGCTGAGCTCATCGACGCTGGCCCCGTAGACCCCGCCCAGCAGCGGGTCGACGAAGCCGGCCACCACACCGTCGCCGAGCCGCCGGCGCAGGAGCGTCCCGATGGCCATGTCCTGCTCGCCCAGGACGCGCGGGAGCACCAGGTCAGCAGCGGCGCGCATCTTCTGCGGCCAGGTGAGCACCCTGGTCGTGACGAACGGCCCGAGCTGGGTGGGCAGCACCAGGCCCATGCCCGCGGGCATCGGGCGCATCCGCCCCGCCACCCGCAGCGAGACCGAGCGCGGTTCGGTGACACTGATCACCTGGTCGGCCAACCCGAGCTCGCGGATCAGCGCGAGGGCGGCGGGTCGGTAGGTGATCACCGAGTCCGGGCCGTGCTCGATCCGGAACCCGTCGACGACCTCGGTGTGCACCTTGCCCCCCGGGCGGTCGGCCGCCTCGAGCACCACGACCGCGCGACCGGCGGCCCTCAGTTCCCAAGCCGCAGCCAGGCCGGTGATGCCCGCCCCGATGATCAGGACGTCGACGTCGGCTGGGTTCACAGCGTGGCGGGGGCGCTGTGCGGCTGCTCGCCGACCGGCGGCTCGTAGGGGCACAGCGGATCGGACTCGAGGGGATCACCGGTCCAGGCGTAGGCTCGTGCGCGGGACCCACCGCACCACTGCGCGTAGGAGCACCGTCCGCAGCGGCCCTTGTACTGGGTCACGTCGCGGATGGCGAGCATGTCCGGGTGGTTGCGGTACACGTCTACCAGGCTGACCTGGCGCACATTGCCCAGCGGCATCGGCAGGAAGCCCGACGGGCTGATCGTGCCGTCCTGGGCGACGAACACGATGCCGTTGCCGTCGCGGATCCCGAACGAGCGCGCCAGCGGGCTGTGCAGGATCTGCTCCTCGGTCCTGCCCTGATGACGCAACTGGCGCACGGCCACCCGGCGGTAGGCCATGGCCTCGGTGGTTCGGACCTGGAACGGGGCCTCCCCGGAGATCTCGAACAGCCAGCGCATCAACCGCTCGGCAGCCACCGGCGCCATCTCGCGCAGTGCCGCACCACGGCCCACGGAGATCAGGAAGAACAGGCTCCAGCGCAGCAAGGCCTTGCCCTTGAGCACCTCGTACATCGCCGGCAGGTCAGCAGCAGTCACGTCGGTGACCAGCGTGTTGAGCTGGACCGGCAGGCTCAGCTCGGCAGCCCAGTCCAGGGCTTGCATCGTCAGGTCGAAGGTGCCTGGGACGCCGCGCACGCCGTCGTGGTGCTCGGGGTTGGACCCGTCCAGGCTCAGCGAGATCGCCTGGATGCCGGCCGCCTGGACCTCGGCCAGGCGCGCCTTGGTCAGGTCGGTGGTGACGGCCGGGGCCAGCGAGGAGGCAATCCTCCGGGCGGCTGCCTCGCGGATCAGCAGGTCGAGATCGGCCCGGCGCAGCGGGTCGCCACCGGTGAACACGATGTGCGGCAGCGGACTGCCGAACGTGGCGATGTCGTCGAGCAGGGCCAGGCCCTCGGCTGTGCTCAGCTGGCCTGGAGCGGCGTCGGGCATCGCGGTGGCCCGGCAGTGCCGGCAGGCCAGGCCGCAGGCCGTGGTCACCTCCCAGTAGACGATCATCGGCGCGCGTGCGTAGACCCAGTCAGTCGGGGTGACCGACCCGATCCCGCCGGGATGCCCTCCGGGCGGACCGCTGGTGTGCGGGCCGGGGTGGCCCCCGGGGTGACCGGGCGCGGGTGGATGTGGGCTCATCGTCCCTCCTGGGATGCCCGCGACGACGTCGCGGCCGGACATGATGCGACCCTACGTCGTGGCCGACCCGCTGCCGGCGGGACCTCGGTCCCCTCCGGGGCGCCGGTGGTCGCCGGATCGCGCGTGGGGCACGCCTCCCGCGCGAGGCAGTGATCTTGGGCGGGATCCGGCCACATCTGGCCGATTCCGGCCCGGCGTTGGCCAAATCCGTACGATCCGCGGGAGTTCGCCGCAGCCTCCGATCCGGCTCGCGACCCGGGAACTCAGGAAGCGGACAGTCGCTCGGCCAGATCGGCCTCGGTGAGCGCGTCGATCACCGGGTCGAGATCCCCGTCGAGGACAGCGTCGAGATTGTGCGCCTTGTAGTTGACCCGGTGATCGGCGATCCGGTTCTCCGGGAAGTTGTAGGTGCGCACGCGCTCGGAGCGGTCCACGGTGCGGACCTGGGACTTGCGCTGGTCGGAGGCCTGCGCGTCGGCTGCCTCCTGGGCCGCAGCCAGCATCCGGGCACGCAGCACCCGCATCGCCGACTCGCGATTCTGCAACTGGCTCTTCTCGTTCTGACAGCTCACCACGATCCCGGTCGGCACATGGGTGATCCGCACCGCGGAGTCAGTGGTGTTCACGCTCTGGCCGCCGGGTCCGCTGGATCGGTAGATGTCGATCCGCAGGTCGTTGGGGTCGATCTGGACGTCCACCTCCTCGGCCTCGGGCAGCACGAGGACACCGGCGGCGGAGGTGTGGATCCGGCCCTGGGACTCGGTGACCGGGACCCGCTGGACCCGGTGCACGCCGCCCTCGAACTTGAGCCGCGCGAACGGTGCGTCACCGGCCTCGACCGTCCCGCGCGCCTTCACGGCAACCTGAACGTCCTTGTAACCACCGAGGTCGGACTCCTCGGAGTCCAGGACCTCGGTGCGCCACCCCCGGCGCTCGGCGTAGCGCAGGTACATGCGCAGCAGGTCGGCGGCGAACAGCGCGGACTCCTGGCCCCCCTCGCCGGCCTTGACCTCGAGGATGACGTCCTTGTCGTCCATCGGGTCGCGGGGCACGAGCAGCAGGGTCAACCGTTCGCCGACCTCGGCGCGTTGCCGGGCCGAGGCGTCGGCCTCCGCGGCGAACTCCGGATCCTCGAGTGCGAGCTCGCGGGCCGCCTGCTCGTCGGCACCGAGAGCCACCCACTGCCGGTAGGCAGCCACCACCGAGCGGAGCTGGGCATGGCGCTTGCCGACCCGGCGGGCCGCCGCGGGATTAGCGTGCAGCCCCGGATCGGCGAGCTGCGCCTCCAGATCGTCGTACTCCGCCTGGAGAGCGACGCAGGACTCGAACTTCGTCATCGGCACGGGGGGCCGGACGACTACTTCTTGTCGGCCTTCTTGCCGAAGCGGGCCTCGAACTTGGCCACGCGACCACCGGTGTCGAGGATCTTCTGCTTGCCGGTGTAGAACGGGTGGCAGGCCGAGCAGACGTCGGCGTGGATCGAGCCGTTCTTCGCGGTGCTGCGCGTGGTGAAGCTGTTGCCACAGGTGCAGGTCACGGTGGTCTCGACGTACTTGGGGTGGATACCCGGCTTCATCTCTGGCTCCTTAGTGCGCCGGGTCGCAGGTGCAGACAAGCACGCGCGTGAACCGGCAGCGGTCGGATGAGTATCCCACGCGCAGCGGCTCGTGCCCAAACCCGAACAGGGCATGCTGGGCGTCCGGCTGCGGGCGGGTCTGCCGTCAGCGTCAGCCGGCGGCGAGCGCGGCGGCCGGGCGCATCGGGCGGCGCAGCGCAGCAGCCCCGATCCCAGCGGCCACGAAGCAGGCCACCGCAGCCAGCACCAGCCCCCAGCGGGCCCCGAAGGCGGAGGACACCCACCCGGCGATCGGGCCGCCGATGGGGGTCGTGCCCAGGAACGCCACGAGCCAGAGCGCCATGACCCGACCGCGCATCGCCGGCGCGACCGTGAGCTGCACCGTGGCGTTCCCGCTGGCCATCAACGAGACGCTGGCGGCTCCCACGGCGATGAGCAGGACCAGGACCACGGGGACGGTAGGCGCCAGGGCCGCGGCCAGCACCACCACGCCGAACAACAGCGAGGCCCGCACCAGGGTCGCGACGCCGGTACCGCCCCGAGTGGCCGTCCACAGTCCGCCGAGGACCGCACCCACACCCATCGCCGCGGTCATGAACCCGAACGTCCGGGCGTCGCCGGCGAAGGTCGTGCGGGCCAAATAGGGCAGCGTCACCTGGAACTCGTAGGCGAAGCAGCCCATGATCGCCATCATCAGCAGCGGCACGCCCAGGCGCGGCTCGCGACGGACGTAGGCGAACCCCGCGCGCAGTTGGCCTCGCTCGTGGGGCTGGGGCGGGGCCGGGCGCAGGGCGCTTGAGTCCATCGCGATCAGCATGATGACCACGGGCACGAAGGACGCGGCGTTCAGGGCGAAGCACACACCGATGCCGCCGGCGGCGATCACCAGGCCGGCGATCGCGGGGCCGATCACCCGGGCCGCGTTGACCATGACCGAGTTCAGGCTGACCGCGTTGCGGACCAACTCCGGGCCGACGATCTCGATCAGGAACGCCTGCCGCGCCGGCTTCTCGAAGGCGTCGGCCAGCCCGAGCAGGCTGACCAGCACCAGGACGTGCCACAGCACGATCACGCCGGTGAGCGTCAGGACGGCCAGGAGCGCCGCGGACACCCCCATCAGCACCTGCAGGCCGATCAGCATCCGGCGCTTGTCCGCGCGGTCGGCGATCAGGCCCCCGTAGGGACCCACGAGCAGCATCGGCAGGGTCTGGGCTGCGACGCTGACCCCGACCCAGGTCGCGGACCCGGTCAGGTCCAGCACCAACCAGGCCTGGGCGACCATCGCCATCCAGGTGCCCGCCATCGAGATGGCCTGCCCCCCGAAGTACAACCGGAAGTTCGGAATCGACAGAGCTGAGAAGGTGCGCCGCGTCAGCGCGCGGGCCTGGTCGGCGCGAGTGCCAGTCGTTCGACCAGCGCCCGGCTCGTCGCCCGTGGGCGCGCGCCCCTGGCCCGGGACCGGGATAGCCGGCACCGCCGGGGACTCGTCGGCCCCGGGCGGGTGCGGCTCCTCCCGGTACACCGACGTCAGTCGTCGGACCGGGAACCCGGTGCCGTGGGCGTGGTCTTCTGGACCTGCAGGAGGAACTCGTAGTTGCTGCGGGTGTCGCGCAACTTGTTCAGCAGCAACTCGATGGCCTGCTGGGAGTCCAGCGCGTGCAGCACCCGGCGCAGCTTCCAGACGATCTTGAGCTCCTCGGGGCTCAGCAGCAGCTCCTCCTTGCGCGTGCCTGAGGCGTCGACGTCCACAGCCGGGAACATCCGCTTGTCGGCCAGGCGGCGATCGAGCTTGAGCTCCATGTTGCCGGTGCCCTTGAACTCCTCGAAGATCACCTCGTCCATGCGCGAGCCGGTCTCGACCAGCGCGGTGGCCAGGATGGTCAGCGAGCCGCCGTTCTCGATGTTGCGCGCGGCGCCGAAGAACTTCTTCGGCGGGTACAGCGCCGCGGAGTCCACACCCCCGGACAGGATCCGGCCCGACGCCGGGGCGCTCAGGTTGTACGCGCGGCCCAGCCGGGTCATGGAGTCGAGCAGCACGACCACGTCGTGGCCGAGTTCCACGAGGCGCTTGGCCCGCTCGATCGCCAGCTCGGCGACCGTGGTGTGGTCCTCGGCGGGGCGGTCGAAGGTCGAGGCGATGACCTCGCCCTTCACCGAGCGCTGCATGTCGGTGACCTCCTCCGGTCGCTCGTCGACGAGGACGACCATGAGATGGCACTCCGGGTTGTTCGTCGTGATCGCGTTGGCGATCGCCTGGAGCACCATCGTCTTGCCGGCCTTGGGCGGGGAGACGATCAGGCCGCGCTGACCCTTGCCGATCGGTGCGACCAGGTCGATGATCCGGGTGGTCATGTTCGACGGCTCGGTCTCCAGGCGCAGGCGCTGCTGGGGATAGAGCGGGGTCAGCTTGCCGAACTCCACCCGGGTCCTGGCCTGATCGGGTTCGGTGCCGTTGACGCTCTCCACCTTGACCAGCGGGTTGAACTTCTCGCGCCGATCGGCCTCGCGGGCCTGCTTGACCTGCCCGGTGATGGCATCGCCCTTGCGCAGGCCGTAACGCTTGACCATCGACAGCGCGACGTACACATCGGTGGGACCCGGCAGGTAGCCGGTCGTGCGCACGAACGCGTAGTTGTCGAGGATGTCCAGGATCCCGGCGACCGGCACGAGCACGTCGTCCTCGGTGACCTCGGGCTCGACGTCGCGGCCGCCCGGACGTCGGTCCGTGCGGTCGTTGCGGGTGCGATTGCGGTCTCGCCCCCGCCGCCGCCGCCCGGTGCCCTCGTCACCGTAGCGATCGTCACGGTTCTGGTTCTCGCGCTCCTGCTGGTCGCGGTTCTGGGCGTCGCGACCTCGGTTCTGCGCCTCGCGGTTCTGGGTGTCGCGGTTCTGGGTGTCGCGGTTCTGGGTGTCGCGGTTCTGGGTGTCGCGGTTCTGGGTGTCCCGGTTCTGGGTGTTCCGGTTCTGGGTGTCGTCCTGGGCAGCCCCGCCGCGCCCGTCCCGACCCTGCTGACGGTCCTGTGTCCGACCGTCGCGAACACCATCGCGGCCCTGCTCCCCGCTTGCCCGCTGCCCGCTTGCCGACTGTCCGCCGCCGGCTCCCTGCCCATCCCCGCTCGGCTCTGCACCGGAGTCATCGGGAGCCTGCACACCCGCACCCCGATCGACCGACCCCGAATCAGCGGCCTTCGCCGACTGCTCCTGCACGGAGCCAGCGGAATCAGCGCCCTGGCCGGTGTCGGCGCCCTGGCCGGTGTCGGCAGGCGCAGCGCTCCGGGCGCGACGGGTCCGGCTCTTGGCCGCAGGGGGCGTGGCCCCGGACTGAGCGGCGCTGATCGCCGCGACCAGGTCGCTCTTCTTCATCGAGGAGACACCGCGCAGGCCCAGCTCGTGGCCGACCTTCTTGAGCTCGGGCAGGAGCATCCCAGACAGGCCGCCCTTGGCTCGGGCGGCCTTCTGGTCGGCGTCCGGGGCGGTATTGATCGTGTCGGTCACGTGGTTCCTCGGGTGCGAGTGACGCCGGCATGGCAGCAGGCCGGGCGTTCGATGGTGCGTGAAGGATGGATCGCGACGGCTGGAGAAGAACGCCCACCACCGGAAGCTGCAATTCTCGGTGTTTGCCGGTCGGCCACCCACGGGTGGCGCCGCACTGATCCACGGCTACGTTAGCACTCCGGGCGCGGATTCGGAGAAAGCTGCGCACGGTGCACCACGCGGTGGGACTCGATCAGGCCACATGCACCCCGACCGTGGCGACACCCGGACGGACGACGCGCATCGCATCGCCCACCACCCCGGCGATCCGGTCGGCCACCTGATCCCCCTGGCCGTCCGCGGCGAACGCGACGACCGCCGGACCAGCCCCAGAGATGGCCGCCGGGATCCGATGCTCGCGCAGAGCCGTCACGAGATCCATGCTCGCCGGGTAGACCACCCGGCGCTGCTCCTGGTGCAGCCGGTCCTCGGTGGCTTCCAGCAGCAGTCGCGGGTCCACCGACAGGGCCTGCACGAGCAGGGCCGCACGCCCAGCATTGAACGCTGCGTCAGCGTGCGGCACGGCGGAGGGCAGCGCGCCGCGTGCTTCGGAGGTCCCGGCCCGCTCGGCCGGGATCGCCAGCACCGGCACGACGTGCGGATGCACCTCGAAGCGCACTGCGCGCCCGACCGGCCCGAGGGGCCCTGGTGCCATCCAGGCGATCGTCGCGCCGCCCAGCACGCTCGGGGCCACGTTGTCCGGGTGCCCCTCCAACCGGCTGGCCAGTGCGACGAGCTCGGCTGGGGACACCTCGTCGGCAACGCCCGCCAGGTGCACGGCGAGGGCCAAGCCGCCCACGATCGCCGCCGCGGAGGACCCCATGCCCCGGCTCTGCGGGATCGCGTTGGTGCACTGCAACCACAGGCCCCGCCGCGCGAGCTCGCCGGTCTCGTCGAAGGTTGCCAGGCCGGTGCGCACGACAGTGGCCACCAGGTTGCTCTCATCGCCAGGGAGCATGCCGGCACCTTCGCCGATCACCTCGACGACAACCTCGTCGTCGTCGGTGAACCGCGCAGTGATCTGGTCGGTCAGGCCGAGCGCGAGGCCCAGGGCGTCGAACCCCGGGCCCAGGTTCGCACTGGTGGCCGGCACCTCGATGGTGATGGTGCCAGGGGCGGGTACGCCGGGCGTTGCCTGCGTCATCACCCGGTCAGTCCCAGTGCGCGAGCCGCGGCGCGGGCATCCACCGGGATGACGGTGGGGTCCGACGCCTTCGCCAGCGCCCACTGGGTGTCCTTGAGCCCATGGCCGGTCAACGTGCACACGATCGTCTGGCCCGGGTCGACCTTCCCGGCCGCGGTTGCTGCCACCAGCCCGGCCACCGAGGCCGCGGAGGCCGGTTCGCAGTACAGGCCGTCGCGGGCGGCGAGCCCGAGGTGCGCCTCGAGGATCTGGTCGTCGCTGACCATGTCGATCAGTCCGCCGGACTCGTCACGAGCCGCGACCGCGTAGTCCCACGACGCCGGGTTGCCGATCCGGATCGCCGTCGCGATCGTCTCGGGGTGGCGCACCGGTGCGCCCCGCACGATCGGTGCCGCGCCCTCGGCCTGGAAACCCCACATCCTCGGCCGGCGGGTGGCCACGCCGTCGCGGTGGTACTCGACATAGCCCTTCCAGTAGGCGGTGATGTTGCCGGCGTTGCCCACCGGCAGCACGTGCAGGTCCGGGGCATCCCCGACGGTGTCGACGATCTCGAACGCGGCGCTCTTCTGGCCCTCGATCCGGGCCGGGTTCACGGAGTTGACCAGGGACACCGGGTACTGGTCGGACAACTCGCGAGCCACCCGCAGGCAGTCGTCGAAGTTGCCCTCGACCTGCAGCAGCGTCGCCCCGTGGGCCACCGCCTGGGCGAGCTTGCCCATCGCGATCTTGCCCGCCGGCACCAGCACCGCAGGGGTCATCCCGGCCTTGGCGGCGTACGCGGCGGCCGAGGCCGAGGTGTTGCCGGTGGAGGCGCAGATCACCGCCCGGGCACCCTCGTGGGCGGCCATCGAGATGGCCATCGTCATCCCGCGGTCCTTGAAGGAGCCGGTCGGGTTCGCGCCGTCGAACTTGAGCAGCACCCGGGCGCCGGTGAGCTCGGAGAGCCAGCCGGACTCCACCAGCGGCGTGCCACCCTCGCACAGCGAGACGATGGGAGCCTGGGCTGGCAGGTCCATCCGGGCGCGGTACTCGGTGATCACTCCCCGCCAGGGCTGCGCGCCGACCCGGTGGGTCGCCGGGGCGCTCACTGCTCGGCTCCGATCACGCGCATGAAGCCCACGACCTCGGCCACCGAGGGCAGCACCCGCAGCGCAGCCACGGTCGCGGCCAGGTCAGCCTCCCGGCCGGAGTGGGTCAGGATCAGCAGCTCGGCGCGGTCGCGCTCGCCCTTCTGGGTCATGCTGCGAATACTGGCACCCTGCTCGGCGAACGCGCCGGCCACCGCGGCCAGGACGCCCGGTTGGTCCAGAACCCGCAGGTGCACCAGGTAGGCCGTCGAAGCAGCGCCCACCGGCAGCACGGGCAGGTCGGCGTAGGCGGACTCCCCCGGCCCGGTCGAGCCGGCGACCCGGTGCCGAGCGGCGGCCACGATGTCGCCGAGCACCGCGCTGGCGGTCGGCTCGCCGCCCGCGCCCCGGCCGTAGAACATGACCTGGCCAGCGGCGTCGGCCTCGATGTAGACCGCGTTGAACGAGTCGCGCACCCCGGCCAGCGGGTGCGTCCGCGGCACCAGGGTGGGATGCACTCGCACGCTGACCCCTTCGATGCCGTCGTCGGTGAGCCGCTCGGCGATGGCCAGCAGCTTGATCGTGCAGCCCATCTCCTGGGCGGCCGCGACATCGGCTGCGCTGACCGAGCTGATCCCCTGCACGTCGACGTCGTCGAGGACGACCCGGGTGTGGAAGGCCAGCGAGGCCAGGATGGCGGCCTTCGCCGCTGCGTCCAGGCCCTCGATGTCGGCGGTCGGGTCGGCCTCGGCGTACCCGAGCGCCTGCGCCTCGGCCAGCGCGTCGGCGAACGAGGCCCCTGAGGTGTCCATCTGGGTCAGGATGTAGTTCGTGGTGCCGTTGACGATGCCCAGCACGCGGTGGATCCGGTCACCGGCCAGTGACTCGCGCAGCGGGCGCAGCAGCGGGATGGCACCGGCCACCGCGGCTTCGTAGTAGAGGTCGACCCCCGCTTCACGCGCAGCCGCGTGCAGGTTGGCACCCTCGGTCGCGATCAGGGCCTTGTTGGCGGTCACGACCGCAGCCCCGCCCTTGAGGGCGTGCAGGATCAGGTCCTTGGCCGGGTCGATGCCGCCCATGAGCTCGACCACGAGATCCGGTTCGGTGTCCAGCAGGGCGAGCAGGTCCCCGCTGATCAGCTCGGCGCGGATCCCGGCGCGTGTCCGAGCGACGTCGCGCACTCCGACCCCGGTGACCTCCAGCGACGCCCCGATCCGTGCCGCGAGGTCAGCCGCGTGCTCATCGAGCAGCCGGACCACCTGGGCGCCGACGGTGCCCCCGCCAAGGACGACGACGGACAACTTCTCGGGCGGCGGTGCCATGACAGGACTCCTAGCGCGGCTCGGTGCCGCCACCCGAAGGGCGCGGCGCAACGGCGCCGATTGTCTCACGAGACCGGTGGGAGCCGTACCGACCGGAACCGGGCTGGCACGTCTGCGAGTGCTCGCCGGCCTTGTGTCATCGATCCAGCAGTCAAGTGCCAGATCCATGACACAAGCACCGGATCAGCACGCAGCGAAGGTGGCCGGGCGTGCCGCGGGCCCGGTGCGGCGCATGGTTGGGACGACCTAGTGGGTGGGGGTGAGGCCGGCGTCCAGGGCGAACAGGTCGGCCTCGGTCTCACGACGCAGCACGATCCGATGCACGCCGCCGCGGACGGCGACCACCGGAGGTCGGGCGACCATGTTGTAGTTCGAGGCCATCGCGCGGCAGTAGGCACCGGTCGCGGCGACGGCGAGCAGGTCCCCGCGGGTCAGGTCAGCGGGCAGCCACGCATCACGCACGACGATGTCCCCGGACTCGCAGTGCTTGCCGACCACCCGGGTCAGCATCGCCGGTGCGCTGGACACCCGGGAGGCGAGCACGACGGTGTAGTCCGCGTCGTACAGAGCGGTGCGGATGTTGTCGCTCATCCCGCCGTCGACAGAGACGTAGGTCCGCCACGCGCCGGTCCGGTACTCCACGGGCTTGATCGTGCCCACCTCGTAGAGGGTCACCATGCTCGGGCCCACGATGGCGCGCCCGGGCTCCACGGCGATCAGCGGGACGGAGATCGCGCGGCGGGCGCACTCCCCGGCGACGATCACACGCAACGCCTCGGCCATGCCGACCGGGGCGACCGGATCGTCGGTGGGCAGGTAGGCGATACCCATGCCACCACCGAGGTTCAGCTCGGTCACTGTGATCCCGTCCTCGTCGGCCAGGTCGGCGATGAACCCGACGACTCGGTGCGCGGCCACCTCGAAGCCCGAGGTGCTGAAGATCTGCGAGCCGATGTGCGAGTGGATGCCCGCCAGGTGCAGATCTGCGGCGGCCTGCACCCGCAGGACCGCTTCGCGGGCAGTGCCTGAGGTCAACGACAGGCCGAACTTCTGGTCCTCGTGTGCCGTGGCGATGAACTCGTGGGTGTGCGCCTCGACGCCGGTGGTGACCCGCACGAGCACGGGGGCGACCACTCCCGCGGCACGTGCCAGGGCAGCCAGCCGGTCGACCTCCTCCAGGGAGTCGAGCACGAACCGACCCACCCCTGCGGCCAGACCAGCGCGCAGCTCGGCATCGGACTTGTTGCTGCCGTGCATCGTCATCCGCTGGCCCGGGAAGCCCGCGGCGCTGGCCAGGGCCAACTCGCCGCCGGTGCAGACGTCCAGGCCCAGTCCCTCCTGGGCCAGCCAACGAGCCGTGGTCGCGCTCAGGAATGCCTTGCCCGCGAAGGACACACTGCCCGGGACCTCGCGGTCGGTGTAGGCGGCCTGGAAGGCGGCCGCCCTGGCCCGGAAGTCCGCCTCGTCGAGGATGAGGGCGGGGGTGCCATGGGTGGCGGCCAGTGCACGCACCGACAGCCCGCCGATCGCCAGAACGCCCTCGGCGTCACGGCGGGCGGTCGCGGGCCAGATGTGCGGATCGATCCGGGCCATCGCGGCCGCGTCGGGGGCGGCCGCGACCGGGGTGGTGGGGACGAACTCCCCGTGCAGGGGTCCGGCAGGGTGCGCGCGCATGGGGGCGATCCTACGGGGGCGGTGGCTGGGGCCGGTCGCGCCGACGGAAGCCCCGGCGCATCCCTTCCACCTCCGCGGACAGCACGATGGACAGCCCGATCACGTAGAGCCAGATCTCCAGCGCGATCACACTGCCGAGCACCGCGACGATCTGGGAGTAGGTGTTCGACGCAGCCAGGTACCAACTCAGGCCGACCGTGCCGAGCACGGCCAACGCGGACCCCAGGGCAGCGCCCAGGTTCAGCCAGCCCACGGCGCGGCGCTGGCCAATCCCGAACCGCATGGCGGCAGTCAGCATCAGGTAGACGACGAGTATGCCCAGCGGGGCCCGGACGAGTCGGAGGTTCTGGCTCAGGACGGCACCGACTCCCAGCCCGTCGAGGATGGTCGGCAGCAGCGTCAGGCCGAGCACGGCCACGATGATCACCAACTGCATGATCAGGGTGATCAGGATCGCGATCCCCCGGCCGAGCAGGCTGGGGTACTGCGGCTCCTGTTCGAAGGCGATGTCCAGGACCTGTCGGCCCACGTAGATGAACCGACTGGCCGCGTACAGGGAGACTGCCAGCCCTGCGATGCCTGCGACCCCCAGGGAGGTCGCACCGCCGGTGGGCAGGCTCTCGATCTCGTTGAGCAGCGGAGCCAGCGATACCAGCAGCTCCGGGCGGTCGACGAACAGCTCCTCGATCCGGGCCACGAAGTCGCTGGGGTCCAGGAACACGGCCACCAGCGCGCCCAGCGAGATCACCGAGGGGACCAACGACAACAGCGCGAAGAACGCCAACCCGCCGGCGAGCACCGCACCGCGGTGGCGCGAGTAGCGCGCATAGACCGAGGCCCAGAAGCCCACCGGACCGGCGAGGGCCGGGACGGCCTCGGCGATCCGCCCGGTCCCTGTCACGACTGCGGGCGACCCGCCCTCCTCGAGCACGCGCTGCGCGGGTGACAGGGCCGCCCAGGGGTCACGACCACCGGGACCGGGTTCGGGGGGCGGCGGCGCCACCGGCTACATCCGCTCCGGGGCGCTCACGCCGAGCATGCCCAGGCCGTTGACCAGCACCTGGCGCGACGCGGCGCACAGCCACAGGCGGGCGATGTTCTGGGCGTCGACCGGGTCCTGGCCCATCGGCAGCACCCGGCACACGTCGTAGAAGCGGTGGTAGGCAGTGGCCAGACGCTCCAGGTAGCGGGCGACCCGGTGCGGCTCGCGCAACTCGGCCGCCGAGGCGACCACGCGCGGGAACTCGGCCAGCACCCCGAGCAGGTCGTTCTCCCGTTCATCGGAGAGCAGTGCTGGGTCGAAGGGCTCGTTGCGCCAATCGATGCCCAACTCCGCGGCGTTGCGCAGCACCGAGGCGATCCGCGCCGAGCCGTACTGCACGTAGTACACCGGGTTGTCGTTGCTGCGCTTGAGCAGCAGGTCGACGTCGAGGACCAACGGGGAGTCGACCGGGTATCGGATCAACGAGTAGCGCGCAGCGTCGACGCCCACCTCGTCGACGAGGTCGTCGATCGTGATGATGTTGCCCGCGCGCTTGCTCAGCCGGACCTCCTGGCCGCCCTTGACCATCTTGACCAACTGGCCGATGAGCACCTCGATGTGGGTGTCCGGGTCATCGCCGGCGCAGGCCGCCACGGCGCGCAGCCGGTTCACGTAGCCGTGGTGGTCGGCGCCGAGCAGGTAGATGCACAGGTCGGCCCCACGCATCCGCTTGTCCACGTAGTAGGCGGTGTCCGAGGCGAAGTAGGTCAGCTCGCCGTCGGCCTTGACCAGCACCCGGTCCTTGTCGTCGTCGAAGTCCGAGGTACGCAGCCAGATCGCGCCGTCCGCCTCGTAGACGTGACCCTGCTCGCGCAGCTTGGTGAACGCCCGTTCGACAGCACCGGACTCATGCAGCGCGCGCTCGGAGGCCCACACCTCGAAATGGGTGGCGAATCGCTCGAGGCTCTCCTGCTGCGCCTCGAGCACCGTGCGGTAGCCCAGCTCGCGGAACATGACGAGCTGCTCGTCGACCGGCAGGTCCTTGATCGCCGAGTCGTTGGCGACGATCTGCGCGGCGATGTCCTTGACGTAGCTGCCGTGGTACCCGCCCTCGGGGGCGGGCCGGCCGTGTGCGGCATTCATGATGGACTCACCGAACCGGTCCATCTGCACGCCGCGGTCGTTGATGTAGAACTCGCGGGTGACATCCGCGCCCTGGGCGGCCAGGACCCGACCGATCGCATCCCCGACCGCCGCCCAGCGAGTGTGGCCCAGGTGGATCGGGCCGGTCGGGTTGGCCGAGATGAACTCGATGTTGATCCAGCGGCCATGCTGGGTGGTGCCGTGCCCGTAGTGACCGTCCTCGGCGACGATCCGGGCGGCGACCTCGCCCTGGCTGGCGGTCTCGAGGACGATGTTGACGAAGCCGGGGCCGGCGACCTCGGCTCGGGCGATGGCCGGACTGCGGACCAGTTGGGCGGCAAGGAGTTCCGCGATGGTGCGCGGTGGGGTCTGTGCGGCCCTGGCCAGGGTCATCGCCACGTTCGTGGCGTAGTCGCCGTGGTCACGGTTCTTCGGACGCTCGACGGTGGCGTGGACCCGATGCCCCTTGGGCAGGCGCAGCTTGCTGTCGGCGATCAGGTCGCTCACGGTGGCCGACACGAGAGCCGCGAGGGCGTCGGGGGTCATGCGCGCAATCGTAGTGCGGTGCGTGCCTGCCCAGGACCTGCGCAGACATCCGCGGATGACCGGCCCGGCGGCGGCGTGGTGGGTGCGCTGCGTTGCCTGCGCAGTGCTCGCGTGGGGATTTGGGGGGCGCATGGGGGGCCGCTAGGATGGGCTTCGCCCTGGCCCCCGTAGCTCAGGGGATAGAGCGGTGCCCTCCGGAGGCATGCGCGCAGGTTCGAATCCTGCCGGGGGCACGATTTCGAATCCTGCCGGGGGCACGATCTGAGTCGGCCCCCTTGCGGGGACTGCTCAGGTCGCCCAACCTCATGCAGGATCCGTCGGCCCGACCGCGGGTCGACAGTCATGCCGGGGGCACGTGGCGAGTCGGCCCCCTGCCGGCCGGATCGATTTATGCGCACCCTGTGCAGGATTCGGCAGGCCCGCTCGCGGGCCGGCACAGCCCTGCCGCGGACAGAGGAGAAACCGTGGCTGAAGCCCGCTCCCCCGCCGCCACCGTCGACACGATCGAGGAGGCGGCCGTGGCCAAGGCGTCCCTGCCCGGGTCCCGGCTGTTCGTGATGTCGATCCTCGGCGGGATGCTGATCGACGTCGGTGCGCTGCTGGCCGTGGTCGTGGCCGGTAGCTCGACCGGGCTGCAGGCCACCAATCCGGGCCTGGTGTTGTGCGCGGCGAGCAGCGCCGATCCGCTGGCGCCGATCCACCGAGACGTCACCCCCACAGCATGATCGGGACGAGCTTGCCAGCGGGATTGCAGGTCCGCATCACCCTTCAGCATCCGCCAGACCCACGATCAGCAGCGCCTCTGCCAAGGTGAGCCGGCGCAGCACGCCGAGGTCGACACTCTCGTTCGGGCCGTGCCAGCAGGCAGCCGGGTCGCCGGGGCCCACCACCAGGATCGTGGCATCCGGGAACCGGCCAGCGATGTCGGCGATGAACGGGATCGAGCCGCCGATCCCCATGTGCACCGGTTCCACGCCGTCCCAGGCGTCGGCGAACGCTGCCCGGGCGACCTCGGCATGCGGACCCTCGGGCACCAGCGCCACGGCATTGCCAGTCGGGCCCAGCTCGCAGTCGACCTGCACGCCCCACGGGGCACTGGCGACCAGGTGGTCGGCCAGGGCCGCCCGGGCGGCGATCGGGTCCTGCCCGGGGGCGATCCGCATGCTGACCTTGGCCCGGGCCATCGGTAGCAGCACGTTGGCCGCGCCCACGGTCGCGGGCACGTCGATGCCGAGCACCGTGATCGCCGCGGACGACCAGAGCCGGTCGGCTGCCGAGCCCCGGCCGATCGAGGCGACCCCCTCGAGCACGCCGGCCTCGCAGCGCAACTCCTGCTCGTCGAGGTCCACCACCGGCACCGGAGCGTGCACGAGACCCGGCACCGCCACCGCACCGTCCTCGTCGTGCAGCGCCGACAGCACCCGCACCAGCCCCATCAGGGCGTCGGGGAACAGCCCTCCGAACACCCCGGAATGCTGCTCGCCGGTGTGGGTGCGCACTGTCACGAAGACCTCCACGACCCCACGCAGCGAGGTGGTGAACGCCGGCACGTCCACTGCCCAGTTCGAAGAGTCTGCGATCACGACCACATCGGCGGCCAGCAGGTCGCTGTGCTGCGCCAGGAACTCGGCGATCGTGGGCGAGCCGACCTCCTCCTCCCCCTCGACGAACACGGTGACACCCACCGGCAGCCCGTCGGGATACGCGGCCCGCAGCATCCGCATGGCCCCGACATGGGCCATGACGCCGGCCTTGTCATCGGCAGCCCCCCGGCCGTAGAGCCGACCAGCCCGCTCCACCGCGTCGAAAGGTTCGCTGTCCCAGTCGTCGAGGCTGCCGGCCGGCTGGACATCGTGATGGGCGTAGAGCAGCACGGTCGGTGCGCCGGGCGGCCCCTCGATCCGCCCGACCACCGCGGGCGCCCCATCGGCGACGCTGAGCACCTGCACCTCGGCGCCGGCGTCGGCCAGCAGCGCGGCGACGGCCTCGGCACTGCGTGCGACCTCCGGCGAGGTCGGGCCCTCCGCGCTGACACTCGCGATCCCGACGAGAGTCACGAGGTCGCTCACGATGCCCGGCAGAGCTTCCTCCAGGTGATGGCGCAGTTGGTCGGTGCTCGAGGCAGTCATGGGAGGCATCCTGCCAGCCCGCCACGCCTACGTGATGCTGATCGCCGCCGGTGCGGACTCGTTTCCAGCCTCGTCGACTCCGATCACGCAGACCGTGGCCGGCAGGTCGGCTGCCTGGATCGTCTGGGGGCGCCCGCGGTACTCCACGAACCCCTCGGCCGTGGCGCAGTCGACAGATTCGGGGGCCGCGATGACCCAGCGGAACTCGACGAGATCGGGCGGATCGGCCACCGGCTGGACCGCCACTCCACCGGAGACTTCGGCCTGGGTCAACTCGATCGAGGCCGGGTCCGGCGGTGTCCCATCCACCGTGAGCACGATCTCGGTGGGATGCGCCGCCGAACCGACGCAGACCAGCGTCCGACCCTCCTGGGCGGGCAACCGCACGGGATAGGTCCAGGCCTGGCCAGCCGGCTCGACCTCGAGGTCGTCGGTGCGGGTCGACTCGACGTCCTGCCAGCCCTCGAGGGCTCGACAGTCCACGGCGCCCAGGGGCCCCTGCTTCACCTGGGGGCTCGACGCCGCGGAACCCTCCGGCGCCGTGACCTCAATGGTGCTCCCGGGGCGGCCTACCCCGGCGGCGGCCACGGCGGGCAGCACCTCAGCCGGGTCCTCCAATCCACAGTCGGCGCCCAGGTTCAACGAGCCCTCCGGGAAGCATCCCCCGAGGGCGTCCACCGGGACCAGGTAGGAGGTGTTCTCCCGCAGCGACGTGCTCCCATCGGTGACCTCGCAGGGCCGACCGGGGCCGCAGTCGAGACCCTCCGGGGCCGCGATGGTCGAGGCGAGAACCATCGCGAGTACTTCACCGGCCTGGTTGAGCACCGCCGAGCCCTGGGACCCGTCCAGGATTCCTGGGCAGTCCACGGCTCGCGTCGCCGGCCAGAGCAATGACGACTCGAGCAGGTCCGTGCTGGCTCCCAGCTGGCAGCGGCTGCCGCGCAGGAACTGCTGGTCGTCGGCCACTCCGGCGACCGGAACACCGGCGATCAGGATCTCCGCCCCCTGTTCTGGCACGGCCACCGGAGTGATCGGGGCGACCCCGCGTGCCGCCAGTTCACCGACGGTCATCCCGAGTTCGAGCACAGCCAGGTCGGTGCCGCGAACCGAGGCCCAGAGCACCCGTTCGATCGGCACCGGTACCACGTTGACGTCCCCTGCGGAGGTCAGGCGCGCGAAGTCGTTGACCTCCAGGGTGGCACCCGACAGGGGCTGGTCGGTCAGGATGGTCGCACCATCGGACAGCCCCACGCAGCGCGCCGTGGTCGCCGCGACGGCCGGTGCGTCGTCATCGGCGCCCGTCGCCAGCACCCAGCCCGTGCAGGGACGCGGCGCGCCGGTCAGCCGCCCCACGGCGGTCAACGCGGTGCCCTGTGACTGCTCGCGCTGGAACAGCCCTCCGGGAGAGGTCGCGGCGTTGAGGTCCTCCTGCTTGGTGACCTGCGCGCGCCAGGTGCCGAACACTGCGATGAATGTCACCGCCGCGGCCAGGGCAGCCAGCCAGATCGGGCGCCGATAGCGAGTGGGGGGCGTCGAGACCTCCTCCTGCGCCTGCCGATCAGCCATGCCGGACACCGTACGCGACCCGCTGGCCGACGGCGGCCGAGGACTCGCCGCCGACCCGGGCTCGGCCAACTCGCGTCCGGCGGGTTGGCCCCGGCACGCTGGGGGTCATGTCGTCACAGATCCTCACCGGAGCGGCCCTCGTCACCCCCGACGCGATCCTCGCCGACGGGTGGGTGGAGGTCGAGAACGGCCGGATCGCCGCGCTCGGTAGCGGCGCCCCACCCCGGCCGGCCGACGTCGACCTCGGGGGCGGCTACCTCTCGCCCGGGTTCATCGACATCCACACCCATGGCGGCGGCGGGGCCACGGTCGTGGGTGCCGACCCGGACGCGGTCGCCCAGTTCGCGGCGGCCCATCGCCGGCACGGGACCACCACCATCTGCGCCAGCCTGGTGTCGGCCCATTACGACTCGTTGGCCCACGACGTGGCCGTCCTGGCCGAACTGGTCCAGGAGGGGATCATCGCCGGCACGCACCTGGAGGGCCCCTGGATCGCGATGGAGTACAAGGGTGCCCACGACCCGGGAACGCTGCGCGACCCGGATCCCGAGGAGGTGGACAAGCTCATCGCGATCGGCCGAGGCACGATCCACATGGTCACCCTCGCCCCGGAGCACCCGAATGGCATCGACGCAGTACGCCGGTTCGTGGATGCCGGGGCGATCGCGGCGATCGGGCACACGAACGCCACCTACGACCGCGTTCGGGAGGCGATCGACGCGGGCGCGAGTTGCTCGACCCATCTGTACAACGCCATGCGCCCGGTGAACCACCGCGAGCCCGGGCCGATCGTTGCCCTGACCGAGGACGAGCGCGTCACCAACGAATTGATCCTCGACGGGGTGCACGTGCACCCGGCGTCCGCCGCGTTCGCCGCCCGCGCCGCCGAGGGGCGGATCCTGTTCGTGACCGACGCGATGACCGCAGCCGCCGGGCAGGACGGCGACTACATGCTCGGGGATCTCGAGGTGAAGGTCGTCGACGGCGTTGCTCGGCTGGTCGAGGGTGGTGCGATCGCGGGCTCGACGCTGACGATGGACGCGGCCCTGCGCTTCGCGATCGAGCGGGTGGGGCTCACCCCCGAAGCGGCATTCGCCGCGGCGACCAGCACCCCGGCCCGGATGATCGGCCTGACCGACCGGGGTCGGCTCGAGGTCGGGCTGCGCGCGGACCTGTGTCACGTGGCCGCGGACCTGTCGCTGGCCGGGGTCTGGCTGGCCGGGGAACCCGTCGCCCGCTAGGGCGCCGTCGTCTGGTCAGTCGACGACCACGGGTGGGGAGCCCACGGGTCGACCGCGGCGTCAAGCACGACCTACGAAGGTCGGCCCACGGCGCTGGACGCGGGAGGTCACCCAGCCGACGGCTGGGCACGAGGGTCGCCCGCAGTTCGCCGAGCGCCTCGGCCCCCTGTTGCTGCGAACCTTGCCGCCGATGTGGTCGGGATCCACTCTGACTCGAGGTCGTTCACCACACCTTGCCGTACATATGGTCGTTGCGCGCCCGCAGGGAGCGCCCAGAAACGACCAGATCTGGTGCAAGGTCCGCCGACGACGCGGCGCGAAGCGCCTCGGACGGCCGATTCGACGGCAGAGTTCGATGGTGACCCACGGAGGGCGATGCGGCGCTGGTCGCGCGCCCGACCCGGCAGGGCAGCTTCAGCCGAGCCAGCCACCAGGCGGCGGGCGCACCGCGGACCGCATTGCCTGCTCCTCGCGGGTCTTGGCATCGGCGATGGGCAGCCGGGCGACGGTGACGGTCTCCCGGAAGGTGGCCTGGGCGAACGTCTGCATGCCCGCGCCGAGGGCCAGCGCGGCGCGCTGGCCGAACCGCAGGTGCCGATCGTGGCCGAAGCGCTGGACCCGACCGCCAGCCGCACCACGCGACTTCTCCGGGACCAGCACCAGTTCCAGACGAAGGTCGCGCTCACCCAGCGAGGCCAGCAGTCGGTGGAATCCCGCGACCATCGCCTCCTCGTCGAAGCGCTGGCCCCGTTCAACCGCATCGGTGATCGCGGTCACGATGCGTACCCGCCGACCGGCGACCATGCCGACCCGGGCCAGGAACCAGGTCAGGCCGTCCCCGGAACCCTGGCTGTACAGGTAGCGGCGCACGGTCTGCTGGCCGACGAACTTGTCGTAGATGACCAGTGGCTTGCTGTCCTGGCACAGCGGCCCGAACCGCTCGTTCCACTCGACCTCGCGATTGACCCCCTGGCGCAACGGCGCGTCGAGCACCTGGCGAGCAGCCATGAGCACGGAGGTCCGCCCAGCGGTGGTGATCCGGCCGATCTCGATGAGCCCGGTGGGGGTCACCGCCGAGAACTCGTCGTCGCCGACCCCGAGCAGCTCGGCCTGGTCGGCCTCGACGAGCACCAGCACGAGGTCGTCGGCGAGTTCGGCCTCGATCAGGTGCGGATCCATGATCTGGCCGAGCATCTGGGCCAGTGGCGGCCGAGCGAACCCGACCTGGACCGTGCGGCTGGACAGCACAACCTCCCAGGCCTTGGCCAACGAGGAGGGCAGCTTGGCGACCTCGGCGACGAACAGGTCCAGATGTGCCTGCGAGGTGAAGATCAACCGACCATGGACGCTCAGGGCCTCGAGCAGTTCCTCGTGGATGGCGCGGCGCAGGGCGGCATCGTCGGCGCGCTCGGTCAGGGCAGGGGTCGAGATGGTCACCCCGAACACCGTGCGCCGGGGCAGCGGCGCCATCTTCGGCGCGTCCGACTTCACGAGCGACCGCCGAGCACCTCGGTCAACCGTTCGTCGAAGAAGCCGCCGGGCCAGCCGTCGACCAGGTCGCCGTCGGCGTCGACCTCGAGGCGCCGGACGAAGGCGGCCGCGCTGTCGTCGAGGTCGACGTAGAGGATGGCCAGGTCACCGGGGTCCAGGGCGCCCTCGCGAACCCGGCGCAGCAGCCGCAGCACGAGGTGCTCGGAGTGCGTCTCGACGAGCAGCTGCGCCCGGCCGGTGGCGACCGTGTCGAGGAACAGGTCGGCCACCGCGGACTGCAGCCGCGGGTGCAGGTGCACCTCGGGCTGCTCGACCAGGATCAGCCCCGCATCGCTGAGCAGGCACTGGACCATGATCGGCAGCAGTTGGCCGATCCCATAGCCGACGCCGCGCGGGGAGACCAGCACCGGAGGATCGTGGCGCACGTCCTCCAGGGCGAGCACCGCGAACTCCCCGGCCGTCATCACGATCTGCTCGCTGACCGGGTCGAGCATCCGCACGTGGTAGCCCAGGCCGAGCCGATCACACCACCGGTTGACCTCGGCGACGAGCTCTGGACGGGCGTGCAGGATCGCGGCCATGTCCTCACCGGCCGGACCGACGTAGTCCTGCGCGCCCTGGCCGACCCGGATCGCGTGGGCTGAGCGCTCGCGGATCGGTCCGAGGAAGTGCACCTCCTCGAGCGCGCCCCAGAACTCCTCTGTGAGCCGATGGTGCAGGGCCACCGCTGGCTGGTCGCCCCAGGGTCGGGCGCCGATGATCACCCCCGAGTCCGCGCCGTCGACCAGGCGGGTGCTGCTGCGGATCGCCGCCCTGCGCTCGGGGTCCCACGAGAAGGAGATGGCCGCTTCGCGGGGGGTGCCCTGGGCCGAGGTCCACCCGAAGCCGAGGGTCATCGCGGTGGTGATGTCGTGGCGGTGCACGGCCATCCGGAACGATCCGCCCTCGACCAGGTCGCCGGTCATGGTGAGCAGGTCGGGGCGCGTGGCCGTCTGGGCCAGGATCGGCAGGACCGAGAGCAGTGAGGACTTGCCTGCCGAGTTGGGGCCGAACACCAGCGTCAGCGGCGCCAGGTCGATGCGCTGCGGCTGCGGGTCGTAGGAGCGCAGCCCGCCAACAGTCAGATGTGTGATCCGCACGCCGGGCAGCCTACGGGCCCAAGTAGGGTCGAGGTCAGTCATACAGGGTGCGCCGATCCGCCTGCGCACGTCGGGAACAGATACCCCCCGGGGTATGCTTCTCCCATGCCGGACCTACTCAGGAGCAACCCATGAAGACCATCATCGTCGGCGGGGTCGCCGGTGGCGCGTCCGCGGCCACCCGACTGCGTCGACTCGACGAGTCCCACGAGATCGTCGTCCTCGAACGCAGCGGCTACGTATCGTTCGCCAACTGTGGTCTGCCCTACTACATCGGGGGCACGATCGCCGACCGCAAGGCACTCCTGCTGCAGACCCCGACCAGCCTCAACGCCCGGTTCGACCTCGACGTGCGAGTCAACTCCGAGGTGGTGGCCATCGACCCGGCCGCCCGCACCGTGACCGTGCACGACCTGAGCACCGACCGGAACTACACCGAGGCCTACGACAACCTCGTGCTCTCGCCGGGCGCCTCCCCGATCGTGCCGCCGATCCCGGGTGTCGAGCGCGCGATGACGCTGCGCACCATCGAGGACACCGACCGGATCAAGGAGCGGGTGGACGAGCTCCTGTCCGCTGTGGACTCCAGTGAGGAGGCCGTCGGTGGGCAGGCCCTGGCCGCGGTCGTGGTCGGCGGCGGCTTCATCGGTCTGGAGATGGCCGAGAGCCTGCGCGAGCGCGACATGGAGGTCATAGTCGTCGAGTTGGGCAGCCAGGTGATGGCCCCCCTGGACCCGGAGATGGCCGCACTGGTGGCCGCCGAGCTGACCCGCAACGGCGTGGAGCTGGCGCTCGGCGTGCAGGTCAGCGAGGTCCGCGAGCAGAGCGTGCTGCTCTCCGACGGTCGCGAGCTCGACGCCGACCTGGTGATCATGAGCATCGGCGTGCGCCCGGACGTGACCCTGGCAAAGGCCGCCGGCCTGGAACTGGGTCCGCGCGGGGGGATCAAGGTCGATGCCCAGATGCGCACCTCGGACGCGCGCATCTTCGCCGTGGGCGATGCCGTGGACAAGAGCGACGCCACGACCGGCGAGCCGACGCTGGTGCCGCTGGCCAACTCCGCCAACCGGCAGGGCCGGCTGGTCGCCGACGTGATCGGGGGCCGTTCGATCCGGTTCGGCGGGGTGCTCGGCACGGCCATCGTGAAGGTGTTCGGGCTGACCGTGGCGGCCACCGGGGTCAGCGAGAAGCGGCTGAGGGCCGCGGGGCGCAACTACCGCGCGATCCACACCCACCCGGGCTCGCACGCCGGCTACTACCCGGGCGCCGAGCGGATCAGCCTCAAGCTGATCTTCGACCCCTCGACCGGCCAGATCCTCGGCGCCCAGGGTGTCGGCGGCGTGGGCACGGACAAGCGGATCGACGTCCTGGCCACCGCGATCATCGGCGGCATCCCCGCCGAGGAGCTCGCCGACCTCGAGTTGGCCTACGCGCCGCCGTTCGGCTCGGCCAAGGACCCGGTCAACCAGCTGGGCTACGTCGCCGAGAACATCATGAACGGCACCACGCATGTCATCGGCTGGGACGAGGTGGATGCCACCGAACGGTTCGTGGTGGACGTGCGCACCCCGGGCGAGCACCGCCGGGGCCACATCGAGGGGTCGCTGAACATCAACGTCGACGAGCTCCGCGAGCGGCACACCGAGATCCCGCGCAACGCGGCGGGGCATCCGGTGCCGGTGGCGGTCTACTGCCAGGTCGGCCAGCGCGGGCACACCGCCGCGCGGTTGCTGACCCACCTCGGCTACGACGTGGTGAACCTCGACGGCGGCTGGCTCACCTACAGCCTGGCGCACGGCATCTGAGGACCTGCGCGAGCCGGCCGGTCTGACCCTGGGTCCGCCGACGGTTGTCCAGATCGGCCATTGCTGGACAATCGCCGGACACGGGAGCGGCCAGGCGCGTACTCGCGGCAGCGAGCGCGTGCTCGGCGCCCCGCTGGGTGGCGCGACACCGGCGGGCAACGGCGGGCAACGGCGGGGCGGGCCTCGGCGGCCGGGTCAGCGGGGGCGGGCACCGTGCAGGGCGATCCCGGACACGACCATCGTCGCCAGGCCGCCGATCAGCAGGGCCAGCGCAGGTCCCACGACGTCACCGGCGACGGAGGCGGCCAGGGCCGTGGCCGCACCAGCGCCCAGGGCCAGCCAGGCATTGGCCCGACCACGCAGGAAGGCCGCCAGCCCGGTCACCGCGACCACGGCCAGCGCGGCACGTGTGGGCCACGCCCACGGACCGGTGGCCATCCCCACCGAGCAGGCCAGCGCCAGACCGACGCCCAGCAGCACGGCCGTCCGGCGGCCCCGCGCCCAGCGGTACCCGAGGCCGGCCCAGCCGACGGCGAGCGCGGCCAGGAACGCCCAGGTCCCCGGCCCAGGGGCGGCGACCACCCAGGTCGTCCAGGCCAGGGTCAGCAGCAGGGCGGTCTCGGCCAGTGGCGTGCGCGCGGTGACCGTCACCGCCAGCATGGCCAGCGTCGCACACAGCGCGGCCACAGCCAGCGAGCCCTGTTCGGGTCCGGCCACCCCCCCGGCCCCGACCCCGGTCAGCCCGCCGGAGTCCCGGTCGGGCGCGAGGGCTGCGGCGACCCCGAGCGTGGCCACGACCACCCCGGTGGTCAGCAGGGCGGAGACCGCACGCCGGCGCTCATCGCCGGGCACCCGACGCCAGGGCAGCCGCAGGAACAGCCCAGCGCCCAGCAGCGTCGAGGTGCTCAGGACCGTGAAGGCCACGTGCAGGGCCGTGTCCCACGCCGACCACCCGCGCGCCACGACACCGAGGATCGCGATCAGGGCCAACCCCGCCCCGCAGTACATCCCGATCTCGGCGGCGACCCGTCGGCTGACCAGCGGCTCCGGCGCCGGAGGCGCCCCCTGTGCCTCGCGCGGATTGACGGGACCGCCCTGACCGGGACCGATCACCGGGGCACGCCCGAGGACCTGGGTCGAGGCACCCGGGTCCACCTGGGCACCCGCCCGTGCTACGCCCAGTACCTCGGTGTGCTCGGGGCCGGGCGCACCGGCCGCCGGCGCATGGTGATCGGCTGGATCCCACGTCGGTTCGGGGCGCGCCAGTACGACCGTCGCCGGATCGGCTGCGCCGACGGCACCCTCCGCGAGCACCCCCGCACGCGAGGTCGCAGCAGCGCCATCAACCTGCTCCACCGGTTCGACCGGCCCGCTTCGGCGGCGGAATGCGCGCATCCACCCAGCGTAGGGCCGCATCCCACCCATCGCGGGCAGCACACTGTGCTCCGTGCGCGCGAACGGTCGGTCTCCGAGTTACAACCTCCTGCGGGTGCGCAGGTTCGACCGCTCCTGCCTGCGCCCTGACGTCTTCGCCGGTCTCGGCGTCGCGGCGTACCTCGTGCCCCAGGTGATGGCCTACGCGACACTGGCCGGACTCGAGCCCGTCGTCGGGCTGTGGGCGAGCCTGGTGCCCCTGGTCGTGTACGCGTTCGCCGGGACCTCCCGGCTGCTCAGCGTCGGCCCGGAGTCCACGACCTCCATCCTCACCGCGGCGGCGCTGGCCCCGCTGGCCCTGGGCGATCCGGCCAAGTACGCGGCGATGGCCGCGATGTGCGCGCTGGTCGTCGGCGTCCTGGCTCTGGTGGCCGGGCTGCTCCGACTGGGCTTCATCGCGCAGTTGCTCAGCCGCCCGGTGCTCAGCGGCTACCTGGCCGGCGTGGCGGTGATCATGATCGCCGGGCAACTGGGCAAGCTGCTGGGCGTATCCGTCGACGGCGGCGATCCGATTCACCAGATCCTCTCCGCACTGCAGGCCGCGGACGCCGTCCACGCGCCCACTCTCCTGCTGAGCCTCGCCGTCATCGCGACCCTGCTGGTCGGCACCCGGCTGGCCCCGCGGCTGCCGTGGCCGCTGCTGGCGGTCCTCGGGGCCACCGGCCTCACGCTGCTGCTCGGCCTGCAGGAGCGTGGGGTGCAGGTGGTGGGCGAGATCCCGAGCGGGCTGCCGCCGCTGAGCCTGCCGACGGACTGGTCGCTGCTGCCCCAGATCATCGGCCCTGCCGTCGGGATCGCCCTGGTGGCCTTCGCGGACAACTCGCTGGACGGTCGGGCCTTCGCCGACGACGGGGAGGAGATCGACGCCGATGCCGAGTTGCTCGTCCTGGGCGTGTCCAACGTGGGCGCGAGCCTGACCTCCGGGTTCCCGATCTCCAGCAGCAGCAGCCGGACCGCGCTGGCCAAGGTCGCCGGGGCTCGCACGCCGGTCTACGGCTGGATCACGGCCGGCTCGGTCGTGCTGGTGCTGCTGGTGGCCGGGCCGGTGCTGGCGTACTTCCCGATGGCCGCACTCGGCGGCCTTGTGGTGTTCGCTGCCCTCAAGATCATCGACCTACGTGAGTTCCGGTGGTTGTGGAACTTCCGGCGCAGCGAGTTCTGGTTGAGTGTGGCGGCCGCAGTGGCGGTACTCACCCTGAACCTGTTGGCGGGCATCGGGTTCGCCATCGTCCTGTCGGCGGTCGTGATGCTCGCCCGGGTGGCCCGCCCACACTCGGCCGTCCTGGGCAAGGTCCCGGGCCTGGCCGGGATGCACGATATCGGCGAGCACCCCGACGCCGTCCAGGTCGAGGGGCTGATGGTCTTCCGGTACGACTCCCCCCTGTTCTTCGCCAACGCCGAGGACTTCCGTCGACGGGTCCTGGACGCCGTGGACGACAACCTCTCCGCGGGCCTGCCCGTGGGCAGCGTGCTGCTCAACTGCGAGGCGAACGTGGACGCCGACTCGACGGCCGTGGAGGCCCTGGCCCGCCTGGTCGACGAGTTGGATCGCAGGGGCATCCGCGTGATGCTCGCCCGGGTCCACGTGGAGCTGGCGGTGCTCCTGGAACGCGCGGGGATCCTGGCCCGCATCGGCACCGCGAGCGTCTACCCCACGCTGCCCACCGCGGTGGCCGGGCACGAGGAGCGCCAGGAGCGTGGCCGATCGGGGACGAGTGGGACCACCCCCCCGGGGACGGACCCAGCCGGGAGCTGAGCGGCGCGCGGACCGGACCGGAACCTGAACCCGCGCGCGAGGAACGGGCCGGGACCTCAGCGGACGGCCCCGGATCAGGGGGCCTCCCGCCGGGTGCGCGAGGTACGGTCACCCCGAGTGGAAGACGCGAACCAGGAGGGGCTCATGCTCGAGGCATCCGAGGTCGGCAACACGCTGTCCAAGTCGGACTTCAAGGACCAGGAGCCGCAGTTGCGCGTCGACCTGGTCAACGCGCAGTACGACCTGCGCGGCGCCGACTTCGGGGTGCAGATCTTCATCGCCGGCGATGACCGGATCGCCGGCAACGAGGTGGTCAATCGGATCAACGAATGGATGGATGCACGCTTCATCCAGACCCACGTCATGGGTCCGCTGACCGCCGAGGAGTCCATGCGACCCCGCTACTGGCGGCTGTGGCGCGACCTGCCCGCAAAGGGACGCATCTCGCTGATGGCCGGCGGGATAATGCGACTGCTGCACGAGAACCTGGCCGGTGAGCTGTCCGATCCCGACTACGAGCGGGCCATCGACCACCTCGAGGCGCTGCAGGAGGCGCTGGTCGCCGACGGCCTGCTGATCATCAAGATCTTCCTGCACACTCCCGCCAAGGTCCAGCGCAAGCGCATGAAGAAGGCTGAGGACACCAGGGGCGAGGGCTGGCGCATCGACCAGCGCGACTGGGCCATGCTCGACCTGCTCGAGGAGAGCGGCCAGAAGGTCGAGAAGTTGCTGCGACGCACGTCGGTGACCGGGGCGCCGTGGTCGGTCATCGAGTCCACCGATGCCCGTTACCGTGACATGGCAGTGGCCCGGACCATCCTCAACGCGCTGACCGCCCGGCTGGCCGAGACCCCGCCGCTGGGGGTGGCCGTCAGTGAGGATCTCTTCTCCCCGGCCGAGCGCCAGGCCACCGTCCTGGACACCGTCGACCTGAGCCGCAGCATCGAGAAGAAGCAGTACAAGAAGGACCTCAACACCCTCCAGCGCGAACTGCACGGGCTGGCTCGGCAGGCCCGCAACCGCGGGCTGTCCTCCGTGCTGGCCTTCGAGGGGTGGGATGCCGGCGGCAAGGGCGGGGCGATCCGCCGGGTGACCCAGGCGCTGGAGGCCGGGGACTACCGGGTCATCTCCACCGCTGCGCCCACCGAGGAGGAGAAGAAGTATCACTATCTGTGGCGGTTCTGGCGCGACCTGCCCTCGGCTGGGCGCATGGTGCTCTACGACCGCACCTGGTACGGCCGGGTCCTGGTCGAGCGCATCGAGGGGTACGCCACGCCCGCCGAGTGGCAGCGTGCCTATGACGAGATCAACGACTTCGAGGACCAGCTCGTCGAGCGCGGCTTCTACGTGGCCAAGTTCTGGCTGCACATCTCCCCCGAGGAGCAGTTGGCCCGCTTCCAGGCCAGGGAGAGCACTCCGGAGAAGGCGCACAAGATCACTGAGGAGGACTACCGCAACCGCGAGAAGTGGGACGACTACGTCCGCGCGGTCGACCAGATGGTGGTTCGGACCTCGTCGGCCGACGCACCCTGGCATGTGATCGCGGCCAACGACAAGCTCAGCGCGCGCCTGGAGGTCCTCGAGCACGTGACCAGGGGGCTGAAGAAGGCCCTGCGCCGGCTGCCCTGAGCCGCGAGCCTGGTTGGTGTGCACGGAATCGACCACAGGATCGCCGTCGATTCCGTGCACACCAACGCACGCGGGCGACGCCACGGTCGAGGCTGACAAGGGCGCCGGGGCCGCAGCCGACGTGGGGTCAGACCTCTCGCCCTGCGATCTCGGTGAGCACCTGGGCGACCCGCTGGCCGGCATGCCCGAAGTACTCTCCCGCCAGGTAGTCGGCCATGAACGCCTGCACGTCGGGGGTCAGGACCGGCCCGGCACGCAGGATGTCGACCAGCTCGTCGAAGGATTGCGGGTGGTAGCCGATCCGCTCGGCGAAGATCAGCGACTCCGCGCTGCCGGGCATGTGCTCGGCGATCCGGTCGGCCAGCAGCCACCGCGGGAAGATCACCGGCTTGCCCAACGCCCAGGCCTCGTAGACGGTCGTCCCGAAGTCGGCCACGACGACATCAGCCTGCGGCATGGAGGCGCCGGTGGGTGTGTGGTCACGCCGGTTGCGCGGATGCACCGACACATCGACCCAGGCGAACCGCGACAGCGCGCGCAGGTAGTTCTCGAACTCGGGGAAGCTCGACGTGGACCGACCGGTCTCACCGCGCTTGCGCCGGTTGTGGGTGGGTGCCCACAGAACCCGTGGCTTCGCCCGCCCGATCCGCGGGCGGCGGGCGGTCGGTACCTGCCCTATCAACAGGTCCAGCCGCGGCCAGCCCACGACGTGCAGGTGGTCCTCGTCGAGCTTGATCGCCCTGGACTCCAGCAGCCGCCGGCGCAGCCAGTCGCCTGGGACCAGCAGGTGCTCGCGCTGGTTGGCCAGGCGCTTGCCCTGCCCATCGGCGGACCACAGGTAGTTCTTGTCCGCGACGCCATGGCTCATCACGACATCGGACTGGGGGCGGATGAACAGGCAGAAGTTCAACGCGCCCTGCTGGTAGTCCGGGTTCCGAGCGGGGGGCTGCGGCAGGTGCGGATCGATCAGGTCGAGCAGCTGGGACTGGACGGATTGGTAGGAGCCGGCGCGATCGAGCACGAAGTGGATCGGCCGGGGCATGGCCCACAGGGTAGCGACTGCGCGTGGCCAGACTCGGATCGGCGTCGCGTGGGCCGTAATGTCCCGAGGCGATCAGTCGCCGCAGGCCCCGGCATCGCGCCGTCGTCGCGACACGCATGTCTCACGATGCGGACGAAGATGGACATCTCGGCATCCGTGGGTCAACCTGTGCGACATGGCAACGGCCGGTCGGGCGACGGACACCCTCGTGGTGCGCCGTCATGTCGACCTGTGCCTCATGTGCTCCGCCATGTGTTGCGCCTGATCCCGCATCTTCCCCTCCGGACGCTGCGGTCGACCAGGCGCCGGGAGCACTTCCTTCTGCGTCCTGAGTGAGCGCACGCGTCCTCCTACCCACGGAGAACGCCATGACAGGAACCGACCCCACCGGTGCGGCGGCACGCCCACCACGCGCCCGGCCGCCCCGCGACGAGGGCCAGTGGGCCCTGGGCTCGACGGCCGCCTTGAACGCCAACGAGGCGTTCAAGGCCGCGGACAACGGCCTCAACGTGCGCGAGCGGATCGAGACGATCTACGCCCGTGACGGCTTCGCCAGCATCCCCGCCGAGGACCTGCGCGGGCGGATGCGCTGGTGGGGCCTCTACACCCAGCGCCGTCCCGGCATCGACGGCGGACGCACCGGCAGCCTGAGCGACGAGGAGCTCGACGACCAGTTCTTCATGCTGCGCATCCGCTCCGACGGTGGGGCGCTGACCAGTGCGCAGACCCGCGCCATCGCCGGGATCTCGACCGAGTTCGCCCGCGGGACCGCCGACATCACCGACCGGCAGAACATCCAGCTGCACTGGATCCGGATCGAGGACGTCCCGGCGATCTGGAGTCGGCTCGAGGCGGTCGGCCTCGGGTCGACCGAGGCGTGCGGTGACACGCCGCGCGTGGTGCTCGGCTCCCCGGTGGCCGGGGTCGCCGCCGACGAGCTGATCGACGCGACGCCGGCCATCGAGCAGATCGTCGCGCGCTACGTCGGCGACCCGGAGTACGCCAACCTCCCACGGAAGTTCAAGTCCGCGATCTCCGGTTCCCCGCGCCTGGATGTGGCCCACGAGATCAACGACGTGTCCTTCGTGGGGGTGATCCACCCCGAACATGGCCCGGGCTTCGACCTCTGGGTCGGCGGCGGGCTGTCGACCAACCCGATGCTGGCCCAACGCCTCGGCGCGTGGGTGCCGCTGGCCGACGTGCCGGAGGTGTGGGCCGGGGTCATCGGGATCTTCCGCGACTACGGCTACCGGCGGCTGCGCAACCGGGCCCGGTTGAAGTTCCTGGTAGCCGACTGGGGCGCGCCGCGGTTCCGGGAGGTGCTCGAGACCGAGTACCTGCACCGACCGCTGCTCGACGGCCCACCGCCGGCCGAGGTACCCGCCGGGGCCCGAGATCACGTCGGGATCCATCCGCAGCACGACGGTCGCGTGTACGTCGGGGCAGCGCCCACCGTCGGGCGGATCGACGGGACCACGCTCGGGCGGCTGGCCGAGCTCTCCGAGGCCTACGGCACCGGCCGGATCCGGCTGACCGCGCAGCAGAAGCTGGTCATCCTCGATGTGGCCGGCGATCGGGCACCGGCCCTGGCCGCGGAGCTGGGCGAGATCGGCCTGCTGGTGCATCCGCATCCGGTGCGCCGGGCGACCATGGCCTGCACGGGCATCGAGTACTGCAAGCTCGCGATCGTCAACACCAAGGACACCGCGCGGACGCTGATCGAGGAGATTGAGGTCCGCCGACCCGAGCTGGACGTCCCCCTGGCGGTGCACGTCAACGGGTGCCCCAACTCGTGCGCCCGCTTCCAGGTGGCCGACATCGGGCTGAAGGGCATGCTGGTCCCCGACGACTCCGGCACCCCGGTCGAGGGATTCCAGGTGCACCTCGGCGGTGCGCTGGGCCACGCGGCGTCGTTCGGTCGAAAGCCCCGGGCACTGAAGGTGAGCGCGACCGGGCTGCCCGACTTCGTCGACCGGCTGACCGGCCGGTACCTGGCGCAGCGCACCTCCGGCGAGCAGTTCGCCGAATGGGCGCTGCGCGCCGACGAGGGTGACCTGCGATGAGCGCGGACCCCGTTGTGTCATCGATCCAGCACTTGGAACGCCAGATCGATGACACAGGGCCACCGTCGCCCCCCGCCGACATGGTCAACACCCGCGGGACGGCTCGGGCAGTGCCCTATCACTGCCCCTTCTGCGCCGGGGAGGACCTGCGCCCCGACGAGGCCGGCCGCAGCGCCTGGCGTTGCGGCGGGTGCCTGCGCATCTTCTCGGTGACGTTCCTGGGCCTGACCGGCCAGGCGGCGGCATCCCGAGCCCGACAGGAGAGCTGAGATGACCCGCACCTCGACGAGCCCGACCGGTCCGCGGCTTGCCGCTCGGGGCGCAGCCGTCACCGCCGGGCTGTCGGACCCGATCGACCAGGCCCGGATGGCCCTGGCCTGGGCCCACGACACCTTCGGGCACGAGCTGGTACTGGCCTCCAGCATGGGCGACGAGGTCCTGGTGCACCTGGCCAGCGAGGTGGTTCCCGAGGTGAGCGTGCTGTTCATCGACACCGGCTACCACTTCGCCGAGACCCTGGGAACCGCCCGCGGGCTCGCCGAGACCCGGCCGGTGCGCCTGCTCATCGTCCACCCCGCTCGCACGGTGGCCGAGCAGGACACCGATGAGGGTCCCGACCTGTTCACCCGCGACCCGGACCGATGCTGCGCGCTGCGCAAGGTCGAGCCGCTGGAGCGCGGTCTGGCACCGTTCCGCGCCTGGATCACCGGGATGCGACGAGCCGACGCACAGACCCGGGCCGGCATCGAAGTAGTGGGCTGGGACGCCCGCCGGGAGATGGTCAAGCTCAACCCCCTGGCCGCCTGGACCGACGAGGACGTCGACACCTACGCGTTGGTCAACGACGTCACGCTCAACCCGCTGCGCCAGGCCGGCTACACCTCGATCGGCTGCCAGCCCTGCACCAACCTCCCTGACCCCGGAAACGATCCCCGATCCGGCCGCTGGTCGGGTCGGGCCAAGACGGAATGCGGACTGCACACATGAGCACCTCGAGCCCCACCCAGACCAGCTCCGCCACCGATGCGATCGGGGCCGGCGCCGCTGCAACCACACCCACGCTCGCCCTGGATCATCTGTCGGCGCTGGAGAGCGAGGGCATCCACATCATGCGCGAGGTGGCCGGGGAGTTCGAACGCCCGGCCCTGCTGTTCAGCGGTGGCAAGGACTCCGTGGTGATGCTGCACCTGGCCATCAAGGCGTTCCACCCAGCGCGCGTGCCGTTCACGCTCGTCCACGTCGACACCGGTCACAACTTCCCCGAGGTGCTGGACTACCGCGATGCCACAGTCGCCCGAACCGGGACCCGACTGGTGGTGGCCCACGTGCAGGACTGGATCGACCGAGGAGTCCTGCGCGAGCGACCGGACGGCACCCGCAACCCGCTGCAGACGGTCCCGCTGCTGGACACGATCAGTGCCCACCGCTTCGACGCCGTGTTCGGCGGAGGTCGACGCGACGAGGAGAAGGCGCGCGCCAAGGAGCGCATCTTCAGCCTGCGCGACGAGTTCGGTGCGTGGGACCCGCGCCGCCAGCGCCCGGAGCTGTGGGACCTCTACAACGGGCGACACTCCCCCGGCGAGCACGTCCGGGTGTTCCCGCTGTCGAACTGGACCGAGGGCGACGTGTGGCGCTACATCGACCGGGAGGGCATCGAGCTGCCCAGCATCTACTACGCGCACGACCGGGCGGTGTTCCTGCGCAACGCCATGTGGCTCACGCCGGGCGACTGGGGCGGGCCCAAGTCGGGCGAGACCGTCGAGGTACGCCGGGTTCGCTACCGGACCGTCGGGGACATGTCGTGCACGGGCGCGGTGGACTCCCAGGCCAGCACGGTCGCCGACGTGATCGCCGAGGTCTCGGCCAGTCGGCTCACCGAACGGGGCGCCACCCGTGCCGATGACCGCATGTCCGAGGCAGCCATGGAGGATCGCAAGAAGGAAGGGTACTTCTGATGGCCCACGAACTGCTCCGGCTGGCCACCGCCGGCTCCGTCGACGACGGCAAGTCCACGCTCGTGGGGCGGCTGCTCTACGACACGAAGTCCATCCTGGCCGACACGCTCGACGCCATCGAGCGGGTCAGCCGGGACCGCGGCGGAGCGGCCGCCGCCCCCGATCTCGCCCTGCTCACCGACGGCCTGCGCGCCGAGCGCGAGCAGGGGATCACGATCGACGTGGCCTACCGCTACTTCGCCACACCGCGTCGCTCGTTCATCCTCGCCGACACCCCCGGGCACGTGCAGTACACGCGCAACATGGTGACCGGAGCCTCGACCGCCGAACTTGCACTGATCCTGGTCGACGCCCGCACCGGGGTCATCGAGCAGACCCGCCAGCACGCGGCGATCAGCGCCCTCCTGGGCATCCGGCACATCGCGCTTGTGGTCAACAAGATGGACCTCGTCGGGTTCGACGAGGCCGTGTTCGACCGGGTTCGCAGGGACTTCAGTGCCTACGCAGCCGCGCACGGGGTGGCCGATGTCGTGGCGATCCCGATCAGCGCCCTGGACGGCGACAACGTGGTGTTGCCCTCGCCCCGGACACCGTGGTTCGCCGGGCCCACGTTGCTCGAGCACCTCGAAGCGGTTCCGGTCGGGTCCGACCCGAACGCGCAGCCGCTGCGGCTACCGGTGCAGGTGGTCATCCGTCCGCAGGACTGCGAGCACCGCGACTACCGCGGGTACGCCGGTCGGGTCGCGGCCGGCCGGGTCAGCGTCGGCGACGAGATCGAGGTGTGCCCCAGCGGACGGCGCAGCCGGATCGTGGCCATCGACACCTATGACGGGCCGTTGGCCTGGGCGCAGGCGGGACAGTCGGTCACGGTCCGCCTGGCCGACGACATCGACATCTCGCGCGGGGACCTGATCGCGGCCGCCGGCTCGGCTCCCGCGGCGGCCCGGGAGGTGTCGGCGACGGTCACCGTGCTGGCAGACGAGGCGCTCGTGTCCGGGCAGCGACTGCTGCTGAAGTCCGGTACCCGGACCGTGCGGGCGGTCCTGGCCGAAATCGAGCACCGCCTGGACGTGGACGACATGGCCGTGCACGCGCAGGTGGAGCGACTGGTGCTCAACGACATCGGACAGGTCCGGGTGCGGCTGGCCGAGCCGGTCGTGTTCGACGCGTACTCCGACGTCCGCGCGACCGGGTCGTTCCTGCTCATCGACGCGCACTCCGGGGCGACGCTGGCCGCCGGGATGGTCAGCGGGGGGCTGCGATGAGCGCGGGTGCGACCGCCGGGGTTGCGGTCGGGGTAGGCGAGGAGTCGCGGGTGGCTGGGGTTGGGTCGCTGGTCGATGCTGGGGTTGGGTCGCTGGTCGATGCTGAGACCGGGGCGCCGGTCGTTGCGCGAGCCGGGTCGCTCGTCGACGCGGGGGTCAGCGGATCTGCGCGTGCGGAGGGACCGACCGAGCCGCGGCGCTACCCAGTGCTGCTCGACCTCGTGGGGCGGGCCGTGCTGGTGGTGGGCGGGGGTCCGGTGGCTGCCCGGCGGGCGCTGGGCCTGGTGCAGTCCGGCGCCCGGGTCCACATCGTTGCTCCCAAGGTCTGTGAGGACCTGGTCGACCTGGTCGCTACGGGTGCGGTGACCTGGTGGCCACGTGAGGCGGCCACGGACGACCTACGTGGCCCGTCGAGCCTGGGCCAGGTTGGTGGGGTCGGCACGGGCGGCGAGGAGGTCGGCGAGGTCGGCCAGCTAGGCGAAGTGGGCCAGGCCGGCCAGGTCGGCGGGGCCGGCCAGCTCGGCGGGGCCGGCCAGGTCTGCGGGGTCGGTGGGGTCGGCACGGGCGGCGAGATCGGCCAGGTCGGCGGGCCGGTGCGAGTGGGAGCGCTCACCGCTGCGCCAGAGGGCGCAGTCCTGCGAACCTCACCTGGTACGGGCGAGCCTGCTCACGGCGGGCACCACACCGACCCGAAGGCGAGCGCTGACTCGCAAACCGTGGCTGATGCGGGCGAGCCTGCCCAGAGCGGGCACCTCCCCGGTGACCACGTGCACTCCAACGCCGCACCGTTCCCCGGGGCCCCCCTAGGTACTGCGGCACCTGCCAGGCCCGATCCGGCGGATCGCTGGTGGCTGGTGCACACGGCCACCGGCGACCGACTGACCGACTCCGCGATCGCCACCGAAGCCGATCGGCAGGGCATCTGGTGCGTGCGCGCGGATCGTGCTGAGCTCTCAGCAGCGCACACCCCAGCGGTGGCGCACGGGCCCGACGGCGTGCAGATCGCGGTCTCCGGGGGCGGTGACCCAGGTCGGGCGCGAGCCATCCGCGACGCAATCTCGGACCTGCTCGCGGCCGGCGCCCTACCCCTGCGCCGCTCCCGCACCGCCGGCCCCGTTCCCGCCGATTCGATCCAAGTTCGCGGGCCATCGGGGCCAGGAAACTTGGATGAACCATCCCGTGCACAACTCGAACTTGGATCGATCGACCCAGGGGGGGCTGCGGGCGGGGGGCGCGTGGGCGGGGGGCGCCGGCACCCGGAGCGCGGGGGCGCAGGCACGGGGCGGGTGGTTCTGGTGGGGGGAGGGCCCGGGGATCCGGGATTGCTCACCGTTGCGGGGCGACAGTGGTTGGCGCGCGCCGACGTGGTCGTGGCCGACCGGCTCGGGCCGGTCGAGGTGCTCACCGAGTTGGACCCGTGCGTGCAGATCATCGACGTGGGCAAGTCCGCGGGTCACCATCCGATCCCGCAGGACGAGATCAACCGCCTGCTGGTGGAGCACGCCCACGCGGGCCGGGTGGTCGTGCGACTCAAGGGCGGTGATCCGTTCGTGCTGGGCCGTGGCGGCGAGGAGGCGCTGCACTGCCGAGCGCACGGTGTGCCGGTGGAGGTGGTCCCCGGAGTCACCTCCGCGATCAGCGTCCCGGCCGCCGCGGGGATCCCGGTCACGCATCGCGGCATCACCACCTCGGTGGTCATCGCCAGCGCCCACGCCGGCGCCGGACCTGCCCTGGAGGCTGCGCAGCATGCCCCCGCTGACGCCACCGTCGTGCTCCTGATGGGTCTGTCCGCACTCGCGCCGACCGCCGCCGAACTCGTGGCGGCCGGCCGGGACGCGGCCACCCCCGTTGCGGTCATCAGTCGGGGCTGGACCCCGGGGCAGCGCACCGTCACGGGCACGCTGGACACCATCGCCGCCGAGGTGGCCACCGCAGAGTTGCCCGGTCCGGTCATCATCGTCGTGGGTGAGGTCGTGGGGCTGCGGGCACGCATCGGTGACCTCGCTGGGCGTGCCGGGGGTTCAGATCGACGCGGCAGGGTAACAATCGGGTGATGTCCCTGACCCTGCTGGCACACGGCTCCCCCGACCCCCGCCACGCGCGCGACGTCGGGTCCCTGGCCGGTCGCCTGAAGGTAGCCGGGGTGCCGACCTCGGTGGCCTACCTGGATCACCACCCGCCGAGCCCCGCGCAGGCGGCCCTCGCCTGGCGAGCTGCGGGCGTGGGCGCCACGACAGTGGTGCCGTTGCTGGTGACCCCGGCCTTCCATGCTCGGGTCGATGCGCCGGCTGCGGTCCGTGCGATGCGCGCAGCAGCACCCGACCTCGAGGTGGCCGCTGGCGAGCCGGTCGGCCTGCACCCACTGCTGCTCCGGGCCGTCGTCGAGCTGCTCACCGGTTCGGGACTGCACATCGCCGGCGACACCGGCCTCATCCTCGCCGCGGCCGGTTCGCGCGATGTCCGCGCGGTGGCCGCCATGGAAGTCCTGTTCCGCAGGGCCGCCCCGGCCTTGGCCGAGCAGGTGGGCGTCCGCGCGGTGCGCGCCGCCTACCTGGACGGTGGTCGGCCGTTGGGCCGGATCCGGACGCTGATGCGCTGCGTCGACGGTGTCACGTCCTTCGTGGTGGTGCCGATGGTCATCGCCGATGGCATCCTGCGCGACCGGATCGTGGCGGCGGCCGACCGGTACGACACGCCGGTCACCCCAGGTGCCCTGGCCGACACGAACGCACTTGCCGAGCTGATAGTGCTGCGCGCCGGCAACAGCGCGGCGGGCGTCCTGACACCGAGCGTCACGTCGGCCCAGTCGGCCCGGTGAGCCCCGTCACCCCGGCCGGCTAGGCGGTGATGCCCATCGCCGCAAGGATGATCGACTGGGTCTGGGCCTGCTCATCGAGGGCCGCATAGCGCCCGGCGGCGCCGCTGTGCGAGCCCTCCTCCAGGGCCACCCGCAGCAGGACCCCGCCGCGCCGGCCCACCTGCGCAACCCCGCCCCGCTCGGGATCAGTGACCCGCAGCCGAGCCACCCACTTGGCCGGTTCATGCACCAGCACCCTCGGGTCGTGCACCGCACCAGTGGCCAGCACGAACGGCCGTCGGCCTGCCGGCGGCACGTTGTCGTAGGGCGAGTAGGCCGACATCCACGCGTACTGGTCGGGCAGGGCGGGGTTGCCCCATTCCTCCCACTCACCGATGGTCAGCGGGAGCTCGGCGTCCAGCATCGAGTTCACCACGTCGACGAAGGGCACCTCGGCGATCACCGCGGCGAACGCCTCCGGGTCCAGGTCCATGGCGGCGGCCACCAGCAGCCCACCGGCCGACCCGCCGCGCGCGACGATCCGCGAGCCATCGACCCGGGCGTCCGGCCCCGAGCCGAGTCCGCGGGCCACGTCGACGAAGTCGACGAACGAGTTGGCCTTGGCCGCCAGGTGCCCGTCATCCCACCACCGCCGGCCCAGCTCACCGCCGCCACGCACATGCGCATGGGCGTACACCACACCACGGTCGAGCAGGCTCGGCAGGGAGCGGCTGAAGGTGGGCTCATAGACGTACTCGTAGGCGCCGTAGCCGTAGAGCAGGCAGGGCGCGGTGCCATCCAAAGGCGTGACCCGATGGGCGACCAGCGTCACCGGGATGCGCTGGCCGTCGCGGGCGGTCACCCACCGCTGCACGGTCACATACGAGCTGGGGTCGTGGTTGGGGGCCTCGGCCCGGTGCCGTGGCGTCGGCGGACCGTCGCCGGCCAACGGGACGTCGAGCCACGTCGCCGGATCAACCTTGCTCTGCTGGACCACGGTCACGAAGCCGGCCGCGAAGACCTCGTTGGTCCCCACTTCGACGCTCGCCCCCGCCGGCGCCCGAACCGCGCGCGACCCGGGCCAGTCCAGCCCCGCCGCCGTGACGGGCACCAGGTACAGCACCGGTCGCCCGGCCTCACGCAGGGTCACCACGACATGCCCTGCGAACGCTTCGACTCCTGTGAATCGGCGCACCAGGTCTCCGTGCCGGGACGGATCGGCAGGCGGGCCCCCTCCGGCCGCCTCCGGCGCGCTCGCCATGCCGGCCTCCATCGGCGCAGCACCGCCCGGGTGCTCGGGGTCGCCGGGCGGCCCGTCGACGGCCACCGACCAGTCGGCGGGCTCGGTCTGCCCGAGCGCCACCCAACTGAGCGTGAACTCGCGGGCGCCCCCGTGGTTGGTCACCACCAGGAACGGCGCGGGCCCCTCGGGCACCGACTCCACGAAGTACTCGTGACCCGCGCGCCGACCCCCCACACTGACCGGGGCGGCAGCGGGGACCGCTGCGGGCAGCGCCCAGGTCTCGCTGCAGTCGCGGCTGCCGGCCTGGATGAGCACCCAGCGCCCGCACCGCGTGCTGCGCACCGAGAGCTCGAAGCGCCGGTCGTCCTCCTGGTGCACCAGGATGTCGGCGCTCGGGTCGCTGCCGACGTGGTGGCGCCACACCTGATAGGGCCGGTACACGTGATCGACGACCGTGTAGAACAGGTGCTCGCTGTCCGCGGCCCACGCCGCGCCGTAGTAGGTCCGCCCGATCCGCTCAGCCAGGTCCTGCCCCGTCCGCAGGTCGCGCACCCGCAGCTCGTAGAGCTCCGCACCCGTGGTGTCGATCGACCAGGCCAGCAGTCGACCGTCCGGGCTGACCTCCCGCACGCCGTACTCGGCGTAGCTCGAGCCGCCCGCCGCAGCCTGCACATCGAGATCCACGACAGTGGTCCACGGCGACGCATCGGAACCGCGCCGCTGGAACTGCCCGAGCTGCGCTCCCTCGGGGACCACATCGCGGAACTGGGCGGCACCGCAGGCGTGTGCCGGACCCTCCTCGGCCAGTGGGGTGCGCGAGACCATCTCGGTGAACAGTCGTCCACGCAGCGGCTCCAGCGACGCCGTCGTGGCCGTGTAGTGGTCCTGCTCGGCACGCAGGTAGTCCATGAGCGGCTGGCCACCCTCGGCCATCCACGCGAACTCGTCGGGGATGTCATGACCGTGCAGGTGGCGCACGAACGGGTGGCTGGCAGCGACGGGAGGGGTGCGCATGGGCGCGAACCTAGCAGCGCCGCGCGGCGACCCGCGGACAGCGCCCACCGGCACGAACCCGTGCGCCGCAGCGCCGAACGCACCGGACGAGGCCGGACCGGACGCGGTCGCCAATGTCGCAGAGCTGTCACAAGATCACCGCCAGCCCGCGCGCAACCTGCGTGTAACGCCAAGTACGTTACCCTGCGCACGTCATGCACCCCGGGGGGTACCCGATGCCCCCGATCGTGCGAGTCTGCGGCCTACCTGGCCGATGAGCTGGGAGGCACCATGGATCGACTGCTGGGACGCAGCGCTGCGGCACTTGTGACAGTGGGCGCGCTGTTGGCGGGCACGGCCGGGCTGGCCCTGGCCGAGGACAGCCCGGCGCCCTCGCCAGCACCGATCACGACCACTGCCGGCAAGACGTTCACCGTCGGGGTCACTGATGACGTGGACTCGATGAACCCCTTCACCGGCGTGGCTGCGACCTCGTACGAGATGTATCAACTCATCTATCCCAGCCTCACGTCCAGCTCAGAGCAGGACTTCTCCGCGGTACCCGACCTGGCCGAGTCCTGGGAGGAGTCCGCCGATCAGAAGACCTGGACGTACAAGATCCGCTCGGGCCTGACCTGGAGCGACGGTGAGCCGCTGACCGCCCGCGATGCCGCCTACACCTTCAACCGCGTCCTGGACGGCGAGTACGAGCAGACGAACTTCGGCGGCTACACGGCCAACATCACCAAGGCCGAGGCGCCGGATGACACCACCCTGGTGCTCACCGTCGACAAGCCCTCGCCGATCATGCTGCGCCTCGCGCTCTACATCCTGCCCGAGCACGTCTGGAGCAAGATCGACGAGAAGGAGGTGCGCTCCTACACCAACGAGCCCTCCCCGGGGAACCCGATCGTCGGCGCCGGGCCGTTCGTGCTCACCGAGCGCAAGAAGGGTCAGTACATCGCCTTCGAGGCCAACCCCAACTACTTCGGCGGCACGCCGAACATCGATGAGCTGGTCTTCCGCATCTACAAGAACCCCGACGCGGTGGCCCAGGCGTTGCGCAAGGGGGAGATCGACTTCGCCAACGACATGCAGGCCAGCGTGTTCAACGCGATCAAGGGCCAGGAGGGCATCACGACCTTCCCCGCTGCCTACTACGGCTTCAACCAGATCGGCTTCAACACCGGTGCGGCCACGGTGGACGGCACGCCGATCGGCGACGGCAACCCGGCCCTGCAGGACAAGCGGGTGCGCCAGGCGCTGAACTGGGCGATCGACCGCGAGGCGCTGGTCACCAAGGTGCTCTCGGACTACGGCACCCCCGGCGCGACGATCATCCCGCCGCTCTACACCACCATGCACCTCGACCCCGCCGACCCCTACGGCTACGACCCGGTCAAGGCCGGCCAGTTGCTCGACGAGGCCGGCTACCCACTCGGGGCCGACGGCAAGCGGGTGGACAAGGACGGAGAGCCGCTGACCTTCCGCCTGCTCGGTCGCCAGGAGTCCCAGCAGTCCCAGCAGACTGTCCAGTTCGTCGCAGGTTGGTACGAGGCGCTCGGCCTGACGATCGACACGAAGATCATCTCCGAGGACACGCTCATCGAGCTCAACGGCAACGGCCGCTACGACATCTTCGAGTGGGGTTGGGTGGTCGAGCCCGACCCGGACTACCAGCTCTCGACCTTCACGTGCGACCAGCGCTCCACGGAGGAGGACGGCACTCTCTACGCCGGACTGTCGGACTCGCACTTCTGCAACGAGCAGTACGACACGCTGTACGCCCAGCAGGCCGTCGAGACCGACGTCGCCGCGCGCGCCGACATCGTGAAGCAGATGCAGCAGATCCTCTACGACGAGGCGCCGTATGCGATCACCTTCTACTACGACAACCTGCAGGCCTACCGCTCGGCCAGCTTCACGGACTTCGTCTCGCAGCCGACCGAGCCCGCCGGCCCGCTGCTGTTCCAGTACGGGGTGTGGTCCTACCTGTCGATCACCCCACCCGGCCAGGACGCGGCCGCCGGCGGGTCCAGCGACGATTCCGGACCCAATGTCGGGTTGATCGCCGGCCTGGCCGGCGTGGTCGTGCTGGGCGCGGGCGCCGTGGTGCTGTTCGCCCGCCGCCGCTCGGGCGATGAGGACGTCGAGTAGTCATGGGACCGGGCGCCCGGTACGTCGCCAAGACGATCGGATCCGGCCTGGCGACACTGCTGTTCGTCGTGGTGTTCAACTTCTTCCTGTTCCGGATGCTGCCCGGGGACCCGATCGGGCTCTACACCCGAGGTCGCAACGTGCCGCCCGAGCAGATCGCGGCCCTGCGCGCGCAGTTGGACAAGCCGATCGGTGAGCAGTTCCTGGCCTACCTGACCAACCCGTTCTCCTCCACCATCAACTCCGCACGGTTCAACCAACCGGTCTGGACGCTGATCGGCGAGCGGGTCGGGGCCACCCTGCTGCTGGTCGGCACGGCGATGGTGCTGGCCTCGGTGATCGGCACCTGGTTGGGCATCCGTTCGGCTTGGAAGCGCGGCCAGACCTTCGACCGGGTCACTACGGGCGTGACGCTCACGCTCTACTCCATGCCGGAGTTCTGGCTCGGCATGATCCTGCTGATCACCTTCGGGGTGGGGGTCGGGTTCGTCCCCGGCATCTTCCCGATCGGGGGCATCGTCACCCCGGGGGTGGACGCCAACAGCCTGGCCGGCTGGGTCGACGTCGCCTGGCACATGGTGCTGCCGGTCACCACGCTGGTGGCGGTGTACCTGGCCGAGTACGCCCTGGTCATGCGGGCCTCGCTCATCGACGAGATGGGCCAGGACTACCTGGTCGTAGCGCGAGCCAAGGGCCTGATGGACAAGGTGGTCCGCCGGCGGCACGCGGTACCCAACGCGATCCTGCCCACGCTGACCCTGATCCTGATGAACCTCGGGTTCGTGGTCTCCGGGGCGATCACCGTCGAGACGGTGTTCTCCTGGCCGGGCCTGGGCTTGCTCTCCTATGACGCGCTGCGGGGTCCCGACATCGCGCTCCTGCAGGCGATCTTCCTGCTCTTCTCGATCGGGGTCATCGTGGCCAACACCATCGCCGACCTGCTCTATGCGGTCCTCGACCCGCGGGTGCGCGCATGACCACCCCGGTCAGCGGCACTCGACTGGCCGAGCCCACACCGGTCCCCGCGGGTGTGCGGGCGACGCGCTCGGGGTGGTCGCAGTTCCGGCGCAACCGCACGGGGATCGCCGGGGTCCTCGTCCTGGTCGCGTTCGTCGTCATGGCCCTGCTGGCCCCCGTCCTGTTCCCGCCGGAGACGATCAGCGTGGTGGGTGCCACCGGCCAGCCGATGAGCCCGCCGACCGCGGGCTTCCCGCTGGGCACCGACGAGAGCGGGCGCTCGATCCTGGCCCTGCTGGCCTGGGGCGCCCGGGTCAGCCTGACCGTGGGCCTGGCCGCCACCGTGGTCTCGATGTTCATCGGCACCGTGATGGGGGTCGCCTCCGGGCACTTCACCGGCTGGAGCGGGGCCGTGCTCAACCGGCTCACCGACTGGTTCCTGGTCATCCCGTTCCTGCCGCTGGCGATCGTGCTGGCCACCGTGCTGGGCGCGTCGCTGCTCAACATCGTCATCGTGATCGGGGTGACCTCCTGGCCGGGGACCGCCCGGCTGGTTCGTGCCCAGACCCTGTCGGTCTCCGCGCGGCCCTACCTGGAGCGGGCCCGCGCCCTCGGCGGCGGTGACCTGCACCAGATGCGCCGGCACGTGCTGCCCAACGTGATGCCGCTGGTCCTGGCCAACACGACGCTCATGGTGGCCCTGGCCATCCTGTCCGAGACCACGCTGAGCTTCCTGGGCCTGGGCGACCCGACCCGCCCCTCCTGGGGCACCATGCTCGACGGGGCGTTCACCAATGGTGCGATGACCGTCGGTGCCTGGTGGTACGTCCTGCCGCCCGGCTTGTGCGTGGTTGCCGTCGTGCTGGCGTTCACGCTGATCGGGCGGGCCATGGAGTCCATCGTCGACCCGCGCGGCGGGGGGCAGTGATGACCGCGCAAGCGCAGGGTACCGGTCGGGTCGCGATCAACGGGGTCGCTACCGACGCGCAGGCACCGGCGCTGGAGTTCCGCGACGTGCACATCACCTACACGGCTCGCGCCGGTGATGTTCCGGCAGTGCGCGGGGTGAACCTGAGCCTGCCGGCCGGGTCCTCGCTGGGGATCGCCGGGGAGAGCGGCAGCGGCAAGTCGACGCTGGTCTCCACCGTCCTGCGGTTGCAACCCAAGTCGGCGACGGTCTCCGGGGAGGTCCTGGTCGAGGGCACCGACGTGCTGTCCATGTCGTTCAAGGCACTTCGGGCCCTGCGCTGGGCGCAGGCCAGCATCGTGTTCCAGGGGGCCCTGCACGGGCTGAACCCCATCCAGCGGATCGGGGTGCAGATCGCTGAGCCGATCGCCCTGCACGAGCCGAAGGCAAGCAAGGCACAGGTGACCACGCGGGTCGGGGAGCTGCTCGAGCAGGTGGGCCTTTCCGCGGCCCGCGCACAGTCCTACCCGCACCAGCTCTCCGGCGGCCAGCGTCAGCGTGTGATGATCGCGATGGCCCTGGCCTGTCGGCCGCGCATCATCATCGCCGACGAGCCGACGACGGCCCTGGACGTGATGGTCCAGGCCCAGGTGCTCAAGGTGCTGGTCGACCTCGTCGACACCCTCGGGCTGACGCTGGTACTGATCTCCCACGATCTGTCGGTGCTCGCCGACACCTGTCAGCAGGTGGCGGTGATGTACGCCGGTGAGGTGGTGGAGCTCGGCCCGTCGGCCACGGTCTTCGACGACCCGGCGCACCCGTACTCGCGAGCACTGGCCGGGGCGTTCCCGCGGATCGGCGACCAGCGGTTCCGCTACTCCCCCACCGGCCTGGCCGGCGATCCACCGTTCCCCGGTGAGATCACCGACGGCTGCCCGTTCGCACCCCGCTGCCCGGTGGCCCGCGAGGACTGCGCGACGGGCTCGGTGAAGTTGGTGACGGTCGCCCCGGGGCGCCTGACCTCCTGCCGGTACCCGCTGATCGGCGCGGATGGCCAGACCCCCGACGCCACGGGAGGCACCCCATGACCACACCCAGCACCGACGCGGCCAGGCCGTCCCTGCCCGCGCTCGAGGCCCGCGATGTGGTGGTGTCCTTCCCGACCGGGCGGGGCCGGGCCGCGCGCGCGGTCGACGGCGTGAACCTGTCGGTGCAGCCGGGCCAGATCGTGGCGCTGGTCGGTGAGTCCGGCTGCGGGAAGTCCACACTGGCCCGGGCCCTGATGGGCCTGCAGAAGCTGACCGCGGGCTCGATCCAGGTGTCCGGCCAGCCGCTGGACCGCTCGCGCTCCGGGCTCAAGGCCTACCGCCGGCGGGTGCAGCTCGTGCTGCAGGACCCGATGGGATCGCTGAACCCGCGAATGACCGTGTACGAGTCCGTGGTCGAGGGCTTGACCATCCACGGCGTGGACCGTCAGGAGGAGCGCGTCGTCGACGCATTGTCCCGGGTGGGGCTGCGCCCCCCCGAGCGGTTCCTGGACCGGTACCCGCACGAGCTGTCCGGCGGGCAGCGCCAGCGCGTGGTCATCGCCGGGGCGCTTGTGCTGGAACCGACCATCCTGGTGGCCGACGAGCCCGTCTCCAGCCTGGATGCCTCGGTGCGTGGGGAGATCCTGGCCCTGCTGCTGCGGCTGCGTGAGGAGCTCGGGCTGTCGCTGCTGGTCGTCACCCATGATCTCGGCCTGGCGTGGAACATCGCCGACCGGATCGCGGTGATGTACCTGGGTCGAATCATCGAGGAGGGCCCCACCGAGGAACTGCTGGCCAATCCGGCGCACCCCTACACCCAGGCGCTGCTCTCGGTGGTGCCCGAGATCGACCGGGTGGAGCCGATCGTCCTGGTCGGCGAGCCGCCGGACCCCGCGCAGATCCCGTCCGGGTGCCGGTTCCATCCGCGCTGCCAGGTGCTTCAGGCCGGCCTGCCCGAGGAGGTCGCGGCACGCTGCCGGCGCGAGTCGCCCGCGGCCCTGGCGTTGCAGGGTGCGCACGCGGCGGCCTGCCACGTGGCCGGCTGAGGACCGGCGGCTACTACCCATGTGCCTGCGCGATCAGCGGATCAACTGCCTGCCCGGGGCGGGCTCAGTGCGCGGAGTCCCCGGCGTGAGCCATGACGCCGGCCATCCGCTCGACCGCCTCGGTGAGCACCTCGTCGGAGCAGGCCAGGTTCAGCCGGGCGTGCCCCCGCCCACCGGGGCCGAAGGCACCTCCTGAGGTCAGCGCGACCCGGCCCCGCTGGAGGAAGGCTCTGGCTGGGTCGTCGCCGAGGCCGAGGGCGCGGCAGTCCAGCCACGCCAGGTACGTCGCCTTCGGTGGCTGGTAGCCGATCGCGGGGAGCCGCTCGGCGAGCAGCGTGCCGAGCCGGTCGGCGTTCGCTGCGATGTTGGCGTTCACCGCGTCCAGCCAGCCCGGGGCGCTGCGGTAGGCCGCGGCATGACCCACGACACCCAGGTGGCTGGCACCGTAGGGAGTCGATTCCGGCAGGCTGGCCAGCACGGACGCGGTCCGGGGCGCGGCGACCATCAGCCCGGCCTTGAGCCCGGCGAGGTTGAACGCCTTGGCTGCGGAGGTGACCACGAAGCCCGTGTCCGCGACGGACAGCCACGGCACGAACTCACCGGTCGCGGGCACCAGCGGTCCGTGCACCTCGTCGACGACCACCTGCGCCCCGAACTGCGCGGCCAGTGCGGCCACCGCCCTGAGCTCGTCGGCGCTGTGGACCACGCCGGTCGGGTTGTGCGGGCTGCACAGCAGTAGCACCGGCACCCCGGAGCGCGCCGTCGCCGGGGCGTCGCTCGCCCGTGCGGCCAGAGCCATGCCGATGGCCGGGACGTCCAGGCGGCCCTGCTCAGTCAGCTCCACCGGCACCACCTGCCGGCCCAGCTCGCGGACTGTCCCGGCGAACGGCGGGTACACCGGCGAGGGGATCAGCACCGGGCCGCCCGGCTCGGTCAGGCGCGCCAGCAGGAGCCGGATCCCGGTCATCACGTCAGCGCACTGCGCGGTGTGGTCCGGGTCAGGCGCCCAGTTCCAGCGGCTGGCGGCGAACTCGGCGAGGGCTCGTGCGTAGGGCTGCCCACTGGCCGGGTAGCCGGTGTCCCCGGTGCGGATCGCCTCGGTCAGGGCAGCGACCACCTCGGGCGCGGGCAGGACGTCCATCTCGGCAACCCACAGTGGGAGCACATCTGGGCCGTGCAACTGCCACTTCAGGGCGGTGTGCGCACGCAGGTCGCTGGGCCGCAGGACCTCGAAGGGACGGGTCACGAGCGCTCCCGGCCCACCGTGTCGTCGGCGTCGCCGGATTCCCGCGTTGCCGCGCCGTCGGTGCCGCTCGACTCCCCCGCTGCCACCCCGTCGGTGCTGCCGGACTCCCGCGCCACTGCGCCCCCGGTGCCGCTCTGCTCCCGCGGCACCGCCCCGGGTGTCAAGGCCGCCCGCAGATCCCCGTGGGGCAGGGCGAGCGCCTGATGTCCTCGGGTGCCGATCGTGTCGCTGGCGTTGAGGATCGAGTCGAGCACCGCCTGCTCGGCGGCGTCCACGCAGGCTTCGAACAGCGGGTCGAGGTCCGCTCCCCCGAGGCCGGCGGAGTCCGGTCGAGTGCCGCGCGGGGCGCGCAGCCCCGTGGCGAAGCCGAGGAAGATCTCGCCGCTCCCGTGATGGGCCACCGACCCGGCTCGGGCCAGTCCCAGACCGATCCGGGTGGCCAGCCGGCGGCAGCCGTGCGTGTCCAGTGGCGCGTCCGTCACGACGATCCCGAGACAGGAGCCGGCCGGTGGTGGGGAGGCCGTGCCCGTGCCCGCTGCGCGCGGGTCCGGGCTGACCCCGCCGCGACCCAGGATCCGCCCCACCGGCACGCCGCCCACCGTCAACCGGTCGGCCTGGCCGAAGTTGGTCAGCAGCAGCACGCCCACAGTGTGCCCAGCCGGGGTCACTCGCGACGAGGTGCCGATCCCGCCCTTCCAGCCCAGGCACAGCATCCCGGTGCCGGCCCCGACCGCACCGGTGGCCGGGCGCCGGCCTGTCCCGATCGACGCCCGAGCATCAACCCGGGCGGCCTCCACATCGGCGAACTCGACCTGCATCGCGCCGGCGAAGTTCAGCCACGAGTCGTCGCACTCGCCCACGACCGGGATGACGACCTCGTCGGCCACAGCGGGGGCCTGCGCCAGCGCGAGCCGGCAGGCCGCGTCGTACACCCGGCCCAGTTGCATGGTGGAGGTCAGGTACACCGGCGTCTCGATGAGCCCCCACTCCTGGGCGGACTGCCAGCCGGTGCACTCACCAGCCCCGTTGAGCACCGAGCCGCCGGCCGGTACCGGCGTGGCCCACAGGTCCCCGCCGAGGTCCAGGACCGTCACACCGGTGCGCGCAACGCCCCGGCCGACCGGGGGCGCGGGCTCGTCGCGCACGATCGTGGTGTGTCCCAGGCCCACGCCGGGCACGTCGCAGACGGAATCCGTGGCGCCGGTGCGCATCGACCCGATCGTCACGCCGAAATCGGCTGGGCTGGTCATGGCGCCAGCATGCCAGCCGCGCGGCACGGTTGGTGGCAGGCACATCGTCACGCACCGGTGGGAGGATGCGTGCGTGGCCGCCCCCGCTGAGCTCGTCGACCCCATCCCGTTCGTCTGGCATCCCCGGACCCGCCGGCACCAGCCCGGGGCCGAGATCTGGCTCGGGGTCCGCACGCCGGGCACGGAGGTCGTGCAGCGCGTCAACGTCATCCGCGAAGCGCTGATCCGGGCCGGCCATCCTGAGGTCACCGCCGGCGACCCGGACCCGGAGGCGATGCTCGCCGTGCACGAGCAGGGGCTGATCGAGCACCTGCGCAGCATCCACGATGCCTGGGTGGTCGGGGGCTACGCCGACGACCCGGGACAGGACCGGGTGGTCCCCTATGTGTTCCCCACCCCGGGGATGCTCGGTGGGCTGCCGGTGCGCCGGCCGACCGCCACGCACGCCCGCGCCGGGCAGTACTGCTACGACACGATGACCCTGATCGGGCCGGGCACCTGGGACGCCGTGGAAGCTGCCGCGGGCGCTGCGCTGACGGCCGCGGACATGGTCGCCGACGCCGCGTGGGTCAGCGACTCGCAAGGTCCCGCCGCCCGCAGCGCCGGGACCGCCCCGCTGGCCTACGCCCTGACCCGACCTCCTGGCCATCATGCGGCGCGCGCGGCGTTCGGCGGCTCCTGCTACCTGAACAACGCCGCGATGGCCGCCGAACGCCTGCGCGCACGCGGCGCCCGGCGGGTGGCGATCCTCGACATCGACGCCCATCACGGCAACGGCACCCAGGCGATCTTCTACCACCGTGGTGACGTCTTCTACGGCTCGGTGCACATCGACCCGGGGGCCGGCTGGTTCCCGCACTTCCTCGGTTTCGGCGACGAGGCCGGGCTCGGCGCCGGGCTGGGCAGCAACCGCAACATCGCGCTACCGGCCCGGTCCGGTGACGACCGCTGGCTGACCGCCGTGGAGGAACTGACCCACGATGCAGCCGCGTTCGGCGCCGACGCCCTGGTCGTGTCGCTGGGCGTCGACAGCGCGATCGACGATCCGGAGAGTCCGCTGCGCGTGACCGGCGACGGCCTGCGGGCCACCGGGATCCTGCTGGGTGGGCTTGGCCTGCCCACCGTGGCCGTGCAGGAGGGCGGCTACCACCTGCCCTCGCTGGGCACGCTGGTGGCCGGCACGCTGGCGGGGCTGGCGCAGGGTTCTGCCCGCGCGACCCGCTGACCGTCCCACCGCCACCCCGCAGCGCGCCACCCGGCCGAATCGATCCAACTTCGCTGGGTCGACACGCCAGCAGACTTGGACGAATCCGCTGATGGGCCAGCAGACTTGGATGGATCGTGGGAGGGCGGGCAGAGCGCTGGGGCGCGGGCTCGGGGTCGCGCCGGAGTGCCGCGCTACTCGTCGTCGTCGCGCGCCAACCAGCTCGCCAGCCGGTCCACGGCGTTCTCGAACTGTGGGTGCAGGTCGACGAACGTCACCAACTGGTCGGCCAGCCACGCAAGGCTGACCTCCTCGTCGCCACGGCGCGCGGCGAGCTCCTCGATCCCACGATCGGTGTCGTACATGGGCCGGCGCGCCTACGCGAACGCCCGGTCCATGAGGGCGCGCTGCTCCTCCTCATGGCGATGCAGCGATCCCACCGACGGCGACCCGCTCTGGGGTCGGGTCACATGCCGGATGCTGCGCGAGATGGCCCTGGGCAGGTGCTGGTTCATGAACGGCCAGGGGCCCATGTTCTCCGGCTCGTCCTGCACCCAGACGATCTCGGCGTCGCCGAACCGCTCCAGGGTGTCGATCAGGGTGCGGTGCGGGATCGGGTAGAGGCGCTCCATGCGAAGCACGGCCACGTCGGTGCGCTCGCGCTTGTCCCGCTCGGCCATCAGGTCGTAGCCGACCTTGCCCGAGCAGAGCAGCACGCGCCGGATCCCGCCGGGATCGATCCGGCCCTGACTGATCCCGCGGTCATCGAGCACCGCGCGGAAGAAGCCCTCCGTGAAGTCCTGGGTCAGGGAGGTGGAGACCTTGGCCCGCAGCAGCGACTTCGGCGTGAACACGATCATCGGCCGGGTCAGGCGCGAATGCACCTGCCAGCGCAGCAGGTGGAAGTACGAGGCGGGCGTGCTCGGCTGTGCCACGGTCATGTTGTCCTGGGCGCACAGGGTCAGGAAGCGCTCGATGCGCGCCGAGGAGTGGTCGGGGCCCTGGCCCTCGTAGCCGTGCGGCAGCAGCAGCACGACCGACGAGCGCTGGGCCCACTTCTGCTCCGCTGAGGTGATGAACTCGTCGACGATCGTCTGGGCGCCGTTGACGAAGTCGCCGAACTGCGCCTCCCACATCACCAGGGCATCAGGTCGCGCCACGCCGTAGCCGTACTCGAACCCGACCGCGGCGAACTCGCTGAGCAGCGAGTCGTAGACGAACATCTTGCCGCCGTTGGCGTAGCAGTGCTTGAGCGGCTTGTACTGCCAGCCCGTGCGGGCGTCGACGATCACCGCGTGCCGGTGGCCGAACGTGCCGCGCCGGGAGTCCTGGCCGGCCAGGCGGACCCACTTGCCCTCGTTGACCAGCGAGCCGATGGCCAGGGCCTCACCCATGCCCCAGTCGATCGCGTCGGCGGCCACCATCTCGGCGCGCCGGCGCAACTGCGGCACCAGGCGCGGGTGCGCCGTGAAGCCCTCGGGCAGGTCGATCTGGCTGCGTACGACCAGGTCCACGACCTCGCGGCTGATCGAGGTGTCGACATCCCACGCGGGGGTCTGCGGAGTCAGCTCCTTCTGGCCGGTGGAGATGACCTCGGCGGAGTTCGGGTTGAACTGCTCGTCGCCGCCGGCGCGCGCCTCCTGGAACACCCGCTCGAGGCGCTCCTGGAAGTCGCGCAGGGCCTCCTCGGCCTCCTCCACGCTGATGTCCCCGCGCCCGATCAGAGCCTCGGTGTAGAGCTTGCGGACCGAGCGCTTCGCGTCGATCACCGCGTACATGGTCGGTTGGGTCAGCGACGGGTCATCGGCCTCGTTGTGCCCGCGGCGCCGGTAGCAGATCATGTCGATCACGACGTCCTTGGCGAACTCCCTGCGGAACTCGTAGGCCATCCGCGACACCCGTACGACCGCCTCGGGGTCATCGCCGTTGACGTGGAAGATCGGCGCCTGGATCATGCGCGCGACGTCCGTGCAGTAGACCGAGGAGCGGCTGTACTTCGGTGAGGTGGTGAAGCCGACCTGGTTGTTGACGATCAGGTGCACCGTGCCACCGGTGCGGTAGCCCTGCAACTGGCTGAGGTTGAGCGTCTCGGCCACGACGCCCTGGCCGGCGAACGCCGCGTCCCCGTGCATCAGCACCGGCAGGACGGCGAACTTGCGGCTGGGATCCTCGTAGGCCAACTGGTCCTGCTTGGCCCGCACGATGCCCTCGAGCACGGGGTTGACGGCCTCGAGGTGGCTCGGGTTGGCGGCCAGGGAGACTCGCACCTCCTGGCCACCAGGGGCGGTGAACGTGCCCTCGGTGCCCAGGTGGTACTTCACGTCACCGGAGCCCTGGACGCTCTCGACGCCGTAGTTGCCCTCGAACTCGTTGAAGATCCGCGCGTAGGACTTGCCTGCGATGTTGGCCAGCACATTGAGCCGACCGCGGTGCGGCATCCCGATGCAGACCTCCTCGAGCCCGTCCTCCGCCGCCGCCGAGAGCACCGCGTCGACCATCGGGATGGTCGACTCGCCACCCTCGAGGGAGAACCGCTTCTGGCCCACGTACTTGGTCTGCAGGAACGTCTCGAACGCCTCCGCGGCATTGAGCGTGCGCAGGATGCGCAGCTGCTCGGTCCGGTCGGGCTTGTCCGGGGTCGCCTCGATGCGCTTCTGGATCCAGTGCCGCTGCTCCGGGTCCTGCATGTGCATGTACTCGATGCCCACCGTGCGGCAGTAGGCGTTGCGCAGGACGCTGAGCACCTCGCGCAGCGTCATGAACTGCTGGCCGGCGAATCCGGCGACCGCGAACTCGCGATCGAGGTCCCACAGAGTCAGGCCGTGCTGGTTGACGTCGAGGTCGGGATGCTGGCGTTGCTTGTAGTCCAGCGGATCGACATCGGCCATCAGGTGCCCGCGCACGCGGTAGGCGTGGATGAGCTCCTGCACGCGGGCGGTCTTGTTCAGGTCCGCGTCGTGGCTGACCGCGATGTCGGTCGCCCAGCGGACCGGCTCGTAGGGGATCCGCAGGGCGGTGAAGATGTCGTCGTAGAACTCGTGGTCACCGAGCAGCAACTGGTGCACCCGGCGCAGGAACTCCCCGGACTGCGCGCCCTGGATGATCCGGTGGTCGTAGGTGGAGGTCAGGGTCAGGATCTTGCTCACGCCCTGACGGGCCAGCGTCTCGGGGGCCGCCCCCTGCCACTCGGCGGGATAGTCCAGCGAGCCGACGCCCACGATCAGGCCCTGGCCGGCCATCAGCCGCGGCACGCTGTGCACGGTGCCGATCGTGCCCGGATTGGTCAGGGTCACGGTCGTGCCGGCGAAGTCGTCGGCGCCGAGCCCGCCGGAGCGGGCCTTGCGGACCAGTTCCTCGTAGGTGGCCCAGAAGGTGGCGAAGTCCATCTGCCCGGAACCCTTGATGCACGGCACCAGCAGCTGGCGCGTGCCGTCCGGCTTGGTCAGGTCGATGGCCAGACCCAGGTTGATCGCCTGGTGGGTGGCCACCGCGGGCTTGCCGTCCACGGTCGTGAAGCCCACGTTCATCTCGGGCATGTCGGCCAGGGCCCGGACCAGGGCGTAGCCGATGAGGTGCGTGAACGAGACCTTGCCCCCGCGGCCCCGGCTCAGCTGGTTGTTGATGACCTGGCGGTTGTCGATGAGCAACTTGGCGGGCATCGCCCGCACGGAGGTGGCGGTGGGGACCTCCAGGCTGGCCTCCATGTTGACCACGACCCGGGCGGCCGGCCCGCGCAGCACCCTCGGCGGGGCGTCGCGCTCGGAGTCGGACGTCGGGATGCTGGCCAGGCTCGGCTGGGGGGCGATCCGCGTGTCGGGGCTGCTCGGCGCTTCCATCTCCGAACCGGGGACTGTGTGCCCCAGCGGCGGCACGACGACCTTCGGGCCGGCGGGGGTGGCCGACGGTTCGGGTGCGGGCTCAGGCGCAGCCGCGGGGGCGTCGCGTCCGTCGGAGGGTCCCTGATCAGCGGGCTGCGCGATGGCGGACCCCTGCGGGGTGGCGGCCGGGGACCGCCCGGCCATCGGGCCCTGGATGCTGGCATCGATAGGGGCCGGTGGGGCTGCCGTCGGGGACGGGACCGGCAGGCTGGTGGGCGACTCTCCCGGTTTGTAGTCGGCGAAGAAGTCCCACCACGCACGATCCACCGACTGCGGGTCCTTGAGGTACTGCTGGTAGATCTCGTCGACCAGCCACTCGTTGGTCCCGAATGCCACCATCCGGGATCCGATGTCACTGGCCACGTCCGGCACCTCTCGACGATCTGGGGTTTTCCCGGGCGACCGCACTGGCCGGTCGCCGCACCGGGCTCAAGGCTACCCCGCGCGAACCCCACGGACTCTGGCAGGATCGGGGCATGTTCGCAGCCAGTGCAGTGTCGTTCAACGCTGAGGATCCGCTGTCCAGTCTGCGCTTGGGCGAGCACCCCGAACCGGTGGCCCCGCAGGGCTGGGTCACCGTGCAGGTGCGCGCGACGAGCGTCAACCACCACGACCTGTGGACGCTCAAGGGGGTGGGGCTGCCCGCCGACCGGCTGCCCATGATCCTGGGCTGCGATGCCGCGGGAGTGGACGAGGACGGAAACGAGGTGATCGTCCACGGCGTGATCACCTCGGGCGGCTACGCCGACGAGACGATCGACCCGGGCCGTTCACTGCTCTCCGAGAAGCACCAGGGCACGTTCGCCGAGCGGGTGGTGGTCCCGGCCCGCAACCTCGTGCCCAAGCCCGCGGAGCTGAGCTGGGTGCAGGCGGCCTGCCTGCCTACGGCGTGGTTGACCGCCTACCGGATGCTGTTCACCCGCTCTGGCCTGGTGCCCGGACAGACCGTCCTGATCCAGGGGGCCGGCGGTGGGGTGTCCACCGCACTGGTCGTGCTGGCCCGGCAGGCCGGCTTCCGGGTGTGGGTCACCTCGCGCGAGGCCAGCAAGCGCGAGCGCGCCGTGGAGGTCGGCGCACACGCGGCGTTCGAGTCCGGCGCGCGACTGCCGGAGAAGGTCGACGTCGTGATGGAGACCGTCGGGGCCGCGACCTGGGCGCACACCCTGCGCTCGCTCAAGCCCGGCGGTCGGGTGGTCATCGCCGGCGCCACTTCGGGCTCGCAGCCCCCCGCTGACCTCTCCCGGGTGTTCTTCCTGCAGTTGTCGGTGGTCGGCTCCACGATGGGGACCCGCGACGAGCTCGAGCGGCTGGTGGCGATGCTCGCCGCGACCGGGATCCGTCCCCTGATTGATCGCGAGCTGCCGCTCACGCAGGCCGACGAGGCGCTGCGTCACATCGCGGCCGGCGACCTGTTCGGCAAGATCGTCCTGACCACCTGAGCCGAGTACGGGGAAGGTTCCTCCTCGCACGCGTCGCAGATCAACCGGCTCCTCCTCACCAGCGCCGCTCAATCGATCCGGGTGAGGAGCAACGCCCGCCGCCGCGGTCTGATGGCTCATGACGCGGTCGTGGCTCAGGCTCACCGCACGTGCCCGCAGCCAGGGGCCGTCGGGCTGGTCCCGATGCCGAAGGACCGAACGAGCGACCGGCACCCAGAGGCCCATCAGGATCAGTCGACGCGACCGACCGTCGCTGAACCCCTCGGCCCTCGCCCGGCTACGGGGTCGGGGGCGGGGCGGGGTGGGCGGGGTGGGTGGGCGGGCGGCGGTCAGCGGATACGGCCCCAGGGGCGGACTCGCCAGATGACCCGACCGACCACGCTGGGCACCGCGCCGAAGTGTCGGGAGTCGGTGGACTGCTCGGGCGCGTCGCCGAGCACCCAGAAGCCCTCGGTCGAGGTGCGCGCGACCCGCTTGACGATCAGGAGGCCCGGGCGCTGCGGATGCTCGAGCACCACCACCTCGCCCACGTCGGCGCGCCCGTCGGCGCGGGCCAGCACCCAGTCACCCGAAGCCAGGGTGGGCTGCATCGAGGGCCCGGCGACAGACAGGTACCGGTAGCCGCGCACTGGCGTAGTGTGGCGCACACGCCCCGCGGGAGCACACCTGACGGGGCCCACCAGAACCCACACAGGAGGACCCATGCTCTCGTTCCTGGCCCCCCGGACCACCGTCCACGCGCACTGCGACCTTCCCTGCGGCGTCTACGATCCCGCCCAGGCCCGCCTCGAGGCCGAGTCGGTGAAGGCCTGCATGGTCAAGCACAACGACTCCACCGATGCCGACTTCAAGGCGCGCGCCATCTCCATCAAGGAGGAGCGCAGCCACATGGTCAAGGAGCACCTGTGGGTGCTGTGGACCGACTACTTCAAGGCCCCGCACTTCGAGAAGTACCCCGAGCTGAACACCCTGTTCAACGAGGCCACCAAGCTGGCCGGCGCAGGCGGCACCAAGGGCACCAACGACGTCGCCGTGGCCGATGAGCTGCTGGCCAAGATCGACGCGATCGCCGACATCTTCTGGGCCACCAAAGCTGCGTGAGCAAGCCTGTCACCACCTCGGGGGCGCCGGACCGTTCTGCGGATCCCGGCGCCCCCGAGGCCTGCATCCGGCCCGCCACCCGCGCAGATGTGCCCCAGATCCTGGCGATGGTCCGCGAGCTGGCCGAGTACGAGCGCAGCTCGCACGAGGTGCACGCCACCGAGGACCTGATCGAGTCGCTGCTGTTCGGCGACAACACCCCGCACGGGGCGCCCGGAGCCTTCTGCCATGTCGTCGAGGCACCCGCCGACGCGGACCCGGGGACGACCCCGGGCGCCCTGGCCGGGTTCGCCCTGTGGTTCCTCAACGCCTCCACGTGGCTGGGTCGGCACGGGATCTACCTCGAGGACCTCTATGTGCGCCCAGAGCACCGCGGACTCGGCTACGGCCGCGACCTGATGGCCGTCCTGGCCCAGATCTGCATCGAGCGGGAGTATGGCCGCCTCGAGTGGTGGGTTCTGGACTGGAACACCCCGGCGATCGACTTCTACCGCGCGCTCGGGGCGAGCGGGATGGACGAGTGGACCGTGCACCGACTCGCCCACCACGACCTGCGCGCCCTCGCCGCGCGTGCGCCGGCGAGTTGAGCCCTGCCCCACTGCGTCGACGGGCCCGAGCAGTCCACCAACGCTCGGCGCCATGGACTAGCGTGGGCGCCCGTGGAGATCGATCCGAGGGTGACGTTGCGGATTCCGGCGTCCAGCGCACACGTGGTGCTGATCCGTGCGGCCGTGTCCGCCATGTGCGCCCGGCTCGACTTCACGATCGACCGCATCGACGACGTGAAGCTCGCCGTGGACGAGGCCGCCGCGCTGCTGCTGCGTGACACCCCGCCCGACTCGGCCCTCGACATCCGGTTCACCCCCGACGAGCCCGCCGGGCTGTGCGTGCAGTTGAGCGCCCCGACGCTGCATGGGCGCGCGCTGGAGCGCGACAGCTTCACGTGGACCGTGCTGACCGCGCTGGTCGACGAGGTCGTGGCCACCGTCGCCGCGGATCGCACGCTGACCCTGACGATGTCCGTGCACCGGGCCGAAGCGATCCGGCCGTGACCGAGCCGTGGACCGGTCCCGGGGAGCCGACCTCCGCGCCGCCTGGTGAAACGTCCGAGATCCCGGACCTGTCGCAGGACTGGCAAGCACCCGAGTCCTCCGCGGCGCCCGACACATCCCCGGCCTCGGGGCCGCCCCGTTGGTCCCAGCGCGACCGAGTCCGCGAGCGCGAGCTCCTGGGTCTCCTCGCCGAGCTGGACCCGGCTGATCCGAACCGCCGCGCCGTGCGCGACGAGCTGGTCACCATGCACCTGCCGCTGGCCGGCTTCCTGGCCCGACGCTTCCGCGACCGCGGCGAGAGCCTGGACGACCTGACCCAGGTGGCCACGATCGGCCTGATCAAGGCGGTGGACCGTTTCGACCTCGAGCGTGGGGTCGAGTTCTCCACGTTCGCCTCCCCCACGATCATCGGGGAGGTCAAGCGGCACTTCCGGGACAAGGGCTGGGCGATCCGGGTCCCCCGGCGCCTGCAGGAACTGCGGATCTCGATCAGCCGGGCCACCGCGGAACTGGTCCAGGAGACTGGCCGCTCCCCCACGGTGGCCGAGCTCGCGGTGCACCTCGGGACCACCGACGAGGAGATCCTCGAGGGTCTCGAGTCATCGCAGGCCTACTCGACGCTGTCCCTGGACGCCGGGCCCTCGGACTCCGAGGACGAACCCACCGCCCTGGCCGACTCGCTGGGCGAGGAGGATCCCGGCCTCAGTGAGGTGGAGAACCGCGCCACCCTGCACCCACTGGTGGCAACCCTGCCCGTCCGCGAGCAACGGATCATCCATCTGCGGTTCTACGAGAACATGACCCAGGCCCAGATCGCCGAGCAGGTCGGCGTCTCCCAGATGCACGTCTCCCGGCTGCTGGCCAAGTCGCTGGCGGCGCTGCGCGGCGAGTTGGCTGGGCAACCGCACTGACCGGCGCGCACCCGCACCGGTTCGCCAACCCGGCTGCGCGGTGGCGGTGGCTCATCGCTGCGTGATGGCTGGGCCTAGCGCCTTGGACCACGACCCGCGTCGGGATCGCCGCCAGCGCGGCTCACGGCCAGCGACTCCAGCACCGCCGGCCGCAACCCCATGACCAGCCCCAACACCGCCCCGATCGCCAGGAGAACGCCCGCGGCGCGATCCACCGCGACGTCGGAGGGGACCAGCAGCCAGGCCACCACGAGCGCGAGGGCCTGGGCCAGCAGGAACGGGGAGTGCGCTGCGCGTCGCCGGCGGAACAGGCCCCACCAGATCAGTGCCAGTCCAGCGCTGAGGATCAACCACATCACGACGGTGGCCACCGGGATCCCGGAGTCCAAGTCCGAGCCGGGCGCGGCGATGGCCACGACCACGGTCATCACCAACGCGGCCAATGCCTCACCCCCCGCGATGACCACCAAGGGTCGAACCGGGTCGATCATGGCGCCAGCCTACGGGCCTAGAGTGGCCCGCATGAAGCCGCTCGGCCTGCTGATCGCGAACCCCAACGCGACCAGCACCTCCCCCGGCTTGCGCGATGTCCTCACGCGGGCGCTTCGCCACGACATGGATCTGGACGTCGTGACCACCACGCACCGCGGGCATGCCGAGCAGTTGGCTGCCGACAGCGCGGGCCTGGACTTCCTGATCACCCTCGGCGGCGACGGCACCATCAATGAGGCCGTCAACGGGATGCTGGGCACCGGTCGCGATGAGCTGCCGATGCTGGCCACCATCCCCGGCGGGTCGGCGAACGTGATGCCACGTGCCCTGGGATTCCCCAATGACGCGCTGGAAGCCACCGGCATGATCCTGGAGTCACTGCGCACCGATTCCCACCACGACATCGGCCTGGGCAACGCCCAATACGTCGCGCTGGGGTCCGGCCGGGAGTGCTCGCACTGGTTCACGATCAACGCCGGGGTGGGCCTGGACGCCGACGTGATCGCAGCGATGGAGGCCCAACGGGAGGCGGGCAAGGTGGCCAGCGGCTCGCGCTATGCCGTGACCGCGGCCCAGGAGTACCTCCGCGACTTCGGCCGTCGCGGCCGCCCGCTGAGCATCAAGCTGCCCGCCCAGGAACCGGTGCAGGGCCTGGCCCTGGCCATCATCCAGAACACCTCGCCGTGGACCTTCTTCGGTGCGTTCCCGATCAATCCGTGCCCGCGTGCGTCCTTCGACCTGGGGCTGGATGTCTTCGCCCCGCATTCCCTGGGGTTGCTGTCCACCGCTCGATACGGACTGCGGATGCTGCGCGCCAGCCGGGCGGGGGCCGTTGCGGGCCGGCTGACGCTGCTGCACGACGAGGCCGCGTTCACGATCTCGGCCGATGAGCCCATCAACCTGCAACTGGACGGCGACTCGATGGGCCAGGTCGACCGGGTGTTCTTCCAGGCGGTTCCGCATGCGCTGCGCATCGTGGGCTGAGGCCTGCTCGCACAGGCCGAGAGTGCCGATGGCGTGGGCGAAATCAGCCACACGACGGGTCCTTGCAGACGATGAATGGCCCGATTCCCGGGGGCTCGACGTGCGAATGTGACGTACGCGACAGCGTGAAGGCCCACCACGCGGGGCACAGCCCTTGTGACAGGGCGCAACGTCTGCGACCCTTGAACACAGTCAGGACGGAACGGATCACACGCCGGAGACCGTCACGAGTTTACCGGAGGCGTTGCCGGGCTGATGAACCGGCCCCGATGCCTGCGGCCACGTGAAGCAGTGCCCTGTGGGGCTGCGGGAAAGAGGAACCATGGACTGGCGCCACAGGGCGGCATGCCGTGATGAGGATCCCGAGCTGTTCTTCCCCATCGGGAACACCGGACCCGCGCTCATGCAGATCGAAGAGGCCCGCGCGGTCTGCCATCGTTGCGAGGTCGTCGATGTGTGCCTGAAGTGGGCCATCGAGAGCGGCCAGGACGCCGGCGTCTGGGGCGGCATGAGTGAGGACGAGCGCAGGGCGCTCAAGCGGCGCAACGCGCGAGCCCGGGCTCGCGCCCACAGCTGACCGACCTGCCGCCGCGCGCGCGGCCAGGCACCCTGCCGCGGCAGGGACATCCGGGCAGCAGCCTGCGCGCGGTCATGTCCCGATCGGCGCAGTCAGACCAGCACCGGCAGGTGCAGGCTCACCTCGGTGTGCTCGTCCACGCGGCCGATGGTCATCGTCCCCGCCAGCTCGTCGCGGACCAGCGTGTCGACGATGCGCAGGCCCAGCCGCGGTGAGACCGACACGTCGAAACCGGGCGGGAAGCCGGGGCCGGCGTCCTGCACCGCCACCCGCAGGCCCCCGCCGTCACGGTGGCTGCGCAGTTCCACGTCCCCGGCACCGTGCTCGACAGCGTTGGCCAGCAACTCCACCAGGGCCATGGACAACGCAGTGGCGCGCGGCGCGGGAACCTCACCGAAGGTCCCACTGCGCCGGATCTGACGCGGGCCCATGTCAGGCGCCGAGGTCTGGTGCACCATGGCCACCAACCGATCGGCGACTGCGTCGAAGGGCACCTCCTCGCTGCTGGCCTGCGCGAGCAGGTCGTGCACCACGGCGATCGCCCCGACGCGGCGCTCGGCCTCGGCCAGGGCCGCGGCCGCACCGGGTTCGGCCAGGCGGCGCGACTGCATTCGCAACAGCGCCGCCACCGTCTGCAGGTTGTTCTTGACACGGTGGTGGATCTCGCGGATGGTCGCGTCCTTGCTCAGCAGCGCGCGCTCGCGGCGGCGCAGCTCGGTGACGTCGCGCACGAGCACCAGGGCGCCCTGGTCAGCCGCCGACCGGAGCGGCAGGGCCCGCACGGTGACCGTGGCGGTCTCGGAGGCGAGTTCGACCTCGCCGGGGATCCGCCCACCACAGACCAGGGCCACATGCGCGTCCACCGCACCTCCCCGGCGCGCGATCCGGCCGCTGACCAGCCCCAGGTGGGCGCCCACGAGATCCCTGGACAGCCCCAGACGGCGGAACGCCGACGACGCGTTGGGGCTGGCGAACCCCACGACCCCAGCAGCGTCCAGTCGGATCAGACCGTCACCGACACGGGGCTCGGCCCCGGTGGAGTCGATGACCTCCGGGTAGGGGAACTCCCCGCTGCGGATCATCGTGAACACGTCGTCGGCGGCCCGCAGGTAGGAGCGCTCCAGGGTCCCGGTCGCCCGGGTCGCCGGGACCGCCGAGCGGGTCAGGGCGGCGATCCACGGTCCGTTCGGGCTCAGGCCCACGCCGACAGCCTCCCCCGCGGCGGGCAGCAGCGGATCGCTGCGCCTGGCCACCTGCCCCAGGCCCGGTGCTGACCAGGCCCGATCCAGCTCGGGGCGCCGGCCCCGGGCAGTGAAGGTGCCGACAAGGTCGTTGGGGTAGCGCGTAGCTGCGGTGGACGGCCGGATCTGGGCTGCGGCGACGTAGCCACCGGAGTTCCACACCGGCAGCCAGAGGATCAGGTCGGAGAACGCCAGGTCGGCCAGCAGGCCGAGGTCGCGCAACAGCAGCTCGCAGCGGGCGATCCCGGGACCCTCGAGGTCCGTGCGATCCCGGGCGATCTCCGCCAGCGTCCGCACCGCCACCATCGCACCTGCCCTCTCCCGCGCCCCTGCGCTCCCGTGACCCGCACGGCTGCAAGGCTCTGCCCGCGGGCGCCCACCCTGCCACCTGAGACGCGCCAGTCGCTAGCGGGTCCGGGTCTCCTTGGTCAGCCCCCTGGGTGCATCGGGGTCGTACCCGCGGGCCAGGGTCATCTCCAGGGCCAGCAGTTGCAGGGGGATGATGTCCACGACCGGGTGCAGCTCCTCGGCCAGCGCCCCGCAGCCCAGGTCGAAGCCGATCGTGCCCCGAGCCGTCGACTGCGGCCCGCCGAAGATGGCCACGTCCGCCCCCCGCTCGGCCAGCCGGTCGAGCACCGGGCGCATCGCATCCGCACCGCGACCATCGGGGACGACGGCCAGCACCGGGTGGTGGTGGTCGATCATGGCCAACGGACCATGCAGCAGGTCCGCGCCGGAGAAGGCATGGGCGCCCACGTAGGAGGTCTCCATGAGCTTGAGGGCGGCCTCGCGCGCTGTGGCGTAGCTGTAGCCACGGCCGGTGGTCACCAACCGGTCGGTGAAGCGGTACCGGGAGGCCAGCTCAGCCACCTCGCTCCGCCGGCCGGCCAGGGACGCAGCGGCGTCCGGCACCGCGTGCGCGGCAGCGCCGTCGTGACCGAGCATGCCCTCGATGATCAGCCAGAGCGAGAGCAGCTGCGCCGAGTAGGACTTGGTCGCCACGACGGCCAGCTCGGGTCCGGCCAGGACGTCGAAGTGGAACTCCGCCGCCCTGGCCAACTCGCTGGCGGGGCTGTTGGTCAGCGCCAGCGTCGTCGCCCCACCGGCGCGGGCCGTGGTCACGGTCTGGAGCAGGTCCGGGGAGGTGCCGCTCTGGCTGACCGTGAGCAGCAGCACGTCCGAGAGCTCAGGACGCGCGCCGTAGGCGGTGATCGTCGAGGGTGAGGCCAGCCCTGCGGGCAGGCCGAGGTACACCTCGATGAGGTACTTGGCGTACAGGGCGGCATGGTCGCTGGTCCCGCGCGCGGCCAGTAGCACGAACCGCGGATCCCGGGACATGATCGTGGCAGCGAGCTGCCTGGCCGTGGCCATGGGGGCGGGATCGAGCAGGCGGGCCAGGGCCTCGGGCTGCTCGTCGATCTCGGCAGCCATGCGGGCGCCGCGCTGGTCGGTCATCGGACCTCGCTCGTCGGGGTCCACTCACTGTAGCGGTCACGCCGGACACGCGGCGGGCCGCCGGCGACAGGCGGGCGGCCGGTGCCCTCGCCCCAGTCTCTGGCGCCACTACCCGGTCAGAGGACCCGGGAGCGCAGGATCCGCACGCGGGACACGTCGCTGCGGGCAGGTGCCAGCGCCGGCGTCGACGTGCTGGTCACCTTCGTCGCATTCGCTCCGAGGTAGATGTCCAGCGGGGCCCCGCCCTGTGACCTTGCCCGTGCTCGGGTCGCGCAGGACCTGCCAGGCGGTCACCACGACGCGTCCGGCACAGCCGGCCCTGAAGTTGATCCCGTCGATGAAGCCGCCGTTGACGAACCGGAACGTCAGACGCTGGCCGGCAGGGTGGCGCGCTTCGTCCAGCAGGTGTTGCGGAAGGCGTTGGGGTTGGGGGCCGAGGTGCTCGCCACCGCCTGTGCGGGTGCGGCACCGGCAGTGGGCACGGCCAGCGCGGGGGCGGCCAGCACACTCGATGCGACCAGCGCGCCGACCAGGGTGGTGGTGACGAAGCGGGTGGTACCTCCTGGCGGGTAGTCGGGGCTGGTAGGTCTGGGCGCGTCCCGGGGAATCCGCTCCCGTTCGTCCGATCCGCTCCCCGAATTCCGGGAGCGGATCGGCGAAAGGGGAGCGGATCCAGTCGGCCGACCCTGGGGGCCCGGTCCCCTGCTTCATGGATGTAGCAGGTGCCGCGCCGGATCCATGACACAGGCAGGCCGCGGTGCGCCCGGTCAGAGCCGCGAGAGGAACGCCGCGCGGTCGACGACGGCGCGCAGCACGTGGCCGCTGGCGATCACCACCGGCTCGGCCTGGGTCGACTCCTCCGGTGCGGGCAGTTCACGGGCCAGCACATCGAAGGCCAACCCCCGATCCTGCTCCCGCACCTCGGTGACCTCGACGGCCACCAGGGCACCCACGCCCGACGCGCGCCGGTGGCGCAGGGACACCTCGACCCCGACGGTCGTGCTGCTCGAGTCGACGAGGTCAGCGGCGGCCATGACCGTGGCTGCCTCCAACCAGGCGAGCAGCCGCGGAGTGGCCAGCACCGGCACGTCCCCGCTGCCCAAGGCGATCGCGGTGTCGTCGTCGGTCACGGTGAAGCGCAGTTCGGTCACGCCCGCCAGCGTAGGCCTCGGGCGGTGCCCCTCCCAGGTCAGGACACCAGGCCCAGCCTGCGCAACTCGACCATCAGGTCATGGGGGTTGCTGGAGGCGGCCAGTGCGGCATCGAGGCTGACGGTGCCTTCCCGGTACAGCCCGGTCAGGTGCTGGTCGAAGGTCTGCATGCCGTAGTAGCCTCCCTCGGCGACCAGGGAGCCGAGCAGCGAGGTCTTGGCCGGGTCGGCGATCGCGTCGGCCACCCGCCCGGTGTTTACGCACACCTCCATGACCACCGCGCGGCCGCGGCCGTCGGCACGCAGCACGAGTCGCTGGCACAGGATCCCGCGCAGGGCGCCGGCCAGCGAGAACCGCACCTGTTGCTGCTCGTGCGGCGGGAAGAAGTCGATGATCCGCGCGACCGTCTCCTGGGCGTCCACCGTGTGCAGGGTGGACATGACCAGGTGCCCGGTCTCGGCGGCGGTGATCGCGGCCTTGACCGTCTCCAGGTCGCGCATCTCGCCGACCATGATGACGTCGGGGTCCTGTCGCATGGCACCGCGCATCGCGGTGGCGAAGTCGTCGGTGTCGACGTGCACCTCGCGCTGGCTGATCATCCCGAGCTTGTCGAAGTGCACGATCTCGATCGGGTCCTCGATCGTGACGATGTTGACCTCGCGGTTGCGGTTGACGTGGTCGATCATCCCCGCCAGGGTCGTGGACTTGCCTGACCCGGTGGGGCCGGTGACCAGGACCAGGCCGCGGGGCTCGGTGGCCAGCGCGGAGACCACCGCGGGCAGGCCGAGCTTCTCCAGCGGTTCGGCGCCGATCGCCACCCTCCGGAAGACCATCCCCGCCGAACCGCGCTGGCGGAACGCGTTGACCCGGAACCGGCCCAGGCCCTCGATGGCGTAGGCGAAGTCGGCCTCACAGGTGCGCTCGAAGAACTCCACCAGGTCCGAGCGCAACACCTGGCGGACCATGTGCTCGGTGTCGTGCGCGCTGAGCTCGGGTGCCTGCAGCTTGCGCAGCCGGCCGTCGATGCGCACCCTTGGCGGTGAGCCGACCTTGATGTGCAGGTCCGAGCCCCCCGACTCGACCAACGCCCGCAGGTAGGGCTCGACGGACCGCGCAGCAGGGGAGCTGCTCGATCGCTCCGGCATCCCGAAGGACACCGAACCCACGGATGTAAGGCTCACGTCCGTCTCTTCGACCGCACCGGTGCAGTTCTTGACCTGTGCCCCGAACGGAGCAGCGGCCGGACCGGCCACGCGGTCAGCTGGGTCGCACACGGCATCGAGGAGGGGCCTGGGGCCCTCCTCGATGGCGGGCGCGCAGACGCGCCCGGTGGTGCTGCGGTGCTGCGATCAGGCGTTCGGACGGCGGCCGTGGTTGGCCCCGTTGCCCTTGCGGGCGCGACGCTTGCGGGCGCGCTTGCTCATGACAGACTCCTCCGGTCCGGGAAGGCCCCATGGTGGCACACCCGCGCGAGGCGCACGAAATCCAGCCCGCGCTTCCCGGGGCCGCCCTCGCGTGCCGGTGCCGCCGACATCGGCCTACGGCCTCACGGGCGGATCCGGGGTGTGCTCGTCGATCAGTGCAGCGATGCCGGGGGCGGCGGCTTCCACATAGCCGCGCGCGGTGCCACGCACTCGTTGGTAGGCCCGCCGCAGGGTCGCCTGGCTGGACTGGGCTGCCCGCGCGTCGGTGATCGTCAGCAGGGCCTGGGCCATCGCTGCGCGCTGTTCCACCAGGATCTCGCCCAGCGGTCGACCCGTTGCCAGGCTCTGCTGGTAGAACGGGTCCAACCGATCAGCGAACGGGTCCAACAGCCCATCGACGGCGCTGCCCACCATCCCGGGACGCACCCCGGTGAGGACCCGGTAGGCAGAGCGGATGGCCAGTCCGGAGAATCCGCCCGTCCGGGCGACCTCCTGGTCGAGCAGCGCGAGGGCGTCCTGGACGACCGCGGGGCGTACGTCTGCGCTGGTCAGGTACGCGGCCAACTCCATGGGCTCATCCTGCCCGGGCACATCGCCGGCGTGCGGGTCGACCCGCATGATCAGTCCGTCGGGAGGACCTGCACCCGGACGCTGACGATCTGCGCATGCAGCCTGGCGCGCAACTGGGCGGGGGCGACCTGGCAGCACGAGCGGGCGACCACGGCCTTGACGATGCGTTCCACGTCGAACTCCGCCAGGCACGGCCCGCACTCCTGCAGGTGCGCGGCGATCCGGTCGTGATCCAGCTCGCCGATCTCGCCGTCGAGGAACTCGTAGAGGTGGTCCAGGGCCTCACCGCAGTCGAGGTCGTGGGGATTGCCGCAACTCATGAGCCGTCCCCCCCGGGTGCGATGCGGATCAGGCCACGTTCCAGGGCGTAGTCGGCCAACTGCGCGCGGAGCAGCTTGCGCCCTCGATGCAGGCGCGACATCACGGTGCCCACCGGGGTGCCCATGATCTCGGCGATCTCCTTGTAGGCGAACCCCTCGACGTCGGCGTAGTAGACGGCCATCCGGAAGTCCTCGGGCAGGTCGGCAAGGGCGGCCGTCACGTCGGTGTCGGGCAGGCGGTCCAGGGCCTCGGCCTCCGCGGAGCGCAGCCCGCCGGACAGGTGTCCCTCAGCGCGGGCCATCTGCCAGTCCTCGACCTCGTCGGTCGCGGCACGCTTGGGCTCGCGCTGCTTCTTGCGGTAGGTGTTGATGAACGTGTTGTTCAGGATCCGGTACAGCCAGGCCCGCAGGTTCGTGCCGTCGGTGTACTGGTGGAACGAGGCGAAGGCCTTGAGGAACGTCTCCTGCACCAGGTCCTCGGCCTCGCCGGGGTTGCGCGTGAGCTTGAGGGCCGCGCTGTACAGCGCGTCCAGGTGCGGGAGGGCGTCGCGCTCGAACCGGGCCGAGCGCGCTGCGTCGGTCTCGGGGAGTGGTTCGGGCGCGCTCATGACACCCGAGCCTACCGGCATCCCCGTGGCGGCCCCGCCGAGGCGGGGATCGTCGTACACGCGCACCAGCACCGGCGCCTCCTGTCGTTGCCAGCCTCAACGCGCACACCCCGACGGCCATTCCCGAGCCCGGACCCGGGGAGGCGCCGGGGTCGATGGCCGCCGCGCTGGCTGGTGGTCAGTCCCGGCGGATGAGCGCGGCGAACATCCCATCGGTGTCGTGCTCCGCGGGCCACAACCGCAGGTACGGCCCCGCCAGGGCGCCGACCGGCAGGTCCAGCCCGGCCACCTCGCCCAGGGGCACCACAGTGCCCCCGAAGCGCCCCGCGGTGGCCACCACGGCCTCGGTCTCGGCCAGGTGCGGCGAGCAGGTGACGTAGAGCACCAGTCCGCCGGGCCGCAGCACGGACAGCGCCCGGGCCAGCAGCCGCCGCTGCAACTCGGTGAGCTCGGCCAGGTCCTCGGCGCGGCGCCGCCACCGCGCCTCGGGCCGCCGACGCAGCGCGCCCAGTCCGGTGCACGGCGCGTCGAGCAGGACCCGGTCATAGCCGGTGCCGATGTCCTGCGTGGTGGCATCGGCCACCAGCACCTCGTGCCGGCCCTGGATCGGGCGCAGGGAGGCGCGCACCAGGTCCGCGCGATGCCGGTGCAGTTCCACGGCGGTCAGCGTGCCCTCCCGGGCCACGACCTGACCGGCCAGCAGGGCGGCCTTGCCCCCGGGGCCGGCGCACATGTCCAGCCATCGGGTGTCCGAGCCCTCGAGCGGCGCGTCGGCCAGCGCGAGGGCCACGACCTGGCTGCCCTCGTCCTGCACCCCGGCGGCCCCGGTGGCCACCTCCGGGATCGACCCCGGGTTGATCGCGGCCACCCGCACGGCCAGGCGGGACAGCTCCCCCGGACGGCTGTGCACGCCGGCCGCCTGCAACCGGGCGAGCAGGTCGTCGCGACCCAGGGTGCGCGCCACGAGAGTGACGGCCCCCGCAGCGTTGTCGGCCTCGAGCTCCCGGGCGGTGTCGACCCAGGTGCGCTGCGGGTGCGACGCCGCCAACGCGTCGTGCAGGGCGCTGACGATCCAGGCCGGGTGCGAATGAGCCACCGACAGGTAACCGACGGGATCGGTGGCCTGGTCCGGGATCGTGCCGTCGGCGACGAGCTGCTCGAGCCACTGCTGGGCCGATCCGCCCCGGGCGACCCGGCGCAGCACCGCGTTGGCCAGTCCGGCCGCGCCCTGGTTGACGGCCATCCGGACCAGCTCCACGGTCTCGGCCACCGCGGCGTGGTCCCCGACCCGCATCTCGTGGAGCTGGTGGACGCCCAGGCGCAGGGCGTTGAGCAGCTCGGGCTGCAGGCCGTCCAGGCCGCGATCGACGCAGGCGGCCAGGACCACGTCGTGCCGCCCGCGCCAGCGCAGGGTGCCGTAGCCGAGCTCGGTGGCGAACCCGGCATCCCGCCCGCCGAGCTGGTGATGAGCCAGGATCCGCGGCCACGCGATGTTGGCGTAGGCACCGTCGAGCTCGACGTCGCGCAGCAGGTCCAGCGCGGCCAGCCGGGCCAGGTCCACCCGACCGGCCGGGCGCGCCGGGGCGCCAGTGCGACGGGTGCCGCCGGGCCGCCGTTCCGGGGGCCGCGCGTCAGCCACAGCGCTCGCCCGGCTCCACGCGGACCCCGCGGGCCCAGTCGGCTGCGGGCATCGCGCGCTTGCCCTGGGCCCGGACCTCCCCGAGCAGCACCGCATGCGTGCCCGTGCCGACCCAGACCGCAGCCTTGGTGGCACGTACCTCACCGGCGGCCAGGTCGCGGACCTCGGGTGCGGGTCGGACCGGACCGAGCTTGATCCGCTCGCCGCGGAACCGGGTCCACGCACCGGGCGCCGGGGTGGCGCCGCGAACGAGTCGGTCCACGCGCATCGCAGGCGCGGCCCAGTCGACCCGGGCGTCCTCGACGCTGATCTTGGGCGCCAGGCTGACCCCGTCGCCGGGCTGCGGGACCGGCACGATCGCACCGTTGGCCAAGCCGTCGAGGGTGGCGACCAGCAGGCCGGCGCCCGCCTCGGCCAGGCGTCCCAACAGGTCCCCTGCGGTGTCCGTGGGGCGGATCGTCTCGGTGAGCACGCCGTAGACCGGCCCGGTGTCCAGGCCCTCCTCGAGCCGGAAGGTCGACGCCCCGGTCACCTCGTCGCCAGCCATGATGGCGTGCTGCACCGGGGCTGCCCCGCGCCAGGCCGGCAGCAGCGAGAAGTGCAGGTTGACCCAACCGTGGGCCGGCGCCGCCAGCGCGGCAGGTGGGATCAACCCGCCGTAGGCCACGATCGGGGCGGCGTCGACGGCCAGCTCCTCGAGCCGGGCCTGGAACTGGGGGTCTGCGGGCCGCGGCGGGGTGAGCACCTCGATGCCCTCGGCGCGGGCCACCTCGGCGACCGGGGAGGGCACCAGGGATCGACCCCGCCCAGCGCGGGCATCGGGACGGCTGAGCACGGCGACCACCTCGTGCGGGGAGGCCAGCACCGCACGCAGCGCGGGCACAGCCACCGCGGGGGTTCCGGCGAACAGCAGGCGCATCAGCCCAGGCCCGGGCGGATCGCGTGCGGGCTGAACCGGACCGTCGGTGCCGGCTGCCCGAACCACTCGGCCTCCCGGATCTCCTTCATGGCCAGCTTGCGGGTCACCGGGTCGAGCCGGTCGATGAACAGGATCCCGTCGAGGTGATCGGTCTCGTGCTGCACGCAGCGGGCCAGCAGCTCCGAGCCCTCGATCACCATCGGCTCGCCGTGCTCGTTCATGCCCTTGGCCACCACCCGCATGGCCCGCTTCGTGTCGTAGAGCAGTCCGGGCAGCGACAGGCAGCCCTCCTCGCCGTCCTGCTCCTCGTCGGAGAGGTCCAGGCTCGGGTTGATCAGGTGGCCCACGACGTCATCGACCCAGTAGGTGAACACCCGCAACGAGACGCCGATCTGCGGGGCCGCCAGGCCGACGCCGGGGGCGTCCATCATGGTGTCGGTCAGGTCGGCGACCAACGTGCGCAACTCCTTGTCGAAGGTCGTCACCGGCGCGGCCGGGGTGCGCAGGACGGGGTCACCGAACAGGCGGATGGGTTGCAGCGGCATGCCCACATTCTACGGGGGGCTCAGCGCCGGCCGACCGGATCGATGCGCACGCCCACCTGCACCGCGCGGCGGGCGCTGCGTACCGACTGGGCCCTGGCCAGCGCCCCAGCCAGGCGTGGACCGTCGATGAACGACACCGCCAGCTGCCAGGTGACGTCCGACTCCGGGTCCGGGCCGGGCAGCGGACCCGAGCGCCGCAGCACCGCGGCACCGAGCTCGGCGGCGATCGCGTCGGTGAGCTCGGCGGTGGCCAGCGCCGGGCCGGTCAGCGTCGCCACCCGGACGGCCGGCGGCAGGTGCAGGGTCGCCCGCTCGGCCAGCTCGCGCTGGGCGTAGCCCAGCGGATCCCACCGGATCAGCGCCTGCACCTCGCGGAGGTCGGGCTCCCCCACCACCAGCACCCGGCCACCCCGATCGGCGGGCCGGACCAGCGCGGCGATGTCGAACCAGCGACGCAGCACCTCCTCGGCCACCCGCAGGCCCGGCCGGGACAGAGCCGCGGCCGCATCGAGGAGCAGCAGTGCGCCGTACCCGGCGGGGCCTGGATCGGGCTCCGCGCCGGGGGTGGCCACGACCAGCGTGTCCGGCCGGCTGAGCACCCGCACCGGTGCCTGCCCGGAGGAGGTGACCACGCTGATCCCGGGCAGCGCCCGGCCGAACTCCTCGGCCGTGCGACGGACCCCGACCACGGCGGCTCGCAGCACGTGGCCGCCGCAGAACGGGCAGTGCCAGTCGGGCACAGTCCCGTGGACGGCGCAGGAGGGCACCCGATCGGGACCGTTGGCCCGCATCGGCCGGGCGCACTGCGGGCAGCCGACCGGCTCGCGGCAGGACTGGCAGGCCAGGACGGGCAGGTACCCCGCCCGCGGGACGCTGACCAGCAGCGGTCCCCGATCCCGGGCCTCGCGCAGCAGGTCCAGGGCCACCGAAGGAATCCTCGAACCGGTGCGGGCGGGGTCGGCAACCAGGTCCGCGGCCGCCTGGACCCGCGGCATCCGGCTCCGTAGGACCGGGCGGGGCAACTCGACGCCGGCCAGCCAGCCCGAGGCGGCCATCCGCGCGGCCTCCAGGGTCACCGGGTGCCCACCCAGGACCAGGCAGACATCCTCGGCGGCGCTGCGCAGCGCGGCCACCTCACGCGCGTGCCAGCCCGGCGCCTGCGGCTCGGCCAGGGAGTCGTCACCGTCGTCCCAGACGACGATCAGGCGCAGGTCGACCACGGGGGCGAACACGGCGGCCCGGGTGCCCACGACCACTTGGGACGCCCCCCAGCGCACGTCGAGGAACGCCCGGTAGCGGGCCTCGGGTCCCAGGTCGGCCTCCAGTCGGGTGACCGCGACCCCCTCGCGCGCCAACTCCCCGGCGATCCGGGCGACGTCGGCCGCGTCCGGGACGACGACGAGCGCCCCTCCCCGGCGGGCACGCACGGCGCGCACGAGTTCGGCGATCCGCTGGCCGACCTGCTCGCCGGGGCCGGCCGTCCACAGTGCGCGCACGGGCTGGGGGCCCCCGACCTGCTCGAGCAGGCGCGCACCCCCGGTGTACGCCGACCAGCCCGTGGGGTCCATGTGTCGTGCCCCGGTGGCGTCGTCGGCCGGCGCCTCGGGGCGCGTGCGCCTCTCGGCCCGAGCATGGCGCGGTGGCACGGCGAACCGCAGCACGTCGGCCAAGGTGCCGGCGTACCGGTCGGCCACATCCCGGCACAGGGCTGCCACCCCGGCAGTCAGGACCGGCGGGCCGTGCACGGAGACCAGCGGCTGCAGGGTGCGCTGCGAGGTGGCAACCCGCTCGAGCACGAAGCCGTCGACCAGCCGCCCGGCCAGACGGACCCGGACCCGCACGCCGGGCTGAGCCACCTCGGCCAGGGTCTCAGGCACCTCGTAGTCGAACTCCCGGTCCAGGTGCGGCAGCGGGGTGAGCAGGGCGACCCGGGCCACCGGCAGGTCCTCGGCGGCCGGGTGTCGGAGCTGGCGCCGGGCCCGGGTCCGGGTGAGCCCGGGGTCGGGCAGCAGCGGGATCTGCCCGGCGCTCATCGAGGGCCGCAGCCGTCGGCCAGGGGGATCGCCCAGTGCGTGAAGCTGCGGGCCACCCGCATGCCTGCCCGCTCGTAGAACGGCAGGGCGCCGGTGTGCGAATCGGTGGACACGCCCACACGGGGCCGATCCCGTGCCTGGGCGATGGCCAACGCATGCCACAACAGGGCGCTGCCGATGCCTCGGCCCTGGTGATCGGGGTGCGTGGCCAGCTTGTCGATCCACAGCTCGGCGGGGTCGTCCAGCAGGAAGGCTGCCCCCACGAGCTGGCCCTGTGCGCTGACCGCGAGCTGCAGCTGGTCGAAGCTGAATCCTGCCCGCCGGGTCACCATCGCCTGCCAGGTGGGCAGGTCTGAGGGCGGTCGGTCCGGCCACTGCCTGAAGGCCAGTTCCATCATCTCCAGCGCGGCGGTCTCGTCGGCGGGCGTCGCGGCGCGCAGGACGATCCCTGCGGGCCCCGGCGGCCTGCTCAACGGTGGAGCAGCGGGGCCCAGGCTCCTGTGCAGGATCCACGCCGTGCGCACGGCCACGGCCCCCGAACGCTCGAAGAGCTCGATGGCATCCGCTCGGCAGTCCTCGACCGTCTGCCCGATCCGATCAGCCCGCGCAGCCTGCGCCCGCTGGACCGACCACGCGATCACGGCTGCCCCCAAACCCTTCCCACGCGCATCGGGATGCACGTCAGCCAGCCGGGTACGACCTCGCAGCACCATGCCCCAGGCCACGATGCGCGGATGTCGTGGGCTGCTGGGCCGCACCACGACGCAGTCCAGGTCACGACCCTCGCCCTGGGAACTCAGGTCAGCCACGAGGTCGGCGGGCTCGTACATGGCCTCGCCGGAGTCGTGCGACTCGCACGTGCGGACCAGCCCGACCACCTCGTCGAGGTCGGCGTCAGCCAGCCGGGCAGCCGTGAACCCCGCCGGCAGGTGCATCAGAGGCCGGCGGCAGCCCGCAGGTCGTCCACGCGGTCCAGCCGCTCCCAGGTGAAGACCGAGCCCTGCGCACCCTCGCGGCCGAAGTGGCCGTAGGCGGCGGTGGGCTGGTACTGCACCACGCTGGTGTCCAGCAGCGCCAGGTCGCGGATGATCGCTCCGGGACGCAGGTCGAACACCTCGAGGACTGCGGCCTGGATCGACTCGTCGGGCAGGGCGCCGGTGCCGAACGTCTCCACGAACAGCCCGACCGGGTGGGCCTTGCCGATGGCGTAGGCGACCTGGACCTCGCACCTGGTGGCCAGGCCCGCGGCCACGACGTTCTTGGCGACCCAGCGCATGGCGTAGGTGGCCGAGCGGTCCACCTTCGACGGGTCCTTGCCGGAGAAGGCGCCACCACCGTGCCGGGCGAACCCGCCGTACGTGTCGACGATGATCTTGCGCCCGGTGAGCCCGGCGTCGCCCATCGGCCCGCCGGTGACGAACCGGCCGGTCGGGTTGACCAGCAGCCGCACTCCGGAGGTGTCCAGATCCAGGCCCTCGAGCACCGGCTCCACCACGAACTTGCGCACCTCGGGCATCAGCCGGGTCTCGAGGTCGACGTCGACCGCGTGCTGGGAGCTGACCACGACCGTGTCCAGGGATACCGCCCGGGTGCCGTCGTAGCCGATGGTCACCTGGGTCTTGCCGTCGGGGCGCAGGTAGGGCAGCGCCCCGGACTTGCGCACCGCGGTGAGCTGCTCGGCCAGCCGGTGGGCCAGGTGGATCGGCAGGGGCATCAGCTCGGGGGTGTCGGTGCAGGCGAACCCGAACATGAGGCCCTGGTCGCCGGCGCCCTGCCGGTCCAGGGCGTCCCCGGAGCCCTCGACCCGCTCCTCGAAGGCATCGTCCACGCCCTGCGCGATGTCCGGGGACTGCCGACCGATCGAGACCTGCACGCCGCAGGACTCGCCGTCGAACCCCTTCTCCGAATGGTCGTAGCCGATGTCGAGCACGACCCTGCGGACCAGGTCCATCACCTCGGCATAGCCCGTGGTGGTGACCTCGCCGGCGACGTGCACCTGGCCGGTGGTCAGCAGGGTCTCGACCGCGACTCGGGACCGGGGGTCCTGGCGCAGGAGATCGTCGAGGATCGCGTCACTGATCTGGTCGGCCATCTTGTCCGGATGGCCCTCGGTGACGGACTCGGAGGTGAACAGGCGCGTGGTCATCAGTGATCTCCTGGGGTGGGGTTTCTCGAGGGGCAGCGCCGCCCCGTGCGAGGGTGAGTCTAGTGCGCGTTCGCGCGCAACTCGACGACGCGATCCCAGATGGCGTGCGCGGCCTGGGGCTTCGTCCCGGTATGCCGACCGGCCACCGACCCGTCCCGGGCCAGCATCAGCACCGAGGTGTCGGGTTGGCCGAACACCGCCCCACCGGACACGTCGTTGAGCACGAGCAGGTCCACTCCCTTGCGGGCCAGCTTGGCCCGCGCGTGGGCCATCGCGTCGGCGTCGGCGTCGCCGGTCTCGGCCGCGAAGCCGACCAGGGTGGTGCCCGCTGCCAGCTCACGGGCGGTGCGCGCGGCGACCAGCCCGGCCAGCACATCGGGATTGGCCACCAGCGCGATGGGGGCGGGCACGGCGTCCGGGCTGGACTTCTTGATCTTGTCCGCAACGACTGCCGAGGGCCGGAAGTCGGCCACGGCTGCGGCCATGACGACCACGTCAGCGCCGACTGCGGCTGCGTTGACGGCCGCGGCGAGCTCGAGGGCGGTACCGACCTGCACGACTGTGGCCCCGTGCGGATGGGGCAGGTCCACGTTCGCGCTCACCAGGGTGACCGAGGCCCCCCGCGCTGCCGCCGCGGCGGCCAGGGCGTAGCCCTGCAGCCCGCTGGAACGGTTGCCCAGGAATCGGACCGGGTCGATCGGCTCACGCGTCCCGCCGGCGCTGACCACGACCTGCAGGCCGGCCAGGTCGGCGCGGCCCTCGGTGTGCAGCATCGCGGCCGCGACCTCGACCAGGGTCTCGGGCTCCGGCAGCCGACCGGGCCCGGTGTCCGCGCCGGTCAGCCGGCCGACGGCCGGGTCGAGCACCAGCACCCCACGTTCACGCAGGGTGGCCACGTTGGCCCGGGTGGCCGGGTGCGCCCACATCTCGGTGTGCATCGCCGGGGCCATGACCACTGGGCAGGTCGCGGTCAGCAGGGTTGCGGTGAGCAGGTCATCAGCGCGCCCGGCGACGGCGCGCGCCATCAGGTCGGCGGTGGCCGGCGCGACGATCACCAGGTCCGCGGACTGACCCAGTCGGACGTGCTCGACACCGGCGACGTCCTCCCACACGGTGGTGTGCACCGGATGCCCGGACAGCGCCGACCAGGTGGCGGCCCCCACGAAGCCCAACGCGGACTCGGTCGGCACGACGCGCACGTCATGGCCGGACTCGGTGAGCAGGCGCAGCAGGTGCGCCACCTTGTAGGCCGCGATCCCCCCTGCGACGCCGAGGATGACCCGCGGACCAGGCGGGGTCAGGAGGGTTCCTCGACGGGCTCCTCGATCTTCTGGATGCTCAGCAGGTCGCCGTCGATCTCGCGCAGGGCCACCGACAGCGGCTTCTCCTGCGGGTGGGTCTCCACGAGCGGGCCGACGTACTCCAGCAGGCCCTCGCCGAGCTGGGAGTAGTAGGCGTTGATCTGACGGGCGCGCTTGGCGGCCTCGATCACCAGGGAGTACTTGGAATGCGTCTTGCCCAAGAGGTCGTCGATGGGCGGGTAGGTGATGCCCTCGGGGCGGATGCTGGTACCGGACACGGCTGAACCTCCTGTGTGGAACGTCGACCCCGCCGCAGCGCTGCCGGTTCGGGAGACGATTCTGGCATCCGGACTCAGGCCGATCGGCCCGGATCTGCGACGAAGTCTACCAACGCAGCGGCCGCGCGGTGGACATCGTCGTTGACGATGATGACGTCGAACTCCGCGGCGGCTGCCAGCTCGGCCCGGGCGCGGACCAGCCGCCGGGCGATCGCGGCCTCATCCTCGGTGCCGCGACCGCGCAGCCGGGCCTCCAGCTCGGCCGGCGACGGCGGGCTCAGGAAGACCATCAGCGCCTCGGGCATGGCCGCCCGGACCTGGCGGGCGCCCTGCAGCTCGATCTCGAGCAGCACCGACTCCCCGGCGTCCAGGCGCGCCTGGACCGGACCCCGCGGGGTGCCGTAGCGGTTGCCCGCGAACTGCGCCCATTCCAGGAAGCCGCCCTCGGCGATGGTCGCGGCGAAGCGCGCCGGGCTCCAGAAGTGGTAGTGCTGCCCGTCGACCTCGCCGGCGCGGGGTGCCCGGGTGGTGGCCGATACCGAGACCCACAGGTCCGGGCGCAGCAGGCGTGCCTGCGCCACGACGGTGCCCTTGCCGACTCCACTGGGCCCGCTGAGCACCACCAGCCGGCCGGCCATCAGTCGCGGTCCGGGAAGCGCGCGCCGAGCAGGGCGGTGAGCTCGGCGACCTGTCGGGGGCCCAGCCCACCGATTCGGCGGTTGGCCGCGATCCCGATGTCGGCCATGATGTCGGCGGCCCGGACCGGACCGATGCCGCGGAAGCTGGACAGCAGGTCCGCGACCTTCATCCGGGCCACGACGCGGCCCCGATCGTCGCGCTGGGCGCCGACCCGGAGCACATCGGCGACCTCGAGCTGCCCGTCGGCCAGGCCCGCGCGGACCTCAGCTCTCAACTGCCGGGCCGCCACACCGCGGGCGCCCGCCTGCGCCCGGGCCTGGGCCGACAGCGGCGGTGGTGGCGTCCTCACCGAGGGTCCAGTCCCGCTGCGATCGCCGCCGCGGCGGCGCCGGGATCGGCAGCGGCGGTGATCGGCCGGCCGATCACGAGCAGGTCCGCCCCGTCGGCCAGGGCCTGCTCGGGGGTGGCGACCCGGGACTGGTCGCCCAGTGAGCTGCCCAGGCCGCTGGTGGGGCGCACCCCAGGGGTGATCAGCGTGATGTCGGCAGGCACCTCGGCACGGATCGCGGCGACCTCGCGGGGCGAGCAGACGATCGCCCGCGCCCCGGCGCCGACCGCCAACCGGGCCAGCCGCACGGCCGCGTCCAGCGCCGGGCCGCGCAGGCCGACGGCCTCGAGGTCCGCCTCCGACAGCGAGGTCAGCACGGTCACCGCGGTGACCCGGGTGCCGGGCAGGGCTTCGGCGGCGGCGGCGATCATCGCCGGGCCACCGCTGGCGTGCACAGTCAGGTAGTCCGGGGACAGTCCGGCGATGCTGCGTGCCGCACCGGCGACCGTGTTCGGGATGTCGTGCAGCTTGAGGTCCAGGAACAGCCCGCAGCCCGGGGCGGCGGCGCGGACCGCGTCCAGGATCGGGGCGCCGTCGCGCAGGTAGGTCTCCAGCCCGACCTTCATGACCGCCACGTGCGGGGCGGCGGCACCAGCCCAGACGAGCACCGTGGCACGGTCCGGGCCGTCGAGGGCCAGGGCGACCGGCGCGCGTGCGGGGGTGGGCGTGGGTTCGCTCATGCGCGGTTCTCCTGCTCGGCCCGGCGGGCGTCCATCGCGGCGATGTGCCGAGCCTGCAGCACATGGCCCAGCCCCACCGCATCGCGCAGTCGGGTGATGCCGCGCGCCGCGATGATCTCGCGCAGCTCGGCCGAGATCCGGGCCGGGGCGGCTGGGTCGTTGAACACCGCGGTGCCCACGGACACCGCACTGGCCCCGGCGAGCAGGAACTCGAAGGCGTCCTGACCGGTGCGGATCCCACCCATCCCCAGGATGGGCACCTTCGGATAGGCGGCGTGCACCTGCCAGATGGCGCGCACGGCGACCGGGCGGATCGCCGGGCCGGACAGTCCCCCGGTCATCCCGCCGAGCATGGGCCGCATGGTGTCCGGGTCGATGACCATCCCGAGCAGGGTGTTGATCAGCGACAGCCCGTCGGCGCCGGCCTCGAGCACGGACGTCGCGATCGCGACGATGTCGGTCACGTCGGGGCTGAGCTTGGCCAGCACCGGGATGTCGGGTGGGGTGTGTCGACGGACCACCTGCACCACGGAACCGGCCGAGAACGGGTCGCAGGCGAACACCTGGCCGCGGGACTCGACGTTCGGGCACGAGATGTTGACCTCGATGGCGGCGATCCCCGGCTCGTGGCGCAACCGCTGGGCGAGCTTCTGGTACTCGTTCACCGACCCGCCGGCGATCGAGACGACGGTGCGGATGTCGTGCTCGCGCAGCCAGCGCAGGTCCTTGGCGACGAAGGCCTCGATGCCCGGGCCCTGCAGGCCGATCGAGTTCAGCATCCCCGACGGAGTCTCGGCCATCCGTGGGGTCGGCCGGCCCGAGCGCGGCGCGAGCATGATCGACTTGGTGACCACCGCCCCGATCGCGCGCAGGTCCAGGAACGGCGCCAGCTCACGACCGGCCGCTGCGCACCCGGACGCGGTGAGCACCGGGTCGGGCAGCTCGAGGCGACCCAGTGTGGTGGACAGGTCCACGGCTGCTGCCGCAGTGGTGGTGGTGCTGGGATGGTTCGGCGCGGTCATCAGTGGCCGCCCACAACGGGCGCACCGAGCGTGTCGGCCGGCACGGTGCCGACCTCCGACCACCGCACCTCAGTGCCCCGGAACACCGGGCCGTCGGTGCAGGAGCGCAGCATCCGGGTGATCCCGTCGGTACCGCGCACCGGCAGCACGCAGGTCATGCAGACCCCGATCCCACAGGCCATCGCCTCCTCCACGGCGCACTGGCTGTGCACGCCCACCCGTTCGGCGAGGCCGGCCACGGCAGCGAGCATCGGCATCGGCCCGCAGGCGTAGACCACATCGGCGCCGGCCGCGGCGATGATCTCGGCCAACGGGTCGGTGACCCGGCCGCGGATCCCCATCGACCCGTCGTCGGTGGTGACGGTCACCGACGACGAGGTGCGCTTGGCTGCCAGCACCCCGAACAGCCGGTCCTCGCCGGCTGCGCCGAGGACCATGTCGACCCGGCAGCCGCGCTCACGCAGCTGATCGGAGAGCATGAACAGCGGGGCGGCCCCATAGCCGCCGGCCACCAGCACGCAGGCCACCGGTTCGCGGGGCAGGGTGAAGGGTCGGCCCAACGGACCGATCACGTCGAGCTTGTCACCGCGCCGCCGGTCGGCCAACCAGCGAGTGCCCTTCCCGTGGGCGGCGAACACCACCTCGACCGTCCCGCCGGACGGACCGCCAGGGGTCACGCGATGGATCGAGAAGGCTCGGCGCAGCAGCATCCCGGAGCCCTCCCCGCCGACGGCGAGGGCCACGAACTGCCCGGGGCGGGTGGCTTCCGGGATGCCCGGCGCCAACAGCGTCAGGTGGTGATAGGCACCCGCGCGCCGCAGGCTGACGACCTCGGCGATGACCTGGACCGACATCACGACTCCGCGGCTGCGGCGGCGTGCTGGGAGCGCAGCTCGGCCAGTTCGATCGCGTGCTCCTGCAGGGAGCGCACCCCGATGTCCCCGGCGAGCAGCGCCTCGATGCCCTGCACCGCGGCCCCGAGGCCCTGCACGGTCGTGATGCACGGCACGCCGCGCAGCACGGCGGCGGTGCGAATCTCGTAGCCGTCGACGCGGGACCCGACCCCGTAGGGGGTATTGACGATCAGGGCGATGTGACCGCCCATGATCGCGTCCACCGTGTTGCGCCCCTGGCCGGGCTCGTGGATCTTGCGGATGTCGGTCACGGTGACCCCGTTGCGGCGCAGCACGTCGGCGGTGCCACCGGTCGCGGTGATCTCGAAGCCGAGGTCGGCCAGGCGCTTGATCGGGAAGATCATGGTGCGCTTGTCCCGGTTGGCCACCGAGACGAAGACCGTGCCGCGGGTCGGCAGCCCCGAGGAGTACGCAGCGATCTGCGACTTGGCGAAGGCCGTGCCGAACTGGCGGTCCAGGCCCATCACCTCGCCCGTGGAGCGCATCTCCGGGCCCAGGATGGTGTCGACGCCGAGGAAGCGCCCGAACGGCAGGACGGCCTCCTTGACGGCGATCATGCCGCCATCGGGCAGGTCCGCGGCATCGCCGACCGAGGGCAGCGTCCCGTCGGCGCGCAGGTCCGCGATGCTCTCGCCCAGGGCGATCCGGGCGGCGGCCTTGGCCAGCGGCACGCCGGTGGCCTTGGCCACGAACGGCACGGTGCGCGACGCTCGCGGGTTGGCCTCGAGCACGTAGAGCACGTCGGCGGCGATCGCGTACTGCACGTTGAGCAGGCCCAGCACCCCCACCCCGCGGGCGATCGCCTCGGTGGAGGTGCGGATCCGGGCGATGTCGGCCCGACCCAGGGTGATCGGGGGCAGGGCGCACGCGGAATCCCCGGAATGGATCCCGGCCTCCTCGATGTGCTCCATGACCCCGCCGAGGTAGAGCTCGATGCCGTCGTAGAGTGCGTCGACGTCGATCTCCAGCGCATCATCGAGGAACCGGTCGACCAGGACCGGGTGCTCGGGGCTGACCTGGGTGGCCCGGTCGATGTAGGAGCCCAGCATCGACTCGTCGTAGACGATCTCCATGCCGCGTCCGCCGAGCACGTAGGAGGGCCTCACGAGCACCGGGTAGCCCACCTCGTCGGCGACCGCGCGGGCCTCGTCGAACGAGGAGGCCATCCCGAACTTGGGCGCCGGCAGGCCGGCTGCGCCCAGCACCCGCCCGAACGCCCCGCGCTCCTCGGCCAGGTCGATGGCCTGCGGCGAGGTGCCCACGATGGGCACCCCGGCCGCCTGCAGCCCGTGGGCCAGACCCAGCGGGGTCTGCCCGCCGAGCTGGCAGATCACCCCGGCGACCGGCCCGGCTGCGAGTTCGGCGTTGTAGACCTCGAGTACGTCCTCGAGGGTCAGCGGCTCGAAGTACAGCCGCGAGGAGGTGTCGTAGTCGGTGGAGACGGTCTCGGGGTTGCAGTTGATCATGATCGTCTCGAAGCCGACCTCGCGCAGGGTCAGCGAGGCGTGCACGCAGGAGTAGTCGAACTCGATGCCCTGGCCGATCCGGTTGGGTCCCGAGCCGAGGATGATCACCGCCGGGACCTCGCGCGGCTCGACCTCGGTCTCCTCGTCGTAGGAGGAGTAGTGGTACGGCGTCTTGGCCGCGAACTCGGCCGCACAGGTGTCGACGGTCTTGAACACCGGTCGGATGCCCAGCGCGTGTCGAACCCCGCGCACGACATCGGTCGGCATCCGCCGGGCCGCGCCGATCTGGGCATCGGAGAAGCCGTGCCGCTTGGCCAGGCGGAGCAGTTCGGGAGTCAGCTCCGCCGCGGTCCGCACCCGCTCGCCGACCTCGTTGAGCAGCGCGATCTGGTCCAGGAACCAGGGGTCGATGGCCGTGGCGGCGTGCACGTCCTCGATCGAGGCGCCAGCACGCAGCAGCGCCTGGACCTCCTCGAGCCGGCCGTCGTGGGGAACCCGCACCGACTCCAACAGGCTCTCGCGATCCAGCTCGCGGGGGTCGCCCGCCCAACTGAACCCGGCGTCCTTCTTCTCCAGCGAGCGCAGCGCCTTCTGCAGCGCCTCGGTGAAGTTGCGCCCGATCGCCATCGCCTCCCCGACGCTCTTCATGTGCGTGGTGAGCTCGTGGTTGGCTGCCGGGAACTTCTCGAACGCGAACCGGGGGGCCTTGACCACGATGTAGTCCAGGGTCGGCTCGAAGCTGGCCGGGGTGCTCTGCCCGTCCAGGCGGGTGGTGATGTCGTTGGGGATCTCGTCGAGGGTGTAGCCGACCGCGAGCCGAGCCGCGATCTTGGCGATCGGGAAGCCGGTGGCCTTGGAGGCCAGCGCCGACGAGCGAGAGACCCGCGGGTTCATCTCGATGACGATCATCCGTCCGTCGGCCGGGTTGACCGCGAACTGGATGTTGCAGCCGCCGGTGTCCACCCCGACAGCGCGGATGATCTCGATGCCCACATCGCGCATGTGCTGGTACTCGCGGTCGGTGAGGGTCAGCGCCGGGGCGACGGTGATCGAGTCGCCGGTGTGCACCCCCATCGGGTCGACGTTCTCGATCGAGCAGACCACCACGACGTTGTCGTTGCGGTCGCGCATCAGCTCGAGCTCGTACTCCTTCCAGCCCAGGATCGACTCCTCGAGCAGGACCTCGGTGGTCGGCGAGGCCGCCAGGCCGGCACCGGCGATCTCGAGCAGGCCGCTCGGGTCGTGCGCGATGCCCGAACCGGCGCCACCCATCGTGAACGAGGGCCGCACGACCACCGGGTAGCCGAGGTCGGCCACCGCTGCCACGCACTCGTCCATGGTGTGGCAGATGATCGAGCGCGCAGACTCCGCCCCGATCTCGGCGACGATCTCCTTGAACTTCTCCCGGTTCTCACCGCGCTCGATGGCCTGCGTGTTGGCCCCGATCAGCTCCACGCCGTACTTGGCCAGTGTCCCGTCAGCGTGCAGGGCCATCGCCGCGTTGAGGGCCGTCTGCCCGCCCAGGGTCGGCAGCAGTGCGTCCGGGCGCTCCCTGTCGATGATCCGGGTCACGAACTCCGGGGTGATCGGCTCGATGTAGGTGGCGTCGGCGAACTCCGGGTCGGTCATGATCGTGGCCGGGTTGGAGTTGACCAGGATGACCCGCAGGCCCTCGGAGCGCAGCACGCGGCAGGCCTGGGTACCGGAGTAGTCGAACTCCGCGGCCTGGCCGATGACGATGGGCCCGGACCCGATGACCAGGACCGAGGAGATGTCAGTGCGCCGAGGCATCGCCGGCCCCCCTGTCCATGGGGATCACAGCGGCCATGGGGATGGGCATCGCCCACTCCTTCCCCGCCTCGCAGGACGGCATTAAAGGAGGCTTCCGGCAGGAGGCTTCTTCAGGCCCCGAGCATACCGGCGCCCCCCGACGTGCGGTGGTCGCGGGCCGTCGGCTCCGAGCCGGGGCCCTCACAGGATTGCCTCGACCTCGACCACGGCCCCCGGCGGGGCGTAGGGAACCATCCGGCCTTCGATCGGGTGGCCATCGACGACCAGGCGAGCGCGCGCCCCCGGGACGCCGGAGTTGGTCACCCGGATGCGGTACGTCGCGCCGCGCGCAATCCGGGTGACCTCCCAGCTCGGGACGTCCGGGCCCATCTGCGGGTCGATGACGAGGCCGTCATAGTCCGGTCGGACTCCGAGCAGGTACTGCGAGGCGGCCACGAAGTTCCAGGCCGCCGTCCCGGTGAGCCAGGAGTTCTTGGCCTCCCCGTGACGCGCGGCCTCCTTGCCCGCGATCATCTGGGCGTACACGTAGGGCTCGAGCCGGTGCACCTCGGAGATGTCCTCGCGGTAGGCCGGAGTGATCCGGCGGTAGTAGTCGAAGGCCTGCGCGCCGCGACCCACCATGGTCTCGGCGATGATCACCCACGGGTTGTTGTGGCAGAAGATCCCGCCGTTCTCCTTGTAGCCCGGGGGGTAGGTGGAGACCTCCCCGAGCTCGAGCCGGTAGCTGGTGTAGGCCGGGTACTGCAGGACCAGCCCGTGGGAGGTGCCCAGCAGCTCGCCGACCGAGTCCAGTGCCCGCACGGCCATGCTGCCGGCGTGCTCGGGATCTGCCGGGTCCGCGCTGGTCAGGCCGATGCCGCCCATGATGGCCATGCCCTGCGGCTCGATCCAGATCTTGCCCTCGGCATGCTCGTGGGTGCCGACCTTGTTGCCGTCGTAGTCATAGGCCCGCAGGAACCACTGCCCGTCCCAGCCGTGATCGAGCACGTCCTGACGCATCTGGTCCACCGCGGCGCGCGCCTGCGCCGCCACCTCGGGCAGCCCCCGGCGCTGCGCGATCGCGGCGTACTCGGGGCCGATGGCAGCGAACATTGCGGCGATGAACACCGACTCCGCCGCCCCGCCGACCTTGTTCCCGGTGGTCTGGAAGGACTCCCCGGGCTCGGTGGAGAAGCAGTTGAGGTTCAGGCAGTCGTTCCAGTCGGCTCGGCCGATCAGGGGCAGGCCGTGCGGGCCCCGGTGGGCCAGGGTGAACTCGAAGGACCTCGTGAGATGGTCGAACAGCGGCGCGGCCAACGACTCGTCGTTGTCGAAGGGCACCCTCTCGTCGAGGATCGCGTAGTCGCCGGTCTCCTTGAGGTAGCCCGCGACGCCCAGGATCAGCCACAGGGGGTCGTCGTTGAAGCCCGATCCCACGTCGTTGTTGCCGCGCTTGGTCAGCGGCTGGTACTGGTGGTAGGCCGAGCCGTCGGGGAACTGCGTGGCCGCGATGTCCAGGATCCGCTGGCGGGCCCGGTCCGGCACGAGGTGGACGAAGCCCAGCAGGTCCTGGTTGGAGTCCCGGAACCCCATCCCCCGGCCGATGCCGGTCTCGAAGAACGACGCGGACCGGGACATGTTGAACGTGACCATGCACTGGTACTGGTTCCAGACGTTGACCATCCGGTCGAGCTTGTCGTCGGTGGACTTCACGGTGTAGGCGCCCAGCAGGCCGTCCCAGTAGGAGCGCAGCTCCTGGAACGCAGCGGCCGTCTGCTCCTGCGTGGCGAACGCACCGAGCAGCTCGTGGGCCCGGGACTTCTCCACGACCTGGTCAGCGGCGATCCCGCGGCCCTCGTCGGCCGGCTGCCACTTGGCGTCCCGGGGGTTCTCGAGGTAGCCCAGGACGAACGTGAAGCTGCGCGCCTGGCCCGGGGCCAGTTCCACGGCCAGGTGGTGGGACCCGATCGGGTACCACCCGGAGGCGATCGAGTCCGCCGCCACGCCCGCGCGCGGCACGGCCGCCTCCCCGAGGCCGTTGTACGGGCCGACGAAGGTGTCGCGGTCGGTGTCGAAGCCAGCGGCTCGGGCGTTGACCCCGTAGACCGCGTAGTGGTCGCGGCGCTCCCGGTACTCCGTGCGGTGGTAGATGGCTGACCCGTGGGGCCCGTCCAGCTCGACCTCGACCTCGGCGATCGACAGGTTGCGCTGGTAGTTGGTCTGGTCGTCGTGGGCGTTCCAGAGCGCGAACTCCAGGAAGGAGAAGAGCCCGATCGACTTCGGCTGGCCCGAGTCGTTGGTCAGCGTCACCTGCTGGACCTCGGCGTTGCGGCCCAGGGGCACGAAGTACAGCACCGAGGCGCTCAGCCCACCCCGGGACGCGGTGATCCGTGTGTACCCCATCCCGTGCCGAGTCTCGAAGGAGTCGAGCTCGGCCTTCACCGGCAGCCACGACGGGGTCCACACGTCGCCGCCGTCGTTGAGGTAGAAGTACCGACCGCCGGCGTCGTTGGGGATGTTGTTGTAGCGGTAGCGGGTGAGCCGGCGCATGCGGGCGTCGCGGAAGAACGTGTACCCGCCGGCCGTGTGGGAGATCAGCGAGAAGAACTCGTCAGACCCGAGGTAGTTGATCCACGGGTACGGCGTGCGCGGGGTCGTGATGACGTACTCACGGGTCTGGTCGTCGAAGTGACCGAAGCGCACGTCAGGTCCCCATCAGGTCCGCGAACCGGTCGAAGAGGTAGGCCGAGTCGTGCGGACCGGCCGCGGCCTCAGGGTGGTACTGCACCGAGAACGCGGGCACGTCCAGGCAGCGCAGGCCCTCGACGACGTCGTCGTTGAGGCACACGTGGCTGACCTCGACCCGGCCGAACTCGGTGTCCGACACGGCGTCGAGGGTGGCGTCCACGGCGAACCCGTGGTTGTGCGCGGTGATCTCCACACGGCCCGTGGCCCGGTCGGACACCGGCTGGTTGATCCCCCGGTGTCCGTAGCCGAGCTTGTACGTGCCGAACCCGAGGGCCCGGCCCAGGACCTGGTTGCCGAAGCAGATGCCGAACACCGGGATCCGGGCGGTCAGGACCGCGCGCATCTGGGCCACCGCATGATGAGCCGTGGCTGGGTCCCCGGGACCGTTGGAGAAGAAGACCCCGACGGGTCCCTCCACGGCGCCGGCCCGGGCCACCAGGTCCTCCGGGGAGATTCCCGCGGGCAGTACGTGCACCGCCATCCCGCGCTTGGCCAACTGCGCGGGGGTCATCGTCTTGATCCCCAGGTCCAGTGCCAGGACCGTGGCCACCTGCGTGCCGGCGGCCGGCACCACGTACTCCTGGGCGGTGGTGACCTGGGCGGTCAGGTCCGCACCGGCCATCGGCGGGCTGGCCAGGACGGCAGCGTGCTGGGCGGGGAAGCCGAGCGCGGCCGCCTCGCCGGAGAAGATCCCGACACGCATCGCGCCACGCTCGCGCAGGTGCCGGGTCAGGGCACGGGTGTCCACCCCGCTGATCCCGACCACGCCGTAGCGGGTGAGCTCCTCGTCGAGGCTGCGGGTGGCTCGCCAGTTCGAGACCCGGCGGGCCGGGTCGCGCACGACGTAGCCGGCCACCCAGATCCGCCCGGACTCCGGGTCCTGGTCGTTGACGCCCGTGTTGCCGATGTGCGGGGCGGTCATGACCACGACCTGGCGGTGGTACGACGGATCGGTCAAGGTCTCCTGGTAGCCCGACATCCCCGTGGAGAACACTGCCTCCCCGACGGTGGTGCCCACCGCGCCATAGGCCTGGCCGGTGAACGTGCGGCCGTCCTCGAGCACGAGCACGGCGGGGGTGGCGGGGTCCAGCGGAGTCATCGCGAGCCTTCCTCGGTGCCGACCAGCAGGCTCAGCGCCTGCGCGGTCGCGACGTGCTGTTCCGGGTCGTCGGCGCGGAATCCGGTCTCGACCCGACGGGGGCCCCACTGCCAGCCGATCAGGATCAACCCGCCGGCCTCGAACGCCTTCTGGGCCTGCCCGGAGCCCAGGCGCACCTCAGTCAGCGCCGTGCGCGGGATCCACAGGTCCACCTCGCCGGTACGCACCAGCAGCACGCCGTCGTCGGTGATCAGCAGCGTGGCCCGGGCGCGGTAGCCCAGTCCGTGCGCCACGATCCGGTCGAGCAGGTCGCCCGCGGTGGTGGTGGCCACGTAGAGCCCGGCCACGCCCGCGGGCAGTGCGGCGCCACCGGCCTGCGCGGTGTCGTGGCCCTGCTCGGTGCGGTCCAGTGCAGCGCGCAGCCCAGGTGGGACCTCGGGCAGTGCGGGCAGGTCAGCCTGGCGTGCCTCCCGGGCGGCCCACCCCCGGCGCATCCCCCAGACCCCCAGGCCGATGACGACGAGGGTGACCACGGTCAGCACGATGCGCGGACCCCACTGGGTGACGGGCGCGGACTCCGCCGCCCGGACGAGCGCGCCGATCACCGGGCATCCACGAGCGCCCGGTCCAGCACCGTCGGGCGACCACGCAGGAAAGTGGCCACCACGGGGGCCGGCAGGTCACGTCCGCCGTAGGGGTTGTTCCGGCTGCGCGAGGCCGAGGCGCCCGGGTCCACGGTGCGCCGCGACTCGGGGTCGACGAGCACCACGTGCGCCGGCTCCCCCACTGCCAGCGGACGCCCGTGCCCGGGCCGCCGGCCGATCCGGGCCGGGTTCGTTGACATCACCCGGGCCACGTCGGCCCAGTCGAGCCGACCGGGGAGCACCATCGTGTCGATGACCACCGCCAGTGCCTGCTCGAGTCCGAGCATGCCGAAGGCCGCCACGGCCCACTCGCACTCCTTGTCCTCCATCGGGTGCGGGGCGTGGTCGGTGGCCACGATGTCGATGGTGCCGTCGGCCAGGCCGGCGCGCACCGCCTCGACATCCGCGGCACTGCGCAGCGGCGGGTTGACCTTGAAGATCGGGTCGTAGCTGGTGGCCAGGTCCTCGGTCAGCAGCAGGTGGTGCGGGGTCGCCTCGGCGGTGACGTCGATGCCCCGGGACTTGGCCCACCGGATGATCTCCACCGAGCCGGCCGTCGAGAGGTGGCAGACGTGCAGCCGCGAGCCGACATGCTCGGCGAGCAGCACGTCACGCGCGATGATCGCCTCCTCTGCGACCGCCGGCCAGCCGCGCAGTCCGAGGACCCCGGACAACTCGCCCTCGTTCATCTGCGAGTCCTCGGTCAGCCGGGGCTCCTGCGAGTGCTGGGCGATGACCCCGTCGAAGGCCTTGACGTACTCGAGTGCCCGGCGCATCAGCACCGCGTCGGACACGCACCTGCCATCGTCGGAGAACACCCGGACACCGGCCTGCGAATCGGCCATCGCCCCGAGTTCGGCCAGGCGCTGGCCACCCAGGCCCACGGTGACCGCACCGACCGGGTAGACGTCGACCAGGCCGGCGCGCCGGCCCAGGTGCCAGACCTGCTCCACCACTCCGGCGGTGTCGGCGACCGGGTCGGTGTTGGCCATCGCGTGCACGGCGGTGAACCCACCGAGCGCAGCGGCCCGGGAGGCGGTCAGGACGGTCTCGGCGTCCTCCCGGCCCGGTTCGCGCAGGTGCGTGTGCAGGTCGACCAGGCCGGGCAGGGCGATCAGCCCGTCGCCGGCCACCACGGCGGCCCCGCCTGCGTCCAGCGAGCCGGGTTCGCCGATGGCGGCGATCGTCTCGCCCTCGATCAGCAGGTCGGCAGCGGGGCCACCCAGCGGGCGGGCGCCGGTGATCAGGTACGTCATCAGATCTGTCCTCCGAGTAGCAGGTAGAGAACGGCCATCCGGATGCTCACACCGTTGGTGACCTGCTCGACGATCACCGATCGGGGACCGTCGGCCACCCCGGCCGTGATCTCCATGCCGCGGTTCATCGGCCCGGGATGCATGACCAGGGCGTGCTCGGGCAGGAGTGCGGCGCGGCGCTCGTCGAGCCCGTAGCGCCGGGAGTACTCACGCTCGCTGGGGAAGAACGCCGCACCCATCCGCTCGCGCTGGACGCGAAGCATCATCAGGGCGTCGGTCCCGGGCAGCGGGGCGTCCAGGTCGTAGGACACCTCGCAGGGCCAGTGCTCGATGCCGACCGGCAGCAGCGTGGGCGGGGCCACCAGGGTGACCTGCGCGCCGAGGGTGGCCAGCAGCAGGACGTTGGAGCGGGCCACCCGCGAGTGCAGCACGTCGCCGACGATCGTCACCCGCCGCCCGGCGAGATCCCCCGCGCCGCCCTGCAGGTGGGCGCGCATCGTGTAGGCGTCCAGCAGGGCCTGGGTGGGGTGCTCGTGCGTGCCGTCGCCGGCGTTGACCACCGCGGCGTCAATCCACCCGGAGTTGGCCAGCCGGTGCGGCGCGCCACTGGCACCGTGGCGGATCACCACCCCGTCGGCGCCCATCGCCTGCAGCGTCATCGCGGTGTCCTTGAGGCTCTCGCCCTTGGACACGCTCGACCCCTTGGCCGAGAAGTTGATGACGTCGGCCGAGAGCCGCTTGGCCGCGGCCTCGAACGAGATCCGGGTGCGGGTGGAGTCCTCGAAGAACAGGTTGACCACCGTGCGACCGCGCAGCGTGGGCAGCTTCTTGACCTCGCGGCTGCTCACCGCGGACAACTCACGTGCGGTGTCCAGCACCAGCACGGCGTCGTCGTGGCTCAGGTCGGCGGCCGAGAGCAGGTGGCGGTTCATGCCTGGGCACCGATGACGACCTCATCGACCCCGTCGGTCTCGAGCAGGCGGACCTGCACCGATTCGCGCAGCGAGGTCGGCACGTTCTTGCCGACGTAGTCCGCGCGGATCGGGAACTCGCGGTGGCCCCGGTCGACGAGGACCGCCAGGCGCACCGCCCTGGGCCGGCCGATCTCGGCCAGGGCATCGAGGGCAGCGCGCACGCTGCGCCCGCTGAACAGGACATCGTCGACGAGCACCACCGTGCGTCCGTCGATCCCGCCGGCGGGTACCTCGGTGCGCTCCAGGGCGCGGGCCGGGCGCATCCGCAGGTCGTCGCGGAACATGGTGATGTCCAGGGAGCCGACCGGCGGCGCGGTGCCCTCCTCGATGCTGGCGATCCGCTCGGCGATGCGTTGGGCCAACGGGACCCCGCGGCTGGGGATGCCCAGCAGGACGAGGTCCTGGGCCCCCTTCTCGCGCTCGAGGACCTCGTGGGCGATGCGTGACAGAGCACGCGCGATGTCTGACGGGTCGAGCACGCGGGTGGGCACACCCACTCCTTCCCCGCCTCACAGGACGGTGCTTTAAAGGAGATCGTCGGGAACGCCGCTCATCCTAGCCGCCCGCGCCCTGGGTGCCCGGCAGGTGCCCGAGGTCCAGCGCCCGCGCGGCGCTCGAAACGGTCGTTCTGACGGCGGTCGCTGGGCCTCGGCCCACGGGCGCGCCAGAAATGGCCGCTATGGGCGCGAGAACCGGGGCCATGACGACCATCTCGGTTGCGGTTCTTCCGGGCGCCGGCCACGCCCGGCTCAGAACGACCGTTTCGGGCGCGCTGCTGCGCCAGGGCCGGGATGCCGACCGCGGCGACCAGACGGGTGCGGGCGTCGCACTCCGGCGCCGTCACGGCCTGCGGCGGTCAGTCGACCATCCGGCGGGCCTCGGCGTTGAGCACGCCCCAGGCGACCAGTTGCTCAGCCAGGGCACCGGGCCCCTCGTCGTAGATGACCGCCAGGGTGCGCAGGTCGTCCTGGCGAATCGACAGGACCCGGCCGTTGTAGTCCCCACGCTGGGCCTGGATCGCGGCCACGTAGCGCGCCAGCGGGCCGGCCCGCTCCGCCGGCACCTGGCCCAGCCGCTCGAGGTCCAGGATCAGCCTCGGGGGTGCCTCGCCGATCGCCGGGGAGGCCGGATCCGGGAGCAGCTCGGACATCGGCACACCGTAGAACTCGGCCAGCTCGGCCAGCCGCTGCACGGTGACAGCCCGATCCCCACGCTCGTACGAGCCGACGACGACGGCCTTCCAGAGTCCCTGGGACTTCGCCTCCACACCCTGCAGGGACAGGCCCTGCTGGTTGCGGACCGCGCGAAGCTTGGCGCCCAGCGCCTTGGCGTACTCGTTCGACATGGCTGCTCCTCCGTAGTCCGAGCATACGCTACGGAGAGTGACCGCTGCGATGCAACCGGACGGGCGCCCCGAGCCCCACGAACTGCCCAGGCCCGGGCTACTGCACGGCTAGACGCTCCGCTCGACCGACCCGGCCCCGACCCGGTGGACCCGGATCGAGTTGGTGGTGCCCGCGATACCCGGAGGCACGCCCGCGATCAGGATCGCGATCTCGCCGGGCGCGCCGATGCCACTGGCCAGCAGTTCGGCGTCGATCAGCTCCACCATCTGGTCGGTGTGCGCAGCCGGGGGCACCAAGAAGGTCTTGATGCCCCACACGACTGCCAGTTGCTGCTGCACTGCGACGTTCGGCGTGAACACGACCATGCGCATCTTGGGTCGGGTGGCGGCCATGATCCGGGCGGTGACCCCGGTCTCGGTGAACGCGGCCAGGTAGTCGGCTCGCAGCGACTTCGCGACGTCGACAGCCGCCTTGGTGATGGCCTCCCCGACCCTCAGCTCCCGCTTCTTGGGCAGCTTCGGCATCCGCTCGAGCCCGTGCTCCTCGGTGTAGGACACGATCGCCGCCATCGTCTGCACGACCAGGTTGGGGTGCCGACCGACACTGGTCTCCCCGGAGAGCATGACTGCATCCGCGCCGTCGAGCACGGCGTTGGCCACATCGGAGGCCTCCGCGCGGGTCGGCCTGGTGTTCTCCATCATCGACTCGAGCATCTGGGTGGCCACGATGACCGGCTTCGAGGCCTCACGGCACATCTGCACTGCGCGCTTCTGCACGATCGGGACCTCAGCCAGGGGCAGCTCGACGCCGAGGTCGCCGCGGGCCACCATGACGCCGTCGAACCGCTCGACGATGTCGGTGAGGTTCTCCACTGCCTGGGGCTTCTCCACCTTGGCCAGGACCGGGATCCGTCGGCCCATCTCGGTCATGATCTCGTGGACGTCGTCGACGTCGGCACCCGAGCGGACGAAGGACAGGAACACGAAGTCCACCCCGATGCGCAACGCCCAGCGCAGGTCGGCCTTGTCCTTCTCGGACAGGGCAGGCACGCTCACGGCGACCCCCGGCAGGTTGATGCCCTTGTTGTTGCTGACCGGCCCGCCCTCGACCACGCGGGTGTGCACCCGGGGACCCTCGACCTCAACCACTTCGAGCTTGACCTTGCCGTCGTCGACGAGCACGGTGTCACCGACGTTGCAGTCCTCGGGCAGTCCCTTGTGGGTGGTGCCGCAGATGGTCACGTCGCCGAGGATGTCCTCGGTGGTGATCGTGAACGACGCCCCGTTCTCGAGCATGACCGGACCGGACTCGAACCGGCCGAGGCGGATCTTGGGCCCCTGCAGGTCGGCGACGATGCCCACACCGCGGCCCAGCTCGCGAGAGGCGCGGCGCACGTTGGCATAGGACTCGGCATGGTCGGCGTACTCACCGTGGGACATGTTGAGTCGGGCGACGTTCATGCCCGAGTCGATCAGCTCCTTGATCTGCTCGTACGTGGAGACAGCAGGACCCAGGGTGCACACGATCTTGGCTCGACGCATGCGCCGAGACTAGCCAGATCGAGCGGGCTCGGCTCGGCGAGCGGGCAAGCAGCAATGAACTGCTCGGCCGGCCGGGGCGCATCAGCCGAGGACCGCGCCGCCGCGTGCTGACTGCGACTCAGTCGTGGGGCGAGATGAGGCCGGTCACCTCGGAATGGCTGCGGGCCCGCAGCCGCAGCACCCGCTCGGGTGTGCCGGTCAACGCCCGCAACAGCCACAGGTAGACCACGACCAGCCCGTAGCCGACCACCTCGACCGTGCTGACCGAATCCGGGGTCACGGTGCTGCGCAGCAGGGCCCAACCACCGGCGAGCGTGGCGAACGCCGGCCAGATCCAGGTGCGTCGACGCAGCCGGCGCGGCAGGCCACGCAGGGCCTGGCGCTGCCCGGCCGTGAGGGCCCGCCACCATCGCAGGCCCACCAGGGGCACGCCCAGCACAGCCAGTCCGGCCAGGAGCCGGGCCAGCATGGGCTGGCCAGCACCGGCCGCCACCAGCCCCGGCAGCGGGGCCACCAGCAACCAGGCTGCGGCGCGCCTGGCCACCAGCACCGCGAGGGCGTCGAGGTTGTGCCGGGCGGAGGAGCCCTGGGGGTTCACGGCCAACGACTCGGCCAGCCAGCGGGCCGCGTCGGCGGGCGACCCGGCCGACATCTCGAGCACGGCCAGGTTGTTCAGGGCCGCGGTGTTGCCCGGGTCTCGTCGCAGGACCTCGCGGTAGGCCGCCCGGGCAGCGTCCGGGTCGCCGTCGGCGGACAGGGCCACCCCGATCTGCAACTGCGCGTCCACGCTGTTGGGCTCGAGGAGGACCGCCTCGCGGGCGGCAGCCAGCTGCTGGGAGATCGCCTCGGGGCGCGAGGACGACGCCCAGGCCCGGGACAGGGCCAGGTGATTGGCTGCGTTGGTGGGATCGAACTCGACGGCCCGGTTGGCCAGGGCGATGGCCTCGTCGAACCAGCCCACGTCGAGCAGGACCAAGGTGGCCAGCCGCAGGGCGTACGGATCGGCCGGTGTCACCGACAGCAGGCGTCGCGAGGCATCCAACGCCTGCGGGCGGGCGCCCTGGGCTCGCAGCGTGCGCACCAGCAACCCGAGCAGCCGTGGCTCGTCGGGTGTCCTGGCCAGGGCTTCGCCGATGGCGGCCCGGGCAGCGTCCCAGCGCTGGGCGGCCACCAACGCCTCGGCCAGGTGGTACTCCGGTTCGCTCACAGCAGTCGATGGGCGCGCATGTACTCAGCCAGGGCCCGGTACTCGCCGGGCGCGTCGGCGAACAGGACGACGTTGCGGGCGGCGCCGAACCAGCGGGCAGTCGAGGGGGTCGTGTCCGCGATGGCGGTGGCCAGATCCGCAGCACCCACCAGCCGGCCGACGTCGCCGGTGCGGGCGGCGTCGACCAGGGCACCCTGGGCAGCCGCGCGGGCCACGTGCGTCAGGTCCGCTCCGGACAGTCCCTCGGTCCGGGCCGCGATCGAGCCCGGGTCCACGTCGGGCGCCACCGGGAGGTCGCGCAGCGCGGCGGTCAGTATCTGGGTGCGGGCCGCGAGGTCGGGCGGCTCGACGAACACGGCGCGATCGAACCGACCGGGCCGGCGCAGCGCCATGTCCACGTCCCAGGGTGCGTTCGTGGCCCCCAGCACGAATAGGCCCTCGTTGGCACTGGCCACACCATCGAGCTCGGCGAGGAGTTGGTTGATCACCCCGCGCAGGGCCGACGCCGAGCGGCCCAGGCCGGAGCGGCTGCGGCCCAGCGCATCGACCTCGTCGAAGAAGAGCACGACCGGCGCCTGGGCACGGGCGTAGGTGAACAGGTCGGCGATGTTGGCCTCGCTCTGGCCCATCCACCGGCTGAGCACGTCGGCGAGTCCGACGGGGATGAAACGCGCCCCCAGCTCGCCGGCCACCGCCTTGGCCAGGTGGGTCTTGCCGCAGCCGGGGGGACCGTAGAGCAGCATCCCGCCGCGCAGCGTCGAGGCATAGCGCTCGCGCAGCTCCGGATGGCGCAGCGGGGTCAGGAACGCCGACTCGATGGTGGCCTTCGCGCTCGTCAGGCCGCCGACGTCGGACAGCCGCAGCGAGGTCTCGACCGGCTCGTGGGCCAGGCCGCCGACGAGGTCGTCCTCGGCCGCCCCCCAGTCGAAGCCGCGTCCCCCGCGCTGGTCGGCGTCGGGTGCAGCAGCCCCGGTGGAATCGCGCTGCGTGGTCTCGCGTGGGGTGGACCCAGGATGCGCGGAGGTGGGCTGGGAGGTACCGCGCGGTTCGGCGTCGGGCTGCTCGACGAGCGCTCCGGGCGCCCCGATGGCCCGGCGCATCAGGGCCTGCAGCTCGGAGTCCCCCGGGTCGTCGGAGAGCAGGCGGCCGACCTGAGCGACCGCCTCCTGGCCGTTCCCAGCGTCGATGAGCAGCTCGGCCAGGTGCGCGCGCAGCACCGGATCCTCGGGATCACGGCCCACAGCGCGGCGCAGGCTGTCGAGCAACCGGTCGCGATCCATGCCGGTGAGGCTACCGCGCGTCCCGGCGCTGCCGCGTCAGACGACCAGGGGGCGGGCGGTCGGCGGGATGGGTGCGTGCAACGTGGTCGAGCCCATCAGGTGCGCATCGACAGCCGCAGCCGCCGCCCGACCCTCGGCGATCGCCCACACGATCAGCGACTGCCCACGGCCCGCATCCCCGGCGACGAACACGTCGCGCGCTGACGACGCGTACTGCGCATCACGGCGGATCGCCCCGCGTTCGTCGAGCTCGACGCCGAGCTCGGTCAACAGCGGACCGCGCTCGGGGCCGGTGAAGCCCATGGCCAGGAACACCAGGTCCGCGGGGATCTCGCGCTCGCTGCCCGGCACCTCGGTGAATCGCCCGTCGACCAGCTCGACGTCGACGAGTTCCAGGGCGCGCAGCGCACCGGAGTCGTCGGCGATGAACCGCTTGGTGCTGACCGAGTAGACCCGTGCTCCGCCCTCCTCGTGGGCGGAGGTGATCCGGTAGAGCATCGGGTAGGTGGGCCAGGGTGCGGTGTCCGGCCGGGTGGTCGGCGGGGTGGGCAGGATCTCGAGCTGCGTCACGCTGGCCGCGCCCTGGCGGTGCGCGGTGCCCAGGCAGTCCGCGCCCGTGTCGCCGCCGCCGATGATGACCACGTGCTTGCCCGCGGCGTCGATCGTGGTCGCCGCCAGGGACCCCTCGCAGACCTCGTTGGCCAGCGGCAGGTACTCCATCGCCTGGTACACACCGAGCGCCTCACGCCCGGGCACCGGTAGGTCGCGCGCCGCGGTGGCGCCAACGGTGAGCAGGATCACGTCGTGGCGCCGGCGCAGGTCCGCGGTGCTCAGGTCGATGCCGACCTCGATCCCGGTGCGGAAGGTCACGCCCTCGCCCTCGAGCTGGGCCAGCCGGCGATCGACGTGGTGCTTCTCCATCTTGAACTCGGGGATGCCGTAGCGCAGCAACCCACCGGCCCGCGGGGCTCGCTCGTAGACGGTGACCGTGTGCCCGGCCCGCGCCAGTTGCTGGGCGGCGGCCAGTCCGGCGGGGCCCGAGCCGACCACGGCGACCCGCTTGCCGGACAGTCGCTCGGGGGCCGAGGGCACCACCCACCCGGAATCCCAGGCGCGGTCGATGATGGAGACCTCGACCTGCTTGATGGTCACCGGGTCGGCGTTGATGCCCAGCACGCAGGCCGTCTCGCACGGAGCCGGACACAGCCGACCGGTGAACTCCGGGAAGTTGTTCGTCGCGTGCAGGCGCTCGGAGGCCTCACGCCAGTCGTCGCGCCAGACCAGGTCGTTCCACTCCGGGATCAGGTTGCCCAGCGGGCAGCCCTGGTGACAGAACGGGATGCCGCAGTCCATGCAGCGACCCGCCTGCTTGGCCAGGTGGTCGGCCGGGAACGGCTCGTAGACCTCCTTCCAGTCCCGGATGCGCACGTCCACCGGACGCCGCGCGGGTAGCTCCTTCGGGGTGGTCAGGAAGCCCTTGGGGTCAGCCACGGCTCATCTCCTCCATCACGGCCTCGATCGGGTCCCGGCCCTCGGCGCGGGCCTTGTCCTGGATGTCGAGGATCTTGCGGTAGTCGGTCGGCATGATCTTGGCGAACCGGCCCAGTGCGGCGCTGCCGCCCTCGAGCAGATCGGTCGCAGCCGTCGAGCCGGTCTCCTCGGCGTGCCTGCGCAGGACAGCGGTCAGCCAGTCCTGATCGTCGGGGCCCAGTGGCTCGAGGGCCACCATGTCCAGGTTGACCCGCGCCGGGACCAGGTCGAGCACGTAGGCCACCCCGCCGGACATCCCGGCGGCGAAGTTGCGCCCGGTCGGCCCGAGCACCACCACCCGCCCACCGGTCATGTACTCGCAGCCATGGTCGCCCACGCCCTCCACCACCAGCGTGGCCCCGGAGTTGCGCACCGCGAACCGCTCCCCCACCCGCCCGCGCAGGAACACCTCCCCGGAGGTGGCGCCGTAGCCGATCACGTTGCCGGCGATGATCTGCTCGCCGGCCTCGAAAGGTGCCGACCGGTCCGGACGGATCACGATGGTCCCCCCGGACAGACCCTTGCCCACGTAGTCGTTGCCGTCGCCCTCGAGGCGCAGCGTGATCCCCGCGGGCAGGAACGCCCCGAAGGACTGCCCCGCGGAGCCGGTGAACGTCAGGTCGATGGTGCCCGCGGGCAGACCCTGCCCGCCGTGCCGTCGGGTGACCTGGGCACCGAGCATGGTGCCCACCGTGCGATTGACGTTGCGGATGCGCAGTTGGGCGCGGACCGGCTCCCCGGACTCCAGCGCCGGGGCGCAGAGCGCGATCAGCTCGTTGTCCAGCGCGCGGTCCAGACCGTGGTCCTGGCTGGTGGTCTGGTGCAGGGCGGCGGCGGGGCCGACCTCCGGCACGGCAAGGATCGGCGAGAGGTCCAGTCCCGAGGCCTTCCAGTGGTCGACCGCAGCGCGGGTGTCGAGCAGCTCGACATGGCCGATCGCCTCGTCCAGGCTGCGGAAGCCGAGCGCGGCGAGGTGCTCGCGGACCTCCTCGGCGATGAACTGGAAGAAGTTCACGACGTACTCCGCCCGGCCGGTGAACCGGGCCCGCAGCTCGGGGTTCTGGGTCGCGACCCCGACCGGGCAGGTGTCCAGGTGGCACACGCGCATCATCACGCAGCCCATCACCACCAGCGGCGCCGTGGCGAATCCGAATTCCTCGGCACCGAGCAGCGCGGCGATCACCACGTCCCGGCCGGTCTTGAGCTGGCCGTCGGTCTGCAGGACCACCCGGTCGCGCAACCCGTTGAGCAGCAGGGTCTGCTGGGTCTCGGCCACACCGAGCTCCCACGGCCCGCCGGCGTGCTTGAGCGAGGTCAGCGGCGAGGCGCCGGTGCCGCCGTCGTGCCCGGAGACCAGGATGACGTCGGCGTGTGCCTTGGCCACGCCCGCGGCCACTGTGCCCACGCCGATCTCGGAGACGAGCTTCACGTGGATCCGCGCCCGGTCGTTGGCGTTCTTGAGGTCATGGATGAGCTGCGCGAGGTCCTCGATGGAGTAGATGTCATGGTGCGGGGGTGGGCTGATCAGCCCCACGCCGGGCGTGGAGTGCCGGGTCTTGGCCACCCACGGGTAGACCTTGTGCGCGGGCAACTGACCGCCCTCGCCGGGCTTGGCACCCTGGGCCATCTTGATCTGGATGTCGTCGGCGTTGACCAGGTACTGGCTGGTGACCCCGAACCGGCCGGAGGCCACCTGCTTGATCGCCGAGCGCTTCGAGTCGCCGTTGGGCATGGGCTCGTAGCGCTCGGGATCCTCGCCGCCCTCGCCGGTGTTGGACTTCGCACCCAGCCGGTTCATGGCGATCGCCAGCGTCTCGTGCGCCTCCTGGCTGATCGATCCGTAGCTCATCGCGCCGGTCGAGAACCGCGTCACGATCGCGCTGACCGGCTCGACCTCGGCCAGGGGCACCGGCGGGCGCTGACCCTCGGCGAACCGGAACAGCCCGCGCAGGGTCATCAGCCGCTGGGACTGGTCATCGACGCTCTGCGTGTACTGCCGGAAGACGTCCATGCGTCCCGAGCGGGTGGAGTGCTGCAGGCGGAACACCGTCTCCGGGTCGAACAGGTGCGGCTCGCCCTCGCGGCGCCACTGGTACTCCCCGCCGACCGGCAGGGTGCGGTGCGCCGGCGCGATGCCGTTGGCGGGGTAGGCCAGGGCGTGCCGACGGGCCACCTCCTCGGCGAGGGTGGACAGACCCACACCGCCGAGCCGCGACGTGGTGCCGGTGAAGTACTGGTCGACCAGCGAATGGCTCAGGCCGATCGCCTCGAAGATCTGTGCGCCGCGGTAGGAGGCGACCGTGGAGACGCCCATCTTGCTCATCACCTTGAGCACGCCCTTGCCCAGGGCCTTCACCAGGTTGCGGACCGCCTTCTCCGGGGGCACCCCGGCGATCACCCCGCGCCGGGCCAGGTCCTCCACGGACTCCATGGCCAGGTAGGGGTTGACCGCGGCGGCGCCGTACCCGATCAGCAGCGCGACGTGATGGACCTCGCGCACGTCGCCGGCCTCGATCAGCAGCGAGACCTGGGTTCGGGTCTTGCGCCGGACCAGGTGATGGTGCACGGCCGAGCACAGCAACAGCGAGGGAATCGGGGCCAGATCCGGGTCGGAGTCGCGGTCCGAGAGCACCAGGACCTTCTTGCCGCCGGCCACGTGCCGGTCGGCCTCGGCACAGATCTCCCCCAGGCGCTTGCGCAGCCCCGGACCACCGTCAGCAACCCGGAACAGGCCGCTGATCTTGGCCCCGGAGAAGCCTGGGGCGTCGCCGTCGGCATTGATCTGGCGCAACTTGGCCAACTCGTCGTTGTCGATCACCGGGAAGGGCAGCACCACCTGGCGGCAGTGCCCGGGAGTGGCCTCCAGCAGGTTGCTCTCCGGTCCGATGTGGCTGCCCAGAGAGGTCACGATCTCCTCGCGGATCGCGTCCAGCGGCGGGTTGGTCACCTGCGCGAACAGTTGCGCGAAGTAGTCGAACAGGAGCCGGGGGCGATCCGAGAGCACGGCGATCGGGGTGTCGGTACCCATCGAGCCCAGCGCCTCCAGGGCGTGGCGCGCCATCGGTGTGAGCAGGATCCGCAGCTCCTCCTCGGTGTAGCCGAAGGTCTGCTGGCGCCGGGCCACCGACTTGGTGGTGTGCACCACGTGCTCGCGCTCGGGCAGTTCCTCGAGGTGCACGAGCCCGGCATTGAGCCAGTCGTCATAGGGCGCCTGCGCGGCGAGCTCGGACTTGATCTCGTCGTCCTCGATGATCCGTCCGGCGGCTGTGTCGACCAGGAACATCCGACCGGGTTGGAGCCGACCCTTGCGGACCACCGTGGCCGGGTCGATGTCCAGCACGCCGGCCTCGGAGCCCAGCACCACCAGCCCGTCGTCGGTGACCCAGAACCGGCCCGGGCGCAGGCCGTTGCGGTCCAGCACCGCCCCGATCACCGAGCCGTCGGTGAAGCTGACGTTGGCAGGACCGTCCCAGGGCTCCATCAGGTTGGCGTGGTACTGGTAGAAGGCCCGACGGGCCGGGTCCATCTCGTCGTGGTTCTCCCACGCCTCGGGGATCATCATCAGCACGGAGTGCGGCAGCGAACGACCCGCCATGTGCAGCAGCTCGACGACCTCGTCGAAGCTGGCTGAGTCACTGGCGCCCTCGGTGCAGATCGGGAAGATCCGGCGGATGTCGCCGGGAAGCAGCTCGGAGTTGAGCTGCGCCTCGCGGGCCTGCATCCAGTTGCGGTTGCCACGCACCGTGTTGATCTCGCCGTTGTGGGCGATCAGTCGGTAGGGGTGGGCCAGGGTCCAGCTCGGGAACGTGTTGGTGGAGAAGCGTGAGTGCACCAGGGCCAGCGCACTGGCCATCCGCGGGTCGACCAGGTCGGGGAAGAAGTGCTCGAGCTGGCCGGTGGTCAGCATGCCCTTGTAGACCAGGGTGCGCGTCGACAGGCTGGCGAAGTAGACCTCGACCTCACGCTCGGCCCGCTTGCGCAAGCAGAACGCCATCCGCTCGAGCACGAGCTGGTCACTGATCCGGTGCTTGGGGGCGACGAACAATTGGCGGAACCGGGGCATCGTGCTGCGCGCAGTGGACCCGATCATGTCGTCCACGGTCGGCAGGTCGCGCCAACCGAGCACGACCAGCTCCTCCTCCTCGGCGATCCGCTCGATCGCGGCCATGGCGTGCCGCTCGCCTGCGGCGTCGTCGGGCAGGAAGGCCAGGCCGACGGCATAGGAGCCGGCCGCAGGCAGGTCGAAGTCGACCTCTGCGCGCAGGAACGCGTCGGGGACCTGCACCAGGATCCCGGCCCCGTCGCCGCTGTCCGGCTCGGCCCCGGAGGCCCCCCGGTGGTCCAGGTTGCGCAGCGCCGTCAACGCCTTGACCACGATGTCGTTGCTGGCCACCCCGGTCATCGTGGCCACGAACGCCACCCCACAGGCATCCCGCTCGAAGGCGGGGTCGTAGAGGCCGGTGGCCGGCGGAACGGCAGAGAAAAGCGCCATGGTCTGCTCCTCGAACGTCGTCGCCGGCCCACTCGAGCGGCCAGCACGACGCGGCTGGTGCGGGAGTTGAGGTCGGCGGGACGACGTTGGCCCGCCGGGGCACACTGTAGAACATCATCGGCGGGGCGTGCACCTGCTCCCCGGTGGACCCGACCAGTCGGTGGCCGAGCGGAGTTGGCACGACCCGTGCCAGCGCCGGGCCGCTGAGCATCCCGCGCGCACCAGGGGCCGAGCATGAACGAGATCACGATCCGACCCGGCAGTTCATCCCGGGCCGGCCGACGTCACCCACGAGCGGGCGCGGCCCTGATCGGCGCGTGCGCGGGGATGCTCCTGGTCGGCTGCACCAGCGGCACCGGGCCCGCTGCGCCCGCCACCTCGTCGGGATCCCCCACGCCCCTCGCGTCCTCCCCCACGGCGTCGGACCCGGCAGCCAGCCCACCGCCGGGGACGGCCGACATCAGCGGCGTCGAGGTGGCCAGCCGCATCGAGGGATTCCAGCGGCCGTGGGACCTGCGCTTCCTTCCCGACGGCACCCCGCTGGTCACCGAGCGCCCCGGACAGCTCGCGGCGATCGTCGACGGCCGACGCCAGGTCGTGGCCACCGTGCCCGATGTGGTGGCGCGCGGCGAGGGCGGGCTGATGGGCCTGGCCCTCGACCCCCAGTTCGCCACGAACCGGCGGATCTACCTCTGCTACGCCGCAGGCAGCGCAGGCACCGTCTCGGACGTGCGAGTCGTACGGTTCCGGCTGGCCGAGACCCTCGAGGCGATCAGCGACCCGACGCCGATCGTGACCGGCCTTCCTGCCGGGGCTGGCAACCGGCACCTGGGCTGCCGGGTCGAGGTCGGCCCCGACCAACTGCTCTGGATCACTGCCGGCGATGCCGTGTCACCGCGGGCTCCCCAGGACCCGACGAGCCGGGCGGGCAAGGTGCTGCGCGCGACCCTGGCCGGCGAGCCCGCGCCGGCCAACCCGGGCGACGGCTGGGACCCCTACGTCTACACGCTCGGGCATCGCAACATCCAGGGCCTGGCCTTCCGGGCGCAGGACTCGGCGCCGTTCAGCGTCGAGCACGGCACCGGCTGCGACGACGAGATCAACAGGCTGGTCCGCGGGGGCAACTACGGTTGGGACCCGGTCGGTGGCGGGGGCGGCTACGCCGAGGACGCGCCGATGACGTCATCAGACATCCCCGATGCGCGCGCGGCGGTATGGTCCAGCGGATGCCCGACGATCGCCCCTTCAGGTGCGGAGTTCATCACCGGTCCGCAGTGGGGCCGGTGGACCGGGGCGCTGGCAGTGGCGGTGCTCAAGGACCGGGAACTCCTGCTCGTCTCGCTCGACGGCGACCAAGTGGCGGACACCCGCACCGTGCTGTCCGGGGAGTTGGGCCGCCTGCGCACGGTGCGCAACGGACCCGACGGCGGCCTGTGGCTGACCGTCGACGACGACCGCGGGGCAGTCGTGCGGGTGGTGCCGCGCGCCTGAGGGCCCGGCCTGGGCGCCCAGGGCTGCTCAGCGGGTGCGGGCAGCTCTGAGCGTCCTGAGCTGCCCAGGAGTTCGGGCTGCACCGCCGGTGCCGCACCCCTGACGCATCGCGACGCAGACGTGCCCGGCCCCCGAGGGGAACCGGGCACGTGGCCTGCGAGCGAGGGTCAGGCCGAAGCGGCGACACTCGGCACTGCCGGCTCCGCTCGGCGGCTGCGCCGATCCAGGGCTCCGATTCCCGCACCGGTCAGCACCGCCACCAGGCCCATCCCCATGGCGAAGGCGGCCACTCCGAAGGCCACCACGGAGGTGAACAGCGAGGCGCGCAGGAAGGAGGCGCTCTGCGCCGTGGCACGCAGCGGGTCCTCCCGGTCCAGCTCGGCGTAGGTCTTGCCGCCGGTCGCTTCAAGAGCGTGGGTGTTGATGATGTCGGCCATGCAGAAGGCCTCCAGCGGGCCGTTGACGTCCTCGCCCTGCTGGCAGGACGCGTCCTCGCTGACGGTGATGTTCTCCGCACCCAGCTGGTCGGACACCATGTACCAGGTGCCGGCGCCGCCGACGATGAGCAGGGCTCCGGCGAGGTAGAGCAGGATGGAGACGACTCGGGGAGTCTCGGACATTAGTGATCCTCACGTGTTGGGGTGTCTTGCTTGCACTATCAACTATGCACTGCGCTCCGGCTCACCACGTGGATTGAAAGACCAATTTCCTCGGGTCGAAGGTCCTCAATTGCCCAGTGCCACCTGACCAGGTCACGCCGTCCTCGGCCGCTCCGATGAGTCCGCAGCGTCCGCCGAGCCACCCCGCAGGGCAGCGGCCGGTTCCCGGCCCGGGCGCAGGCGGGCGCTGACGACGAAGTAGGCGACCGCGCCGAGCCCGACCACCACGGAGGTGAACACGTTGATCCGGATGCCGGCGAGTTGGGTCGCGGGATCGATGCGCAGCAGTTCCATCGCCAGCCGACCTACGCAGTAGGCCGCGACATACAGGGCGAACGCGCGCCCATGACCCAGCGTCCAGCGCCGGTCGGCCCACAGCACCAGGAGGGCCACGCCGACCAGCCACAGCGATTCGTAGAGGAAGGTGGGGTGGAAGGTGGCGTACTGCTCGTAGCCCTCCGGCCGGTTGATCGGGTCGATCTCCAGCCCCCAGGGCAGGTCCGTGGGCCTGCCGAACAGCTCCTGGTTGAACCAGTTGCCCCAACGGCCCAGGGCCTGGGCCAGGGGGATCCCGACGGCCAGCGCGTCGGCGAACGGCGGCAGCGGGACGCCCCTTCGCTGGCACCCGATCCAGGCCCCGACCCCGCCCAGGGCGATCGCGCCCCAGATACCCAGGCCGCCGGACCAGATCTTCAGGGCTGCGACGAACCCCGAGCCGTCTGTGCCGAAGTAGGTCGACCAGTCGGTGAGCACATGATAGATGCGCCCGCCCACTATGCCGAAGGGCACCGCCCAGATGGCCACGTCGTAGACCAGTCCGCGCTCACCGCCGCGGGCCACCCAGCGCCGGTCGCCGGTCCACATCGCCACGACGATGCCGGCGAGGATGCACAGCGCGTAGGCGCGCAGCGGGAACGGCCCGAGCTGCCAGACGGACTGGTCCGGGCTGGGGATCGAGGCCGGGGCGCCGGCGTTGCTCGTTGTCTGGATGGCCAGGGCTGCGGCGGAGATCACTTCGCGGTCGCGGCGTCGATCTTCTGCGTCAGACCAGCCACGTCGGCCAGCTCCGAGGACGAGATCTCCACGCCGTTCAGATAGGCGGTCGGGGTGCCGCCGGCGCCGGACTCACTGAACGCCTGGTTGCTGTTCGCGGCCCAGCCGAGATAGGTACCGTCCTGCACGCAGGAGGTGAACGTGGCCAGGTCCGCATCCTCGATGCCGACCGTGCTGCCAAGGTCGATCAACTGCTGGTCGGAGAAGCCGACCCCCTCGTCCGCGGGCTGGATGTCGAAGATCGCGGAGTGGTACTCGGTGGTCCTGCCCGCATCCACCGCGCAGCCCCAGGCGCTGGTCGCGCGGGCCGAGGAGTTCGGGTTGCCATTGGCTGCGTTGTCCTGCGCGAGCCCGTTGTCCAGGAACGTGGCCGGGCGGTACAGCAGCTTGACCCGGCCCTCGTCGGCCAGGGCCTTGATGCCGTCGGCGGAGGCTGCCTCCACCTGCGCGCACGCCGGACACTGGAAGTCCTCCCAGATCTCCAGGGTGGGCAGCGTGGCCTCGTCGGCCGAGGTCCACCCAGAGCCGTAGGGAACGCCGTAGGTCGGGGCACTGACCCCGGTGGGCAGGGCCGCGTTCGGATCCGCACTGGCCACCGGAGCGGCCGGGTCGGCGGGGTCGTCCTGGCCGGCGAAGAAGCCCACCGCGAGCAACCCGCCCACGATCAGCACCACGACCAGGCCACCGACGATCCGGATCGCACGCTCGCGGCGGCGCTCGGCCGCCTCGGTCTGGGCCCGCGCATGCTCAGCGAGCTGCTTGGGCGTCGCGCCCGCGCCCGACTTGGGTGCGTTCTTCTCGGCTGCCATGGCCACCTCCGTGAGTCTGGGCAAGATTACCCGAAACGACGCGGATCGGACCCACGCCGCGACGGGTGCCCACACCCGGCATCCGAGCATGCCGCGGGCACAGCGCTGCGCAGGTGCGCGCCGGAGGCTGAACTACCATCGTGCTACCGGATCCGCTCCTGCGGCTCTCCGATGTCCGGTTGACGGATCGACCAAGGGAGTTCCGCGCGTGGCCAGCCGCTCCGAGACCACGACCTCGACACCGTCTGCGCACCGGGGCCGGCACCCGGGCGCCTACCTTGCGCTGCTGGCCTCGGGGCTCCTGGGCCTGCTCGCCTCGCTGGTGCTGTCCGTCGACGCCCTGGCGCTGGCCGAGGACCCGTTGGCCGACCTGTCGTGCAACATCTCCTCGACGATCTCCTGTGCCACCGTCGGCGTGTCCTGGCAGGCGAGCCTGCTGGGCTTCCCGAACGCGTTCATCGGCCTGATGGGCGAGCCGGTCGTGATCACGCTCGCGGTGGCCGGGCTGGCCGGGGTTCGGTTCCCGCGCTGGTTCATGCTCGCCGCCCAGGCGGGCATCACCGCGGGGCTGGGCTTCGCGGTGTGGTTGTTCGTGCAGTCCTACTTCGTGATCGGCGCCATCTGCCCCTGGTGCACCGCCCTCTACGTCACCTCGGTGCTGGCTTTCGCAGTGATCACCCGGATCACCATCCTCGACGGGCTGTACGGCCAGTCGATCCGAGACCGGTGCCAGCGGCCATTGCGGCTGGGGGTGGACGCCGCGGCGGTGGTGATCGTGCTGGCGATCGTCGCCGCGATGGTGGTCTACAAGTACCTCTGATCCTGGGCAGCCGCGGCCGCACCTACTGGACTGGCGGCCGGTGCGCCCACGCGCGGGCGGGAGGCGCTACCGTAGGGGCATCGATCCGTAGCACGCTGCCCGTCAGGACGAGGGCCGCGCAGCGCGGAGGGTGTCCCGGTCATCGGATGGTGGTCGGGCGGTCCCTGTCGGGGCCACGTCGTCGGGGCTCCTCCACGCCGGTCCGCATGGACACGTGGGGTGGCTGCGTCGTATCGGGCACACGGGCCGGTCACGGCCTGCCTGATGCGTTGATCCCCCGGCCGCGGAACACGTGCATGGGCTGGTGCCCGGCACGTGCGGCGGGCCGGACACTGCAAGCGGAGGTCTCCTTGGCTCGACAAGGCCAGCGCCGGTCCACAGCCCAGCGCAGTGCGCCGCGCACCCAGCGACGCGCCCAGCCGCGCCACAACGAGGGCCTCATCCCGGTCCTCGCCCAGGAGGTCCGGGCGGTCGAGGGCGCGGTTGCGCGCGGATCGGTGAAGCCCTCGGTGCGCACGAAGTTCCAGGTCGTCGCCCTGCTCGTGCGCCACGAGCGGGCCCGGGTCAAGGCCGACGCCACCAGCACGGAGGCGCACCGCGCCCAAGAGCTCAAGCGCCTGGACGGGATCGCCACCATCCTGGCGACGACCGCCGCGCGGCGACCCTCGCTGCTGGCGTTGCTGGCTGAGGACGCCGAGGTCTCCGAGTCGGCGCGGACCCTGATGCTCGAGATGTTGGCCGACGGCGGGGTCGAGCCGCCCCCCGAGCTGACCGCGCCCGTCGAGCCCGAGGCACCCGAGCCGGCCCGGCGCACGGTCGTCCCGCAGGCGATCGTCTCCCGGCAACTGGCCAATCCCTTCCTCGCACCGGACTTCTCGGCCGCCGAGCAGAGCCGGGTCAGCGCCCAACGCCTGGCCGGCTGGGAGCTGCTCGGCCCATTGTTCCGCTCCTTCGAGCAGGGGGGCAGTGGGGCCACCTCCTGCATGCCGCTGCCCGATCCGGAGTTGGTCGAGGTGCCCGGAGCGCTGGAGCTGATGCCCCACCAGGCGCAGGTGGTGGCCGCGGCGGCTGCTGGCCACCGCACGTTCCTGCTGGCCGACGAGCCCGGCTTGGGCAAGACCGCCCAGGCGCTGCTCGCCGCTCAGGCTGCCGACGCCTACCCGCTGCTGGTGGTCGTGCCCAACGTCGTGAAGACCAACTGGGCGCGGGAGGCCGACCTCTGGACGCCGGCACGCCCGGCCACCGTGGTGCACGGCGACGGCGACACGATCGACGGGTTCGCCGACATCGTGATCGTCAACTACGAGATCCTCGACCGGCATCTGGGCTGGATGAGCGAGCTCGGTTTCCGCGGCATGGTCGTCGACGAGGCGCACTTCATCAAGAACAAGTCCTCCCAGCGCTCCCAGCACGTGCTGGAGATCTCGGCGCGGATCCGCACCAGGATCGGCCGGCCCCTGCTCATGGCGCTGACCGGGACCCCGCTGATCAACGACATCGAGGACTTCCGCGCGATCTGGCAGTTCCTCGGCTGGATCGACGACAAGAAGCCGGTGGGGGCGCTGATGGCCGCGTTGGAGGACACCGGGCTGGTGCCCGGCGATCCGGGCTTCTACGCCAGCGCGCGACGCACGGTCACCAGCATGGGCATCGTGCGCCGCCGCAAGATCGACGTGGCCGCCGACATCCCGGCGCGCCGGGTGGCCGACCTGCCGGTCGAGCTCGACGACGACGCCGGGCGCTCGATCCGCGCCGCGGAGCGCGAGTTGGCCAACCGGATGGTGGCCCGCTACGAGGACGCCCTGCTCCGGCGGACCGCCGGCCCGGCGGTCGAGGGGATCGACCACGAGCTCGTGCGACGGGTGGCGGCCTGGGAGCGCGAGGACGCCCAGGACGCCGAGTCCGGCGAGAACGTGTTCGCGATGATGCGCCGGATCGGGCAGGCCAAGTCCGGGCTCGCCGCGGACTACGCAGCCCAGTTGGCGCGCAACGTCGGCAAGGTCGTGTTCTTCGCCAAGCACATCGATGTGATGGACACCGCGCAGGAGTTGTTCGCCCAGCGCGGCATCCGGTACAGCTCGATCCGTGGCAACCAGAGCACCAAGGTGCGCCAGGCGAATGTGGACGCCTTCGTCAACGATCCACAGGTGGCGGTGGCGGTGTGCTCGCTGACCGCTGCCGGGGTCGGCCTGAACCTCCAGGTCGCCTCCAACATGGTCCTGGCCGAATTGTCGTGGACCGACGCGGAGCAGACCCAGGCCATCGACCGGATCCACCGCATCGGTCAGGCCGAACCGGTCACTGCGTGGCGCATCATCGCCGCCCAGACCATCGACGCCCGGATCGCCGAGCTCATCGATGGCAAGGCCCACCTTGCTGCGCGCGCCCTCGACGGCTCCGAGGAGGAGGCGTCCTCGGCCGACGTCCAGCTCGAGGCGCTGGTCGGCCTGCTGACCGACGCGCTGGCAGCCAGGTAGGGCCAGGCCCCAGACCGAGCCGTTGGCGGGGCCCGTAGCAGCAGCCAGGTCGGCAGTGATCGGCCGGACCACCTGGCCGGTTCGCCCAGCGGAGCAGCCCTGCGCGGTGGCCGGGCCGGATGGGCCAAACGCCGAGTTGTGGTCGAAAAGCGCCCCCGGCGCGACGGTCAGGGGGCGAAATGCGCTCCGCGTGGTGGAAAAACCCGTCGGCCCAGGCTCAGGTTCAACCACAACTCGGCGTTTGGCGCCTGGACGGGTCCGCGCCGAGCTCCTATCAACCACAACTGCGCGGTTGGGCCCCGGACCGCGCCGGGTGCCCGACCGAGCCTCGGCCGACGGGCGACGCTCGGCCCGTGGTGCCGCAGCGTAGCCGGGTCAGGCTTGCGCGGCGTCGACCTCTCCGCGCACGCCGGCAGCCAGTTCCTGGGCCAGGGCGCTGACCGAGGCCAGCGCCTCGGCATGGTCGGCTGCCGCCAGGATCAGGGCAATGAACGCCGAGCCGACGATCACGCCGTCGGCGTAATGGGCGACCTCGGCGGCCTGCGCCCCGGTGGACACGCCCAGGCCGACGGCCACGGGCAGGTCGGTGGCCGCCCGCACCCGAGCCACCAGCTCCCGAGCCCCGGATCCCACACTGGCCCGGGCGCCGGTGACGCCCATGGTCGAGGCGGCGTAGACGAATCCGCTGGTCACCCCGGCCACGCCGGCGATCCGCGCGTCGGTGCTCGAGGGTGCCACCAGGAACACCCGGTCCACCCCCGCGGCATCCGTGGCGTCGCACCAGTCGGCGGCCTCCTCCGGGATCAGGTCCGGGGTGATCACCCCGACGCCGCCGGCGGCATGCAGACGTGCTGCGAACGACTGCACGCCGATCCGCTCGATCGGGTTCCAGTAGGACATCACCAGGGTCGGGGCGCCGGTCGCAGCCACGCCGGCCACCGTGTCGAACACGTGGCTGACCGTGGAGCCGGCGACCAGGGACCGGTGCACCGCCGCCTGGATGACGGGGCCGTCCATGAGCGGGTCGGAGTAGGGCAGGCCCACCTCGACGATGTCGACCCCGCAGGACACCATGGCCACCGCCAGATCGATGCCCTCGGCCTGGGTCGGGAACCCGCTGGGTAGGTAGCCGATCAGGGCCGCCCGACCCTCGGCGCGGGCCCGGGTGAACACCTCCCGCAGCGAGCTCACTGCGGCTCCCGGCCCAGGTCGATGCCGAACCAGTCGGCAGCGGTCTCCACGTCCTTGTCGCCGCGCCCGGAGAGGTTCACCAGCACCAGCCCGTCGGGACCGAGGTCACGGCCGACGTCCAGCGCCCCGGCCAGCGCGTGCGCGCTCTCGATCGCGGGGATGATCCCCTCGGTGCGGCACAGGAGCGCGAAGGCGTCCATCGCCCGGGCATCGGTGACCGGGTGGTAGCTGGCCCGCCCGATCCGCGCGAGGTGCGCGTGCTCCGGCCCGACGCCCGGGTAGTCCAGGCCCGCAGAGATGGAGTGCGACTCGATGGTCTGCCCGTCGTCGTCCTGCAGCAGGTAGGAGCGGGTGCCGTGCAGGACGCCGATCGATCCACCGGTGATGGTGGCGGCGTGCCGACCCGTCTCCACGCCGTCACCGGCGGCCTCGAAACCGTGCAGGGCAACGCCGGCATCGTCGAGGAACGGGTGGAAGATCCCGATGGCGTTGGACCCGCCGCCGACGCACGCGGCCACCGCGTCGGGCAGTCGCCCGTAGTCGGCCAGCAGCTGGGCGCGGGACTCCACTCCGATCACCCGATGGAAGTCGCGGACCATCTTCGGGAACGGGTGCGGCCCGGCCACGGTGCCCAGCAGGTAGTGGGTGTCGCTGACGTTGGTGACCCAGTCGCGCATCGCCTCGTTGATCGCGTCCTTGAGGGTCTGCGACCCGGCGGTGACCGGGATGACCTGCGCGCCGAGCAGCTTCATGCGGGCCACGTTCAGGGCCTGACGCCGGGTGTCCTCGAGGCCCATGTAGACCACGCAGTCCAAGCCCATCAGCGCGGCGGCGGTAGCGGTGGCCACCCCGTGCTGGCCGGCACCGGTCTCGGCGATGACCCGGTTCTTGCCCATCCGCACGGTGAGCAGGGCCTGGCCCAACACGTTGTTGATCTTGTGCGAGCCGGTGTGGTTGAGGTCCTCGCGCTTGAGCACGATGCGCCCCGGCACGTCCCCCGCGGCGGCGAACCGCGGCACCTCGGTCAACGGGGTGGGTCGACCGGTGTACGTGCGGGCCAGCCGGTCCAGCTCGGCCAGGAACCCGGGGTCGACGCAGGCCGCGTCATAGGCGGCCGTGAGTTCGTCGAGGGCCGCGATCAGCGCCTCGGGGACGAACCGGCCACCGAAGGGCCCGAAGTGACCGGCTGCGTCGGGCACGGCGTCCGCCGAGGGCAGCAGCCCCAGGTTGGGCAGGTCGAGGCTCATGCGCGCCCGCCGTGCCGCAGGGCGGGATGGGCACCGGCGGTGACCAGGTCATGCACGGCCTGGCGCGGGTCGCCGCCGGTCACCAGGCTCTCGCCCACGAGCACGGCGTCGGCCCCGGCGTTGGCATAGGAGATCAGGTCGTGTGGACCTCGCACGCCGCTCTCGGCCACGCGCACCACGTGGTCGGGGATGTGTGGGGCGACCCGGGCGAAGTGATCGCGGTCCACAGTCAGGGTGCGCAGGTCACGCACGTTGACCCCGATGATCCCTGCGCCGGCGTCCAGCGCACGCGCCACCTCGTCGACGTCGTGCACCTCCACCAGCGGGGTCAGCCCGATCGACAGCGCGCGCTCGTGCAGGCTGAGCAGGACCTGCTGCTCCAGGGCGGCCACGATCAGCAGCACGAGGTCCGCACCGGCGGCCCGGGCCTCCCAGAGCTGATAGCTCGAGACGACGAAGTCCTTGCGCAGCACCGGCGCGTCCACGGCCTGGCGCACGGCCATCAGGTCGGCCAGCGAGCCCCCGAACCGCCGGCCCTCGGTGAGCACCGAGATGGCGTGGGCTCCCCCGGCCTCGTACTCGCGGGCCAGGCCGGCCGGGTCGGCGATCGGCGCCAGGGCACCCCGGCTCGGCGAGGAGCGCTTCACCTCGGCGATGACGGTCACGCCGTCCTCGCGGCGCAGCGCCGCGATCCCGTCGCGAGGTTCGGGCGCATGCGCGGCGCGCTCCTTGAGCTCAGCGAGCGTGACGCTGGCCATCCGGGCTTCGACGTCGGCACGAACGCCGACGAGGATCTCGTCGAGAACGCTCATGCACGCCTCCTGTCCATCGTCGTGCGGGTCTGGTGGAGAGGGTACGCAGTGCGCAGCCGCTGCGCCGAATCGCCCCACCTCGGGGGCCCGCATCCCCAGCCCAGCACCTCGACCCCGGGTACCCTGTCGGGCATGACCGGCTCCCCCACCCCCGTGGCGCAGCGACCGCGCAGCCGCGGCCGGGAGCTGGCCGGACCGCTGGCCACCTTCGCGGTCGTGGCCGTGAGCTGGGCAGCGGTGGCCGCGCTGCGCCCGGGCGACGCGGGCCCCACACCCTGCCCGTGGCGGAACCTGACCGGGCTGGACTGCCCGTTCTGCGGCTCGACCCGCGCGGCCGTGGCCCTGGCCAATGGCGACGTCCTCGCCGCGGTGGACCACAACGCGCTGTTCGTGCTCGGGGTGCTGCCCCTGGCGTTCTTGGCCTGGGGCGTCTGGCTGGTCAGCGCAGCCCGCGGCCGCGCGACCCCGATCGTGTCGACCCGACTCGTCTGGGTCCTGGTCGCCCTCACCCTGGGATGGTGGGTCCTGCGCCTGGCGGTGCCGTGGCTGGGCTCCTCGGCAGGTTGACCGGACCGTTCGCGCCCTCGGCAGCGCGCTGGGGCAGCACGACCCGGAAGGCCGCGCCGCCCTCGGCCGAGGTGCTGGCCTGCGCCGCACCGCCCAGGCGCTGCGCCAGCCGGGCGACCAGGGCCAGACCGACCCCGGAACCCACCTTGCGCACACCCCGGTAACGAGCGTGCAGCTCACCTGGCTCGAAGGCCACGGCCAGGTCGTCCGCGCTGAGCCCGGGGCCGCCATCGCGCACCTCGACGACGAACTGCCCGGGCGTGGGCCCGGGGCCAAGGTGCAGGACCACCGGCGCCCCCTCGCCCGTGACGCGCAGCGCGTTCTCCATCAGGTTGTCGACGATCTGACGCACGCGCACCGGGTCGGTGCGCACCGTGAGCGCGGCGCGGTCCACCTCGTCGACGAACCGCACCCCATCGCGGGCAGCGCGGCCGGCCCAGACCGCAGCCGCTTCGGCACCGAGCGACGCCAGGTCGAGGTCCACGGGCTCGATGGCCACGTCGACCGCGCCGAGGCGGGCCAGGTCGAGCAGGTCAGCGACCAGTCGGTCGAGGTGATCGGCCTCCGCACGGACCACCCCGGCCACGGTCGCCACCTCGTCGGCCGGCACCACCCCGTCGGACAACGCCTCGGCGTAGCCCTTCACCGAGGTCAGCGGCGTGCGCAGCTCGTGGGAGACCGTGAGGAAGAACTCCCGCTGGCGCTCCTCGCTGGCGCTCAGCGCCGCGGAGAGCCGGTTGAGGGCCACAGCGATGTCGGCGACCTCGTCGGGTCCGGAGGGATCCACCCTCACATCGCGCTGCCCGGTGCCCATCGCGTGCGCCGCCGCGGCCGCCTGGGCCAGCGGCCGGGTCAGCCTCCGGGCCAGCAGCGTCCCGGTCACCACTGCTACCGCCAGCCCCAGGGCCAGGGCCAGCACCAGGCGCCACAACGCCGGGGAGCTCAGGTCGCTGGCCACGGCGGCCGGCTGGACGAGCAGGACCCCCACGCCGTCGACCACCGGCCGCCCCTCGACGTAGCTGGCCCCGAGCGGGTCGGTGCGCCGATCGCTGACCGTGCCCCCGCTGGTCACGGTCGCCACGTCCGAGGCGCGCATGGGTGCGGGGATCGGCGAGTCGGGAAAGACCAGGTAGGCGGTGACCTGCTGGGGGGCCAGGAGGGCCGCCAGCCGGCTGGACAATCCGCCCCGCGGGCCGCCGGGCTGCTGGCCGGTGTAGGTGCGTCCCAGCAGCTCCTCGGTGAGGTCAGCGGTGCGCGACAGTGCCTGGCGCGCGGAGGTGTCGGCAGCCGAGCGCAGCAGCGGCCAGGCGACCAGCGCGGCGATGAGCACCGCGAGTGCCGCCACCGCGGCCATCACCAGCGGCAGTCGCCGGGACAGGCTGGTCCAGCTCATGGATGTTCGGCGCTGTAGCCGACGCCGCGCACGGTCCGGATCGGGCTGGCCTGGCCGAGCTTGGCGCGCACCTGTGCGACGTGCACGTCGACGGTACGGGTGCCGGCCGCCGCCGAGTATCCCCAGACCGCCGACAGGAGTTGGTCGCGGGTCACCACCCGGCCCGGTCGGGCCATCAGGTAGGCCAGCAGGTCGAACTCAGTGGCGGTCAGCTCGACGGGCTCGTCGGCCACCGTGACTCGATGCCGGGCCCGGTTCAGCGACACGTCGCCGAGCACCAGGGGGCGCTCCTCGTCGGCCGGCGTGCCCGACCCGCGCCGCAGGACGGCCTTGACCCGGGCGACCACCTCGCGTGGGCTGAACGGCTTGGTGATGTAGTCATCACCGCCCATCTCCAGGCCCAGGACCCGGTCGATCTCGTCGTCGCGAGCGGTGCAGAACAGGATCGGCACACCGTCGCCGTCCGCACGCAGGGTGCGGCACACCTCCGTGCCGTCCATCCCGGGCAGGCCCACATCGAGGATGATGGCCACCGGGCGCAGCCGGCGGGCCATCGCCAGGGCGTCGGGCCCGGTCGCCGCGACCTCGCACCCGAACCCGTCACGGCGCAGGTACATCCCCAGCAGGTCGGCGATCGGCTTCTCGTCCTCGGCGACGAGGACCAGGCCACGACCGTCAGCACTCATGGTCGGTCATCCTGTCCGAGGTCGGTACGAAGCGCAGCCCTGGGCGTGTACGGAGCAGGTCAGAGTGCGTCGGTCGGCCGGGACTCCATGCCGGCCATCACCTTCCACACGCCCATCCCGACCAGGATCAGCAGCACGCCGATCCAGAACACGAGCGGCTGGGCGAAGACGACTCCCAGCGTGCCCACGATGAAGGCCAGGGTGATGATGCCGGCGCCGGTCCAGTTGGCCGGCGTCTGCCCGTGGTTGTCGTGCGCGCTGCTCATGAAGGCTCCTCAGGTCGTCAGTCGGTGGCCATTGTGGCACCGATGGGTCCGGCCGGACGCAACCCCTCGGCCATGCTGATCGCGGCGAGGACTGCGGCCGCCTTGTTGGCGCACTCCGCGTGCTCGGTGGCCGGCACCGAGTCGGCGACCAGGCCGGCTCCCGCCTGCACGTGCGCCACCCCGTCACGCAGCACCGCGGTGCGGATCGCGATCGCCGCGTCCAGGTTGCCCGCGAAGTCCAGGTAGCCGACCGCCCCCCCGTACAGCCCGCGCCGGGCCGGCTCGAGGTCGTCGATGATCTCCATCGCCCGAGGCTTCGGAGCGCCGGACAGGGTGCCGGCCGGGAAGGTCGCGGCGAGCAGGTCATAGGCCGTGCGCCCGGGCGCCAACCGGCCGGTGACCGTGGAGACGATGTGCATCACGTGCGAGTACTTCTCGACGGACATGAAGTCCACCACCTCGACGCTGCCCGGCCGGCAGACCCGGCCCAGGTCGTTGCGGCCCAGGTCGACCAGCATCAGGTGCTCGGCGCGCTCCTTGTCGTCAGCGAGCAGCTCCTCGGCCAGCGCCGCGTCCTGCTCGGGCGTCGCCCCGCGCGGGCGGGTGCCGGCCAGCGGGTGCAGCATCGCGTGCCCCGCGGTGAGCTTCACCAACGCCTCCGGGCTGGAGCCGACCACGTCGAAGGCCACCCGGTCACCGAGGTCCGGACCGGTGCCGGGCTCGGGGAAGCGGATCAGGTACATGTAGGGACTCGGGTTGTTCACCCTCAGCATCCGGTAGATGTCCAGGGCGCTGGCGGCGGTGGGCCGGTCGAAGCGCTGCGAGAGCACGATCTGGAATGCATCGCCAGCCCGGATGTGCTCCCGGGCCGCCTCGACCCCCAGCTCGTAGTCGGCCTGTGCGGTGCGCGGGAGCACTGCGGGGGCGTCCGGGTCGGACCGGTCGGCCAGGGCCACCGCGGTGCCCGGGCTCGGCGCGGCCAGCGCGGCCTCCATCACGTCGAGGCGGGCCACGGCGTCGGCCCAGGCCTGCGCCGCGCGGGCGTCGGTGGCGTCGTAGTTGACCGCGTTGGCGATCAGCAGCACCGAGCCGTCCCAGTGGTCCAGGACCGCGAGGTCGATGGCCAGCAGCATCGCGATCTCGGGCAGGTGCAGCTCGTCGGGGTTGGCATCGGGCAGGCGCTCCCAGTGCCGCACGGCGTCGTAGCCGATCATCCCGACCAGTCCACCGGTCAACGGCGGGAGGTCCGGGTCCGGGTCTGCGGCCGGCTCGGTGTGCAGCAGGGCCAGCGTGTCGCGCATGGCGTGCAGCGGATCGCCGGTCAGCGGCACGCCCAGCGGGGTGCGGCCACGCCAGACGGCCTGCCCGTCGAGCTCGGCGAGCATGGCCGCGGCCTGCACCCCGATGAACGAGTAGCGCGACCACACCCGGCCGTGCTCGGCGGACTCCAGCAGGAACGTGCCCGGACGCTCGCCGGCCAGCTTTCGGTAGAGGCCCACCGGGGTCTCACCGTCGGCCAGGAGGCGGCGCGTCACTGGAATCACCCGGCGCGGGGTGCGGGCCAGGGCCCGGAAGGACTCCAGGTCGGGGTTGGTGCTCACAGGATCTCCAGGGTGTCGAAGCACGAGGTCAGGCCGGTGTGGCAGGCCGGGCCGGCGGGCCGGACCCGCAGCAGCACGGCGTCCCCATCGCAGTCCAGGGCCACCGAGAGCACCTGCTGGGTGTTGCCCGAGGTGGCGCCCTTGACCCACAACTCCTGGCGGGAGCGCGAGTAGTAGGTGGCCTCCCGGGTGGACAACGTCCGAGCCAGCGCCTGGCCGTCCATCCAGGCGAGCATGAGCACCCGGCCGGTGTCGGCATCCTGGGTGACGGCGCTCACCAGTGGCCGCCCGTCCGGGGCGTGGCCGGCGGCACGCAGGCGACCGGCCAGCGCCGGGTCGAGGTCGGGATCGCTGAAGTCCACGCGGGTCATTCTGGCCCACCAGTGACCCTCAGCCTGCCAGGCGACGCTTCGCGGCGCAGCGAGCGTGCGCGGGGACCGCTGGTGCGCTGTTCGCTGGTGCGCTGTTCGCTGGTCCGCGGGGCACGGGTCCGCGGGGCACCGACCCGGCACGAGTGCGGGCCTCGCGGGTGCACCCCTCTGGGGGTGCCGGGGCGGATGGTCACCGGCGATGTTGTAGCGGGCGTTCCGAGCGTCACTGGCGCACGGTGGCGCCGGCGTCGGCCAGCGCGTCCTTGACCTGGCCGATCGCCAACTCACCGAAGTGGAAGACGCTGGCTGCCAGAACGGCGTCGGCCCCGGCCGCCACGGCGGGGGCGAAGTCGGCCAGTCGCCCGGCCCCGCCGCTGGCGATCACCGGGACCCGGACCTCGGCGCGCACCAGCCGGATCAGCTCCAGGTCGTAGCCGGCCTTGGTGCCGTCAGCATCCATCGAGTTGAGCAGGATCTCCCCGGCACCGAGGCTGGTGGCCCGGATCGCCCATCCGATCGCGTCGACGCTCGTGGAGCGCCGGCCCCCGTGGGTGGTCACCTCGAACCCGGAGTCGGTGCGCACGCCGGGGGCGTTGGTGCCCGGTCCGCACCGGCGGGCATCGACCGACAGCACCACGCACTGGGCCCCGAACCGGTCGGCGGCCTCCGCGAGCAGCTCGGGACGGGCAAGGGCCGCCGTGTTGACCCCGCACTTGTCGGCCCCCGCCCGAAGCAGGGCGTTGAAGTCCTCGACGGTGCGCACCCCGCCACCGACGGTCAGCGGGATGAAGACCTGTTCGGCGGTCCGCCGCACCACGTCGTAGGTGGTGGCCCGGTCCCCGGACGAGGCGGTGATGTCCAGGAACGTCAACTCGTCGGCGCCAGCCGCCCCGTAGGCGGCGGCCATCTCGACCGGGTCACCGGCATCGCGCAGGTCGACGAAGTTCACGCCCTTGACCACTCGTCCGCCGTCCACGTCCAGGCAGGGGATCACGCGCACGGCCACGGGCATGAGGTTCAGCGTAGTGGCGCAGGTCCGCCGCGCCGGTCCCGACTGCGGGGGCCCGGCAGCAGACCGGCCCGTCCCCCGCCGGATGGGCGGGGAGCGGGCCGGATGCGTGCGTCAGCGGATCACATCGAGCAGATCCCGTCGGCGGCGCTCACGCAGGGAGCGCCATGATCTCGTCAGCTTACGGAACACAGGAACCCCCTATTGGCCAATGCCACCATGCCCTCGACCGCCGTCGGGGCGGCCCACCTGGGGCTCAGCCGTGGCGGCCGGGGACGACGGCGGTGACCCTTCGTCGGAACTGGCTACTTCTTCTTCGACTTCTTGGACTTCTTGGACTTCTTGTCCTTCTTCTTACCCTTGGCCATGAACCCTCCCTCACATCGCTCACATCGCTCGGCATTCACGCGTCAATGAAACCCTGACGCCTGAGTCAAGATAGTATTGACCATTGGCAAAGGCAAATCGGGTTGCCACTAGGATCGCGGCGTGCCCAGTCCCACGGTCCCCCGACGAGTCACCAAAGCGCTGGTCTCGCTCGGGGACATCGAGGACCCGATGTCCCGGCTGGCAGCGGTTCGAAGTGCCCGTGAGGCCCTCGAGGAGTTCGAGTCCGATACGGTGGCCAGCGCGCGCGCCGCAGGGGCCACCTGGACTGAGATCGGCAAGCTCTACGGCGTGTCCAAGCAGGCAGTCCAGCAGCGCTTCCGCCGGCTCGCCTGACTGCCAGTCGACGGTCGGCCAGCTGACCCAAGCCGGTGAGAGCCCTGTTCCCCCTCCCACCGAACCCGAGATACCGACACCGGAAGAACCCCGGTCACGGCCGGCGATGGAGCGCCTGTGACTGAGCGCCTCGAGGACTTGAGCACTGCTCGGTACCGCTGTGGTACCGTCGGGCTATGGCGATGAACCTCCGACTCAGCGACGCCGAGAGCGATGCCCTGCGTTCGAGGGCCGAGCAGGAGGGGCGCTCGATGCAGGAGGTCGCGCGAATCGCCATCGCCCAGTACGTCTCGGACCGCCCGCAGCGACTGCTCAGCGCGATCCAGCGGGTACGCACCGAGGATCGCGAGCTGCTCGAGCGACTGAGCAGGTGAGCGTCGAGGAGGTCGACTACCCCTCGGTCGAGGATCTCCTCGAGATCGCCGATGGCGTCATCGATCACGTGGTGCTCAGGGACGCCGGCCTTCTGGCGTCGGCCGCCGGCCGCCCCCGGGTCACCGTCTTCGGCAAGGACGCCTACCCGACCTTCGAGGACAAGGCCGCAGCGCTGCTGCATTCGCTGGTCGGCAACCACGCCCTCGAGGATGGCAACAAGCGCTTGGCGTGGTCGGCCGCGCGCGTCTTCTGCCTGCTCAACGGTCGAGATCTGACGTACACCGTCGATGAGGCCGAGGACCTCATGCTCAGCGCGGCATCCGGCCAGCTCGACGTGCCGCAGATCACGACGTGGATCGTCGCCCACTGAGCGAAGGCCTCCCCACGCCGCGAATCGCCCCGGTCGTCGTGAGCAGGACGCGGCCGAGCAAGATCAGCCGCGACGGCCGATTACTGACACCGTGACATCACCGGAATTGGCGAGGTACACAGCAGACCCGTCCGGCAATGGAACAGGATCACGTGGGCGATCGCCCACATCGATGGTGGCCATGACCTCGTTGGTGCTGGTGTCGATCACCGACACCCCCCGCGAGGAGTAGTTGGGGAGGTACACCGCCGATCCATCTGGAAGGCAGATGGCACCCTCAGGTGAGCTGCCGACTTCGACGGTGGCCGTCACGGTGTCGGTCCCTGGGTCGATCACCCACACCGTGCCGCGGTTGAGCACAGACACCGTGAACCGTCCGGCAGCACGACAGGATCCCTCGGAGATGTACCCACCGCCACGGTCGTCATCAACGACGTGGGCACCGCGCCATCGGCGTCACCGCTCGGCTCCACGGGCGCGGTCACGGGTGTTGGCGCAGGACTCTCCATGCCGTACGACTGCTGGGCTCTGGCAGCGTGCGGCTGCTCGGCTCACCCCACGACGCGCCCCATCGAGCCCCGCAACTCTTGCCACTCGGCTCCTCCGCCCCGGGCCGCGCCGCAGGTTCAGGCGGCCGGACCGTCCTCGGCCCGCCACGCGAGCACCTCGACCTCGACCAGCATCAGCGGGTCGACCAGGGCGGCGACCCCGACCATGGTCGCGGCAGGCCGGACCTCGTCGAACAGCTCGCTGTGCGCGCGGCCCACGGCATCGGCATGGGCGCCGATGTCCACGACGTACATCCGGGTCTGCACCGTGTCGGCCTGGGTGAAGCCGGCTCGTTCGAGGGCGAACAGCGCCGACCGGAACGCCACCAGGGCCTGGCCCTGGGGATCGCCCGGGTGCAGCACGACCCCGTTCACCAGTGCGGTCGTGCCCGCGGTCCAGCCTGTGTGCCCCACGAACCCGCAGGCCACGACCACCCGGCTGTAACCCACGACATCCTCGTAGATGCCTCCGCTGGAGAAGCGTTCCACGGGCATGTGGGCCCCTTTCCCGTACCGCAGTGGTCCGGATCGCCCGCGGGCCTAGAGGAAGTCCCGGCGCGGGGACACCGCAACAAGTGCCTCGGCCAGGGTGAACGCCCCCGCGTAGAGCGCCTTGCCGACGATGGCGCCCTCGACGCCCTCGGAGGTCAGCTCGGCCAGGCGGTGCAGGTCATCGAGCACCGCAACCCCGCCACTGGCGATCACCGGCGCCGGGGTGTGAGCGCACACCTCGCGCAGAAGCTCCAGGTTCGGCCCGCGCAGGGTGCCATCCTTGGTCACGTCGGTCACCACGTACCGGGCGCAGCCGTCGGCATCGAGCCGGTCCAGGGTCTCCCAGAGGTCGCCGCCCTCGCGGGTCCAACCGCGCGCTGCCAACGTGGTACCCCGGACGTCGAGGCCCACGGCGATCCGGTCGCCGTGCTCGCCGATCACCTTCCGGGTCCACTCCGGGTCCTCCAGGGCCGCCGTTCCGAGGTTGACCCGCCGACAGCCGGTCGCCAGCGCGGTCGCCAACGACTCGTCGTCGCGGATCCCCCCGGAGAGCTCGACCTGCACATCGAGCTGGCCGATCACCTCGGCGAGCAGCGCGTGGTTGCTGCCGGTGCCGAAGGCCGCGTCCAGGTCGACCAGGTGGATCCAGCTGGCCCCCTGTTCCTGGAAGTCCAGCGCGGCCGCCAGCGGTGCGCCGTAGCCCGTCTCGGTGCCGGACTCCCCCTGGACCAGCCGGACGGCGGTGCCGTCGCGGACATCGACTGCGGGCAACAGCGTGAGCAGGTGCATGTCGGCAGGCTACTGGGTCAGCAGGCGCGGACTTGCCAATGGTCTGATCCGGACAGTTTCGTGCACCAAACGACCGATCTGTGTCCGGATCGGCCCAACAGTCGTCCGGGTCGGCCACCCGTGGGCCGCCGCCGTGCCGGACGGGCCGGACCTGGGCGCGCGAGTGCTGGCACGGATCAGGGCAGGGTGGCGACCCAGTTGCCCAACAGGTGCAGCCCCGCGTCGCCGGACTTCTCCGGGTGGAACTGGGTGGCGCTCAAGGGGCCGTTCTCGATGGCGGCCACGAACGGCGCACCGTGCGTGGCCCAGGTGACCATCGGGGCGCGGAACGGCTCCTGGGCGATCCAGTCCCAGCGCTGCACGGCGTAGGAGTGCACGAAGTAGAAGCGCTGCCCCTCGACGCCGGCGAACAGCACGGACTCCGGGGGGACGTCGACGGTGTTCCAGCCCATGTGCGGCAGGACTGGCGCGGGCAGCTCCTCGACCAGGCCCGGCCATTCGTCCAGGCCGTCGGTGGCGACCCCGTGCTCGACGCCGCGGGTGAACAGGATCTGCATCCCGACGCAGATGCCCAGCACGGGCCGCCCGCCGGCCAGGCGGCGCTCGACGAGCTGCGGACCGCGGACCGCCCGGAACCCGGACATGCACGCAGCGAACGCACCCACTCCCGGGACGACCAGCCCGTCGGCTTCCATGGCGGTGTCGAAGTCCGAGCTCACCGCAACCTCGGCGCCGGCCTCCTCGAGGGCACGGGCGGCCGAGCGCAGGTTGCCCGATCCGTAGTCCAGGACCACGACCCCGCTCATCGCGGGAACCGCGCGAAGCCGGACATCAGCCCGATGGCCATCAGGACTCCCAACCACAACCACATGGCCTGACCTGTGCGCCGGTACTCGCGCACCGCCCACACCATCCAGCCCACGAGGAACAGGCCGGTAACCAGGAAGCTGACCTGCACCGCGGCGGACATCCCCGGATCGGCTGCGCCACGTACTGGCGCCGACGCGCCCACACCGGGCCCGGTGCCGAGGCCGGGCAGAAGCAGCCCTGCGGTCACAGCGCGCCCTTGGTGCTGGGCACCCCCACCACGCGCGGGTCGAGCTCGACGGCGGTGCGCAGGGCGCGGGCCACGGCCTTGAACTGCGCCTCGACCATGTGGTGTGGGTTGCGCCCGTACACGCAGCGCACGTGCAGGCAGATCTGGGCGGTCGCCGAGATCGACTCCCAGACATGGCGGGTCAGTGTCGTGTCGTAGCTGCCGATCATCGGGGCCATCGGTGGTTCGTCGTGCACCACGTAGGGCCGACCCGACAGGTCCACGACCGCCTGGGCCAGGGACTCGTCCAGGGGCACGAGCGCGTCGCCGAACCGGCGGATCCCGACCTTCTCGCCCAGCGCCTGGCGCAGGGCGGCGCCGAAGGCCAGCGAGGTGTCCTCGACCGTGTGGTGGCTGTCCACCTCGATGTCGCCGGTGGTGGCGATGGCCAGGTCGAAGCCGGCGTGCTTGCCGATCTGGGTCATCATGTGGTCGTAGAACGGGACCCCGGTGCTGATGTCGGTGACCCCGGAGCCGTCGAGCTCCAGCGACACGCGGACATCGCTCTCCTTGGTGGTGCGTTCCACGGTCGCGAACCGGCCCATCAGGTGCCCTCCTCGGTGGCGTGCGGCCACCCTCTCATGTCGGCCGGCCCGGCCGGGCCCGTGGGACGTACATCACCGACTCCTTCGGTGTCGATCACGTCGGCCCGCGTGTACGAGGCACTCAGCGCGGCCCGGAAGGCCGCCATCTCCGCGGGGGTGCCGGCGCTGACCCGTAGCCAGCCCGCGGGCCCGGTGGCCCGGATCAGCACCCCGTGCGCCAGCATGCGGGCGAACACGGCATCCCGGTCCGCGAACCGACCGAACAGCACGAAGTTGGCATCGGAGTCAGCGGCCACCAGCCCGGGTTGGGCACGCAGCCAGGCCAACAGGGCATCACGCTCCGTGCGTAGCGCCGCCACCGTGCCGAGCAGCTCCGGGGCGTGCGCGAGTGCGGTCCGCGCCACGGCCTGGGTCACGGCGGACAGGTGGTAGGGCAGGCGCACGAGCTGCACCGCGTCGACGACCTGCGGGCTGGCCACCAGGTAGCCCAGCCGGGCTCCGGCCAGGGCGAACGCCTTGCTCATCGTGCGGGTCACGACCAGGCGGGGGTGCACGTCGAGCAACTCGATGGCCGAGGGTGTCCCCGCCCTGCGGAACTCCGCGTAGGCCTCGTCGACGACCACGATCCCCTTGCTGGCTGCGCAGAGGGCGTCGATGTCGGCCAGCGACAGGGCGGTGCCGGTCGGGTTGTTCGGGCTGGCCAGCAGCAGCACGTCGGGCTGCTCGGCATGGAGGTGGGCCACCGCCTTGGGCACGTCGAGGGTGAAGTCCGGGCGGCGGGGCAGGGTCCGGTAGCCGGTGAAGGTGTCGCGGGCGTAGTCGGGGTACATCGAGTAGGTCGGGTCGAACGACAGCGCGACCCGACCCGGACCACCGAAGGCCTGCAGCAGCTGGACCATCACCTCGTTCGAGCCGTTGGCCGCCCAGAGGCTGGCCGCGCTGATGCCCGGGGCACCCGGCACGTCGGTGCGGATGTAAGCCGCGAGGTCGGCACGCAGGGCGCCGGCATCGCGGTCCGGGTAGCGGTTGAGGCCCGCGGTGACCGTGGCGACCGCCGCCGCGACGTCGGCCACCATCGCCGCGGACGGCGGGTAGGGGTTCTCGTTGACGTTGAGGCGGTGGGCGACGTCGAGCTGAGGGGCTCCGTAGGGCACCTGCCCGATGAGTTCCGGGCGCAGCGGCAGCCCGGCCGGGTCCGCCGGCCGTTCGGGGTCCGGGGTCACTGGTCGAACCGCACCGTGATCGCTGCGGCGTGCGCCGGCAGGTCCTCGGCGTGGGCCAGGGTCACCACGTGCCCCGCCACGTCGGCCAGCGCCTCCTGGTCGTACTCGATGAGGTTGACCCCGCGCAGGAACGTCGCCACGCCCAGGCCGCTGGAGTGGCAGGCGCAACCGCCGGTGGGCAGGACGTGGTTCGAGCCGGCGGCGTAGTCCCCGAGCGAGACCGGTGCCCAGGGGCCGACGAAGATCGCCCCGGCGTTGCGTACCCTCATCGCCACGGCCCGCGCATCTCGGGTGTGGATCTCCAGGTGCTCAGCGGCGTACGAGTTGACGATCGCCAACCCATCGCTGATCGAGTCGACCAGGATGATCGCGCTCTGCGTTCCCGACAGCGCCTCGCGGACGCGCAACGAGTGCTTGGTGGCCGCGACCTGGACCTCGAGCGCCGCGGCCACGTCGGCGGCCAGCTTGACCGAGGTCGTGACCAGAACGGAGGCTGCGATCACATCGTGCTCGGCCTGGCTGATCAGGTCCGCAGCCACCACTGCGGCGTCGGCGGTGGCGTCGGCCAGGATGGCGATCTCGGTGGGCCCGGCCTCGGAGTCGATGCCGATCCGGCCCTTGAGCAGCCGTTTGGCCGCGGTGACCCAGATGTTGCCCGGGCCGGTGACCAGATCCACGGGCCGGCACACCGTGCCGTCCTCCAGGGCGGCTCCGTAGGCGAACAGGGCGATCGCCTGCGCCCCGCCGGCGGCGTAGACCTCGTCGATGCCCAGCAGCGCGCAGGCCGCCAGGATGGTCGGGTGCGGCAGGCCGTCGAAGTCGCGCTGCGGCGGTGAGGCCACAGCCAGCGACCCGACGCCGGCGATCTGCGCGGGCACCACGTTCATGATGACCGAGGAGGGATACACCGCCCGACCGCCGGGGACGTAGAGGCCCACCCGATCCACGGGCAGCCAGCGCATCGTGACGGTGCCGCCGGGAATCACCTCGGTCGTGTGCTCGGCGCGCACCTGATCGGCGTGCACCGCGCGGACCCGCTCGATGGCAACCCCCAGGGCGCCGCGGACGTTCGGGTCGAGTTCGTCGAGGGCGGTGGCCAGGGCCGCGGCCGGCACCCGCAGGTGGGTGGGCCGGACCCCGTCGAACCGTTCTCCGTGGTCCAGGACCGCCTCGGCGCCACGGGCAGCCACGTCCGCGACGATCGGGCGCACCACGTCCAGCGCGTGCTCGACGTCCATCGGGGCGCGCGGCACCACTGCTTCCAGGTGCACGGGCAGGCCGGCGCGCAGGTCCAGTCGACGGATCATGGGCACGATTCTAGGTCGCCGGTCGGCGGGCGACCCGGGGGACGCCGATCAGTTGGCCCACAGCCGAGCCCCGGTCAGGTCCACGGCGGGCATCGACGGCAGGGCACCCATCACCTCGATCTCCTGGCGCAGCACGTCGCACACCCCGGCCAGGCGGGCCTCTGCGTCGACGATCCCGAGCAGGGCCTGGCGCTGCGGCAGGTCGGTGACGATCGCCGAGGCGATGAGGTAGCTCAGCACGACCGGGTCGTTGGGCAGGTGGTTGATCTCGGCCATCTGGATCACACCCCACGCGGCAATCACCTCGCGGTAGGCGCGCAGCAGTGCGATCGCCTGCGCCGCGAGTTCGCCGCTGCGCACGGCATCACCGATCGGCTCTGTGTGCAGGCTGACCTGGGCGCGGGTGTAGGGCAGGTCATGGTCAAGAGAATCGATGGAGAAGCGCCGCGCCCCGACTGTGACGATGTCGTAGCGACCGTCGGGCAACTCATCGACCTCGGTGATCCGCGCCATCGTGCCCACGTCGTAGACGCCGGCACGGCCGTCGCGCTCGCTGGCACCGGGACGCATCGCCACGATGCCGAAACCGCGCTCATCCTCGGGCGCCTGGGCCAGCGTGCGGATCATCAGCCGGTAGCGGGGCTCGAAGATGTGCAGGGGCAGGACCAGACCGGGCACGAGAACGGTTCGCAGCGGGAACAGCGGGACCGTGGGCACCTGCACAGGCTAGGGCCGTTTCACAAGTTCCGCGCGGGCAGTCGTGGCTACTCCCCGACCCGGGTGACGGTCGGACCGCGACACCTCCAGGTGGCAGGATCAGCCCATGGCGAAGAAGTTCGGCGGGTCCACCGGCACCCCCGCCACGCGGACGCTGGCTGAGGCTGGTGTGCCGCACGTGCTGCGCACCTACCAGCACGACGAACGGACCACGTCCTACGGGCTGGAGGCAGCCGGCGCCCTCGAGGTGGACCCGGACCGCGTGTTCAAGACCCTGCTCGCCGATGTGGACGGCGACCTCGTGGTCGGGGTCGTGCCGGTCAACGCGCAACTGGACCTCAAGCTGCTGGCGGCGGCGGTCGGCGGCAAGCGCGCGGCCATGGCGCAGGTGGGGCGGGCGGAGCGGGCGACCGGTTACGTGGCCGGCGGGATCTCCCCGCTGGGCCAGCGCAGCGAGCACCCCACCGTGCTGGACGAGTCCGCGTTGGGGCACGCCAGCGTGCTGGTCTCAGGCGGGCGTCGCGGCCTGGACGTGGAACTCGCCCCCGATGACCTGGTCGCGCTCACCCACGCCAGGGTCGCCCCGATCGCGAGGGTGGGCTGAGGCCGCGGCACTGCCGCTGCGCCGCACTGATGTGCGCGCTCAGCCCAGGCAGTTCGGCCCGAGCATCGCCTTCAGGTCTCCGTACATCGACGGGGAGGGCGTGACCCGGAGCCGGTCGTCGATCGACATCACGGTGGTCGTTGCCCCGTTGCGCAGGTGGATGTGCACCGCGACCGTGCCGGGGTGGTTGCCGAGCACCTCGCGCAGCCGGGCGACCACCGGCGGGGTGCAGCGGTTGATGTCGAGCTGGATGGCCACTGGGCCCGAGGCCCCCGCGTCGGTGATGCTGGGCACGCTGATGTCCACCGCGCGCAGTTTCGGGGTGTCCTCGCCCTTGTCCAGGCGCCCACGGACGACGACCACCACGTCCTCGGCCAGCAGCACCCCGGCGGTGGCGTAGAGCGTCGGGAAGCACATCACCTCCACCGACCCGGCGAGATCCTCGAGGTTGACGATCGCCCAGGGCTCGCCCTTGGCCTTGGTCACCTTGCGCTGCACCGAGGTGATCAGGCCCGCGACGCTGACCATCTGGCCGTCGGTCCGTTCGTCGGCGGCCAGCGCCGCGATCGGCATCTCGGCCAGGTTGGCCAGCACATGCTCGAGGCCGAACAGGGGATGGTCGCTGACGTAGAGGCCGAGCATCTCGCGTTCGTAGGCCAACAGGGTCTTCTTGTCCCACTCGGTGGGCGGGGGTACCAGCCGGGAGCCGGGTGCGGCCTGCACCGCGGTGTCCTCGCCCAACATCGCCGCGAACAGGTCGAACTGGCCCACCGCTTCGGCCCGCTTGGTGTCCAGGGCGGCGTCGATGGTCTGCTCGTGGATGGCCAGCAGGCCCTTGCGGGTGTCGCCGAAGCTGTCGAACGCGCCGGCCTTGATCAGGGACTCGACCAGGCGCTTGTTGCACACCCCGATCTCGACCTTGGCGATGAAGTCGCTGAAGTCCGCGAACCGGCCCTTGGCGGTACGGGTGCGGATGATGGACTCCACGACGTTCACGCCCACGTTGCGGATGGCGGACAGGCCGAACCGGATGTCGGTGCCCACCGGCGCGAAGTCGGACTGCGACTCGTTGACGTCCGGGGGCAGTACCTTGATGCCCATCCGGCGGCACTCGTTGAGGTAGATCGCGGACTTGTCCTTGTCGTCGGCGATCGAGGTCAGCAGGCCCGACATGTACTCGGCCGGGTAGTTGGCCTTGAGGTAGGCCGTCCAGTAGGAGACCAGGCCGTAGCCGGCGGTGTGCGCCTTGTTGAACGCGTAGTCCGAGAACGGGACGAGCACGCCCCACAGGGCCTCGATCGCGGGGTCGGAGTAGCCGTTGGCGCGCATCCCCGCGGCGAACGGGATGTACTCCTTGTCCAGGATCTCCTTCTTCTTCTTGCCCATCGCGCGTCGCAACAGGTCGGCACTGCCCAGCGAATAGCCCGCGAGCTGCTGGGCGATCGCCATGACCTGTTCCTGGTAGATGCAATTGTGCGCAACCAGTCCGTTGGCCAGGAAGTTGTGGTGCTCGTCGACAGTGATGTCGTACATCTGCTCGACGCCGTCGTCGGTGATGGCCACGACCGGCGACCAGTGCTGGTTGGCGTAGAACCAGTCCTCGTCCTGGCCGTACTGGTCCAAGTAGGCCTGGACCCGCGTTCCCCGCGGAAGGTAGCTTCCGTCGCTGCCCAGGGGCGGACGGTAGGTGCTGGTGGGTAGTGGCTGTCCCTGAGCCAGGTAGTTCAGGACCGCGCTGACCCCGAGCCGACCACCGTTGCGCAGGCGAGCGGCCGTCCGCGCATGGATGGCGGGATCGGCCGCGATCACCGACGACATGCGCTCGAGCATCAACTGCCCGTTGATCCCATCGGAGGTCCTGGCCTGCGCGGTGACAGCCTTCACGACCGCCCTCTTGGCCGGGGAGGTGAGCAGCGGGACGATCTCGGACCAGAACCGCTCCCCGTAGACGTACACGCGGTGCGGCTGGGCAGTCCCGCGCAAGGTCGGGTACGGAGCGTCCTGACGGACCCGAGCGAGGATCCCCAGCCTGCCCAGCAGCGCCTGGACGCCGGACGCCAAGTCTGCGCTGATAGTGGTCAGGAGTGCGAACTCCGGGCCCACGTGGCCGTCGGTGTCCCACAGCCCGGCGAGGAACTCTCGGATGACCTCAGCCGACCCCTCGAACACGGCGTCAGGCACGAACTTCGACGCTGCCGTCGTTCGATTGGCGTAGCCCAGGGAACGCAGCCAGACGTTGAGGCTCAACCGGTCATAGCGCCCGCCCTTGGTGCCACGGCCCCGTCCGAATCCCGCCGGCGACGCCATCAGGTCCAGCCGATCTGCCCACGTCGTCCGGCCATCGCCGCGCACCTCCTTGATGCGCTCGCGGAGCACGGGGTAGCAGTCGGGGAAGGTCCGTCGGATCCGCTCAGCGGCGTCAGCAAGAACCTCCTCGGATCCGCTGATCAGGCTGTTCTGGTAGAGGGTGAGGTATCCGTCCCCCACCAGGTAGCCGAGGATGCGGGCCTCGTCGGCGGTCATCGACGACGGTGGCGAGATCGGATGGTGCGCCGACTTGGGCACAGCGAGCCGGTCCACCCCCACGAGAAGTTCGCCGGCTTTGCGCCACCCCGAGGGAGTCAGGACCGGATGGTCCTCCGACAGCCGGATCTCGTGCCCCGAGGCCGTCGTCACCCGCCGAACCGCCTTCGCGCCGGTGTTCACCCAGTGCGTGACCTGGGCGGGCACGACTTCACCCCGCGCGCCCACTGCGAACGTCTGGAACTGCCCGTCGCGCACGCGCCCCTCGATGCTGTCGATACGCACCCTGCTACCCCGGTCGGCGTCCCAGATCGAGGTCTCCCCGGTGACGCACAATCCATGGCTCTCACCAAGGATCGGTTCCAGGGCCGCTTCGAGCTCGGGGTGGATCGGGGCCACCTTCTGGCGGCCGTTCTTGCGATCGGCGAAGTCGTTGTGCGCGTTGGCACCCATCGGCCCGGGCCGGTAGAGCGCCAGGACTGCGGAGATGTCCTCGAAGTTGGTCGGGCCCAGCCGGGTGAGCAGCGCGCGCATGCCGGAGTTGTCCAGTTGGAAGACCCCGAGGGTGTCGCCCCGGGCGAGCAACTCGTAGGTGGGCACGTCATCCAGGGCGAGGTCCTCGAGCACGACCTGCTCACGCCGGTTGGCCTCGATATGGCGTAGCGCGTCGTCGAGGATCGTCAGGTTGCGCAGGCCCAGGAAGTCCATCTTGAGCAGGCCGAGCTTCTCACACGCGCCCATGTCGAACTGGGTGATGATCGCGCCGTCCAGCTCACGGCGCATGATCGGGATGACGTCGAGCAGCGGCTCGGCGGAGAGGATCACCCCGGCGGCGTGCACGCCCCACTGCCGGCGCAGGCCCTCGAGACCGCGGGCGGTGTCGACCACCTCGTGCAGGTCGGACTCGGCGTCGTACAGCGCCCGGAAGTCGCCGGCCTCCTTGTAGCGGGGGTGGTCCTTGTCGAAGATCCCGGCCAGCGGGATGTCCTTGCCCATCACGGCCGGCGGCATGGCCTTTGTCAGCCGCTCCCCCACGGCGAACGGGTGCCCGAGCACCCGGGCGGAGTCCTTGAGCGCGGCCTTGGCCTTGATCGTGGAGTACGTGACGATCTGGGCCACGCGCTCCTCGCCGTAGCGCGCCGTGGCGTAGCGGATCATCTCCGCACGCCGACGCTCGTCGAAGTCCATGTCGATGTCGGGCATGGAGATGCGCTCGGGGTTCAGGAACCGCTCGAACAGCAGACCGTGGGCCATCGGGTCCAACTCGGTGATGCCCAGCGCGTAGGCGATCAGCGCGCCGGCCGCCGACCCGCGCCCCGGCCCGACCCGGATGCCCACCTCCTTGGCGTGGGCCACCAGGTCGGCGGTGACCAGGAAGTAGCCCGGGAAGCCCATCTGGTTGATCACCCCGAGCTCGTAGGCGGCCTGCTCGCGACGGTCGGCCGGCACGCCGTCGGGGAACCGACGCTCCAGCCCGCGCTCGACCTCCTTGACCAGGAACGACTCCTCGGTCTCGCCCGCGGGCACCGGGAACCGGGGCATCAGGTCCCGGCCCTCGGTGAAGGACACGTCGCAGCGCTCGGCGACCAGCAGGGTGTTGTCGCACGCTTCGGGGTATTGCGCCCACAGCGCACGCATCTCGTGCTGCGGCTTGAGGTAGAAGTCACGCGCGTCGAACTTGAAACGGTTCGGGTCGGCCATGGTCTTGCCGGTCTGCACGCACAGCAGGACCTCGTGGGACTCGGCGTCCGCCGCATGGGTGTAGTGCAGGTCGTTGCTGGCCAGCAGGGGCAGCCGGAGGTCCTTGGCCAGGCGCAGCAGGTCGGGCATCGTGCGGCGCTCGATCTCGATGCCGTGATCCATGACCTCGCAGAAGAAGTTGCCCTCGCCAAGGATGTCGCGGTAGTCGGCCGCGGCCTGTCGCGCCTTGTCGTATCGGCCCACCTGCAGCCAGCGGTTCACCTCCCCCGACGGGCAGCCGGTGGTGGCGATGATCCCCTTGCCGTGCTTCTCGAGCAGGTCGCGGTCGAACCTGGGGTACTTGCGGTACTGGCCCTCGAGGCTGGCCAGCGACGAGATCCGGAACAGGTTGTGCAGGCCCTCGTTGTTCTCGGCCAACAGGGTCATGTGGGTGTAGTTGACCTTGCCCTTGACCGTCCCCTCGTCGCCGACGTCCTGGCCGACAGCGGCGCCGAACGAGAACGGGGCCCGGTCGAAGCGGGACCCGATCGGGACGTAGTAGCCCTCCATGCCGATGATCGGCTTGACCCCGGCGGCGGTGCCCGCCTTCCAGAACTCGAAGGCGCCGAACAAGTTTCCGTGGTCGGTGATCGCCAGGGCCTTCATCTCCAGGCGTGCGGCCTCGGCGATCAGCTCGTTGACCCGCGCGGCGCCGTCGAGCATCGAGTACTCGGTGTGGGCGTGCAGGTGAACGAAGTCCTCGCTCGGGGCTTTCGACACGACTGGTCCTCCAGGGCTTGCCACGGTCCATCGATGCGCCGTGACCTGACGGGGAAGGTGGACTCGGCAGGCGTCGATCGTACCGCCGGAGGCTGACAGGCCGACCGCGCGACATCCCCGGGGCGGGCTGCCAGCATGGGCGACTGTGCCCCACCTGCGCCCGATGACCGAGGTCGCCGCCGAGCTCGGGATCGCCCCCGAGCACGTGATCGGCTGGGGTCCGGACCGGGCGAAGGTCGATCTGGGCGCACTCTCCGATCGCCCACCGACCGGGCGGTTGATCCTGGTCTCGGCGATCACCCCGACCCCGTCCGGGGAGGGCAAGACCACCATGGCGATCGCCCTGGCGATGGGCATGCGGGCTCGGGGCCGACATGCCGTGCTGGCCCTGCGGGAGCCCTCGCTGGGGCCGGTGTTCGGGATGAAGGGTGGCGGGACCGGCGGTGGGGCGGCCACCCTGGAGCCGGCCGAGGCGATCAACCTGCACTTCACCGGCGACCTGCACGCGATCACCTCCGCGCACAACCTGCTCTCAGCCCTGGTCGACAACAGCCTGCAGTTCGGCACGCCCGGCCCGATCGACCCGCGCCGGGTCACCTGGCCGCGGGCGGTGGACATGAACGACCGGTTCCTGCGGCATGTGGTGATCGGCCTGGGCGGTCCCGCGGACGGGATCCCGCGTGAGACAGGATTCCAGATCACCGCCTCCAGCGAGGTGATGGCCGCACTGTGCCTGGCCAGTGACCTGGCCGACCTGCAGGAGCGGCTGGCCCGGATCGTCGTCGGCTGGACCGCAGCCGACGAGCCGGTGACAGCCGGCGACATCGGCGCCGCGCCCGCGATGACGGTGCTGCTGCGCGATGCGCTCATGCCCAACCTCGCCCAGACCGCCGAGGGCGGCCCGGCCCTGGTGCACGGCGGGCCGTTCGCCAACATCGCGCACGGGACCAACTCCATGATCGCCACCCGGCTCGCGCTGGCCACCGGAGCCGACGTCATCACCGAGGGCGGCTTCGGCTTCGACCTCGGCGGGCAGAAGTTCCTGGACATCGCGTGTCGCTCGGCCGGGATCTGGCCGCGCGCGGTGGTGCTCGTCGCGACCCTGCGCGCGCTGAAGCTGCATGGCGGTGCCAGCCTGGCGCAGGTGGATCGGCCGAACCGGGACGCGCTGGTCGCCGGGCTGCCCCAGCTGGAGCGGCACCTGTTCAGCGTCGGTGCCTACGGCCTGCCGCCCGTGGTGGCGCTCAACAGGTTCCCCGGTGATCGCGACGACGAGGTGGCGCTGCTGGCGGCCTGGTGCGCCGGGCACGGGGTGCCGATGGCGCAGTGCAGCGGGTTCGCCGACGGGGGCGCGGGGGCGGTGGAACTGGCCGAGGTGGTCGGTCGGATCGTGGACGGCACCGATGCGAACCCACCACAGCCGTGGCACCCGTACGCCGCCGACGATTCCTACGTGGACAAGATCACCGCGATCGCCCGGCTCGTGTACGGCGCCGAGGGGATCGAGGTCGCTGCGGGCGCGGCCCGGGAGCTGGCCCGGATCACCGCCGCGGTCGGCACCGGCCTGCCGGTCTGCATCGCCAAGACCCACCTGTCGCTGTCTGATGACCCCAAGCGCCGCGGCGTGCCGCACGGGTTCACGATCAACGTCCGCGAGGCGCGCCTGGCCGCCGGAGCGGGCTTCGTGGTGGCCAGCACCGGATCGATCGTGACGATGCCGGGCCTGCCGCACCAGCCGGCCGCCCTGCGCGTGCATGTGCGCCCGGACGGGTCGATCACCGGCCTGATGGCCGGCGACCGCGACTGAGCCTCCGCTGAGCTGGGATCGGGCTGGGGCTGTCCGGGGGTCTCGAAGAGGACCTTGAGCGGGGGGCGGCCGAGAGTCACGCGACGACGACGTCCGCAGCGGGTGCGTCTCGAAGGCGGGGATCGGTGGTGATCAACGGGAGGTCGAGCGAGACGGCCAGCTGGACGTACAAGTCGTCGGCCAGCCGCAGCTGATGACGTCTGGCCCAGCAGTCAATGAGCAGATCGCTGACACCGTGCCGCTGGATCGGCGCACCGGCGAGCGCTCGCAGCCTCGACTCGACATCGCGGGCCTCGAGGTCGCCCGCGCGGTGCAGTCGGCCCAGAGCGGAGAGAACCTCGGCGTCGAGATGGGCCGGTGCATGCAGTGCGTGACCCGCGAGCCGCTTGCCCACCGCGCCACCCAGTTCGTTGTCCAGCAGGAGGTCCACGATCGCCGAGGCGTCGATGACCACCTCAGCCATGGCGCGTGGGAGCCTCGTCGCGGGCGGCGTCCACACAGAGGCGAGGAGGCCATGCGGACGGTTAGTTCCCGGCCCCCTGGCCGATCGCGGACAGCTCGGCGAACGTGGCGTCGTCGAGCACGACCTGGGCGGCCGCGCAGTTCTGCTCCAGGTGCTCGATCGAGGACGTGCCCGGGATCGGCACGATCACCGGCGAGCGGCGCAGCAGCCAGGCCAGCGAGAGCTGGGCGGCCGGGATGCCCGTGCGCGCCACGATCTCGGTGAGCGGACCGTCCGGGCGGGCCAGCGGACCGGCTGCAACCGGGAACCACGGGATGAACCCGATGCCCGCCTCCTCGCAGGCACCCAGCACGCCCTCCGAGCTGCGGTCCCCGAGGTTGTAGAGGTTCTGCACGGTGCTCACGTCGATGAGCTCGGTGGCGGCCTCGAGTTCCTGGACCGAGACCTGGGACAACCCCAGGTGGCGGATCTTGCCCTGGTCCTGGAGGTCCTTGAGTGCTCCGAGCTGATCCTCGAGCGGGACGTTCGCGTCGATCCGGTGCAACTGGTAGAGGTCGATGCACTCCACGCCCAGGCGGCGCAGCGACATCTCCACGCACTGGCGCAGGTAGTAGGGGCTGCCCACCGGTGCCCACTTGTCCGGGCCGGAGCGGGTCAGCCCACCCTTGGTGGCGATCACCAGGTCGTCGTAGGGATGCAGGGCCTCGCGGATCAGATCCTCGGAGACGAACGGGCCGTACGAGTCGGCGGTGTCGATGAAGTCCACGCCGAGTTCGACGGCTCGGCGCAGCAGTGCGATGGCGGCATCCGGGTCGGCCGGGTGGCCCCAGATTCCGGGCCCGGTGATGCGCATGGCGCCGTAGCCGAGGCGACGCACGGGAAGGTCGCCGCCGATCTCGAAGACGCCGGCGGACTGGACGGGCGGGATGCTGTTGTCGATGCTCATGGCACCACTGTGCCACTGACCGCTCGGACCGGGTACGGCACCCTGACGATGCCCGCGTCGGGGCGATTCGATGGACCTCAGTCCGGCGTCAGGACGTGCAGGGCGTGGGCCAGGTCGCCCGGGTAGGGCGAACTGAACTCCACCCACTCATCGCTGCCCGGATGCACGATCCCCAGTCGGACGGCGTGCAGCCACTGTCGCTCCAGCCCGCAGCGCGCGGCCAGCGCCGGATCGGCGCCGTACATCAGGTCGCCGACGCAGGGGTGCCGGATCGCGGCCATGTGCACCCGGATCTGGTGGGTCCGACCGGTCTCGAGGTGGACCTCGAGCAGGCTGGCGAAGCGCAGCGCCTCGAGCAGCTCGTAGTGGGTCACCGATGGCCGACCATCGGCGATCACGCCGAACTTCCAGTCGTGGTTGGGGTGCCGGCCGATCGGTGCGTCGATGGTGCCGCGGATCGGGTCGGGCAGGCCCTGCACGAGGGCGTGGTAGACCTTCTCCGGCGTGCGGTCGCGGAACTGCTGCTTCAGGTGGCTGTAGGCCGGCTCGCTCTTGGCCAGGACCATCACCCCGGAGGTCCCGACATCCAGGCGCTGGACGATTCCGCGCCGTTCCGGGGCTCCTGAGGTGGAGATCCGGTAGCCGCGCGCCCGCAGCACACCTGTGACGCTGGGGCCCTCGAACCCGTGACTGGGATGGGCGGCCACCCCGACCGGCTTGTCGACCACCACGATGTCTGCGTCATCGTGGAGCACGACGAGTTCAGGGACGTCGACGGCCGGCTGGTCGGCGGGTTCGATGCGCTCGGGGATCAGCACCTCGACGAGCTGGCCGGCGTCGACCCGGGCGCTCTTGCCCTGGCTGCGCCCGTCCACCTGGACGTGACCGGCCTCGGCCAACTCGGCGGCCCGGGAGCGGGACAGCCCGAACATCCGGGCCAGGGCGGAGTCCACCCGCTCACCGGCCAGGCCGTCGGGCACGTGGGCCAACCGCGGCTCAGCCATCGGTGCTCCGCTTCCCCAGCTCGTTGTCCGAATCGGTCTCGTGGGTCGAGTCGGGATCGTCGCCGGCCGCCGGCCGGCTCGGCTCACCCATCTCGACCCCCCTGATGCTGAGCAGCACAGCCAGGACGGCCGATCCGACCAACGCCATGTCGGCCACGTTGAACACCGGCCAGTTCGGAAGCTCCAGGAAGTCCACCACGTGCCCACGCAGGGGGGCCGGTGAGCGCAACACCCTGTCTAACAGGTTGCCCAGGGCTCCGCCGAGAATGCCCCCGAGGACCACGGCCCACCAGGTGCTGGTCAGGTTGCGTGAGGTCCGCACGATCACCACCGCCACAATGATCGCGATCGCGCTGATCAGGATCGTGTAGTTGCCCGCCAGGGAGAAGGCGGCTCCCGGATTGCGGACGAACGTCAACTGGAGCCACTGGCCGAGAAGTTCGACGGAGGGCTCACCCTCGAGCCTGGCCACGGCCAGAGCCTTGCTCGCCTGGTCGATCACGACCACAGCGGCGGCCACGCCGAGGGTCAGGGGCAGCCGGCTCACCTCAGCGGCGCTCCTCGGACTGCTTGCACGAGATGCACAGGGTGGCGCGCGGGAACGCTCGCAGACGAGCCGCGGGGATGGCCTTCCCGCAGGACTCGCAGGCGCCGTACGTGCCGGCATCCAGGCGCGCGACTGCGTGCTCCGACTGCTCCAGCAGCTCCACGGCGTTGGCGTTGACGCTCATCTCCTGCTCCCGCTCAAGAGTCTTCGAGCCGGCGTCGGCATGGTCGTCGCCGGATCGTTCGTGGGAGTCTGAGAGGAGTTCCTCCATGTCCGCCCGACCCATGTGGAGCTCCTCGCGCAGCCGAACGATGTCGGCCTCGAGGGCCGCTCGGAAGCTGGCGAGCTCCTCGCCGCTCCACTCCGGCGCGGCGGGAGGAGTCGGCTCCACTACGGGGGCAGCAGCCGTCGTCGCGGCTGGGGTGGCCGCGGACCTCCGCGCCGGAGTCTTCCTCGCGTGCGCTGCCTCCTTCGTCGGAGGCTTCTTCGGGGGGGCCTTCTTCGCGGGGGCCTGCTTGGCCGGAGCCGCCTTCTTGGCCGGGGCCTCCTTGGCGGGGGCCTCCTTGTCCGGGGCCTGCTTCGCGGGGGCCTTCGTCGCCGGAGCCCCTCTTGGCCGGGGCCTGCTTCGCGGGAGCCTTCTGCGCGGGAGCCTTCGGCGAATCGACCGACGTCCGCGTCATCTCCCGTGCAGGCTCAGCCACCGGTTCCGGAGCACCATGAACAGCTTCTCGGATTCCCGACACCGCTCGGCGCAGTCCCCCGACGACCCAGTCCCCTGCACCCATCATGGCTCCTGCCCGGCTACGCCTGCGCCACCCGGCGCGGATCAAGGGCGAGGATATCCCCCGTGAGCACCTTCCATGGCTCGATCCGCGTGCGCCCCGGTGCGCGGGTCGATACCGCCGGCGGTGCTGCGGGCGCCCGGGACCCCGCTGCGCCGCCTGTCCTGGAGGTTCGAGTGCGGGCCCGCCCAGTCCAGGGAGCTGCGACCGCGGCCGCCGAACGGGTGCTCGCTGCGGCGCTGGGGGTGCGCCCCCGACAGGTCCGGGTCGTGCGCGGGGCCACCACCCGCGACAAGCGCGTGGAAATCAGTGACCCACCGACCGACATCGCCCAGCGCTGGTCCGAGCTGCTCGGTCAGGAGCGCTGAGCAACTGCGTTCAGGCGCCGATGAGGACGACCCGGTTGCCGTCGGGGTCGACCAGTTGGAGTATTCGTCGTCCGCCGCCAGGTTGCGGGCCACCGTGGCCGATACCGACCATGGTCAGCCGTATGCCGGCGGCGTCGAGGTCAGTCTCCTCGAGGACGACGGTGCTGTGCCCCGCACGGCCGTGCTCAGCCCACACCTGCACCCCGAAGGCGTCAGCCAGGTGCCACTCGAGCAGACCCGGCATCGGGCGCGCGTCGGGTGCCCCACCGAGCACGAGGGCGTACCAGGCTTCGGCGCGGTCGAGGTCGGTGACGGTGCAGTTCGCGAGGATCCGGCGAATCATCGAAGGTCCTTCCCTCTGGTGTCATCCGCCGGCCCCTGAGACCAGGCGCCACCCTGGTGTCAGGTTCGGTAGGCATCCGAGCGATGCCGCACGGAGGCGACCTCCACGACGCGGCGCTTGTCGTCGAGGAGGTACAGGATGCGGTACGTGCCGCGGCGAGCGGTCCACGCGGGCGCCATGCGTGGGTCGAGGGGCTTTCCCACGCGGTGCGGGTCCTCGAGCAGCGGCCCGGTGATGAACCCGTGGGCTGCAGTGGCCACCTTCTCGGGCAGCGTCTCGGCGAGGGCTCTGGCCGCCGGTCCGGCAATGCGCAGCCGGTAACGTTCGCTCAGTACTAGGTGCCCGTAGAGGTCCAGGAACTGACGAGCGATTCCCCACACACTGGGTCCGCTCCACTGTCCGCGGTCACGCAGGAGTCGCGGGGGACTGACTAGGGTCTGGCACGTGTCCGAACACAATCGATTCGATGCCGAGGCAGCGACCTGGGACGACGACCCCGGCCATGAGGCGCGGCAGGCGGCGGTGGCCAGGGCCATCGAGGAGGCGCTGGACCTGGACCCCCGGATGAGCGCGCTGGACGTCGGCGGTGGCACGGGTCGATTGAGCATCCTGTTGGCCGACCGGGTGGGATCCGCGGTGGTGACCGACCCGTCTGCCGGGATGGTGCAGGTCGCCCAGCAGCGGATCGAGGAGGCCGGATTCAGCGACCGGCTGCGCGCGGTCCAGGCCGACCTGACCACCGACCGGCTCGATGACTCCTTCGACGTGGTGTGGAGTTCCATGGCGGTGCACCACGTGCGGGATCTCGACGCCCTCCTGCGGTCCGTGGCGGGCCTGCTGGTCGACGGAGGTCGGCTGGCCATCGCGGACCTCGACGAGGATCCCGACGGCGCCTTCCACGCAGACACGGTCGACTTCGACGGGCATCACGGCTTCGACCGGACCCACCTGACCGAGCAGCTGACACGTGCTGGCTTCGCCGACGTCAGCTTCATCGACGTCACGACCATCCCCAAGGACGACCGCGACTTCAACGTGTTCCTGTGCACTGCGGCCAAGGGCGCTTCGGCCCCAGCTGCCATACCCGGCTAGGACAGTTCGATCCGTCCAACTCGTCCGGCTCGGCTACCGAGCCCGATCGGCAGCCGCTCGGCCGGCGCCGCCCTGGGCGAGCAGTGCGAAGCCCTGGTCCAGGCTGGTGCGCGGGGACCAGTCCAGGACCTCACGGGCCCGACGTTGGTCGAACCAGTGAGCGGTCGCGAGTTGCGCGGCCAGGAATCGGGTCATCGGAGGGTCATCGGTCCGGCCCCCCAGGCGCCACACCCCCTCGGCGATCGCGCCGCCGGCCCACGCGAGGGCGCGCGGCACCGAGCGGGTCGGGGCCTGGGCACCGCCCGCCGCACAGATCCGCTCGAACAGCTCGGCGACCGTGCGGGGCTCCCCGTTGGAGATCACGAAGGCCTGGCCGTGGCCCACCGGGGCACGGTCGAGTGCCGCCACCACCGCATCCACTGCGTTGTCGATGTAGGTGGTGTCGATCAGGGCCCGCCCACCTCCGACGAGGGCCAGCCGCCCGGACCGGGCCCGAGCCACGATCCGCCCGACCAGCTGCGTGTCGCCGGGGCCCCAGATCAGGTGCGGACGGATCGCGATCGTGACGAACCCGGGCGCGTCGGCGGCGAGCACGTCGAGTTCGGCCTGAGCCTTGCTCCTGGAGTAATGACCCCTGGCGGCCTGCGGGTCGGCGGGGTCCGCACCCGTGCCCGCGAGGGCCGACCCGGAGTGCGCGACCGAGGGCGAGGAGATGAAGACGAATCGCGAGACCCCCGAGGTCCTTGCGGCCTCGAGCACCGTGCGGGTGCCGACCACGTTGGTCGAGCGGAACTGCTCTGCGCTGCCGACGACGCCCACCCGGGCCGCCAGGTGGATCACCGCCTGCACTCCCTCGACCGCACGCGAGACGGCCGCTGTGTCGGTGAGCTCCGCGAGGTGCTCGGTCAGGCCGAGTTCGGCAGCCACCGGCGCTGGGCGGCGCTGCAGCACGAGGACGTCGTCGCCCCGGGCGTGCAGGGCGCGGACGACCCCGGCGCCGAGCAGGCTGCTACCACCGGTGAGCAGGACCCTCATGGCCGGCCGGTCCGCCGACCATCGAGCACCCGTTGGGCCCAGCGCCCCACCGCGACCCGGTCGATCTTGGAGTTGTGCCGGATGTCCACGGGCAGCGTCCGCACGACGAGCACGGCCGCGATCGCCGGTCCCCTACCAGGCATGCGCCCTGCCGCGGCCCGAACCGCATCCCGCACGGAGGCTGGGGCCAAGCCGGACCTACGGATGCCGGCGAACTCCACGACCACCACCACCACTGCGGCACCCCGCGGGCCAACGCCCACGACTGCTGCACGGTGCACCCCGGCCACCGACTCCACCCGACGCTCGATGCCCACGGGCGTGACCGGCCCCTCGGCGGTGACGATCACGTGGACCAGCCGACCCTCGATCCAGAGCCGCCCCTCGGAGTCGAAGTGCCCGACGTCGCCGGTGCGGTGCCAGCCCGGGGCAGGCGTGGCGGCGTGGTCGGTCACCCAGAGGCGGTCGTAGCGTGCCTTGATGTGGTCCGCCCGGACGCAGACCTCACCGGTCACCTCCGCAGCCGTGGTCCGTTCGGCGCCCGGGACGCCCTCGGCGTCCAGGGGGGCCAGTTCCACCGTCACGCCGGGTACCGGGCGCCCCACGCACACACCGTTGCCCACGCCGGCGGCATCCAGTCCGGGGAGGTCGATGTCGGCCACGGGCAGGACCTCGGTCATCCCGTAGGGAGCGTGGGCCTCTGCTTCGGGCAGCAACCGCTTCATCGCGTGCAGCGTCTCGGCGGGCACCGGGGCGCCGGTGGACAGCAGCAGACGTACGGCCGACAGGGCCTCGCGGCCCGCCGGATCGACGTCGTGGGCGGTCGCCACCACATTGACCAGGGCCGCCGGGGAGGCGAACACCATGCTCGCGTCGATGGCCGCAGCCGCGTCGCCCATCGCCTTGGCCGTCAGGGTGCGCGGCGCAGTGAGGTTCATGTCCGGGACCGCGGAGGGAATGCCCAGGGCGGCCCCGAACAGGGCGAAGGGGCCGAACGCCGCCACAAGGCGGTCGGCCGCCGTGATGGCGTAGAGCGAGGCGAGTTGATCGCGCTGGGCCTGCAGCTGACCGTGCAGGTACAGCACGCCCTTCGCCGGCCCGGTGGCCCCCGAGGTGAACGCGATCACGGCCGGATCGCCGGCTGCCGGGGCATCCGGGGGCGCGACGAGGGCGCCCCGAGCCTCGATCTCAGCCAGGCTCCAGCGCACGCCGAGGCCGCGTCGGGCCGACGTGGGCACCGGTCCGGCGGAGATCAGCTGCGCGCCCGTGCCCATGAGCCGGGCGGCGGCCAGGCCCTTGGCGGAGCCGACCACGTACGCCGGACCCGCGCTGCGCAGGGCCACGCGCATGCCGCGGATCCCGAGCCCCGCATCCACTACGACAGCGATGACCCCGGCGCGCCAGATGCCGTACAGGACGGCGGTGAGGTCAGTGCCCGGCGGGACCAGCAGGGCGATGCGGTCACCGCGTTGCACACCGATCGCCATGAGCCCGGCCGCCACGTGGCCGACGCGCCGGTCCAGCTCGGCGAAGCTCACGCTGGCCGTGACCCCGGTGGGTCCCAGTTCGGTCACCGCGGGGGTCTGGCTGGTGGCCGGATCGGCGGCCCGCTCATTGATCCCGGCCCACAGCGGCCGGCCGGAGTCGGGCACCGGACGCTCGTCGGGCTGCCCCGCGAGCCCAGCAGGCTGGTCGGCCAGCAGGCTGCGGCTGCGGACCCAGGTGGCCACGTCGACGGCGAACGTCGGGGCGTCCTCGGGGACGAAGTGGCTGGAACCCTCGTAGCGGTGCACGTCGGCGTGCGGCAGGCGCCCGATCAGGTCGCGCAGGTAGAGGTCGGAGAAGACCGGGTCCCGCGGGCCCCACATCAGCAGCGCCGGGATGTCGGCCAACGCATCCACACCCGCGGCGATGGCGTCCAACGGCGCCGCACTCACGTCGTCGGGATCCAAGGGGATGTCGGCGACGAAGTGCTCGATCGCCTCCCGGCGACCGGCCTCGGCGTAGGGGGCGTAGAACCCGGCCCGGACCTCCGGCGGTGGCACGGGGCGGGAGAGGAGCAACCCGGCCCGGATGAACGACCTGGTCCGCGAGGTCATCGCCGGCAGCACGCCAGGCAGGCGGGTGGCGCGGATGACGGTCGGGGCACTCGCGCTGGCCGGCTGGTGGACGGCCGTGTTGGACAGCACGACACCGGCCAGTTGGTCGACATGCCGCAGCGCCCAACCCAACGAGATGGGCCCGCCCCAGTCGTGGGCGACCGTGATGATCGCACCGGTGCGCCCTGGCCCGGTCAGGCCGAGCGCGTCGGTGAGCGAATCGAGGTCGGCCACGCGCTGCGCGAGTGGCCGGAGGGTTCCGGTGCGCTCGGAGAAGCCCATGTCCAGGTGGTCGATGGCCACGACCCGCCAGCCCTCGGGCGGCTGGGCCACGATCCGCCGCCACAGGTAGGACCAGCTCGGGTTGCCGTGGACGCACAGCAGAGTTCCCACCGGGACGGGCGTGTCCTCGGGCAACCCGGCATGGGAGTCGAGCACGTGCCACGTGCGCTGCACACCGGTCGAGTCCGGTGCGGTCACCTCACCCGACCAGCGGGCGTCGAGCCCACTCAATCCAGGAGGCGGCAGGCTCACCAGCGGATCTCGGCGGCGGCGGCGTTGATCCCGGAGCCCATGCCCAGCAGGATCACGCGCTCACCACGCTCGATCTTGTCCTGGTGCATCGCCAGCGTGATCGGGATCGCCGCCGGGCCGATGTTCCCTCGCGTGGGGAAGGTCAGCGGCACCAGGTCCGCGTCCAGTCCCAGCCGCTGGATCATCGCCCCGCAGTGCACCGTCGACACCTGGTGCATCACGTAGTGCTGGACGTCGGTCCAGTCGAAGTCCGCCTCCGCGTCCTTCCACGTCGCCTCGGCAACGTCGAGGCCGGCCAGCAGCAAACCCTTGCTGTCGGTGATCATGCGCTCCAGGTCGCCCTGGCACAACCCGTTGTGCTCGGTGGCCGCCCGACCCACGCCGCCGACGAACGCGTGTCCCTCCGGGTGCCGATCAGCCGGGCCCATGACCATCCCCGCGGCGCCGGAGCCCAATGTGAGCGTGGCGAAGTCGGAGAACAGCTCGGCGACGGTCGTGGACTCCGACTGCAGCCGAGCCAAGGTGCGCTCCTGCACCGTCCGGCTCCCCTCGCCGTCCACGATCAGCGCGTAGTCGATCTGCCCGGACTCGATCATCATGCCGGCCAGTTGCATGCCGTTGACGAACCCGAGGCAGGCGTTCGAAAGGTCGAAGTTCAGGCAGGACGAGGGCAGGCCCAGCTCGTGGTGGACGGCCACGGCGGCCGAGGGCTCGAGGCGCGCCCGGCACACGGAGGTGTCGATCAGCAGGCCGATCTGCTCCGGCGCGATGCCCGCCTGCGCCAGCGCCTTGGCGCCGGCCTGCGCGGCGGCATCGGTGAACGACACCTCCTGCGGCCACCAGCGACGCTCCTGGATCCCGGCCAGTTGCTGCAGCATCCCGGCTCGGACCCCGAGGCGCTGGAGGGTGGGAGCCAGCTGCTCATCGAAGGAGTCCGAGGTGACGACCTCGGGTGCATCCACGGCAACAACCGACAGGATGGCAGCATTACTGAACCGGTAGACGGTGTTTCCACTCACAGGTCACTCCTAGACGAGGGAAACCAAGTTTCGCACGGCCGACCGCCGAGAGCCTCACGCGACCGTAGACGAGCTCCGCGCAGGATCTCGCCCGGGCCGGGGCCGGTGTCCTCAGGACTCCGGATCGAACAGGATCTCAGGCGCCTCGTCGATCCCGAGGACCCCGACGACCAGGGCCCGGTCCACGGTGCTACCTGCGCGCACCACGCTGAGGCTGCCGTTCGGCTCCAGGACGACCAGTCCGATGTCGGCTCGATGCGCGATGCCCCGCTGGCGCAACTGCGACCACAACTGGACCTGGGTCATGCGATAGCGCCGCAACTCCTGCTCACGGATCCGTCCGCCCACCATGATCAGGACGGCAGGCCGGGCGCGTTCTGGGTGCACGCCGGGCACCAGACCGGGCCAGCGGCCGAAGGAGCGCTCCAGGATCAGCAGGGTGGTCAGTGCGATCAGGCCACCCATCAGGGTGGGAGCATCCCCCAGCATCGAGCGGGCGGCCACCGCCCCGATCAGGGTGATGAACGCCAGGCTGAACGCCGACGAGCTGGCCACCAGCCGCTGCCCCCACCAGCGCAGCACGAAGGCGACCGCCACGAAGAGCACGGTCGAGGCGAGCACGACGCTCAGCGCTCCCGTCAGGGTGATGCCGAGATAGTCACTGACATGATCGTCCATGCCCCGATGGTCCACCCACGCAGCCGTCGGACGCAGCGTCGACCGGAAACCTCGGCCACCGAGACGAAGGGCGACGAATCGCTCCCAGCCCATGGGCGCGGCTCCGCAGGTGCCGAACCGGTCTACGTCGCGGCGAGGTCCCGACGCATGACCAGACGCGGCATGCCGCTGGCCACCGCATCCGTGGTCCCGATCACCTGGAAACCGGCGCCCTCGAACATCGCGCGCGTGCCGACGAACGCCATGGTCGTGTCCATCCGCCCGGGTGGGTCCACCGGGTAGGCCTCCACGGCGGGCGCGCCCCGGGAGCCCGCGTAGGCGACCGCGCCCTCGATCGACTGGCGCGTGACGCCGCCGCGGCGATGGCCGGCCCGCACGACGACGCACACGATGCTCCACACCGGCACGTCGTCGACGGGACGGATCAGCCGTGAGCGCGCCAGCCGCGGGATCTGTGCACGCGGGCCGATGTTGCACCAGCCGACCGGGACCCCGTCGAGGTAGGTCACCACACCCGGCGGGTTCGGCTCCGCGCACAACGCCCGCATCGCCTGTTCGCGGCTGCCACCACCCAGCTCCTCGATGTCCGCCGGACGCAGCCGGTGCGACAGGCACCAGCAGTGCGTGGCCCGCCGGTTCGGGTTGATGACGTCGGCGAGGTCCTCGAACCGGTCCGGGGTCACGGGATGGGTCTGCCAGGTCATCGCGCCATGGAATCACCCCCGGGCCGCAGCGTCTCGGGCACGCGGCGGGGATCGGCTCGTCCGGCGGCGCAGGCGGCTAGCATCGCGGGGTGCCGGCCCCAGCGAACTCCAGCCCGCCGGACCGGCTGCTCGCCGGCATGGCCGACCTCGATCTACCCACCGTCGAGCAGACACCCGAGCTCACCGAGCGCCGTGCAGCGGTTGCCGAGTTGGGCGACGCTCTCCGCGCGCTGACCAGCGCTGCGGTGGCCACGGAGGTGCCCGTCGAGGCCCTCCGGGCGGTCACCGCAGACGTAGAGCGCCTCACTCACGAACTGGCCGTCACCAGCCGCCCGCTGAGTCGGCCCTCCTCAGTCGACGACCTCCGCCTCGGGCAGCGCCTCTACAACCCGGTCGTGGGCCCGGGCAACCCGATCGCCCCACCGATGCGGGTGAGCGTCGAGGACGGCGTCGCGATCGGGACGTGCACCCTCGGCCTGCCCTACGAGGGGCCGCTGACATTCGCCCATGGCGGCATCAGCGCGTTGCTCCTGGACCAGATCATGGGCTACGCCACCGCCGCCGCGGGCTACCCGGCCGTCACCGGTCGGCTGAGCGTGCGCTACCGGACCGCCGTCCCACTGGGCTCACCGCTGGTGCTGCGCGGCGAGGTCCTCGACGTGCTCGGCGTGCGGGTCGCCGTCCGCGGGACGATCAGCCTCGCGGGTGATGACTCCGGTGCCCTGGTCGAGGCTGACGGGCGCTTCCTCATGCTCCGCCCCGAGCAGGCACAGCGCCTGTTCGGGTCAGGCGCGTCGAACTGACCTGGCGACGGCCCGCTCTGCGTGTGAACGCAATTGCTCATGGATCGTCCCCCCGATGGTCGGCCGACTGGATCCGCTCCCCTTTCGCCGATCCGCTCCCGGAATTCGGGGAGCAGATCGGGCGAACGGGAGCGGATTCCCCGGGACGCCTCGGAAGCGGACCCCCGCGCAGGGGGCCCGGCGGGCAGCTGCCTCGCCTCAGAACATTCCGTTGCGATTGACCGATTCGCCGGGAATCACTTGCAGCACGTCCCAGTGCTCGACGATCCTTCCGTCATCGTCGAGGCGAAAGATGTCGATCCCCGCGTACTCCTCGTCGGGCCAGACCTGGTGACAATGGAGCACAACGAAGTCGCCGTCGATGAGGACCCGCCTGGACTCCACACGCTTGCCGGGGTACCGCACGGCCATCCGAGTGAAGTACTCGACGAGGGCCGCCCTGCCGTCCCCCACGTGCGGGTTGTGCTGGCGGTACTGGGCGCCGACGAAGAGCTCCACCGCATCCGCCGGTCACCGTGCGGGAGGGGGCGCAATTCGTTGCCCGTCGTCCAGGCCTGCCCGTCGCGATGCCGGCTGTCCAGGGCGGTGTCTGGGTTGCCGCGCTCAGCTGCCGAGAGGAACCAGTCCCCGGGTCGGGTGGCCGACGACCCCAGTACCTGCCGAATGCCCCGGGTACCGACCCACCGCTCGAGCAGGCTCACCGAGACCGCCGCTCAGGCGCGCCATGCAGTGGCCGGCCGTGCTCGGGTCCTGTTCGGTCAGCGCTGTCCTCGGCGTCAGCCCGGTCAACCTGGGCCTTCGCCACTTGCCCAGTCCTCCTGCCAGCGATGACCAGGACCGTGGCGGCGACGGCCACGGACCACGCCACCGCGAAGCTCCACCCGCCAAGAACGTCCGTTGGCCAGTGCACGCCGAGCCAGATCCGTGCGCATCCCACCGCCACGGCGAAGGACGCCAGGCCGACCACCACTGTGAGCCGACCGCGTGCCCCATGGACGCGGCTCAGCAGCACCCACCCACAGGCCAGGGCAAACAGCGTCGCCGTGGTGGTGTGCCCGGAGGGGAAGGAGGGCCCGGCGGCCACCCCGGCCCAATCGCCCACGGGTGGACGCTCCCGGCCGATCAGGTGGTTCACCGTGACTCCAACCCCGCCACCCAGCGCGGCCAGACCTGCGAGCAGCGCCCCCATACCGATCCTGGTCAGCGCCGGTCGCGGTCCCCGCGGAACCACCGCACCGACGACGAACAGGGCTGGGACCGTGACCCGCCCTCCCCCGACCAGCGACAGGCCGCGAGCCAGCGCGATCGTGAGATCTGAGCGTTGGTCCAGGGCCCACTGGTGCACGTGTGCGTCGAACTGCTCCACGACCTCGACCTGCGCCTGCACCATGGCCGCCAACCCCCCGAACACCCCGGCGGCGACGACCCCGCACACGAGCAGTCGACGGGTGGGCGCGGGGAGCAGGCCGCCCTCCTTCTCTCTGTCGGCGGCGGTCACCTCGTGGTTCCCTCCGGCTCAGCTGGGGCGGACCAATCGGCAGGAGTGTCCGGCGCGCGTAGCTTCGGCGATCGCTGCAGCAACGTGCTCACCACCAGCCACAGCCATGCGCCACCGAGCACAAGCCCGAACAGGACGTCGCTGGGGTGGTGCATCCCTCGGTAGAGCCGGGCCAGGCCCACAGCTGCAGGCACCAGGAGCAACAGGCCGACGGCGACGGCAGCCCACCAGCGCTGGGGCAGCTGCCGCCAGAGGATGACTGCGAGGAACCCGTAGAGCGCCACCGACGCCGCCGTATGCCCGGAGGGGAAGCTCGAGGTGGGCGGTGCAGCATCGAGGTGGCGCACGTCCGGACGGTCCCGGCTGACCAGGGCGCTGACAGCCAGGAAGATCAGCAGCTCCCCGGTCAACGCGATGGCCAGCGCCCAGGACTCTCGCCAGCGACCCAGCCACCACCGCAGGGCGAGGGCTCCCAGGACCAGCAGGACGAGTGCGGTGAGGGTCTCAGCGAGCCGGCTGCCCCACTGGCTGGCCGCATCCCATCCGGGAGCTGACCTGGCGACGAGCCACTGGTTCGCCGACGGCTCCCAGTCGGTCAGGAACGCGACCTGCGTCACGCGGGTCAACGCAAGGCCGAGCACGGCCAGCACAACGATGATCAGCAGCCCCCCACCGGCCAGGCGACCGGCGGTGCGCGGGAGCGGGAGCTCCGGGTACTTCTGCCCCGGCGGAAGGCCCGGCAGCGATGGGCCGTTCGGCGCCGGCGGCACCGGCCGCCGGGTCGTGTGCACCGTGGGCCCGGTCGCAGTATGCGTAGTGCGTTTCCCGACAGGTCGTCCACCTCCTGCCTGCAGGTGAGTCACGACCCATCTCCGTCGGGGACCTGCCGCCATCGCGCTTCAGCCAACCCGTAGACGCCGAAGACCATCAGTCCGATACCCAGCACAGCGACCAGCGCTGGACCGAATGGCCGGGAGAGCAGGGTCCGGAAGGCCGCATCGATTCCGCCCGCCTTGTCAGGGTCCGCGTTCACGGCGGCCAGGATCACCAACCATCCAGTGATCGCGAACACGACGCCGCGGCAGACCGTGCCACCTCGGCCCAACCAGATGACGGGGCGGCCCACGTTGGGTGGCAGGGCGCCGAAGTAGCGCAGGAAGCGGTCGCTCCAACCCTCGTGGACCATCATCAGGCCGACGCCGGCGAGCACGGCCCCGGCGATGCCCACGGCCCACTGCCCGAACGGCTGCGCCATGACCCCGGCAGCCAGCCGACCCTGTTGGCCTGCCTGCGTTCCGCGTGCACCCTGCAGCAGTGAGAGTGCGGTGTAGGTGAGGGTGCCGTAGGCGACCGCCCGCACCAGGGACTTCACACGCGCCCCGGCAGTGTTCGGCTCCCCGGTGACTCCGAAAGCTGCCTCGGAGAGCCGCCAGAGCGCGTAGGCTCCGAAGCCCAGGGCCATCAGCAGTACCAGGGCCGAACCGAACGGCTGGGCCAGCACCTCGGTCAGCGCCCCTCGCTGGTCGACGTGCTTGCCCGAGCCCTGAGCCACCAGGATGGCGAGCCACCCCATCAACAGGTAGACCACGCCCCTGGCGGTCAGGCCGATGCGGGCAGCCCATCCCATCGGCCGGCTGTCGCTGGCGCCCCGGGCCGCATCCTTGATCGTGGTCGCGTCAGTCACTGCGTGCTCCCGTCTCGCCGCCGGCTGGGACGGCCACGGTGACCGCCCCCGGCCGGACCTTGACCTTCAGCCTGTGGACGTCCTCGCGGACCCCGCCGTCCAACTCGTAGGCCAGCGGCTGGGCCAGTCGCACGCTTATGCGGCGCCCGCGACCCGTCTGGACGAACGGCGAGTCATCCGCTCGACCGAGGGCCACCCGGGCGAGAGCCCGCACCCACTGCAACCGGCTCTCGGCGCTCACGACCCCGAGTTCGAGCAGGCCGTCGTCGGGTTCGGAATCGTCGAACACCTCGATCCCGCCCAGCACGCGGCTCATGTTGCCGACCAGCACCGCGGACAGCGCTCCGCGGTAGAAGACCTGCTTGTCGAGCTTCACTGTGGCCTGCACCGCATCCGCGCCCAGGTTCTTCGCGCCGGTCCAGACATAGGCCGCGCGACCCAGGCGATCCTTGAGCCCACCATCGGCGTCATCGAGCATCAATGCATCGAGTCCGGCCCCGGCCATCACTGCGAAGTGCTCGCCGTTCATCGTGGCGGTGTCGATCGCTCGCCGGTCGCCGTGCAGCCCGATGCGCACCGCTTGGACCACGTCCTGCGGGATGCCCATGTTGCTCGCCAGCAGGTTCGCCGTACCAGCCGGCAGGATGGCCAGGGTCACGGACGTGCCGGCGATCTCGTCGATGCAACGTTGGACGGTTCCGTCCCCGCCCCACACGAACAACAGGTCGGTCCCTTCATCGAGGGCGTCGTGCACTGCCATCGGGGCGCGCTTGCTCTTGGGCACCTCGTACCACAGGGGGGCATCGATGCCCTCATCCCGCAGAACCGAACGCAACTCAGCCAGCCCACCGCCGAAGGACTTCCCGGTGTGCGCGAGCACCGCGACGGTGGTCATGAGCGCGCCGCCGTCTCACTGCGGGGTGACTCGGGCCGCCTGAGATGTGCGATGCGTGACACGCAGGTCCACTACCCGCTTTTTCGAAGGAGAATCTTATCACTGTGCCACTCCGCCTGCCTGTCGTCAGACGGATACCGGCAGACTGTGGCCTTCCCGTGGGTCAGCGGGTGGCCACGACTCCCGGCTCCACCCAACCCCGCGTGGGCGTGGCCTGACTACGAGCAGCGGCCCGTCCTCAAGGCTGCTGTTCCTGCGCCTGGGGATCATTCGTCGGGCGTCGCGGGACTCGGTCGGTCGATGTCATCCAGCGCCCACGAGCCGTCCCCGGCAGGTACCAGGTTGCGGGCCAGCGGGATCTGGTGGGACGCGCTCTCAAGGATGTGCATCTGGTAGCCGGCGGTGTTGACGAAGCAGACGAGGTCCCCCACGGCCACGCCCAGGGGGAATCGCAGCCGCCGGTGGGTGAGCAACTCGTCCTCGATGCAGTAGGCGCCGACCAGGTACCCGTCGATCGCCGGAGTTGGGTCCCGCGGTCCTGGGTGGGGCACGAGGACAGGGTCCAGCAGGAAGTCCTGGGCGGCTGAGCGGCACTGGGTCCGGTTCATCGCGAGCAGGACCAGCCAGGTGCCATCGCCTCGGTCCTTGCGCGCCTGCACCCGGGCGACGGTCAGCCCGCACCCGTCGAGCAGGGCGCGACCGGGTTCCACGTTCAGGCGCAGGCCCAGGGCCGCCAACTGTTCGGCGACGATCCCTCCCTCGACTCGCCCGGACAGCACGTGGGTGAGCCACTCGCCCCGGGTCGGGGACTGCCACATGGGGTAGACCGCCGGGGTGCCGGTCACGTGCCCGTCGGCGACGTGCAGGCCCAGTCCGTGACCCTTCCAGGTCAGCGGTCGGTCGCGGCGCAGCCCCTCGCGGTGCGCGTCCCAGAACTGCTCCCACGGCTGGGGCGCGTCCAGGTAGGACATCGGTATCCCGCCGCCGATGTCGATGAAGCTCGCCGGATGCCCACCGGCACGGGCCGCCCGGATCAGCGGCACCGCCTCGGCGATCGCGCGCACCCGGTCAGCGGCTGCGTAGCCGTGCTGGTGGACGTGCACGCCCTGGATGTCGGCCCCCGCCAGCGCGCCGTCTGCGATCAGGTCGATCCAACCGGGTGCCGGCAGCCCGAACCGTGACGCCGTCGGCGAACCGACGCACAACCGCAGGACCGCTCGGGGCCGAATCCCGGCGACGCGCGCGAGTTCCATCAGCAGCGCCAACTCGTCGTGGCCGTCCAGGGAGACCGGCACCCCCTCGCGCAGCGCCAGCTCCAGCAGCGCCCGAGGCTTCACGGCCGCGGTCAGGATGATGCGCTCGGGTTCGACTCCTCGGGCAAGGACCTGATCGAGTTCGATCTGCGAGGAGACATCGATGCCGTGGCCGGCACCCGCGGCGGCGTCGACCAGGGCCAACGCCTTGTTGGCCTTGCGCGCGAAGAACACGCGCACCTCGACGCCGGCCCGGCGCCCGGTCGCGACCAGTTCCTCGGCGTGCCCGGCCAGCGGTGCCGGATCGATGAGGTTCAGCGGCGACCCGTGCTCGTCGATCAGCCGGCCCAGGGCGGGCGCGTCGTTCAGGGCCCGCCGCTGCCAGGCGAGCAGTCGGCCAGGCAACGGGACCACGCCCTGGCAGCCAGCGCGTAGGTCGCTCATGCGGTGTCGGGCCTCCTCGTGGCCGGCGCTCGCGATGCCCAGCACCCGGCGCGCCCAATGGTCGAGCTCGGGATGCAGGGAGCGGACCAGCGTATCGTTGCCCAGCACGACATCCTCGGTGATCCGACCGACTGCGGCCAACCCGGGGACCGGTCGGCCGCGCGGATCCAGGCACGTGGCCTCGTGATCGATCCGGGCGCCGCGTCCGTGCGTCGCTGGAGTGAGCAGGCCGGCCGACCTGAGCTGTTCGACCAGCGGGTCGCGGCCTCCTCGGATGCCCGCAGGGGCCAGGACCGCGTCCACGACCAGGCTCGCCCCTCGAGCCGCTGCCAGCGCGTCGAGCGGTTGGCTGGATTCGAGGACCTGCACCTGACCCTGATCCATCAGGTCCAGCAACGCCCCGGCGTTCACCGGAGGTGGACCGAAGGCGAGCCGTTCCAGCGCGACCGACCACGCCCGGTAGTCGGCCCAGCCCAGCGGAGGGCCGTCGCGGTGCGCGAGCCGCCGTTGGCGGGCGACCAACTCCGGGTAGAGCAACCGCCAGGCCTGGCCCAGAGCCCACGCGCCGTCGGCAGTTGCCTGGCCCGTGGCGATAGCCAGTCGATGCCGCAGCCACTCCCGCGGATCCTCCGTGGCGGGGCCGCGCATGACAGCGATGGCCGAGCTCACCTCGCTGGCCGCCCGAGCCCGGCCGACCCGGGCACCGAGGGCCCCGGTGAGGATGCGGGTCGCCGCGTCGGCCACCGCCCGGGCGACACCGGTACCCTCGTCGCGCAGTGCGCTGGACGCGGGCTCGACGAGCAGCTCCGGGTCACCGACCGCTGCCAGCACCGAGGGATCGGTCTTGGGCGCCATCAGCCTGCCGCTGCGGCTGACCAGCAGCACCCGCGCCGGGCTGGGTTCGGGTTGGGTGAGCAGGAGTGCGGCGTCAAGCCCGGTGAGGGCAGCCCCCCGAACGACTACCAGCGGATCGGCTCCCCCACCCATCTGCTCGGTGTGGCGCAGCAGTTCGGCGGCGGGGTAGACGCGCGCCAGCGGCAGCGGGCTGCGCCACCGATGCGCCAGGGCACCTGACCACGCACGGGCGTGGCCCACCGCGAGCAGGACCTCGCCGTAGCGCCGCGTGCGTGCTCCCTCGCGGCCCTCGAACTGCACGGCGAACTTCGGCCCGGCGCGTTCCACGCGCAGCACCCGCGCGTCGATGCGTGCACCGGGCACACGCGCCCGCACGTTGCGCCCCACCTCGGCCAGGTACTGACCCACCAGCGCACGCGGGGGGAACTGGTCGGGCAGGGACCCGGGATGCCATCGCGCGCGCCACTGGTCCAGGGACGGGCCCGTCGGCGGACCCGCCACGTTCCAGGCATGCACGGCCGCCGAGGCCACGTTGAGCCGGAAGCAGTCCGGTTGCCCCGCGCGGTAGATCTCCGCGGGTCCCAGGTCGCTGCCCGGGGCGATCACGTCCACCGTCGGCAGCGGTACGCAGTGCTCGGAGCCCAGCGTCGCCAGCCGTTCCAGGGCGTAGGCCGCCCGCGGTCCAGCGCCCACGATCGCCACCCGTTCGCCGCTGGTCATCACGCCCCGACCGGCGCAGCGGGCACTACCCCGACGTCGCGCGCAGCGGTGGCGACCCGGTGCCGCAGTTGCGGGGCCGGGCATCCCAGCACAGCGCCGACCCAGTCGTCGTCGTACACCGTGTCCAGGTAGCGGGCGCCGCCGTCGTGGGCGATCAGCACCACGGTGTCCGCCGGTCCGTACCGAGCACTGTCCTGCCGGAAGGCGCTGACCACACCGCCCGCGGAGGCACCGACGAGCAAACCCTCACAGCGCGCCAGCAACCGGCACCCGACAACGCAGTCCAGGTCGTCGACGCGCACGACTCGCTCGGGGTGGGCCCGCGCGGCCAGGGCCGGGACCACCCCCGCCCCGAACCCGGGCAGCCAGCGCTCCCCGCGGGCTCCCCCGAACAGCACACTGCCCTGAGCGTCGACCGCGACGACTCCGGTCTCGTGCCCGTTGGCCTGCAGCCACTGCGCAGCGCCGACCAACGTGCCCGTGCTGCTGGTGGCCACGTACAGCGCGGAAGGGGCGAAGCCCAGCGAGGCCACCACCTCGGGCATCGTGGTGTCCCGGTGCGCTGCAGGGTTGAACTCATTGGCGTACTGGTTGGGCCACCAGGCATCGGGGATGTTGTCCACGAGCGCCTGGACGGCGTCCAGACGCGCGCGCAGCCAGTCGCCATGCACAGGGTCGGGTTCGCTGACCATGTGCACGACCCCGCCGTACGCCTCGATGAGGCGACGGTTGATCGCGCTGGACCGCGGATCGACCACGCAGACGAAGTGCAGCCCCCAGTAGGCGGCCTGTTGCGCCAGGGCGACCCCCAGGTTGCCCGAGCTGGACTCCACCACCGTGCCGCCCGGGCGCAGTTGACCGCTCGCCATCGCCTCGGCGATCATCCGGGCCGCCGGACGATCCTTGGCACTGCCACCGGGGTTGGCCTGCTCCCACTTCACGAGCACGCGCGGCCCGCCTGGCGGGCTCAGCCTCACCAGCTCCACCAACGGGGTGCCGCCAATGAGAAACGGCAGCCCGGCCACAGGATCAGCCATCGGTCCTCCGCCTCAGCTGCAAACTCCACCGATACGAGAAACTGGCCCGCAGGTCGAACTGCCCGCCCGCGAAACCCTGGTCCCGCGACACCTACCCGCAACCGCGGCAACGATCCCCGCCGATGTGCGCGGCTTCCTACGCTCACGGCTGGCCACTGACCTGCCAGCGTCCGCTGCGCGAATCAGGACGAGCCAACCCCCGGTCGGCGAAGTCCTCGAGCCACCCGTGCATCGGTAGCCAGCCCCAGCGGTCGAGGAACACGTTGGCATTGGCCACGATGGACCTCAGATGGTGAAGGGGTGGGGAGTGCGACCCGTGGTGCTGGTGATAGGCCGGGGCCCCACCCACCCAGAGCAGGCTGCCCCCAGCGGCGGCGAGCAGTTGCCCGAAGTCTGTGTCCTCGCCCCCGTACCCCACGTAGTCCTCGCAGAAGCCGCCGATGCGCTGCCAGTCGGGGGAGGTGATGGCGAAGGACAGCGACCAGAACAGCCGCACGTCCCCGTCCCACACCATCTCCTCGGGCCCGAGACCTGGCCGGGCGACGTGCGGTCGGGCCAGGTGCGGCAACTGCGAGGTTCGGTAGTCCGCGGGGTGCTCGACGGCTGGCAGGTAGGTGACCTCACCGCAGGCCACGACGGGCCGGGCGGTGCCGGCGAGTTCGAGCAGGACCTGGTGGTAGCGGGCCACGGTCCCCGGACCGGGGATGCAGTCGACATCGAGGAAGATCAGGTGCTCTGCGCCAGCCTCGATGGCTGCTGCGGCCCCAGCGTTGCGGGACGCTGCCAGGGGGAGGTCCGTCCCGTCCACGGTGAGTTGCGGGGTCAGCACGCCGGGGAGGTGTGCGCGAGCGACCTGCGCGACCTGCGGGTCGTTCATGGCCACCACGACGTGCACATCCGCGGGGCGCGTCTGGTGGGTCAACCCCCAGGCCTGCCCGCGAAGGTGCTCGTGGCGGCCGTGCGCGATCGTGATCACCGCTGTCCGGGTTGCGGTCATCCGCGCGCCGCCTGCCTGGGAATCGGGCTGCCGGAGGCGAGATCGCGCAGGTGCCGGGCGGCTTGCGCAGCGCCGCTGCCGGTGGACCATCGGTCCCATTCCTGCCCTGTGTGCGAGGAGGCCCGGGCCAGCAGCTTCGGCCAGGCGGATGCGTCGGGCCAGGTCTCGCACCCGACAGCGATGTCGCACTCGTCGATCCTGCGGGCGGTGGCGACCTGCTCGTCGTGGGGACGGGGTTGGGCTACGACCACGGCGGGCCGGCGCGCCGCAGCCACCTCCGCGACCGCGTTCTGCCCGGCATGGGTGACCACCACATCGGCGGCCACCAGGTCGCTCCACAGGTCGACGACTGCGTCCTCGGCCCGCGAGGTGAGCGGGGAGCGCTCGACCCACGTCCACTCCGGGGTGGCCGCCGCAGCGGCCTGCACCTGAGCTGCTGTCGTGGCCCGCCCGCCGAAGCCCCACATCACGAGCACCCTGCGGCGCTCCGAAGCTGCCCGCGCGACGGGCGGCGTACGGTGGTCGAACCGGGAGATGGCCCCGACGAACCAGGCCTTCTCGGTCCAGTGCCGTGGCCAGTCGCGATCGTGCGCCCCACGTGGCCACGGTGCCAGCAGCGCCTCGGCACTGTCGTAGGCGAGCCGGTGGGCGGGGTCCTGGCGGTGCCCAGGCATCGCCACCACCACGGTCGGGACCCCGCAGAGCCTCGCCAGCAGCGCGATCTCCACCGACACGTCGACCACGAGCGCGCGCGGGGCATGTTCAGCGGCCCACGCGGTGACCTGGGCCGAGCGGCGGGCCAAGCCGCTGTGGTGGCGCGGAGCCCAGTGCAGCACCCCGTGCGCGGTTGGGTCCCGGTCCGCCAGGTCCCCCGCCGTGGGGGTGTCGTCGCGGGCCAGTGAGGTCCAGCCGCCCCGCCAGCGGATGGGCCGGTCCGCGCTGCTCAGCGCCCACACCGGTTCGTCGAGGGCCGCGGCGATGGTCTGCATCCGAGTCAGGTGCCCCGACCCCTGATCGTGGGCGTAGTAGCCGATCACGCCGCGACCTGCGACTGTGCATGCAGGTCGACGTAGGCCTGGACGTAGGAATCGACCATGACCTCCAGCGAGCAGTCCTTGACGGCGTGTGCCCGGCACGCCCGCCTATCGAGGGCAACCACGTGGGCCACGGCTGCCGCAGCGGCAGTGGCGTCGCCGGGGTCCACCAGGACCCCGCAGTGCTCCGGGACGAACTCGGCCAGCCCGCCACGGCGGTATCCGACCACGGGAGTGCCACAGGCCATCGACTCCGCGGCCACCAGGCCGTAGGGCTCCTCCCATTCGGGGGTCAGCACCGTGGCTGCGCTGTGCCCGACCAGGGTACGTAGCCCGTCGGTGTCCAGGTGTCCCACATACTGCGCGTTCGGGCCCAGCAACGGCTGCACCCGCTCGCGGAAGTAGACCGGGTCTGAGACCGGTCCGGCCAGCCGGATCCGCCGACCGCTGGCCGCGGCGATCCGCACGGCTTCGTGTGGGGCCTTCTCCGGCACGATCCGGCCCACCCACACCAGGTCCGCACCACCGGGTCCAGGCACCCACCGGTCGGTGTCCACACCGTTGCGCACGACACCGGCACGAGTCACATGCGCCCACTGGGACGCGGTGTGCTCGCTGACGGCCACGAACCGGCTGCGGGACTGGTCCATCAGCGCGATGGCCGGCTCCAGCCAGGCAGTGGGCGGGGTGTGCAGGGTCGTGAGCAGGGGGGCCGGGCAGCCCTGCGCCAGTGCGACCGGCAGATAGTGCAGGCTGTTGTTGTGGATGACGTCGACATCACGGCGGTCGGCCAACTCGAGCATCACCTGCAGGTAGGCGTGGTGCTCGCGCAGCCAGGGCTCGGGGGGCATCGACACGTCTGCGCGGGCGGACTGGCTCAGGACCAGTGGCGCCACCGTGAGCTCCCGGGCGCCCAGGCTGGGATCGCTGCCCTGACCGGCGAACAGGGTCACCTCGATCCCGCGAGCGCGCAACCCGCGCACCAACGCCCACGTCAGCGACTCCAGCCCCCCGGCGAAGGGCTGACGCAAGGGATGGCGCGCCGAGGCCAGGATCACGACGTGCATGACAGTTCACCGCAGAGCTGGTCGGAGTAGATCCGCGCGTGCGCCGCCGCGAGGCGGACCCGCTGATCGGACCGGTCGCGCCAGGTCGGCCGCGGCGCGTGCTCGCCTGCCACCGATCTCTGGTACACGTCCCGGACCGCCTGGGTCAGGGACGCGCTGCGCTGCGGGCCGTCGGCGCGGTACGAGTGGACCGGATGCTGCTCGGCGTAGAAGCCGCAGTCCGGCGCGATCACCCAGGTGCCCAGATCGTGGCATGCCTCCAGCCATCCGGAGTGGGTCCCGAACCGGTAGGGCAGCACCGACGCATCCAGCCCCTGCAGGTACTCCCACAGCTGCTCGTCGGTGAAGTAGTCGTGCACGCGCAGATCGATCCTGCCCCGGTCCTCGAGGTCACGCAGATGGGCCGAGAACGCCGGATCGTGACGGGGGAAGCCCGGTGACATCACATCGGTGTGCACGTCCACGCGCAGCACTGCGCCGGGCATCGTGGTGAAAGCCGCCAGGACCGCGTCCAGGTCGGTGGCCGGATCCATGTTCGCCCGCAGGCTCTTGGCGTGCAGGCCGACCACGAAAGCACTGTTGCGGCTACGGGGACGCTCGATCCACGACCGGGGCGCGACGTGCGGATGCGGTAGGACGGTGGCCGTACGCCCCCAGCGTTCCGCGATGACTGACGCCGCACCCGACGTCAGGGTGATCAGATGGTCGGCGGCGCCAACCAGGACCCCTAGTTGGGCGTCGTGCATCTGGACAGTGCGGTGGTGCGGGTTGCGCAGGTCGTGCACGGTCAGGACCAGCGGCTTGGCATGTGCGCGCAGCGCGGTCACCAACTCGGTCAGATCCTGCGGTGAGACGGCATCGAATCCGAAGTGGATGTGCATCAGGTCGAACTCGTGCGCATGCTCGTGCACCCAGGCGCTGGTCAGCATCCGCGGCGGCCACCACGGAGAATCAGGCGATATCCCCGACGGCGGGTCAGGCAGACGGACCACCGTGGGGAAGGCCGCCTGGCCCGGATCAGCGCCGGCAGGGGTGTCAGTGGGTGCTTCCGGGGGCGAGAGGTGCCGGACATATACGTGCCCGCCCGGCACCGAGGCCACGAAAATGCTCACACCCACCTCCCACGGCATCGACGGACGAACCCCGACCGACATCCACAAGCGAAGAACCCAGAACGGCCTGCGCATCCCTCAGCCCGGAGGACCCTGCTGCTCGGATGTTGTTTGCGTGGCCTGCCCACGACCACTACCCCCAGCGCGGTCACCCAACCCACCTACCGGACCTGGAACCAGCGCTTCGACCCAACGGTGCAACCCCGGCAGGACCCCGACCGCACGGCGCATCCCGCCCTCTTGGTCGACAGCACCGCAGGGCAGCGGGTGAGGTTCAGTGCAGGTGGTTGGTGAACCGTTGCCAGACGCGGTGGGCGGGCAGGAGGTCCAGCACCTCGCGGGTCACCGTCGCGGGGTCGTCGTCGGTGACCACGCCCAACCCGTGTCCGACGAGGTTCGTCAATGCGCCGGCGGCCTGCCCCCAACCGCCCACTGCCTTGGCGTGCCGGAAGCACTCGTGGACCAGCAGCTCCACGCGCGGGTCCAGGCCGGCCATCGCGGAGGACTGGTCGGCGCGGGCATCCTGGGGCGGCTGCCCCTGGGAGGCGACGGTGGGCGCCCCGGCGAGCAGGAGGGCGTCGAACTCGATCGACCGCGCGGTCAGGAACGTGCGCTGGACGCTGCTGCCGTCGGCCAGCTCCCCGCCCACTGCGGCGATCACCAGCGGGAGGGCACCTGCTTGGTGCACCTGGACTCGCGCCAGGTCCACTTCGCCCAGATCGGCCGAGTCACCGACGACGATGCCCACAACGCGTCCTTCGATGGGCCACTGAGCGCCCACCTGAGAAAGGGCGGGGCTGGCCACCGCCGGCACGAGTGCCTCGGTCGCGACGGGAGCAGGCAGCCCCAGACCGGCGGCGACCTCCTGGCAGAGCACGGGATCGATGTTGGCCAGGGCCTGCAGCTGACGCACCTTGACGGACTGCTCGTAGCACTTGCCCAGTTCGAAGGTGTAGGCCCCCACGATGTGCTCCCGTTCGACCAGGCTCATGCTGGCCCAGAACAGTCGCGCCTGGCCGAAGTGGTCGTCGAAGGACTGCGGGGACCGGCGGACCTTGCTCGCACCGGCGACCCGCACCGGCTGCTCCACGTAGGCACCGGCGTCCTCCCCGGCGACGAACGGGCATCCGCCGTCCAACGAGTTGGGCCGGTAGGGAGCCACGCCCGAGTGCACCGCGTGCTGGTGGAAACCATCTCGGAGCATGTCGTTGACCGGGGCGTGGGGGCGGTTGATCGGGATCTGGGCGAAGTTCGGCCCACCGAGGCGAGTCAGCTGGGTGTCGATGTAGGAGAACAGGCGCACCTGCAGCAGCGGGTCGTCGGTGACCTCGATCCCGGGCACCAGGTTGCCGACGTGGAACGCGACCTGCTCGGTCTCTGCGAAGTAGTTCGTCGGATTGGCCGTCAGCGTCATCTGACCGACGACCTGCACCGGGGCCAGCTCCTCGGGGACGAACTTGGTCGGATCGAGCAGGTCGATCCCCTCGAACATCTGATCCGGGGCATCCTCGAACACCTGGATCCCGAGGTCGAACTGGGGATGGGCGCCTGACTCGATCGCGTCGGCCAGGTCGCGGCGGTGGAAGTCGGGGTCGAACCCGGCGGCCAGTTGCGCTTCCTCCCAGGTCAGCGAGTGCACCCCGAGGACCGGCTTCCAGTGGAACTTCACCAGAACGGTCCCGCCCTCCTGATCGACCAGCCGGAACGTGTGGACCCCGAAGCCCTCCATCATCCGCAACGAGCGAGGGATGCCCCGGTCGGACATGTTCCACATCGTGTGGGCCTGGGCCTCGGTGTGCAGCGACACGAAGTCCCAGAACGTGTCATGCGCGCTCTGCGCCTGAGGGATCTCCCGGTCCGGATGTGGCTTGGCCGCGTGGATCACGTCCGGGAACTTGATCCCGTCCTGGATGAAGAACACCGGCATGTTGTTGCCCACCAGGTCGAACGTGCCCTGGCCTGTGTAGAACTTCGTCGCGAAACCGCGGGTGTCTCGCACCGTGTCCGCTGAACCCCGCGAACCCAGTACCGTGGAGAACCGCACGAACACCGGCGTCCGCACGCCCTTGCCCAGGAACTCGGCCCGGCACACCGCACTGGCAGCACCGTTGGCCACGAACACACCATGCGCCCCGGCCCCGCGGGCGTGCACCACCCGCTCAGGGATGCGCTCGTGATCGAAATGGGTGACCTTCTCGCGCAGGTGGTGGTCCTGGAGCAACGTCGGGCCCCGCGGGCCGGCCTTCAGCGAGTGATCCGTGTCGTGCAGGCGCAACCCCTGGGACGTGGTCAGGTACGCGCCCTGCTGTGCGCGGCGATCCGCCGGGGCGTCCACCTCGGCCCCCGAGGCCGTGCGCATCCCCGGCCCGGCTTGATCCGCCTTGGCTGGCAGTGGATCCACGGGTTGGGTCGGCTCGGCGACCCGTGCAGGTTCGGCCCCCGGCGCCCCCGGCGGGGCAGGCACCGCACCCGACACCGCGTGCGCTGCGGCCTCCACGGCCGCTGCCCCCGCCGCGGCCAGATCCTTGACCACTTCTGCTGGCTTGTTCGCCTCCACGTGCCTTCCTTCCTCGCACACACCCGTAACCACGACCCGCACACACCCCTGCATCGACCCCGGGAGCGATCCCGACGAGTCGTCGAGTCTCGTCAGCGGTCGCCGCTGGGTGGTTGCCCGTGAAGAACTGTGGGCCACCACGTCACGGGGGCGCTGCCTCCTACCCGTCATGTGCCCCTTCATCCCTAACGCTGCTCGACAGGCACGCAGACACCCCAGCGTCCTGTCCCTCGTGCGACTTCGTCGGGACTCGCCTCGGTCGGCCGCCCAGCACGTGAGGCTCCTGGTCAGGCTTCCGAAGTGGCGGGACGTGACGGACGTATCACGCCGCGTGGCCGCTGCGCCACCGCAGCCGGTATGCGCGTGGGGCGCCAGGTGGCCAGGAGGGCGAGGGCCAGGGCCAGCTCGGCGAGGTCCCCGACGTAATACATGAGCTCGGCCCCGCCACGCAGTTGCACCGCTGGGACGGGAACGCGGACGCCGACCCCGGCGTACAACAGTTGCGAGAGCATCGAGTGCCCGGCCACGGCCATCCCGAGCAGCACGAGTCGCGCCCGCACGCTGGGCCGTTTCGGCGCGGGGTCTGGTCCAGCGATGACCCACGCGAAAGCCACCCCGACGAGTAGGAGATGGATGTGCACGAGATGGTGCAACGACGGGTGCTCCATCGTGCGCTGATAGAGCGGTGTCCAGTACAGCAGCCAGAGCCCGCCGAGGCTGAGTGTCAGCAGCAGGGCCGGATGGGTCAGCAGGTGCGCCGGACGGGAGCGCAGCACGGCGGTGAGGCTTCGGGCGTGGTGGCGGGGCAGGGACCGCAGCAGCAGGGTCACCGGAGCGCCGAGGACCAGCGCCAGGGGGGCCAGCATGCCGACGAGCAGGTGCTGCTGCATGTGCGTGCGGAAATCGTGGACCGGCCACAGGGACACCTCGGGCAGCAGGCCCACCGCGAGCAGCCCGGCGCCGATCAGGAAGCTCCCCGTCCGCGCAGCACTCCAGCCGCGAGCTTCCCGGTGACGTCGCGCTGCCATGGCCCCATACCCCAGTGCGAGGGCCGTGCACAGAAGGACCGCCACGACCGCCGGTGCGTCGGCCCCGCTCGTACCGTGGTGGGTCATCGCCGCTAATCCCCACCGGCGAGGCCGTCGCGGTCGATCGGAGCGCCGGGGTCGATCGGGGCGCCGCCCCGCTGCAACAACCAGCCACCGGCCACCAGCACGGCGCCGAGCGCGAGGAAGGACCCATCCCACAACGCCTGGTCTGGCCCAGAGCGCACATGGTGGATCCCCAGGATGTGGTGGTCAATCACGCCCTCGACGAGGTTGAACACCCCCCATCCGACAAGCACCCAGCCCCACAGGACCCTCGACCCCCAGACCCGTCCGCGCGAGTGGGCGACCCGGGAGTAGAGCAGCCCCAACCCGGTCAGGACACAGAGCCAGGTGAAGGTGTGGAACAACCCGTCCCACACCGTGTTGATCTGCAACCCATGCACCGTGTCGGCGGGGTAGCGATCCAGCCCCAGGTTGTCGCTGCCGGTGCCGGTCAGCATGTGATGCCACTGCAGGATCTGGTGCAGCAGGATGCCGTCCACGAACCCCCCAAGGCCTACCCCGAGCAGGATGCCCGGCCCTCGGATGCTCACCGCCTCGGTCCCGACCACCTCCGTGCGATCGCTGCTCGACGTCGCCATGAACCCGCCCCTCCTCGACCGCGCCAGCCACCACCAGGTGACGCCGTGTCCACCTGGTACCCGCGGTCACGCCACTCATCCATCCCACCCGGGCGGGCATGAAGGAAGCGGAGGAATGCCTCAGCGCTGCACCCTGGCAGAACCTTGCCGTCCTTGTGGTCGCATATCGAGTGATGAGCCGGGCGGCGATCCAACGTAGCCGTGAATGTGGTCGTCCCCTGGGCGCTGGCCCGTGGTTCCAGCGACCATTGACCCGGCAAGGTTCGCCGGCCCGGCTTGCAGCCGGCCGCCATACGACCAGAACGGCGGCAGGGTTTCGCTGCATCGAGTCGAGGACCCAGAACCGGGCAGGGTCACGGACCATGGGAACGCTGCGCGGTGAAGGTGGAGATGCCCTCACTCAGCCGCAGCGCAGTTCAAGGTATGCGCTCAGAGGTCGCCGAGGTCCACGTCCGGGTCCAGGAGACGCGCCAGGGGCACTGACCGCCCGGACGCCACCAGTGCGTCGATCTGATCATTGACATCCCAGATGTTGACGTTCATCCCGCCGACCACCCGGGCCGAGGCATCCTCGCCACTGACCCAGAACGCGATGAACTCCCCGGATGAGGCAGTGCCGCGGTAGACGACCCGGGCATCGGCCATCAGCGGGCCGTAGCCGGAGAGCTCCATCCCCAGGTCGTACTGGTCGGTGAAGAAGAACGGCACCCGGTCGTAGGACACGTCCTGCCCGAGCATCGAGCGCGCAGCTGCCTTGCCCTGCCGGTCGGCGTGCGCCCAATGCTCGACCCGAAGCCGCTGACCGAGCACCGGATGCATCGCGTTGGCCACGTCGCCGGCGGCGTAGACGTCCTGCCCGGCGCTCAGGGAGGCATCGACGAGCACGCCGTCGTCCACAGCCAGACCTGCGGAGTCCGCGAGCTCAGCGTTGGGTACGGCGCCGATCCCCACGACGACCAGGTCGGCGGGCACGACCTCGCCGTCGGCCAGGCGCACGCCGGTGACCCGCCCGCCGGACGCTTCGAACGCGGCGACCTCCACCTGCATGCGCAGGTCCACGCCGTTGCGCACGTGCAGATCGCCGAAGTAGTGGCCGAGCTCGGCACCCAGCGCTGCCTCGAGCGGGACGTCCTCCCGGCCGAGCACCGTCACCAGGTGCTCGTAGCCGCGGGCGGCAGCGGCCACCTCGAGTCCGATCCAGCCGGCGCCCACCACGACCACCCGGAGGTCTTGGGCAGTCAACGCCTCGCGCAACGACTCCGCGTCCGCGAACGTGCGCAGGTAGTGCACCCCGGCCACCTCGGGGAAGGCCTGCCCGGTCAGGCGCCGCGCTGAAGCCCCCGTCGCGAGGAGGAGCTTGTCGTAGCTCAATCGCTCGCCACCTGTGAGGACCACCTCGTGGGCGTCGAGCTGCAGCGACTCGACCCGCACGCCGCGGCGCAGCTCGATGTCGTTCTCCGCGTACCACGTCTCGGGGTTGACCTGCGCTGCGGAACGTTCGGCCTGGCCGGTCAGGTAGTCCTTGGACAGGGGCGGACGCTCGTAGGGGACCTCGTCCTCGCCGGCCAGCAGGACCACCCGTCCGGTGAAGCCCTCCGCGCGCAGGGTCGCGGCCGCGCTCGCGCCGGCCTGTCCCCCGCCGATGATCAGGAACGTCTGCTGGGCCATGACTGCCTCCCGGTGCTGTGGGTGAGCCCTGGCGCGACCGCGTGCCGGCACGCCCAGGATCCGAACTCAGGTACTCCTGTGACCGTAGGGGGCCCGGCGCCCACCGGCTACCGGAGCTCAGGCCTCCGCGCGCGGGAGAAGAACGGATCAGGTGGCCAGCAGGGCGATCAGGGTGATGTTGAGCACGCTGATCGCGGCCGCGATGATGCCGGCCACCAGCGTGGTGCCGCGCCGGTTCACCAGGTCGCCCATGAGCCCACGGTCACTGGTCAGGACGACCAGGGGCACCAGCGCGAACGGGATGCCGAAGGAGAGCACCACCTGGGAGATGACCAGCGCCTCGGTCGTGTCCACGCCGAGGGCGAGGATGCCCAGGGCCGGTGCCAGCGCGATCATCCGGCGGGTGAACAACGGGATGCGCCGACCGCCGAAACCCTCGAGGATCACCGCACCCGCGTAGGTGCCCACGCTCGAGGATGCCAGGGCGCTGGCCAGCAGCGCCAACGCGAACAGCAGGGCGGCCACCGATCCCAGTACGGCGCCGAAGGCTGCGTGCGCGTCCTGGATCGTCTCCGCGCCGGACCCCTTGAGGGCGGCCGCCGCAGCGATCAGCATCGCAGCGTTCACGGTCCCGGCCAGGATCATCGCCAGGCCGACGTCGACCCTGGTGGCGGCCAGGATGCGCTGCCGGCCGACCGGGTCACCCGAGACGTCGCCGTGCCGGTCGCGCACGAGCGCGCCGTGCAGCCAGATCGCGTGCGGCATCACCGTGGCGCCCAGGATGCCGGTGGCCAGCACGAGGCTGTCGACCCCCTGCAGCCGAGGGACCAGGCCACTGGCCACGCCGGACAACGTAGGGCTGGAGGCGATGGCCGACCACAGGAAACCCACCAGGACCACCGCGAGGAGCAGCAGGATGGCGTGCTCGTAGCGAACCTGGCCGCGGCGGGACTGGATGGCCAGGATCACCAGGGAGACCGCACCGGTGACGACCCCGCCGATCAGCAGCGGCGTGCCGAAGAGCAGTTGCAGGGCGATCGCCCCACCGATGACCTCGGCCAGGTCGGTGGCTATGGCCACCCCCTCGGACTGCAACATGAGCCCGAGCCGGACCGGCGGCGAGTAGCGCGCCTGGCACAACTCGGGCAGGGTCCTGCCCGTCGCGATCGTCACCTTGGCGGCCAGGTACTGCACGAGCACGGCGGTCAGGTTCGCCGCCACGATGACCCAGAGCAGCAGGTAGCCGAACTGGGCACCGGCGGCCACATTGGTGCCCACGTTGCCCGGGTCGATGTAGGCCACGGCCGCGACGAAGCCCGGACCCAACAGCATCAGGGTCCGGCGTAGGCGCGCGGAGGTCACCGCGGGCGACTGCATCGCCGGCCACGTCGTCGGTCCCCGATCACCACGCCACTATCCCAGCAGCAGTCCGCGCCCCCACACACAAGGAGGGTCCGCCCCGGCTGGATGCGGCTGCACCGGAGCGGTGCGCCACTAGAATCGGCACCTGCCCCCGACTGAGGACACGACCCATGAGTGCGCAACACATCTCACCCCCGCCTGCCGCGGCCCAGCCACATGCTGCCCGGCCCTACGCCGACGTCCCGGCGAAGGTCGACCTGCCCGCGCTGGACCGCGAGGTCCTGGCGCACTGGGCGACCCACGATGTGTTCCACCGCTCCCTGGCGCGGCGCGAGGGCGCGCCGGAGTGGACGTTCTACGAGGGTCCGCCGACTGCCAACGGCAAGCCGGGCACGCACCACGTCGAGGCCCGCGTCTTCAAGGACGTGTTCCCGCGCTTTCGCACCATGCGCGGCTACCACGTCGGCCGCAAGGCCGGCTGGGACTGCCACGGCCTGCCCGTGGAACTGGCGGTCGAGAAGGAGCTCGGGTTCACTGGCAAGGGCGACATCGAGGCCTACGGCGTGGCGGAGTTCAACGCCAAGTGTCGGGAGTCGGTGCTGCGCCACGTCGGCGAGTTCGCGGTGCTCACGCAGCGCATGGGCTACTGGGTCGACATGGACGACGCGTACTGGACGATGGACTCGTCCTACGTGCAGAGCGTGTGGTGGTCGCTCAAGCAGATCTTCGAGCGCGGACTGCTGGTGCAGGACCATCGGGTCAGCCCATACTGCCCACGGTGCGGGACAGGGCTCTCCGACCACGAGCTCGCGCAGGGCTACGAGGACATCATCGACCCGTCGGTCTACGTCCGGATGCCGGTCACCTCGGGCCCACTGGCCGAGCGCTTCCCCGGAGTCAGCCTGCTGGTGTGGACGACCACCCCGTGGACGCTGGTGTCCAACACCGCGGTCGCGGTCAAGCCCGACGCCACCTACCAGGTGGTCCGCGTGCCCGGCGAATTCGGTGACTCCGAGCTACTGGTCATCGCCGAGGCACTGCGCGAGGCGAAGCTGCCCGAGGGCCACGAGGTGCTGGCCTCGCTCCAGGGTCAGGAGCTGGAGCACACGGGCTACTCCCGACCGTTCGACCTGATCGACATCCCCGACGCGCACTACGTCATCCTGGCCGACTACGTCACGACCGAGGACGGCTCCGGCCTGGTCCACCAGGCACCGGCGTTCGGCGCTGAGGACCTCGTGTCCTGCCGCTCGTACGGCCTGCCGGTGGTCAACCCGCTGCGCCCGGATGGCACCTTCGACCCGACCGTCCCGATGGTCGGCGGTCTGTTCTTCAAGGCGGCCGACCCCAGCCTGGTGGCCGATCTGGAAACACGCGGCCTGATGTTCCGCCATGAGCAGTTCGAGCACTCCTACCCGCACTGCTGGCGCTGCCACACGCCCCTGGTCTACTACGCCCAGCCCTCGTGGTACATCCGGACCACCGCCATCAAGGATGCACTGATCCGCGAGAACGAGAACACGGCGTGGCATCCGAGCACGATCCAGTGGGGTCGATACGGCGACTGGCTGGCCAACAACGTGGACTGGGCGTTGTCGCGCAACCGTTACTGGGGCACGCCCCTTCCGATCTGGCGCTGCGCGCAGGAGCACCTGACCTGCATCGAGTCGCTGGCCGAGCTGGGCGCGCTGGCAGGCCAGGAACTGTCCGAACTGGATCCGCACCGTCCCTTCGTCGACGACATCACCTTCGCGTGCCCGACGTGCGGGGACACTGCCACCCGCGTGCCCGAGGTGATCGACGGCTGGTACGACAGCGGGGCGATGCCGTTCGCCCAGTGGGGCTACCCGCACACGGGCGCGCAGACCTTCGCGCGCAAGTACCCGGCCGACTTCATCTGCGAGGCGATCGACCAGACCCGCGGCTGGTTCTACACGCTGATGGCGATCGGGACGCTGGTCTTCGACCAGTCGTCCTACCGGAACGTGCTGTGCCTGGGCCACATCCTCGACGAGGACGGCCGCAAGATGAGCAAGCACCTGGGCAACATCCTCGAGCCGATCCCGCTCATGGACGAGTACGGGGCGGACCCGGTGCGCTGGTTCATGCTGGCCGCAGGCTCGCCGTGGCAGGCCCGCCGGGTGGGCCACGCCGCGATCGCCGACGTGGTCCGCCGCACGCTGCTCACGTACTGGAACACGGTGTCGTTCCAGTCGCTGTACGCGCGGACGGCCGGTTTCGTCGCTGATCCCGCCGACGCCCCCGCGCTGGCCGAGCGTCCGGTCCTGGATCGGTGGGCCCTGGCCGAGGCCAGTCGGTTGGCCCGCGAGGTCACTGCGGCCCTGGACAGCTACGACACGCAGCGGGCGGGCCGGATGCTCGCGGCCTACATCGACGATCTGTCCAACTGGTACGTGCGCCGCTCGCGACGACGTTTCTGGGACGGCGACCCGGCCGCGCTGCACACGCTGCACGAGTGCCTGCGCACGGTGACGCTGCTGATGGCGCCGTTCACGCCCTTCATCACCGAGCGGGTCTGGGGCGACCTGTTCGCGGCCACACCCGACGATTCCGTGCACCTGCAGGACTGGCCCGAGGACTCCGGCGAGCTGGCCGACCCGGCGCTGGCCGAGCAGGTCGGGCTGGTCCGGCGCCTGGTGGAGCTGGGCCGGGCGGCCCGCGCCGAGGGCAAGGTGCGCACCCGCCAGCCGCTGGGCCGCGCGCTGGTGTCCGCGCCGGGGTGGGAACACTTGTCCGCTGAGCTGCGCGACCAACTGGCCCAGGAGCTCAATGTCGTGTCGGTGGTCAGTCTCGGCGGTTCCGGGGATGCGACCACCGACGAGTTGGTGCACGTGTCGGTCAAGGCGAACTTCCGCTCGTTGGGGCGGCGGTTCGGCAAGGGGACCCAGCCGGTGGCGGCCGCGATCGCTGCCGCGGACCCGGTGACGGTGACCGCGGCCATACGCTCGACCGGGTCGGCGACGGTGCAGGTGGACGGCTCACCGGTCGAGGTCGGCGCTGACGATGTGGTCATCACCGAGACCCCCCGGGAGGGCTGGGCGGTGGCCACTGACGCCGGCGACACCCTGGCCCTGGACCTGGCGCTGACCCCCGAGCTGGTGGGGCGTGGGCTGGCCCGTGAGGTGGTCCGGACCGTGCAGGAGGCCCGCAAGTCCGCCGGGCTGGCGGTCAGTGACCGGATCGAGCTGTGGCTCGAAGCTGACTCCCCGGAGTTGGCAGCGGCGCTGGAGGCGCACTCCGGTGACATCGGCGACGAGGTCCTGGCCGTGTCGGTGCTGACGGGAGCAGGCGACCTGGCGAGTGCCCAGGAGTTCACCGGAGGCGACGACGACCTCGGACTCACCTTCGGCCTGCGCCGGGTGTGACCCAGCGCGACAGCGATCGACAGGGGGAAGGTGAATCGACCCAGGGCACTCGCGGTGTCGCTCGAGTCTCGCGTCCGCGAGGCCGTCGAGCCGGTCAAGCGGCGGCTACGAGGCCGTGGGCAGGACACGGTGTCAGCCGGGCGCCAGGCCAGGGCGCGCGAACCCCTGGCTGCCATGGACATCGACGCGGTGATCACGTGGGTGGATGACCGCGACTCGAGCTGGCGTGAGCGCCGCGACCGCGTGATCGCGTCCTCGCCTGCGGCGGGTTCCCCACGGGGAGCAGGGGACACGGCTCGCTTCCGCAGCCTGGGGGAGCTTCGGTACGCACTGCGCGGGATCGATCGGAACATGCCGTGGGTCCGCGAGGTGGTGCTGGTCACCTCGGGGCAGGCGCTTCCCGACTGGCTGGACACCCGGGCCCTCCGGGTGGTCACGCACGACGAGTTCATGCGACCGGACGCGTTGCCGACCTTCAACTCCCATGCCATCGAGGCCGCGATGTGGCGCATCGATGGCCTGGCCGAACACTTCGTCTACTTCAACGACGATGTCCTGGTCACCCGCGCGGTACGACCCAACGACCTGTATGCCCCTGATGGTCGGCCCCGGGTCTGCCTGACCCGTCTGCCGGTCCCACCCGGCCCCCCGACGTCTGCGGACTCCGCGGCTGTCAACGGTGCCCGCAATGCCCGTGACCTGCTGGCCGAAGCGGGTCTCGGACGGGCACTCACCCTGGTCGCCCATACCCCGAACCCCCAGCGCCGGAGCCTGCACGCGGAGATGGCCTCGCGGTTCCCCCGCGACCTCGCAGCCACCGAATGCAGACCGCTGCGCTCCAGCTGCGACCTGGCGCCTGTGTTCCTGCACACCTGGTTGGCCCTGCTGACGGGCCGCGCCGAGCAGGTGCACATGACCAACCGCTATGTGGACCTCTCCGGGCGGTCAGGTCTGCGCGATCTGCAGGTGCAGGCCCGACGACGGGATGTGGACTACCTCTGCCCGAACCTGGCATCGGATCCGGCAATCGCCTGGTCGGAACTGCTCGACGAGGTGCCGCGCGCGCTGGCACATCGCCTACCCACCCCGTCGCGCTTCGAGAAGGGTTGACCTGACCCAGCCCCGCAGCATTCAGCGGCGGCGCCGCGCCGGCAACATCGAGGGTTGTGATCAGGTCCAGCTATTGTCCTGGGCATGGGGCGCGCGAGGGGACGAGCCCGAGCCCGGGCCAGCAGACGGCTGCGGGCCCTGTTCGTCGGGATGGGGCCTGGTCGCTCCCCGATGCCGGTGGGACCCGGCGCGCAACCGCGGCAAGCTGCCGCGACGTTCCTGGACCTGCCCAACAACGACGAGCTGCACCGCCTGGAGCACGCGGCCGTGGAGGCACTGCTGCCACCTCTGGCCAGCATCGGCGCCACCTTCTGGTTCATCCCCGTTCCCGAGCCGGGCAACATCCGGATCGGCGTCCCCCGCGAATCCCGAGCGGCCTTGCTCGATGCCCTGGTCCAGTCGGGCGGCGACGTGGTGATCAGCTGGCGGTCCATGACCGGATTCCGCTCGACCTCAGCCGGCGCCGCCGCAGCGGTCGCCGGTGACGAACCCGAGGCCGTGTGGATCCACCACGAGCCACGCGTGGCAAGTAGGCGTGACGCCGTGGACGCCGCCCGGGCGGTTCAGGTCGAGTTCTGGACGGCGAACGGCTCGGGTGGACATGAAGCGCCGCTGGGCAACCCGTACACCGGCGCGCTGCGCATTTCTGAGCCGCAGGTCACCGTGCGCGCCCGCACCGGTCACGAGCTTCCCACGTTCGAGACCTTCGGCACCCCAGACATCCGCGAGGTCCACTACCCCATCGATGCCGTCTACCTGTGGGTCGACGATGCCGACCCGAGGTGGCGTGCGCGTCGCGACCTCATGGTGGCCGCGCTGGGGGCAGCCGCCGGGCACACGGAATCGCTGGGCGATGCCCGATTCCGTCAGCACGACGAGTTGCGGTACTCCCTTCGATCGTTGAGCCAGTTCGCGCCCTGGATCCGGCATGTGTTCCTGGTGACCGACCAACAACGCCCGCCCTGGCTCAACGAGGACTGCCCGCGGATCTCGGTCGTCGATCACCGGGACCTGTTCGGTGGGCGTGGTCGGCTGCCGACCTACAACTCCCATGCCCTCTCAGCGATGCTGGCGCACGTCCCCGGGTCCTCGGAGCACTTCCTGTACCTCAACGACGACGTCTTCTTCGGTCGGCGCACAGGGGCCGAGCTGTGGTTCGACGGCAACGGCCAGACCCGGTTCCACAGCACCATGACCACCACGGACGCTACCGACCTGAGCGACGACTCCCCCCTGGCAGGCGCCCGCCATCACACCCTGCGCGTGGTGAAGGACCTCACGGGCCGGGTCCGGCGCCGGAACCTCATGCATGGTCCCCACGCGTTCTCCCGCACGTTGCTTCTCGATCTCGAGGCGCGGCTGCCCGAGGAGTTCGAACGCACCTGGAACAACCAGGTGCGCAGCAGCACCGATCTGGTCATCGAGAGGCTGGCCAGCCAGGTGGGTCACGCCTGGGGCCGGGCGATCGACAGCAAGCGACTGGTGGACTACGCCTACTTCAACATCGGGCTCGTGGAGAGCCAGGCGAGGCTGGACTCGGCCCTGGCAGCTCGGCGGGCCGACACCTTCTGCATCAATGACGGGGAGGGCCCGGTCCCTGGCTGGCAGCGGACCCAGGTCGTGGCGAGCTTCCTCGAGGCCTACTTCCCCACGCCCTCGGAGTTCGAGGTCTGAGCACTCAGGAGTTGGGCGTTCTCGTGTGCGTACCTCTCGCGCAGTTCCTCCTTGCTCGCCGGGCTCAGCAGGACCGGGCGAGGACCGGTCGTGTTGTTGAAGTTCGCCTGCAGGAACTTGCGGACCACTGCTCGTTGGTCCTTGGCCACCAGTGGATTCATCACCAGGGCCAGGTCCAGGCCCTGCTGGGAGACCGAGGTGTTCCGGCGGCTTCGGAACTGCACCTGCGGACGTGCTGTGGGGTCGCACACGCGGAGGAAGTCATCGATGAACTGCTCCTGACCCCGGGTTATCTCGGCGAAGTCGCGCACGACGACGCGATCGGCGCCGAAGGAGTCCACCAGGGCCTCGATGACCGGGGCCCAGGAGATCGCGCTGGTGTCGATCTCGGACAGCCACTGGTCGAATGACCGGGTCCCACCCTCGTGCACGGTCTGCAGGTAGTAGCTCTCCACGAAGCTCTCCTGGGACCGGATGTAGTAGACGATCCGGGCGTTGAGGTCCCCGACTGCCGCACGGATGCCCCGCGCGCATGCCCGGGCCGCTGGATAGAGCCCCGGTGCGTGCGGGCGGAACGGACGGCCCAGGGAGTTCTCGTGCGACAGGATGACCGTTCGCACGGCCGGCGGCCTCCAGGCCCACGTGGAGCGACGATGCGGGCGGACCTTGGCCAGGGCGCTCCCCAGGGACGCTCGCTGGAGCGGTCGAGTGAGGGCCTCCCGCAGGAGGTCCGGGTTGGTCTGGGGGATGGTGCCCCACCCGATGAGGTCGTTGCACCGAGATCGGGGCACCTGAACCATGCCCAGCCGGGTGAGCTCCTCGGCCCGGTGCATCATGTACTTCTGCAGCAGCGAGGAACCCGTCTTGTGTGCCCCCAGGTGTAGGACGATCGTGCCTTCGTCACGCACTCGCACTCGCCTCTCTGCGCCGATGTCCCGCCAGGCCCGTGGATGGGAGCCTAATCGCCTGGCGTCCCGCGGGGCACAGGCACCCGAGTACCTATGCTGGCGGTCATGGCGGACTCCCGGCAAACCCTGCGGACCCGGACCAGGCGCATCTACAGGTCGCTGCCCAGCTCGGCCCAGGACGCGCTGGGACCGCGCATCAGACGCGCCCGAGAGGCGTTGCGCGATCCGCACCTGGCCGCACCCAGCCTGCCGTTCCCGATCGGCGTCCAGATCCAGGCGGTGGAGCATCGCGCCGTCGAAGCCCTTGTGCAAGTCCTGCGCAGCGCGGACCTCCCCCACTTCTTCATTCCAGCCCCCGAACCGGACAACATCCGGATCGGCATGCCCGAGGAGGCTCGGGACTCCCTGTTGCACGCGCTCACCGCCGACGACACCGGGCTGGTCGTCAGCTGGTCGCGGCGTTGGCGCTTCCATACAGTGGCCGCGACTGCTGCCAGGTCCTGTGCACCGGCGCGGCCATCGCTGCTCTGGGTGCACCACGAGCCGCGGGCGGTCAACCTGCGTGACGCCCTGGATGTGGCGCGCGCTGTCCAGATCGAGTTCTGGTCGCCCACGGAGGCCGGCATGCACACCTGCGTGGTGCCCAACGCGTACTCGGCGCTGGTCAATTTCGACGCCGCTCGGGTCCATCGACGTTCGCGCACCGGCCACGACCTGCCCACGTTCCGGACCTTCCAGACCCCGGACATCGCCGAGGTCACCTTCCCCGTGGATGCGGTCTACCTGTGGGTCGATGACGCCGATCCGATGTGGCGGGCGCGTCGGCAGGAGGCCCTGCACGCGCTGGGCCTCGATGCCGGCCACGATTCAGTCGACGACGCACGCTTCCGCCAGCACGATGAGTTGCGGTACTCGCTGCGGTCCCTGAGCCAGTTCGCCCCCTGGATCCGCCACGTCCATCTGGTCACCGACGGACAGCGTCCACCATGGCTCGACGCAGACTCGCCGCGGATCTCGGTCGTCGACCACCGTGAGCTGTTCGGGCACCGCGGACGCCTGCCGACCTACAACTCGCACGCGCTCTCAGCGATGCTGCACCACCTGCCGGGCCTCGCGGATCACTACCTGTACCTCAACGACGACTTCTTCCTGGGCCGGCGGACCGGAGCTGAGCTGTGGTTCGACGGCAACGGGCTTGCCCGCTTCCACAACACGGCCACGACTGCCGACCCCGTCGAGCTCCCCGATGCGACCGTGCTGGCCCGCGCTCGCAACCACACGTTCGACCTGGTGGAGGAGTTGACCGGCAGGGTCCGGCGCCGGAACCTGCAACATGGACCGTACGCCTTCTCACGGTCCGTGCTGGCCGAAATCGAGCGGCGAATCCCGGCGGAGTTCGAGCGCACGTGGGCCAGCCAGGTGCGCAGTGAGGCCGACTTCGTGGTCGAGCGCCTGGCCAGTCAGGTGGCCCACGCCTGGGGCCAGGCCGTGGACAGCCGGGGCGTGCGGTACCGCTACTACAACCTGGGCCTACCAGAGACCCAACCGCTGATGGCTGCGGACCTGTCGTTCCGCTGGGCGGACACGTTCTGCATCAACGACGCCGAAGGCCCCGTGCCCCCTGCCGACCGCGGGCCGATCATCCGCACCTTCCTCGACGCCTACTTCCCGAACCCCTCGGAGTTCGAAATCTGAGCGTCACCCCCGACAGCCATGCTCGCCGCGACGCACCGCGGGGATGGGCAGAGCGGGCACGGATTGTCGGAGGGCCGTGGCAGGGTAACGCCCATGCAGACGCAGGATCCGCGGGTGGACCGCTATCGGGGGGCGGTCTACCAGGCTGAGGACACCATCGCCTCCGTGATGAGACGGCCCCATCGGGCCGTGCGGATCGGTCGGCACGTGCTCACGCTGCCCGCCGAGGTCCGATTCGGCTCGCTGGCCGGGGTTCAGGGCTACGTCGACCAGGTGCTGATGGTGCCCGAGACGGTGGCCCAGTACGCCGCACCCGCCCCGGTCCGCGTGCAGTCGCGGCGCGGCTTCCGCAAGGCCACCTACTCCGCTGGGACGATCAACATCCCCGCTGCCGATCCGCGCGGTCGCTGGGCGCTGTCGCGGGCGGTGGTCCTGCACGAGGTCGCCCACCATCTGGCGGCCGTCCCTGGGCATGGTCGGGAGTTCCGCGCTGCGCTGCTGCACCTCTACCGCCTGCACCTGGGCGCCGATGCCAGCACCTTGCTCGCCCACCTGCTCGCACCTGTGGAGCACCTGCCAGACCCCGTCGATTCGGCCGTCGAGGACGATCAGGTCCGGCGCGTGTCTGCACTGCTGGCCAAGGCTGAGTCGACGTCCTCGGCGCAGGAGGCGGAGGCCTACCTGGCCAAGGCCGGGCTGGTCGCCCAACGGCACAGCGTGGACATGGCCCTGGCCGCCCTCGACCGGCACGCGGCGCCGGACTCCCCCACGCATCGGATGTTGACTATCGGCGAACCTCGGCGGGCGCTGAACAAGCGGCTGGTCAGCCTGTTGATCGCCATCGCCCACGCCTGGGGGGTTCGGGTCGACATCGGCCCGGGGTCGACCTACGTGTTGGTCTACGGGATGTCCGCCGACCTCGACCGCGTCGAGTCGGTGTTCGCCACCGCAAGCTCGGTCATGCAGACCAAGGCGCACGACCACATCGAGTCGGGGCGGTGGCGGGGCACCAGCTACCGGCCGATCGACGGCTCACCGGCACGGCCGGTCACCGCAGCGCTGGCCCGCAACGCCTTCTGTATCGGATTCGTCTCGCGCCTGGGGCACAACCTGACCCACGCTGCGGCCGCGGCCCGGCGCGGGGATCCAGCGACTGGCGTGCCGCGCGCGGATCCGACCGGTCGGACGAATCGGGTCGACGTGGCGCTGCGGGCCAGAGAACTCGCCGTCTCCGACTACCACCGAGCCGCCTCGAACGCGAAGGGCACCTGGCGCGGATCGGCCAGCTCCGCGGGGAGTGCCACACACAGCCGCCGGGCCGGCGAGCGCGCCGCCGACGAGTACGGTCGCAGCTCGGTGGCTGGAGCCCGGAAGTCCCTCGGCCGTTGAGGTCAACTCTCTCGCGCATCGACGCCCTGTGGGACGCCACCGTGCGTTCGTCGGCGGGAGCCCAGGACGTGGGACGGCTGCGGGCCTTCCTGAGCAACCACCCATGGCCCTACTACGCCCGACCCAGGCCCGAACTGGACCTGTCCGGCCCGGGTAGCGCGGCCCACGCCGTCACCTTCCGAGCCGGAGGCTGAGGGCTCGACAACCCACGCCCCGAACCTTGTCCCCTTTCTGCCTACCGTCCCGGTCGCGGCAGTACGGCGCCGCGAGCTGGGCGCCTTCAGGAGGGCACCACCGCGCCCACTATGACGCAGGGTCTGATTCGCTGGCTGCCTCGTGGTTCCACTGTTGCGGTCATCCTCACTGCCCCTCACAGCCAGCCACGCCGGCGATCAGGCCGGATTCGCAGCTGCTCATCCACCTGCCTGGCTCAGGCCTGGCCTGCTGGCTTGTACTACGTCGTACGGGGTTGTCAGAACCAGGTGGAGGCGCGGTACGCCTGGTACTCGGCTCCGAAGGCCTGCGCCAGGGCGCGCTGTTCACGTCGGGCGCGGACGACCTGGATCGGGATGATGATGGCCCAGATGACCAGCCCCGGCCACCCTTGCATGGCTAGGAGGACAAGCAGGAACGCGCTGGTGCCGAAGACGTAGATGGGGTGGCGAATCTTCGCGTACAGACCCGTTGTCACGAGATGGCGGGCCTCGGGCTTGACCGAGAATGCCGCACCGAGCTGTCCGCGTGCGATGAACCAGAGGATGGCACACACCACCGAGAGGACGAGTGGCGCGAACCAGACGGCTTCTTGGAGGGCTGCGGCGACGGCGAGCGCCAGAAGGACCAAGTAGAACAGGTACATTCCGACGTCGACCGGTCGGAGGTCAGCGAACACGGGGGTTACCGTTGGTCAGGGCGTCAGCCGCGCAACACGGATCCGGCAGGTTGGCCAGAGTCGGGGTCATCATGGCGTCGGAACCACGTGGAACCGGACAGACAGGGGCAAGATCGTTCACCCTCCAGGATGAAGTCCTTCTGGCACCAGTGACCAGAACCGACAATGCGAGACTATCTGTGGTCCGGGGCGCGACTTCATGGCGAGTCGTGTCTCGAGGGCTGCGTCTTCCCACCTCCACGTGCGGGCGCGTTCACCCCACGTCGACCACGGTCGCGATGGTGTATGTGTAGGCCGGGGCAGGGACCAAGGGACTACGGCCTGTACCTGCTCTCTGGGCCGGGGGGCGAGGCCGCTGGTGCCCACGGGTGATCGGAGGGTGAGGGTGAGTTCGTCGGAGGTGTTCGCATCCTTGGAGGCGCGTTTCGTTCGGTGGGCCACGGCCGAGCCGGGGGTGCGGGCTGTGATTGCGGTGGGGTCACGGGCGCGCGCGCATCCGCCTGCTGATGACTGGTCGGACTTGGACCTGGTGGTGTATGCCCGGGATCCCGGTGTCTTCCTCAAGGACACTGGGTGGCTGGATGACGTGGCTCCGGTGTGTGTCGCGATTCCGGGTCGTACCGCCGGTGGGGAGCCTGAGGTCTTGGCGATGTTCGACGGCGGTTTCGACGTGGATGTTGTCGTTGCCCGGGTCGAGGATCTGCAAGCGATGGCACAGACAGGCGCGGTGCCTGCCGGACACCTGCGCGGAGCACGTGTGCTCGTGGACAAGGATGGCTGGGCCGCGGGTACGATTCCTGGTGACTTCGGGCCTCCCCGGCCTGCTGACGTGCACGAGGTGGACTTCGCGGGGCTGGTCGCCGCGTTCTGGTACGGGGCGCATTATGTGGCCAAGCAGATCCGCCGGGGCGACCTGTGGGTGGTCAAGGTCCGTGACATGGAGTTGAAGGCGTTGCTGCTGGGCATGCTCGAATGGCACGCCCGCACGAAGGGTCCCGACATCGACACGTGGCACTTGGGCCGGTACTACTGGCAGTGGGCTGACCCCCGCGCAGTGACGGCCCTCGACGAGGTGTTCGGCCGCTTCGACCGGGGTGACTCGTGGCGGGCCCTGCTGGCCACGATGGACCTCTTCTCCTGGTTGGGGATCGAGGTGGCCAGCAGTCTGGAGGTCCAGTACCCGATGCAGACCGAACTGGCGGTCCGGGACCTGATCGACCATATGTGTGAAGGGCGAGACACCTGATCCCGACCAACGGCGCGCTTTGGAGCGGCGCTGACGGCTCAGGTACAGCCCCGCCCGTTGGCATCTCCCTGACGTCGCCACGTTCTCGCACCGGTGCCTGGGTCACCCATGCGAGGAAGCCTTGACGTTGACGGTCGCAGTGGCTGGGTTCGCCCTGGCTCAGGATTGGTCTGGCCGTACCAGCAGGCAGTGACTGGCCGCGTCGACCGGGGTGGTGGCGTGGAGGGTGGGGACCTCCTCGAGAGGGTGAGGATGGCGTGGACTTCCCGCAGGGAAAGCTCACGGTGCCGCGCCGGGCCGCTTGGTCACCGTCCGCGGGTCGATGACGTGTGGGATGCCATCCCGGGGGTCGGTCTGATGGTGCTGTCTGCGCCACCGGGGTTCGCTAGGACCAGTGCCCTGGTCCACTGGTTGGCGATATCGGGGATGTCGCACACGTGGCTGACCCTCGAGGCGGCCGACAATGACCCGGCGCCTTTCCTGCGCTACATGGTGGCGGTTCTGACTGGCTCCTCTGAGGCGTCCAGGATCAAGTCGCCTACATCGCCACCGTCCACCTGTTCGCCGGGTTCTTCCTCCTCACCCGACGATGGTGGCCCCGGTGCTTGCAGCGAACAGCTTCGCCGGGGAGAGTAGCGCCACACCCTCGAGGGAATCCTCTACACCTCAGTCGGCGACACCGCGCGGGTCGTAGGCAAGATCCTCGGCGCTGTCCTGGCCGCGGTGCTCGTGTCGTTGGTGTGTTTCGTCGCCCCCCCGATACCTGTTCGCGGTCCTCATCGTCACCCCGAGCATCCTCGACGTGGTGATGATGATGCGACCGATGATCGTCACCTTCGACCGCGCGAGGATCGTCGCTTCCGTGCTCCAGCGGCATCGCGCAAGGGCTGGCGGTGGTGGGGCGCTGGGCTGGGGATGTGCCGAGCGCTCAGGCCGTCACCAGATCGACAGCGAGGAAGGTGAAGATGACCACGTCGCTGAGGAAATGGATCCACCAGGCCCAGAACATGCCGCGGGTCTCGACCATCGCCTTGCCCAGGATCCAGCCCATGAAGACCGACAGCGCGGCCCCGAGCAGCCCGCCGGGGGTTCCGAAGTAGTGCGCGACTCCGAAGAACGTGGCCGCCTGCCACAGGGACTGGGTGCTCCCCTCGGAGGGTTCCAAGGTGGCCAGCATCGGTGCCCGGTAGGTCATCTCCTCATTGAATGCGTTCAGGGCGGCGTAGAACACGATCGAGGGCACCATCGGCAGGACCTGCCCCCACACCCCGGTGGGAGGTCGGGTACTCAGATACAGGGCGAGGGTGAGCGCCACAGCGATGTAGAGACCCCACTGCAGTCCGAAACGGGACCACGGGTCCGAACGGGGGAAGCCCAGCAGCCGAACGGGGCGGATCGGTGCCCGCAGGTCGCCGCGAGTGAGGAAGAAGCCCCGACGGGAGTACCCAAGGACCAACAGCACGCCGATCATCGCCAATGAGACCAGGAACTTGCCGGTCTGCTCGGCCTGCATCCGGTCGTCGAACGCGCTGCCCCCGAAGGCCGCCTGCAGCGCAGCCCAGCGCAGATCGAGTGTGGGCCGGATCTCGATGAGGATGAAGAACGCGATCATCACGATCGCGAACGGGCGCAGCGGTCGAACTGTCCTGCTCAGCACCGATCCGACCAACAGCACCAGCAGCACCCCGACCTGCGCGACGGGGAGCCAGTCGGGTCGGGAGCCGCTCAGCTCGACCCACGCGATCCCTGGCAGGGTGCTGACCAGCGCGGTGACCACCCACGCGATCGTGATCACCACCCGGCTATCCGGTGGTGTCGGAATCCGGGCGTCCACGAGGCTGGTGGCTCGTGCACTCATCGAGAAGCCCCGTCCAGGCCGCGGGCGGACAGTCCGACGTGACCCCCACCCGGGGCCCCCAAAGCGTCGTCGAGGAAGGCCGTGACTCGCTCGCGCCATTGCTCGGGTGCGGTGCTCAAGCCAGCGATGTGGCCTGCCTCGGGCACGATCCAGACAGTGACCGAGTCCGGGGACCCAGAGTGGATCCACCTGGCGGCGTGCTCCTCGTCGGGGACGGCGCCACCGGCGATCAGCAGCAACGGCCGTGGAGCAGCCAGCTCGGCCGCGCGCCGCAGGGTGATGGGCGGGGCGGCCGCAGTGAGCAGGTCCGTGACCGTGTAGGTGATCCTGTCGAGCTGTTCCTGGACGGTACCCGCCGCCCCGTACACCTCGGACAGCCACTGCTTGTCCGCCGATGTGCGCTGCCCTGCTCCCTCGGCCACCACGGCCCGGATCCGGGGGTCACCCGCTGCGGCACCGATCGCTTCCTCTGCCCCCATGGACAATCCCACGACACCGATCCGGGCCCTGTCGACCTCCTGCTGGGCGGTCAGGAAGTCCACACCAGCACGGAGATCGGCGTCACCGTACCAGCCGAAGTCCATGGCCCGGCCCGCACTGAGACCATGCCCGCGAGCATCCATCATCAGGACGCCGTACCCGTGCTCAGCGAGAACCACGGCCTGCTCAAGGGTGTCGGTCAGCCCCGCTACGAGAGCCCCCAGGGCGACCACGGCTGACGGGGTCGCGCCGGACTTGGCCAGGTGCGGCAGCCCGATACCCACCCCGAGCGTGATCCCGACCAGACCTGCCCCGCAGGCCAACACCCCGCGGCCGGTTGCCCGATGATGTGCTGGCCGGTCCTCGTCGATGCTCACGACGAACTCCTTGCGACCCAGACTTCCACTCCCCACCAGTAGGCAACATATTGCGCATACAAGCGACGATCAAGCCCTGGCCGCGCAGGCAGAAACCTTCGGTTGCCTGTTCGTCCTCCAGACACACCTCTCGCGCAAGGCAGACCGGGAACTCGCCGGTCTGGGACTCACGACCCGACAGTCGCCTTGGGCCTTGAGGCGCGTGGCTGGGTCCGCCTCGTGACGGACCGCAACGACGCTCGGACCACCCGCATCGAGTTGACCCAACGCGTCCGCGCGTTCGACGAGCCCCCGATGGTGCAGCGCACGACCGCCATGCTCGCTGACGCCTTCGCGGGGCTCACCCCCGAGCAGACCCGTGACCTACTCGCCCTGATGCGTCGCTGGCTCGCAGGCCTGGTCACCCCCACCGTCGCAGAGGAGTAGCACCGGTGCCCGGCCCCGATAGGTGGCTGAACGCGGAGCAGAAGACCGCATCCCAGTACCGTGGCCCGTCCACCGGTGGCGTAGTGCAGGCGCACCGCACACGGTCAGGACGTCCTCGGTGAGGATCCGCTGTGCCCGATCGGGCTCCTCGAACACCGGGCTGTGAGCTGAGCGGTCGGAAGTGCAACATTGGCGCGTGCGGGTCCAGGTGACCGGCACAGGGCGGGTCCTTCGCGGGCCCTGGCCGAACAGGCCCTGCTCGGTTATGTCGAGCCGGAATCCGCAACGGGGAACAGCAGCGCCCCATCCTGGTCCGCCACGAACCCGTCGCAGGATGGGAGGACCTGTGGCCACTTTCCAGCACTACGACTGAGCGCACCGAGGTGGCGTTCGCAGCATTCGGGTGGACCCAAGGCCCTGTCCACGGCGTCCGGTGAGCGGGACACTGAGGGCATGGGTGGCAAGCTGCTCAGTGCGGTACTCCTGGTGGCCCTGCTCACGGCGTCGGGAGGCTGCTCGCCTGGCGATGTCGGCGATTCGGCCACGCTCTCCCCGGAGGCTGCGGCCGCGCCGGCCTCGACTCAGGAGTACCTACCGGGAGTGGCCGCCGACGTGTACCTGCCCGAGGACCGTGGTGCGGGGGACGTTCCCGTTGTGCTTCTCGTCCCGGGCGGGGGATGGCACAGCGCTGACCGCACCGGACTGGCGCCCTTGGCAACGCAGCTGGCAGTTGCCGGATTCGTCGCGGTGAATGCCACGTACCGGGCCGGGTCCGATCATCCGTTCCCCGAGCCGGTTGCCGACGTCCTCTGCGCCTCCGGGTACGCGGTGCAGGCTGCTCGGGCGGCGGGACTCGACCCCGGACCGCTGGTCGCCCTCGGACATTCCGCCGGCGGGCACCTGGCCGCCCTGGCCGCGCTCGGACGCGTGGACCTCGCCGGCGATTGCCCCTTCCCCGTCCCGCAGATCGACGGGCTCATCGGACTGGCTGGGGTCTACGACGTGCGGGGCTTTCCGTACGCCTTGGTCGACTTCTTCGAGGGCACGCCCGAGCAGCAGCCAGAGGTCTGGCGGCGTGGTGACCCTGTCGGGATCGTCGATGCTGGGGTCGCCCCTGACGGGCTGCACGTGCTGCTGGTGCACGGGCAGGACGATGCCGTCGTCCCACTGGAGCAGTCGCAGGCCTTCGCCACCTCGTTGTCCCGGGCCGATGTCCCGGTCGCGCTCGACCTCGTCGCGGACGCCACCCACGACACGATCTACCGCGCCGAGGTGGCCGCCCCGATCGTGATCGCCTGGATCAACAACCTGCCCGCCGGGAACCCACCCAACTGACCGCATCGACTCCCACGCCGTGGGGCTCAGGGCAGTGGGCTCAGGCCGGCGTCTGGGTCTCTGAGCGTTGCTTGATCCCGAGCAGCATCTGCCGCTCCATCACGAACGCGATGGGCTCGATGAGGTGCCACATCACGCTGGAAACATGGCTGGGCGGGTGCGTCAGTCGCTGGCGGACCACCAGCCGGGTGCCTGACCCGCCCGGGGTGGGCCGTAGCGACCATTGCCAGGTTGCGACTCCCGCGGGGTCCTCCGGGCCGGGGATGCCGTGCGGGGGCTTGGGGTCCGCGCCCACGAGCACCAGGTGCTGGGGCGGGTCCACCAGCGTCACACGGAAGCAGGGGTACCCGGTCGGCCCCATCCGAATCAGGTCACCGACAGCCACCTCCTGGTACTCCGCGAGGATCGCCTCGACGCTACGGATCTGACAGCCCACCAGGTTCTCCAAAGCGTCGAAGCTGTACAGCCCGCCTCGGCCGTGGCCGATCTGCGCCAACCACGCCCAGACCCGCTCCGGGGGCGCGTGGATGGTGATCGCGCGCGTGTAGCCGAGCTGGGGCTCGGTGACCAGCTCGTCGCCGGGCATTGGTTGGGCCACCTCGGTTTCGGATGCTCCCCACCGGTTGTAGCGACCGCGTCCCAGCGGCGCGGTCACTGTGGCGAGCAGCACCTGCGATCCCCCGACCAGCACCTCGCCAGCCTTCTCGACCACACCCCGGCGACCCATCATCACCGCACCTGCCTGTCCTTCACACAGCCTGATTCCGTTCGAAAACACCGGCGGTCGACCTCACCGCAGTTTCATGGTCGATCCGCCGCGTTCCCCAGGACAGGGACGGAAGGCCTGATTCGGCCGTGACCTCCCCCATGTCCACAGCGAGCAGGGTTCCCGGTGCCATCAGGCACACGTCGTTGAGCCACGTCACGGTCTCCGCAGCGCTGATCTGCTCACCTCGCAGGTCGACCATGGTCATGCTCGAGGCAAGCCGGACGGTGAAGGTGGCCGCATGCTCCCGGTAGATGTGCAGCGCCCGGACGGGCATCACCTCAAGTTTGCTCCTCGCCAGTTCGGGCACCTGAGAGGCCAGGACGGTGAGTGCTGGGCCACAGGCCTGGCCCTTCACGGTGTCAGCGCCCCCTTCGACGAGGTCGAGAGAAGGCGGGGGCGGATGCACCCCTTGCTCGATGGCCATTGTTCGGCTGGCCCAAGGGTCCTCGCGCGCGAGTGGCACGCCCGGTGGGTGTCTAGGGATGTGTTCTTCGCCGGCGCGTTCCTGCGTGACACGGGCGGCTTCGTAGGCCAGGTGTACCTGGGACCGGTGGACTGGCAGGTTCCAGCGTTCGAAGTCGGATACATCGCAGACTGCCAGCATGAGGGCAGGGATTCGTCACCGAATCCCTCACCGCGGTCCTGGGCATGGCTCTCGATCACATGGGTGCCACCCGCATCAGCCTGCGCACCGACGAGACGAACACTCGGAGACAGCGCGTGGCACAGCTCTGCGGATTCACTCTCGAAGGCCAACTGCGGGAGGACTACGCCAATACTTGCAGCCAACTCGAGGGGGCCCTGCACCCAGATACCCCACATCACAGTGCACCGGAATCCCCTCGCACGACCACAGCTCACATCGGACCTGTACAGAAGACCCGAATGGCGGACTGGAACGGCGGACTTGCGGTGGTGAATCCAGGGCGTTCAGTGGCAGATCGCGCGTCAGGGGCGGACGGTGTCAGGCGATCTGGGTGGTGACTTCGTCGAACTCGGCGACGATGTGGGATCTGGCCGCCGAGGGCTTCGATGTAGGTGCGCAGGGTGGTCAACTCGGAGCGGTCGATGTCGCCGCGTTCGATCGCTGAGACTCTGCGTTGGGAGATCCCCATGGTGGTGGCGACCTGTTGTTGGTGGGTCAGGCCGCGGGCCTTGCGAAGGAGTATCCGGCCAGCCACGCGGCTTGAAGGGGCTCTAGCCTGTAGGCGAAGACCGAGCTCACGTAGCCGCAGGACGAGGTGTTGCACGACATGACCCCAACCGCCACTATCGATCCGGAATGGTACGACGCCGCGCTGTTCGATCTCGACGGAGTCGTGACCGACACCGCGTCGGTTCACCGGCGGGCCCGGAAGCTCCTGTTCGACGATGTTCTGGAATCCAGGCCCGACCCCGCCTCGGAGAACCACGCGCCCTTCACCGACGACGACTACGTCAAGTATGTCGACGGCAAGGCCCGTCTCGACGGAGTCACCGACTTCCTGGCGTCGCGCGGCATCACTCTCCCTCGTGGCGATGAAGCCGACCCTGCCGATGCGGGCACCGTCGTCGCGCTGGGCCACCCGAAGAACCAGTACTTCCTGGCTGCACTCGACGATCAACAGCCCGTGGTCTTCCCCAGCACCGTGGCGCTCATCCGTTCCCTGCAGGCGGCGGGCGTGCGCACAGCCGTCTTCTCCGCCAGCCGGAACTGCGAACGGGTGCTGGACTCCGCCGGCTTGGGCGATCCCTTCCCGGAACGCGTCGATGGAACCGTTGCTGCGGAGCTAGGGCTGCCCGGCAAGCCGGACCCGGCCACGCTGCTCGAGGCTGCTCGACGGCTAGGGGCGCAGCCGGACCGGACCCTGGTCGTCGAGGACGCCGCCGCGGGGGTGGAGGCCGCCCGTCGAGGAGCATTCTGCCTGATCGTCGGCATCGACCGATCGGGCATCGGGCAGGACCTGCGCACCAGCGGCGCCGACATCGTCGTTGCGGATCTACAGGAGGTGGCGATCGGTCCGCGCCCCCGCCCCCCGCTCTCCCGGGTCCCCGACGCCCTGGAATCGCTCGACAACTACCGCGACATGATCGGATCCTGCCGGCTGGCGGTCTTCCTCGACTTCGACGGCATGCTCTCCCCGATCGTCGAGCAGCCCGAGGCCGCCGCCGCCCCCGCCGCCGGGGCCACCGAGGCCTTGCAGAGGCTGGCCGCCCTGTGCCCGGTCGCGATCATCAGCGGACGCGACCTGCCCGACGTTCGCCCTCGGGTTGGTGTCGACGGGATCTGGTACGCCGGAAGCCACGGGTTCCAGTTGGCCGGCCCAGCTGAGCAGACCCACGAGTACGAGGGCGCGAACGCGGTCACGCGGGCCCTGGATGAGGCCGAACGCGAGCTCAAGGAGCGCCTCGACGACATTCCCGGTGCCGAGCGGAAGAAGTACTCAGTGACCTCGCACTACCGCAGGGTGTCTCCGGAACGCGCCGGCGACGTGATCGACGTGGTGGCCGAGGTCGCCTCGCTGCACCCCGAGGTTCGTGCGACCAGGGCGCGCAGGGCCGCAGAACTCGTACCGGACCTGTCGTGGGACAAGGGCCACGCCCTGCGGGGGTTGCTCGGGCAGTTGGCACCGGCAGAGGTGCGCCTGACACCCGTCTACGCCGGCGAGGACCTGACCGACGAGGACGCCCTGGAGGCGATCTACGACGTGGGGCTGGGGATCGTGGTCCGCAGCTGCGAGCACGGGGATCGCGAGACGGCCGCGCACGTGGGTGTGGATGACCCTGACCAGTTGGTCTCGGCGCTGGGGCGGATCGCGGACCTGGCGCAATCCCGCGAGGTAGCGTCCTGATGTCGTCGTGGGAGTTGCGCTACGACTTGTACGACCCGACTGAGGAGGGGCTGCGGGAAGCCCTGTGCACGCTCGGGAACGGCTACTTCGCCACTCGCGGGGCGGCACCCGAGACATCGGCCGACGATACACACTACCCGGGGACCTACGCGGCGGGGCTGTTCAACCGGCTGTCGGAGGAGGTGTCGGGGAGGGTCATCGACAACGAGAGCCTTGTCAACCTGCCGAACTGGCTGCCGCTGACCTTCCGGATCGAAGGGGGGCCGTGGTTCGACATCGACGCCGTGGAACTGCTCGAGTACACGCAGCGCCTCGACCTGCGTTCGGCGGTGCTCGTCCGCCGGCTGCGGTTCCGCGACGGGCAGGACCGGACCACGTCCGTGGCTCAGCGTCGGATCGTGAGCATGCACAACCCGCACGTCGGCGCTCTTGAGACCACGATCCTCGCCGAGGACTGGTCCGGGCAACTCGAGATCCGCTCCGCGATCGACGCGGGCGTGAAGAACTGGCTCGTTCCCCGGTATCGCGAGTTGGCCAGCGTCCACCTGGACCTGCTCGGGACCTCCTGCGCGCAGCGAGACTCCGTGCTCGTCGACGTCCAGACAACGACGTCACATGTGCGCGTGGCCGTGGCCGCCCGGACAACCATCCACAGCAACGGTGACGACGTTCAGCCCGAGAGCCAGCGCATCGAGCAGGGGCACCTGGTCGGCCATGACCTCAGCGTCCGCGTCGAGGGGGGCCAACCGCTCACCGTGGAGAAGGTGGCATCCATCTTCACCAGCCGGGACGCCGCCATCGAATCCCCAGCGAGCCAGGCACGCCGCATGATGCCGCGGCTGGGCCGGTTCGAGGACCTTCTCCAAGAGCATGTCGTGGCGTGGCGGCACCTATGGGACAGATTCCACTTCGAAGTGGACGGCAGCGACGACGAGTTGCGCATCCTGCGGCTGCACGTGCTCCATCTGCTGCAGACGCTCTCGCGGCACACGGCGGACATCGACGTCGGCGTGCCCGCACGCGGGTTGCACGGCGAAGCCTACCGAGGGCACATCTTCTGGGACGAGATCTTCGTGCTCCCGCTGCTCAATCTCCGGCTCCCCGAGGTCACGCGCTCGCTGTTGCTGTATCGCTACCGCCGGCTGGGTGAAGCGCGGTACGCGGCCCGGGCCGAGGGCTTCGCCGGGGCGATGTTCCCGTGGCAGTCCGGCAGCGACGGGCGCGAAGAGACCCAACAGGTCCACCTCAATCCCCTGTCGGGACGCTGGAACCCGGATCCCACGCACCGGCAGCGGCACGTCGGTATCGCCGTTGCGTACAACGTGTGGGAGTACTACGAGGCCACCGAGGACCGCGAGTTCCTGATGGACTACGGCGCCGAGATGCTGCTGGAGATCGCCCGGTTCTGGGCCAGCATCGCCAAGTACGACAAGATCCAGGACCGATACGTGATCGAGGGTGTCATGGGCCCTGACGAGTTTCACTCCGCCTATCCCGGGTCCGAGGAGGCCGGGCTGCGCAACAACGCATACACGAACGTCATGGCCGCCTGGGTCGTGGAACGCGCCATCGAGGTCTTGAGCATCCTGCCTGAGCGCCGGGCCCACGAGTTACGCGAGACTCTGGAACTGGGGCCGGCAGAGCTCGAGCGCTGGCGCGACATGACCCGCAAGATGTACGTGCCGTTCCACGACGGGGAGATCATCAGCCAGTTCGAGGGGTACGCAGACCTCAAGGAGTTGAACTGGGACGCCTACCGGGCCAGGTACGGCGACATCCAGCGGCTCGACCGAATCCTCAAGGCCGAGGGCAAGAGCCCGAACGACTACAAGCTGTCGAAGCAGGCCGACGTCCTCATGCTCTTCTACATGCTATCGGTGAGCGAGGTGCAGGAGCTGCTCAGTCGGCTGGGCTACACGCTCTCGGACCAGGCCGTGACACGCACGATCGAGTACTACGAGGAACGCAGCTCGCACGGGTCCACCCTGAGCGCGATCGTCCACGCCTGGGCGATGGTGCAGACGCACCCCCAACGCGCCATCGAGTTCTACGAGAAGGCCCTGATCTCCGACGTTGCCGACGTCCAGGGGGGCACGACCCGCGAGGGGATCCACCTGGCCGCGATGAGCGGCAGCGTCGACCTCCTCCAACGCTGCTTCGCCGGCTTGGAGACACGTGCCGGGCGCCTACTGCTGGACCCGACATGGCCGGAGAGCCTGGGGACACTGACGTTCTCGATCGTGTATCGCGACCTGCCGTTGACCATCCGAGTGTCATCGGACGTCGTACAGATCACCGCGACGTCCGGCATGCGGCGTCCCATCGAGGTCGGGTGCCGGGGTCGAGTCCAGCAACTGGACGCGGGCTCGAGCGTGCACTTCGCGCTGGACTAGATTGCTTGGGTCGTGTCCGTCGTTCCGGATGAGTCAGGTTCGGTTCAGGCTGCGAGTCCTGCGCGGGTGAGTAGGTCGTCGAAGGCACGGTCGTGGGCGTTGCTGGCTGCGCGGAGTCTCGTGGGGGGTGTCGTGGGCGGGCTTGGTGAGTTCGGCCAGGCCGTCTCGTAGGAGTCGGTCGTGGGTGCGGACGAGGAACAGCGCGGTGCGGTTGCAGTTCGATGCCAGCGCCGCGAGCTGGGACTTCTTCCGCGCCCACCGGCGTGCCAGCCGTTGACCAAGCGTCGAAGCCGGTTCAAGGTCCGAAGCTCTACGGAGATGTCGTAGCGGCAGCAGAATCATTCCCGCCGATCTTGCGCCACCAGGTCAGTCCCGCTCGACCTCGTCAGCGGAGATGACCTGACTGCGACCAGCGTCGATGTCGGCGAGGCGCTGCGCTGCGACCTCGCCGTCCTGCTGGTCAAGCGACTCGTAGACCTCGACCAGGTCGGCCGGGACGATCGCGGCTGCTCGCGCGTGACCACGTCCGCGGGTCACGTAGGTGATCTCCCCACCGAACGCAGCGCGATTGACCGCGTCGGAGAAGCGATCCCGCGCCTGGCTCACCGACCACTTGACTGGTTCAACGCTCATTGGACCAGTACGCGCCAACTCAGCCAACTTAGCCACCAAGCATCGCTGGGCACTGGTCCCTTCCGACGCTCACCTCACCACGCCGGGGCCAAAGCCCTCTTCGCCGCCTGTCGCGCACGTCTGGGACGGGCAGCGCCTCGGGTGCAGACGCGCGCCGCCTGGTGTCGCGCTGACGCTAGGGGTCCGGCGATGTCACGATGGCCTCGCATCCGGGAACTGCAGAGTGCACACGATCAACGACTGGGGGCCTTGTGAATCTGCGACAAGCCGTGCGAGCGTCCGCCGCGATGGTGGCGACTCCAGTGCACACGGGTCGGACGCAGCCTCAGCACCACATGCGCCCTCAACCCGGTCAGTCGCAGTCAGGGCCAGTGCCCGAGTTCGTCGATCCCCGGTCCGGTTGCGGGCGTCTGCTTCAACCCTCACACGAAGGCCGGCGTCATCACCGCTCCTCATCGCGGGCTCGTCAACCTTGTCAGTTCCGCACCAGAGAACGCGCAGAGGACCGCCACGACCGAGTATGGGCGGACCTGCTACCTCGACCAAGGGTTGGGATCGCCGATATTGCACGTCCACGGGAATCTTGCGAGGCCCCCTCCGTGCCGGATGCCCGCCCGACCTGATCCAGACCCGTGGAGTGTGTCCGCATGCAGATTCATGAAGCCCAGCAGGATGTCCGACTCGTCTATGTTGGGGGCTTCTTCGGGCAACTGGTGTCGGGGAGCCTGTGGTTGATCGCGGCTGTCGTCGGGACTTTCTCCGCGCCCGGCGTGGCGATCGCCGTCCTGCTGCTCGGGGGGATCCTGATCTTCCCCGTGACCATGTTGTGTCTGCGGCTGGTCGGTCGTCCTGCCACTCTGCCCGCTGGGCATCCGATGGCGGGACTGGCCATGCAGATCGCCTTCACAGTGCCCCTGGGATTGCTCGTTGCCCTGGCGGTCACCGGCTACCGGCTCGATTGGTTCTTCCCGGCCGCGATGGTCATCGTCGGCGCGCACTACCTGCCCTTCGTGTTCCTGTACGGCATGCGGATCTACGCCGTCCTGGCCGCGATCCTTGTCCTGGGCGGCGTTGGCCTGGCCCTATGGGGACCGAGGCTGTTCAGTGTCGGAGCCTGGAGCACTGGTCTGGTGCTGGTCACCTTCTCGTTCCTGCTGCGCTCAAGTGTCCGAACCGAGGTGGGAACCAGCGCCAGGTAGCACCCCCGGAGCACGCCCAATAGCAACCGCCGCCCCCCGGTGCACCAGACCAGCGCGCGGCGTCTGCGCGCACGGTCACCCGCTACCCCCTACGGTCCTGTGGTGCCCGACGCCTGCTCAACGCTTCGGTCGACCTAGTTCGTCCGGTGGTACACGTGCTGCCAGGGCTGTTCGCCGAGGCCGTCCTCGGCCCAGCCGTCCCTGGTGATCTCGCGCTGCAACTCCTCGAGGGCCTCAGCCATGCCCGGAGCCCATTCCTCGCGGGGCAACTCGGTCTTGCCGAGCGGAACGGTGCCCCAACTGAACGGGGCCGCGAATGTGGCACTTGTGTACTTGGGTTGCCCATCGACGATCCCCACGAAACGCCACTGCTGGGTGTTCGACGACAGGAGACCTAGCATGGTCACCCACATCGATCGGGTTACCTCCAACTGGATGCTGAGCTGCTCTTGTCGATCGTCCATATCGCTTCCCTTCGTCGCCAATTTGAGCGTAGCGGAGCGCGCGACCCCCGCGGAAGTCCTACCGTGGGCCTCTCAACATCCACACCATCGGCGCTCGGTGCGTACACGCCTCCTCCGCGAACACAAGGCTCGCTGATGCCCGCGCCCATGCAGGAGACTGCGGCCCGGGGTCAGCCGGTGATCCCCACCGTCTACATCAACGCCTCCCTCGCCGCGTCCGAGCGTGGCCTTCTCGCCGAGCGAACCACTGCAGCGCTGGAACCAGCCTGAAAGCAGGGCAGGGTGGTACGTAAGGCTGGTGGTGAGCAGGTCGTTGCTTCTGCGGCTCGGATACAGACCCGGCGAGTTCGGGCCGCTGCAGCGAGCGGTACCGTGAAAGTGCGTGGGATATTCGATCCCCCACGGGAAGGCGCCATCATGGCGGATCAGGACAAGAATCTCGTGCCAGAGGACGTCCGCGGCGTAGCCAAGGAGAAGGTCGGCGATGTGACCGGCGACGAGGAGCTCGAGCGTCAGGGCCGTATGGACCAGGCCAAGTCAGACCTCAAGGAGGCTGGGCAGGAGGTGACCTCCGGGCTGGGCGAGGCCGCCCAGAAGGCCGAGGCAACCGTGGAAGACGCCGCCGAGAAGGCCAAGGACGCGTTCAAGCACTAGACAGCACGAGAGGCCCTCGCTGATCGTGGGGGTCGCGGGCTGGGGGCCTGGTGCGCACCCGCCCCGACTCGGTCGCTGCGGTCGCGACGTTCATCGGCCACGACGTCCCAGCCGCCGCGCTCGAGGGCCAGGGCACGGACCTCGCCCGGGCCGACGTAGTCATCCGGGTCGCATCCGTGCTCCAGGGCATACGCTCGGTCGACATAGGCATGATGGACGACCACCAGCGTGCCACCGGGTGCCAGCAGGTCCAGTAGCCGCTGCTCGGCCTCGGCGGTCGGCGTGCGCCGCAAGGCGGGATACATGAGCTGACCAGGTCGTAGGAGGCGTCCACGAGCGAAGCATCGAGCAGTCCGCGGCGACGCCCTGCACCTGGACGCCGGCCTCGGTGGCCATCGTCTCTGTGCGGTGCACCGCCTTCGGTGAGATGTCCAGGGGCGCAACGCATGTCGCGCCGACTTGAGGAGCAGCTCAGCTCGCCGCGCGCCTCGTTCACACAGCAGTGCCGACCCGGCTTCTGCGCCTGAGGTCGTAGGCGAGGGTGGCGATGAGGGTGACGACCGTCAGGGGCAGGACGAAGAACACCATGGCCCAGGTGAATCCAGAGAGGCTCTGGTGTCCGGTGGCGTCGAGGACCAGGTACGTGACGTAACTCAGGTAGAGGAGCAGGAACAGTCCTCCTTCCCAGCGTTGCACGGTGAATCCGGTGAAGATGACCGGTGCCAGCGCGACGGCCGCCGCGAGCATGAGGGGGATGTCCAGCGCGATCGCCGGTGCCGAGACTGGGATGCCTCGGTCGGCGAAAAGGGCGGGCATCGCCAGCACCAGGCCGATGTTGGCGATGCAGCTGCCCACGACGTTCCCGATCGCGATGTCGCGCTCCCCGCGCAGCGCCGCGACCAGAGACGTGGCCAGTTCGGGCAGCGAGGTACCCACCGCGACCACAGTCAACCCGATGATCAGCCCGCTGACCCCCAGGGACGTCGCGATGCTCACCGCCCCGGCGACCAACAGGTTGGCGCCGGCCACGAGCAGGGCGATCCCGGTGATCATCAGCACCACGCTGACCATCGAGCTGGACCCCGTCGCTATGGCGGCAGGCCCGCCGCTCGTGTGCGGCGCATTCCCAGCGGCCACTGGATCGGCGATGGCCGAGCTCCGGGTTGGGTCTGCTTCGGGGTTCAGTGGGGGAGCATCCTGGCGCCGACCCAGGAGCACGGTCGTGATGGTGTGGGCCACCATCACCGCCAGCAGCATCCCAGCCTCGAGCCGGGAGATGTATCCATCGAGGGAACACACGAGCAGTGCGGCTGACAGCCCGATCATCACCGGCACATCGAATCGGACCAGTTGCGCCTTCACCGCCAAGGGGAGGACCAGGGCCGCAACGCCCACGATGAGCAGGATGTTGGCGATGTTGGAGCCGACGACATTGCCCACCGCGAGTTGGGTCTCGCCACGGGCGACAGCGCCGACGGTGACCGCGAACTCGGGAGCGGAGGTGCCCACGGCCACCACCGTCAACCCGATCACCAGCGGGCTCAGCCCCCAGCGGGTCGCGATGGCAGATGCTCCGCGGACGAGGAGTTCACCGCCGCCGACCAGCACGATCAGGCCGAGCAGGATCCGGGCGATGTCCACGATGCTCACGGTGGCTGACCGTACCTGCCGAAAGCTGCGCGCAGGTACACGTAACCGCGCGGCACGGGATCGACCACAGCGGACCAATTGCCGGGACTCGGCCCAGTCCCACCTCGGGGGCGTGCGTCGGCGCGAGCCGCGGCTACTTGTCCTTGTCGCCGCTGGCCAGCGCGTTCAGGTCTGCGAGCTGGGACTGGAAGTAGCCGCTGAGCCTGGACCGGATCTCGGTCTCGAACGTGCGCAGCGCAGAGACCCGGGATTCGAGCTCGGCGCGCTGGTTCTCGAGCTTCTTGACCGACTTGCGGGCGGCCTTGTCCGCATCGGCGACCAGCCCGTCGGCTGTGCGCCGCGCCTCGACGAGGTAGTCGTCGGCAGTCCGCTGGGCCAGTTCGAGGATCCGGGCGGCCGCAGCCGTGGCTGCCTCGGTCGGCGAGGCGGCCGGCGCGGACTCGGACGCCGCGTCGTGGGCGGCCAGGCGCTGCTGGGCATCGTCCAGCTCGTCGGTCAGCCGGGCGATCGTGGCCTCCACCTCGTCGAGGAAGGAGTCGACCTCGTCCATGTCGTACCCGGTGCTGTTGCGCACGAGCTTGAACTGCTTGTCGTGCACGTCCTGAGCACGCAACGTCACCAGGTACCTCCACCAGTCGAGCGCCCGATCATGCCAGGCCAGCCAGGATGCCGAGCAGTATCTGCAGCGCGATGAACAGCACCAGGAACGCCAGGTCCAGGGCCACCTGGCCGATGCGCAGCGGAGGGATGACCCGGCGCAGCGCCTTGAGCGGTGGATCGGTGACCGTCAGCACGAACTCGAAGATGATCACCAGGACGCCCGAGGGCCGGAAGTCCCGGGCGAACACCATGATCAACCCAATGATCATCCGAGCGATCAGCAGCAGCAGGAACAGCCAGATCAGGGTGGACAGCAGACCGACAACGGGAGCCATGAATCAACTCTGGTTGAAGAACCCGTCCTGCGCGATCTGTGCCCGGGCCTCCGCTCCCACATCGACATTCGCAGGCGAGAGCAGGAACACCTTGTTGGTGATCCGCTCGATGCTGCCGCGCAAGCCGAAGACGAGCCCGGCCGCGAAGTCCACGATCCGCTTGGCATCGCTGTCGTCCATGCCGGTGAGGTTGATGATCACCGGCACACCCTCGCGGTACTCCTCGCCGATCCGGCGGGCATCGTTGTAGCTGCGCGGGTGCAGGGTCGTGATCCGGTAGATGTCTGCTCCTGCGGAGGTCCCGGTGGGCTTGAACGTCGAGCTGGGTCGCTCGACCGGGCGTTCGGCCACAGCCGTGGCGGCGGGCCGAACGACGGCCTCGGGCACGGGACGGGGCCGCAGGTCGGCCATCGGTGCGGCCGCCTCCCGCGGGCGCGGGCGTGGATCTGGGTCGTAGTCGTCGACCAGCTCGTCCTCGACGAGCCCCAGGTAGACGGCCATCTTGCGCATCGTGCCAGCCATGTGTGCTCCTTCATGCCATCCGGCGACCGCCGTGGCAGCGCTGGTTATCGGACTAGGTTACTTCAGTGATTCACGGCGCCCGAGCAGCGCGCTGCCCAGGCGGACGTGTGTCGCCCCGGTGACCACAGCGGCCGCCAGGTCCCCGGACATGCCCGCCGAGCGCATCAGCGCCTGCGGATGTTCGGCGATCACACTCTGGTGCACCGCAGCCAGCCGTTCGAAGGCCGGTTGCGGCTCGGCGCCCAGTGGCGCCACTGCCATGACTCCGAGCAGGTCCAGGTGCGCTGAACCGGCCACCAGGTCGGCCAACTCGGGCACCGCGTCGGGCAGGGCCCCACCTCGGTGCGCGTGGCCGCGGGCTCCGGGCCCGCCGCCACCTGCGGCGCCGGGCTCGGACAGGTCGACCTGCAGGCAGATCCCCAACCGACGTCCCGCCGCCTGCGCGCCCCGGTCGAGGGCACCGACCAGCGCAGCCCGGTCCACGGACTGCACCACGTCGGCGTACCCGGCCACCGATCCGGCCTTGTTGCGCTGCAACTGGCCGACGAAGTGCCAGGTCAGACCCAGCCCCGCGCACTGCTCAGCCTTCACCTTGGCCTCCTGGTCGCGGTTCTCCCCCACCTGGGTGATCCCCAGCTCGGCCAGCAGCGCGACATCGGAGCCGGGGAACGTCTTGGTGATGGCCACGATCGTGACCTCGCCCGGGTCCCGGCCGACGGTGGCGCACGCGGCGGCGATCCGCTCGCGCACCACCGCCAGGTTTGCCGCCACCTGCGCGCGGCGCAGCTCCTCGCTCATGCTGCGGCCACAATCGCCACGGCGCCGGCCTGCCGCCCGGTCCTTGCGTCCCGGCGGTAGGAGTAGAGCTCCGGGTCCTGCACGGTGCACCCACCGATCAGGGTGCTGGTGACCCCCAGGTCGCCGAGGCGGGCCACCAGCCCGGCCCGCAGGTCCAGCGCAGGCTGGCCGTCGCGGGCGGTGGTGACGGCTGCCGGTGCGACTTGCCGCACCTGCTCGGCCCGATCCGAAGGGATCGGGTAGCAGCCCCCACAGATCGCCGGCCCCAGGAACGACTGAACCCGGCCCGGGCTCGCGCCCAACGCTGCCATGGCCGTCACCGCAGACCCGACCACGTCGAGCAAGACGCCACGCCAGCCGGAGTGGACCACCCCGAGGACCCTGGCTTCGGCGTCGATCAGGACCACCGGGACGCAGTCGGCAGCCAGTGCCACAAGCCCGGTGCCCGGCTGGTCGGTGACCAGCGCATCCACGGCCTGGACCTCGGCGCCGGGCTCGATCCCGGTGGGCCGAACCCGATCGGGGCGCGCCGCGCCGGGGTGAGGCCCAGCGGACGCGTCGACGTAGGCCACACCCCGACCGTGATCGGGGTGCATGAACGTCATCGAGACCGCCGGCACCCCCAGCTCCGCGGCCAGCGCACCGCGGTTGGCCACGACCGCTCCCGGGTCGTCGCCCACGTGCGAGCCCAGGTTGGCCCAGGCGTACGGCGAGCGGCTCGACCCGCCGCTGGCAGCACTGCCCCGGCCAGTGAACAGGACCCGCGCCTCGACCCCACCCGGCAGGGCGAGGTCGAGGCGGTGACTGGTCATCGGCGCTCGGCGCTTACGGAGATCCGCGACTACTTCAGGAAGTCCGGGACGTCGAGGTCGTCGGGCTCGTCGAAGCTGATGGTACGGGGCTGACGAAGGTCGACCCCTGGCTTCTCCGAGCCGGCCAGGCCTGCCGGCAGCACGACGCCGGACTGGGCGCCAACGCCGGCCATCACCGGGGCCTCCTTGGCAGCGCCCGCGTCCGGCGCGGACTCGTCGACCACGCGCCGACCGGCGACGGCCTCACGGCGTGCCGGCGGGTGCCCGCCGTCGAAACCGGCCGCGATGACGGTGACCCGGACCTCGTCGCCCAGGGTGTCGTCGATGACGGCGCCGAAGATGATGTTGGCATCCGGGTGGGCTGCCTCGGCGATCAGGCGCGCGGACTCGTTGATCTCGAACAGGCCGAGGTCCGAGCCGCCGGCGATCGACATCAGCACCCCGTGGGCGCCATCGATGCTGGCCTCGAGCAGCGGGCTGGCGATGGCCGCCTGCGCGGCACCCACGGCCCGGTCGTCGCCGCGGGCGGAGCCGATGCCCATGAGCGCGGACCCTGCGCCGGACATCACCGACTTGACGTCGGCGAAGTCGAGGTTGATCAGGCCCGGGGTGGTGATCAGGTCGGTGATGCCCGACACACCCTGCAGCAGGACCTGGTCGGCCTGGCGGAACGCGTCGATCATCGAGATCGACCGGTCGGCCAGCGAGAGCAGCCGGTCGTTGGGGATCACGATCAGGGTGTCGACCTCGGAGCGCAGGCCGTCGATGCCGTTCTCGGCCTGGCCGCTGCGCCGGCGACCCTCGAAGCCGAACGGCCGCGTCACGACGCCGATCGTCAGTGCCCCCAGCGACTTGGCGATCTTGGCCACCACGGGAGCGCCGCCGGTGCCGGTGCCGCCACCCTCACCGGCGGTCACGAACACCATGTCCGCACCCTTGAGGACCTCCTCGATCTCCTCGGCGTGGTCCTCGGCGGCCCGGCGACCGACCTCGGGATCCGCGCCGGCGCCCAGGCCGCGGGTGAGCTCGCGACCGATGTCGAGCTTCACGTCTGCGTCACTCATGAGCAGTGCCTGGGCGTCGGTGTTGATGGCGATGAACTCCACGCCCTTGAGGCCGACCTCGATCATCCGGTTCACGGCGTTGACGCCGCCACCGCCGATACCGACGACCTTGATCACTGCCAGGTAGTTCTGGGGGGCTGCCACGTCAGGCTCTCCTCTTTCATCGTTGCTGCTGCAAAGGGTTGGGGTCGGACTGTGCGACGCGGGGTTGAGCCACGCCACGGGGGCCTGCACCGTCGGTCTCCGCTACTCTCACCCTCAACATGAGGCTTAGAGTTATGTCAACCTGTGGTTGGGATGGAACCTAGGTGCCACACGGCCCGGAGACAAGGACCCCCGCAGGCCTCGGCGTGTCGCCGGCATCCCCGACCCGGTCGCTCGTTCCGCCGACCGCCCGCCAGCCGTCAGGAGGGCCGCTGGGGACGGCCTGGGGACAGGCTGGGGAGAACCCGGAACGAGCTTGGGGACGCCCCGACCCGGACAGGTGTGGACGACGCGGTCCACACCTGCGGGCTGCCTGTGCACGCACGTGGGCCGAACGCCCGCGCGAGCGCGCGGCACGGGCCCACCGGGCCACGCGCGTGTTCGCTATGGGCGAACACGCGCAGCTGGCGGACAACCTCGCCCTGCCGATCAGCCGGCGGTGGCCGCCTCGGGGTCCTTCGACCCGGACGTCGTCGGCAGCAGCGGTGCGCTCACGTCGTACTTGGTGGCCCCCACCGCCATCAGGCCGGCCAGCACCTGGGACTTCAGTGCGGAGTCCTCCACCCCACCCCAGCGCACGGTGGCGCCGTCGCGCAGGCTCAGGGTCACGTCGTCGCGACTCCTCGCGGCGATCCTGACCACACGCGAGCGCAGGTCGGCGGGCAGGGCCAGCAGGACGTCCCGGGCGATCTCGCGCTGCGCCTCGGTCTTGGCCTTGAGGACCGGAACGTCCTTGGCGCGGGCGACGCGGTCATAGACCACACCCTCGGCGTCCATCAGGTAGTACCCCTTGCCGGCGTCGACCGCCGCGAACGGGGTCCGGGCGGTGACCACGAGCTGGATCGTGTGCGGCAGCGAGCGCTGGACCTCGACGTCGGCCACGGCCGGCAACTGCGTCATGATCCCGATCCGGACCCGGTCGGCGTCCACCGAGGGCACATGATCAGTGGCCGCGATCCCCGAGGCCAACCGGATGGACTCGGCGGTGATCCCCCGCGGAGCCTGGACAGCCACGTGCTCCACGACGGTCAGCGGCGAGTGCCAGCCCAGCCACCAGAGGCCGCCGAGACCCACCGCCGTGGCCAGCAGGATGCGCCGACGCCGATTGGGGTGTGCACGCCGGGCGGCTGCCCGCGGGGCGGTGCGCCCGGACCCGCCAGCGCCACCACGCCGTTCGTCCTCACCCGCACGGCCCGCAGCCTGGTCGTCGGTCGCAGCGTTTTCCGGCTGGTCGGCGCTCGGCTCCAGTCCGTCGAGGACCTTCGTCTGTTCGTCGCTCATCGCTGGCCTCCATGGCGTTGGGCGAGCAGGGTCAGCACCTCGGGTCCGAGCATCACGATGTCCCCGGCCCCCAGCGTCATGACGATGTCCCCGGGCTGGGCGCGGTCGGCCAGGTGCCCGGCGACCGCGGACCAGGAGGGCTCGAACACCACGCGGTCCGAGGGCAGCGGGACGTGGCTGGCCATCGACTGCCCGCTGGCACCCGGGATCGGCTCCTCCCCCGGGGCGAACACCTCGAGGACCACGACGTGGTCGGCCAGGCCCAAAGCTGCGCCGAACTCCTCGACGAACATCGCCGTGCGGTAGTAGTGATGGGCCTGGAAGGCGACCACCAGGCTTCCCTCGCCCACGACCTCACGGGCAGCGCGCAGCGTGGCCTCGATCTCGGTCGGGTGGTGGGCGTAGTCGTCGAAGACCCGGATCCCGGCGATCTCGCCCTTGAAGTCGAAGCGCCGACGGGTGCCGGTGAACTCACTCAACCCGTCGAGCACCTGGTCGACGGGCAGGCCCAGACCCAGTGCCGTGACCAGCGCCGCGGCCGCGTTGAGCACGTTGTGACTGCCGTGCACCTGCAGGGCCAGGCGTCCCACCTGCTCGCCGGCATGGGTGACCACGGCACCGCCGCCCACAGCGCCGGAGGTGACCTCCGAGAGCACGTAGTCGGCCTGCGGGTCACGCCCGTAGGTCCGCACGTCCGCCCCGAGCGCCCTGGCCCGCTGGGTCATCCGCACCGCCCCGGGATCGTCGGCGCAGGCCACCACGAATCCACCGCCCGCGGCGATCCCCGTGACGAACTCCACGAACCCCGCCTCGATCGCGTCGAAGGTGCCCCAGTGGTCGAGGTGGTCGGCCTCCACATTGGTCACGATTCCGGCCACCGCGGGCAGGCGCAGGAACGACCCGTCGCTCTCGTCGGCCTCGACGATGAACAGGTCGCCGGCCCCCTGGTACGCGTTGGCCCCGGAGCTGTTGAGCTCGCTGCCGATCGCGTAGGAGGGATCCACCCCGCAGCGTTGGACCGCCGTGGTCAGCATCGAGGTGGTCGTGGTCTTGCCGTGCGTACCCGAGACCGCGATCCCCCGGTGGCCGGCCATGACCGCGGCCAGGGCGTCGGCACGCGAGAGCACCGGGACGCCAGCACGCCGGGCGGCCAGCACCTCCGGGTTGGAACCTCCGATCGCGGTGGAGATCACCACGACGTCGGCATCGGCCACGTTGTCCGCGCTGTGCCCGACCCGAGCATCGATGCCCAGGGCGCGCAGCGTGACCAGCCGGCGGGACTCCTTGGCGTCGCTGCCCGAGACCTGCACGCCGCGAGCCACCAGGATCGTGGCGATGCCCGACATCCCGGCCCCGCCGATCCCGACGATGTGCACGTGCCCAGCCAGCTGCACCATCGCGCTCACCTGCTCCCGCGGCCTGCGCGGGCCGCCTCGAGGACCATGTCGGCCAGCTTCTCGTCGGCGTCGCGGATGCCGTGCGCGGCGGCGAGCTGACCCATCCGCTGCAGCCGGTTGGGGTCGCCCACCAGGGCCCGGACATCGGCCAGCAGGGTCGCGCCGTCCAGCGCCTCGTCGGCCACGAGCAGGCCGCCCCCGGCGTTGACCACCGGCAGTGCGTTCAGGCGCTGCTCGCCGTTGCCGATCGGGAACGGGACGTACACCGCGGGCAGCCCGACCGCGGCGAGCTCGGCGCAGGTCATCGCGCCGCTGCGGCTGACCACCAGGTCCGCGGCCGCGTAGGCCAGGTCCATCCGGTCCAGGTAGGCAACCGGGTGGTAGCCGGCCGGCCGGTCGGTGACGCCGTCGATGTTGGCCGCACCGACCGAATGCAGCACCGCCAGGCCGAGGTCCAGCAGCCCGGGCAGCGCTTCGGCCACGGCCGCGTTGATCCGCTGGGCCCCCTGCGAGCCGCCGAACACCAGCAGCACCGGTCCCTCGGGGGGGAGTCCCAGCGCGGCACGGGCCTCGGCGCGCACCGCAGCCCGGTCGAGGCGGGAGATGCTCAGGCGCAGCGGGATGCCGATCCGGGTCCCGCGTGGCAGCGTGCCCTCGACGGCCTCGGCCACCCTCGTGGTGAACCGGGCGCCGACCCGGTTGGCCAGCCCGGGTCGGGCGTTCGCCTCGTGGATCACCAACGGGATCCGCGCGCGTCGGGCGGCCAGGTAGGCGGGCATGGCCACGTACCCACCGAAACCCACCACGACGTCGGCGTGCACGTCGGCCAGCACCGCCTCGGTCCGGCGCAGGGCTGCCCGCAGCCGACCGGGCACTGTGAACAGCTCCGCCGACGGGCGCCGGGGCAGCGGCACCGCGGGGATCATCCGCAGGTCGTAGCCACGGGCCGGCACCAGCCGCCCCTCCAGGCCCTTCACGGTGCCCAGCGCGGTGATCCCCACGTCGGGGTCACGCCTTCGCAGGGCGTCGCCGAGGTTCAGGGCGGGCTCGATGTGACCCGCGGTCCCGCCGCCGGCCAGTACGACATGCACTGGATCAGACCTCCAGGTCGCGCTCGGAGTACGCCTGCGCACCGGCGCGCCCTCCGGTGGCCTCGCTCCGGGCGAACGCCAGCAGGACGCCCACGGCCATCAGCAGGGGCAGCAACGAGGAGCCTCCGTAGGAGATGAAGGGCAGCGGCACGCCGGTGATCGGCAGCAGTTGCAGCACGGCACCGAGGTTGACCAGGGACTGGCCCACGATCCACGCGACGATGCCGACGGTCGCGATCCGCACGAACGGATCGGTGGTCCGGATCGCCATCCGCAGCGAGAAGATGGTGATCGCGGCGAACAGGCCCAGGACGGTCAGCGCACCGAAGATGCCGAGCTCCTCGCCGATCACCGGGAAGATGAAGTCGGTGTGCGCCTCGGGCAGGGCCCCCCATTTCTCCCGACTGCCGCCCAGACCCATACCCCACCAACCACCGGTGCCCAGTGCGACCTTGCCCTGGATCACCTGGTGGCCGTAGCCGTCGGGATCGTTCTCCGGGTGCAGCCACGCCGCGAACCGACGCATGCGGTAGCCCGCGGTCAGGGACAGCACGGCGATGCCGGCCAGGCCCACGCTGCCCAGGCCGACGAAGATCCGGGCCGGGGCCCCGACGACGAACAGCAGCGCGGCCACGATGATCGACAGGATGATCGCGGTGCCCAGGTCGCCCTGGAGCACCACGAGCCCGATGACCACACCGGCCACCGGGACGAACGGGACCAACAGCGCGCGCCAGTGGTGCAGGTAGGCCTCGCGGCGGGTGAACAGGTCCGCCGACCACAGAACCAGGGCCAGCTTGGCGAACTCCGAGGGCTGCAGCCGGAACGGCCCGAACAGCCTGATCCAGTTGCGCTGGCCGTACACGCCGGTGCCGACACCGGGCACATAGGTCAGCGCGAGCAGGACGATGCTGAGCACCAGGAAGGCAAGGGCGAACCGGCGGAACAGCGAGATGGGCATCTTGGAGATGACCACCATCATCGCCAGGCCGAGGATGGCGAACACGGCCTGGCGGGTGAACAGCGTGAACGCCGAGTCGTGCAGGGCGACCGACTCCACGCTCGAGGAGCTGAGCACCATGACCAGCCCGAGCAGGAGCAGGAGCATCGCCGATCCGAGGATCAGGTAGTAGGGCGCCATCGGGTGCTGATTGAGCCGATCGCGCCACCCGGGATCCGGCGCGGCAGCCTCGGGCCGGTCCGTGGACCTGCTCCTGGCCGACCCGGTCTGACTCACGTGCCCTCCTGCGCCAACGACCCCACGGCCTGCGCGAACATGTCCCCCCGCTGTGCGTAGTCGAGGAACATGTCCCACGACGCGCACCCCGGGGCCAACAGGACGGTGTCGCCAGGCGCTGCCATGGCCGCGGCGGCGGCCACGACCTCTGCCATGGCACCAGTGTCGGTGCGGGTGACCGCCACGACCGGCAGATCCGGGGCGTGTCGCGCCAGCGCGTCGGCGATCACCTGCTGATCAGCACCCAGGAGCACGACCCCGACCATCTGGTCGGCCGTGGCTTGCACGAGGTCGTCGAACTGTTGGCCCTTGGCCAGCCCGCCGGCGATCCAGACCACCCGGTCATAGGACATCAGGGAGGTCTGGGCGGCGTGGCAGTTGGTGGCCTTGGAGTCATCGATGAAGTGCACCCCGGCCACGGTGCCCGCGTCGGCGATCCGGTGCCCGGCGGGGGTGAAGGCGCGCAGCCCGTCGCGCACGGCCGTGGCCGGGACCCCATGTGCCCGGGCCAGCGCGGCGGCAGCCAGGGCGTTGGCCACGTTGTGGGCTGCGGCCGGCCGGACGTCGGCGACTGTCGCCAACTCCTGGGCCGCCTGCGCCCGGTTCGGCACGAAGGCCCGGTCGACCAGGATGCCCTCCACCACGCCCAGCATGCTGATGTCGGGCACGCCCAGCGTGAAGCCGATCGCTCGACAGCCCTCGACGACCTCCGCCTGCTCGACCATCCCCCGGGTGACCTCGTCGGCCACGTTGTAGACCGCGGCCACCTGGGTGCGCTCGTAGATCCGGGCCTTGGCCGCCACGTAGGCCTCGAACGAGCCGAACAGGTCCACATGGTCCTCGGCGATGTTCAGGCAGACCGAGGCCTGTGGGCTCATCGTGTGCAGGAACGGCAGCTGCGGGGCGCCGACCTCCACGGCGATCGCCTCCAGGGTCCCGCCACTGGTCGCCTCGGCCATCACCACCTCGACCATGGACACCCCGATGTTGCCGGCGGCCACGGTACGAAGGCCCGCGGCCCGCAGGATCGACTCCAGCATCAGGGTGGTGGTGGTCTTGCCGTTGGTGCCGGTGACGACCAGCCAGGGGGCAGCCCCCGCCGGGCGCAGTCGCCAGGCGAGCTCGAGCTCACCCCAGACCGGGATGCCTAGGTCCTGGGCAGCGGCGATCACCGGCGCCAACGGCGAGAGCCCCGGCGAGACGACCAGCAGGTCCAGTCCCTCGGGCAGGGTGTCGCCGTCGCCGAGCCGCACCGAGGCGCCGAGGACCTCCAGGATCTGGGCGCGCTCGACCTGGCCCGGCCCCCGGCCGGCGTCGAAGGCGCTGACCCGTGCCCCGAGGGTGAGCAGGGCGTCGGCGGCGGCGAACCCGGCGATCCCGATGCCCGCGACACCGACGTGCAGCCCGGTCCAGTCGGCCGCGCGGCGCAGGGCCTCGACGCGCGCGTGGGCATTCATCGGACCCACTCCGCGTAGAACAGGGCCAGGCCGGCAGCCACGCAGAAGCCCTGGATCAACCAGAACCGGATCACGATGGTGATCTCCTCCCAGCCCACCATCTCGAAGTGGTGGTGCAGCGGGGCCATCCGCAGGACTCGTCTGCCGGTCAGCTTGAACGACCCGACCTGGGCGATGACCGACAGGGAGATGATGACGAACAGCCCGCCGAGCAGCAAGAAGAGGAACTCGGTGCGGGTCATCACGGCCAGGGCGGCCATCGCACCACCCAGGGCCAGGCTGCCGGTGTCGCCCATGAAGATCTGCGCGGGGCTGGCGTTCCACCACAGGAACCCGAAGCAGGCCCCGGCGCAGGCCACGGCGAAGGCAGCCAGGTCCAGCGGATCACGGGCGGTGTAGCAGCCGTTCGTGGCCAGGTAGGAGCAGCTCTGGCCGTACTGCCACACCCCGATCAGCGTGAACCCGACGAAGGTCAGCACCGAGGCGCCGGCGGCCAGTCCGTCCAGGCCATCGGTGAGGTTCACGCCGTTGGTGATCGCGGTCAGCAGGAACCAGATCCACAGCATGAACACCCCGAGGGGCAGCAGCCACGGCAGGTCGCGCACGAAGGAGATCGCCTGCGTCGCCGGCGTGACCCCGCGCTCGTCGGGGAACTGGGTGGCCAGCGCGGCGAAGCTCAGCGCGACTGCGGCCTGCCCGAGCAGCTTGGTCCGGGCTCGGATCCCGCCACTGCGCGACTTGAAGACCTTGAGGTAGTCATCGGCCAGGCCCACCAGCGCCAAACCCACCATCAGGTAGAGCGCGAGCATCCCGGAGGCGGTGGGCGCCTCCCAGCGGATGAGGTGGGCACCGAGGTATCCGAGCAGGACCGCCGCGACGATCGCCACGCCGCCCATCGAGGGAGTGCCCCGCTTGCCGCTGTGCTCGGGGTACACGATGCCGTCGGCGGACTCGCGGATCGACTGGGACAGGTTGCGTCGGGTGAGCACCTTGATCACCAGCGGGGTACCGAACAGGGTCACCGCCAGCGCGATCCCGCCGGCCAGGACGACGAGGATCATGCGGGATCCTCCATCAGGGCTGCGGCCACGGCTTCGAGTCCGACCGATCGGGAGGCCTTGACCAGCACCACGTCGCCCGGGCGGACCAGGCTGCGGACCAACTCGATGGCCCCCCGGGCATCCGGGACCCACAGGGCCTCGTCGTTCCAGGACCCCTCCTGGGCCGCGCCCAGGTACAGCGCCCGCGCCCCGGCACCGACGGCGATCGTGCGGCTGATGTCGAGGCGGACGGCCAGGCGACCCACCTCGTCGTGCTCCGCGATGCTGTCCGCGCCGAGTTCGAGCATCTCGCCGAGGACCGCGATCGTGCGCCCGGTGCCCCGCATCGCCGCCAACGAGCGCAACGCCGCGCGCATCGACTCGGGGTTCGCGTTGTACGAGTCGTTGACCACCGTGACACCCGAGGGGGTGGTGGCGACCTCCATCCGCCACCGGCTGCGCGGCGTGGCCCCGGACAGCAGCTCCCCCACCCGGGCGGCGGGCATCCCCAGGTGCAGGGCCACCGCCGCGGCCGCGCACCCGTTGCTGGCCATGTGCTCGCCGGTCATCGACATCTGCACCGGCACCGACCCAGCCGCGCTCTGGAGGGTGAACCCGGGCCGGGCCCGGGCGTCCAGTCGCAGGTCCAGCGCCCGCACGTCGGCCCCCGGGCCGGCGCCGAAGGTGCGCACCTGGGCGGAGGTGCGCACGGCCATGGCGGCCACGATCGGGTCGTCGGCGTTCAGCACTGCCAGGCCCTCGGGCGCCAGCGCCTCGACGATCTCGCCCTTGGCCGCCCCGATCGCCGCCCGGCTGCCGAACTCACCCAGGTGGGCCGACCCGACGTTGAGCGCGATGCTGATGTCTGGGCGGGCGATCTGGCACAGTGTGGTGATGTGCCCGATGCCGCGCGCACCCATCTCCAGCACCAGGTACCGGGTCGCCTCGGTGACCCGCAGGATCGTCAGCGGCAGGCCCACCTCGGTGTTGAACGACCCGGCCGGGGCGACGGTGGGTCCCAGGTCCTCGAGCAGCGTGGCCACGAGATCCTTGGTGGTGGTCTTGCCCGAGGACCCGGTGATGGCCACCACCGTGAGCTCCGGCACGGCAGCCAGCACGTGGCTGGCCAGTCGACCCAGGGCAGCGACCGGGTCCCCGTCGACGACGAGGGTGGGCGTGCCGGTGGGGCGGGTGCCCAGGGTGACCACCGCGCCGGCCTCGTGCGCCGCAGCGGCGAAGTCATGACCGTCGACCCGCTCGCCGACGATCGCGACGTACAGGTCCCCCGGGGCGACCTGGCGGGAGTCGGCAGCCGCCCCGGTGACCGCGACCGACGGATCGGGGCAGTCCACGATCGTCGCGCCGAGGACCCCGGCGGCCGCGGCGATGTCCATGCTGATCATCAGGATCTCCCTAGTGCCCCGTGCAGCGCCGCGCGCAGTTCCACGCGGTCGTCGAACGGGCTGACCACGCCCGCGGCCTCCTGGCCCTGTTCGTGACCCTTGCCCAGGAGCAGCACGCAGTCCTGCTGACCAGCCAGGTCGAGCGCCACCCGGATGGCTGCCCGCCGGTCGGGCACCTCGTGGACCTCGGCGCGCTCGGCCTGGGGCACCAGCACCGTCCCGGACATCATGTCGGCCCGGATCGCCTCCGGCCGCTCCGAGCGGGGGTTGTCGTCGGTGACGATCACCACATCGGCGCCGGCCGCGGCGACCTGGCCCATGCGCGGGCGCTTGTCCCGGTCGCGGTCCCCACCGCACCCCAGGACCACCACGACCCGGCCCGGCACCGACTCACGCGCTGCTGAGATGGCCCGCTCGACGGCGTCGGGGGTGTGGGCGTAGTCGACGATCGCAAGCAGGTCCTGACCGGCCAGCACGCGTTCCATCCGCCCCGGGACGCCCGGGCAGGCCGCGATCGCCTCGGCGGCCAGGCGTGGGTCGACTCCGTGGTGGACGGCGCTGGCCAGCGCGGCCACGGCGTTGGCGACGTTGAACCGACCGGGCAGGGCCACCCCGCAGGGCAGGTCACCGGCCGGCCCATGCACCGTGAACGTGGTGCTGCCGTGCGGTCCGGGCACCAGTCCGCTGGCCGTCCAGTCGGCGGGTCCGGTCAGCGCGTAGGTCGAGATCGGCACACCAGTCTCAGTGGCGGCCAGCCGCTGGCCCCATCCGTCGTCGAGGCAGACCAGCCCGGCGCTGGCCCGGGCCGGGGTGAACAGGTCGGCCTTGGCGGCGAAGTAGCTGTCCAGGTCGCCGTGGAAGTCCAGGTGATCCTGGCTGAGGTTGGTGAACACCGCCAGGTCGAAGCGGATCCCGTCGACCCGGCCCAGGGCCAGCGCGTGGCTGGAGACCTCCATGGTGACCACCGAGGCGCCGCGCTGGCGCATCACTGCGAGCAGGGCGTGCACATCCGGGGCCTCCGGGGTGGTCCGGGCCGAGGGCAGCACCTCAGCACCGACGTGCGTGGCCACCGTCCCGATCAGCCCGGTGGTGCGCCCGGCGGCGCGCAGCGCGGCGTCGAGCAGGTAGCTGGTGGTCGTCTTGCCGTTGGTGCCGGTGATCCCGGTTGTGGCCAGGCGCGTGGAGGGGTGGTCGTAGATCGAGGCGCTCAACTCGCCGAGGACCGCGCGCGGGTCCGCGACCACCAGCGCCGGCAGGTCCACACCCGAGGCCGACATGAGCCGGGCGCCGGCCGGGTCAGTGAGCACCGCGACTGCTCCGGCGGCCTGGGCCATCGCGGCGAACCTCGCGCCGTGGGTGGTGAAGCCGGGCAGGGCGGCGTACACGTCGCCGGGCCGGACCCGGCGCGAGTCCAGCGTGATGCCGTGGACCTCGTCCGGCGGGCCGGTGGGCAATCCCAGGGTGCGGCGCAGGTCGGCCCCACTCATGCGGACGCCGGTTGGTCGAATCACGTCGCTTACCAGGTGGTCGGGATCACGGGGGACTTGGTGCCCGACGGCGGGATCTTGAGCTCCTGCAGCGCGTAGGTCATGACCGTGTTGAACACCGGACCGGCCAGCACCGAGCCGTAGTGGCCGTTCTTCGGGTCCTGCAGGGCGACCTGCACGACGAGCTCGGGATCATCGGCGGGGGCGATGCCGATGAACGAGGCCGTGAAGCCGGAGTAGCGGCCGTTGACGACGCGCTCCGCGGTGCCGGTCTTGGCCCCGACCCGGTAGCCGGGGATCGTGGCGACCTTCGCGGTGCCGTCGGTGACGACGGTTTCGAGCATCTTGCGCATCGTCTTCGCGGTCTTGGCGCTGACCACCGGGACCCCGGGCTCGGTCGGGGCGGGGGTGAACGTGCCGTCGTTGTCGACGTAGCCGTCGATCAGCCGGGGGGTCAGGCGCACGCCGTCGTTGGCGATGGTCTGGTAGACCTGCGTGACCTGCAGGGAGGTCACCGAGTAGCTCTGCCCGTAGGCCAGCGCCTGGAACGTCGTCGGCCACCAGTTCTCGGGCTTGGGCAGCAGGCCGGCCTCCTCACCGGGGAACTTCAACCCGCTGTACTGCCCCATGCCGAACTTGCGCTGGTACTCGTAGAGCTTGTCGCCACCGATCCGGTCGGCGAACAGGATGGTGCCGATGTTGCTGGACTCGGCCATCACGCCGGCCAGGGTCAGCTGCAGGGTGCCGTGAGGGGTGTGGTCGTTGGTCGTGTGACCACCCCGGGTCAGCGTCGGGGGGACGACGATCTTCGACCTCGGCTTGGCCTTGCCCTCCTCGACCACGCCCGACAGGGTGAGCAGCTTGCCGGTGGAGCCCGGCTCGTAGATCTCGGACACCGGTCGGTTGCCCATGTTCTCCGGGTCGGCGCTGAGGTAGTTGTTGGGGTCGAACGTGGGATACGTGGCCATCGCGAGGATGCGCCCGGTCTTGGCCTCGATGACGGTGACCGTGCCGCTCTCGGCATTGGCCTCCCGGACCTTCGTGGCGATGGCACGCTGGGCCACGTACTGGATGTCGCGGTTGATCGACAGCTGGACGCCCTGACCCGGGACCGGACTGCGCAGGATGTCCTCAGCCGACGGGATCGCCTGCCCGGCAGCACCCGTCTCGTAGTTTCGCGAGCCGTCGACGCCCTTGAGCCGGCCGTCGAGGGCCATCTCCAGTCCGCCGGAGCCGACGCCCTCGGAGTTCACGAAGCCCAGCACGTTGGCGGCCAGGGTGCCGGCCGGATAGGTGCGCTTGGTCTTCTTCTCGCTGTAGATGCCGGTGATCTTCAGGGCCTGGATCTGGCGCCACTTCTCGGGGGTGATGCCCTTGGAGACGTAGACGAACCGGTCGTCGCCGGTCAGGGTGGCCGCCAGCGAGGTGGGATCGACGCCCAGCATCGGCGCCAGGCGTGCTGCGGCCGCCTGCGGGTCCTCGATCTGGCGCTGGTTGGCCGTGACGTTGCGCGACTCGACCGTGATCGCCAGTGGGGCGCCCTCGGAGTCGTAGATCGGCCCGCGGTCGGCCGGCAGCGCAGTGGTGCGCGCACGCTGCTGCTCACCGCGGGTGGCCAGGCCGTCGCCCTTGATGATCATCAGGTCGAACACGCGCCCGGCGTAGATGCTCAGCAGCATCAGCATCGCGAAGGTCAACAGGATGGCGCGGCTGCGGCCGTCGGCGCGGCGGAACAGCCTCGGGGCGGGCGGGGACGCCGAGGGGTCGTCGGCGCGCGGAGGTCGGGGCGGGGCCACGGAGCTCACGGGGTCACCACCTGGGCAGTCGGTGCGGGATCGGCCGTGGCCGTGCGGGCCTCGGTGCCGGTCGGGTCGGGGCCTGCGGAGGCGTTCGGTGCGGGTGCCCGGTCGATCCCGGTGGCCGCCTCAGCAGCAGGAACGGCAGCCGGGTCCTGGGCGGTGTCGAGCCCGGTGGCCGGGTCCAGAGCCGGATCAAGCCCGGTGGCCGCAGAGGCGCTGGCGCTGGCCGCCGGGGTGGGTTTCGGCGTGGGCAGGATCCCCGGCGCATCCCTGAAGCTGACCTTGCCGGTGGGCGCGGGGGCCGGCACCGGCTCACCGAGGATCGCGCCGTCGGCCAGCCGTAGGAAGACCGGCGCCGCGGCGGGGACCATGCCCAGCTTGCGGGCTGCGCGCTCGACCTCGATCGGGGCCTCGGCCGCCTGCACGGTCGCGGCCAGGGCCTCCTCGCTCTCCGCTGCCTTGATCAGAGCCAGCTCGAGCTCGAACTGCCGGAACGCGCCCTGGCTGATCACGGTGTTGAGCAGCAGCACGGCGAGGAAGCCGATGCCGAGCACGGCCGAGCAGGCCAGCAGCATCCGGTGCCAGGGCGAGCGCAGCCGGGGCGGCGTGGAGCGGCGAGCCGACCGCGGCCGGCTGGACGCCCCGGGCTGGTCGGTGTCGGGTGCGCTGCTGGGCTCCAGGTCGGGCACGGTCACGGCAGACGACGGGCCGCGGCGCGACCGGGTGGACGTCGCTCGATCGGCTGAGCTGGCGCGACCGCTCCCAGACACCCGACTGGTCCGGGGCGCCCCCGGGGCCCGGGTCGTCCGCGTAGTCCGGGAGGTCCGCGCCTGCGCCGGTCGCGGTTGGCTGCGACCTTGCGTGCGCGTTGAACTCATCCTGGCCTCCCGTGCCCATCGATCCGCTCCACGGCCCGCAGCCTCACCGAAGCGGCCCGCGGATTGCGCAGGACCTCATCTTCCGATGCTTTCTGCGATCCGCGGGTCAGAACACGCGCAGTCGGGCGCAAATGTTGCGGGATCACCGGCAGGCCGTGCGGGATCGGGGGGTTGGTCTGCACGGCGATGGCCGCCTTGACGATCCGGTCCTCCCCCGAGTGGTAGCTCAGCACGACCATCCGCCCGCCGGCGCACAGAGCCGACATGGCCGCGGGGATGGCCAGTCGGAGCGCGTCGAGCTCCGCGTTGACCTCGATGCGCAGCGCCTGGAAGGTTCGCTTGGCCGGGTTGCCCCCGGTGCGCCGGGCCGGGGCCGGGATGGTCGCGCGGATCAGGTCCACGAGCCGAGAACTGGTCGTGAACGGCTGGAGTTCCCGTTCCCGGACGATCGCGCGGGCCAGCGGGCCGGCGAACTTCTCCTCGCCGTAGGTGCGCAGGATCCGGGCGAGGTCGGCCTGGGCGTAGGTGTTGAGCACCTCGGCTGCGGTGACCCCGCCCGACTGGTCCATCCGCATGTCCAACGGCGCATCGTGGGAGTAGGCGAACCCACGATCGGCCACGTCGAGCTGCATGGAGGACACGCCCAGGTCGAACAGGATCGCGTCGGCACACCGGTGGCCCCGGCCCGCCAGCGCCTCGGGCAACTGGTCGTACACGCAGTGCACGGGTTGGAAGCGGTCAGCGAACGGAGCGAGCCGGGCGGTTGCCCGAGCCAGGGCGTCGGTATCGCGGTCCAGGCCCACGACGGTCAGCTCCGGGTGGGCCGCGAGCATCGCCTCGGCGTGCCCACCCAGGCCCAGGGTCGCGTCCACGGCGATGGCCCCTGGCCGCGCCAGCGCGGGACCGAGCAGGTCCAGGCAGCGCTCCAGCAGGACCGGGACGTGCCGGGGGTCCGGGGCCACTACGCCACCCGACGTCGTGGAGCCAGGTACGCCACGGTGCCACCCAGCAGCGCCGCGGGCAGCGTGAACGGACGGTGGATCGAGCACACGAGGCACCTCCTGGGACGTAGGCCGAACCACCAGGCCCCCCGCCGCGATCTCCGGCACCGGGGAAGTGGTGTCGGGGGGCTGTTCGGCGCCGGGGAAGTGGCGTCGAACACGCGGAGGGGAATCTTGTGGGGCGGACAGGGACAACTGGTCAGGGCAGGACGACTCCCCCTTCCTGGTCGAGGTCGGCGAAGTCGGCCTCGTTGGCGCCCAGGTAGGCATCCCAGGTGGCCGTCGACCAGATCTCGATGCGCGTGTCGGCGCCGACGACGGTGAGGTCGCGGTCCAACTCGGCGTAGCCGCGCAGCACGGGTGGCACGGTCAGCCGGCCCTGGCTGTCCAGCGACTCGTCGAACGCGGAGGAGAAGAAGACGCGGTTGATCGCCCGGGCGCGGGCGCTGGCCTGGCCGTTGGCGCGCAGCCCCGCGGCGTAGGACTCGAACTCCGCGCGGGGCCACACGACCAGGCAGTGGTCCTGGCCCTTGGTCAGCACCAGGCCGTCGCTGAGCAGCTCGCGGAACTTGGCCGGCAGGATGATGCGGCCCTTCGCGTCGAGCTTGGGGAAGTGCGTACCGAGGAACACGGCGCGCTCACCTCCCTGCTCGGACTCCCCCACGGCGCGGCGGAGTCAGCCACTCACCTCTAGATCACACCACGATACTCCACAATCCTCCACTTGTCTCCCTTTCGCGGCCAATGCATGGCCAGCCCCTCCCCCGGGGCTGTTTCCCGGCCGGCGCCGCGGTCGCAGCCGAGCGCCGGGCGGGCGGGAAGGCGTGGCCAGGCGGAGGCCGAGCGGAGGCCGGGCGGGCGACGGGCGGGGCCAGCAGGAAGGCGCCAACAACGTGGAACGCCGCTGCTTCACTTGCGGCGCGAACCCACCAGGTTGCTGCGGTGCGGGGGTCGGCGTGCTGAGCGCGGAGCTGCCCTGTACCCGTCAACTGATCATTGATGACGCGAACGAGGTCGCCACGCAGTGCGGTCTCCTGCGCCCCTGCCTGCCTCGGGGGGGACGGATCAGACCCAGCCGACGCACGAGCAGCGAAAGGGTGGAGCCGTGCACCTGCAGCGTGCCGGTGGCCACGATGAACGCGATCAGCACGAGCAGCGACCGTTGCGTCGTGCCCGAGAACAGGGACTGGGCCGCGACGAGGGTGACCGCGCCGCGCATGCCGGCCCCTAGCAGCACGGTGCCCTCACGCCAGCCGGACCCCTCGGCAGCCAGGTAGTCGAGGTCCGCGAGTCGCCGATCGGCCCCGTGCGCCAGGCGTTCGGACTGCGCGGCAACCAACTCGGGGGATCAGGTTGACCGCCCCGGAGTACAGCACCGGCGGGAGGACCACGCCCAGGATCAGCTCGGGCTGGACCTCGACGTCGGGGACGAACGACAGCAGGCTGACCCCGATGCCGACCACCAGCAGCAGCGGGGAGGCCACGCCGACGCGGGGCGCCAGGACATTGGCCCCGACGATCGCCAGCACTGCCGCGACCGCCAGGGCCACCAGATTCCGGTGCTACTCCGGCAGGGCCAGCGGGCCGGACTTGGCCGCCGGGAAGTAGTCCTGGCCGATGCCGGATGCCCGGGTCGGGACCATCACGGACCGGTCGTAGGTCATCACCACGTCACCGTCCTGGTTCAGGGCACGGGTGGTCATCGAGATGATCCCGAAGTCCGGACGGGACTTGGAGGTGCGCTTGTCGGTGCAGATGCTCTCCGCGTAGAGGGTGTCGCCGACGTACACGGGATGCGTGAGCTTGATGTTGTTCCACCCCAAGTTGGCCACCGCGTTCTGGCTCATGTCGATCACGCTCAGGCCGAGCACCAGGCCGACGGTGAACCCGGACACCACGATGATCTTGCCCTCGGTGATCGGGTTCTGCTGGGACAGGTGGGCGTTGAAGTGCATCTGGTTGGTGTTGCAGGTCAGCAGCGTGAACCAGGCGTTGTCGGTCTCGGTGATGGTCCGGCCGAACGGGTGCTGGTAGACGTCGCCGACCTCGAAATCGTCGAAGAAGCGGCCGAGGACGGCGGGATGGGTGGTCATGGGATCCTCCTTGGCGAGCGGGTGACACCCCATTCTGGCCACGCCCGGGGCGGGCTCGACGACCGGGGTCGCGCCCCGCGTCGGAGCCGGTGCGGCTACGGACCATGCTCGGGCCGGCACCGGGTCCCCGCAGCGGGAAGTGGCAAGACCCCGGGCCATGGGTGATGCTTGTCACCACGCAGTGCGGGGCACGAGGAGGCCGACCGGATGACCGACATGCTCGATCGCACGGTGCTGGACACCGCCCTGCGCATCCGGGCGGGGGTCGACTCCGTGCTGGCCGGCAAGCCCGAGGCGACCCGGATGGCGGTCACCGTGCTGCTGGCCGGTGGCCACCTGCTCATCGAGGATGTCCCCGGGGTGGGCAAGACACTTCTGGCCAAGAGCCTGGCCCGGACCTTGGGTGTGAGCGTGCGGCGGTTGCAGTTCACCCCCGACCTGCTGCCCAGCGACGTGACCGGGGTCTCGGTGTTCAACCAGGACTCCCGGGAGTTCGAGTTCCGGCCCGGGGCCATCTTCGCCAACATCGTCCTGGCCGACGAGATCAACCGCGCGTCACCCAAGACCCAATCGGCACTGCTCGAGGCGATGGAGGAGCACCAGGTCACCGTCGACGGCACGACGCACCCGCTGGCCTCACCGTTCCTGGTGATCGCCACGCAGAACCCCGTGGACATGGAGGGCACCTACACGCTGCCCGAGGCCCAGCGTGACCGGTTCATGGCACGCATCTCCCTGGGCTACCCCGCGCCGGCCGACGAGTTGCGGATGCTCGCCGAGCACTCCGCGGATGACCCCCTCGCAGCGCTGTCGCCAGCGGCCACACATGAGGAGCTCGCGGCTTTGATGGGCGCGGTGCGCTCGGTGCACGTCTCGGACCCGGTGCGCGGCCTGGCGGTCGCGGTCACTGCCGCCACCCGCAACCACGAGTTGCTCCGCCTGGGGGCCTCCCCGCGGGCCACACTGCACCTGGTGCGCGCGGCGCGGGCCTGGGCGGCCCTGGACGGGCGCACCTTCGTGCTGCCCGACGACGTGCTCATGCTGGCCCCGACCGTGCTGGGCCATCGCGTGCTGCTCTCCGCGCAGGCTGCCGCTGCTGGCCGACCGGGTGCGGAGGTCATCCGCGGCATCGTCGCCCGGATCCCCCGATCGAACTGGAGCTGACGTGCCCGCGGACACCGACCGGGCGACGACGCTGCGCACGCGCGCAGGTCTGACCGGCCGGGGTCGGGCCTTCCTGATCTCGGGCGGCGTGCTGCTGGTCGTGGGTGTCCTCGGCGCCTGGACGCCCGCGATGCAGTTCGGGGCCCTGGTTGCCCTGCTGCCGTTGACTGCTGCGCTGTTGACCCGCAACCCGAGCACCGATCTGGCCCTCGAGCGGCAGCTCAGCGCGCGTGAGCTGCCCACCGACGAGGTCCTGGTCGTCAGCGTCGGGGTCCGCGGACGACTGCCCAGGGGGCGTACCCTGCTGCTCGAGGACGAGGCCCCGCGGGCACTCGGGGGCCCGCACCGGTTCGCGTTGAGGAGGGCAACAGGCTCGGGATCCAGCGTGACGCAGTACCAGGTGCAGGTCGGCGCCCGGGGCATGCACCTGCTGGGTCCGTTGCGCATCCACGTGGTCGACGGCTTCGGGATGATCCACCGGGTGATCGGCGTCGGCGCCCGCGACGAGGTGATCGTGCACCCTGCGGTGATCGACCTCGACCCGATGCTGCTGGGCGGGGTGTCGGTGGGCACCGGCAGCGCCCACATCGGCGCCCGGGGCGCGGCCACCGACGATGTGATCCCCCGCGAGTACCGGCCCGGTGACGAGGTACGGCGCATCGACTGGAAGGCCTCGGCGCGGACCGGCGGGCTGATGGTGCGCAGTGAGGAGAACCCCTGGCGGGCCAGCGTCAGCATCGTGCTGGACCTTCGGGTGAGCGAGCATCGCGGGCTGGAGCCACGCTCGTCGGTCGATGCCGCCCTGAGCATGGCGGCCAGCATCGGCTGGCTGGCCCTGGGTGCCGGCTGGGACCTCATGGTGCGCACCACCGACGACATCGTCGTCTTCGCGGGCTCGGCCCTGGCAGGTGTCCCCGAGGAGCGTCGCGAACTGCTGCTGGCCCTGGCCCGGGTGCCCCTGAGTCGCTCAGCCGCACCGAGCCCGACGCTGTCCTATTCGGCGCACACGTCGGCATCGGGCCCGATGGTGCTCATCGTCGGGCACCTGCACGCCGGCACGGCCCGCTCGTTGGCCGAGATCCGGGGGCACAGCCCGGTCGCGCTGCTGGTCGCCGTGGCTGCCGGGGACTGGGCCGGTGAGGGCTGGACGCCCGTACCGTCGGGCGAGGCGGATGCGGGCGCTGGGCACGGATCAAGGGGGCGCGGCGGAGCGGCCAGGACCAGATCGACGCAGGACACCGCTGCCGCCGACGTCGAGGCGCGCGCCATGTTCGACCAGGCCGGTTGGCGCGTGAGCGTGCTGCGGCGCGGAACGACTGGGGCGCCGGCCGTCGCCGAGGCGTGGGCACACCTGGGCGGGACGCCATGAGTCACCCGACTGGGCACGGCAGCGGTCAGCGGGTCGGCGGCGGGGTCGGCACCCTCGACGGATACCGCGGCACAACGCCCCACTCCCCCGCGGCCGGGCAGCCGGGCGCCCCGCCGGCGGGCCCACCGCGATCGTCGGCGCAGCGGCCAGGGGTCCACCCGGGACGCGGCGACGTGCTGGCGCAGCGACTTCGGGCCGGGCACTGGTTCGTCGGCGCCGTGGGCGGGCTGGTCGTCCTGGCGGGTTCCCTGGCCCTGGCGCCGCTGCTCGACGGCGGCTGGTGGCTGGGGCGCACGGCCGTTGTCGTGGCGGTGATCGTGCTGACCGGGGCACTGTCGCGCACCCTGCGGCTGATGGCGCCGCTGCAACCCCTGGCCCAGTTCGCCGCCCTGCTGGGCACACTGGTGCTGCTGTTCGCACGCGACGAGGCGCTCTGGGGCTTCCTGCCCGGGCCGGCTGCGATGAGCCGACTGCGCGACCTGGCCGCCCAGGGCCGGGAGTACGCTGACGCCACCCAGGCCCCGGCCGGGCCGGACGTGGGCCTGCTGCTGCTGATCGTCGCCGGGATCGGACTCACGGCCCTGGTCGTCGACACGCTGGCTGCCGGCCTGGACCTGCCGGGCATGACCGTGCTGCCGGTGGGGGCGCTGTTCGTGGTGCCGTGGGCGGTCAACCGGGGCTCGTTGCCGGGGTGGGCGTTCGTGGTGGTCGCCCTGGGCTGGCTCGCCCTGGTCGCAGCCATGCAGCGCGACCGGACCGCTGCCTGGAGTCCCGGCGCGCGGGCTGGTTCGCCCGGGGTCGGCTTGGCGATCGCGGCCGCGTGCACCTCGATCGCGCTGCTCGCCGGGGGGCTGGCCGGCCTGCGCGGCCCGGTCGATGACCTCGACCTCGGCGCGGGACCCGGCACCGGCACCATCCGGGTGGATGCCCTGGTCTCGCTGCGCCGCTCGCTGGTGAGCAACGACACGCGGGCGGTGCTCACCATGGCCAGCACCGCGGAGCGACCCGACTACCTTCGCACCGCGGTGCTCGAACGGTTCGACGGTGAGGTCTGGTCGGGGGTCCTGAGCGGTCGGATTGACTCCCAGCCCCCAGCGAGCGCCACCGGGACAGCCCAGCCCGCCGCAGCAGGCGGTGCGCCGAACCTGCTCGCCGAATATCGGCTGGACGTCGGGCCGCTCGGGGGCAAGACGCTGCCCAGCCCCGCGGGGTCGATCAACTCGCTCACCGACTGGCCGGTCGAGTGGGACCAGCGCACCTCGTTGCCGATCCGCGTCGACGGCCAGACCATCGAGGGATCGCGGATCGGGCTGGTCGCCCAGGTGCCGGAGTCCGACGCCGACGCGCTGCGGGCCGCCAGCCGGGCGCCGGTGGACATCGGGTTGGTCTACCCGGAGAACCTCGAGGATCCAGGCCCGCTGGTCGGCGACGAGTTGCCCGGGCTCGCCCGTCAGATCACCTCGGGTGCCGACACCCCATTCGATTCAGCCGTGGCGCTGCAGCGTTGGTTCACCACCGATGGTGGCTTCACCTACTCGACGGCGGTGGAGGGCGGGTCGGGCGGCGATGCCCTGGCCGACTTCCTCGACGAGCGGGTCGGCTACTGCGAGCAGTTCGCGGCCACGATGGCGCTGATGGCCCGCTCGGTGGGCATCCCCGCGCGGGTGGTCGTCGGGTTCACGCAGGGCAGCCCCGAGGGTGAGCAGTGGGTGGTGCGCGGCACCGATGCGCACGCCTGGCCCGAGCTGTGGATGGGCAACGCCGGCTGGATCCGGTTCGAGCCGACCCCCGGAGCGGCCACCGCCAGCACGCCCGAGTACTCGCGCGGTGATGCCCCGGGACAGCAAGCACCCAGCGCCGCGCCCATCGAGCGAGGAGGTGCCGGTCGACGATGCCGACCGCGAGCAGCCGGATCGGATCACCGAGGATGTCACCGCCACGCAGGCCCAGCAATCCGACGGCGCCGGGGTGTCACTGCGCTGGCTGCTGATCGTGGGGGTGCTGGCCCTCGCCCTTGTCCCGGCGTCGGTCCGGGTGCTGCGCACGCGGCGGAGAATGCATGCGGCTGATGGGCAGAACGCGTTCGACGAGGTGGTCGACACCTTCGTGGACCTCGGTCTGGGCGCTGCGGCACCGACTCCGCGCGCGACGGTGGCCGGGGTCGCGGACCTGATCGGCGATGATGCTCCGGCCCGGGCAGCCGTGGGCCGGATCCTGCGCGCGGTGGAGTGGCAGCGGTACGGCCTGGGCGCAGGTGTGCGCGTGGGGTTTACTGGCGGTTCGCCCTCCAGCGCCGATCCCGCCCCGGTGGGCGAGCAGCTTGACCTGGGCGCCGACGTCCGCCTCGTACGCAGGGCGCTGCACCGGCGAGTGCACTGGTCGCGTCGCCTGCTGGCTGTCCTCGCACCACGCTCGGTACTGCCCACGGGCTGGCGGATCCTGCCCTGAGCTCCGCTCCGCGCTGCGTCCAGTCCCGACGACAGGGGCGGTCCGTAGGGTGTCGGGGCACCGCTTACGCTATGGGCGGAGCCGATCTGCATGGATCGAGCCGAACCCCGACACCACAGGCAGGTGCCATGTCCCAGGACGCGTTGGATCAGGTCAAGCAGGGTTGCGAGCCGTTCGCGGCCGAGGGCTCCGGTGACAATGCCCGGATCGGGGTCGTCCTGGTGCACGGCTTCACCGGCTCCCCGGACAGCACCGTGCCGTGGGCCCGCTACCTCAACGAGCGCGGCTACACGGTCAACGCCATTCGGCTGCCCGGCCACGGCACGACGTGGGAGGACGCCAACACCAAGAAGCTGGTGGACCTGGAGCGTGCCGTGCAGGACGCGTTCGCGGACATGGCTGCGCGCACCGACCGGGTCTTCCTGATGGCGCAGTCGTTCGGCGGAGCCCTGGTGCTGCGGGTGGCCGCCGACCACGGCGACGAGGTGGCCGGCGTCGTGCTGGTGAACCCCTGGGTCCGTGCCGATGGCGTGGCCAGTTGGCAGAAGTACCTCGCCCCGCTGCAGCGCTTCCTGCCGTACCTGACCAAGAGCCTGCCCGGGGTCGCCAGCGACATCGCCGACCCGAGCAAGTCCGAGATCGGCTACGAGAAGATCCCGGTGGTGCTGGTCGCTGACGCGCTCAACTCATGCTTCAGCCACCTCAAGCCGCGCCTGTCGAAGATCACCGCGCCGGTTCAGCTGGCCCTGTCCAGCACCGACCATGTGCTGGCCAAGAACAACGCCGAACTGATCCGTGCCGAGGTGCGCACGCCGATCGAGGAGGTCACCCTCGAACGCTCGTACCACGTGGCGACGCTGGACTACGACGCTGAGCTCATCTTCTCCGGGTCCGTGGAGTTCATCGAGGCGCACGCCGGCTGACCAAGTCGCAGCGGGTCCGACTGGGTGCCGACAGGGGCTGCTTGGTCGGTGCATCCGCGCTGCTGTGATCGACCTGCGGCAGGTCGGTGCCGCGCCCGGACGGAAGACGCTCATGGCTGGACACGCATCGAAGAGGTCGGTGCGTGGCGCAGCCGGACTCCTCGCGGTCACCTGCGGCTCTCCGGCTGCGGCGGGACCGACGACACCCTGGCGCGGAATCCGGATCGCACCTACGTTCCGGAGATCTCCTAGCGCGTCGTGGGCATTCAACGATTCCACGTCGGGTACTGGGAGATGCTCTCGAAGTCGGGATTGGTCATCCCGATCTCCTCACCCTGGTAGATGTAGGGCGTGCCCCAGGCGTTGACCAGGTCCGGGTGCACCAGCATCTCGCCCAGCACGATGCCCAGCAGTGGGTTGCCACCGAAGCGCTTGACCGCCGACCATCCGACCAGGACGGGCAGGACAGGAACGGGGTGCTGGCGATCAGGTTGATGATCGAGGCGCAGTCGGCCAGGCCCGGGTAGTTGTCGACCACGGACTGGCCGTCGAAGAAGATGTCGGGCGCCGTGATCAGGTTGTTGATGCCCATGAGCAGGTCTGCGGTAACCAGTGCGGTCAGCAGGGGGACGAAGATGTCAACGAAGATCTTGGCGAACTGCGCTGCCGGGTTCAGCTTCTCGGCCCCCGCGGCGCTCACCTCGGCCTTGCTGGCCTGGGTCAGGCCCGTGGACTCGATGACCTCCTCGTAGACCTTCTCGACGATGCCCGGACCGACGATGATCTGGGACTGCCCGCTGGCCAGGAACGAACCCTTGACCATGTCCACGGCGTCCAGTGCGTCCATGTCGACCTTGCTCTGGTCGACGACGGCGAAACGCAGGCGTGATGCAGTGGGTGGCGGTGGAGATGTTCTCCTGCCCGACCGCAGCGACGATCTGCTGCGCTGACTCCTGGTACTTGCTCATGGCCGTGCCCCGTCCGCCTGGACTGCGAGTCGCTACGCGGTCCGGAACCCAGCAGCACCAGGCGCAGGGATGCTTGATGGCACCTGGGTCAATCGACGAGCCCGGTGCCGTGCCCAGCCGATCTGGGTCGGTCGGGAGGCTGGCCGCTCAGATGAGGCGAGCGGGTCGACCGGCTCAGAAGTCGCCGGTCTCCCGGCGCTTGCGCCAGCGCTCCTCCATGCGATCGGACAATGACTCGCCGGATCGGGGCTTGTTCTTGGGGCGACTCGAGGGTCGGGAAGGTCCGCTCGGGCCCTTCGGGGCAGCGCCCTCGGCGGCCGGGTTGGGATTCTCCTGCGCTCCTGCGAAAGCGCTGATCGCCAGCCAGAGCCCGCCGACCATGGCCACGAAGCCCAGGCCCCCGATCAGGACGAGCTTGGAGGCCACTCCGGCGATCAGCAGGCCCAGACCCGCGAGCAGTGCCACGATGCCGACCGCTACCCGGCGGCGATCGCTGGCTGAGCCGCGGGAGTTGCGCATACTGGTCGCGAACTTCGGGTCCTCTGCGTAGAGGGCACGCTCCATCTGCTCGAGCAGGCGTTGCTCGTGGTCCGAGAGTGGCACGGTGACCTCCTACTGCCCGACGCGACCGGCGGATATGACACAGGATAGGCAGGGTTGGCCGAATAGGAAACCCGAACCGGCCTGTGTGTGCAGCCCAGTATGGCTGCTCGGCCGCACGATCGCGGGTTACCCCCCCGGGTTCCACGGGCCTGGCAGGTTCGCGGAGTTCGCAGGTGGTGGCGTGCCGGGTGGTTCGGTGGCGGTTTCGGGGAGCAGCCGCGCGGGCCGGACGCTGCCCCGGCCGAACCGATCGGCGAGTCGATCCACCGCTTCCTCCGCCTCGCGCCACCCCCGCTCCGGGGCCCCCAGGACCAGTTGGGAGCTCACACCGTCGGTCTCGACCACGCCCTCCATCCGGACTCCGATGAGGCGGATGCGGGCACGGTCCAGGTGCAACGACCGGTAGAGAGTACGGGCCTCGTGGAAGATCTCCCGGCTGACATCGGTGGGCACCTTGCAGGTTCGGGTGCGGGTGATCGTGGTGAAGTCGGCGAACCGGACCTTGATCGACACGGTCCGCCCGGAGAAGCCAGCGCGGCGCATCCGGGCACCGACCTTCTCGGACAGGCGCAGAAGCTCCGCCTCGATCACCTCCGGGTCATCGACGTCCCGGGCGAAGGTCTCCTCATTGCCCACGCTGCGTTCGCGCTCGTGCAGGCTGACGGTGCGCGGGTCGCGACCCCAGGCCAGATCGGCCAGGTGCGCCCCTGAAGCCTGGCCCAGGGCGCGGATCAGGGTGGCTCGCGGGGTGCCGGCGATGTCGGCCACGGTCCGCAGGCCCAGGCGGTGCAACTGTTCCTCAGTGCGCTGGCCGACCCCCCACATGGCGCCGACCGGCATCGGGTGCAGGAAGGCGATCACCCGGTCGGCGGGGACCACCAGCAGCCCGTCGGGCTTGCACTGGGTGGAGGCCAGCTTCGCGACGAACTTGGTGGAGGCCACTCCGACGGAGCAGGTGATGCGCTGCTCGTCGAAGACCTGGGCGCGGATGTGCTCGGCGATCTGGCGAGGGGTGCCGTGGGTGCGCCGCGCACCGGACACGTCGAGGAACGCCTCGTCCAGGCTCAGCGGCTCCACCAGGGGTGTGATGGCGGTGAACAGCTCCATGACCGAGTCCGAGACCTCGGCGTAGTGGGAGTGGTCCGGGGGCACGACGATGATGTCCGGGGCCAATCGCAGCGCCCGGCTCATCGGCATGGCCGAGTGGATGCCGTACTTGCGGGCCTCGTAGGTGGCTGCGACGACCACTCCCCGGCTGCCCGCGCCGCCGACGATCATCGCCTTGCCGCGCAACTCCGGGCGGCGGGCGACCTCCACCGAAGCGAAGAAGGCATCCATGTCCACATGCAGGATCGGACAACCCGTGTCGTCCTCGCCCAAGCCGGTGGGCGCATCGGGCCGAGTGATTTGGCTACGGCTCACGCGTCACCTCCTCGGGTTGCTCCAGTCCTACCATCCGCTGCTGCCGGGGCTGGAGTGCCAGAGCCGACCCGGCGCCTTCGTGCGTGCCTCGGGTGCCGGCTTCGGCACGGCGGCGGGGTCCTCACCAGCCGGCTTGACATCAGCGTAGGGCGACTGCCGGAAACCGCTGGCATGCACCAGCACCCGACGGCGCTGGCCCATCCCGCCGGCGGCGGTCCGGCCGATCCCGGCTGGGGCAAGCGCCGCACCAGAGTCGTCGGCAGCGCCTGCTGCCGCGGAGGCGCTGGCCCCAGCCGCTGCGACCGGGACATCGATCACCTTCGGCGTCGGTCGGCGACGCGGGTCGATGACCGGGAAGGCGGCGATGTACTCGGCCACCGCGCCCCGGCCACCGGCTGCCCAGATCTCATGGACCACACCCAGGTCCCAGCAGCCGGTCGCCCGGATCGACAGTCCCCGGGGTCCGGTCCGCCGGGTCATCCCACGGACCATGAGCAGCCAACCGGCGAAGACCGTGCTGGCGTAGGGGTCTTGGGCATCCTCGAAGAAGGTGGCATCGACTGGGCCGGTCGAATCGTCCAAGGTGAGGAACACCACCCGCCGACCGCCGCGGATCGGCGGGGTCTGGGTGGCGACCTTCACCCCCGCGACCCACACCTGGCTCTCCGAGCGCTGTGCCAGCAGGTCGCGGGCGGGCACCACGGCCAGGTCGGCCAACATCGGTCGGTAGAAGTCCAGGACGTGCTGGCTGACATCCATGCCCAGGACGTCGAGCTCGGCCCGCACCCCCTCCCCCGCTGACATCTCGGGCAACCCGCTGGCGCGACCGGCTCCCGTCAAGGGCAATTCCAGGGACAGCTGAACCTCACTGGCACCCACGGTCGCCGGCGCCCGGGACTGGGCAGCCGCAGCCATCGCCGGGTCGGCGAGGCCGGGGGTGCTCGCCGACCCGGACGTGCTACGGCCAGTCAGCGGCTCGACCGGTCGGGTGCCTGGACCGCCACCTGTACGGGCGACCGGGCGGGCCACGGCGTCGGACGCAGCCTGGCCGGCGACCTTCCCACCCGGACCGGCGGCCCGGCCGGCTCCCCAGATACCCGCAGCTCGTTGGGCGTGTGGGTCGGCGCGCGTGGACCCACGACGGCTGCGCCCACTGCCGATGCGGGTACGGGTACGGGTACTGCGGGCCAACCGCTCGCAGTCGGCCACCTCCAGGAGCAGGTCACGCCGGGTGACCTGGCCGCGCAGACGGGCTCCGGCGGCAAGGTCGATCCCGTAGATCGTGTCGAACCCGCCGGCGAGCACGAGGTTCTCGACGACCGGCGTGGCCACTGCGGCCCGCGCCCAGAAGTCCGACAGGGAGGCGTACGGCTGCCCAGCGACGATGCGCTCCACCTCGGCCGCGGAGATCCCCTTGACCTCGGTCAACGGCAGACGGATGCCATGCCCGCTACCATCGGGCAGGCCGGCCAGGGTGGGTCGGGCGGCTGGGGTCGGGCAGGGCTCGACCCGGTAGACGTCGGTGGATCGGTTGACGTCCAGGGCGAGGATGCTGATCCCCAGGTTGCGGGCGTCGTCGAGGATCAGCCGCTTGGGGTACATGCCCGGGTCGTGGGTGAGCACCCCAGCCAGGAATGCCGCCGGGTGGTGGGCCTTCAACCAGGCCGACTGATAGGTCGGCAGGGCGAACGCCGCAGCGTGGGCCTTGCAGAAGCCGAACGATGCGAACGAGCGCAGGACGTCCCAGACTCCCTCGACCACCTCGAGGGGGTAGCCGCGGCCCAGCACCTGGGGGTAGAACCATGCCCGCACCTGGGCCTGGCCCTCCGGTGAGCCCATCGACCGGCGCAGCTCGTCGGCCTCGGCCAGGCTGCAACCCGACATCGCGGCGATCACCCCGATGACCTGTTCGTGGAACACCACGACCCCGTATGTCTGGGCGAGCACCGGTTCGAGGTCAGGGTGCAGGTAGTCGGCGGTCGACCAGCCCTGGCGGGCCCGCAGGAACGGGTTGACCATGTCGGACTTCACCGGTCCGGGCCGGAACAGGGAGATGTCGATGATGAGGTCGTCGAAGGTCTCCGGTGCGAACTTGCCGATGAGTTCGCGCTGGCCGGGCGACTCGATCTGGAAGCAGCCCAGCGTGTGGGTGGTACGGATCATCTCGAACGTGGCCGGATCGTCGCGCGGGAGCGCGTCGAGCTCGATCGACTCCCCGCCGATGCGGACCACCTCGTCGAGGGCGTGCGCCATCGCCGACTGCATCCGGATCCCCAGGACATCGAGCTTGAGGAAGCCCATCTCCTCGACGGCGTCCTTGTCGAACTGGCTCATCGGGAAGCCCATCCAACTGGCCTCCACCGGAGTGCGATCCAGCAGTGACCCGTCGCTGAGCAGCACCCCGCACGGATGCAGGGCGACATGCCGGGGCAGTCCGTCGAGGGCCTGGACCAGGTCGAGGAACCCGTCGAGGCGACCCCCGGCCGCCAACCGACCCAGGCCTGAGCTGCGCAGCTCGGGCAGGTCGTTGAGCGCAGCCCGGGCATCACGGGCCCGGATGTGGGGGAAGGCCTTGGCGAAAGCATCGATCTCGCCGGGTGGCAGGCCCAGCGCGGCACCCACGTCACGGATCGCGTGGCGCACCCGATAGGTGTCCATCATCGACACGGCCACGGCGCGCTGGCCGCCGAACCGCTCGAGGATCCGGGTGTAGATCTCCGTGCGCCGGGCGGACTCCACGTCGATGTCGATGTCCGGCAGGGCCTGGCGCAGCGGGGATAGGAAGCGTTCCATGATCAACCCGTGCTCCAGCGGGTTGACCCCGGAGATCCCCAGCAGGTGGTTGACCAGGCTGCCCGCGCCGGAGCCGCGGGCCGCGACCCGAACGCCCATGCCACGGATGAGGTCCACGACCTCGGCCACAGTCAGGAAGTACCCGCCGTAGCCGAGGGTGGCGATGGTGGCCAGCTCCGCGTCGAGGCGCTCGGTGGCCGCACGGTGGGTGCGCAGCGTGGTGAACCTGCGATCGAGCTCCGACTGGCAGCGGTTGGCCAGCACCCGATCGGCCATCCGGGCCTGTGCTGAGGCTGGGGCGGAGCGCGCCAGGTGACTATCCATCCCCGGCGTGCCGGCGGGGAACAGCACGTCGAGCTCCGGGACGTGCACCGATCCGATGCCCAGATCGGTGGCTGGATCCAGCCGACAGGAGTCGGCCAGGTCATGGGTGCTGGCCAGCAGGCGCTGCACCCCTGTGCGACCCACTGCGGCCGCGGCTGCGACCTCCTCGGCGACCATGCGCATCTCGGCGGCGTCCTTGAGGTAGCCCTGGGCGTTGGCCCGGTCCAGGTGGCGGGGATCCAACGGGACCAGCCGGCGGATCGCGTCAAGCACATCGGCGACCGGGGCCTGCGCAGGGGTGAGGTGCCGCACGGCGTTGGTCAGCACGGCCGGGACTCCCAGCCGACCGGCGAAGCTGAGCATCCGCCCGGCGAAGGCGCTGGACAGGGTGGGCCGGTCCCCCCGCGCTCCGCTGCGGTGGGACACGACCTCCAGGTGCACCCCCGTGCCGAGCACCTCCCGCCAGCGGGACAGCAGGTGCTCGGCCTCGTCGGGCCGGCGCCGGGCCAGCGCCCGACCGACGTCGGAGTTCGGCCCGAGCAGGGCCACGAGCCCGGCTGCGTGCTCCGCGAGCATCGGCAGGTCCACCAGCGGCTGACCTCGCTCGCCGGTCAGGTGCGCGGCCGAGATCACCCGGCACAGCGAGCCCCAGCCGGTCGCGCCACGGGCGAGCAGGACCACCCGGGGGTTGCCCGGGTCCACCGCCACCCCACCACGAGCCGGGGTGGCGACCCGCCGACTCGGCGGTGATCCGCCGGGCTGTGCGGGTGGGGCTACCGCCAGGTCGACGCCCAGGATCGGGCTGATGCCTGCCTCGCGGGCAGCCAGTGCGAATGCCACCGCCCCATAGGCCCCGTCCCGATCGGTCAGGGCCAGGGCGTCCTGACCCAACTCCACGGCCCGGGCCACGAGCGCCTCGGGTCGGGACGTCCCGTATCGCAACGAGTACCCCGAGGCGACATGCAGGTGGGTGAAGCCGGACATGGCCGCGACCTAGAACTCGTCGGGCAGGATCGACTGCTGGTCGACCCCGATCACGGCAGCGACCTGGACCAGGAACGACTCGGCGTCACGGACCAGATCGTCGGCCTCCCGCTGGGTGACCACCGGCAGCCCGGCATCAGCAGCAGCCCGCTTCGTGGCGTTGGCTGCGAAGAACGTCGCCCACTCCTGCAACTGGGGGGCGACCGTAGGCAGCAGCGCCCACACGCTGCGGATCCGACCGGAGCGCACCGGGTGCGCCCGGGCGGCCAGCACAGCCGCTGCCGCGCGCAGTGCAGCGAGGTGGGCGGTGGCGTAGCGGCGGGCAGGATCCGGGGTCGCATGGGCCTCGAGCAGGCCCCGGGCCGCGCTGCCCAGCAGGTCCCGGGCCTGGTAGGGCACGGGCGGGCTCATGGGGACAGCACTCATGGTGGCTGCTCCTCTCCTGGTCGGTCTGGTCGGTCTGGTCGGTGTCTGTCGGTCTTGTTAGGTCTTGCTAGGTCCGGCAAGTGAGCGGGTCGGACTCGCCCGCCCGCAGTGCAGTCAGTCCAGCGCGCGAGCCAGCACCCAGCGGTCGGCAGCCACGTCCCAGCGCAGGTCATAGATCCCGCAGGAATCCGACCGGCCGGCCTGGGCCTCGACCCGCCATACCTCGTGCTCGTGCGCGGCGATGGCGCCCTCCAGGGCCCGGCGCGAACCACCCCACCAGGAACTCGACTCGATCCAGTGGGCGATCACCGAGCGCACCACGTACAACCGCCCACGCCACAGGAACTGGGCCGGGCCTTCATCAGTCGGCTGATTCGGCGCACGTCTAACATCGATCGGATCGGAATAGGTACGGCTCATGGCGTCCTCCTGGCAGCAGTCGTGGATGCCGGGGAAGACGGCGGTGCGTGCGGATCGGACTGCGCACCTGCGCTTCCCTCGCGGATGCGCAGACCGATCCACACAAGTGCCGAGTCTGGGTCGGGGGCAGTTCCCGGCACTAGTTCGAACGCTTGTTCGAAGTGAGATCACCGTACGCCCCCGGTCTGACACCGTCAACCCCCGGTCCTCCCTGAGCGGGATACTGGTGCCCATGTCTGACATCCCCGCCGCTGTGAGCCTGCACATCTGGGGTGTCCCCACCCGCCACGTGCCGACCGCGATCACCCACATGGCCCGCCACCGCCAGCCCGCGCGCGACCTGCCAGGGGTCCGATTCGCCAAGTTGCTGGGCACCGGGACCGGCCAGACCTTCACTCCGCGCGACGCAGACGCCCACCACTGGGGTGTGCTGCTGTGCTGGGACGATCAGGACGGCCCGCGGCGGATGGTCGGCTCCCGGATCGCCCGGGACTGGGACCGGATCGCCGACGAGTCTGCCACCTGGGTCATGCGTCCGCTGAGCAGCCGCGGCCGTTGGTCGGGCCAGGAACCGTTCGGCACGCCGGTCCCCGCCCGCTGGGACGGACCGATCGCAGCGATCACCCGCGGTCGGATCAAGCCACGCATGTGGCGCACCTTCTGGTCAGCGGTCCCACCGGTCGCCCTGGACGTGCACGGCGGCGGCGGGCTGACCTTCGCCATGGGGATCGGTGAGGCGCCGGTCGGCCTGCAGGGCACGTTCTCGACCTGGGCTGACGGCGCCGCGCTGTCCGATTTCGCCCATCGCCGGCCCGCGCACCAGGAGGTGATCGCCCAGACCGCGGCCCTCGACTGGTACTCCGAGGAGCTGTTCGCCCGGTTCGCGCTGCTGGATGCGCAGGGAACGGTCGCCGGTCAGCCCGTCGCGCCACCCGCACCGCCAGCCCGTCCCGACCCACGCTGACCCCGCCGATCCGACCCGCGCCGTCGACCCGCGCGAACAGAATTGTCGAAAGCGGACACCGGCTGGCCGCCCGCGGGCACAGGTGTCCGGATCAAGCAACTCCCCGGCGGCGTGTCCCGACGCGGCGGTGCAGCGGCGGCTCGCCGCGGGCGTCAAGCGCGCTCGGCTCCCCGGCGCCAGGCCCGGGGATGCAGTGCGCCCCCCGCCTGCCGTGGTGGGCTGACGAGGGGCTGACCCGATGGACCGCTAGATGGGCGGTGTCACTGGGCTGGGACCATCATCGCGCGTCGAAGGTCCCGACGCCCACTCGGAGCGCTTTCCGCTACAGGGCCAGGACGACGATCAGACCGAGGACCAACCAGAAGGGCATCACCAGGAGCAGGCCGAACAGGATGCCACGGACTGCAAGACCCTCCCGCGGTGCTGGGAACCCCCGCGAGTCCAGGGCCCGGCGCGGCGGGGTGAAGACTGGGGCGCTGATCACCCTCATCACCTCCGGTCGCGGTCTGAGTTCGTTGCTCCAGTGTCACACCACTGTCGACTGCACGCAGGGGGACTTTGGTCACGCACATGTCGCAGTTGCGTAGAAGCCGGGTCCCAACCGGCCACTGGACAGACGCCGAGAAGGACATCCGCGCCCAGCATCAGCCCCGGTTCACCGCGCGATCGCCCCACCCGGGGTGACATCGGCCTCGCCCTGCAACGCAGCCTTGAAGCTCGACGTGGCCTGCAGCGCCACGATGTCGGCCGGCATCTCGATACCCGCGGCATCCAATGCGCGTTTGGCCTCGATGATCGCGGCGCCGAGCACCCGCGTCCCGTCGAGTTGGCGCGATGAGCACCAGATCCGCACCTCGATGTCCACGGTCGAGACCCCCAGAGCCACGACCAGCGCCTCCGGCCTCGGCCGGTCATCGACGTCCTCGACACCCCGCATCGCCGCAGTGAGGACCTCGACGGCCTGCGCTGCGTCGTTCTCGTAGGCGATGCCCACGGTGAAGTCCAGCCGGCGTGTCGGGTAATGGGTCGGTATGACCAGCACGGACTTGTACACGTCGCGGTTGGGGATCAGGACGAGCTCACCGGTGAAGGTGACCAGACGGGTCTCCCGCACGGTGATCGCCTCCACCGTGCCTTCCTGATCTGCCACGTGGATCTGGTCCCCGGACCGGAACGGCTGGCGCAACAACAGCAGCACCCCGGACAGGGTGTTCTCCAGGATGTCGCGGAAGGCGAACCCGACTGCGACGGAGAAGAAGCCCAAGGAGGCCAAGATGTCCACGGGCTTCACGGACGGGAACGCCACCGCAGCGGCCGCCAGCACCGACAGTCCCAGGAGCAGCCAGCCGGACAGCTTGCTCATCACGACCGCGAAGCTCGGCGACTTGGTCCGCGACCACCAGGCCCGCAGCACGATCCGCAGCAGACGTGAGAGCACCCATCCCACGACCACGACGCCCAGGGCCAGCCCGAGCCGCGGACCCGCAGCGATGACTGACTGGCCCATCGAGCGCACGGAGTCCACGACCTCGTCGACGGTCGGCTCCTCGGGGTCGACCGCCAGCACCAAGCCCGCGTGCATCATCGCTCCTCCTGGCCGCTCGCTGAGCCCGTCGGCACTACCGGCTGCGCGCGGACAGGACGCAGAACTCGTTGCCCTCCGGGTCGGCGAGAACGGTCCAGGTCACGTCGTCGGGCTGGCCCACGTCGACTGGGGTCGCACCCCGCGCGATCAGCTCCGCGACCTGTGCCTCGCGATCCTGCGAGGAGTGCGGGGCCAGGTCGATGTGCAGGCGGTTCTTGACGGTCTTGCCCTCAGGGACCGGGACGAACACGAGCCCCTGTGGCTGCTCGCGCCACAGCGTCGGGTCGGTGATCTCCTCGACCGAGGCCCCCTTCGGGATCACGGCAACCTCGTCGTCGGACTCGTAGACGATCCGGTAGTCCAACGTCTGGGCCCACCACCTCGCCTGTGCGGCGATGTCCAGGGCGTCGATCACGACCGAGTACCAGCGCAGAGCCATGGCCGGAGCCTACCGACCGCGACCGACACGCGGGCTGTGGACGACGGCTGGATCAGGGCTCGTCGGCCGGCCACGTCGGCTCCCTCTAGACTCGGTGGGTGCTCGACGGCATCGATCCAGTGACTCCCCGGCGGGCGGGCGTGCGCCGGTTGCGTGCACTGCCCTGGATCCTCGGCGCGGCCGGGGTGCTGTCCCAGATCGTGTGGGTGCTGCTGCCCGAGGACCTGCGCGATGCGGCCACGATCACCTCCGTGCTGCTGATGGCATCAGCAGCAGCCATGCACGCCACCCTGCATCGCGGCCCCGGCTGGGCCGCCCGGTTGTTCGGGGCGACCGCCGGGATCGGCCTGGCGGTCGAGGCGCTGGGTACGGCCACGGGGTTCCCGTTCGGCGCCTACCGGTATGGGCCACGGCTGGGGCCGATGCTGCTCGATGTGCCGCTGCTGATCCCGCTGGCCTGGTGCATGGCGGCCTACCCGATGCTGCTGCTCGCCCGGCGGCTGGGACGCAGCCGCACCCAGGTCGTGCTCATCGGCGCCTGGACACTCACTGCCTGGGATCTGTTCCTGGACCCGCAGATGGTCGGTGAGGGGCATTGGGCGTTCGCGAACCCGACGCCGGCGCTGCCCGGGTCCCCGGGGATCCCGCTGACCAACTACGCCGGCTGGTTCGCCACCGGACTGCTGATCTTCTGGGTGCTGGACCACCTGCCCCGGACTCCGGCTGATGACCGGATGCCGCACCTGCTCATGGGGTGGATCTATTTCTCGAACGTGATGGCCGCGGCTGTGTTCTTCGGGCGGCCGCTGGTCGCTGCATGGGGGGCGCTCGCGATGGGGCTGACCGTGCTGCCGTGGGCTCGTCTGATCGCGCGGGATGCGCGCACCGCACCGCGGACCGGGTCGCCGGTGACCGAGCCCCCCAGCGTGGGGGAGATCAGGACTCCCGAGCACCGGAGCGCCGACCATCCGAGCGCCGAGCACCCTGCCGAGCGCCGATGAGGCCGGCTCAACGCGCCGTGGCCACCGCCGCGGCGCTGGCCGCAGCGCTGACCGCGCACACCGCGTGGAACGTCCGGCACCTGCGACCCGCCCCTCGGCCTGCCCCCGGTGACCCGGCGGGGACGACCCGGGTCACCGTGCTGCTCCCCGCCCGGGATGAGGCGGCCCGGATCGGGCCCTGCCTGAGCGGGCTGCGCGCCCAGCGGCACCCCGGGCTGCGGGTGCTGATCCTCGACGACGGATCCTGCGACGGGACCGCCGAGGTGGTGGCGCGCCACGTCGGGGCGGATCCCCGGTTCGACCTCATCGCCGGTGGGCACGAGCCGCCGCCGCCCGGCTGGCTGGGCAAGCCGTGGGCCTGCCAGCGCCTGGCCGTCGCCGCCCTGGCCGACGCCCCCCTGGCCGACGCCGCCCTGGCCGACCTGGCCGACCCTGCCCTGGCCGGCGCCGGCGAGGCCGCGGACCGGGCCCCGGAGCTGTTCGTCTTCCTCGATGCCGACGTGGTCCTGGCCCCCGACGCCGTGACCCGGATCGCCGCTCTGATGGCCCATTCCGGCCTGGACCTGGCCAGCCCCTACCCGCGCCAGCAGGTCGGCACCGCTGCGGAGCGGCTCGTGCAGCCGCTGCTCCAGTGGTCGTGGCTCACGACACTGCCGCTGCGCGTGGCCGAGGGGTCGCCACGCCCGTCACTGACTGCGGCGAACGGCCAGATCCTGGTCATCCGGCCCGAGGTGCACCAACGGATCGGCGGGCATGGTGCGGTGCGCCACGAGGTGCTCGAGGACATCGCCCTGGCCCGCGCGGTGAAGGCCACCGGCGGGCGGGCCAACGTGACCGACGGCACCGACCTGGCCACCTGCCGGATGTACACCTCGCACACCGAGTTGGTCGATGGATACACGAAGTCGCTGTGGGCCGCCTTCGGTTCCCCGATCGGCTCAGCGGCTGCCACCGGACTGCTCACTTTCGCCTACGTCCTGCCGCCGGCCGCTGCGCTGTTCGCCCGCTCGCCGACCACGCGCCTGATCGGCACCGCCGGGTACGCCGCGGGGATCGCCGGCCGTGTGCTCACCGCCCGGCGCACCGGCGGTCGGTCCGCCGACGCGTGGACCCATCCGCTGTCCATCCTGGCCCTCGACGCCCTGACTGCCCTGTCCTGGCGGCGCCACGGGCGGGGCGAGTTGGCGTGGAAGGGTCGCGGCGTCCACATCACCCAGACCGACCACGACGCCGGCTGAGCCCGCCACCGGCAACACCTCGCGGCGCCCCACAACGCGCCACATAGGGTTGCCGACATGGCACGCGTGGTGGTCATCGGGGCGGGCATGGGCGGGATGGCGGCAGCCGCGAGGTTGCGCGTCAAGGGCCACCAGGTGACGGTCCTCGAGGCTGCGGACACCCACGGCGGCAAGCTCGGCACCCTGCGCCGCGACGGATACGCCTTCGACACCGGCCCGAGCCTGTTCACGCTGCCCGCGGTCTACCGTGACCTGTTCCTCAAGACCGGTGCCCCGCTCGAGGACAGCGTCGACCTCGTCGCGCTCGATCCGGGATTCACCTACCGGTTCGCCGACGGCACGCACCTGCCAATGCCCGGCGCGGGGGTGGGCCTGGGCGCGGCCGCGATGGGCACGGCGTTCGGCGGGCAGGCAGCCGCCGACTGGCGGGCGCTGCAGGAACGTGCGGGCCGGATGTGGGCGACCACGCGCCGCCCGTTCCTGGAGACCCCGCTGACCGGTGCGCGCGACCTGGTGCCCCTGGCCCGAGACCTGGGGGCGGTGCGCACCGTCGCGCCGTGGCAGACCCTGCGCAGCCTGGGCCGGCACACGCTCTCGGACTGGCGGGCCCGCCAGGTGCTGGACCGGTACGCGACCTACTCGGGCTCGGACCCGCGCCGGGCGCCGGCCGTGCTGGCCACGATCCCCTACATCGAGGCCACGTTCGGCGCGTGGCACATCGCCGGTGGGCTGCGCAGCCTCGGCGACGCGCTGCGGGCTCGCCTGGACGAGCGTGGGGTCACCGTGCGGTGCTCGACCCCCGCCATCCGGATCGAGCTGGACTCTGCTGGGTCGGTGTCCGGGGTGCGGGTCTCCGATGGGCAGGTGCTGCCCGCCGACGTGGTGGTCGCCAACGCGGACGCACGATCGGTGTACGGGCCGCTGCTCGGCCCAGGCGCGCCCAAGGGTCCGCTGCGCCGGCTGGGCCGGGCCACCGCGTCGCTGTCGGGCTTCGTGCTGCTGCTCGCCGTGACGGGGCGCACACCGGGCCTGACCCACAACAACGTGTGGTTCCCCGCCGAGTACGACCCCGAGTTCGACGCGATCTTCGGCCGTACCCCCGAGCCCGTGGAAGATCCGACGATCTATGCCTGCGTCCCCGACGACCCGGCGATGCGCCCCGCCGACGGCGAATCGTGGTTCGTGCTGGTCAACGCGCCCAGGCACTCCCCCGGTGGGCGCGAGCGCGGCAGCATCGACTGGGACGCCCCGGGCCTGGCCGACGCCTACGCCGACCGCGTGCTGGCGCGGCTGGCCGAACGCGGCACCGACCTCACGGGCCGGGTGCGCTGGCGTGAGCTGCGCACCCCCGCGGACCTCCAGCGCGCCACCGGTGCGCCGGGCGGGGCGATCTACGGCACCTCGTCGAACGGCATCCGGGCGGCGTTCCTGCGCCCGCAGAACGCCTCACCCGTGCCGGGGCTGTTCCTGGTGGGCGGCTCGGCGCACCCCGGCGGTGGGCTGCCGCTGGTCGGCATGTCCGCCGAGATCGTCGCCAACCTGATCGGTCGCGCCTGACCGCCGGACCCCCGCACTCTCCCGCCCCTGTCCCACCCAACCCGTTTGCGGTTCCTCCACGCCAGCGTCACTCACCCCGGACTTCCTCCACCTAGGCGTCGCCAGCGTGACGCGGTGGTGGAGGAACTCGGCGCGTAGCCGGCAGCGGGGCGGGGCGCGCTACGGCGGGCGTGGGAGCGGAGTTCCTCCACCTCAGCGTCGTGGCGATGACGCCCAGGTGGAGGAACTCGCTGCTGGGTGACGCCCTCGTGGAGGAACCGCGTGGACCGCTCGATGACTCGCGTGACGCTGCGGCTACTCCGGGGCCGCCGACCCCTCCGGGTCCGACCAGCCAGCCAGCCGACCGGAGCGTGACACCGATTGCAGGACCTCCTCAGCGCCCGGACGTGCCTGCAGGGTGCTGACGATCAGCAGTCGGTCGCCGATCTTGATCCGGGTGTTCCGGTCGGGCACCAGGGTGTGCCCAGCCCGCACGACCAGTGAGACCACCGCGCCCCGGGGCAGCGGCAGCTCGGCGACGTAGGTGCCGGCCACCCGCGAACCACTCGGGATGTCCAGGTCGAGCAGGGCGGCCTGCATCGTGTCCAGGGGTGCCGCATCGACGGTGAGCTCGCCGACCTGCTCGGGTCGCACGAGGCCCAGTCGTCGAGCCATCGCGGGCATCGTGGGGGACTGGATCAGGGTCAGCACCACCACGAGCAGCATCGTCACATCGAAGATGAGCTCGCCGTCCGTACCGATCGCTCCCAACGGGATCGTCGCGAACACGATCGGCACCGCACCCCGAAGGCCCGCCCACGAGGCCAGCGCAGTCCACTGCCACTGGATCGGCGCAGTCCGTGACCTGCGGGTGGCCCAGCCCGCCCGATGGAAGGGCGCGAGCGAGACGATCACGCTGATCGGACGGGCCACGAACAGCAGGAGCAGTCCGGCGAGCAGCGCGATCCCGGCGGCCTGGACCAGCCGCTCGGGCACCACCAGCAGGCCCAGCATGATGAACAGCCCGATCTGCACCGCCCAGGCCAGCCCCTCGACGAACCCGAGCACGGAGCGTCGGTGCGGCAGCGGTGAGGCAGCCAGGACCAGCGCAGTGACGTACACCGCAGCGAAGCCCGACGTGTGCAGCACGACAGCCAGCCCATAGCTGAGCATGAACAGGCCCACGACGGCCACCGGGTACAGCCCGGCCGCCGGCAGGGCCAACCGGGGCAGCAGCCAACGCGCGAACAGTCCGACCAGGACCCCGAGGACCAGGCCGCCCACCAGCTCGGCGATCACGATGATCGGGATCAGCCACGGCGACAGCTCACCGCTGGCGGTCGTGGACAGAAGCACCACCAGGACCACCACGGGCGCGTCGTTGAGGCCCGACTCCGCCTCGAGCAGGGTCTGCAACCGCGAGGGCAACCGCAGCCCACGCGCGACCGTGAACACCGCCGCCGCGTCGGTCGGGGCCAGCACGGCACCGATCAGCACGGCCACGCGAAGGTCGAGCCCGGCGATCACGCTCAGCGGGAGCGCGACGAGGAAGATGCTCAGCGCCACCCCGACCGAGGCCAGGATCGCGGCCGGCACGATCACCGGTCGCACCGTGGACGGTCTGGTCGTCAGGCCGCCCTCGGCCAGGATGATGACCAGCCCGCCGTACCCGAGGGCGGTGGCCAGCTCAGCGTCCTCGAAGGTGACGCCGCCGATCCCCTGGTCGCTGATCAACAGGCCCAGCGCGAGGTAGAAGAGCAGGCCCGGCAGCCCGAACCGCGACGCCAACCGGATCCCGGCGACCGCGGCCAGCACGATCACGCCGATGATCAGCATCAGCTCCGCAGCCAGCTCGGCGTCCATCAGCGACTCCCGCCGAGCTCACGGCGCACGACGACCAGCAGTTGGGTCAGGCCCGCCAGACCGAGCAGCACCAGGACGCCGGCGCCGAGCGTGGACCAATTCGGTTCGTCGTCGGGCCGAGCGATCCCGGCCAGGAGGAACATGACCACGACGACGACCCGGGTGGCCCGCTCGTTGACGGTCAGCACACCGACCTCGGTCATCCCGGCGCCCCCAGCCCGAGCCCGCGCATACTCCTGCAACCAGCCCAGCCCGATCGCCCCCACGCACAGCAGCCCCGGGGCGCCGGTGACCCAGAGCGCGGCCACGAAGGCCGCATCGCTGACCCGGTCGGCCACCGCGTCGAGCACCGCACCCCAGCGGCTCGTGCGTCCGGTCAGCACGGCCACCGCGCCGTCGAGTGAGTCGACCAGCCCGCTCAGCGCGATCACGGCGGCGGCGCCCAGCACGGCACCCGGACTGCCCTGCGCAGCCAGCACCGGCGCACCCACGGCGATCACGAGCCCGACCAGGGTCACCAGGTCCGGAGCCACCCGCAACCGCGCCAGCGGAGCAGCCAGCGCGTGCACCAGCGTCAGCCAACCGCCCACGATCCCGGTCGGCCGGGCACCACCATGCAGCGCGGACCACTGCTTCAGGTAGGTGGCGCGATCCATGGTCAGCGCAACGACCAGCCCACGGTGAGGCTGACCACGACAGCGCCCTCCCCAGCATCCACCGTCATCCGCGCGGGGCCGCCGGAATCGGCCATCGCGGCCATCCGGGCGGGTCCGGGCGGACGGGGCGCACTGGTCGTCTCGTCGACGGCCAGCACCTCGCCGAGCAGCCGGCCCGCCAGGGCGGCCAGCTGACCGGCACGCGCAGCGGCATCGGCCCACGCGGCCTCGCGGGCGCTGACCATCAGGGCCGAGGGGTCGCTGTGCCGGAAGCTGATGGACTGCAGCCGTGCGGCATCACCACCGGCGACCACCACGTCGCCGAGCAGGTCACCGACGACCGTGAGGTCCTTCGTGGTCGCGGTCAACCCCACGCTGGCCTGGAAGCCGGCGACTGTCGGGTAGCTGTCGTACACCGGGTTCAGGCTGACCGCCGAGGTGGCCAACGCCGATTCCGGGACGCCCCGCTCCAGCAGCGCCGTGCGCATCGCCTCCAGCGAATCGGTCGCCGCAGACAGGGCGGCCACGGCTGAGGGCCGGCGCACCTCGGCACCGACAGTGAGCACGCACTCGTCGCGCGGCCCGGTCGCGGTGCCCGCCCCCGTGACCCAGATGCCCTTGTCCATCGCGCCTCCTGTAGCCCCGCTCCTAGGTGAGATTCGTGAAGATCTGGCGCGTGGCGCTCGACCTGTTCAGAGTGTAGAAGTGCAGCCCCGGCGCACCCCCGGCCAGCAACTGCTCGCACAGTTCGGTGGCCACCTCGATCCCGAGGGCGGCGACGGCGGCCGGGTCCTCGGCGACCGCCTCGAACCGCGTTGCGAGCTCGGCGGGGAAGTCCGCCCCGGACAGCGCCGCGAACCGTGCGAGTTGGCGGACATCGGTCACCGGCATGATGCCGGGCAGGATCGGCATGGTCACGCCGTACTGGTGCGCCCTCGCGACGAGATCGAAGTAGTCGCCCGCCCGGAAGAAGAACTGGGAGATCGCGAACGTCGCCCCGGCCCGCTGCTTGGCCGCCAGGACCCGAGCGTCCTGGTCGAGGTCGGCCGACTCCGGGTGGCCCTCGGGGAAGGCCGCGACCCCGATCGTGAAGTCGCCGGTCGCCCGGGCGAGGCGGATCAGGTCGTCGGCGTGCGACAGCCCACCGGGCACCGGGGTCCACGGGCTGCCGGGACCGTCCGGCGGGTCACCGCGCAGCGCCAACAGGTTGGTGATCCCGGCGAACTGGTAGCGGATGAGGACCTCGCGCAGCTCGTCCTCGGTCGCCCCGACACAGGTCAGGTGGGCCACGGCATCCATGCCGGTCTCGGCCACGATCCGGCTGGTGATGCGCACCGTGCGGTCGCGGGTCGACCCGCCGGCCCCGTAGGTCACCGACACGAAGGTGGGCGCCAACGGTGACAGTTCCTTGATCGCCGACCAGAGCTGGCGCTCCCCCGCGTCGGTCTTCGGTGGGAAGAACTCGAAGGAGAACACCGGCTCGCCGGAGCCCAACCGCTGGGCGAGGGCCACCGACATCACACGCTCCGGGCAGTCGCAGCGACGGCCAGCTCCGCCAGCGCGGTGCGCACGTCGTCGGCCAGGCCCGCCGCGTCCAGCGCCGCGATCGCCTCAGTGGTGCGCCGGGTGATGACGGACTCCACCTCGTCGAGAGCCCCGGTGGCGACGATGACCTGCCGCAGCGACTCGATCGCCGCTGCCCCCAGGTGCGGATCACCCAACCCTGCGCGCAGCTGCGCAGCCTGGGCGGCCCCCGCGCGCTGCATGGCGGTGGCCACCAGCAGGGTGCGCTTGCCCTCGCGCAGGTCGTCACCGGCCGGCTTGCCGGTCTCCGCCGGGTCGCCGAACACGCCCAGCACGTCGTCACGCAACTGGAACGCCTCACCCAACGGAAGCCCGTAGGCCGACAGCGCGGCGAGCAGGTGCTCGTCGCCCCCGGCGAGGGCCGCGCCCAGGTGCAGCGGGCGCTCGATCGTGTACTTCGCGGACTTGTAGCGCACCACCAGCAGGGCGCGGTCCGCTGAGCCCTCACTTCGCGACTGCTCGAGCAGGTCCAGGTATTGCCCGGCCATCAGTTCTGTGCGCGTCCGGTCGTAGACGACCTTGGCCCGGGCCAGGGCCTCGGCATCGAACCCGGACCGGTAGAGCAGCTCGTCGGACCAACTCAGGCACAGGTCCCCGAGCAGGATGGCTGCCCCGTCACCGAACCGCCCGGCGTCGCCGAGCCAGCCCTCCCCACGGTGCATGGTCGCGAACCGGCGGTGCGCGGCCGGTTGACCGCGGCGCGTGTCCGAGTCGTCCATCACGTCGTCGTGCACCAGCGCACAGGCCTGCAGCATCTCCAGGGCTGCCGCCGCCCGCAGCGCGGTGGGCACGTCGGTGCCGCCCGCGCCGAGGTAGCCCCACATGCAGAACGCGGGGCGCAGCCGCTTGCCACCGGCGAGCAGCGCGCCCAGGGCGTCGGTGAAGGGGACGAGGTCCGCCGAGATCCCGGCCAGGATCTCTGCCTGCTCGGCCACGAACTCGTCGAGGGTCCCCTGCACGGAGCTGCGCAACTGTTCCGGGGTGAGGCGGGGCTCGGAGGTCATGGCCGACAGCCTAGGGCCCGGGATGCCTGTCCCAGACACGCCAACACCGACCCCATCGGCACACCGGCCTGCCGGATCAGGAGCCGGGCAGCGCCGACGGGCAGGGACGCTCGACGGTCACCGGGTGGCTGGTCGCGCGACCAGCCCCCCGTCGGGCTCAGGCTCCCAGGATCTTCGCCTTCTGGACTTCGAACTCCTCGTCGGTGAGGATTCCGGCAGTCTTCAGTTCGGCGAGCTGCTGCAGTTGCGCGATCGTGTCCCCACCGGCTGCCGTGCCAGCCGCCGGTGCAGCCTCGGCCACTGCCGCGTCGATGGCGGCCTGCTGGGCCGCAGCCTGTTGGGCTGCGGCCTGGTCGGCCTGCATCTGGGCGAACTGCTCGTTCTGCGTCTGCTGCGCCGAGGCGGCCTGCCGCTTGCTGGCCTGGGACTGCTGCACACTGCCGGATACGGCCGTGGCCGTGCCTGCGATCACCGCTGTGCGGGCCATGGTGCCCACCAGTCCTGGACGTCCCCTTCTCCTGGGCATCAGTTGCCCCCTTCTGTCTCGTCGTCGTCGGCCAGGGCCGCGATCGCGTCGGTCACCACGTCGGCGGGGATGCGCTGCAGGCTCGCCAGGTACCCGCCCGATCCCCGCACGGCCGCGCCGATGCGCGACATCCAGGAGTTCTCCCACACCACCACCAGCGCCGAGGTGTCGGGTGCCAGGTCCTCGGCCATGAGGTCGAGGTCCTCGTCGTTGAGCAGGTCGAACTGATCGTTGGTCAAGCCCACGAACGCATCGGAGACTGCGGCGTCCTCGACCTCGATGACCGTCGTGTTGCCCTCGGCGTCCTTGCTGACGAACGCCAGGTCGATGACGTGGACGGTCCCGCTGTCATTGAGCTCGGCCAGCGCCGGTGCCACGTCCCCGTTGAAGTCGTTGCCCTCGAACACGACCAACGCGATGTCGACCGGCCCGATGGTGTTCGGGTCCAGGGTGTGCGCCATGTGGGCTCTCCCTTTCGTCGAGTGGAGACATGTGCGGGCTGACGCTAGCAGCGCGTGCGGGTCGAGGCCGACCGGGCGGGTTCCTGCGGCCCCATGGCGCATTCGCCGAGGTCGGGCGCTGGCCGTACCGTGGACCCCATGAGAATCCCGGGTAGCAGCGCTGGTCCGGTCGTGGGGCCGACCGACAACGTGGTCATCGTCGGCGCGGGGCTGGCCGGTCTGAGCACGGCTCTGCGACTGGCCGGTGCCGGGCGCTCGGTGACGATGCTCGAGCGGGAGTCCGTGCCAGGTGGGCGGGCTGGGATCCTCGAGGACTCCGGCTACCGGTTCGACACAGGCCCCACCGTGCTGACGATGCCGGGGCTGATCGAGGATGCGTTCGCCTGCGTCGGGGAGGAGATGTCGGACTGGCTGGAGTTGAACCCGGTCAGCCCGGTGTACCGGAGCTACTTCCCCGACGGCTCACAGTTGGACGTGCACTCCGACGTCGATGCGATGGCCGACGAGATCGCCGTGGTCATCGGACCCGACGAGGCCGTCGGCTACCGGCGCTACATCGACTTCTGCACCGAGCTGTACACGCTCGAGATGGCCGACTTCATCGACCGCAACATCGACTCACCGTTCGACCTGCTCACCCCGAACCTGGCCAGGTTGGCGGCCATCGGTGGGTTCCGCCGGATGGCTCCGAAGGCCAACGACTACCTCAAGGACCCGCGCACCCAGCGGGTGTTCTCCTTCCAGGCCATGTACGCCGGGATGAGCCCGCACGACGCGCTTGCCATCTACTCGGTGATCGCCTACATGGACTCGGTGGCCGGCGTGTTCTTCCCCAAGGGTGGCATGCACGCCGTGCCCCAGGCGATGGCCGCCGTCGCGCAGAAGCACGGGGTGAGCATCCACTACTCCACGACCGTGGAGCGCGTCGAGCACAACGGCTCCCGGGCCTCAGCGGTGATCACCACCGACGGCCAGCGGATCCCGGCCGACGTCGTGGTGCTCAACCCCGACCTGCCCGTGGCCTACCGGGACCTGTTGGGCATCGAGCCGTGGTCGGTGCGCCGGTTGAGCTACTCGCCGAGTTGCGCAGTGCTCCTTGCCGGCTCCTCGGCGCAGTACGCCAAGATCTCGCACCACAACATCCACTTCGGCCGGTCCTGGGAGGGGGTGTTCACCGACCTGATCGACCGCGGCCAGCTGATGGGCGACCCGAGCCTGTTCCTGACCAACCCGACGCGCTCGGACCCCAGCCTGGCCCCCGCGGGCAAGCAGTCCTACTACGTGCTGTTCCCCACCCCCAACCTCGACGCCCCGATCGACTGGAGGCAGGAGGGCCCGCGCTACCGCGACCACATGGTCTCGGTGCTCGAGGAGCGCGGCTACATCGGCTTCGGCGACGCCATCGAGGTCGAGCACCTGACCACCCCGCTGGACTGGGCCGCGGCGGGCATGGAGCGGGGCTCGCCGTTCGCCTCCGCGCACTCGTTCGCCCAGACCGGGCCGTTCCGACCCGGCAACCGATGGGGTGAGAACGTGGTGTTCGCCGGCTCGGGCACCCAGCCCGGGGTGGGCGTGCCGATGGTGCTCATCTCCGGGCGGATCGCTGCCGAGCGGATCGTCGGGCCGCTGCCGCGCTCGCTGTCGCGGGGCTGATCCGTAGGGGGTCCACCGGCCGCGGCCAGCAGGCGAGCGGCGCTCGGGTGACCCAGGGCGCGAGTACCCTGCAACCATCATGGTGTCGGCGGCGGGGACCTCGCACGCCCGGGTCGATCGGGCGATGACGGCGCACTACGCCCTGCCCGGTCTGCTGGGCAGCACCCTCATGGCCCTCGGCGCGCTGGGGGTGGGCTGGTTGCCCGCGGACTCCCCGCTGCTGGACTTCACCCTGGTCAGCACCCTGCGTTCCACGACCGCGGGCGAGGTCCTGTCCCGGGTGGCGGTCTTCGCCGGCGTCGCCCTGCTGCTGCAGGCGTGGCTGGTGCTGGGTCACGACGTGCTGGACAACCTGGAGCGCAGCGAGCATCGACTGGTCCTGATCCTCACCGTGTGGACCGCACCCCTGCTGCTGATGCCCCCGCTGTTCAGCCGCGATGCCTACTCCTACTTCGCCCAGGGCCAACTCGTCCTCGCCGGGCTGGACCCCTACCAGAACGGGGTCTCCGCACTGCCGGGCTGGTTCCTGACCGGGGCCGACCCGCTGTGGGCCGAATCCCCCACGCCGTACGGCCCGGCGTTCCTGATCCTGCAGCAGGGCGTGGCGGCGATCGTCGGATCGCATGCCTTCCTCGGGGCGCTGCTGTTCCGACTGATCGCCCTGACCGGCATCGCGATGCTGGTCGTCTACCTGCCCCGGCTGGCCTACGCGCACGGGATCGACCCGCCCAAGGCGGTCTGGCTGGCGCTGCTCAACCCGCTGGTCCTCATGCACTTCGTCGCCGGCGCGCACAACGACGCGCTCATGGTCGGGCTGATGATCGCCGGCCTCGCGCTGGCCGTGGAACGTCACCCTGTATTGGGGATCGTCCTGATCGCGATGGCCGGCGCGGTGAAGCCGATCGGCCTGGTGGTGCTGCCCTTCGCCGGCCTGATCTGGGCCGGCACCCGAGCGTCCTGGACCCAGCGGATCTGGGCCTGGGCGAAGGCCGCGCTGATCGTGCTGGTCGTCTTCGCAGTGCTCTCGCTCGCGGTCGGCGTCGGCCTGGGCTGGGTGGCCTCCCTGAGCACCCCGGGCACCGTGCGCACCTGGTTGTCGCCGACCACCGCCCTGGGCATGATCGTGGGCACCGGGCTGGACTGGATCGGTCTGGGCACGGTCGACGGGGCGGTCAGCTTCTTCCGCGCGTTCGGCATGCTGCTCGGCGCCGTGATCGCGCTGAACCTGGTCCTGCGCCCGGAGGGCCGCTCCCCGGTGCGCGGGGCGGCGCTGGTGCTGCTGGCCGTCGTGGCCCTGGGCCCGGTGGTCCAGCCCTGGTACGTGCTGTGGGCACTGCCGCTGCTGGCCGCCACCGGGCTCACGGGCAGGCAGTTGCGCGCGACGATGCTGATCTGCGCCGTGCTGGTGCTCCACGGGATGGCCGAGGCGAACGCGACCGCCGACACGCTGGTCGACGTCCGCGACGGGCTGGCCTCGTTGTTCGCCCTGATCATGGTCGGCGTGGTGCTGGCCTCCAGCCCCGGCGAGCGCCGGCTGATCGTCGGACACCCCGTCGACCGGGGCATCCGCCCCGCGGACCCCGCTGCGCGGGTGCGTGCCGGGTCGCTGGTCGTTCAGCCGACGGGTTCGTCGATCTCGTAGTCCTCGTCGGGGAACACCGCACGCGTCAGCGTGTGCTGGCCCAGCGTCAGTTGGGGCCCCTCGCCGATCAGCACCACGCGCGCGGGCAGCTCGGCCTCCTCCCAGGCGCGCAGCACGTCGCGGAAGACGTCGATGGCGATCGCGAACTGCTCAGGCTCGCGGGTGGCCAGATCGCCCCAGCCGGACCACAGGATCAGCAGGCCGTCGGCGTCCTCGAGGTCCTCGACCTCGTCGAACTCCTGGGACTCCAGGCACTCCTCGACGGCGTCCCAGTTGTGCCCGAAGTAGTCCGGGAAGCCGAACGCTGACGCGCACGCCTCGAAGAACTCCGCCCGGCCGCCTCCCTCGGGAACCTCCAGCAGCACCGAGGCCCAACCCAGCAGTGCAGCCAGCTCGGCCGCCGCGTCGTAGTCCGGGGCATCCCGCCACAGCGCGATCCGATTGGTCATCGGGACACCACCTCTCGGAAGCTGTCGTAATGGTCCTCGGTATAGAACCGGGAGCCGTCGTCGCCGGCCACGATGCGCCGGGCACCGCGGTCGTCGGACCCGGGGGTGATCACCGTGTACTCGGAGTAGAAGCCCTCGGGCGCCGTGGGCAGGATCCGCTCACGGTTGCCGAAGGTGGCGCCATCCTGCGGGTAGGGGAAGGGCCCGCCCGTCGCGATCAGCGCGAGGGTGTCGATCCCCTCAGGAGGCAGGTCGGCCACGGCCATCGTCGTCAGGTCGGTGGTCGCGGCGCTCGGAGCAAGATCGGAGTACCCGTCCGACGTGGCACCAGCGATGACTGGCGGCCCCCCGCCGGCGCTGGCGTTGCCGGCCGCGGGATCGAGCCCGGCACATCCGGCCAGCAGGCCCACGGCGAACAGCACAGCGATCATGCGCACGATGGTCGACCTCACGCTCCGCAGCATGGCACACCGGCCGGGACCACCTCGTCCCGGTCCACGCGCGCAGTCCTCAGATCCATCGCGCCCCCGGCCACGCACCACCCGGCAGCACCGCCGCCCCGAAGATGGGAGGATTCGCCCATGTCACGGCGGGAACTCGATGCGGCCGGCATCACCGATCCGCAGCTCCGGGCAGCCTACGAGGCCTGCCAGGCGCTGCATGCCCAGCACGGCCGGACCTACTACTTGGCCACCCGGCTGCTGCCCCCGGGCCAGCGGCCGTTCGTGCATGCGCTGTACGGGTTCGCCCGGTACGCCGACGAGATCGTCGACGATCTCGACTCCACGATGACCGATCAGCAGCGTGCTGACGCCCTGGCCACGTGGGGCGACCAGGTGCTGGCCGACCTGGCCCGCGGGCACAGCCAGGACCCGATCGCCCGGGCGCTGGTCGACACCGCGACCAGGTTCGCCATCCCGCACGAGCACTTCGCCGACTTCCTGACCTCCATGCGCATGGACCTCACAGTCACCGAGTACGAGACCTTCGCCGATCTGTCGGTCTACGTGCACGGCTCGGCGGCAGTCATCGGCCGCGAGATGGTGCACGTGCTGGGCACCACCCGGCCCCAGGACCTCACCGAGGCGTTGGCCCGCGCCGATGACCTGGGCGTGGCCTTCCAGCTCGCGAACTTCATCCGAGACGTCGACGAGGACCTCGACCGTGGTCGGGTCTACCTGCCGCTCGACGAGCTCGAGCAGTTCTCGGTCAGTCGCGCCGACCTCGAACGCCGCACAGTCACCCCCCAGATCCGCCGCGCCCTGGAGTTCCAGGTGCACCGGGTCCGCGAGCTGCAGGCCCGAGCGGAGCCGGGGATCGGTCTGCTGCACCCGCCGGCCCAACCGTGCATCGAGGCCGCCAGCGTCCTGTACTGCGGCATCGTCGATGCGGTCGAGGAGATCGACTACCAGGTGTTCGGCCAGCGGGCGCGGGTCGGCAACGGTCGCCGGGCCCGGGTGGCCGGCAGCGCCTGGGTGCGCGCCGTGCGGGCCCGTCGACGCGGCCGACGCGCGGCGCGGCGCTCGCTGCACGCCGCCTGATCAGGACTCTGGCTTCGGGGCCCGGCCGCCCACCTTGGCCAGCAGCGGCACCAGCGCGGCTCGTGGCGGCCCGGCGACCGGCTCACGCTGGACCCCGCGCCGGCCCCACGCGACCCACAGCGTCAGGGTCAGCAGCACGAGCGCGAAGCCGAACATGAGGTCCTCCACCGGCGCGAACAGGATGCGACCGTCGCCGAAGGGAGCAGGTGGACCGTCAGTCGGCGTGGTCGAGCCGATGATGTCCGCTCCGGAGTAGCGCACGATCCGGGTGCCGGTCAGCACGCCGTTGGTGAGCAGTTGGAAGAACACGATGATCGGGTAGGCCATCCAGAACACGCGACGGGTCAGCAGCCGGGTGCCCAGCACCCACAGGTCCCAGACGATCACCGCCAGCACCGCCAGGACCGCCAGTTGCGTGTAGGTCATCGGGACTGCTCCCCGCGGTCGAGCCCGTGCCGGCCGGGCACGGAGTCGGCGCCCGGGCTCGCCGCGGGCGGCTGCACCGGTTCCTCGTCGCCCACGGGCAGGCCAGTGGCCGATCGGACGGCCTCCAGCGTGAGGATGCTGGCGATCGGCACCACGATGAAGAACACCAACTCGTCGAGTGGGAGTTCGCCGGGCAGTCGGATACCGGTGATCAGCGACTCGTCGAACCACCAGTGCCCCTGGCTGATCGCATAGATGTCCCACAACCCGAAGATCACCACGACCGGCAGCACGGACAGCGCCAGTCGGCGCCAGCGTCGGTAGACGCGCGTGCGCAGGGCAACCTCCAGCCAGGCGGTGCCCAGGAAGATGAACACCATCACCGTCAGGTAGCTCGCCGACCCCATGGCTCAGCCCTGCCCGAGGAACATCGCCGCGGGCGCGGCATCGGGATCGGCCAGCGCGTCGGCGTCGACCGGAGGGGTTCCGCGCGGGTCGGCCAGCATCGCGCGGCGGGCAGCGGCCAGGTCCCGGGGCCGCCCGACCGTGCACAGGCCCAGCAGGTGATCCCCGTCGTCGAGACTGAAGGCGGTCCACGCCTCGGAGCCGGGTGTCGGCGCCGGTGACCCGGAGCGCACATCCGTGGCCTGCGTGGACTCGCGCCAGACGACGCGTCCCGCGACCGCGTCGCCCAGGGTCAGCAGGCGTCGACCGGCGATGTCGCTGAACACGTAGGGGATCGGGTCCGGCGCCAGCTGACCGGGTTCGCCCGGAACGTCCGGGTCGGCCCGCCACCGGCTCTGGTCCCGCTCGCTGGACGCCCAAGCTGCCAGCACCGGGGCCAGCACGGATGGCGCGTTCAGTGCCTCGGTCCAATGCCCGCCCGGCCGGTGGGCGCCGGCCCGATCCGACCAGCGGGCCGCGGCATCACCCACCGCGAACAGCCCGGGGATCGCCGAACGCCCGACGGGGTCCACGAGCAGCGACCCGTCCCCGCCGCGCGCCGCCTGGGCACCGACCAGCCAGTCGGTCGCCGGGCGGACGCCCAGCGCGGCGAGGACCAGGTCCGCGCCGCTGCCCAGTGCCTCCAGGCTCGATCCGTCGGCCGGCGCAGTGAGCGTCCGGACCGGCTCACGCAGCCGCAGCCCGATGCCCGCGGAGGTCAGCCACCGGGCCACCCGCGCCGAGACCTCCACCGGGACGCGCCCGGCCAGCAGCCGCGGCGCCGCCTCGAAGAGCAGCACCTGCGCTCCCCGAGCCGCAGCGGTCGCCGCCGCCTCACAGCCCACCCAGCCGCCCCCGACCACCACCAGCCGGGTCCCGACCCCGATCCGCGACCAGAACGCGCCAGCCGCCGCCCAGGTGTGCAGGACGTGCACCCCGGGGCGGTCCCAGCCGGTGGGGAGCACCGGGTCGGCCCCCGTGGCCACGACCACCGTGCCGGCCGTCAGCTCCGAGCCGTCCGAGCAGGTCAGCCGCCAGCCCGGGTCGCAATGCGGCTGGTCCTGCGCGGCCCGGTCGCGTTCGTGGTGCCGTTCGGCACGCTCCACCCGCACGCCGAGTCGCACCTCGTCGGCCAGGGCCCAGACGTCCAGGCCCATCGCACTGCGCAGGTCGACGTCGGCGTTCGGGTCCTTGGTCAGGGGCGGGCGGTCATAGGGCGGATCCGGCTCAGCGCCCAGGACGAGCACCGATCCCGCGAAACCCGCCGCCCGAAGCTCGGCACAGGTCCGCACCCCGGCCAAGCCGGCGCCCACGACCACCACATCCGCCACAGTCACCGAGCCTAACCGGGCGGACCGCTGCGGGCTCCTAGACTTGGCCCGTGACGCCCCAGCCACCCCCACCCCCGCCCGCGGTCGACCCGCTGCTCGGCCGGGTGCTCGACGGGCGCTATCGGATCGAGGCGTTCCTCGCCCGTGGGGGGATGGCCACGATCTACCGCGGGGCCGACCTGCGCCTGGACCGCACGGTCGCGATCAAGGTGATGCACCCCACGTTCGCCAGCGATCCGGGCTTCGTGGACCGCTTCCAGCGCGAGGCCCGCGCCGCCGCGCGGCTGAACAGCCCCTACGCGGTGGGCGTGCACGACCAGGGCAACGACGACGGGGTCACCTACCTGGTGATGGAGTACGTGCCCGGGCACACCGTGCGCGACGTGCTGCGCACCCACGGTGCGCTCCCGCCCGCCCAGGCCCTGGCCATCATCGAGCCGGTCCTGCAGGCCCTGGCCGCCGCCCACCTGGCCGGCTACATCCACCGCGACGTCAAGCCCGAGAACGTGCTGATCTCCGAGGACGGCCGGGTGAAGGTCACCGACTTCGGCCTGGCCCGGGCCATCGAGGGCGCCGACTCCGGCAAGACGCAGGGCCTGCTGCTGGGCACAGTTGCCTACCTGTCCCCCGAGCAGGTCGAGCACGACCAGACCGATGCCCGCTCGGACGTGTACAGCGCCGGGATCCTGCTCTTCGAGCTGCTCACCGGGCAGGTGCCGTTCTCGGCCTCGGCGCCCATGCAGGTCGCCTACCGGCACGTTCACGAGAACGTCCCGGCCCCCTCGACCCTGCGCCCGGACCTGCCCGAGGGCCTCGACGAGCTGACCCTCACCGCGACTCGGCGCTACCCGCAGGACCGGTTCGGCGCCGCGGACGAGTTCCTGGCCGCCGTGCGCGCGCAGCGCACGGCGCTGCCCCCCTCCCCCGCCTGGGCGCCGTCGCCCACCGACACCCTGGTGGTCCCCCACGAGCCCGGCGTCGGCGCTGCCGCCGGTGCGGGCGCCGAGGACGTGGCCGTGGCCGGGGCTGCGGCCGGTGGCGTGGCCGGGATGGCGGCCGCGGCGGCAGCACGAGCAGCCGGCGGACCCGCCGGCGACCTCGAGGCGCCCGAGTGGGTGAACCAGCCCGCCGAGAGCCCCGAGCCCTCCGGCGATCACGGACCCTCCGACACCGACCACGTCGCGCAGGCCGGGTCCAGCGGTCCGGACGCCGCCGATGCGGCGCACCCACCCGGACCGGGCACCGCCCAGATCCAACCCGTCGCAGGCGAGGGCGCGATGGACCCGCCGTACTCCACCGAGGTCAGCTACCACACGGCCGAGGACGGTGGCGCCCCGGCGGCCCGCCCCCGGCGGGGTCGCAAGGCGATCTGGCTCGGCGTCGCGGCCCTGCTCAGCCTGGGCGCGCTGCTGTTCGTCGCCTTCGGTCCGCTGCAGCGGGTGAACGTGCCTGACGTCACCAACAAGACCCCCACCGAGGCGGCCGCGATCCTCGCGCTGGCCAACCTCGAGCTCGACAGCTCGGACACCGACTACTCGGAGGACATCGCGCAGGGAAGGATCATCAGCACCGACCCGGCCGCCACCTTCTCCACCCGCAGTGGCAGCACGATCGCGGCGGTGGTCAGCCTGGGTCCGGAGCGCTACGAGGTCCCCAAGCTCAGGAAACTCACGATCGAGGAGGCCGAGGTCGCCCTCGGCGCGGCGAACCTGACTCTGGGCGAGCAGACCAAGGCCTTCGATCAGGACATCAAGAAGGGCGACATCATCAGCAGCGACCCCGACGCGGGGGCGTCGGTGAAGCCCGACACGGAGGTCGCGGTCGTGGTGTCCAAGGGCCGCGAGCCGGTGACGATGCCCGAGTTGGCCGGGACCGACGCCGACGAGGCCGAGGCGGCCCTGACCGAGCTCGGCCTCGACGTCGACCGCAGCGAGGAGTTCAACGATTCGGTGGCCAAGGACCTGGTGATCAGCACCGACCCCAAGGCCGAGGCCACCGCCTTCAGGGGCGACACCGTCGAGCTGGTGGTGTCCAAGGGCCCACCGCTGGTCGAGGTGCCCAACGTCGTCGGGCGCAACGAGGAGGACGCGCGAGCGGCTCTGGAAGGGGCTGGTTTCGCCGTGAAGGTCAACAAGCCCTTGGGCTTCGTGATCTTCGGGGTCAACGCCCAGAACCCGCGCGGGGGCACGGAGGCGCCGAAGGGCTCGACCGTGACGATCACCGTTGTCTAGCCTCTCCTGGGCGCGCAACCACCACACCCTGGCCACCCTGGCCCTGGTGGGTGTCACAGCCGTCTGGGGCGGGACCTTCCTGGTCGTCCAGGACGCCGTGGAACAGACGCCGGTGCTCCCGTTCCTGTTCTGGCGCTTCGCGCTCGCTGCCCTGGTGCTGGCCGCGCTGCGCCCCGGGGCAGTGCTGCGCATGGACCCGGTGAAGCGTCGGCACGGCGTGTGGCTGGGCCTGCTGCTCGGCAGCGCGTACGTGGCCCAGACCTTCGGTCTGCTGCACACCTCATCGACCGTGTCCGGGTTCATCACGGGGATGTTCGTCGTGTTCACGCCCCTGATCGGCTGGCTGGTGCTGGGCCAGCCGATCACCCCCGCGGTCTGGGTCGGCGTCGCCCTGGCCACCACCGGGTTGGGCCTGATCAGCCTGACCGGGCTGTCCCTCGGGTTCGGCGAGCTGCTCACGCTCGCGTGCGCGGCGCTGTTCGGGGCCCACATCGTCGGACTCGGTCAGTGGTCGACCGCCTCGGACGCCTACGGCCTGACCGTCCTGCAACTGGGGGTCGTGGCGCTCATGTGCCTGCTCGCCTCGCCGTTGCAGGGCGGGATGGCCCTGCCTCCCAACGCCGCGGTGTGGCTGGCCATCGGGTTCCTGGCGATCGCGGCCACCGCCCTGGCGTTCCTGGCCCAGGCCTGGGCGCAGACGCACATGAGCGCCCCGCGCGCGGCCATCGTGCTGACCCTGGAGCCGGTGTTCGCCGGCATCTTCGGGGTGAGCGTCGGCGGCGACGAGCTGACCGGGCGGATCCTGGCCGGCGGGGTGTGCATCGTGGCGGCGATGTACGTCGTGGAGTTCGGCGCCCGGTTCAGCCGTCGACCGCTGATCCCGCAGGATGCCGCGACCTCCTGAGCGACTCGCGGAGGGCCTCGGCCAACCTCCCTGGGCCATCCGGCGGGCAGCCGACGCGGTGCACGCCCTGGGCGGGCCCTGCGGGGGTCCGGCGAACCGCACGAGCGCGGTCCGGCGTGGGCCGTGTTATCGCCGCCGAGCCCTCAGCCTGCGGCTGCGGCTCAGTGGGTGAGCAGGTCGCCCAGCACCTCGATCGCCCGGTCGACACCCTGGTCATCGACATCGAGGTGGGTGACCAGCCGGGCGGTGTGCGGGCCGAGCACGCTCACCGCGACCCCCCGCCGACCGGCCGCTGCGGCGAGGTCGGGCGCTTTCGGCCCGGCAGTGAGGTCCAGGACCACGATGTTGGTGTCCACCTCGTCGGGCGTGACCACATCCGGGCGGACTGCCGCGAACGCGTCGGCCAGCGCACGCGCCCGCGCGTGATCCTCGGCCAGCCGGGCGACGTTGTGGTCCAGGGCGTACAGCCCGGCGGCGGCGAGGATGCCCACCTGACGCATCCCGGCGCCGTACCGCTTGCGCCACACCCGAGCCGCGGCGATCCGCTCGGCCGAGGCGACCAGCACCGAGCCCACCGGGGCGCCGAGCCCCTTGGACAGGCACACCGACACAGTGTCGAACAACCCACCGATGTCGGCCGGCGCCACACCGGTGGTCACGTGCGCGTTCCAGAGCCGGGCCCCGTCGAGGTGCAGCGCGACACCCGTCCGCTGCGACCACTCGCGCAGCACCCGCAGGTCGGCGAGCTCCTGGACGGTTCCACCGCCGAAGTTGTGGCTGTCCTCCACAGCTATCGCCGCCGTCGACACCAGATAGGGCCCAGCATCGGGGACGGCCATGGCGATCACCTCGGCAGGGTCGAGCTTGCCGCGCGGCGCCGACCAGGTGCGGGTGGTGATCCCGCCGAGTACCGCATGGGCGCCGAGTTCGGCGCGCACGACGTGGGCCATCCGGTCACAGAGCAGCTCCGCACCGGCCGGCACGAGCAGCCGGACCCCGAGCTGGTTGCCCAGCGAACCCGAGGGCACGAACAGGCCCGCCTCGTGGCCCAGCAGCGCAGCCATCCGGGCCTCGAGGGCGTTCACGGTGGGATCCTCGCCGTAGACGTCGTCGCCCACGTCGGCGTCGGCCATGGCTGACCGCATGCCGGGACTGGGACGGGTTACGGTATCCGAGCGCAGGTCGACGAGGTCCACGGGCCGACAGCCTACGCAGGCCGCCCCGCACCGCTGCGCGGCCCAGCGATGCTCCAGGAGGAGGACGGCCCGTGCCCAGGTCCAGGACATGGCGCAGCGCCGCGGCAGCGGCGGTTGGGGGGGTGCTGCTGCTCGCCGGCTGCGGGCCGTTGCCGCCCACCGACGCCGAGTTGCTCCAGTTCGTGTCACTGACCCAGGACGACGCCGCCGAAGGGGCGATCGTGGCTCCCTACGAGGGCGGCGCCGAGGTGTTCGGTCGGGTGTCGCTGGACCTCTGCTACGGGGATTTCCCCAGCGAGACCCTGCGCAGCGGTCGCAACCAGGTCGGGATGTTCGACGTCGGCGGCGGCGCACAGGTCAGCAGCGAGGCGATCCTGTACCCGACCCCGGCCGATGCCGAGCAGGCGATGGACGAGCTCCGCACAGCCGCCGCGGACTGCCCGGACGAGCCCGTGGATCCCCCACAACAGGACCGCGAGCCGCTGACCTGGCAGTTCGACGACGCACCCGACGCAGACTGGGCCGACCAGCCGGGGGTCGCCCGTCAGGCCTACGCGTTCACCGCGACCAGTCCCGCGGAGGAGACCGTGCGCAGCACGGCCACCTATCTGCAGCGCGGCCGGATGATCCTCGCCCTCTACTCCACACCACCGGACAGCCCCTCGGCGGTGCTGCGCAATGCTCCCGACCAGGAGCGCTTCGTCGCGGTCATGGGCTCCCGCCTGGCCGCCCTGCCGCAGCGCGCCTTGCAGCAGGGCGAGCCGTTGGAGGACCCCGACGCCCTGGACGCGTGAGCTCGGCCGGTGGGCTGGGCCGGCGGGAGTAGCAACGCCGAGTTGTGGTCGAAAGAAGCCCCGGTGCGCCCGCGCCAGCATCTCAATGCGCTCCGCGTGGTTGAACCCGGGCTGCTTCGGACCCGCCTTTCAACCACGCGGAGCGCATTGACCGCTGGTGCCGCAGCGCGCAGGGGCCGGTTCAACCAGAAGTCGGCGTTCGGATCGGCAGGCGCTCAGCGCTTGACGAGCATCTCGGCCACGGAGAACGCCAGCTCCAGGGACTGCACGCGATTGAGCCGCGGGTCGCAGGCAGTCTCGTAGCGCAGGCCCAGGCCGTCCTCGGTGACCCCGGAGATCCCGCCGACGCACTCGGTCACGTCGTCGCCGGTGAGCTCGACGTGCAGCCCGCCGGGGTGCACGCCCTCGGCGCGCATCACCTCGAAGAAGCCGGTGACCTCTTCCATCACGTCGACGTAGGAGCGGGTCTTGTGCCCGGACGAGGCCTCGAACGTGTTGCCGTGCATCGGGTCGCAGACCCAGAGCACCGGATGCCCTGAGGCGCGCACCGCACGGACCAGGTCCGGCAGCGCCGTGCGGATCCGGCCCGCCCCCATCCGCGTGATGAACGTCAGACGACCCGGGGTCTGGTCGGGGTCGAGCACGTCGGCCAGGGCGACGACGTCAGCCGGGGTGCTGGTCGGCCCGAGCTTGACCCCGATCGGGTTGCGGATGTCGCGGGCGAACTCCACATGGGCGCCGTCGAGGTGCCGGGTGCGCTCTCCGATCCAGAGGAAGTGCGCTGAGACGTCGTAGGGCAGGCCGGTGCGTGAGTCGATCCGGGTCAGGGCGTCCTCGTAGTCCAGCAGCAGGGCCTCGTGCCCGGAGTAGAACTCGACCCGGTGGAACTCCTCGGGCTCGGCGCCGCAGGCCTTCATGAACGACAGCGCCCGGTCGATCTCACCGGCCATCATGTCGTAGCGCCGCCCGGCCTCGGTCGAGGCGACGAAGTCCTGGTTCCAGGAGTGCACGTGGCGCAGGTCGGCATAGCCACCCTGGGTGAACGCGCGCACGAGGTTCAGCGTCGCGCTGGCGGTGTTGTACGCGGCCACGAGCCGCTGCGGATCGGCGCGGCGCGCCTGCGCGGTCGGCGTCACGTCGTTCACCGCGTCCCCGCGGTAGCTGGGGATGGCCACCCCGTCGACGATCTCGGTGTCGCTGCTGCGCGGCTTCGCGTACTGGCCGGCGATCCGACCGACCTTGACCACCGGCATGGACGCGCCGTAGGTCAGCACGATGGCCATCTGCAGCACGGTCTTGAGCTTGGCGCGGATCGCGTCGGCCGTGGCCCCGGCGAACGTCTCGGCGCAGTCCCCGCCCATCAGCAGGAACGCGTCCCCACGGGCCACGTCGGCCAACCGCTCGGTGAGCTGGTCGACCTCACCGGCGAAGACCAGGGGCGGCAGCCGGCGCAGGGCCGCTGTGGCCTGCGCCAGCGCTACGGGGTCCGGCCAGGTCGGCTGCTGGACGGCAGCGCCCAGTCGGACGGGGTTCTCGGGGGCTGCGGTCAGGGCCGCATCCTGCACGGACATGCGCCCAAGGGTATGCCAGGCGGGCCGGTGGGTCCGACCGCGCGCGGTCCGCTGCGCGGGCCTCGTGCCACCGACCGGACGCCGGAGCACCCCCAACCCACGCGTACCGGTCCGCCCCACCTGCGCTCAGGTCGGGTGGACCGGAGCCGACGAACAGGCTTTCAGTGCTCCACGTGCACCGCGGCACGCTTGGGCTGGCCGATGCCTTCGAGCAGCTCGCCGAACCAGGGCGCCTCGATGTCGAAGTTCTTGCCACCCTTGATCCGGTCGAACTCGATGGCGCGCAGCACGTCGCCGCGCTCCTCGTCGTGACCCACCAGCCCACTGCCACCAGCCAGCGCCACCTGCACCGCGGTGTCCACGCAGGACTTGATCAGCTCGAGGTCGCGGGCGTTCGCCGCGGCGGCACGCGAGTAGTAGCCGCTCTTCTGGATCAGGACCTTGCCGGCCTCGATCATCGGCGCGAACTGCTCGGCGAACCATTGGCCCGGGTTGATCTCGTCGAGGCGCACGTGCCCGAACGCGTCGCGCGGCACGGTCTCGCCGGCAGCCTCCATCTGGGCCACGATCGAGTCGACGCCGGCACCCTCGGACAGGAAGATGTTGACGTTGCCGACCTCGTCCATGACGGCCTTGAGCCGCTCCGCCTCGGCGGCGAGGTCCAGTTCCATCTCGGGCACGAACACCGCGTGCACGTCGCGGCGCACCCGGGGCACGCCGAACTCGGGCAGCCACTCCTTGTGGTCGAGCAGGGCGCGGTAGGACTGCGCCGTGGCAGCGGTCAGCCAGCCGCAGTTACGGCCCATCACCTCGTGGACGACCAGCGTGCGCGGGTTGGCACTGTGCTCGGAGACCACGTTCCAGAAGAACTCCGCGCCCTCGTCGGCCGCGGTCCACGCGCCCAGGGACTGCTTGATGGGGATGACGTCGTTGTCGATCGTCTTGGGCAGGCCGACGACGTGCAGCTCGTAGCCGTTCGTGTGCAGGAAGGCCGCGAGGTCGGCAGCCGCGGTGTTGGTGTCATCGCCGCCGATCGTGTGCAGCACGTCGACCCCGTCGGCGACCAACTGGTCGGCAGCGACCTGTTGCGGGTCCTGGCCCTCGGAGACCAGGCCACGCTTGACGCAGTCGGCCACGTTGGTCAGCTTGACCCGGCTGTTCACGATCGGGCTGCCCCCGAAGTCGTGGAGCAGGTGGGCCTTCTCGCGGACCAGTGGGCTCACCTCCATCTTCTCGCCGAGCAGCAGGCCCTGATAGCCCCCGCGGTAGGCGATGATCTCGATGTCCGGCGCGACCTCGGTGTAGCGCTGGATCAGCCCTCCCACGGCTGAGGACAGGCAGGGCGCGAGCCCGCCGGCGGTGAGCAGGGCAACCTTCTTGACAGTCATGGGGCAACCTTCCGTGGACCGGTTCGACGACGGGGCCACGCTACCGATGCTGACGCCGGAACGCCGGTCGGCAGAGCCCTGCCCGCGGGCCCGTCCGGTCGCGCGGGCATCCGCCAGCACCCGGCTGAACGCGGCTCAAGTCGTCGTCGCCAGGCGCCGAATCGAACAGCAAGACCCGGTGCCCCTTCATGGCGGACACCGGGTCTTGGCCGTCCGCGCGCCGATGGTCCGGTGGTGGGCCCGCTGGGCCACCCAGACCGAGGACTGTTGTCCTAGGGTGAGCGTCCATGAGCATCCTCGCCCTGGACGCCGGGACGACCGGGGTCACGGCCCTGCTGGTGTCCGCCGAGCTGAAGGTCGTCGCCCGCGGTTACCAGGAGTTCCCCCAGCACTTCCCCGCCGCTGGCTGGGTCGAGCATGACCCCGGTGAGATCTGGGCCGCGACCCTGGACGCCACCCGTCACGTCCTGGCCACCGACGCCGCCCGGGCAGACCCGCCGACCGCGGTCGGGATCACCAACCAACGCGAGACGATCTGCTTCTGGGACCGCGAGACGATGGGCGCAGCCCGCCGCGCGATCGTGTGGCAGGACCGCCGAACGGCCGGCATCTGTGCCAGCCTGCGCGAGGCCGGCCACGAACCCCTGGTCGAGCGCGTGACCGGCCTGCGGCTGGACCCCTACTTCTCAGCCACCAAGGTGGCCTGGGTGCGGGCGCAGGACGCCCAGACCTGGCGGCGGATCGTCGCCGGCGAGGTCGCTCTGGGCACCGTCGACTCCTACCTGGTGGCCCGGCTGACCCGTGGCCTGCACCATGTGACCGACCCGTCGAACGCCTCGCGCACCATGCTCTACGACCTGAACACCGGCGACTGGGCCCCCGAGCTGCTCGACCTGTTCGGGGTGCCCCGCGAGGCCCTGCCCACGATCGTCGACTCCTACGGAGTGCTCGGGCACACCGACCCGGCCTGCTTCCTCGGCCTCGAGTTACCGATCGCAGGGATCCTCGGCGACCAGCAGGCTGCACTGTTCGGCCAGGGCTGCTTCGAGGACGGGTCCAGCAAGTGCACCTACGGCACCGGCTCGTTCGTCCTGGTCAACACCGGCGAGCAGATCGTGAACTCGCACAACGGCCTGCTCACGACGGTGGCCTGGCAGCACCCAGGCGGTCGGCGCGAGTTCGCCCTCGAGGGGGCCGTGTTCGTGACCGGTGCCGCAGTGCAGTGGCTGCGCGACGGGCTGGGCATCATCGAGTCCGCCACCGAGTCCGAGGGGCTGGCCCGCTCCGTGCCGGACTCCGGTGGGGTGGTGTTCGTCCCGGCGCTGACCGGGCTGGGGGCGCCGGACTGGGACCCGTATGCCCGCGGGACGATCATGGGCATCACCCGCGGCACGACCCGGGCGCACCTGGTGCGAGCCACCCTGGAGGCCATCGCCTTCGAGGTGCGCGACGTCGTGGACCTGATGGTCCGGGAGGCTGGGCTCACCATGCCGGAGCTGTCCGTGGATGGCGGTGCGGCGCTCAACGGGTTCCTCTGCCAGGTGCAGGCCGATGAGCTCGGCATCCCCGTCCGCGTCGCCTCCGAGTTGCAGGCAACCGGGCTGGGCGCGGGCATCGCGGCCGGGCTGGGAACTGGGCTGTGGAGCTCCACGGCTGAGGTGGGCGAGCGGCTGCACGAGGCCGCCGAGGCCCGCTACGAGCCGCGGCCGCACGATCCGGGCGCCCATCGACGCTGGCGGGTGGCAGTCGAACGGTCCAAGGGCTGGGCCCGGCTGGACTAGCCGGTGGCTCAGGCGACTGGACCGGCTCAGGCGACTGGACCGGCTCAGGCTCGCTGCACCTCGGCGGCCTCGACTTCGGCGATGCGGTCGCGGCCCGGCGTCGACGTGCCGTACTTGGCGATCATGTCCTTGGCCTGATTGGCGTAGATGTCGACGTACTCCTGGCCGGCGAGCTCCATGAGCTCGTACATGAGTTCGTCGGTCATGCTGCGCAGCACGAACCTGTCATCCTGCATGCCTGCGTAGCGGGAGAAGTCCAGTGGGGCACCGATGCGGATGGTCAGGGGGTACAGGTTGGGGATCTTCTGGCCGGTCGGCTGGATCTTGTCGGTCCCGATCATCGCCACGGGGATCACCGGAGCGGGCGCCGCCAGCGCCATCCGGGCCGGGCCGGTGCGCCCCCGGTACAGACGCCCGTCCGGGGAGCGCGTGCCTTCGGGGTAGACACCCAGCAGGTGGCCCTCGCGCAGCACCCGCACGCCGGTGTCGATCGCGGCCATGCTCGCCCGGCCCCCCGACCGGTCGATCGGGACCTGACCCACGCCGGAGAAGAACTGCTTGGACAGCCAGCCCTTGACGCCGGGCCCGTCGAAGTAGTCACTCTTGGCCAGGAAGGTGATCTTGCGGTCAACGATCAGGGGCAGGAAGAACGAGTCGGAGAAGGACAGGTGGTTGCTGGCCAGGATCGCCGGGCCCTCGGCGGGGATGTGCTCCAGACCCTGCACCGTGGGCGTGTAGAGGGCCCGAAGCGGCGGACCGATGACCACATGCTTCATCAGCGAGTAGAGCATCGGTGGTCCTCCCTTGGCCAGGGACACGGTAGGGGAACGCACCCGGCACGAGCAACGCGAACGGTTCGCGTCGCTGGCCGATGTGCGACGATGGCGCCGACGTCCGGACGACTCGCCCAGGAGTATGCGATGCCCCCCTGCGCCCCAGCACGGTTCGTCGGGGTGGCCCATGGCTGACCGCCCCGAACGGCAGGAGGACTTCGACGCTGCATGGGCGCGCATCGTCGCCGATCTCACTGCCGGGCCCGCCGCAGACCCGGACGCGCCCGGGTCGGATGAGACCGGCCGCCCGGACGAGGCCGGGTCGGAGGCACCGGGTGGCGCCAGCACCCCCCGCGCCGGTAGCCCCGCCGAACCGCCCGCGGCCGGAACCGAGGCGGGCCTGGCCAAGCTGTTCGAACCCCTGCGGCGCGCCCGACGGGAGCCCCCGCCGGCCCCTGCGGGGAACGCCCCGGACGCCCCGGGTGCCTTCGTCGACAACTGGGAGGACGAGGGTCACTTCGTCCCGCCCGAGCCTCCCGACATCCCCGCCGGCACGCCGCTGGCGCGCCTGGGATGGGCGGGCACGATCGGCGGCCCGATCGTCCTGCTGCTCATCGCGCTGACCGGTTGGGATCCCCCGCGCATCGTGAGCATCGCTGCCGGCCTGGCGTTCCTGGGCGGCTTCGCCACCCTCGTGTTCCTGCTCCCCGACTCCCGCGAGGACGGCTGGGACGACGGCGCCCGGTTGTGACGACGGCGCCGTCCCGGACTGGCCTAGTCGATCTCGTCGCTCTCTCCGCGCCCATCGGCCTGGTCGGCCTGGTCGGCCTGGTCGGCATGGTCGTCGGTGTGTGCCGCCTGTTCGCCGGTCACGAACCCTCGGTTCTCGGCCGCAGCAGCCAGGGCCGAGCCGAGCCCGAGGACGATGCTGCGCGCCACCTCGGTGACATCGGCGATGACCTGGGGATTCACCTGGTCCAAGGTGGCGGCCGCCTGGCAGATCGGGCACGAATCACACACCGACTGCGGAACGGTCGCGCGTACGGGACCCTCAGGCTCGTTGGGCACCAGCAGCCCCATTGAATCGGCCCAGGAGCGCACTGCCTCCCAGAAGGATGCCGACTCGGACTGGGCCATCTGGAATCAGCCCTCAGCCCGCCGCTTGAGACCCTTCAGGGCCGAATCGACGATCACCTTCTCGCCGCGTCGACGCAGCATGCCCACGATCGGCACCGCCAGTTCCACGGCCAGACGGTATTCGACCTCGGTGGTGCCGTCGCCCAGATCGGTGCAGACGTAGGTGCCGTGCAGGTCGTTGAGCTTGTCGCCCTTGGTCAGATGCCAGGAGACCTCGGTATCGGCCCAGTCGTAGGCCACGGTGTAGCTGTCCTTGATCATCCCGAGGTTCCCGTGAAAGGTCGCCGAGGCGGGCCGACCGGACTCCAGCACCTCGTCGGCGCTCGCTGCATCGACACCTGAGATCCAGTCGGGATAGGTCTCGACGTCAGCGATGATGTCCATGATCTCGGCAGGGGCAGCGCTGATGATGATGCTGGAATGAGTCGACTCGGCCACATGCGCAGGCTAGCCGGTCCGGCGGCTGAGCGCGGGACAGGCGCGATACCGTGACGCCGTCGGGTAGTGGAGGGGGTGGTGACGTGGTGGACACGGCAGGGCCCTCGACCAAGGGTCTGGTCGTGGTCGTTGCCGAGGCCCATCACTTGCTGCGCCATGGTCTGGCGGCGGTGCTGGGCGCTGCGGGGGCGATCGTGACCGCCGTCGCGGACTCCGATGCTGCCCTACGCGCCGTGCACGATCGGCGCGCCCTGGCGTTGCTGGTCAACCTCGACCTGCACGGCAATGAGCGAGGCCAACTGGTGGCCATCGCCCGCGATCGCTGGCCGAGCCTGGCCATCGTCGCGTTCAGCGCGGAGCCCGACCATGCCGCGATGCTCCAGGCGCTGGAACTGGGCGCCTCGGCCTACCTGCCCTGCAGCGTCGAGCCCGATCGCCTGCTCAGCACCCTCACCCAGGCCGTGAGCGCGCCGAGTGCCTTCCTGGCCGACGACCTGCTCGCCCCCCGCCGGGCGGCGCGCAGCGGACCGCGACTGACGCAGCGCGAGTCCGAGGTCCTGACACTCGCCGCCGAGGGGCTGACCGTCTCGGGCATCTCCGATCGCCTGTACGTCTCACCGGCGACCACCCGCTCGCACCTGTCGGGCATCTACCGGAAACTGGGTGTGACCTCGCGCAGCCAGGCGGTGCTGACCGCCGAGCGGCTGGGCATGCTCAGCGACGGGCGGCCGGCGGCGGGCTTCGAATGACCGGTCGGCCAGCTCGCTGGGTGGTGGACTGGGCGCTCTGGGGTGTGCTGCGTGTGCTCCTCATCGCGATCATCGCCGGCTGGATCCCCTGGCCTGAACAGGTCAACGACCTCACCATCTACGCCGACTGGGCCCAGACCTCGCTCGGCTCGGGTCGGTTCCCCACCGACGAGATGTGGCAGTACCCGCCACTGGCTGGCCCGGTGTTCCTGTTCGGGGCGTGGCTGCCGGGGCAACGCATGGGCTTCGTGGCCCTGTTCCTGGCCTTCGATGCTCTGATCATGGCGATGCTCAGCATTGCGGCGCGCGGTACCTCGCGCACTGCCGGGGTGCGGCTGTGGGCGCTGCTGCCGCTGCTGGTGGGGCCGCTGCTGCTGGCCCGGTTCGACGTGGTGCCGACCGCGTTCGCCGTGGCCGCTGTGCTGCTGGTCGCTCGTCCGATGCTCAGCGCGGTGCTGGCCAGCACCGGTGCATGGCTCAAGGTGTGGCCGATCCTGGTGCTGGCCGCACTGCGCCGCAGTGACCTCCCCCGGGCCGCCGCGGGTGCGGTGGCGGCCAGCGTCGTGATCGCCGGTGCGTTGCTGGCCACCATGGCCGAGCCGTGGTCGTTCCTGACCGGCCAGCGCGACCGGGGCGTGCAGATCGAGTCGATCGCCGCATGGCCGTTCCTGATGGCGCGGGCGTTCGGCGCTCCGGTGGAGGTGGTCTACCGCTACGGCGCCCACGAGCTGGATGCGGCCGGCGTGGACCTGGTGGCTCGGATCGCCACGGGGGCCACCGTCGTGCTGCTGGGGACCGTGGCGCTCCAGCGCCTGCGGGGAGCCCTGGAGCGCATCCCCGGCCCGGACGTGGCCCTGGCCACGGTGCTGTTCTCGGTGGTCAGCAGCCGGGTGTTCTCCGGACAGTACTTCATCTGGCTGCTGGGCCTGGCCGCGGTGTGCCTGGGCGATCCGGACACCCGCATGCGGCGCACCGTCCTGCTGCTGATCGGCGCGGGCGCTGCGACCCAAATGATCTATCCCTGGCTCTACTCAGCCCTTCTCGAGGGCAATCCGGTGGCCGTGCTCGTGCAGACGATCCGGGTGGGCCTCACGCTGGCCGCGACCGGCACCGCCCTGGGCGTGTTGCTCGCGGACAAGCCACCGGCTCCCGCCCGGCGGGCCGTGCCCTCCTGGTGGGGCGGCTGATCGCGCGGCTGGTCAGGGTGGGACCGGTGCCTGATCGGGATCTCGACCATCGAGCATGATCGCAAGCCGCTGCGCGGAGCGCTCCCACGTCCAGGCGGACTCCACCCACTCGCGCCCCGCCCGACCCAGGCGAGCGGCCAGGTCCCGATCGGTCAACAACTGACTGACCCGAGCCACCAGCGCGTCCTGGTCGCGGCCACCGACGATGAAGCCGGTCTCGGTGTCACGGACCGCGTCCGGCGCCCCACCGGAGTCACCCGACACCACGGGCAGCCCGGTGGCCGAGGCCTCCAAATAGACGATCCCCAGGCCTTCGACGTCCCAGCCACGCTGCCTGGTGCGGCACGGCATCGCGAACACGTCACCGGCCGCGTAGTGCGCCGGCAACTCCGACCAGGGCACCCCCCCGGTGATCACCACGTCACGCTCGAGTCCGCGCTCGGCGACCAGGGCGGCAAGGTCCTTGCGATAGGGACCCCCGCCGACGATCAGCAGGGCGACGTCGTGCCCAGCAGCGCGCTGGATCCGAGGCAGGGCCCGGATCAGCGAGTCCTGCCCCTTGCGCGGCATCAGCCGGGACACGCACACCACGACCGGCCGATCCTCAAGACCGTGTCGAGCCCGGATCTCCTGGCCATGAGCGCCCTGATCGGGGTGGAACGTCTGCGCGTCGACCCCGGGCACCAGTTGCCGCATCCGGGCTGCGGCCGCGGGGCTCAGCGCGGAGGCGATCCGGTCGCGGGTGTAGCCGCCCAGGTAGGTCACGCGGTCCAGGCCCTCGCCGATCCGAGCCAACATCTGCCGCGAACCGGGCGTACGGGCCCAGGCGGCCTCGTGCCCGTGGGTCATTCCCACGCTCGTGTGGACGCCTACCTTGGCCAAGGGCGCGGCCAGGAGGCCCAAGGGGGCTGCTGCGCCGAACACCACCCGATCGCATCCCTCCGTGCGCGCGATCTCGCGGGCCCGGCGCAGGACCATGGGCTCAGGCAGCATCAATGACGTCCGGTGGCGGACCACGGGGAACGGCTGCTGCGCGTCGAAGGCGCCATCGCCCTGCCACTTCGGGGCATACACGACCACCGACCCCTCGGGCTGGCGGGCCAGGACCCCGTGCACGAAGGCCTGGATCCCCCCAGCACGCGGCGGGAAGTCGTTGGTCACGCAGAGGACACGCATGGGCCCATCTTGGCCCACACCCGGCCACGAGGGGGCTCCTCAGGCCGTCGCGGCGCCAGGCCGGCGCCCACCCGGTCCGGGCTGGCTCCTGCCCCGCTCCCCCGACGCCCCGACCCGGCGATCCTCGCCCTGGCCGCCACCGGGCACCATCCGCAGTGGAGGTACCAGCCCGCCCTCGGCCAGCACGGCCAGTGCCGTCTGCTCGGCCGAACCCAGGCCGCCCGGTGGGCCGAGCAGGAATGTGACGACGCAGTCCTCGCAGGCCAGGTCACGCATCTGGCATCCGTCGCAGTCGATGATCATGGTCCCTCCCTCACACCTCGTGTGCTGGCTTGGACGCTACGAGGGGGGTCCGACATCGGCTGTGGCCCCAGCGCCGGGCGGTGGCCGTACGTCCGGTGCGGGTGGCCCCGTGCGGCGCACCGGGAGGGCCAGGCTGACCACGACCAGGGCACCGGACAGCCAGAACTGGTTGTAGAAGGCCTGCTTGTTGACCAGGTTGGCCACCAGGAGCAGCAGCGCCAGCCACCGCAGCAGCTCGCCGAGCCCCGGCTGGCGACGCCGCACCGTCAGCGCGATCGCGACCAGGGTGCCCACCACCGCCAGCCCCGTGATCCAGAACGGCAGTTCCGCCCCGAACACGTTGAGCGCCAGCAGGTACCACGTGTTGGCGAAGAGGATCGCGTGGAACGACACCAGCAGGGTGATCGTGTCGTGGACGAAGTCCGCGGGACTTGCCAGGAACCAGGGCGCGATCAGGACACCGGTCAGGGCGCCGGTGACCACCGCGCGGGGCACCCCGAACGGGCGCCACAGCATCAGCACGGGCAGCATGAGGGCCAGGTGCTGCTTGCTCGCGCACGCCAGGGCGAGTGGGATGATCGCCCACCACGCATGACCCCGGTGCACCAACACCGCCCACCAGACCAGCCCGGCCAGCAGCAGCGGCTCGCTCCAGGCCTGGTCGACCTGGGTGAGGGTACCGGGCGCGAACAGGAGCAGGGCGACCACAGCGGCCCCCAGCCATGCACCTGACGGGGCTGGCGCCGGCTCCCGAGATCCGCCCGGTTCGGCGCTCGGGAGCGTCTTGCCCCGGACATCGGCACCGGCGTCGGTGCGGCCCGCACGCCCAGCCGTGGCCGAGTTCGCCAGCAGCCACGCCCCCAGCGCAGCGACGAGCGTCCAGCCGAGCAGGGCCCAGCGGACGTCCCCGGCCAACCAGCGACCCGGTGCGAGCAGCACTGCGGTCCAGGGCAGGTAGGTGAAGGCATCCGGAACCCCGGGCGAGCCGCTCCAGGTCAGGGCGTAGAAGTTGATGCCGTCGGCCAGGGCGTCGCTGGCCTGCTGGAGCATCACCCACACGTCGATCCTGGGCGCCGGGTCCCGGACGATCGCCACAGCACCCATCGCCAGGTAGGCAATGACCGACACGACCAGGGCGGTCCGGGCAGGCCGCGTCCGCCCCGTCCACAGCAGCACGGCGGCGGCGACCGGACCCAGGATGAGCAGGGTGCGGGCAACTGTCGCACCGCTCGGATCCAGGTAGGAGAACAGCGGCACGAGCAGGGTGGCCACCGCGCTGCCGACGAGCATGAGGGCCACGGACGGTGGCGTGAGCTCGACGCGCAGGCGGCGCACCTGCCAGAGGGTCAACCCGATCGCGCAGGCCGTCAGGATCACGACGATCGGCACCTTGAAGCGCACGACGCTCCACTGCAGGGCGGTGAAGTAGGCCAGCCACCCGACGCCCAGCACCAGGGCCGGCCTCATCCGGTCAGCGGCGCGCACCGGGCCTGGGTTCAACTGGGTGGGCGGGCGACGACCTCGATCGCCGCACCCGAGCCGCACCAGCGGCAGCTCACCGACTCCAAGGTGTCGTCGAGCACCTCGACGGACTCCACCGTCGGCGCCCCGGCCAGGTCGACGTGCCAGAACTCCCTGGTACGCGCGCGGTGGACGACGTCGAAGCGGGTCAGGTTGCCACATTGGGCGCAGCGCCAGCGGCTGGCGTCGTCGGGCACGCGAAGGTCGGTCATCGAGGCGACTCCTGGATCGATCCTGTGGGCCGGACGCCGCCCTGATCTGGCGGGGCCGATCGGGTGGGGCTGGGCCGGTGGACTCCTGGGCGAAAGCCTACCCGGCCCGGCGTGGGACTCGTGGCGATGTCGCACCCCGCGCCTACGGTGAGGGCCATGAGCACGGCGACCCAGATGACCTTCGACGACATGGGCCCCGCCCTGCACGAGGTCACGTTCGTGGTCGTCGACCTCGAGACCGACGGCGGTAGCCCACAGGGCGCGGGCATCACCGAGATCGGCGCGGTCAAGGTGCGCGGTGGACAGGTCGTCGGCGAGTTCCAGACCCTGGTCAGCATCGGCCGGCCGCTGCCACCGTTCATCCGTGCGCTGACCGGGATCACCGACGAGATGCTGCTCGGGGCTCCCCCGCTGTCCGCGGCACTGCCGGCATTCCTGGAGTTCGCACACGGGGCGGTGCTCGTTGCCCACAACGCCCCCTACGACGTGGGGTTCCTCAAGGGGGCCTGCGCCCAGCTGGATATGCCATGGCCGGACCCGCAGGTCCTGGACACCGCCCGGCTGGCCCGGCACGTCCTGACCCGCGACGAGGTGCCCAACTGCAAGCTGGGCACGCTGGCCCGGCACTTCCGGGCCCACGTCACCCCGAACCACCGGGCGCTGGCCGACGCCCGGGCCACGGTCGACGTCCTGCATGGGCTCATGGAGCGGGTCGGCAACCTGGGGGTGCAGAGCCTGACCGAGTTGCAGGGCTACAGCAGCCGGGTTCCAGACACTCGACGGCGCAAACGAGGCTTGGCCGACGGGCTGCCCGACGGGCCCGGGGTGTACATCTTCGAGGATGCCCAGGGCGTGGCGCTCTACGTTGGCACCTCCCGATCCATCCGCCGTCGAGTCCGCAGCTACTTCACCGCGGCGGAGCAGCGCCGGCGGATGACCGAGATGGTCGGCTTGGCCAGCAGGGTGGTCGCGGTGCCGTGCGCCACAGCCTTGGAGGCCCAGGTGCGCGAACTGCGCACCATCGCAGCCCGGGCCCCCAGGTACAATCGACGTTCGACCCGGCCGCAGAACGCGGTCTGGCTGAAGCTCACCGTCGAGCGGTTCCCGCGGATCAGCGTGGTGAGCACCCTGCGCGCCGACGTGCCGGCCGGCGCCCGCTACATCGGCCCCTTCACCAGCCGTCGATCGGCCGAATCCGCCGCCGAGGCGATCGCCGAAGCCCTGCCACTGCGCACCTGCACCCAGGCACTGAGCAGCCGACCCAAGGCCTCAGCGTGCGTCCTGGCCGACCTCGGCCGTTGCCCGGCACCCTGTACCGGGCAGATCTCCATGCAGGACTACGCCACGATCGTCGCGCGGGCGCGGAAGGCGCTGGCCGAGGATCCCGGGGAGATCATCGCTGCGCTCAGCGAGCGCATGAACGTCCTGGCGGGCCAGGAGCGCTACGAGGAGGCTGGGGCGTGGCGCGACCGGTTGTCGGCCCTGCTGCGCGGAGTCGACCTCGCGAGCACCTCGGACCTGCTCGGCCGGACCCGGCAGGTGGTCGCCGCCCGACCCACTGACGACCTCGGCTGGGAGGTCCACGTGATCCGGCACGGCCGATTGGCAGGCGCCGGCCAGATCCCCCCGGGCCAGGATCCCGCCGGTCCGCTCGCCGCGATCCTGGCCGGTGCGCAGGCCGTGGCCGAACCCGAACGGCCGGCCGGCGCCGCGCTGCCCGAGGAGACCCAGATCCTGGCGCGGTGGCTGTTCAGCGAAGGGGTCCGCCTGGTGGACCTCGACGGGCCGCCGCTGGCGTGGCCGATCCGCGCCGCTGCCTCCCATCGGCACGCGTTCGAGGTGGACCTGCGCGAGCGGCATCTCGACCTGGTCAGGTGAACCCACCAGGTCGGCGCCCGCCAGGGCGATCCGCCCGGTCAGGCGGTCGCAGCAGTGGCTTCCACGGGAGTGCGAAGTTCGAGTGGTGCGCATGGACCGATGTGCACGTTCAGAGCGGTCGGATCGAGCTGGGGTCGTCGGGCACGTCCACGGCGTACTCCGCCAGGACTTCCAGTGGCACGATCTGCAGCACTGCCTCGTTGGTGGCGCCGAGCACGACCGGTGCGGCCACCCCGTCCTGATGGGCCCGAACCCAGTTGAGCGCCGTCACGCACCAACGATCACCCGGCACCAGCCCTGGGAACCCGTACTGGGGGTTGGGCGTGGAGAGGTCATTGCCGATGCTGCGCTGGTGGGCCAGGAACTCGGCCGTCACGACCGCACAGATCGTGTGGCTGCCCCGGTCCTGCGGGCCGCTCGTGCACGCGCCGTCCCGGTAGAACCCGGTGACGGGGTCGGTGCCACAGGGCTCCAACGGCTCGCGGAATACGTTGCGCTGCGTCATGGTGCCCATTGTCGACCCGGTGGACTCCATGTGCGCGCAGCACATGAACGGCCGACCCCCAGGGGAGCCGGCCGTCCAGAGCGTTCGGGACTAGTGCGGTGCCTGGCCAGAGATCTCGGCAGCTGCCTGGGAGCCGGTCTCGACCGCGTCGTGCAGTTCGTGCTCGATGTGCGCGTTCGCCTCGGCGAGTTCCTCGTCGGTGGGCAGTGGGATGTTGTCCCGGTAGAAGAAGCTCGACACCTTGGCCCGAGCCCGCTGTCGGCGCGACGCCGGATTCGCCACACCGTTCTCGTCGACAGCCTCGGGCAGCGCCAGCGGCTCACGGTCGGTCTTGGACATGATCCTGGCCCGGGTCTCGTCGTCCACCGGCTCGTGGATCTCGAGGAACTCCCCGCTGGGCAGCCGCAGCACCCGACCGGTTTCCCGACCGTGCAGCAGCATGTCGCGATCGCGACGTTGCAGGGACAGCGCCCAGCGTTTGGTGACGATGAACACCACCACCGGGGCCACGAAGAGCAGCACCTGCAGCACCCTGATCATCGTGTTGAAACTCAGGTTGAAGTTGTAGGCGATGATGTCGTTGCCGCCGCCGATCATCAGCACGATGTACCAGGCGACCACTGCTGCGCCCAGTGCGGTGCGGGTGGGGGCGTTGCGGGGGCGATCCAGCAGGTGGTGCTCAGAGTTGTCCCGGGTGGCGTAGCGCTCGATCCATGGATAGGCCCCGACCAGGAGCAGCAGCAAGGGCGGGACGATCAATGCGGGGATGATCAGGCTCAGGGTGAGCGTCACCCCGAAGGCACTGATCTCCCAGGCGGGCATGAGCCGCAGCGCGCCGTCGAGGAAGCCGACGTACCAGTCGGGCTGGGATCCGGCCGTGACCTGATCGGGCATGTACGGGCCATAGGCCCAGACCGGGTTGATCTGGAACAGCCCGGCCAGCGCCGTGATCGTGCCGAACACGACGAAGAAGAAACCACCGGCCTTGGCCATGTAGACCGGCATCAGGGGGTAACCGACCACGTTCTCGTTGGTCCGTCCAGGGCCGGGGAACTGGGTGTGCTTCTGGTACCAGACCATCATCAGGTGCGCGGTGACCAGGGCCAGGATGAGGCCAGGGATCAACAGGATGTGCAGGCCGTAGAGCCGCGGGATGAAGTCGGTGCCGGGGAACTCGCCGTTGAACAGCAGGAAGGAGAACCAGGTTCCGATCACCGGGCTGGCCTGGATGATGCCCTGGGTGATGCGCACGCCGGTGCCCGAGAGCAGGTCGTCAGGCAGCGAGTAGCCGGAGAAGCCGGCGGCCACAGCCAGGAGGAACAGCACGAGACCGATGACCCAGTTGAGCTCACGCGGCTTGCGGAACGCGCCGGTGAAGAACACCCGGAGCAGGTGGATCGCGATCGCGGCCACGAAGAACAGCGCGGCCATGTGGTGGATCTGGCGGATCAGCAGGCCACCGCGCACGTCGAAGGAGATGTCGAGCGTCGAGGCCATCGACTCGCTCATCTTCACGCCCTTGAGGGGGGCGTAGGACCCGTCGTAGACGATCTCGATCATCGAGGGCTTGAACCACAGGGTCAGGTAGACGCCCGTGAGCAGGATGATGATGAACGAGTACAGCGCGATCTCGCCGAGCATGAACGACCAGTGGTCGGGGAACACCTTGTTCAGGCTGCGCCGCAGGAAGCTGGAGTTGCCCAGCCGGTCATCGGTCCAACTCGCTGCCTTGCCCCCGGTTTCGACTACGACGCTCATCCGCGCTCCCAGAAACTCGGTCCCACGGGCTCCTGGAAGTCGCTGGCGGCGACCAAGTAGCCCTCGTCATCCACGGTGATCGGCAACTGCGGCATCGCTCGTGCAGCAGGTCCGAAGACCACAGCACCCGAATCGGCCAGGTCGAAGGTCGACTGGTGACACGGACACAACAGATGGTGCGTCCGCTGCTCGTAAAGCGCAATCGGACAGCCCACGTGCGTGCAGATCTTCGAGTACGCCAGGATCCCCTCCACGTCCCAGCCCTCACCCTGCTGGGACACGATCTCGTCGGGGGCCATCCGGACCAGGATGATGGCGGCCTTGGCGCGGGCGTTGAGGGTGCCGGCCTCCTCCTCCACCTCACCGAGGTTGGCAGGCACAGCGGCCACGAGACCGCCGACCGGGACGTCCTCGGGCCTGACCGGGTTCAACGACACGTCGGTCAGGATGCGCACGTTCCTGTCCCAGATGGTCGAGGACAACTGCTCAGCCGGGCTCGGCGCTCCCGGGGGCGCGGTGTACATGTCGCGCAGGAGGATGACCAGTGGCAGCGGGAGCACCACCATCGCGCCGATCAGCGTCCGGCGGATGATCGGCCGGGAGGCGAAGCCGGAGTCAGCGGTTCCCCGCTCGAAGGCTTCCACCGCCGCCGCCCGTTCCTCGGCCGAGGAGCGCATCTCGTGGCGCTGGGCCACGACCTCGTTGCCCGGCATCAGCTTGCGCGCCCAGTGGATGGCGCCGATCCCGATCAGCAGGATGCCCAGGCCCATGCTCAGGCCCAGCGCGACGTTCAGGGCGCCGATCGACCCGAGCAGTGGGATGTTCACGCCGGCGTCGACCGGGATCACGATGTAGGCCACGACCGCCGCGATCAGCAGGACGGTGGCCAGGATGAACATCGTGGCCACCTGGCGCTCGGCGCGCTTGGCGGCCTTCGGGTCGACGTCGGTGCGGCGGGGGTGGTGTGCGGCCGTGGCCGCGACGAAGTCCGGCTCAGTCTGCGTGGGGTCGCTCATCGGACCTTGGCTCCGATCCAGACAGCGGCGCCGGCCATCAGGGCCAGCCCGAGGGTGAACAACATCGCACCCTCGGTGACGGGACCGAAGGCACCCAGGCCCCAACCGCCCGGCTGGGTCTGGTCCTGCAGGTGCGCGACGTACTTGAGGATGTCCTGCTTCTCAGGCACGCTCAGCGTCCCGTCGCCGAAGACCGGCATGTTCTGCGGACCGGTCAGCATGGCCTCGTAGATCTCCTGCTGGCTGGCGTCCATCAGGGTCGGCGCCCACTTGCCCTCGGTCAGGGCCCCACCCCGGCCGGCGAAGTTGTGGCACTGCGCGCAGTTGGTGCGGAACAGCTCCCCGCCCACGGCGAGGTCCGCGTTGGTCGTGTCCAACTCCTGCGCGGTGGGGATCGCTGGGCCCGGGCCCAGCGTGGCGATGTAGGCCGCCAGCGCCGCGATCTCAACTTCGTCGTAGCTGGGTTCCTTGCGCTCGGCCTGGACACTCGGGGCAGCCAGCGGCATCCGCCCGGTGGCGACCTGGAAGTGCACGGAAGCAGCCCCCACCCCGATCAGGTTGGGAGCCACAGAGGTGCCCCCGGCATTCAGGCCATGGCAGGAGGAGCAACCTTCCAGGTACAGGGCGCGACCCTCCTCGACCTGGGTCTCGCTGTGCGGGGCGCCGGCAGCTCGGGCCGTACTGCTGCTGGTGGCCAGCGCGTACACGGTGCCGATGACCGCCAATGCCGCGAGCAGCAGCATCATCAACGCTGCCGGGTGCCTACGGGCTGCTGGACTGTTCACTGGCCTACCTCTGCAAGGGATCGAAATGCCGGGGCGGGAGCTTCGCGGGGCTACTTCAGGACGTAGATCGTGAAGAACAGTGCGATCCACACCACGTCGACGAAGTGCCAGTAGTAGCTGGTCACGATCGCGGCCGTGGCCTGTTCATGGCCGTAACGCCGGGAGGAGTACGAGCGGGCCAGCACGAAGAGGAAGGCGACCAGCCCAGCGACCACGTGCAGGCCGTGGAAGCCGGTGGTCAGGAAGAACGCCGAGCCGTAGGCCGTGGAGGACAACGACAGGCCCTCGACCTGGATCAGGTGCGCGTACTCGTACACCTGGCCGCCGATGAAGGCCGCGCCCATGATGAACGTGATGATGTACCAGCGCTGCATGCCACGCAGGTTGCCGCGCTCGGCAGCCAGCACCCCGAGCTGGCAGGTCACGCTGGAGGACACCAGGATCAACGTGTTCGCCGTGGCGAACGGGACGTTGAGGAACTGGGTCTGCTCAGCCCACACCTCGGGGTTGGTCGCCCGGAGGGTGAAGTACATCGCGAACAGCCCGGCGAAGAACATCAACTCGCTGGACAGCCAGATGATGGTGCCCACCGCCACCTTGTTCGGGTGGATCGGATGGGCGCCCGGGTGCGGGGGATTCACAACCGTTGTCGAAGCCACGCGCGCAGTCTGTCAGATGCGCTGCGAAGTTCCCACCGGAACCCCCGCAGTTCGCCGTGGCGTGTCAAGACCTGCCCAGATCGCCGGACGCGCAGACCAAGTAGCATCCTGCACAGCGACCCAGAGGAGACTCAATGGCCACGTCCCAGGCCCCCCGCACCCTGCGCATCATGGTCTACAGCGACGACCGCACGGTCCGCCGGGCCGTTGCCACCGCACTGGGCACCCGCCCCGATGCGACCCTGCCCGAGTTGGAGCTCGTGGAGGTGGCCACCGGCCCGGTCGCGATCCGCACGGCCGACGCCGGCGGACTCGACCTGATGATCCTCGACGGCGAGGCGGTCCCTTACGGCGGCCTGGGCCTGGCCCGGCAGTTCAAGGACGAGATCCACCGCTGCCCACCGATCCTGGTGCTCACGGGCCGGCCCCAGGACGCCTGGTTGGCGACCTGGTCGCGCGCAGAGGCAGCGGTGGGCCACCCGATCGACCCCGGCCACCTGGCCGACACCGTCTCCGGCCTGCTGCGCCGGGGGCTCCCGGCGGTCGTCACGACGTGAACGACGCACCCGCCCACGCGGCCGACGCACCGGGGGCACCTCTGACCGACTGGGTCGAGGTCCTGGAGGCGCTGCTGGCCGGCGAGGACCTGAACTCCCCCACGACGGCTTGGGTGATGGCCGAGATCCTCGCCGGAGGTACCCCTCCGGCCAACACCGCGGCCTTCCTCGTGGCGCTGCGCGCCAAGGGCGAGACGGCCCATGAGGTCGCGGGCCTGGTCACGGGCATGATGAATGCCAGCGTGCCGCTCCAGGTGCCCGGGCCCGTGGTCGACACCTGCGGGACCGGCGGGGACCGCGCACATACGGTCAACATCTCCACGATGGCCGCCGTCGTCGCCGCCTCGGCCGGTGCACGGGTGGCCAAGCACGGCAATCGGGCGGCCTCCTCACAGAGCGGGTCGGCAGACATGCTCGAGGCTCTCGGGGTGGCCATCGACCTGCCCGCATCCGCTGCCGGCCAGGCCGGTGAACTGCTCGGGATCACGTTCTGCTTCGCCCCGGTGTTCCACCCCGCCATGCGCCACATCGGCCCGATCCGCCGAGAGCTGGGCATCCGCACTGTGTTCAACATCCTCGGCCCCCTGGCCAACCCGGCTCATCCCGCTGCCCAGGTGCTCGGCGTGCCCACCGAGGCCATCGGTGAGCTCATGTCCGGCGTCCTGGCCCAGCGCGGGACCCGAGCTCTGGTGGTGCACGGGGACGATGGCCTCGACGAGCTGAGCATCCACACCACCTCCACCGTGTGGGACCTCACGACCGACGAGGCGCGGCGGTCGACCGTCGACCCGAGCGCGCTGGGGATCCCGGCGCGGGCCCCGGACTCGCTACGGGGGGGCACCGCCGCACGCAACGCCGCGCTGTTCCGGACCCTGCTGGACACCCCGGACGACCCGGCGATCGCCGGGATCCGAGATGCGGTGAGCCTGAACGCGGCAGCCGCGCTGGTGGCCTACGCGGCCGCTGGCGGCACCTTGGCCGTGACGATCCCGGACGCAGCCACGGACCTGATGACCCGCCTGGCTGCGGCGCTGCCCGCTGTCGACGACGCGCTGACCTGCGGAGCGGCACGTGACCTGCTCGGCCGGTGGATCACCACCAGCGCCGACCTGGCGCTCTAGGGCCGTGGACCCCTCGCCACGCGAAGAGCCGGAGTACCTCGTCGAGGGCACCGGGTGCCTCGGCGGGCATGTCAGCGGCCTGGAACTCGACGCCGGCCGGATCGGCACCGTGCCCACGGTCAGGCAGACGTGGATCGCGGTGGGCCTGCTCGGGTGGATCCTGGGCGGGTCATTCCTGCTGGGCTGGGGCAAGTGGGCGTGGCTCGGCACTCAGGTCGCCGTCCTCTGGCTGGTGCTGGCGGCGCTGGTCGTGCGCAGCCTCGGACACCGGGGCCGGTGCTGGCGGACCCGTACCTGGCGGCACGCCTGGGGGGGCTTGGTCCCGGTCGGGTCCGACCCCACTCGGCCCGCCGGCGACGACTGAGCAGCACGCGGGATGCCCCTGGGGCGCCGCCCGGGCTTGGAGCCTGGACATGGGTACGGCCCCGGAGGCTACCGGGGCCGTACCCATGTGTGCTGCGTGATCGATCAGAACTGGCGGGCGGGACCGCGGTAGTACTCGAACACCCAGTACGCCGAGGACATGATGACCAGAACCAGGCCGGCCACGACGATCCAGGCGGCGAAGGCCAGTCCGGCGAAGGTGATCGCGGTCGCTCCCCCCACCAGCAGGGGCGCCCATGAGTACGGACTGAAGTGGCCGTAGTCGGGATCGGCATCCCAGATCTCGGCTGAGGCAAGGTCCTCGGGCTGGTCGGGCAGGCGCCGCGAGGTGACCAGCAGGTAGAACCCGATCATCGCCGACAGGCCGCCGGTCAGGGCCAGCGCCGTCGTGCCGACCTCGTCGTGGGACATGATCCAGTAGATGCTGGCCACGAGCAGGTAGAAGACCGCCCCACCGATGAACAACTTGGCCGCGAGCTTCACGAGATCTCCCCCTTGGACTTGTCCCGCGCTTCGAGCGTGGCGAGGTAGCCCGCCACATCCCACTCAGCGAGTTCGGGATGGTGCAGGTCGAACGCCGGGCGCTCGGAGCGGATTCGCGGCAGGGACACGAAGTTGTGCCGCGGGGGCGGGGAGGACGTGGCCCATTCCAGGGACGCCCCCCAACCCCAGGGGTCGTCCTCGGTGACCAGCGGAGCGCTGCGGTGCGTCTTGTAGACGTTGTACAGGAAGAACAGCGTCGACACGCCCAGCACGAAGGCGAAGAAGGACGAGATCTCGTTCTCCAGGGTGAACCCGTCACCGGGCAGGTAGTCGCCGTACCGGCGCGGCATGCCCTCGACACCCAACCAGTGCTGGATGAGGAACGTGCCGTTGAACCCGATGAAGGTCAGCGCGAAGTGCCACTTGCCCAGCGTCTCGTCGAGCATGCGGCCGAAGATCTTGGGCCACCAGAAGTAGAACCCGCCGTACATCGCGAACACCACGGTGCCGAACACTGTGTAGTGGAAGTGCGCGACCACGAAGTACGAGTCGGACACGTGGAAGTCCAGCGGCGGCGACGCCAGGATCACTCCGGTCAGTCCACCGAACAGGAACGTGATCAGGAAGCCCAGCGCCCAGAGCATGGGCGTCTCGAAACTCACCGACCCGCCCCACATCGTGCCGATCCAGTTGAAGAACTTCACACCCGTCGGCACCGCGATCAGCATCGTCACCAGCGAGAAGAACGGCAGCGAGACCGCACCGGTGACGTACATGTGGTGCGCCCAGACCGCCATCGAGAGCGCCGAGATCGCGATGGTCGCGAAGATCAGGCCCTTGTAGCCGAAGATCGGCTTGCGGCTGAACGCCGGCAGGATCTCGGAGATGATCCCGAAGAAGGGCAGAGCGATGATGTAGACCTCGGGATGGCCGAAGAACCAGAACAGGTGCTGGAACAGGATCGCCCCACCGTTCTCCGGCAGGAAGACCACCGACCCGAACTTCCGGTCGATCTCCAGCACGATCAGCGTGGCGGCCAGGACGGGGAAGACCATCAGGACCAGCACCGAGGTCAGCAGGGCGTTCCAGGTGAAGATCGACATCCGGAACATGGTCATGCCCGGTGCGCGCATCGTCAGGATCGTGGTGATGAAGTTCACCGAGCCGAGGATCGTTCCGACACCACCGAGGGCGAAGCCCAGGATCCACAGGTCCGCGCCGACGTTCGGGGAGAACTCGGGTCCGGACAGCGGGACGTAGAGGAACCATCCGAACGCTGCCGCCCCGCCGGGGGTGAGGAAGCCGGTGAGCACGATCAGGCCACCGAAGAAGTACATCCAGTAGCCCAGCATGTTCAACCGCGGGAAGGCAACGTCCGGGGCGCCGATCTGCAACGGCATCAGGAAGTTGGTGAACCCGATGAACAGGGCCGTGGCGAAGAGCAGCAGCATGATCGAGCCGTGCATGGTGAACAGCTGGTTGTACTGCTCGAGGGTCAGCATCTGCAGACCCGGCCTGGCCAGCTCGGCGCGGATGAGCAGGGCCATCACGCCGCCGATGAGGAAGAACGTGAAGGAGGTGCCCAGGTAGAGCCGACCGATGGTCTTGTGGTCGGTGGTGGTGAGCACCGCGACGATCTTCTGCCCCAGGCTGCGCTCGCGGCGCGGCGGCGGGGCGATGATCTCGACGGGGGGTTCGTTCAGAAGGGTCATTGCGCGACCTCCGTCTCCGTGAAGCCTGAGTAGCGGTCTGCCTCCCAGTAGCGCTCACCGTCGCGGGTGATGCGATCGGTCTCGATCGAGCCGGTCTGGCCCTTGGCCCGCAGCTCGTCCATGTGCTGGTCGTACTCGACCCGGTCCACGACCTTGACCCGGAACAGCATCCGCGCATGGTCAACGCCGCACAGCTCGGCGCAGCGCCCGGCGTACTCGCCGACCTTGTTCGGGGTGACCTCGAACTTGTTCAGGCGGTCGGGGAACACGTCCATCTTCATCAGGAACGCCGGGATCCAGAACGAGTGGACCACGTCGGGGCTCTGCAGCTCGAAGACGACCGACTCGTCGACGGGCAGGTACAGGGTCGGGATGTCGGCAACCTCGGCGGTGCCGACCTCGTAGACGTCGTCGTCCACGTAGTTGAACGCCCAGCTCCACCGGAACCCGACGACGCCGATCGTGTTGTCCGGGTTCTCCGACACCTTGATCAACTGACCCTGGTCGCGGGCGGTGAAGAAGAAGAAGCCCAGGATCATCACCAGCGGGACGATCGTGTACATGACCTCCAGCGGCACGTTGTAGCGCATCTGCGGCGGAGCCTCGGCGTTCGCGTCCTTGCGCCGGAACCGGATCGCGGCGTACAGGATCAGCGCACCGGTGAGCACGCCGACCGCCGCCACGGCGATCCAGGCGCCGAACCACAGGTCCTCGATGATCTTGGACTGCTCGGAGGCGAGGTCCGGGGCGTTCATCGAGAATCCCTCGCGCACGCTGCACCCGGAGGCCAGCAGGGCGATCGCCAGTGCTCCTGCCCCAGCCCCCCACCGGCGCAACGACCGGGAACGGTCGGTGCGATCTGCTACCACGTCAGGTGTTCCCCTCAGACTGGCCGGGCGAATCCGCGTACTGCGGGAACCCACGGCTCGGACGCTGGACAGGCCGAGGGTAGCGCAGTCCTGGACATACCTGCCACGGGACCCAGCGATACCGTCAGGGGCATGTTGCGCAACTTCGACGCAGCCTCCGGGCTCCCCCTCGACGAACCGGCCAGGCGCGCCCTCACGGCCGCGTTCGAGCACGGCTGGGCCGATCCCACCCGTCTGTACCGCGAGGGTCGGCTCGCCCGGCAGCTGCTCGACGCAGCCAGGGCGGGCGTGGCCACGTGCGTGGGCGCGCTCCCCCAGGAAGTCATCTTCACCGCTTCGGGCACGCAGGCCCTGCACCTGGGCCTGCTCGGGCTCGCCCGGGCCCGCCACGGCATCGGCCAGCGAGTCGTGGCCGGCGCTGTCGAGCACTCGGCGGTGCTGCGGGCGGCCGACTGGGTGCAGCCCGGTGCGGAACCGGTCCTGGTTCCGGTCAATCTTCACGCTGAGGTTGAGGTTCAGGCCTTTCGTGCGGCAGTCGGCTCCCCCGGGGTGGCGTTGGCCGCCGTGCAGCAGGTCAACCACGAGGTCGGTGCGTGCCAGCCCCTGGCGCAGGTGCATGCCGCCGCCCGGGAGGCCGGCGTGCCGCTGCTGGTCGATGCGTGTGCCGCGCTCGGGTCGATGCCGGTCACGGAGCACTGGGACATCCTGGCCGGCAGCGCCCACAAGTGGGGCGGACCGCCCGGGGTCGGCATCCTCGTGGTGCGCTCGGGGGTGCGCTGGCGCAGCCCCGTGCCCACCGACGAGTCGGGTCGGGCCGCGGGCTTCCCGGACATCCCCGGGGCGGTGGCGGCCGCGGTGGCGCTCGAGCAGGCCACGGCGCAGCTGTCGGCCACCGGCGCGCACCGCGCACGGCTGCTGGGGCGCCTGCGCTGCGAGGTCCCCCAGGTGGCACCGGACGTCCTCGCGCTGGGCCGGGCCGGCTCCGCGCCGCACATCATCTGCTTCACCGTGCTCTACGCCGACGGGGAGATCCTGGTCACAGAGCTGGACCGCGCCGGGTTCGCCGTCAGCTCCGGGTCGGCATGCACCTCGGACACTCGGCGGCCCAGCCACGTACTGGCCGCGATGGGCGCGATCACGCACGGGAACCTGCGGGTGAGCTTGCCTGCGGACGTCACCGAGGCCGACGTGGAGGCGTTCCTGGCTGCTCTGCCGGCAGCGATCGGCACGGCCCGCGACGCGGCGCAGCACGCATGAACCCGCCCGAGCCCGACCGCAGCGCCCGCGAGCCCGAGCTGCCCAGCCCCGAGGTGATCATCGAGGCCCGAGGGGTGCTCTGCCCGGTGCCGATCATCCGCCTGGCGCGGGCTGCTGCGGCATTGCCGACCGGGACCGTGGTGGAGTTGCGCACCGACGACGTCGCCGCCCAGCACGACGTTCCGGCCTGGTGCCGGCTGCGCGGACACGAGCTGTTGGGCACCCAGGCCCTGTCGGAGGAGTCCGAGGGGCTCGGCGAGCCGGGTGCGCCGGGCAAGTCGCGTAGGCCGGGCAAGCCGGGTGGGTCGGGCGAGCCGGGTGGGTCGGGCGAGCCGGGTGGGTCGGGCGAGCCGGGTGGGTCGGGCGAGCTGAGTGGGCTGGATGAAACGGGTGGGCCGGGCAGCGAACCCAGCGGCCAGCGCGGGCCCGACCCCGCTGGTCAGCTGCTGGGCGGACCCGAACCGGACGTGCCGAACCCCGCGCCCGCCCCGGCAGCGCGCCACCTGATCCGACTGGCTGCGGGGAAGGCCGGCGGCACCGGGCCGAGCTGACTGGCCGGCAGGTCGGCCAGGACCGGTGGGCAGGCCAGCGCAGCGGGCAGCGCGCGTAGGTAGACCCGGCGCGGGACGGTGCCGGCGCCGAGGGTGGCCAGATGCTCGGTGCGCCACTGCACGTCGATGATCCGGCGCGCGTCGGCGTCGGCGCCGAGCAGTGCCCCCAGGGCCACCACCGCCACCTTCGAGGCATCCGTGCGGGCCCGGAACTTCGACTCGGCGGCGAACAGGCCGCCGATCTCCACGCCGAACAGTCCCCCGGCCAGGGAGCCGTCCGCGGCCCATACCTCCACCGAATGCGCCCAGCCCAGGGCGTGCAGGGTCCGGTAGGACCGCTGGTAGTCGGCACTGATCCAGCCATGGGGTCGGCGTGGGTCAGCGCAGTGTGCCAGCACCGCATCGAAGTCAGCGTCGACGCTGACCTCGAAGCGGCCCAACGCCCGGCGCAGGGAGCGTGCGACGTGCACCCGACCGGGCAGCAGCACCCCGCGTGGGTCCGGAGACCACCAGCCCAGGATGTCGCGCTCGGGCATCGCGAACAACCCCGATCGGTACCCGGCCAGCAGCATGCCCGGGGAGAGGTCGGCGCCGACGGCCACGAACTCCTCGCCCGCGGGCAGGTGGATGAGGTCGCCAGGAGCAGGCAGGGCCCAGCGCGGGGGCGGCGGTTCGGTCGGCACCAACGCGGCGCTGCTCTCTGGGCTCTGGACTGCTCTGGGCTCTGGACTGCTCTGGGCTCGTGCGTCGTTCAGGGCCGCGGCAGCACCACGTGCAGTCCGATCTCCTGCGCAGCCGCCTGGCCGTACGTGTCCTGAACCCGGATGAGGAACGCCTGGGTGGCCAACTCGTACTCCTGGGTCCCGACGCTCTCGATGACGTGCGTGGCCAGCAGCGACCCGACCTGGGCGCAGCGCTTGAGGGGCAGTTCCCAGGAAAGTCCGGCCAGGAAGCCGGCCCGGAAGGCATCGCCCACGCCCGTCGGGTCGGTGCGCTTGGTCTCCTTCGGGGTGGGGACGTGGATCGCCGGCTCCCCCTTGCGCTCGATGCGGGCCCCGTCCGGGCCCAGGGTGGTGACCCGGATGTCCACGCGCTCGAGGATCTCCGCGCTGCTCCACCCGGTCTTCTGCTCGGTCAGCGCGGCCTCGTACTCGTTGGTGAACAGGAAGGCGGCGCCGTCGACGAGCAACCGGATGTCGGCACCGTTCATCCGCGCGAGCTGCTGGGAGGGGTCGGCTGCGAACGGGATGCGCCGGTAGCGGCACTCCTCGGTGTGGCGCAGCATCGCATCGGGGTCATTGGCCCCGATCAGCACGAGATCCACGTTGCCGACCCGCTCGGCCACGGGCCCCAACTCGATGTCGCGGGCCTCCTGCATCGCCCCGGCGTAGAACGTGGCGATCTGGTTCGCGTCCTCGTCGGTGGTGCACACGAACCGCGCGGTGTGCCGCACATCGGAGACATGGACCGACTCGGTGTCCACCCCATGGCGCTGGAGCCAGGACCGGTAGTCGGCGAAGTCGGGTCCGACCGCGCCGACCAGGATGGGGTTCAGACCCAGCTTGCCCATCCCGAAGGCGATGTTGGCCGCCACGCCGCCGCGCCGGACCTCGAGTTCATCGACCAGGAAGGACAGCGAGATCTTGTCCAGCTTGTCCAGGACGATCGACTCGGCGAACCTGCCGGGGAAGGTCATCAGATGATCGGTGGCGATCGAACCGGTGATCACGATCCGCATGACACATACCCCCTGGAAGCGGCTGGGCGACGGGGGTGACCCTAGTGCGTCGGGTCAGTGGAACGAGTCACCGCATGCGCACGAGCCGGTCGCGTTCGGGTTGTCGATCGTGAAGCCCTGCTTCTCGATCGTGTCCACGAAATCGATCGTCGCGCCGGTCAGGTAGGGAGCGCTCATGCGGTCGGTGACGACCTCGACACCGTCGAAGTCCTTGCGCACATCGCCGTCGAGGGCACGCTCATCGAAGAACAACTGGTAGCGCAGGCCCGAGCAGCCGCCGGGCTGAACGGCCACGCGCAGCGCCAGATCGTCGCGACCCTCGGAGTCGAGCAGCGCCCGCACCTTGTCGGCAGCGGTGCTGGTCAGCACGATGCCATCGCTGACCGGTGCGGTCGTCTCGGTCGTGGTCTCAGCAGTCATCGGTGGGGCCCTCCTGGAGATCGTCTGTGCAGGGGGAACGCCCACGGTGGGTGCGCGCATTCCCAACGCAATGCTCGCACGGGTCGCCCGGTTCGACCAATCGCTCGACCCGAGCGCTCGACCCGCGGTGCGACCAGCCACCCGGCCACCATGGCCAGCCCTGAGAGCCCTACCATGCGCCCATGCCCAGCGAGGAACCCGCAGCACAGTCCGCAGACGAGTCCACCACGTGGTCCGACCGCCTCGAGTTCATCACCGTGGTGGTGCTGTCGGTGACCACCATCCTGACCGCCTGGTCAGCGTTCGAGTCGAGCAAGTGGGGCGGGGCGATGTCCATCTCGTTCTCCGAAGCCTCCTCTGCGCGCATCGAGGCCTCCCGGTTGGACGGGGTGGCGACCACCCGGGCCAGTACTCAGGTCCAGCTCTGGACCAGTTGGCTGGTGGAATCCCCGACGGACCCCGAGGTCGCGAAGTTCCTCGAGAACCGGTTCCCCGAGCCGCTGGCCCAGGCGCACGAGGAATGGCTGGCCACCAGTCCCCTGTCCAACCCCTCGGCGCCTACGTCTCCGTTCGAGATGCCCTCCTATGTCATGCCTGAGGGGGTGGCCGCCGCCGAGGCCGACGCGCGGGCCGACGCCAAGTTCAGCGAGGCACTGACGAACAACCAACGCGGGGACAACTACACCCTCATGACCGTCCTGTTCGCCTCCGTGCTGTTCTTCGCCGCCATGTCCAATCGGATGCGCAGGCTTCGTTCGCGCGGCACGATGCTCGGGTTGGCCGTCGTGCTGGGCCTGATGGGAGTGATACTCCTGGCGACGTTCCCGAAGCTGATCTGAGGTCTCGCCGAGCGGGACCGGTTGGTCGCCGACGCGTGGGTCAGGCCCGCGACCAGGTCCGCGCGGCTCGGCTCGCAGCCCGGGCGAGACCCTCGGCCGGGTCCTCGCCGGGCTCGGCCGCGGCGGGGAAGACCGCCGAGACTCCGTGAGGTCATCCACTCACGGCGGGTGACCTCGACCCGCCCGGCCAGCACCACGACCGGGACGGCGCGCGCACTCGCGACCGCGGCGAGCCCGGCCACCACCTTCCCGCGCAGCGACTGCCAGTCGAAGGCGCCCTCGCCGGTGAGCACCAGGTCGACGTCGGTGAGCAGCTCGTCGACGCCCACAGCCGACAGCACCGTGGCGATGCCGGGGACTCGGCGGGCACCCAGACGGATCATCGCCACCCCGAGTCCCCCGCCGGCGCCCGCACCCAGCGCCACGGCGGGGGCGCGGCCGGACTCGGTGCGCCCGAGCAGGTGCGCCCAGTGCCGTAGGGCTGATTCCAGGGCCTCCACCTGCTCCGGGCTCGCGCCCTTCTGCGCGGCGAAGCCGTGCGCGGCACCACGGGGCCCGAGCAGCGGTACATCCACATCGGTGGCGACCTCGAGGACCACGCCCGCAACCGCATCCAGGGCAGGTGTGAGGTCGAGGGTGTCGAGGTCGTGGAGCTGGCCGCCGCCGCTGACCAGGGCCGCCGGGCGCTCGGCGCTCGCCCCGAGCCCGGAAAGCAGCCCGGCCCCGCCGTCACAGGTGCCGGTCCCACCCACCCCGAGCACGATCCGCCGAGCGCCGCCGACCCGGGCGTCGGCGATGAGCTCGCCGACGCCACGGGTGGTCGTGCGGGTCGGATCGCGTCGGTCGGTGGGGACAAGGTGCAGTCCAGCGGCTTGGGCGCTCTCGATCCAGGCGGTGTCGTCTGCGGTGCGTAGGTAGTGGGCACGCACCGGGTCCCCGAGCGGCCCGGTCACGGTCCGCTCGACGGTGTCGCCGCCTGCGCCTGCCCGGATCGCGTCCAGGAACCCTGGCCCGCCGTCGGACATCGGCCGCAGGATCAGCCGATCAGCGGGCGCCTGCCCGGCCCACCCACGAGCCATCGCCCGAGAAGCCTGCACCGCCGTCAGCGTCCCGGTGAACGAGTCAGGGCAGATCAGTACCTCCACGGGGCAGGAGTCTGGCACCGCACGCCGCCTGGCGCCGAACTCGAACGCCTGGCGTCGGCAACGGCCGGCCACGCGATCGGCCGGGTCGTCGCGCCCCGTCGCGGCGAACCTTGCCGCAGATCTGGTCACTATCAGGTCTGGCGCGCGTCGGCCCAGGGAACCATGCCGCAGACTTGGTCGTTCCCGGTGGTTCCACGCGCCCCGCGGACGACCACATCCACGGCAAGGTTGCCGTAAATGCCAACGCCGAAACTCCCTGACGACCATATCGACGGCGAGGTTCAGCAATGGCGGTCTGCCCCGCGCGCTTCCAACTCCGCTATCCGGGCCAGGGGCGCCGTCCTGCGGTACGAGGCCTCGATCAACTCGGCGACCTCGGACCAGTCTGCCCCGTCCAGGTCGATGCCCAGCCACCCCGAGGGACCCAGGTAGGCCGGGACGAAGCAGCGCGGGTCGTCCACCAAAGCAGCCCGCTCGTCGGGGTCGAGCAGCACCATCATCGATCGAGGGTGCTGGACGTATTCGCCCTCGACCTTGACCGAGCCCCCGTAGTACGCGAACACCTTGGTCGTGAAGAAGGCAGGACGCCCATGGGACACCTTCTCGGCGGCGCCGGGCAGTCCTCGGGCGATGCGCCTGATCGCGACCAGGGCCGGGTCGTGGTCGTCGAACATACGTGGATGGTTCATATGGCTGCTGCTCCCAGTTCGAGGTCCGGGGGACGCGTGGATCTCGACACCATAAGGGCGGACCTGTCGCCCGCCCGGGTGCAGCGACGCCTGGACGGGCGCGCAGCCCGCGACCGGAGTCTGTGGAACGATGAGCCCCTGCACCGCGAGGCAGCCCGTACGACGCATGCGAGAAGGAGGGCCCGCGATGACCGACACGACTACCTGGACCGAACCGCAGCCCACACCGCTGGCCCTCCTGCTGCTGGGCCAGGGCAACGATCCGCAGACCGAGAAGGGCGTCGAGTGCCCCGGCGCGCTGCCCGCCGCCTCCGAACCGGACCTGGTCGCCCGTGCCGAACGGGCCCGGGCGGCGCTCGGCTCGCGGGCCTACGTCCTGGGCCACCACTACCAGCGCGACGAGGTGATCGCGTTCGCCGATGTCACCGGCGACTCCTTCAAACTGGCCCAGCAGGCCGCGGCCAATCCGGAGGCCGAGTTCATCATCTTCTGCGGTGTCCACTTCATGGCAGAGAGCGCCGACATCCTCACCGGTCCCGCGCAGCAGGTGATCCTGCCCGACCTGGCCGCGGGCTGCTCGATGGCCGACATGGCCGAGATCGGGCAGGTCGAGGATGCCTGGGCACGCTTCGAGGAGCTCGGCCTGGCAGCCGACACCATCCCGGTCACCTACATGAACTCCACAGCCGCGATCAAGGCCTTCACCGGGCGACATGGGGGCACGATCTGCACGTCGAGCAACGCCCGAGCGTCCCTCGAATGGGCCTTCGAGCAGGGTGAGCGGGTGTTCTTCCTGCCCGATCAGCACCTCGGGCGCAACACGGCGGTCCTGGACCTGGGGCTCGAGTTGGGCGACTGCGTGCTGTTCGACCCGCACAAGCCCGGCGGTGGGTTGAGCGCCGAGCAGCTGCGGGCCGCGAAGGTCGTGCTCTGGCGCGGGCACTGCTCGGTGCACGGCCGGTTCACCGAGGAGGTGGTCGACCAGGCCCGGGCGACCATCCCCGGGGTCAACATCCTGGTCCACCCGGAGTGCCGGCACGAGGTCGTGCAGAAGGCCGACTTCGTCGGGTCCACGGAGTACATCATCAGGGTGCTCGACGCCGCCGAGCCCGGTTCGGCCTGGGCGATCGGCACGGAGTTGAACCTCGTGCGCCGGCTGGCGCTGGCCCACCCGGACAAGCAGGTCAGCTTCCTGGACCGCTCGGTCTGCTACTGCTCGACGATGAACCGGATCGACCTGCCGCACCTCGTGTGGGCGATGGAGAACCTGGTGGCGGGCAACGTGGTCAACCAGATCGTCGTCGATGCGGACACCGCACACTGGGCGCGGGTGGCCCTGGATCGGATGCTGGCCCTGCCAGGAGTGGGCGCCGCGCCCGCCCCGGACTGACCGGTGGCGGCTCTGTCCGCAAGGGACCGTCCACACGGGTCGGGCTCCGCGCTGGGCCGCCCGGCGGCGAGGCGACATCGGCCCGCGCCGCTATGGGCAGCGTGATCCGCATCGATCCGAGGCTCAGCGCTCCAGGAGTGACTGAAGCCGCAGGGCGTTGCGGACCGCGTTGCCGTGGCCGTCGTTGTTGAAGTAGGCGTACACCTCGCGCCCGCCGGACTCCCATTCGCGAATCCGGTCGGCCCACCAGGTCAGGTCCGCCTCCGAGTAGGACCCGGCGTACAGGTGATCGTGATCAGGGCCGTGCAGGCGCACGTACACGAAGGGTGCGGTCGCGCGCAGCACGCACGGCAGCCGAGCCCCACTGATGACCGTGTAAGCAGCGTTGTGCCGCTCGAGCAGGTCGAACACGCCCTCGGCATGCCACGTGGGATGGCGGAACTCCACGGCGACCTTCAACCATCGCGGCAGGCTGGCCAGGAAGTAGTCGAGGCGGGCATCGTCGCGTTCGTGCGCCGGGTGCAGTTGCACGAGCAGCACACCACGACGTTCACCGAGCGCACGCATGGCGCTGTCGATCCGCTGGGCCCAGACCTCTGGCGAATGGAGCCGCCGGCCATGGGTCAGCCCGCGCGGAGCCTTCACCGACAGCTCGAAGCCGTCAGGCAACCGGTGGCGCCACGTGGCGAACGACTGCTCCCGCGGCCAACGGTAGAAGCTGGCGTTGAGCTCCACGGTGGAGAATCGGTGTGCGTACACGCCCAGCCGAGCGGCTGCGGACGTACCCGGCTCGTACAGCACGCCGTCCCAATGCGGATAGCTCCAGCCAGAGGTACCGATGTGCGTGACCACGTGCTCAGCTCCGTACCAGGCCTACCCGATCACCATCCGCGCCAGTTCAACCGAACAACACCGCAGTTCGGTCCTGGGAGCGGGCAGCCCGCAGGGCGACGGCTGCGACTGCGACCACGGCCGCGCAGGCGGCAGCGACCGCCACGGCGGCCTGCGAGGTGCCCACGGCGACCGCGACGAGCCCCCAGGCCAGCAGACCGGCGAAGCCTGCGGCGGCAAGCACCCGTGCCCCGATCCACGCCGCCAGGCCCGCCAGCACCAGGAGCGCCACTACCGCAGTCACCGTGACGATGCCCGCAGTGAACTCGACTCCGGCCCAGAGCGCGGTCGTGCCCGTGCCGGCGACCGTGGCGATCGTGGCCCAGCCCAGGTACGCCGAGACCGGCATGCGCAGCAGCCACCGCTCACTGGCCGATGCCGCTGGGCCCAGTCGGGTGAGCCGCGCCAGCGCGACCGCGAGCAGCACCACCAGCGCGACGATGACGACCTGCGCGAGACCGAGTGCCTCGCTGACGAAGATCGGCACCCAGACGGTGCTGGCCGCGAACGCGCCGGCGATCCACCAACCAGTGGCCCGATGAACGGCGCGCGTGTGCTGTGCGGGAAGCGCCTGGTAGAGCGCCAGTGCGAGGCTGGCGAAGTAGATCAACCCCCAGATGGCGAAGGCGTATCCGGCCGGGGTGAGCACGTGGGCGTAACGATCGGAGATGTCGCCGGTGCTCGCCTGCTCGCCTGGCAGCAGGTTGGCCAGCAGGCTGCTGACCGCCTGCAGGATGGCGAACAGCACCACCAGGCCGACCCGGATCAGGTCAGCGGTGCTCCGCTGATCGGGCCGGTCGACAGTCGTTCGTGCATGGACGGAATGCGCAGTCATGGCCGACACGTACCCCGCAACTGGCCTCCCAGACTTCGAGGGCCGCCCTCCCGGCACCCTCGCGCTACGGCCGGGGCGCGGACGAGCCTGACTCGGCGCGGCTCAGCGCGGCTGCACCTGGTGAGCACTTGAGGCTTCAACTTGAGCCCGCGCGCACTACGGTAGGCCCCGACCTGATCCGTCGAGAGTGGGAGTTGCTTCGTTGGCCGTAGCCGCAATGCCCTACTCGCTGGACGAGGCTCGGCCCATGTCCCGGCCCGGGCGGCTGGCGGCGTCGTTGGGATCGATCGGGTATCTCGCGGCGTCCCTGGCCGTACTGTCCCGGGGTGCTGACCCATGGCCGGCGCTGTTGTGGGTCCCGATCGCCCACGCACTGGTACTGGCTGTGGTGTGCGGGCTGACCGCGGTGCTGCTCTACGGCCAGGCGAGCCTCGTGGGGCGCCGTGGCTACGTGTGGTTGGGCGGCACCTATCTCTATGTGTCGGTCCTGCTGCTGTTCCTGCCGTTGTTCCTCCCCGGTGGCTTCGGTGGGCAGGAGCCGCTGCTGGGAGGCATGCAGTCCGCCCCCTGGATGTTCTACCTCTGGCATCTCGCGTTCGCCGGCGGCCTCCTGGCGGCCGCATGGGTGCTGCACTCGGACCGGCGCACGCATCGGCGACCCGGGTTGCGCGTGGACAACCGACTGTCCGCGCTGGGCGTGGCGATCGCCGCGCTGCTCACCGTGGCGCTCGTGGCAGCGCCCGACACCCCGTTTCGGCCCACCCTGCTGGACGAGGATGTGGGGCTGACCTCGTTGAGCGTCGCCCTGGACTGGATGCTGCTCGCTCTGTCCCTGGTCGGCGCGGGCATATCGCTGTGGTGGCAGCGCGAGGGTGCCGCGATCCAACGATGGCTCTCGGCAGTGCTGCTGCTGCAGCTCGGGGCGGCGATCGTGAACATGAACATGAACAAGTGGTCCTTCAGCTGGTTCTTCGACCGCATGTTCGGCATGGTCGCCCTGACCAGCTTGCTCATGGTCCTGGTCTACAACCTGGCGCGCGCAGGGCACGCGACGAGTGTGGCGGCACGCTCCGACGCCCTCACCCGCAGTCAGAGCCGAGCTGCCTTCACCCATTCGGTGGCCGAGGAGATCGCCGATGCCCGGACACGTGGACGGTCCGTCGCCCTGATCTGGGTGGACCTCGACGGCTTCAAGAGCGTGAACGACCAGTTCGGCCACCACGTGGGCGACGACGTGCTGGCGGTGATGGTGGCCCGCGTCCTGGGGCAGGTCCGCGACTGCGACCACGTGGGCCGGCTCGGCGGCGACGAGATCGGAGTCCTGCTCTGCCAGGGCACGCAGCAGGTGGGAGCGGCCGCGGTGGCCGACCGGATCCTGTCGGCCCTGCGCGAGCCCATGCACGTCGAAGAGCTGTTGATCCACATCACGGGCTCCTTGGGGATCGCCACCTTCCCGATCGATGGCAGCACGCCCGAAGAACTCTTCACCCGAGCGGATCTGGCCATGTACGCGGCGAAGAACGGTGGCGGGGACCAGAGCGTGCGATTCAGCGCTGAACTCGGCTCGGAGGCCCTGGACCGCGCGCGGTTGCGTCACGACCTGGCCCGTGGGGTGCTCGGCGGGGAGTTCGAGTTGGTGTACCAGCCGATCGTGACATTGACCTCCGGCGCTGTCGCGGGCGTGGAGGCCCTGGCCCGATGGCGCCACGACGGCGAGCTGGTCCCGGCCGCGCAGTTCATGGCCTTCGCGGAGCGCACCGGCCAGATCGTCGCGATCGGACGTCGGATCCTCGAGGTCGCCGAGCATCACATCGACGAGGTCCTGGCCTCGCTACCCGACGGCGGGTTCCTCACGGTCAACCTCTCCGCGCGCGAGCTGGCTGACCAGGTCCACCTGGACCGGCTCCTGAGCGGGCCCTTGCAGGCCCGGTCGGGGCGGGTCGTCATCGAGGTGACCGAATCCTCCGAGCTGATGGAGAAGCCCGACCTCGCACGCGGCCTGCTGCGCCTGCGCGCGGCCGGATATCGGCTGGCCGTCGACGACTTCGGGGCGGGGTTCTCGAACTTCGCCCGCCTTCAGGCGATGCGCCCGGATCTGCTCAAGGTCGATCGCTCGCTGGTCGCGCGCGCCGGCAGCGGGGCAGATGGCGGGATGGCGTTCCTCGCCGCCGCCAGCAGCGTGGCCGAGAGCCTGAAGTGCCAGGTGGTTGCCGAGGGACTGGAAACCCCGGCGGAGCGGGACGCGGTGCTCGCCACCGGCATCGCGCTCGCGCAGGGATACCTGCTCGGACGACCTGTCGCCTTGGAGAAGCTGCCCGAAGTCGTGGCGCGTGCGGGCGAGGGTGGGACAGCGGGGGCCTGATCGATGACAACCAGCTGGAGGACCAGCAGCGGCGTCGTCGCGAGGCCTTCGACTCGGTTCGCGCACGCGTGGGCCGCGCCACCGCGGGAGTCGCCGACGTCCGGGCCAGGGCCCAGGGCGCCCGGTCAGTTGGCCCACTTCCGGTACTGGCGCCGGTCGAGGCGACTGCCTACACGCCCAGAGCGACGAAGGACGCCGCCGTGGCCGCTCGCAGGACATCGCCGCTGCACCCCTGACGCGCGGCCAGCAGTACCTCGGCCGGGCTCTGCCCCCGCGCCAGGCCTTCGTGGACTTCGAGCATGAGCGCGACGGTCTGCTCGTCATTGACCTCGGTCACGGCGCACAGGATGCCCGCGGCACCCCGGCCCAGCAGCGCCGCAGCCAGGCCGAGCAGCTCGTGGGAGCCCACGGTGGCCATCACCCCGGAGTCGCACGCCGAGAGCACCAGTCGGTGCGGGGGCGCTTCGATGCCTTCGAAGTCATGGACGGTCAGCGGCCCGTCGTCGAGGATCAGGCTGGAGAACAACGGGCTCTCGGGCCGGTGTCGGCCGTGCGCCGCGATGTGCGCGATCGCGGCCCCATCCAGGGCGGCCACGCACTGCCCGACGGTGGCGCGCCCGCCCCGCAGCACGATGGCCTGCGGATTCCGCTCGGCCAGGGCCGCCACCTCCGCACCGCCGGAGGGCAGGCCGGGTCCGGCGATCAGCACCATCCGGCTCGTTGCCGGGGCAGCCACTGCCCGGGCACGCATCCACATGGCGGCCGAGGGCGTCGCGCTCACCGGACGCTCGGCCAGCGAAGGCAGCAGCCCCCAGGGCGCCGCGTGCAGCCTGCTCGGCGGTGAGACCACGACGGGCCCATCGCCCAGCGCCGCTCCGATCGGCCCGAGGAGCGCCGCCTCGAGCTGACCCGCGACGCCCGTCAGCTCGGTCGGACGCAGCCGCGCTGCCTGGCGCAGCGCGAATCGTGCCCGCTGCGAGGCACGCACCGCTTCGGCCACCGGGCCGACCTCGAACTGCCGTGCGCGCCCGCCGCGCAGCACCACGGCATGCAGCGTCCCGGCCACCTCGACCAGTTCCACGAAGGTCGCGTCCGCCAACTGGTCGAGCAATGACCCGAGGTCCAGCGGACGCGGTCGTTCGCCGACGCCGGCGACGTGCAGCCGGCGGCTGCGGATCGCCCGCTCCCACCGGCGACGCTCCTCCTCGAGGGCGGCCGTGGGCAGGTTCGACTCCCGGGCCGCGTCGAGCTGGCGGCTGGTCGCCCGCATGGCCACCAGCTGGGAGGCGAGTTCGGCATCCCTTGGGGGTCGCACGGCGGGCTGGGCCAGGGCAGTGGCGCGCCAGCGTTCGCTCCATCGCAGCACGCTCCGGGCGCTGCCATCGGCCACCACCTGGCGCAGCGCCGTCTGCGCCAACTGCTCCCCGTGCAGGCTGACCAGCGCCCGCAGCTCCGAGTTGCCCAGCGTCCGGCGGTGCTCGTCGAGCGCGTCGAGCCCGCTGCCACACGCCCGCAGGACGCCCCGGCGATTCCCGTCGATCTCGCGGTCGAGGGCCAGGGCAGTCCACGCCGTGGCGCGCACGAGGCTCGACGGGCTGCGGCGAGAGTGCCCGGCGGCGCGCAGCAGCGGGTGGCCGGAGGGCGGATCGTGCTCCGCGGCGAGCCGGCCGGCCAGCAGCAGGGCAAGGGGTGCCTCGACGGCGTGCGCGTCCTGGAGGCGCGCTGCGACCTGCGCCGCGCCTCGTCGCACACTCGGCCCTCGACGGCCAGCCTCGTACCGGGCCTGCACCAGCGCCAGGTCGGCGCGCAGGACCCACCACTCCCGGCCCGCCCGGCGGAACGAATCTCGTGCTGCGCGGGCAGCCGCGGTCGCGGTCGCGGCGTCGCCGTGGGCCAGCGCAGCGGAGGCGAGCATCAGCTGCAGCTCGGCGCGGTGCCGCGGCTGCAGGTCACTCCCGGCCAGAGCCTGGCGAGCCAGCTCGACGGCGTCTCGCGTCAGGCGGGCTGCCAGCAGCGCGGTGCAGCGATCCATCACGAGATCCGAGGACGGGGCTTCGAGCAGGGCGTAACGCACCGCGGCCGCGTCGAACAGTGCGAACGCCCGTGGCAGATCGCCGCGCAGGTAGGCCAGGACGCCGCGGTTGTGCAGCGCGTGCACGGCCTCCAGGTCCTGCCCGGCGGCCAGGAACAGCTCCTCGGCCCGTTCGACGTCACCCTCGGCACGCGCGACCGCGCCCAGCGCCATCTCGACGCTGGCACGGTTGTTCAGGGTGCGGGCCTCCCAGACCACGTCGCCCGAGCGCCGGATGCCCCGCAGGGCGCGGCGGAGGTCCTCCAGCGCCTCCTCGTGACGTCCGAGGAAGGAGAGCACGAAGGCCCGGCGCATCAGCACCTTGGCCAGCATCGGACCGTGTGCCTCCCCCGCGGCGACCTCCAACTGGCGCAGACCGGACGTGGTCCGCCCGCCCATCGCCAGGGCCGCGCCCAAAGTGGCCCGGACGTCGGCGACCCGGTCAGGTTGGCCGCTCGACCTGGCCGAGCGCAGCGCGGCACTCAGCTCGGCCACGGACGCGGCCACGTCACCGCTGTCGCGCAGCACGATCCCGAGGGCGTGCCGTGCGTAGGAGATCTCGATCGGATCGGCGCTGGCGACCAGGATCGCGGCCGCCGCGCGCTGCGCCTCGCCCGGGCGCGACAACGCCAGGCGGAGCAGGTGCTCCCCGCGCTGGGTCGCGTGGTCGCCCTGGGTCGCGTCGTCGCCCTGGGCTCCGTCGTCGCGATCCATCCCGTCCCCCTGCACCCACCAGGCGCCGAGGTCGGGGCCTGTTCGACAGCTCCCCGAAGGCCTAGGCTAGCGTTCGCCCGCTCGTCGTCGTCCCGATCGAGGCAACCATGGCCCGACCCACCCGACCGGATCGCCCCAAGCCACGGCCCGACCAGGGCACGCCACGACCCGACCACGACCCGCTCAGTGCGGACGAGCGCCGTGAGCGCGTGCGCACTCAGGTCAAGATCGTGGTCGAGGCCCTCGGGGGCAAGGACGGCGTCGCGTGGGCCTGCGCCAAGGGTGACGACCCGGCCGACTTCGACTACCTGTACCGCCCTTCCCACATCCTCGTCCGCGACGAGAGCCTCGACCGGGTGCGCCGCGTACTCGACGGCGGGGAGCCGGCGGACAACCTGATCAGCGGGGTCACGCTGCTGCGCCTGCCGCCGGGGCTCGACACGCTCGCGGCGCTGGAGCGGATCGACCGTGAGCTGGGTGCCGGGGTGGCCACCCCCGACCACATCCTCTACGTGACCAGGTCGACCGGCGGGTGCTGCCCGGCGACCGAGCCCGAGCAGACAACCAGCCGCGACCCGCTGCCGCCGTTGTCGAAGGACACCTCGGACGGCTCGGGCGTGCTGGTGTCGGTCATCGACACCGGGTGGCACTCGCCGGCCGCGTCGAACCCGCGGACCCCCTGGCTGGACGGGGTGGTCGGCGACGAGGAGACCATCGACCCCGCGGCGATCCACCCCTACGCCGGGCACGGCACGTTCGTGGCGGGCGTGGTGCGCTGCATCTCCCCCAGCGCGGAGGTCCGGGTCGAGGGATTCCTGCCGCACGGCGGGGCGATCTACGAGTCGGCGATGGTGGTCCAACTGCACGAGGCGCTGGCGCAGGGACCCGACATCATCAGCATGTCGGCCGGTACCCACACCCGCAAGAACCAGGCCCTGCTGGGGCTGCAGGTCTTCTGGGAGACCAGCCTGCGCCACCTGAAGGGCACCGTGCTCGTGGCTGCCGCCGGCAACGACGGCGACCGGCTGCCGTTCTGGCCCGCAGCGTTCCCGTGGAGCGTGTCCGTGGGCGCACTGACCCACACGGGTGCGCGGGCGCACTTCTCCAACTTCGGCAGCTGGGTCGACGTCTACGCCCTGGGAGTGGACCTCGTCAACGCCTACCCGAGCGGGGTCTTCGTCTGCCACGAGCCACCGGCCGTGGGTGAGGTCCGCAAGTTCTCGGGGATGGCCCAGTGGAGCGGCACCTCGTTCTCCACGCCGACCGTGGCGGGGATCATCGCCGCCCGGATGACCCACACCGGTGAGAGCGCCCAGGTGGCTGCGGACGCGGTGCTGGCACTCGCCCGCGCGCACGCCACGCCCGGCGTGGGGGCCACGCTGACACCGGGCCCGCACAACAACGACCAGCGGCAGGTCTGGTGACCGTCTCGAGCTGTCGCGCGGGGCGGTCTCACACCGCGAGCCATGGACTGGCCTGGGTCTCCCCGTCGATCTCGACGGTGAAGCGCCGCGGGCCCTGCCCGATGCCCTCGATCGAGAAGATCCCGGAGGGATCGACCTCGGTGCGGGTGCTGGCGCCGTCGGGCGCCAGCACCAAGACGACACACGCCCGACCGGGCACGACCTGCCCCATCAGACGATCCCCGTCGAATTCGAGCTCCAGGGTGAACCCCCGGCCCTCGAAGGACACCCCGCGCGCCTGCGCTCCCGGCCCGCGGACCAGGGACCCGCTGGATTCCAGTGAGTCGTGGCCGAGCGCCATCAGCTCCTCGTCGATCGTGCGCCAGGCGAACGCCGCCTGCGCTGCCGCGCGCGCCCGGTCCGTCACGGCGCGCGCCTGCGCCATGGCCAGGCCGAGGTCGGCCATGAGCGCGTCGTCACGCTCCCAGTTCGACATGGTCAGTGCCTCCTCATTGCGTACTCAGTGCCCGACGCGCCGAATGCGCTCAGGACCGGACTGCGGCGCAGGGTCTCCAGGGCGCGGGCCCGCGTGGGTCCGATACTCCCGACAGGGATCCCGAGCCGGTCGCTGATCTCCCCGTAGGGCACGGGGGGATCGGCCAGCAGGAGGGTCAGCAACTCCCTGCGGGGCTCCGGCAACTCCCCGAGCGCCTCCCGCAGTGCGTGGTGGCGTTCCTCGCGCAGCAGGTCCTCGTCGACCTCACGATCGGCCCTGATCGCGTCGAACGGCGAAGGCCCCTGTGGGTCGACGGGCATCGTGCGCTGGTGCAGCCGCAGCCAGCGCAGGCACTCGTTGCGGGTCGTGGTCGCGATCCACCCGGGCAGGGCCTCCGGCTCCCGAAGTGCGTCGAGATGTTCGACCAGGCTGAGCCACACGGTCTGGTTCACGTCCTCGGCATCAGCCCCGCGCAGCCGATACCGCGCGATCAGCGCCGACACCAGCGGCAGGTACCGTTCGACGAGTGCGTCCCACGCCCGGCTGTCGCCGGATCGGGCGCTGTCGACCAGCGCGGTGACCGATTCCCGTTCGACCATTGCGGCCTCCTGGCGGGTCAGGGTTCGGTTCGGGCTTCGGGACGGACGTGCGCTCCCAGTATGCAGACAGCGCCAGGGTTGCCGAAATACATGCGGTCCAGCCTCGGGATGCGCGCGCAACCGTGACGGGTCTCGGGGATGTCAGAGCATGCCGGATTCGGCGGCGCCGTCCAGTAGGGTCTGAGCACGCCAGGAAGCGGGAGGGGTATTCGATGGTCAGCAGTCGTGGGCGGTTCGGGATCGGCGACGATGACCTGACTCCTGGCGGGAAGCAGGAGGGCGGCCTGCGCCGGGACCTGGTCGACGGCGACCGCGATCCCGCAGGCACCGCACGAATCATCGCCGAGGAGGCGGACACCGATCACCCAGGTTCCGAGGGCTCAGGGGCCCACGTCCGCAAGGAGACCGCGCCGCGGATTCGGAGCACGGCGGAGGTGGCCTTCGAAAGGGCCGTCTCCGATGTGGTCGCACGACTCCTCGACCACGGCGTCGCCGTGGCCACGCCACACGTGCAGCGGTTCTGGGAGGGGACGGCACGCCCGGCGATCCGAACCCAGTGGGCGAAGAGGCCAGGAACCCGCAAGGCCGATCGGTAGCCTTCCTCCAGCGGGCCGGTTGTGGTCGAGGCCGGGTTCATGGAGCCTCCCGCGAGTCGATGGCCGCTTCCCAGCACCGTCGCGCCGCATGGTGACCCAGCGAGTGACTTGCTGGTGAGCGGCCGAGCCGGGGCGGCGCCTGCTACATGCCACCCCAGCGTTTGCCGGCGTCGAGGAAGTTCTGCGCGTTCCTGCTGTCCCCGAGGTCACGCCCCACGCGCAGGTGGGCAACCATGTGCACGATCCGGACGACGCCCCAGTTGATGGTGATCAGGTACGCGCCCACTGGAGCCCCTCCGGGCCCACGGTGAGGTCCACCAACCAGAGGATCGTGTTGGCCACGGCGAACACCGCGATGTGCCGCATCAGTGCGGTTCGTGACAGGGCCGTCGGCACTGTGTCGAGCGGTCCGCGGCCCACTGACTCGCGGCGCGGCTGCCCGTGCCTCCGCCCACCACCCGTCGTGTTCCCACGTTCATGGCGGCATGCGTGCCCTGGCGGGCTCACGCTCGGTCCCCATTGTGTGCACCGACGTCACCAGCGGGCAAGGCCTTCGATCTCTTCGACACCTTGTGAAGAGCCCAGCTCGTTGCGCTGGCGAGAATCAGCGCCTGGGCGCTCGCCTGGACCGTCCTGCGCCAACCCATGGCACATCGTCGGACCGGACCGCCTACTGTCGAAGTCCCGGCGCAAATCAGGAAAGGGCGGTGCCCGCACATGTCCTACGCGACGCAGAGCGCCTGGCGCGACATCCAGGCCTTCCTGCCTCCGGAGTACCAGCTCCATGCGGGCCAGGAGCCCACCGAGGAGTGGTGGCCCTGGCACGGTCACGAGGTCCACCTCGACTGCTACCGCGACGCTGTCGCGCCGGCCAAGGTGATCCTGTTCCACGGGGTCGGGACCAACGGGCGCCAGCTGTCCACGATCCTGGGGGCACCCCTGCACCGGCGTGGGCTGGAGACGATCGCGATCGACATGCCCGAGTACGGAGTGACCCGCGTGGCCCCCGGAGCGCGCGTGCGCTACGACGACTGGGTGCAGGCGGGCATCGACCTGGTCACAGCGGAACGGTCCAGGGACACCAGGCCGATCATCCTCTACGGCCTGAGCGCCGGCGGAATGCTGGCCTATCAGGTCGCCGCAGCGACGGGCCAGGTGGCGGGCGTGGTGGGCATGTGCTTCCTCGACCAGTCGGTCCAGCAGGTGGCTGACGAGACGGCACTCAACGTGGTCATGTCCCGGGTGGGTGCCCCCCTGGTGCAGCTCGCCGCCAGGACTCCGCTGTCCAGGATTCGGATGCCGATGCGCGTAGCGAGCAAGATGCACACCCTCGTCAACGACCCGGCCGCGCTGAAGGTGTGCCTGCGCGACCGTACGTCGGCCGGGACCGCCATGACGATGACCTTCCTGGACTCGTACATCGCCTTCCGGCCGGCCGTCGAGCCGGAGGAGTTCGACGTGTGCCCGATCCTGCTCACCCAGCCCGGTCAGGACCGCTGGACGCCCCTGCACCTCAGCCGGCTCTTCCTGGACCGGGTCCGACGGGTCCCAGTGACGACCGAGATCCTTGAAGGTGCGGGCCACTACCCGATCGAGCAGCCCGGCCTGGACCAGATGGTCGACGCCATCGAGGCATTCATCCGAGAGCGGGTGACCGGCCCCAGTTGAGGGAGGTGGTCGCGTGGACCGTCCCCAGTGCCGATGGCGGTCGCGGATGGCTGACTGGGTCGTGTCCTCATCGGTTGCGGCCGAGTCGTTCGTGGCTGGTGACCCAGTCGCCGGAGATGACCGCACTGCTCAGTGACACCTCGCCGGCCAGGACCACGGCGGCGCAGATCTCGGCGAAGCGCTGCACGGTGCCCGGGCCGTGGCATCCCAGGATCTCCAGACACTCCCGTTGCGTGGCCAGCCCGGTGCCGCCGCCCACGGTGGCCACGATCAGCGCCGGCAGGGTGATCGACCAGTAGTAGTCCCCGGAGTCCAGCAGCTGGCTGTACACGATGCCGGCATGGGACTCCGCGATGTTCGCCACGTCCTGTCCGGTGGCGATGAACAGCGCCGCCAGACCGTTGGCCGCGTGCGCGCCGTTGTTGGCCGAGCCCACCATGAACCCGCCGACCTGGCTGTACTGACGGGCCCGGAACAGGTCCTCGGGGCGAACCCCCATATGCTCGGTGAGCAGATCCGCCGGCAGCGTGACCTCGGCGACGACGCGCTTGCCCCGGGTGCGCAGCATGTTGAGCTGCGAGTGCTTCTTGTCGGTGTCGATCGCACCGGAGAGCACGAACCGGGGATGGTCGGGATGGTTCGCCTGGATCCACTCGCACGCGGCCTGGGTCGCGCGCCCGACCATGTTCTGCCCGGCCGCGTCGCCGGTGGAGTAGTCGAAGCGCAGGTAGCGCAGCGGGCCGACTGCGTACTGCTCGATCTCCAGCAGCGTGCCAACCCGGGTGGTCGCCTCGGCAGCTGCGGCGACCTGCTCGAGGTGCTCGCGCACCCACGCACCGAACCACCGGGCCGCCAGCGCATCATCGAGGACGAACACCGGTGCGCGCTGCATGCGGTCATCGACGACGGTCGTACGCACCCCGCCGGCCGCGGTGAGCAGCCGCATGCCGCGGTTGTAGGAGGCCACCAGGGTGCCCTCGGTGGTGGCCAGGGGCACATAGAAATCGCCCCGGGCGTGCTCGCCGATGATCCGCAACGGCCCCGCCAGGCCGATCGGCACCTGCGCCACCCCAGTGAAGTTCTCGATGTTGCCCGGCAGGCTGCCCGGATCCAGCGAGTAGGAACCCACGTGGGTCAGATCCACCCCGGTCGCATCAGCGAGGAACCTCCGACGCTGCGACGCCATCTGCTCGGTGTAGTCATCGACCCGGTCCCGAGGGACAGGCCCGGATGTATTCAGTCCGTCCACGTGCATCTACCTCCGCCCTGACCCCCGAACACCGATTACACCACCTGGACATCACGCGGCCCCCGATCCTGGGCACTGCTCGAGCGCGCCGGCTGAGCGGCCAGCCAGCGGCCCCGTGGCTACTGTGCATGGGGCGAGCTCGGGTCGCTGCAGGCCCAGGCGCTGGCGTAGGCGTTGGGCGTCCATGTGCAGCGGGCTGCCGGCGCTCGGGAACTCGGCCAGCAGCCTGTGGGATGCCGCCGGGGTGCGCGTCGTCGGGGAGGCCGGGGACGGGACCACCGCCCTCACGCAGGTCGCGGCCCAGGACCCTGACGTGGTCCTGATGTCCGCATGCCCGGGATGAACGGCATCGGGGCCACTGCGCAGATCACCACAGCGCACCCGCGCACCCGGGTGCTGATCCTGACGACCTTCGACCTCGACGAGGACGCCTTCGAGGGCCTGCGGGCCGGAGCCAGCGGCTTCCTGCTCAAAGGACGCACCACCGGCCGCCCTGGCTCGACTTCCGCAGCTGATAGGCATACGGATCGGTGGATTTGCCGTCTGACCTGCGGGGACGCTGCTGGGGCGTGAGGGGGGTCGTGTTACTACGCCCGAGGGAGTTCGGGGTGTGCTCAGTCCTGGTCGGCGGTGCTGAACTCGAGGAACCGGGGTGGTTCGGGCAGGTTCAGGGCGGTCAGGATGGTCTTCTGTCCGGGGGTGACGGTCGAGCGTTGCGCGACTTGGCCGTCGCCGGTGGCCAGGGTGACCAGGTGCATGCGGTCCAGTTCGTGGCGGGTGTTGCGCCAGGTGTCGTCGGTGGTGTTCTCCACGACTCGGATCAGCAGCAGGGCCAGCCAGCACAGTTGGATGTGGGCGCGGATCCGGTCCTCGCGGTGGTGGAACACGGGGCGTAGCCCGAGGCTGGACTTCATGTCCCGCCAGCCGCGTTCCACGGCGATCAACTGTTTGTAGGCCGCGGCCAGGTCCTCGGCGGTGAGGGTGGCATCGGAGGTGCGCAGCAGCCACTTGCCGTCCAGGTGGGCCTCGTTCTTGATCGCGGCGTGGTCGATGCGTAGTAGCCCGCCGCGGGTGCGGCGCAGGTAGCGGCGCAGCCCGGGCTTGCCCTTCAGGCTCCCGACGAGCTCGTCGCGCCGGCGCGCGGTCCAGGTGTCCGAGCCCTCGATCAGGCTCTGCAGGTGCTCGACCAGTTGGGTGCGCACAGCCTGGTCGCGGGTGGCTTGGTCGGGGTTGTGGCAGACCACGAACCGGACCGCCCGGGCCCCGCCGTCGCCGTCACCGGTCCCGCCGGGGGCGACGTGGACCTCCTTGACGCGCAGGTTCCCGGCCACCGTGGCGTAGCGGCCGGGGCGGGCCAGCGCAGCTGAGGCTTCGGTGTTGGTGTGACGCAGCTTCTCGGCGTGGATGTAGTGCCCGCCGCCGCGGGTCAGGTAGGCCCGGTTCGTCGCGGAGGCGAACCCCCGGTCGGCCACCCACACCATCCGGCGCAGCCCCCACCCGCCCAGGTCGTCCTTGATCGTGCGGATGATGCCCTGGTCACCGGTGTTGCCGGGGAACGTCCAGCACCGCACCGGCACCCCGTCGCGGGTGACCGCCATCGCGATCACCACCTGCGGCAGATCGGGCCGGTGGTCCTTGGAGTGCCCGAACGCGCGGACCGCCTGCTCCACCGGGCGACTCGTCCCGTCGTCGCCGGTCACCGGGTCACCCAGATCGGCCAGGTCGTCGGCGGTGTCGACCGACCAGTACGTCGAGGTGGTGTCACTGTTTACCGGCCAATACGTGTCTCCTATTGTGGGGCGACACGCCGTGGGGAGCACGGTGCTTGCATTCTAGTACCCGTATCTGGGATACGTGTCTTGTGACTTCTGATGAGGGTTTCAGGGTTCTGTGCGGTGACGGTGGCTGGGTAGTGACCGGCCCTGACTCGGAAGGTCTGCGGCTGATGAACGCCTACCTGGCCTACCTGGGTGACCGGAACTATGCGGCCGGGACGCGGCGTTCGTACGCCTTCGACCTGATGGCGTTGTGTCGTTGGCTGGATGCCGAGCAGGTCGAACTGGAAGCGGTCGACACCGCCGCGGTGCTGCGGTTCCTAGGCTCGTGCGCCGGGTTGGCCCCGGCCACGGTCAACCGCCGGATGGCCGCGGTGAGCGGACTGTTCACGTTCCGGGCGATGCGGGATCCGGCAGCAGGGAACCCGATGCCCAGGGGCCGGGCGGCCCGCCGGGTTCCCGACTCGGCGCGGCAGGGTCTGCTGGGGCATCTGGCCCGCCCGCTACCTGGGTCCGCGGTGCGGGTCCGGGCGCCGCGTCGGCTTCCCCGCGGTTTAGATCCTGGCGAGGTGGTGGCCTTCATGGCCAGCCTGCGGACCTGGCGGGACAAGGCGATCGCTGGGCTGATGCTGTTCAGCGGACTGCGCAGTGCCGAGGTTCTGGCCCTGAGCGTCGACGACGTCGACATCGCCCGTGGCTGGGCGCGGGTCGCTGGGAAGGGCAGCCGGGAGCGGCAGGTTCCCGTGGATATCGAGGTCGCCGGGCTGGTGCAGACCTATCTGCTGGTCGAAAGGCCCGACACCGAGGTTCGCTCACTGTTCGTCGTGGCCAAGGGCCCGCACCGCGGCCAGCAGCTGACCGCTGCCGGGCTTCGCAGCATCTTCCGCTACCACCGGGCGGTGGCCGATGTCCCGGCCGCGCACCCGCACGCGCTGCGGCACTCGTTCGGCACGGCCCTGGCCGAAGCTGGGGTCGACCTGGCTGTCATCCAAGCACTGATGGGCCACGCCCGGGTGGACTCCTCGGTCGGCTACATCCATCTCGCGCCGCTGCGGGTGCGGGCCGCGTTCGACGCCGCCCGAGACCGTCAGCGGACCGCGGAGACGCCACAGTGAGTGGACCCGCCCGGCGGGCTGCCCACGTGCCCGGCGCCGCGGCGCTGGTCACCGAATACGAGCAATGGCTGGCCGGCGACGGCCGCGGATCGGTTGCCTACTGCAACGCGGCGTGGGCGTTCTTAGGTCGCTGGCCCGATCTGCGCCGCTTCGAGGCCGCCCCCGATGACACCCAGGCGCAGGTGACCGCCTCCCAGCGGCCGTTCCTGAGCTTCCTGATGCTGACCGGGCGGTTGCACCCCGGCTACGACTACCTGGCCGGCCGCAAGATCGGCGGGCTGCTCGCCCAAACCGCCCGGACCCCACTGGCCGGTGACATCGCGACGTTCACTACCGCGGCGACCGACCTGGACTACTCCGGCCACGTCATCAAACGCACCACCGAACGGGTCGTCGTGCGGCTGCTGATCCAGACCGGCCGGCCGCTGGGCCAGATCACCACCAGAGACCTCGAGGAACTCTCGGCCGCGTTCGCCCGCCGGGCCGCAGCCAAGGGCAACACCAGCACGTGGAACAACGACCGGGGCCTGATCAGCGCAGCCCACCGGGTGCTGTTCCACCTCGGGGTGCTGCCCAGCCCGCCGGGTGACCCGCGCAGCAGAACCGGGCTGTCAGGTCACTGCAGCGGCGTCGCGGAACCGCTGCGCGGGCTGCTGCTCGACTACTGCGCGCAAGCCAGCGCCACCCACGCCCCGGCCACGGTCAAAGGCACCGCCAGCTCCCTAGCCAACTTCGGGCGGTTCCTGGCCTCCTGTGACCCGCCGGTGATCGACCTGGCCACCCTGCAGCGACGCAGCCACATCGAGCCCTGGCTGGCGGCCCTGGCCAACGCCCACCACCCCGACGGGACAGCGATATCGATCGGGCATCGCCGCGGCCAGATCCTAGCCGTGCGCCAATTCCTGGCCGACATCGCCGAATGGGACTGGGCCGCCGCCCCGCAGCGCACCCTGATCTTCGCCCGGGACATCCCACGCGCCCCGCATGCGCTGCCCCGCTACCTGCCCCCCGACAACGACCGCCGCCTGCAGGCCGCCCTACAGCACACCTGCCAGGCCGGGCCGACCACCCGGTCCCGGCTGCACGCCGACGCGCTGCTGCTCCTGCGCTCAACCGGGCTGCGGATCGGTGAGCTGCGTGACCTGGAACTGGACTGCGTCCACCAGATCGACGGGCACGGGGCCTGGCTGAAAGTGCCACTGGGCAAACTGGCAACCGAACGGATGATCCCGATCGACTCCGAAACCCTGACCATCCTCGACCGGATCACCGCCCGGCGAACCCCGGGCCGGCCACTGCCCCACCCACGCACCGGCCGCCCGGTCGACTTCCTCCTGCTCCACCAAGGGCGCCGCCCATCCGCGCAAGCCCTACGCGAGGAACTGACCCGCACCTGCCAGTCAGCGGACCTGCCCACGATCACCCCCCACGCGCTACGACACACCTACGCCACCGCCCTGGTCAACGCCGGGGTCTCACTGCAGGCCCTCATGCAACTACTCGGCCACACCTCAGCCACGATGAGCCTGCGCTACGGCCGGCTGTTCGACGTCACCCTCCGCGCAGAATACGAACGCGCCCTCACCCAGACCAAGGCCCAGTCCCACACCGCCGCACCACCGCCAGCTGCCGACGGCCGGCAGCTGCCGCTGGCGGCCATCACCGGCGGCGACTGGAAGGACACCCCACTGATCAAGACCCGCCTTGCCGGCGGGTTCTGCCTGCGTTCCCCAGCCCAAGGCCCCTGCGCGCAAGCCAACATCTGCGAACACTGCCCCGGCTACCGCACCGACGGCACCAACCTGCCCACCCTGACAGCCCAACATCTCGATACCCTCACCCTGGCCGCCGACGCCGACGTGCGCGGCTGGACCGACGAAACCAACCGCCACCGCCGCCTGGCAGACCGCCTCGACCAGCTCATCAGTCAGACCGGCACCTGAGGGACCATGACCGACACACCCAGCCAACGCGTACGCGCCACCTGCGAGGAACTGCTCGCCACCGGACATGACGTCACCTTCACCGCAGTCGCCGCCACCAGCGGCATCAGCCGAGCCACCTGCTATCGAGACCGCGACCTGCGCGCCATCATCGACGCCTACCGTTCCCGGCACGGGAACCTGCTCACCCTGACCGCCCTCGCCGACCGAATCGACAACCTCACCCAAACCGTCGACGCCCTAGCCGCCAGCGTCCGCAAACACGAAGAACAGATCCGCACCCTGAAACGAACCGCTACGACCCGACAGCCACCGCAGAAGAACCCCGATTAGCCGGAGAATCCACAAAGACGATGTCCAGGTCCAGGTTCAGCAGGTGCGCGACCGAGGCGAACACCTCCCCGGCGATCTCGCCCAGCGCGTCGAGCAGGAAGTCCATCCCCCGGTACGCCTGGTCGTCGGACACCTCGGTCAGGCCCTGGATCGCGACCCGCTCAGCCACCCACCGGGTCGCGGCCAGCTTCGACCCGGGCTCCAGCGCGCGTTGGGCCACCAACGCGAACAGCACCCGCTCGACCGCGTCGCCGTCCACCCGGCGCCCCGCGGCGACCCGGCGGACGGCCGCGCCGATCCCAAGGTTGCCCCACACCTGGTCCAGCACCCACACCCCACCCAACCGGCGGGAGTCCAGGACTTCGACCTGCGCGCCCGCCGCGGCGACCATCGCCTGCTCCGGGGTCAGGAACCGGGAGATCGACGCGACCAGCCGGGCCAGCGCCTCGCGGTCCACCGTCTCGGCCCGGCCGAAGTTGTGGATCACCTTCGCCGTCGAGTTCCCGGTCACCGGATGCCGCTCGTTGTGCGCCAGCTGCAGGTAGGACACCACCGACCCGTCCCGGTTCGTTCGTCGAGTCGCCCGCAGGTACATGCCCACCAGTCAATCGCCCACGAACACGCCCTGTCGAGCGACACGCCCCAACTCGTGTGCCTACAAGAAATCGAGGCCCAGCCCCCTCCACAGCCGGCTGACCTGCGGCGATGTCAGCAAACCGACCCGCGTATGCCCATCATCTGCGGAAGTCGAGT
>CAWCUF010000007.1:0-507399 GCA_963798745.1 uncultured Actinomycetes bacterium
CTTCCGGCGAGTTGGGCGCGCTGACGTGGGTGCGGGAGGGAGTGGCTATTGACCTTAGCCACATCGCTAAGTATATTAATCCGTATGACTGCCACTACCCGAACCTCGTCCTTCCTCTCCCGTCCCGAGGGCCGTGTGGCCTTCGACGTCGCCGGCGACGGCCCGCTGGTCGTCCTGGTGCCCGGCATGGGGGACCTGCGCTCGACCTACCGCCACGTTGCAGACCAGTTGCGTGGCCGTGGCTACCGGGTGGCCTGCACCGACCTCCGTGGACACGGTGACAGTGACACGACCTTCGATGCGTACGGCGACGAGCCGACCGCGGAGGACCTGATAGCCCTCATCGGGCAGCTGGGCGGCCCCGCGGTGATCGTGGGCAACTCCATGGGAGCAGGCGCAGCTGTCGTGGCCGCCGCGGAGCGTCCCGACCTGGTGGCCGGACTCGCTCTGCTCGGCCCGTTCGTCCGGGATGGGTCCGTCGGGCCGGTCAAGCGCGCCCTGTTCCGCATCGCGATGGCCCGGCCCTGGGTTCGACTGGTGTGGCAGGCATACCTGCCGTCGCTGTACGCCGGTCGCCGCCCGCAGGACCTCGACGAGCACCTCGCCGCGGTCGCCGAGAGCCTGCGCCGACCCGGGTACGCCCGGGCCCTCTCCCGAACGACCAGGACCGGACATGGCCCGGCAGAGGCCCGCCTGGGGGCCGTGCGTGCGCCCGCGATCGTGATCATGGGCGAGCTGGACCCGGACTTCCCCGATCCGCGGGCCGAGGCCGCGTGGATCGGTGACCAGCTCCAGGCCGAGCTCGTGATGGTCCCGGAGGCGGGGCACTACCCGCAGGCCCAGCAGCCCCAGGCCGTGCTGTCCTCGCTGACCCGCTTCCTGGCCGGGGTGGCCCCCAGTGCCTAGGGCGGGGCTGACGCCTGCGCGCGTCGTGGAGGCGGCGGCTGTCATGGCCGACGACCTCGGCCTGGCCAACCTGACCCTGGCCGCCCTGGCCGAGGAGCTGGGCGTCCGCCAGCCGTCGCTCTACAAGCACGTCGACGGTGCCGACGGGTTGCGCCGGGCGCTGTCGCTGAAGGCCAAGGAGGACCTCGCAGAGGCGCTCTCGCGCTCAGCGGTGGGCAGGGCGCGCGAGGACGCCGTACATGCGCTGGCCCGTGCCTACCGGGACTGGGCCCTTGCACATCCCGGGCTGTACGAGGCGCTGGTCCCGGCCCCTGATCCGCACGACACGCAGGACGTCGCGGCCAGCGATCGGATCGTGTCCATCGTCACCGACGTCATGGCCGGCTTCAGCCTGCGGGATGAGGCAGCGATCCACGCGACCCGCGCCCTGCGGGCGTGCCTGCACGGCTTCGTCACCCTCGAACGGGCAGGTGGCTTCGGCCTGCCTGTCAACATCGACGCCAGCTTCGAGGAGATGATCGACAGCCTGGTCCGAGGGCTGGACCCGCCGGGATAGTCAGATCGAATCCGCTGAGGGCCCATGCCCCGGCCGGCGCGGACCCCAGCAGACCGTGAAACCGCCGAACCGCTCGAAGCCCATGCGGAGATGCACGCACAGCCCATCGGACAGGCCTGCAACACAGTCGGGGACGACTCGACCAAGAACGCTCCGCCCGAACCGCCCCACATCGCCGCGGACCCACAGTCAGCTGCAGTGCGTGACTCCGTGACGCTCGGCGTCCTCGACGCGGAGAACCCCCACGCGGACCTGCAGCGCCGCTTCGGTGCGTGGCTGCTGCCACTCAGAGCCAGGCCGGGCGGTGCCACGGGCCGTTGTACCCGCTGCCAGACCCGGCCACTGGCAGGCTGGCCCGGTGGCTGGGGTCCTGCTGATGCTCAGGTTCGTACTGGAGTTGTGCCTGCTCGGCTCTGCGGCGGTCCTCGGCCTGGCGGTCTTCGACCGGCCCGTCATGGGGATCCTCGCAGCGGTCGGGCTGATGACAGCCGTGGCGATGCTCTGGGGTGCGCTGCTGGCACCCCGCCGGAGGATCGACCTCCCGCTGGCCGCCCGCGTGGCCATCGAACTGACGCTGTTCCTCGTCGTTGGGATCGGTCTGGCCGTGGTCGGACACCGGTCGGCCGGACTTGCCCTCGTGGCGGCAGAGCTGCTACTCCTGCCCATGCTCGCCGCGCTCGGCCATCCGCCCGGAAGCGACCAGCCCGCAGCGCAGGGCCTGACTATCCTGACGGGAACCGCTCGGTGCGGTGTCTCGGCGCCCGTGCCCCCTTCCGCCTGTCGCGCACGTTGGGCCAGGCGTCACCCAGAAGCATGCGGCATCAACCCGGGGCGTTACCCGGCCGCATCACGGAGGTGCTCGATGGGCTGCGTGATCGCATTGGGGCCTACCGGGCCGGGCAGTCGTACCCGGCGCGGGGGAGGGAGTCGGTGCCGGAGCGGGCGGGGTTGCCGTGCCGGGCGGTGCGCCCAACGGCGACCCACGGTGGTCGACGTGCGCGAGGGCTACAGCACCTGAGCGAGCAGCTCAGCCCGCAGGGACGTCGCGGCGCACGACAAGCCAGTCGCCCATGTCACGGGTGACCGCGAACCCGGCGGCCTCGTACATGCGCAGTGGACCCTTGTAGAAGGCAGCCGCCCACGGCAGGCCGTCGGTGTCGGCATCCGGGCGAGCCGGGTAGCCCTCCACCCAGGGCGAACCCCATCGGCGGGCGGCGGCCATGGGGGATTGCGGGAACCCGGATCCGTGCGGTGCGCCTGGGTCGGCGAATCGTCGTGGTGTGGCGTCCGGGACGCACTGCCAACCGCCGGGCCACATCGCATGGGTCTGCCCCGCGATCATGAGGATGGCTACGCTGACCGCTGCCGGCCCGGAGGAGTTCCGGTGAACAGCCCGGAGGACTTCAGCCAGGTTCGGCCTGAAGATCGGGGCGCCTGCCGGGACCGGCGTCTGCGAGGACGTGGCGAGCCAGTTCCACCAGGGGGACGTGCTCGGTGCGCGCCTGGTGCAGCAGGTCGTCGTAGGCCTGGGCGATGTCCATGCCGCGGGTGTAGGCCAACACGCCCTTGGCCTGCTCGACGAGTGCTCGGTCGTGCAGGGCCCGTCGCACCACCTGCGTCGGGTCGATGTCGTGGTCGAAGGTGGCCGCCTGGATCAGGATGAGGGTGGCGATGTCAGCGAAGGTCTGGACCGCTTGACGCTGCTCCGGGCCCATGGCGTGCGGGTGCGGGTGCAGGACGTTCAGCGTCCCGATGGGCCGGCCCCGCCACCTCAGGGGAGATGCCTCAAGGCTCTGGCACGACAACGCCAGGTGGCCCCCCACCCGGGACCACCGCTCCCGGATCTCCTCGGCGGTATCGGCATGGACCGCCCGGTTCTCCAGAAGGGCCTCGATACAGGGCCCCTGGACGTTCTGAACCTGGAACAACTCGAGCTGGGCACTCTGGTGGGAGCTCGCGGCGAGCACCTCAAGCCGGCCGGCCTCGTCCCTGATCAGCAGTCCGGCGCTGCTACCACCCCCGATCACCTCCGTCAGGTCCGTGAGCAGGAACGCCATATGGCCCGCGACGTCCACCGGTCCGTCAGAGACCAGCCCGGCAGCTGCCTCGGCGATCGCTTGTGCCTGGGTGCGTCGGGTCATCAGTCGTGCCTCCTGTCGTCACTCATCGTCGGGGTCGATCCGGGTGAAGTCCAGCTCCCGGCTCAGTATCAGCCCAGCCACCTCGTCGAGGCTCTGGTCATGGGCGTATGCGTGGGCGCGCATCAGTACGAGCGCGTCGAGGGGAGTCAGTCGCAACTGGGCGACGAGCATGCCGGTGGCCTGGTGGATCGGTGCTCGACGCGACCAAGGGCCCCCGTCCTCCAGCTCGGCAGGCTGGCCGAGGCCGCCCGGGTCCCGGATCAGGGCAGCCCCGACCGCATCGGCAAGGACCTGGATGGCATCGGCCTGCGGGTCCATCGGACGCGCACCCCGCCGGTAGAGCATCAGCACTCCCAACACCTCATCGCTGTTGCGCCTGCCGGGCCGGATGGGCACCGCCCGCACCGTGACCGGGCCGAGCAGGTCGTGCACGTTTCCGGCGAACCGGTCCCACTGCCCCGCTTGGCCCACCTCGGCGCCGGCGACGATGTACTCGATTGCCTGGTTGTGGGTGAACGCGTGATTGCTGGGTCCCTCCGCCACGACTTCCTGGACGTCCTCGATGCGGGCGGCGATCGGATCCGTGGCGCAGAGCACCACACGCTCCGGCGAAGCCGGAACCAGGGTGATGGCCGCCCCGTCGGCTTCGACGACGGCCGCGCAGGCGCGGCAAATGCGCTCGCACAACGGAAGGGAATCCGGCTCCATGGCCAACACCCGGGCAAGCGCCCCGAGTAGCCGCGCAGCATCCTCCATGGGCACCCCCTACACCCTCGCCGTCACCGCGACCACGACACCACGACCTCTCGGCGCTCCGGGCAGGTCCACCACCTCAGTTCCAGCCTAGACCCGTCCATGGTCATGGGACGCCCCTCTCCGCGGTAGCGGGCCCTCCTCGCGTGACCGCACTGTCACCCGTACCCCGGTGAGTCCGTCCATTCCTGTCGACCGTCCCGGTCACGGACGCTGCCCGCCGCCGTGCAACGCGCAATCGTCGATGCGGAAGGGGCATCCGAGGCAAGCCTGCGGACCACCTCGGGATGGAAGGGGGCACGTGCGGGTACCTTCCAGTGGTAGAGCGCACACGAACGTCAAGGACCTTGATGAAGCCGCTACCCGAGACCGTCGAGGCCCTCCGAGAGCTCACCAGACTTGGGGACGACTCGGTAGCGCGCGTCCTGTCGGGCATCAGTCGCGAGGTCGACCCCGAGGGCTGTGTCCATGGGCGGACGCCGAGACTCGCCGAGTCCTGATCCTCCGCGACCCGAGCGCGCGTCCGTGACCAACGCCGGCGGACGCCGGCGGACCTCAGGCGTCGCCCGCGCGGCCAGGGCGGCCCCGACGGTCGACCCCGTGGCCATCAGTGAAGCCTGTCGGCCCGAGAACCGCACCCGCGACCAGCGAGAACATCGCGGCAAGCACCGCACCGAAGATGTGCGCGGGCCGATGTCCAGTTTGAATCCGTCGAGAGGGCTGTGCCCTCCGTGCCCGGGGATCTTCCTCGCGGCGTAGACGCCTTGGGCGCCAGCGACCAGGACGAGCACCACCCACCACGTGCCCGGTTCGCTCCAACCGAACTGCTCGGCCACCGACGTCCACAACATGTTCTCGAGGCCGTTCTCGACGGGCAGGGAAGGCCACCGCCGCCAGACCGGCCCCAGACCGACCGCCGAGGCCAGCACCAGCAGCCTGACCATGTCCCGGCCCTGACCCTGCTGACCGGGGCCCAGAGGACCGCACTGCACCGCCCACTCGGCAGAGTTCGCCGGTCCCTACTCCGCGGTTGCCGGGGACGTCACCTCGGCGGCCCCCCATTTGGCCCGTTGGGCGTCGACCGCCGCTTGGGCGTCGGCGTACTGCTGGTCGATGACCCGCGCCTCAGCCCACTTCAGCTCGCGGGCCGCGAGCACCCGGTTCAGCTCGGCGATGGTGTCATCATCGGCGGGCAGGTCGTAGGCCAGCGAGGTGAACCGCGCCAGGCTGGCGCGGTAGTCGTGGCCGTTGGCGACGAACTGTCCGGGGATCACGTTCATGGCGTTCTTCACGTCGATGAAGGTGATCAGGAACGTCGTGTAGGGCCGCCACGCGGTCTCCTTGGGCACTCCGGGCTCGCGGGTCTCCGGCCGGCCCATCCATCCGGGCGCTTGGACTGCCAACGGGAACCAGAACTTCGGCATCGAGTCGTTGTGGTGGGTCAGGAAGAAGTACCGACCACGGGCACGCACGCCTGCGGGCAGGGCCAGGAACTCCTGGTAGTTGTCGACCTCCACGATCTCGCCGTCGGGGTCGATCGCCGCTGGATCGGAGAGCCACTTCTGCCGGAACTTGGTGGCCGCCGGGGTGCCCAGGAACAGGCCTCGGTCGATGCCCACCCGGTGCAAGCCCTCAGTGCCCTCCTCAGCGAACACATCCTCCGAGGTCTGGGCACCCAGACTTTCCCCGAAGATGTGCAACCTGGGGCGCTGGTCCTCGGGGATCGCGGCAAGGCGCCACTTCAGGGCGTGCAGGAACGCGTTGTTCTGGTCGATCCCGATCCCGACCCGGAACAACGACAACGGCGACGGGCGCAACGAGTACTGCATCGCGACCAGGGCCACGTCGCCCCGGGTCAGGAACTCCAGGGACTCCGCCGTCACGTAGTTGAGGTAGCCGGTGCCGGTCGGGGACATGAAGACGATGTGCGTGCGCTCGAACGCCCCCAACGTCTCCAGCTCACGCATCGCCAGATCGGCCCGCTCACTGGTCGTGTTCTTCGTCTCCAGGCCGACGAACACTCGGATCGGGGGCTTGGCTGGGCCGCCCATCACCGCCTCGATCTCCTCGACCGTGAGAGCCATGTTGACGAACCGGCGGCCCTCCCGCCCGATCGTGTCCAACGCCACCGCGCTGCGCGGCCCTGCGCTGACGAACTCCGAGGTGGGGGCCATCGAGTACGCGGCCTCCACGGCGTCACCGGTGGACTCCGCCGATTGGAAGACGTGCTGCAGCCCCTTGAACCCGGCGAAACCGAGCAACCCGAAGGACACCGCGTGGCCCACCGGCCGTCCGATCAGCTCCATGCGCGGGTTCATCGAGGTCAGCGCTGAACCCACCCCTCCAGCGAACAGCTTCTCGCCCTTGGCGGCGACGAACAGCGCTGCTGAGACGCCAGCGCCGATGCCCAGGGCTTTGCCGACGGCGATGCCCTGGGCATCGTCGAGGGCCTCACCCTCAGCATCGTGGGTGACACCGTCCTCGACCATCCGCGTGCGCAGCCGGTGGTACTGCCACGCCGCGAGCCCGGCACCGAGCGGGAGCGCGATGGGGGCGTTGCGGGTCCAGGAGCGCTGATCACCGCCGATTCCCTCGAGGAGCATGTCGGCGGTGACGATGATGGCTCCGGCCATCCCACCCACGGCGAGCCGCCAACTGAACGTTCGGCCCCACGCCCGGGCGATTGGTTCGTCCTTGCGCTGGGTGAGGGACCTCTGCGCGGCGACACCGATTCCCATTGCCGCCACATCAGCGGCGAGGATCACGCCGCGCTGGGTCATCCGGCGCTGCGAGGTGTCCGGCCCCGCGCCCGACACCTTGGAGGCGACGGCCTCGACGAGCGACTGCGAGGTTGCGGTGAGCCCGTAGTTCAGGATCGAGGAGACCCCGGTGATGATCGCCTGATCCGAGGTCGTGCGGGGCATCAGGCCACGGCTGAACGACCGGCCCACGACCGTCGACCCCGCCAGGATCCCCGCCCGCTCCGGCACACCCAACCCCGCCCGAGCCTCGAGCAGCCGACCAACCGAACCCGCCATGACAGTCTCCCTACTTCTTCCTGGATGATTCGGCCCTCGCGATCGAACGCGACTGCTCCCGACGCTTCCAGCCCACCCTTGCGGGTCGGTGCTGAAATCCCTAGACGCTCAGTGCCTTGGCTTTGATCTGGTCGAACTCCGCCTGGCTGATCGCTCCGTTGTCGAGCAGCCCCTTGGCTGAGTTGATCTGTTCGGCTGGCGACCCGCTGGATCCGGCCACGGACTTGATGTACTCGGCTTGGGCGGCCTGCATGTCCTTGGCCTGCTCGAGCTGGCGCTCCTGCATGCCCTTGCCGCGGGCGATGACGTACACGAGGACGCCGAGCCAGGGGATGACGATGACGAAGAGGATCCAGAAGGTCTTGCCTGCGCCCCCGAGGTCCTTGCTGCGGAAGATGTCGCCCAAGACCCAGAACAGGCACATGAACCAGGCGAAGAACAGGAAGAACTCGAACAGGGCAAGCAGGAATGAGCCGTTGTCGTCGAACATGGGGGCACCTTTCAGGATGCGGGTGGGATCAGGGGATCAGCCGATGAGCGGGCTGCTCGCTGGTCATGCGGTTGTGCGGCCTCGTGAGCGTCGCCAACCGGCGCAGGCATGCGGACAGACTCCTCGCTCGCGGCGCCGATCGCCTCATCCGAATCGCATGAGCGTGTGCGTCAGCCGCGCACTGGCCGCTCCAGCAGGCCGAGGTGCCGAGCCCGTGTGACGGCCTCATGCCGCGTCGATGCACCCAGCTTCCGGTAGATCGCCAGGGCGTGGGTCTTGACCGTGTTGCCCGACAGGAACAGGTGCTCCCCGATCTGCCCGAAGGTCAGGTGGCTGGGAAGGAACTGCAGCACGCGGATCTCGGCCGCGGTGAGGACATTGGCCGGCACGCCGTCGCCGGTTGCTGTGCGCAGTGCCGCCTCGGCCTCGGCCAGCAGGTCGGCGGTGAGCCACGCCGCCAGGTCCGGGGTCATCGCGGCCCGCGCCTCGAGGATCAGCTGCCGCGCCATGGGGCGCTCGCCCAGCAGGGCGGCCGTCCGGGCCTGGATCGAGCGGCCGGAGACGGCGAACCAAGGGGCGATGCCGGTGAGCTGGGCCGTCAATCGCCGCGCGGATTGGAGGGTGCTGGTCGCCTTCTCCGGTTCGCGCAGCAGCGTCTGGGCCAGCGCCAGCCCGGTCAGGGTGTGAGCGGACGTGGCCAGGCGATCCAGGTCGTGCTCGTCGATGACCTCGGCTGACCGGGCGATCAGTCGGGCCCCGGCCTGCACGTCACCGGACATGAGGGTCAGCATTCCGAGGACGGACATCGCATCTGCTTCGATCAGCGGCACATCGAGGGCTCGGGCGTAGCGCTGAGCGTCGCCCAGCACGGTCGCGGCGCCGTCGAAGTCACGCTTGAGCATCAGACAGATGCCGGTCAGGAACGTGGCCGCGGACCGGAAGATCGAGTCCGCAGGCAACCCCTGCAGTGCGCGCGTGGTCAAGTCCTGCATCTCCTCGACCGTGCACCGCCCGATGAGCGCGAGCAGCACCGCGAAGGACGCGGCATAAGGGTCTTCTGAGAGCTGGTCGCGCCAGGACCGACCCGCGTGCCTTTCGGCGCACACCGACCAGCGCTCCCGTCTGTCGACGTCCCCGAGTTGAAGGGCCAGCCACGCAGCGGACAGCGTGAGCCATCGGTCACTGGCGATGTCCCGGTCGGACAGGCCTGCGAGCCAGCGCTGGAGGCGATCGGGCCGTCCGGCGCCGATGCATCCCCCGATTCCTGACCAGACAAGCTCACCGACGCGGCTGAGATCGCCCGCGGACCTGGCGTGATGGATCGCCGCGTCCAGGTCGCCGACGTCGTCGAACCATCGGGACGCGCGCCGGTGCAGGATGGCGACGATCTCGGGTTCCTGTGTGGTCAGCTGCGCGTGCAGCGCCTCGGCGAGCAGGTGGTGATATCGGTAGCGGCGGGCGCGGGTGTCAAGCTCGACGACCAGGCGGTTGGTCTGGCTCACCTGCGCGAGCACGCGCGCCGAATCGTTCCTGTCCAGGATTCGGTCGCACAATGCTGGTATCAGCTCCTCGAGGACCGACGTGCACATCAGGAATTGCCGGGTCTCCTCGTCTAGGGGGTCCAGGACCTGCAATCGCAGGTAGTCCAGGATGGCCCGGTCGGAACCGAAGGGGATCGGCACCGGCGTCATTCGGGTGGACGCACCCTTGTCGCGCACCGCGAGGGCATCGAGGTAGAGCGCGACGGCCCACCCCTCGGCGTGCTCGGTGGCCCTGGCCACTTCGTGGTCGGCCACATGCAGTCCCATTCCGGCGAACAGGTCGATGGCCTCCACCACGCTGAAAGCGAGGTCATCGGGGCCGAACTCGCGCAGCCGCCCTTGTGCCCGAGCAGGTGCGAGCCAGATTGGTGCGGGCTCGCGTGACAGGAAGGCTACGGCAGAACCTTGTGGGACGCTGCCGACCAACGCCGCCAGGAGGTCGTGGCACGCCGCGTCGGTGAGCAGGTGAAGGTCATCCACGACGAGCACGTAGGGGGCGCCTCGGTTCCCGACAAGGTCCGCGAGGGCTGAGGGCAGCAGCGTGGAGAAGGCCGGCTCGGCCGCTGAGGCAAGTGCCCGGGTCTTACGCGCGGGCGGACCGAGGGACTCCAACGCCTTGACCAGGGCCCGCGCGAACGCCGACGGCTCGGTGAGTGTGGGAGACAGGGCGAGGACCCTGCGGGGGCGCGGGTCCACGTCTGCCCACTGCCCAACAATCGTCGACTTGCCTGCGCCGGCAGGTCCGCTGATGAAGATGACCGTCTGGCCCCAGTCAGCCAGGAGCGCATCCAGCAGCTGCGCCCGGATGACCACACCGGGTTGCGCGCCGCTGACCGGACGCCCGGCCCGGCCGTCGGCGGTCACCCCGAACCACGGGCCCTGCGTCATGGGCTCTCCTTGTTCATCCGATTCGGAGGATGTCCGACGTGATTGTGCTCGCTCATGGTGGCAGCACATCGTCTGGAAGGAAACCGCAATGACCGAAGCAGCAGCGGACATCGAGACACTGGGGCCCGTCGACTTCCTGATCGTCGAGTTCCCCGCCGGTCGCCAGAACTTCACCGGCGAGATGGTCGAGGAACTTGTTCAGTTGACCGAGGGTGGCATCATCCGGATCCTCGACCTGCTGATCATCGCCAAGAACGACGACGGCTCGATCGACGCGATGGAGGTCGACGGCCTCGAGGGCGCTGACGAGCTCCGTCAGCTCGAGGGGCAGATCGCGGAGATCTTGGCCGCCGACGACGTCGAGATGCTCGCCGCAGCCATCGAGCCCGGCACGATCGCCGCCGTGCTGGTCTGGGAGAACACGTGGGCCGCGCCCTTCGGGTCCGCGGCCCGACGTGCCGGTGGGCAGCTCGTGGCCAACGGGAGGATCCCGATCCAGGCGATCGCCGCATCCATTGAAGCCGAACTGGCCGCCGAGGCCACTGAAGGAGGGAACTGACATGCCACTGGGACCACGACGAGTCGGACGCGTAGGTGTGGTGGGATCCCCGGTCGTACGCACCGCGGCCGTCGTCGGAACCGCGAAGGTCGTCAGCAACGGGGTCGACCGGCGTCAGGACCGCCGCGAGGACCGGCGCGACGACCGCGGAGGCCGGCGCGACCGCCGCTGACGGCTGCGCCGCCCGTCCTCATCCGATCCGGATGAGGACGGATCCCGTTCCGGGCGCTGGGATGGCCCGATGAGACATACGCAGCCGATTGCCATCGGCGGGATCGTCATCGCCCTGGCCCTGACGGGTTGCACCGGGCAGGCCACAGACGCCGGCGGCAGCGCGACGGATCGGGCATCGGCCAGTGCGGCCGCCTCAGCGGTGCACTCCGCGCGCGCGGCGGTCAGCGGCAACGTGTGCCCGATGGCATTGGATGCCTCGGAGGCCGATTACTACCCGATCCAGCCCAGTTTCTCCGCCGGGTACTCGCTGGCGGCCCAGACCCTCAACGACACGACGAAAGACTGGGCGTACGTCGTGTCCGGTGACTTCCCGTACTCCAACTGGATGGCGTGGTACCTCTACACGACAGCAGGCGTCCCCCTGGTGAAGCTCTCGGACACGGACCTCCAGCCCGATCCGGGGTCGACGAACCCCTACGTCCCGGGGAACAAGATCCTCGCTTCGCCGCGCAGCTACCACGTCTACTTCATGCCGGCCGACACCCCGGCGAGCGTGGTGTCCTCGATGCAGGCCGACGGGAAGAACGTCGCGCTGATGCCCGATCAGGGGTCCACCCCGGGCGTGACCATGATCAGCCGCAGCTATTGGTCGTTCGCGAACGACGACCTCGGCGACTACGACCGGTTCGGGTATGGCGGGCCGATGGACACACCCGTCCACACGATTACCGCGTTCCTGACCGACACCGACACCGGCGAACTCACCGACACACCGGTGAGCGACTGTGGCGCCCAGAGCGAGCTTCCTGAGGCGATTTGGTACAACCCCCAGACGAACAGCCCCATCGTCACGTTCAAGGACTCCGACCCGCCCGGTGGCGACGAGTTCAACGACCTGCCGCGATTCCTCGTACAGACCGGATCCGGCGCGGGCACGGTCGGCGCGGAGTTCCCGCCCTCGCCGGAGCCCGACCAGGTGCAGTTCTACCGCAACGCCGCCAACCACGCGCCCTACGCCGATGTGAGCTCCGCCCCGCCGGCGGGCGACCCCCCGGACGCCTGCGGCGGGTACGTGATGGCCAACCTGCCCAACGATGTCGTCTCGCTGGTCCACATTCCGCAGGTGCCCAGCTTCCCCGACTACTCGGGGGCCACCGCGGACACGGTCAACGACTCGGACAACGTTGACGTCCAGTTCTACAGCGTCGTGATCTACGGAGCGAAGAAGCAGCTCGACGCCCTCGGCACGGCTGACAACTCACAGATCGGCAACTCGCAGATCAAGGTCAACGAGGACGGCAGCGCGACCGTCGTGCTGTGGCCCGATTCGGCAAGCCAGGCGCAGGTCGAGCAGATCAAGGAGGTTGCGGACGCCAACGGATGGAACCTGCTCAAGAGCGGCTACCAGACGCCGGTGGCACCGAACCTGCTCGTGGTTCGCGAGAAGGGCGAGAACCCGCAGTGGAAGAATGCGCTGAGCGCCAATGAGGTCACGCAGGGAGCCCCCTGCCCTCAGAGTGCCGACCCCACCTTGCCCCTGCCCCAGGATCCACCCGACGCCGCGGTCACCCAGTTCAACGGAATGGGACTGACCGCCCCGCAGGGCCAGAACTGCACCATCGCCGGGTTCCTCTCGGGCACGTGCCTGACCGACCTGCAGGCGCGCCTGAAGCAGGACGGCGCTGCGTGGTCCTCCAGCGGTGGCTGGCCGACGCAGGTTGCGCCGTAGATGTCGGGCGATCCCGTCGTCGATGTTCTGGTCGCTGAGCACCGGGAGGCAGGCAGGTTCTTCGATGTCGGGGGTCTTCGCAGCTTCGTGCGTTCCGAGGGCACCGGCGAGCCGGTCGTGATGATGCATGGCCTGCCGGCATCGTCCTACCTGTACCGCAAGGTCCTCCCCGAAGTCGCCGGTCGCGGCCTTCGCGGGATCAGCTTCGACCTCCCGGGCCTCGGGCTCGCCGAGCGACCGCAGGACTTCGACTACACGATCGCCGGGATGGGCGCCTTCGCCGCCCAGGCTGTCGACGCGCTCTGGCTGGATCGCTTCCACCTGGTGGTCCACGATGCGGGTGGTCCGGTCGGCTTCGAACTCGCCCAGCGCTGCGGTGACCGGATCCAGTCGCTGACGATCCTGAACACCGTCCTCGGCATCGGCCGCGTTCCCTTCCCCGGCGAGGCGTACGCACGGTTGGCCAGCCGGATGCGCGGGCCCATGCGCTCCCGGGCCGCGTGGCGGCACCTCATGTACTCGGTCGGCATCGCCAACCGGACGGCGACCAGCGAGGCGGAGGTCGATGTGTACCGGGTCCTGCTCCTGGAGCCCGACGCGGGCGCCGGCTACTTGCGCATCATGGGCCAGCTCGGCAGTCAACGCGGGAAGCTCGACTACTCCCACGTCATCGACTCCCGCAGGACCCCGTACCCCGTCGCCCTCGCGTGGGGAGGGATGGACCCGATCCTCTCGCTGCGACGCATGGGCTGGCGGGCCCTGGCGGCCACCCACCTTCCGTCGATGACCGTACTCCCCGGCAAGCACTTCCTCCAGGAGGACAACGCCCCCGAGGTGGCAGCGATCATCGCTCGCAATGCCTCGTGACCTCCAACGGGCCGGGTTCATCCGATTCGGGGGAGGCAGCAGCAGTTGAAGGAGCGCAGGGTGAGGACCGGCAGCCCGGTCCGGGCGGTCATGACATAGAGGAATGCACCGATGCGAGGAAATGGGCGGCGCGAGGGGCGTCGTGCGGAGCGGGTGCGCCCCAGACGCTGGTCATCGAGGACGCCAACGGTGCCGAGCTGATGAAGATCCAGGACCGCCCGGTCCATGTGCGCGAGGTGATGGAGGTGCACGACGCCGCCGATGCGACGGGTGCCACGGTCGCCGAGGTGTCGAAGAAGTGGTTCCGGGTCCGCGACTCCTACGGCGTCGAGGTCGCACCCGGGCAGAACGCCGCCCCGATCCTGGCCATGGCGGTCTGCATCGACCAGATGGCCGCCGGCTGACCCACACCCAAGAATCGCCGCGCGGCGGGCTTCGCCCAGCGGCACTCACGTGGCGCAACTCTTGAGTGCGTCCCCCTCGAACGGACGACAGCATGTCAGAGAACCCCCTGTTGGACACTGTTCTGGAGATGACCTCTGCATCCGTGGATCGGGTGGAATTCAGTGATGAGGTCCTGCTGCTGGTACGCCTGGCGGCCCTGGTCGCCGTCGACGCCCCGCCCGCGTCGTACCTGGCCACCCTGGGCGCCGGCGCCGGCGCCGGCACTGCCCTGACCCTGGACGACGCACGCAGCGTGCTGATCGCCGTGGCCCCGATCGTCGGTGCGCCCCGGGTCGTGTCCGCCGCTGCCAAGATCGCCGAGGCGCTCGGATTCGCGCTCGCCCTCGACGACCTGGGAGCAGCAGGATGACGAGTTGTTCACAGGGGTGGAAGCCACCGTCATGCTGTCCCTCGCATTGGTCGGATGCAGCTCGGACCGTGATTCGGGGAGCCCGACTGCCTCGTCGCCCGCAGCGGTGTCGCCCAGTTCAGCGGCTGGCAATGCCGTGGCCCCACTGCCGACCGGTGGCGCGGAGCTTGCCGACACTAGGTGGACGCAATCCGGGGCGTCCTACACCAACACGAGCTTGGCGGACACGGGCATCACGCTGGACTTCGCGGCGGCCGAGCCCAGCGGCAACGGTGGCGTGAACACCTACAGCGCGGCCTACACGTCTGCGGCTGCCGGATCGTTGGCGTTCCCGGAGATCGCGTCGACGAAGATGGCCGGCGACGAGGCTGCGCCATGAGGGCCGACGCCGATCACCTGGCAGCCCTGGCCACCGTCACGGGGTACTCGGCCTCCGGGGGCCTGTTGGACCTGATCGCCGGGCCGGATCAGATCCTCACCTTCACCAAGAATTGGGCCCAACCCGCTTCACCTGCAAGAACTCGAGTCTCGATCGGAGGACCGTCATGGCGAAGAAGATGAAGGACCAAGGCCCGGCTGAGAGGGCCGGTCGCCGACCCAAGGGCTCGTCCGGTGCGCCACCGAGGCGTGCCCCGGAGCTGGCTGCGGTGGGTCGGTCGGCCCGCAAGGAGGTGCCGCGCTCGCAGTTGGGCGCGTGGGTGGCACCGTCGGATCGCCGTGACCCGGTGGAGGTCCTGTCCGAGCAATCCTTGGGGCGTCTTGAGGATCTGGTTCCGCTGCGGTATGCCCGGATGTCGGCATCAGCGTTCACGTTCTACCGCGGAGCGGCTGCGTTGATGGTCAACGACCTGGGCACCCAGGTGCATACCGGGCTCACCGTGCAACTCGCAGGGGATGCGCACCTGGCCAACTTCGGTGGGTTCGCCACTGCGGAGCGGTCGTTGGTGTTCGACCTGAATGACTTCGACGAGACCTTGCCGGGGCCGTTCGAGTGGGACGTCAAGCGGTTGGTGGCCAGCTTTGAGGTTGCGGCCCGGCACCTGCGGTTCACCCGCGAGCAGTCCGACGTGATCCTCGCGGCGGCCGCCCGGGAGTACCGCAACGCAATGGCTGAGTTCGCGACCATGCCCCGGTTGGATGTGTGGTACGCCCGGATTCAGGCTGAGGACATCTTGAGCAGGTGGTCGGGGTCGGTGGATCCGGCGCGTATCGCCTCGTTCCAGCGCACGTTGGCCAAGGGCCGGAGGAAGACCAGTGCCCGCGCGGTGTCCCGGTACACCACCACCGCACCCGACGGTGAGCTTCAGATCATCAGCGACCCGCCGTTCATCGAGCCCATCGGCGAACTGTCGGGCCTGGACGAGGCCCAGGTCCGCTCGTGGGTGGAGGGGATCCTGGCCGAGTACCGCACCACGCTTGCCGACGACCTGAAGGTCCTGCTCGATGGTTACCGGGTCGTGGATGCGGCACGCAAGATCGTCGGAGTCGGATCGGTGGGCACCCGGTGCTGGATCGCCCTGCTCGTGGGCAAGAACGATCCTGCCGATGACCTGGTGCTGCAGTTCAAGGAGGCCACCGCCTCCGTGCTCGAATCGGTGACCGAGCCGAGCAGCTATGACAACCACGGCCGTAGGGTCGTCGAGGGGCAACGGCTGATGCAGTCCGCCAGCGACATGCTGCTTGGCTGGACCCAGGTCGAAGGGCTCGACGGCGTCCTGCGGGACTTCTACGTGCGCCAGATGTGGGACTGGAAGACCTCCGCAGACCTCGAGAGCATGGACCACCTGGCGATGGAGGTATACGCGAGGGTCTGTGGGTGGACCCTGGCCCGCGCGCATGCCCGCAGCGGTGACCGGTTCGCGATCGCGGCCTACCTCGGGTCCGGGCGCGCGTTCACCGGGGCGATGCAGGAGTTCGCGGTGCTGTACGCCGACCAGAACCAGCGCGACTACGAGGCGTTCCAGCGGGCCATCATCGACGGGCGGATCCCCAGGTCGGATGTCTCGGATCCCAAGACCGACAGCGGAGCGCAGGAGACCAGATGAGCGTGTTCAAGGACTACCAGAAGAGCTGGCTGCGTGGGGATGTGGTCGCTGGGGTCACGGTGGCGGCGATTGCGATCCCGGAGAGCCTGGGGTACGCCAAGATCGCTGGTCTGCCCATCCAGACCGGGTTGTACTGCGCGCTGCTGCCGGCGCTGATGTTCGCCCTGATCGGATCGTCGCGCCAGCTGGTCGTCGGGGCGGACTCGGCCACAGCGGCACTGGTCGCCGCGGGCGCCGGGCTGGTGGCCGCTCAGGGGACCGCGCAGTACGCCTCCGCGGTGGGGGTGCTGTGCGTCCTGACGGCGGTGTTCCTGCTGCTGTTCGCGGTCGCGAAGTTGGAGTTCCTCGCTGATCTGATCTCCCAGCCGGTGCTGGCGGGGTTCCTGTCGGGGGTCGGGGTCTCGCTGATCATCGGCAACCTGTCCGGGATGCTCGGAGTGCCGGCCAGTGGTAGCACGTGGGACAAGCTCACCCAAACCCTGAGCGAACTCGACCAGGCCAATTGGACCACCGCCGCGCTGGCGTTCGGCACGGTGATCGTGATGCTGGTGCTCGAGCGGAAGATGCCGAAGATCCCTGCCGCGCTGGTGTCGCTGACCCTGTTCAGCGTCATCGCGGTGATGATTGATGCGGCAGCCAGCGGCGTGGAGAGCGTGGGCGCGATCCCTGCTGGCCTGCCTGGCTTCACGATCCCGGAGTTCCAGTCCGGGGAGTTCGCCACTCTGGCGGCCAGCGCATTCTCGATCGCGGTCGTGATCCTGGCCCAGAGCGCCGCCGTGGCCCGCAGCTTCGCCCAGAAGAACGGCTACACCGACAGCGTCAAGGGTGACCTGGTCGGGCTATCGGCAGCGAACCTGGCCAGCGCGTTCACCTCCGGGTTCGCGATCAACGGCTCCCCGCCGCGAACCGCCGCCGGGGACTCCGCGGGCAGCAAGGGCCAGGCGGTCAACGTCGCCATGGCCGTCACGGTCGCCCTGGTCCTGCTGTTCATGACCGGGCTGTTCGAGTACATCCCCTCCGGGGTGCTCGATGCCGTGGTGTTCACCATCGGCATCAAGCTCGTGAAGGTGGGCACCCTGCGCGCCGTCGGTCGCACCAGCCGACCCGAGTTCCTCGTGGCCATGATCACCCTGCTGGCGGTGGCATTCGTGGGTGTGGAGCAGGGCATCTTCCTGGCGATCATCCTGTCGCTGATCGACAGGCTGCGCCGCCAGTACCACCCCCACGACGTGGTTCTGCTCTCCGATGGACACGTGATCCCCCGCCTGGAGTCCCGGGTCAAGCTCCCCGCCCCCGGTCAGCTCGACGACGTGCTCGTGTACCGGTTCAGCGCGCCGCTGTTCTTCGAGAACGCGACCTTCTTCGGGGAGCGTGTCCGCGCGGAGTTGGCCGGCACCAGTACCCCGGTCAAAGTCCTGGTCATCGACGCCGCTGCCATGCCCGAGATCGACTACACCGGCGCCCAAACCCTCGCCGAGCTCGGCCGGGAGCTGCGCGGGCTCGGTGCCGAGCTGGTCCTGACCGAGGTGTCCGAGGCCGTCGTGCATCGGGTCGCCACCACCGGGATCGACGCCGATCTCACCGTCGTCCCGCGCCTGGAGGACGCAGTCTTCACCCGACCAGCCCAACGGCTACCGACACCAGGGGGGCTCGTCCCGGACCTGAGTGTGGCGCCGGTGCGGGCGGGTCCTGATCCAGCACCCTGATACCGCCAAACGGAGGGACGTCCCCGGATGGGCGTGGTCCACTCCGGGGGACGCCCTAGAACTCCGTCACGATGCTCAGCAGGGCGGCTCTCACGCGTGCCCTCCGAAGGATCAGCTGCTGAGTAGGCCCGCGAGGTGCGTCAGCGACCGCGCCTCAAGGGTGGGTGGGCAGCACGCTGCGGTCCAGACTCCGTGCGTCACCTTCCCAGACCCGCGCGACGCCAGTCAGGACCCGCGCCACTGGAGTTCAGCGTCGGGTCAGCCGGCGGCCCCGTGGGCCATGCTGGCCTGGGCGCTGATCTCGTGCAGGCCGGCCTGTTCGTCGATCGGTGCGGGTTTGAGGTCGAAGATCACCTTGCGGACGGTTCCGGTGAATGCGTAGGGGGCTCTGTCCGCGTAGTCGAGGTCGACGACCAGGCCGTTGTCCCGCCCGATGTCCATCCCGCCGTAGCTGGTGAACGCCACGGGCACAGTCCGCGGGATCAAGCCCTCGCCGATAACCTTGTCGTTGGCGAGCAGGGTGACCTTGCCGCCGGTTCCGGGCTTGGCCTCGTCGGCCTCGAACAGCATCCGCACCGACACGTCGCCGGTCGGCAGCGGCTCCGTGGCGGCCTGGCGGTAGGTCTCCACACCGAGGAAGGAGTACGTGTGGTGCAGGATGCCGGCCTGGTCGACCCAGAGGGCGAACCCGCCGATGTGGTCGGCGTTGGCCACGATCACACCCTCCGCCCCGGTGTCGGGCACGTGCAGGTCGCCCTCGATGGCGTACGAACGGCCCATGATCCGGGGGATCATCCCCCGTTGGATGTTCTGCACGTCACCGTGGAAGGTGAAGCGGGTGTTCGTGGGCAGCGGTGGCAGGATCCCGAAGAACACGCTGAACGCACCGAGGAGCGGTAGGACGCGGTTGCGTTCCGCTTCGGCCCACCACAGGTCCTGGAGCTCCTTGAGCTTCTCCGGGTGATCCGCGGCGATGTCCCGGGCCTGGGAGAAGTCATCGGGCAGGTAGTACAGCTCCCACGGGTCGGAGTCGGGATTCCACCCGGACCCGGGGCCGAAGCGGGCCATCGTCTGCGGGGACATGTCCCACGGAGCCTTGTCCAGCCGGGTGCAGGCCCACCACCCGTCCTTGAACATGGCCCGGCTGCCCAGCATCTCGAAGTACTGCACTGTGTGCTGTTCCGGGGCTGCCGGGGTGTCGAAGGTGTAGGCGAAGCTCGTGCCGTCCATCGGTTCCTGCGCGATGCCGTCGACGCTCTTGGCCTCGGGGATGCCCACCACCTCCAGGATCGTCGGGCCGACGTCGATGCAGTGGGTGAACTGGGTGCGGACCGCGGAGTCGGGGCTGATCCGCTTGGGCCAGGCGATCGCCATCGGGTCGCGCGTGCCGCCGAGATGGCTGGCCATCTGCTTGCCCCACTGGAACGGGGTGTTCATGGCGTGCGCCCAGGCGGCGGCGACATGCGGCGCTGTCTCGATGCCCCCGATGGCCTCGATCCCGCCGTACTCCTCGATCAGCTTCAGCTGCTGCTCGGCGTCGAGCACGACCCCGTTGAGGAAGGTCATCTCGTTGAACGACCCGGTGAGGGTGCCCTCCATGCTTGCCCCGTTGTCACCCCAGATGTAGACCACCAATGTGTTGTCCAGGTCGCCCATCTCCTCGATCGCGTCCAGCAGCCGCCCCACGTTCCAGTCGGCGTTCTCCTGGAAGCCGGCATAGACCTCCATCTGGCGGATGTACAGCTGCTTCTCGACCGCGGACAGTGAGTCCCACGCCGGGAACAGGTCCGGTCGCGCGGTGAGCTCGGTGTCCGGGGGCACCAGGCCGAGGGCCTTCTGCCGAGCCAGGGTCTCCTCCCGCAATGCGTCCCAGCCCTCGTCGAACACACCCTTGTACTTGTCGGCCCACTCCTTGGCGACGTGGTGCGGGGCGTGGGCGCAGCCTGTCGAGTAGTACATCATCCAGGGCTTCTCGGCGTCCTGGGCGCTGACGGCGTGCAGCCACTCGACGGCCTTGTCGGTCAGGTCGTCAGGGAAGTAGTACTGCTGACCGTCCTTGCCCTCGGGCACCCCGATGACCCCGTTGTCCTGGGTGATGATCGGGTCGTACTGCCCCGCCGCCCCGGACAGGAACCCCCACCAGTGGTCGAACCCCCACGCCTGCGGCCACCGGTCGAACGGGCCGGCCGCGCCCTGCACGTGGTCCGGGGTCAGGTGCCACTTCCCGAACCCGCCGGTGACGTAACCGTTCTCCTTGAGCACCCGCGGGAACGGGGCACAGCTGCGCGGCACGGCGCCCGTGTACCCGGGGAACGGGCCGGGGTACTCCACGATGGAACCCATTCCGGCACGGTGGTGATTTCGACCCGTGAGCAGCGCCGCCCGCGTCGGCGAGCACACCGCGGTGACGTGGAACGCGTTGTACGTCAGGCCCATGTCCTGAACCCTGCTGAAGTTCGGGGTGCGCACCGGACCGCCGTACGAGTCGATCGACCCGAAGCCCGCATCATCGATGAGCACCACCAGCACGTTCGGGGCGCCCTCCGGGGGCTTCACCGGGGCGATGATCGACCAATCAGCCACCGACTCGTCGATGCTACGGGCCAGGGCCCCACCGAACGGTCGATCAGGGATCGGCAGGACGGTGCGGTCCGGACTGAACTTGCCCATCGCCTCACCCAGGGCACGCTTGAGCTCCTCGATGCCCTTCTCGTCGGACTCGACAACCGATTTCAGCGGCGACCCCGGAAGGGCCTGCTCAACGAGGAGTCGCTGCCCAGCGGGGAACACCCCGATGAGCACTGCGGTGCCCGGTGTCAGGTACTGGCTGACCTGCTCCTGGATCGCGGCGGTCACCTTGCTCCCGGCGAATTTCCCCACGACCCCGCCGGCCGCAGCGCCGACGGCGACCGAGGCCATCAGGGGCGGAGCGATCATTCCCACGAGGACGCCCACGCTCCCGCCCCAGCCGGCACCCTTCCGGCCCAGGTGGTTGCCCGTGTCGGCGACCACGACCTTCCCATCGGCGTCCTTGGCAACCAGGATCATCCCTTGGCTGTTGATCTCCTTGGCCCGCACCCTTCCGGCCAGCGCGTCGAACTCCTCCTGCGCTGCGGCCGGATCCGGGTATGCGGCAACCAGGAGCATTTGGGTGGCTTCGCTCACGTGCTTCTCCAATCGTGGTGCGCCCAGAAAGGCCCGGCTGCGCGGGACAAGGTGCTGATCGTGGCCGCGGTGGTGGTCTCGGTTCTGCAGTCGCCGACCCGTGGCAGGCCATGCGCCTGCGCCCCGATCCGGAAAGGCAGATCGTCGCCCCGATCCGCACAGGCAGATCGTTGAGCAAGCACTCGGAGATGACCCTCATCGAGACTCACACACCGAGTGTATCTACCGGCGCCTGGTCGGGATCATCCGAATCGGATGAGGATTGCGCACCTCAGGAGGTGGTTGGCTCCGGGCAGGCACACCGATCGACAAGGGCTAGCGGGAGGTCCAAAGATGGACGCACTTGGTTGGATCATCTTCTTCGCCATCTGGATTGCCCTGGCATTCTGGCCGGCTCGCGTCGCCGGACGAAAAGGTCACAGCTTCATCGGGTACTTCATCTTCAGTCTCTTCTTCTTCCCTGCAGCGATCATCGTCGCCTACATGGTCAATGACCGAACCAAGTCATTCACGGCTGCTTAGAAGCCAGGACTGCCCTCAGGCCGGGTCAATACCCGACTACGACCCACACCACGGAACGGCTCGGATGAGTCACCATGACGACGATGAGCCGGACTCAACAACACAAGGAGCAACATGTCTGACAAGCACCTGGTCCTCGCCTTCTTCGCCGACGAGGCAGCTGCGGATGCTGCGGCCTCCACTGTCCAGGAGTCCGGTGTGGCCGACGGTGACGCGATCGGAGTTCTGGCTCTCGACCCGTCGGGGAAGCTCGCGGTCGAGAAGGTCGGCGCGACGAGCGTCGCCGCTGGCGTCGGCATCGGCGCCTGCCTGCTGGTCCTGGGCCCCGCAGCCCTCGGATTCGGCGTGGGTGCGGCCATCGTCGGCGGTGGCGTCGGGATGGCCGGGGGTGCAGTGGGCGGGTCCATGCACCACAAGGGCCTCAAGCTCAGCAGTGAGGACAAGGAGAGGATCGCCGCTGAGCTCAGCACCGGCAAGGCAGCAGTCGGTGTCCTGGCGCACGCCGAGGAGTCCGCAGCGGTCCAGGCGAAGCTCACCGAGCTCGGCGGGGCTGCCGCAGCCCACGAGGTCGTGGATGAGGCCGCTGTGCAGGCCGGTGCGGCCGAGGCCTGATCCCGCAGCCTGATTCCCCTCACCCAATGGGCGGGGCGCCCCCGGAGTGGGCCTGGCCCACTCCGGGGGCGCCCTGTGCGTATCCGCCATCGCGCTGACCACAGCTGCAATCCAACTCGGACGTGTCCGACGGGGAGAACGCGTCCGGCTTCTGGTCGGGGATGGGCAGAACGATTCGGTCCATGGCGTGGGTCCCCCTCAGCCGCGCGGGGCAGAAGCAGGCAGTCCGGCGTCAGAAGCTCGGGGGTGTCACGGTCTTCGATCGATCCCCGCGCAACCCCACAGGCGGGCCCGTGACGCGCATCCAGCCACGCCGGCATCCATTCGCCCTCGGAACATGGCATAAGGGATCTGGCATCGATTGCCCGCTGCTGGCAGGATACGGGGGTGCCGCTCCAAAAGGACGCCCAGTCGCCGGTCCGCGCCCCTCGGGGGCGCGGGGCACCGGCGTCGTTCCATGTGTTGACCAAGCCGACTGGGGCGATCTGCAACCTCGATTGCGACTACTGCTTCTTCCTGGCCAAGGAGGAGCTCTACCCGGGCAGCACGTTCCGGATGGCCGAGCCGGTGCTGGAGGCCTACATCTCGCAGCTCTTGGCCTCGCACCGCACCCCCGAGGTGACCATCGCCTGGCAGGGCGGGGAGCCCACGATGATGGGCCTGGACTTCTACCGGCACGTAATGGAGATCGTCGATCGGCACCGGCGCCCTGGGCAGGTCATCGAGCATACGATCCAGACCAACGCCACCCTGATCGACGACACGTGGGCCGCGTTCCTGGCCGAGCACGACTTCCTCGTCGGTGTCTCCATCGACGGCCCAGCCCACCTGCATGATGTCTACCGCCGGGACAAGGGCGGCAAGCCCACCTTCGACCGGGTGGTCCGCGGGCTGCGGGTCCTACAGGCCCACGGGGTTCGGTGGAACGCGCTGACCACCATCAACCACGCCAACGAGGACCACCCCTTGGAGGTGTACCGGTTCCTGCGCGACGACCTGGGTGCGGAGTTCATCCAGTTGATCCCCATCGTGGAGCGGCCCTCGCCCGGAGGGATCCCCCGCGGGGACCAGGTGACCGACCGCTCCGTCAGCCCGAGCGGGTACGGAACCTTTCTGTCCGCGGTGTTCGATGAGTGGGTCCGCCGCGATGTGGGCACCGTGTTCGTGCAGATGTTCGACACCACCCTGGCCAACTACCTCGACGTCCCGGGCAGCATGTGCGTGCACGCCCGCACCTGCGGCACCGCGGTCGCCCTGGAGCACAACGGTGACCTGTACTCGTGTGACCACTTCGTCGAACCCGACCACCTGCTGGGCAACATCACCCAGACCCCGATGCTCGAGCTGATCAGTTCGCCCCAGCAGGTCGCCTTCGGCCAGGCCAAGCACGACGACCTCCCGCGCTACTGCCGCAATTGCAGCGTCCAGTTCGCCTGCCACGGCGGCTGCCCCAAGGACCGGTTCACCACCGCCCCCGACGGCGAGCCCGGCCTGCACTACCTGTGCCCGAGCTACAAGGCCTTCTTCGGCCACGTCGACAAGCCGATGCGGTACATGGCCGGGGCCCTGCGCACCGGCCGACCCGCGGAAGAGGTCATCCCCTGGATGGCCCGGATAGACGCTCCGCCGCCGACACCGCCGGCAGGCTGAACGCGCGGGATCGCGACTCTGATGGGCCCTCTCGTGTTGGGCGCTCGGCAGGGGCCGGTCGACCGAAGGTGGCTAGGGTTCGGCCGTGCGTCCCAGCGCCGGCCCGTTCCGCCTGCTTCGGGTGAGCTGGAATGGCCGCGAATTCTGCTGCTGATGCCGTGTGCACGGGACACGTCGGCACGCCGGTCCGACCCGTTCGTGGTGGGACCTCTCTCGAACGGGGAACTGGATGGCTCACCACAAGATCACCGCTGCGGCATCCGCAGCGGCCCTCGCCGCCGGCCTCGCGATCACCGCGGCGACCCCCGCGTGCGTTGTGCTGGTCGGGGCCAGCGTCGGTGGAGTCCGGGTGCCTGGCCGCGCTGGTGGCGGGCGGGGGTTGGGCCTGTCGTGGTCACCGTGGAGGGAACGGCGGTCGGACCGACGCGATGCAAGCCGGGACGGCTCGGACATGACGGAAGGGTCAGGTGCGCAGCCTCGCCGCTCGGTTCGGTCAGCAGGTCGTGTTGGTGGGGGGTGTGTGGCCGGTGAGCAGGTAGGTGTCGACGGCGTCGGTGACGCAGGTGGTGGAGTGCCCGTAGGCGGTGTGCCCGAAGCCGTCGTACGTGAGCAGTGCCCCGGACTCGAGTTGCCCGGCCAGCGCCACGGACCAGGGGTAGGGCGCGGCCGGGTCGCCGGTGGTGCCGACAACGAGGATCGGGTCTGCTCCGGTGGCGGTCGTGGGGGTGGCGGTCCCGGCGGGTGGGACTGGCCATGCGCTGCACAGGGCGGCGGTGTCGATCAGGAACCGTCCGAACGTCGGTGACGCTGCCGCCAAGTCGTCGGAGTACCCGGACAACTCCTCGGTGGTCAGCCGGCGTGGGGAGTCCAGACAGGTGATCGCCGCGGACGACTCGAAGGCATTGCCCGGGTAGCGCCCGTCAGGGGTCCGCCCGGCACCGGCGTCGGCCATGCTCAACAGCGGGCCTCCGTCGCCGCGGTCCAGGGCGGCACTCAACGCGACGTTGAGGTCCGGCCATGCCTGGTCGTCGGCGACTCCTTGCATGAGGGCGCCCACAGCCAACGTCGGGGTGAGGTCGCGAGCGGTTTCGGTGGGCAGCGGCTGACCGGCCAAGTCAGCCAGTAGTGCACGGACCCGGTCGACAGCGGCCGGCGAAGGTTTGGGCAGCGGGCAGCCTGCGGAGTTCAGGCAGTAGGCCACGTACCTGTCCAGCGCGGACTCGAACCCTGCGGCCAGGCCCAGCATCCGTTGCGTGCCGTGCATCGTGGGGTCCAAGCCGGCATCGAGGACCATCCGACCCACCCGCTGCGGGAACGCCTCGGCGTATTCGGCGCCCAACTGCGTGCCGTAGGAGACCCCCAGGTAGGTCAGCCGGTCATCGCCGAGGACGGCGCGGACGATGTCGAGGTCCCGGGCCGCCGACACCGTGTCGACATAGGCCAGCATGTCCCCGGAATCCCGGGCGCACCCCGCTGCGAAGGCAGCGGCGTCCGCCGCGCGCCGGGCCGGACCATCCGGGGCCTGCAGGTCATACCCGGGGCTGCGCCAGGCGTCGAGTTCGACATCAGACACACAGTCCACCGGTGTCGAGCCACCCACGCCACGTGGGTCGACCCCGATCAGGTCGAACACGTCGCGGACCTCGGAGCTGACCACCTGCACCGCCCCGGCCAATGCCTGCACACCGGACAGCCCCGGCCCCCCCGGGTTGATCACCAGCGAACCGATCCGCCGATCCGAGTCCCGGGCCGGCACCCGCGAAACAGCCAACTCGATCGACCCAGCATCCGGATGCGCGTAGTCACGCGGCACGCTCAACGTGGCGCACTGCCTGCCGATGCCAGAGCACTCGGCCCAGGCGACCGGCTGCACGTAGTAGCCGGCCAAAGCCGGATCAGACTCCACCGAAGCCGACACCGGCGGCAACGTCACCGGATCGGGCAACCCACCCGCACACCCCACCACCGCGAACAGCGCCGCCATCACCACCCCCGCACACACCCCGCGTGACCCGCTCACGACAACCCATCCTGCACCCGCACGGCCCACGCACGGTGGACCTTGACCCGCCAGCGGCGTGCCCGCGGGCCCGCGGGCAAACACCTCGCAAACCCCCCATGAGTTTGGCAACTGCTGCCCCACTCCGCCGCCACGCCGCCCACCAAGATGCCGGCCGGGACCACGAGGAGTGGCAGGTATCCGAAGTCAGTGCTGCCGTGGCCCGCGAGGCAGTAGTCCCTCTCGTGCGGCGCCAGCCAGGTCACTCACCGTCACCATTGCAGGCACCAAGAGTGCGGAAGCCCACATCCAGGCCCAACGCACACGCGCGAACTCCTGGCCCTGACCCTCGACCCCCATCCTTCCGCCCTCCCACCTGCATAGTCGACGACCGCCTGATCCCGCACGATGGTCGAACGACCCGATCGGTGCGGATCCGGGCGGCGTCATGCCTCGAAATTGGCGCGCCACCCCGACGACAGCCTCGCGCAGGCCGCAGGGTCACGGCTGATCAGCCCCCGACCCGGGCTACGGCGGATCGGGTGATCCCCTCGCGGGGGACGTTCAGCACTTGCGAACCCCAGATCCCCCGCAGGACGGTGGAAATGACCACTTGGACCCGACGCTGGTTGACGTGGGCAAGGAGTGAGTGACATGCGCGGGACGCAGACTCGCGAGAACCTCCCGCCGTTGGGATCGCCATCGCCCGCAGGGTGCTGGTATCCGGATCCGCTCGGCAAGTGGCCCTTGCGATGGTGGTCTGGAAGGTCGTGGACGACCTGGGTGTCGGACGGTGAGTCCACGTTCGTGAGTTCCCTGAAGGCCAGACCCCGCCTCAGGGGGACCGACCTCGCCCACCTGGAGTTCGTCTCGGAGGTGTTCCTGCCCGAACTCGCGTCCCTGACGTCGCTGTCCGGGGAGCAGTCTGCCCGAGCCTATGGACTGGTCAGCGGACTCACCCACGAGGCCATGCTGCCCACTGCCGGCCGCCCTGCTCCGGTCCTGCGCAGAGTGCCGATGCAGCCGAACTCCGGCCCGGGGCTCGCCGTGGCCAGACCATCGACCCCGCAAGTGGCGGCACGTGGCGAGACCGTGACATGGTCGGCGCCGAGCGAGGTTGAACCAGCCGCAACGATCGCCCGGCGGGCGGCGGTTGCTCCCTCACCGGCGTCCGCGCTCGTCGAACAGCCGAGCATGAGGGAACCGCAAGCACCGCGCGAGCCTGGCCCGGTGGCCACGTGGCTGGACCGGACCTGGGAGTCGGTCCGTTCCGATCTTGCTGTCCACGGCCTGGCCTACCTCGGCGTCCTGCTGTTCTTCGTCGGCGCCTTCGGGCTCGTGGCGTTCGCCTTCGGGGACGTCCAGCCGGGTTTGCGGCCCGTCGCCGAGGTCGTCATCGCGGCAGTTCCCTTCCTCGCCGCCTCCCTGCTTCTGCGCCGGGGTGCCCAAGTGGTGGGGCGCGCCCTCGAGGTCGCCGGTGGGCTGCTCCTTCCCCTCATGATCGTCACCTCGTTCCTCGATGGCGTGGGGTTCCCGCCCGACGCCACCGGCCCCGTGCTGGTGACCTCGCTGACGAGCGCCTGTTTGGGCCTGGCTGTCGGCTATGGGCTCTGGTCACGCAGCCACCCTCAGAGCGCACTTCGCTACCTGGTGGCGCCCATGGTGTGGGTCGCCGTGGCCATGGCATGCCTGGGCCTGGGCCGCGCGGTGCCCTCGGGCGAGGCGGTTGCCGTGCCTGGATCCGCGCAGATGGCGGCAACTCTCCTGAGCCTGGCAGGGACTGTCCTATGGGCGCGCCGACGGCCTGCGGCGCGGCTGGCGCAACCCACCTGCGTCGCCGCAGTGCCAGGGTTGTTCGTGCTCGCCCTGCTCACGGTTCTCACGTGGGCGCGCGAGGCTGACGCATCCGCGCTGGCCATCGGCGTGGCCGGGCTCGGTGGGCTCCTGGCTGTGGAACTCCTCGCGGGGCGGGAGCCACCAGCCGACCGCCTTCCGCAGGTCGTGGTCGCCGTTGTCGAACCCGTCTGGTGGGCCGTCACCGTGCTCGCGCTCCTGGGCCCCCTCGACACCGTGTGGGCGTGCGCTGTGGGCGCCTTGGGCTACCTGGCGATTCTCGAACTCGCAGGGCAGGCGAAGCGGCCGGCGTGGGCTCTCGTCCTGCCCGGCCTTGCAATGCTGGCGCTGACCCTTGGCACCGGCAACCAGCCGTGGTTGACGGCCGGGGTCCTCGCGCTGGCCAGCATCTGGGCCATGATCCGCCGACGTGCGCCGTTCGCCGTACCCGGCGCGGACCTGGGTCTCGATGTGGCGGCGGCCCTACTTCCCGTGGGATCGCTCCTGGCCGTTGCCGATGCGTGGACTGTCGGCTCGGCCCTGCTTTCCGGGTCCATCGTGGTGCTCCTGGCTGCGATCGTGACACACCGCACCGACGACGGCATCTGGCTACTGGCATGGCGCGGCTGGTTGATCCTGACGGCGATCGCGGCTGCGGCCTGGACTGCCTCGCAGTGGACGTCCGAGGCTGGCACCAGTGCGAACGAGCAGTGGACGGTCGTTGCCTCGGTTTCGCTGCTTGCCGTGGCGGCGGGGATCGGACCGCTGTCCCGTGACTCCCGGCTGTGGGCTTCGAGTGCCCTCGGCGCCTGGGCTTGGGTCCTTGCCTGCCAGTTCGCTGGCGTCCCGGATGGCCTGCGAGGGCTGCTGCTGGCTTCAGTCGGGCTTGCCCTCGTGGTCACCGCGCACCTTGGCCGCACTCGCAGTTCCGCCGGAATGGGCGCCCTCGGGCTGGTGGGCTACGCGCTTGGAGTCGCCGGGCTCTATCTCGCTGGGACCAGTTGGGGCCTGGCCGCTGCCCTGGCCCTGTTCACCGCAGCCTGTGGCGTCACGGCGATCGCCGACGCCTACGGACGTTCGCCGGTCGGCAGCCTCCTGACGAGTTGGGAACCCAGCGCCGCCTACTTCGCACCCGTGCTGATGGCACTCGGGCTGCCCGGCACAGCGGTGGCGATCCTGCACGCATCGAGCCCCGGCTCCGAGGCGCGGTGGGCACCGCTGGTGCTGTCCGTGCTCGCTGTTGCGATGGCCAGCACGGTCCGCTTGGCCCTGCCCACCAGGATCGCTGCGGTCTTCGTCTGGGTCGCGTTCGCGCTGCCCCTCCTGTCGCTGGCCGCGGTTGCCGCACCGGCTGATGCGATCCCCGCGCTTGTGGGACTGGTCGCGGTGGTTGTGGTGCTGCCTGCAGGCCGCCGCTGGCGGGGCATGGTCTGGGTCGCGTGGTCTGGGATCGCGCCCCTGGCCGGGCTGCTTGCTGGCCAGGCCGTACCGGCGTTCGGCTCCGAGGGCCAAGAGTGGCAGGCATTGATGACCCTCTGCGTCGTGGGATCCGTGCAACTGCTCGGGGCTGCGGCTGGCGACGTGCGCGACGGCCCGTGGATCCCACGTTGGCGGCCTCGGAATCCCGCCCTGACTCCCGTGGGGTTCCTCGGAGCGGCGGAGGTCGCCGTGGGTGTCGCCCTGATGCTGCACTGGGTCCCAGACCAGCGAATCGGTTGGGTCCTTCTCACGACTGCAGCGGCCCTGCTGGCCACAGCCCTGCTGACGCAAGCAGGCCTGCTGGGCGGAATCGCGGTCCTCTTGGCCTGGATGGCGACATGGGTCGTGCTCAGCCCAAGTCCACTCCCGCCGGTGCTGGGAGTCGCGATTGCGGCCGTTCTGCTGGTAGTCGCGAACCTCGTCCATCAGCGGACGCCCGGACGCCCGTGGTGGAGCCGCTGGGACGCGCCCTTGGCCATCGTGGCCGTACCGATTGCGGGCGCCGCCTTACTGACCTCGATCGATACAGTCGACGAGCCCATCACCAGCGTTCTGGTGGGAGTGCTGGCCATGGCTGGTGCTGTGCAACTCCGGAGGATCCCGTGGGCTGCCGGTGTCCTGAGTGTCATAGGGGTCCTGCTCGTCCTCAGTGGGACCGCGGCCGCGGGGCCCTGGTGGTTCGCAGGAGCGCTGGTGGTCCTGTCGACCGGGCTGACCGGGGCAGCCGCACGTACGGATGGTCCCGCCCAACTGGCGCTGCAACTGGGCGGGGCCGTCACCGCGGTGCTGGCCTGGTCGTCGATCGTCCGCGCGGCCGACTGGTCGCTGGTCACCGCTGTCGACGTGTCGGCGGTGGGGGCTGGGGTGCTGGCCCTGGGGTTGGCGGTCGGTGTGTGGAGCGGGCGGGTCGGGCGTTGGTGGGGGTTGGTCTGGGGCGGTACCGCTGCGGCAGTCGTAGTTGCCGTGGCCACCGGCTGCTGGGCTGCGCTCGGTGACCTTCAACCCACCGTCGCACTGGTCGTGGGACTGGCCCTGACCACCCTCGCGCTGCTCGTGGGCGCCCGACCGCTGGACGTCCCCTGGCTCCGGGCGGTGGGGTCCCTGGGGATCCTGGCCACCCTGCTCACCGCACTCCAGGTGTTCACCACCACCCCCACCCAGCAAGTCGTGACCCTTGTGGCCATCTCCGCGGCCTGCGGTATCGCGACCCTGCTCAGTACCGCCGACACCCGACGGACCACCATCGAGATCGGTGTCCTGACCGCCATCGCCGCCGTGGGGATCGCCCTGGTACCCGACTACGCCGCCAACCTGCTCGTCGTCGCCCTGGCCGTCAGCTCCCTGCAAGCCGCCTGCGTCGGATCCGCACTGCGCAACCTGAGCATCCAAGCCCTCTCCCCCTTCCTCGCCTGCGCCGCCTGGCTCGTCTTCGCCGCCGAGGCGCTCACCGGCCGGGTCCAGTGGTGGACTGCGCCGATCGGTCTGGCCCTCCTGGTGGTCGTGGGCCTATGGCGTCGCGATCGGATCCGCCAGGGCGAGCCCCCGTCGTCGCCGGAGACGGTGGCGGTGGAGCTGGTTGGGATTGGGCTTCTCGTGGGCGCGTCACTGGTGCTCATGGTCACTGAGAGCCTCGCTCATGTGCTTCCCGCTCTGGCCCTGGGCGTCGCGATCACCATGTGGGGCGTGATCACCAGGGTCCGGCGACGCGTGCTCGCCGGTGCGGTGATCGTCCTCGCGGCGGCCGTCCTGGTCCTGGCCGTGCCGCTGCTGCAGAATCTTCCCGATTGGGGCGGCGCCGGCCTGTGGATCCTCATCGCGGGAGTGGGCATCACCGCGTTGCTCATCGCCTCGCTGATCGAGCAGGGCAGGTCCGCGACGAAGGCCGCGATCGGTCGCTTCTCGGATCTGACCAAGGAGTGGGAGTGAGCACGTCGGGTCAGCAGCCAGCTGCTCAAGATGCTCGGGACGGGTTCGTGGACCTGCTCCGCGGGGCAGCATCATCGCTGTCGTGCTCGGGCACTGGCTGGGTGGGTGGGGAGGGAGAGTCCATGGTGGCCGGCTTGTGCCCATGACGCCGGTGTTTCGGGCGAGCGGCGCCTACGGACTTGGCGCCTTGGGGCGTGCCTCAGCAAAGTGCGCCGCAGGGAGGCCCGCGAGCACGAGGAGCGTGCCGGTCGCGATCACACGCACGGCCGCTGAAGCCGCCGCCTCACCGAACCACAGCGTCGGTGCTTGCCTTATTGATGGTGCGGACGGTCGAATCTGCGAGTGTGATGGCAGGCTCGGGATCGGTGGGGTCGGTGACGAACCAGATGGCGACGAGTCCGTCGGGGGTACAGAGCCAATAGTCGCGTTCGACGATCGCCCCGACGTCGGGCTGGGGCGCCTGGCGAAAACCGCGGACGGCCGCAGCCCAGAACGGGTGGTCGAAGGGCTCGATCACCACATCACTCTCACCTTCAAGCCCTAGCTCGGACAACCGGCCAATCAGATAGGTCTCTTTCTCCGCTTCGCTGGCGCCGTCGCAAGTCACCTGATCGTCGTTGAGGAGCGACATGGAGGTAATGGCCCGCCCGGCCGGTGTTTGGCGCTCCATGAGGGTGGCAAGCAGCGTCCACGGCGCGAAGTCCGAGCCGATGAAACTCTCAAAGCCTTCGGGAGGTTCCAGATCCACCAGATCGAGTTTGCCCTCACGCAACTCGGCCGACCCCCACCCCTGGGGAACGACCACCGACACAGGGCCGAAGGACTCAGCCTTCAGGGCCTCGACCGAACTTGTGCTCGCGCACCCGGCCACCAGAAGCACCATGCCGAGAGCCGCAATCGCCTTCCCCGTGGTCACCACAGCGTTTCCTCTCTCACCACCTGCGACATTAGCGTCGAAGGATGGGCAAGATCAGGGTCGCAAGTCCCCGGGGACGGGACGGCATCCCAGGACATACCCAGACTCGGGGCTGCCCCGATGTAGAAGCAGGCGGGCGAGTCGCCTCGAGCACGCGAGCCCTGTGTTGCCCGGTCGAAGGGTGGAAACGGGCTGCCAAGGAGCAGGTAGATGACGCGAGGAACTTCGACCCTGTCGCCATCGCCAGGACGGGCCAAGCATGGAATTGCGGAGCCCGTCTGGCCCCGTGGCCGAGCGAGGTGAGCGATCGTGAGAGTCAGCCGCGGTGTCGTGGCACTGCTGGGTATCGCGCTGGTGGCGATGGGCGCGGGTTGCGGCGACGCGAGCCAGGAGCAGCCCGGGGCTGCGCCACAACCGCCCAACAGCGTGGAAGAGGCCGCTCCCGGAGGTCTTGGGACGGTTGACTGGCCAGATGACTCCGAAGGAGCGACGGCACTGTTGGCCAAGTTGCCCGCCGGACTCGAAGGGTCACTGAGACTCGAAATCACGGATATGTCCGAGTATGAATCGCAGAGTGACGCTGAGTCCTACTCGGCCCTCTACCGCGACCCCGATGAGGAGCTCGACGAGTCTTCGCAATTCGTGATGATGTTCTTCGGTGACTCCGACTTGTCCTACCTGGATGACGCATCCGGGAGTCGACCCGCCGAGCTGGCAGGCATGGTCATGGGGGCTTCGGGTGTGGGAGGTTGCGTCGGACTTCAACACTCAACGGTCTTCGCCGAAGTCTGCGACCCCGCGATGACTGCCGAACCGACAGCCGGATCGCCGGCTTTCGTCACGGCTATGGAGGAACTCCAGGCGACTCCAGATCCTGGTGGACTGCTCTTCATCGAGTTCATCGGCGGGCCGGTCGACGAGGACGGCACCATGGCCCAACTGCACGGCATCATCTGGTCAGACAACCAGTGGAGCTACAACGTGACCGCCACGAATCCGGAACTCCGCACGGAGGTCGTCGCAGCCATGGTTTCCGCAGCACGGCAGGCTTGACAGACCGGATCCCGGATCCCGCCTAGATCACGCCCGCCAATGGCCAGAGCATCAGTGTGAATACGCCCAGCAGGAGGAAGTTGACCGCCAACACACCGGCAACGACGCGGCCCGGTATCCACAGATACTTCCCGCGTGCTCCCAGGAACCCGAGCACAACAATCAGTGGCAGTGACGCGTACGAGATCAGATTCACCACGGCATCGGCAGTCGGGTGGTCTCGTGCATCGCGTGCGATGCAGGCACCCCACACGGACGTCTGGCCCTCCTCCCAAGAGCAGGCGGGCAGGAAGGGCGGCAAGAAGATGAGGATGAAGAACCCCACCGCGAGAAGGGTCGCGCCCAAGGCCGGCCAGTTGAAGGGGCCGCGCGGAGAGGGACCCTCCACCACACGGGGGAACTCACGCCTCGGAACCTCCGGCGCCGGCCTGACCTCTCCGGTCCAGTGGTATCCATCCCACCACCTCACCGCGGGCAGCCCATGTGGGTCTGCGTACCAGCCCGGCGGGTCATACGACCCGGCCCACTCTCCAGGCGGTTGGTTGCTTGGCTGGACGTGCCTCATGCGTGCCCCCATCGCTACTTGTTGACGCTATGCCGACCTGCGCGCCGAACCCACCCGGCTGGCTAGACGCACCTCTCGGGTGCTACCTCCGCAGGGACACTGGACTTGAGGTGGTTCCTTGGTAGCCGTGGTCGGCTTTCACCTCGACCCGATAGATGCCCTTGCCGAAGTCCAGCACTCGCGTCTCGCCTCTGCCGAACGTCCGGTAGGTCTTGGGTAGCGTCCGCCACGACCCGTCGGCGCGCTTGGTCTGAACCGTGAAGTCCCAGAAGCCACGATCCAGGTTCGGGTCGACGTTCACGTAGAGCTTCGACTGGTGGTGGATGCTCTTCACCCGCACGTCAGCCTGCCTCGAGGTACCGCCGGCAGCAATGAACGCCTCGCTGAATGCCGCGGCGATCTTGGTGTGTCCGGCCTTGTTGGGGTGCAAGCAATCGGGACCGCCGACGAAGTCACCGTCGCCAAGGTCCGCCCCGTAGGTATCGGCCACCGTGGCACCGTACTGCGCGGAGATGATCTCGATCAGGTCGTTGAACCCGACCGGCAGGTCACCCAGGCCGGGCAGCGTCCCGCCCTCGAGGACCCAGTCGACGAAGGGGCCGGCACTCGGGTTCCCCTGTCCCAGTGCGCAGTAGGGCACCGGGTTGTAGTACGTCATCGTCATGATCTGGGCGTCCGGACCGGCCGCCGAGCGCAGCTGCGCCAGGATCTGGGAGTAGTTGACCGAGACCAAGTCGAACACCGCCTTGATCGCTGCCGGACACCCACTGGGGTCCGGCGCCAAGCAAGCGGTGGTGATCGGCCCGAAGGCGTCATTCCCGCCCACCGTGAGGGTGACCACCTCGACGTCGTTGCGGGGGTTCTTGTCCCAGTTGCGGGCCTTCAGCAGCTTCGTCGCAGCCGGCAGCTGCTCGGCGATCAGCAGCGTTGTCGTCACCCCGGGCTTGGCAGGCTGGCCATCCATGGCCGGCACGGCCGAGCGGGCCAGGTTCACCAACTGCAGATGTTTGCAGCCCGGGCGGGTGCCCCCACCCTTGCCGGGCAGGCAGTTCAGAGATGACTTCAGGTCGTCGCGGAACTGCGCGACGTAGCCGTTGGCCTGCCATCCGGCGACTGTGGCCCAGTAGTCCCCCGACACTTCGGGGGCGGACTGCTGACCATTGGCGATGGAATCACCGAGTGCCAGGTAGATCGGCAGCCCCGGGATGACATCGGTGGGCCCCCGATGGGCCGACGCCGATGCACCACCGCCCAGAGCGGTAGCCGCCACAAGCAGGAACGAGACGAGCAACTTCCAGAGATGAGACACGTTCTTTCCCCCATTCCTGGCCCGGGCCGCAGGCCAATTCGGACCGCCACGGTCCAGCCGTCGATCTTCATTGGACACCCCCACGCTTAACCGTTCCGCAGCCCCGTGGGAAGGGCCGAAGGTCCCGCCGTCAGCGCGATATCGCCGGCTCGGGCGATGGCCAACGGGAACTTCATCTGCCCGTCATGGGCACTCCGCGGTCCGTGGTGTGTGACTTGTCTCAGGGGGTCTTCGCGTCGGGCCATCTCAGCCAAGGGTCGCCTTACACCGCCGCCGACAGCCCGAGGTCCAGGGCCAGCCAGCCAGCGCCGGTGGGCGAACCAGACGAGCGTCCGCATCGGAGGCCTATGCGCCAGATTATCCAGTCGATCACCGGCCAGGTGAAGACCGCCATCTTCCGGACCTCGAAGCTCCACCCGGTCACGAATCCACATGCGATCAGTAGGGCTGGAACCCGCCACGACCAGCCCGAGCCCACGGCTTCCGCGCGGCGTGCCGCATCCTCGGCCAACGTCGCCAACAGGATCGCCAGACCAACCAGGGCTGTCGCGGTGATGTCCGGGTATCCGCGGCTGAGGTGCACGAACACGAAGGGCGGCGCCAGCGCCAGGAGCGCGCCGAGAACCCCGGCCGTCCGTGCGACGTTGCGGGTACCGAGCAGGTACATCACCCCCGCCAGCACGCCGGTGCTCAGAATCGGCACGGCGTAGTAGCTGGCGTCGCGTCACCCCAGAGCTTGGTGAAAGGGACGATCAGAAGGACGTAGCCCCAGCGAGTGTCGGCGTCTGGTCGCCAGGTGCCCTCCGGGAACGCCAGCGCATCCTGGACATGGTGCCACGGATCGACGGGCACAAGCGCCGAGCGGAAGAAGAGGCACGTAGCGATAGCGAGGAGGGCCATCAGACCCGCCCAGGCGAGATCAGCACCTACGATCTCGCGACCCGGGGGCCCAGGTCGACTCGGGTGCGCCCTCGCTGGCCGGCTGCCAGGCAGCTTCCTGCGGTGGCTCACCGGGCGTCAGTGCGCTCACCTCTCCCCCTCCCCCGGGTCCTCGCGGTACTCGGATCAGACCCATGCCAGGGATGACGTCGGTGTTCGCTACCGGCGGTGCCAGGCCACACGACACGCGCGCTTCGCAGCACTGGGCGCGTAGTCTGAGAGGTGGGAGATGGCAGCATGAGTTGGCCTCCGACAAGCAAGACCTGTCGAACCCGATCGCATGCTCCCGCCGGTTTCCTGTCTGGATGAGATCGACGGGGGGTGGGATCGGTGGACCGAACAACCGCTCTGGTTGCGACGTCCGAGGCGCGTGCCCGCGAGGCCGCCGAGCCGGTCAAACGTCGGGTTCGGGGCCATGGCCAGGACATCCTCTCGGCGGGGCGGCGGGCGCGGGCGCGCGAGTCCCCACCCGACGCGGAGATCGACGCGGTGATCACGTGGGTGGATGACCGCGACCCGACCTGGCACGAGCAGCACGACCGGGTGTTCGGGGCCTCACAGGCACCCGACTCCCCACGAGCAGCAGACGTCACGGCCCGGTTCCGCAGTCTGGGTGAACTGCGCTACGCGCTGCGCGGGATCGACCGGAACATGCCATGGGTCCGCGAGGTCGTGCTCGTCACCTCGGGGCAACCGCCTCCCGACTGGCTGGACACCCGGGCCCTGCGGGTGGTGACCCACCGCGAGTTCATGCAGCGGAGCGCGCTGCCGAACTTCAACTCCCATGCGATCGAAGCCGCCATCTGGCGGATCGACGGATTGGCCGAGCACTTCGTCTACTTCAACGATGACGTCCTGGTCCTCCGGCCTGTGCGACCCAACGACCTCTTCACCCCGGACGGCCGTCCTCGGGTATGCCTGACCCGGCTGCCGGTGGCCCCGGGGTTACCGACTCTCGACGATTCGGCGGCCGTCAACGGTGCGCGCAATGCCCGTGACCTACTCGCTGGCGCGGGTCTCGGGCAGGCAACCCGCATGGTCGCCCATACGCCGAACCCCCAGCGCCGAAGCCTCCACGCCGAGATCGCGTCGCGGTTCCCACGCGAGCTCGACGCCACGGAACGGACGCCTGTGCGCTCATGCCCGGATCTGGCCCCGGTCTTCCTGCACACGTGGTACGCGCTGCTGACTGGACGCGCCGAGGAGGTCCAGATGACCAGCCGGTATGTCGAACTCTGCGAGCAGGGTGGTCTGCGCGACCTCAATGTCCAGGTGCGTCGCCGGGACATCGACTACCTCTGCCCGAACCTGGCCGCCGATCCGGTCATCGCTTGGCCGGAGCTGGCCGAAGGGGTTCAGCGCTCGTTGGAGCGAGCCCTCCCGGGCCCGTCACGGTTCGAGAAGGCCTGACCGCACGCGTCAACGACGACCGTTGTCGTCACCTCCAACCATGCTCACACGGCATGGGGAGCGCAGGCGGAGGAGCCCGAGCCCGACGCTTCCCGATGCTCGCCCGGCTCGGGATCCAGCGTCGCGAGGTCGCCGCACCCTTGGACCTGCCGAACCACGCGCAAGCCCGGAGTCTGGAACACGCGGCCGTGGAGGCCGACCTCTCGAGCCTGAACAGGGTTGGGCTCACCTTCTGGTTCATCCCCGTTCCCGAGCCGGGCAACATCCGGATCGGCATCCCGGCGAAGGTCAAGCGGACTTCCTCGATGCCCTGGTCCAAAGGGGCGGCGACCTGGTGCTCAGTTGGCGGGCCGTCGCCGGCTTCGGTTCGACCTCAGCAGTCGCAGCAGCGGCCATCGCGAGCGACGGCCCCGAGGCCGTGTGGATCCACCACGAGCCACGCGTGGCCAGTAGTCGTGACGCCGTGGACGCCGCCCGGGCGGTTCAGGTCGAGTTCTGGACGGCGAACGGCTCGGGTGGACATGAAGCGCCGCTGGGCAACCCGTACACCGGCGCGCTGCGCATTTCTGAGCCGCAGGTCACCGTGCGCGCCCGCACTGGTCACGAGCTTCCCACGTTCGAGACCTTCGGCACCCCAGACATCCGCGAGGTCCACTACCCCATCGATGCCGTCTACCTGTGGGTCGACGATGCCGACCCGAGGTGGCGTGCGCGTCGCGACCTCATGGTGGCCGCGCTGGGGGCGGCCGCCGGGCACACGGAATCGCTGGGCGATGCCCGATTCCGTCAGCACGACGAGTTGCGGTACTCCCTTCGATCGTTGAGCCAGTTCGCGCCCTGGATCCGGCATGTGTTCCTGGTGACCGACCAGCAACGCCCGCCCTGGCTCAACGAGGACTGCCCGCGGATCTCGGTCGTCGATCACCGGGACCTGTTCGGTGGGCGTGGTCGGCTGCCGACCTACAACTCCCATGCCCTCTCGGCGATGCTGGCGCACGTCCCCGGGTGCTCGGAGCACTTCCTGTACCTCAACGACGACGTCTTCTTCGGTCGGCGCACAGGGGCCGAGCTGTGGTTCGACGGCAACGGCCAGACCCGGTTCCACAGCACCATGACCACCACGGACGCTACCGACCTGAGCGACGACTCCCCCCTGGCAGGCGCCCGCCATCACACCCTGCGCGTGGTGAAGGACCTCACGGGCCGGGTCCGGCGCCGGAACCTCATGCATGGTCCCCACGCGTTCTCCCGCACGTTGCTTCTCGATCTCGAGGCGAGGTTGGACTCGGCCCTGGCAGCTCGGCGGGCCGACACCTTCTGCATCAATGACGGGGAGGGCCCGGTCTCTGGCTGGCAGCGGACCCAGGTCGTGGCGAGCTTCCTCGAGGCCTACTTCCCCACGCCCTCGGAGTTCGAGGTCTGAGCACTCAGGAGTTGGGCGTTCTCGTGTGCGTACCTCTCGCGCAGTTCCTCCTTGCTCGCCGGGCTCAGCAGGACCGGGCGAGGACCGGTCGTGTTGTTGAAGTTCGCCTGCAGGAACTTGCGGACCACTGCTCGTTGGTCCTTGGCCACCAGTGGATTCATCACCAGGGCCAGGTCCAGGCCCTGCTGGGAGACCGAGGTGTTGCGTGCGGTACCGCTACTACAACCTGGGCCTACCAGAGACCCAACCGCTGATGGCTGCGGACCTGTCGTTCCGCTGGGCGGACACGTTCTGCATCAACAACGCCGAAGGCCCCGTGCCCCCTGCCGACCGCGGGCCGATCATCCGCACCTTCCTCGACGCCTACTTCCCGAACCCCTCGGAATTCGAAGTCTGAGGAGCCGAGTCGACCTCGGGTCTCCTGGCCATCTGAGTGGCTCGACGTCCGCCTCGCAGGGCGTTGCGAAACATCTCGGACACGTCGTCCCCTCGTCTGCGTGTGCGGCGTGGGCTCGGGGGGATCTTCCTGAGGCCTCCACACCGAGCTCGCGAGACGTCTGGGCAGGCAGTCCCCGGGTAGGACCTTGGTCCCTCGCGAACCCGCAGGTCCGGCGGGACACTGCAATCGAAGGCGCGAGAAGTAGGGGGCCAACATGTACTCGCTCACTTCGTTCGCAGTCCGGGCACCCCTCGTGGTCGGGGGGTTCACTCCCATGGTCTCGATACCTGAGGCGATGCCGAGCGACATGCCCGCCGTGGAGTGCGGCTACAACGCCGAGGATGGCGGGGTCGTGGTCATCCCCGGGTCGTCGGGCGGAGTTGTTCCCACGTCGAGCAGGTCGTGGCATCAAGACAGCCCGGGCATCCGTGGCGCCGCGGAATCAAACGGCCGCGTCGACGGGGCGTTGGAAGGCACCTTCGGCGCCAGCGTAGGAGCACCCTGACCTGACGACACCCCGAGGCTGACAGGCACGAGCGTGGGGGCAGAACTGGCGGATCGCGACCGGTTCGTGGATCTGCTGCGCGGTGGGAGCATCACGGCCGTGGTGGTGGGCCATTGGCTCGTCGCGGACCTCACCTGGCTGGGCGGGCGGATCGAGCAGGACAGCGCGCTGGCCGCGGTGCCGCAGATGTGGCCCCTGACCTGGGTGCTCGCGGTGATCCCGCTGTTCTTCTTCATCGGGGGGTTCTCGAACCGACACAGCTGGGAGGGGGTGCTGCGTCGGGGGCAGGGCTATGCGGCATTCCTGGATCGCCGGGTCCACCGGGTCCTGGTCCCCACGGGCCTGTACCTGGTCGTCGTGAGCACGGTGGGCTTGGTGATCGACCAGCTCGGGGGGCTCGGGATCCGGGCGATCGGGGGCCTGTTCCTGCAGCCGCTGTGGTTCCTGGGTGTGTTCCTGTGGATCGCGGCTCTGGCGCCGCTGACCGTGCGGGCCCACGAGCGCTTCCGGTGGTGGACCGTCGGCGCCCTCGTGCTCCTCGTGGCCCTGGGTGACCTTGGTCGGATCGTCCTGGACGTGCCGGTGATGGGATACGCGAACGTACTCACCGTCTGGTTGCTCATGCACCAACTGGGCTACTTCTACGCCGAGGGGGCCTTGACCCGGCCTTGGCTGATGGCGGTGGGCGGATGGGCAGCCACGGTAGCGCTCGTGAGCCTGCCGGCCTATCCCGCCACCATGGTCGGTGTTCCCGGCGGGGAGGCCGGCAACATGCATCCACCCACCCTGGCGATGACGACCTTGGGGTTCGCCATGATCGGGACCGCGCTGGTGCTGCGTGCTCGCCTGACACCCTGGTTGCACCGCCCCCACGTGTGGCGCGCAGTGGTGATGGTGAACCTGTTCATGATCACCCTGTACCTGTGGCACCAGCCCGCGCTCGCACTCGCCGCTCGGATCGCCCTACCGCTGGGCTACCCGCACCCGGACCCGGGAAGCATCGCCTGGTGGCTGGTACACATCCTGTGGCTGGTCCTCCCGGCGGCGGTGCTTGCGGTGATCGTGGCACTGGTCGGTCGCGCCGAGCAGGTCCGCCCGCCCGCGCCGGCACCGCCGGGGAGCATGACCGCGCGGGCGGCTGCGGTTGCCGTCTGCCTCCTGGGCCTGGGGCTGCTCGCACTGGCCGGATCCTCGGCGACTGAACCCTTCGCCCGCGGGCAGTCGCTGGGCCCGGTCGTCGCCTCGCCCCTGATCGGGCTCGCGGCGGTCGCGGTCTCCGCCGGGGTGCTCCACGGTGTGCGGGCGGGCCAGGCCGGGGCCCGATGGGCCCTGGTCGCAGGCGCGGCTGTCCTGGGGGCCCTCGGCGTTGCGGCGTCCGCCCCGGTCCTGGTGGTGGCCGCCGCGGCCATGCTGCTGGCAGCAGCGCTGCCCGAGCGCGACAGGTCGCCGGTCCCAGATCGCTGAGGGGCCCGACCCCGGCCGGGACCTTCCCCCATCGTGCCCCGTGACCCTCCGTCGGCCGACATCGAGGTCGGGACGTTCGGCACTGGTACTGCCCGCCCCGTAGCCGTATGGCTGAAGGTGTGAGGACACAACCTGAGAACAGGAAGTCCGGTACAAGTACCTCTACTGAACCCCCGAGCAGCAGTATGTCACCGACCCGCCGCCGGCGTTGGCCGTGGGTGCTCCTGGTAGCCGTGGTTGCCCTGGTGATGGTCTTCTACGTGGGGGGTGGGTACTACTTCTCCAGCGTGGTCAGCAACGACGTCTTCGAGGTGAGCCCAGGCGTCCCGGCCACGACCCAGACCGGGACGCTCGGCGAGGTGACCCCCTCGGCCGGAGGGGCTCAGGGGACGGTGGTCATGACTCTCGATGAGGGCTCAGCATCGCCGGACCGGTATGCCAACGCGACCGTCGGGATCAGGGTCGGTGACACCTTGATCGTCGCCGGGCCTGCGAGTTCGTCGCAGGGGGCCACGGTCACCCGACCGATCCTCGACCTCGTCGGTGAGGTTCCCAGCGCCGGAGCGTCCGCGGGAGTGAACCGCGACGTCTGGACCAGCCCCGAGCAGCTCGGCCTTGAGTACACCGAGGTGACGATCGAGAGCCAAGGCACGCAGTACCCGGCCTGGGTCATCCCCGGAACATCGACCACGTGGGCGGTTCTCATCCACGGCAAGGGCGGCTACCCGGCAGAGATGCTGCGCATGGCGACCATCCTCAACGGACGCGGCGTGAACTGCCTGCTCATCACCTACGTCAACGACCCCGGTGTGCCGGCATCCCCCGACGGTCGCTACGGGTACGGCACGATCGAGGTCCCCCAGGTGGAGGCCGCGGTCGCCTATGCCCTGGCGCAGGGGGCGCAGAAGATCATCCTCGGCGGCGTGAGCCACGGAGCAGCCGTGACTCTGGGCTTCCTCACCTCCAGCCCGCAGGCCGCCGACGTCGACGCCGTGATCCTGGACTCCCCGCCGGCAGACCTTGCCGGCAACGTCGACGCGCTCGGTGATGCCCGCAGCCTCCCGGTGGTGGGCGTGCCGATCCCCGAGTCCCTGGAGTCGATGGCCCTGCTGATGACGCAGTGGCGGTTGGGCATCGACTTCGACGACTACGACTACATCACCCGGGCCGACCAAGTCACAGCACCCACCCTGATCTACCAGGGCGGCAAGGACACCACCGTCGACCCGTCCATCGCCCAGGGACTGGCCGACGCACTGGGGCCCACCGCCACGAAGGTGGACCAGCCTGATGCCCAGCACGTGGGCAGTTGGAACGTCGACCCGCAGGCCTACGCCGCAGCGATGCAGGACTTCCTGACCAACGCTGGGCTGTAGCGCCGAGGACGTTCTGATGACCAGGACTGAGGACACTCGGGAATCGGCAGACCACGAGGTCCTGGCTCCGCCCGGCTGGTACCCGAACCCGATGGATGCGTCCCAGGCGCTCTGGTGGGACGGCGAGCACTGGGGCGATACCTCCACGGCGGCGCAGGCCCCGGGCTGGTGGCTGGCCAACGAGGGGCGCTACTACCCGCCCGAGCAACCGAGCAGCTTGCACCCGGGGCCGGCCCCCATCGAGCCGCCGGCACCTGCCAGGCGCCCCCGCGCTCCTTGGTGGTTGTGGGTGATCGTGGCACTCGGCTGTGGGCTGATCCCGGGCCTCCTCGTCTACGCCATGAGCTTGGCCACCGTCATCACGAGCAACGAACTGATCTATGAGGAGGACTTCAGCAGCGGGGCCGGTCAGTTCGACGTCTGGGAAGAGCCCGAGGGAAGCGCATCAGTCGTGGACGGCGAGTACGTGATGACCAACCGAAACCTGGGCAAGTCGCTGACGGTCGGGGTCACGTCGATCTGGGCCGCCAAGCGAGTCCGTATTGACGCCGACATGGAACTCACTGAGGCGGGGGAACAAGGCGGGTTCGGGCTCTATCTGGCTCGCACCGACGTGCAGAACTACGTCTTCGCCCTGGTTCCGGGGGCTGGAGCGTGGATCACCGGCCCCGAATTGGAGTGCGAGGGGCCGTCTACGTTGGCCAACGTCCGCGGCGGTGATATCGCACTGAGCGGCGAGCAGGAAGGGGTTCAGGGCAGCGGCATCACCTTGACCGGCTACCTGGACGGTCGAGCCGTCATCACGTGTGTCGATGAGCGATTCGACACTCAGGCAGCAGGCGCATTCGCAGGGGCTGGCCTATGGCTACGAGCCGAGGAAGCACCAGCCACCGCGCAGGTCGACGACGTCACCGTCACGTCCCACAGGTAGGTCCAGGGCAGGACCAGGGGCAGACATAGCCTCGGCATGTGCCCGCCAGCAGCCAGCCATCGATGACGTCGAGCCCCTACTCCTGGACTTGCGCGAGGTGGTCAGATCGAGTCTGGATCACCCCCCCACCCCGACGCAGCCCAGTCTGCTGAACGGCGTCACCAGCCTGTCGGGCAGGGACGCCCCTTCTGGGCTGCAAAGGGCGTCTTGGGGCCTCCGCATTGGGAAGCCCTCGACCAGGTCCACGCGGAGCAGTTGGTTCAGAAGTGGGCGGGGAGTGCGACTAGCGACGCCCCCCGTGAGCACCTTCCTGATCCAGTGACCGGCCCCAGCGACGCTCTGGGGCAACTGCTCCTCACGAGACTGGGTCACGATGACCGACCCGTTGACGCTTGGCCCGTTGAGGTCGGCATGATTCTGGGGGTTGGTCGACGCTGGCTGTCCATCTCGTGGAAGGGACAGCGTCATGGTCAAGGTGTTGAGTTCGTGTGTGTGTGGGCCGTTGGAGGCCTATGCCCCGGGGTTCGCTGAGGAGTTGCTTCGCCAGGGCTATGCCCGGTCCTCGGTCATTGCGTGCATCCACGCCCGCGCGGGCCGCCTTCTCGGACACGATCATCGAGATCCTGCCCGTGCTCAACGCCCGGTGCCTGGGCACGGTCTACGCCCACCGGCTGCGGCACACCGCGGCCACGGGAATACTGCAGGAGATCCCGCGCTGCTGCTGGGGAGGGCCGACAAAGCCCTCTACCAGGCCAAAGAGGCAGGACGCGATCAGGTGGTCACCGCCTCCAGCAGCTGAAGCGTGGTCAGAACACTGCGGGCTCTCGCCGGGGCGGACCTGGAACAACCGGATCCTCGGGTTTCCCACTACCCGGTAGCCGACATCAATGGCCTTGCTGATGATCGCGTCGACGGCCCAAGTCCGCCCCCCACGAGAGTCCTCTCAATGTGCTGAGCCACTTCCGCAGGACAGCCCCGGACGGCGGGCGCGGTATGGGGTTTCACCGCCTTGGCGGGGGCGGGAACGGCGATGGGGTGGGCGATTTCGGGAACGGGCTTCGGGCGTCGGGCGTAGCCCAGTTTGTAGCCCTATTGTGAAGGGCGAGATCCTCGGTCATGCTGGGTCTCCAGGCGGGCTGGGCCTAGCCGGCGTCGGCGGCTTCGGTGTGTACGGCTGCCAGCGCCACCGCGGCCATGACCAACGATCGGATGATGTCGCGCCGCTATTCAAAGGTTGCGTCCGGTTTGTCTCCCAAGTCCGCCTCGACTGGGGCGTCTCGACGATCAGGCTGTAGACCAGCACCGAGGCGGCGCGGCCGCCCGGGGACACCCCTCTCGCGGGGCTCGTAGGGCTTCTGATCGGCACTGTCGATCAGCTGCTCGGCGCGCTGGGCATCCCCAGTTCGGGGCGCTGGCACACCGGCTGGACTTCCCCGAGGGCGACTGACCGCAGCCTCCGGGACTCGGGGGGCACCGCAACTGCGCCCGACGGGGGAACGTCCGGTGGCACCGCAGCGGACCGCCAGGGCCGTTCGCGGGACCGTGTCGACCGGGGTTCGGGCCAGCACGGATTCGTCGGGGGTCTCGCCTTGGGAGATCAAGCGAAGTGGCCGCACGGGCGGGGCAGGGATCGGCGGTCGGTAGGGGTCCGCGCCTGGGATCGTCGGTCAGGCTGGGTGGTCGCGGAGGTCTTGGTGGTGTTCGACGGCTTGGGTGACCAGGGCGATGATGTGTGGGTCCTCGACCCGGTAGATCTGGTGCCGGCCCTCGGGTCGGACGAGGACCAGCCCAGCCAGGCGCAGCTTCGCCAGGTGCTGGCTGACGGTGGGGATGGTGGCTCCGGTGGCGTCGGCCAGGCTGGTGACGTCGCGTTCGCCGTGTGCGAGCAGCCACAGGATCCGGACCCGCGTCGGGGTGGCGAGCATCGCGAACGTGGTGGCGGCCTCGACGAAGTCGACAGGCTCCGGGGCGGCGCTCGGCGGTGGCGATTCGGGCACTTGCCCAGCGTAGTCACAGGGATTGCGCAAGCGGTTGATGATCGTGGGCCCATGGTCCCCCTCGAGGTCGGCGACCTGAGGCGGTGCGAGCCCGTCAGTCGATGAGGCTGAACAGGCCTTCCTCTTCTTGGGCGTTGTGCAGGCGCAGGACGCCGAAGAGGACGTAGAGGGTGCGTCGGGCGTCGCTGATGGCGTCCTCGGGTTCGAGGTCGGTCGCGTCGACCAGTTGGCGTAGGCGGTGGACCTGGTGCTCGATCTCGGCGTGGGTGCGGCTCAGCGCGCCGACCGGGTCCTTGCCGCCCAGGGCGAGGGCCATCGCGGGCAGCAGTTCGCGTTCCTCCTGGCGTTCGTGGGGCAGCAGTTCGTCTTCGAGGTGGGTCAGCAGGGTGCGCACTGAGGCCAGTGGATCGTTCGGGTCGGCGTCCTGGAGGTCGTCTGCGGTCTTGGCGATGTCATCGACGATAGGTCGCAGGGCGTCGTGCTCGGCGGCGATCCGGGTGAGCAGCTCGTGGTCGGCAGCCGAGATCACTGTGATGGCCGGTGGTCGGAAGGCGCGCACCCGCAGAGCGTTGCCGATGGCGATGACGTCGATGGCTTCCTGGAGCAGGGCTCCGATCGCGGCGGGGAGGAAGCCCAGGGCGGCGGCAAGCATCGCGACCGCTGAGAGTCCCATGCCGATCCAAGCGCTCTGCCCGGCGATCCTGCGGGCGCGTCGGGCGATGGCGATCGCGTCGGCGAGCCGGTCGATGCGGTCCACGGTGAGCACGATTCCCGCGGCTTCGGAGGAGGCGGTGGCTCCGCGCCCGGCCATGGCCACGCCTACATCGGCGGCGGCCAGGGCTGGGGCGTCGTTGATGCCGTCGCCGACCATGATCACCGGGCCGTGGGCCTGTTCCTGACCGACGACGATGACCTTGTCCGCGGGGGTCTGTTCGGAGCGGGCCTCGTCGACGCCGACCAGGCGGCCGACTGATTCGGCGAGGTCGGCGCGGTCGCCGGTGACCAGCACCATGCGGGTCAGTCCCGCCGCGCGAAGGCCGCGCAGCATCCGGTTCGCGTCCGGGCGGATCGCGTCGGCGAACAGCAGCGCCCCGGAAGGCTGTCCGTCGAGGGCGATCAGGATGCTGACGCATCCTTCGAGGTCGGCCTCCTGGCGGGCTCGCCGGGCCCAGGCCGGGGCGTCCTCCCCGAGAATCCACGGGGCTTTGCCGATTCGGACCTGGCGGCCGTTGACGAGTCCCTGGATGCCGTGGCCGTGGACCTCCACCACCTCGGTGGGGATCACCAGGGGCAGGTCGCGCTGGTGGGCGGCGCGCACGATCGCGCTGGCCAGGACGTGGGGGGAGGCCTGGTCGAGGCTGGCCGCGGCGGCCAACAGGTCGGGCACCTCGACGCCGGGAGCGGTGTGCACGCTGGCCAGGGTCGGCCGGCCCACGGTAAGGGTGCCGGTCTTGTCGAAGAGCAGGACTCGCCCGGCGGCCAGCTGCTCGAGTACCTGCCCGCCCTTGATCACCACGCCCCGGCGGGCGGCCTGGGAGACCCCGGAGATGATGGCCACCGGGACGGCCAGCAGCAGCGGGCAGGGGGTGGCCACGACCAGGACAGCGACGACGCGGTCCGGGTCGCCGCTGGCCAGCCACGCCGCCCCGGCCAGGGCCAGGGTCGCGGGGACGAACCACCACGCCAGCCGGTCGGCGAACCGCACGTACGGCGAGGAGTCGGCCTGCGCTGACTGGACCAGGCGCACGACATCGGCGTAGGTGCTCTCCGCGGCAACCGAGGTCGCCACGATCTGCACCGGGGGGCCGGCGTTGACGATGCCGCTGCGCACAGTGTCCCCAGTCGCCCGGTCGACGGCCTGGGCCTCCCCGGTCAGAGCGGACTCATCGAACGTGCCCGACTCAAGGAGTCGGGCGTCCACCGGGACGATCTCCCCGGACCCGACATGCAGCAGGTCCCCGACGAGCACGTCGTCAACGCCGATGTCAGCGACCGTCTCGTCGGCAATCCGGTGGGCCAGACGTGGGGAGCGAGCCACCAGCAGGCTCAACTCGCGGCGGGCTGCGGATTCGGCCCACTGGTCCAGGACGGTTCCGGTGCCCACCATCACCGCGATCAGGGCCGCTGCCAGGTACTCCCCGGTCCAGATCGCGCCCGCCACCGCGAGCAGGGCCAGGATGTCGACCCCACCAGTGCGGTGGATCAAGCCCTTGGCCACGGCGACGGTGGAACTCGCGAGCCCGATCAGGCCCGCGACCAGCCAACAGCCATCTCGTACGACCGAGTCGCCGAGCACGGCGGCGACGGCCCCCGCCAGGAGCAGCATAAGGGCCGGTACCAGCACCAGCCACCCGCCATGGTTGCCCAGCCTGCGCAGCAGCCCGTCGTTGGGGGCGCCCGCCGGAGACTCAGCCCCGACGGCCGTGGCTCCGACCGGCGCGGTCACGGCTGGACCTGGCCGGTGACGTCCTCAGTGACTTCCGCGATCGCGTCGGTCACCGGCTGCGTGACACCGTCGAGGACTCCCTGGGCCGCCGAGGCGACCTGGGAACCTGCACCTGAGGCGGCTTCTGCCACCCCCCCGACCGCGTCGGTCACCGGCCCGACGTCGACCCCCGGGACCTCGATGCCCAACTGGTCGGCGACACCGGCCAGCGCCCTACCGATCTTGTTCCACTGCATAGCAACCTCCAACGGGATGCCGACCCGACCGCGGCCGTAGGTCACCGGTGCACCGAACCAACACCTGCATAGTTACGTTACTACGCAATCGACGTTTCGGGTACCTCGAGCCGGTGCCGGCTGAGCCCGGGAGCCCAGGCGCTCGGCGTCCCACCCGGTCGAGGCAGGGGTGTACCCCCTCGACCTGGGCGGTCGCGGTTCGTCGATCATGAGGGCTTCCTCACGCGCGTCTCATCGGCGTGCCATGTCCGATCGGCAGCGTGGTGCCGCAGGGCCGGGCACCGTGCCTGGCCGGTTTCGAAGGAGGAATCATGGCTAGGTCTGGATTGTTCCGAGGGCGGGCATGTGGCCCAGAACGTCTACCTCGCAGCCGAGGCCGCCGGTCTGGGGGCATGCATGGTGGGCGCGTTCCTCGACGGCAGGGTCAACGACCTGGTCGGCGTCGACGGTCGGAAGGAGGCCACGCTGGGCCTCATCGCCCTCGGACCCTGTTGAGGCTCGCCCTGACCGCCAGCGTTCACCGGCCGAGCCAGAGCGACGTCCAGTGGGCCTGACCGGCGTGCCCGCTGGCGGCAGGTGTTCGAAGCGGAAGTCGCAGCGTGGGGCTCCGGTCGCCAACGTGCCAGTATGTTGCCAGCGCCTCCCGCTCGGCCAGCACGGTCGGGGCGTGCCGGGCCGCGGGTCGCCCCAGGGCAGCCCGGTGCCGCATCCGACCAGAGGGTGGGTGGCGACCGGCTCAGCGGTCGCCGAGCACTGCCCGGAGCTGGTCGACGGTGGGCGAGCCGGCCAGACCGTCTGGGGTGGGGTACACGCGGCAGGCCAGCCCGAATGGCAGGTCGGGGCGTGCGAACGGGTCCACCCCGTCGACCAGCAGCGTGGGCGAGCCCGGAAACCGCCACTGCTCGGCGGCCTGCCGGGTGTCGACCAGTACCCGCTCGACCGTCACGCCCAGCTCTGCGGCCAGCGCGTCGAGCCGGTCGGCGGCCACCTTCCAGTTCGGGCAGTCCTCTAAGTACAGCAGTTGCAGTCGCACGCACGTCCTCCAGCCCCGATCGGCCACCAAGTGATGTGGCTTGGGTCAATTGTGAACCTGAGTTCCAGGTCGACCCGCGGGGAGGGCGGCATGCGCATCTCCGAGCTTGCGCCCGCCGGAGGACCAGCCTCAGCGCGGTCCGCTCCTACGACATCGGCCTGACCCCCCGCCGTCCGCGGCACGCCAACGCCGGCCCCGGGCTCACCCGCGGTTGCCGCTGCCCGTGGTCGTGATCACCTGAGCCCCCCATCCGATCCCGACTCAACGAACGGCGGCTCGGCTCGGCGACGCCCCACGGGCCGGGGCGGGGTCCGCTGTCAGGGCTGGCATGCCCTGCCATGCGGCGCCGGGGGTGACGGTGCGCATCGCGATGTAGGCGGCCCGTGGGTCGGTGAGGGTAGCCTCCACATACGGGCCGGTCGGAGTGACCGCGACCATCGTGCGGTCTGCCAGCCACGCGTGGGCCTCGGCCACGAGGGCGCGGTCTCCGGTCAGGTACGGCCAGTCGGGCGACCAGGACAAGGTGCGCCCATCGGGGAGGGTTGCGAGCATCCTATTCACGCTTTCCACAGTACGCCGGTCAGCCTGGGGAGGCTCAGAGCCCCGGTCCCGCTGCGCTGGGAGGAGTGAAGGATCAGCGCTACGGGGTGGGCTCGAAGCCCGAGTGGGTCAGACGCCACCCCCGCTGGTTCACGGGCAACGCAAGGCCGCACCCGCAGCAGATATCGGTCCCCTGGGGCGGAGCCTTGAGCGACCATCAGGCACCACTGGACGATGCGAGGAGGCGGCACGACCGCGGGCGCGGTAAGGAGTCCACCCTTCTCGTGGACGCGGGAACGGCGTTGGGGGGGTGATCCCGAAGCTGGGGATGCGCGCGTTGATCAATTCGCAGCCCAAATGTGTGGAGCGCGTTTGTCGAGGTCGGGTGGCGGCCTCGCCCCTACGGGGGCCACGACACCACTGATCTGCGCCGCGACCGAGCGCGTGGAGGCGGTGCTCGCCGCACGCCGGGAGGTCGCGCGTCTGGTCCTGGGCTCGTGGATCGAGCTCGTGGTGGTCGACCCCGCGACCGGGGCCCTGTCCCGTCGGGACCCGGCCCGCGGGTGGGCTCCGTCGAAGCTGCCCCGCCTGGGCTGGAGTCGATCGCCCAGGACCTGAAAGGGGGTCGTCCACAAGCACCGCACCGGAAGGTGGGCCGCTTCCCCCGACGAGGTCGGCGGCGTCACGGTCACAGCCATGTGCGCCCGGCGCGAATTGTCTTGCCCGCACCTGGCGTCAGAAGCACCCCTCGAGGCTCGGGATGGGGTCCGGGAGTGCGGCGGCGGGAGTCGGACTCCCCCCTGGGAGTCGGACTCCCCCCTCCTGGATCCTGTAGTGCCTCGAACCCAGTCGATCGAAGACCGCCAGGGACGCTGATCGGCGTCAGGACGACATCCTCAGACTGCCGCGCCGAGGAGTTGTCCGACGGCGTAGGTGACGGTCATGGCCAGGGCGCCGCCCAGGACCAGTCGGATGGTGGCCCGTCGGCGCCCGGCGCCGCCGAGATGAGCGCTGACGCTCCCGGTGATGGCCAGGGCGATGATGACCACGGCGAAGGTCAGCGGGACCCGCATCGCTGGTGTGGCCAGGACGATGGCCAGCAGGGGCAGGAGGGCGCCGAGGGTGAACGCGATCGCAGAGGAGATCGCGGCGTGCCACGGGTTGGTCAGGTCGTCGGGGTCCAGGTTCAGCTCGGCGTCGACGTGGGCGGCGAACGCGTCGTGGGCGGTGAGCTCCTCCGCGACGATCCGGGCGGTCTCGGGTGCCAGGCCCTTGCCCCGGTAGATGCCGATCAGTTCCTGGAGTTCGGTGTCGGGGTCCTCGGCGAGTTCGCGGCGTTCCTTGGCCAGGGTCGCGCGCTCGCTGTCGCGTTGGCTGCTGACCGAGACGTACTCGCCTAGGGCCATGGACACCGCCCCGGCGACGAGGCCGGCGACCCCGGCGGTGAGGATCGGGCCGCGTTCGGTGGTCGCCCCGGCGACACCGATGACCAGACCGGCGGTGGAGATGATGCCGTCGTTGGCGCCGAGGACACCGGCTCGCAACCAGTTCAGTCGGGTGGCGGTGCCCACCTTATGCGCCTCGCCCGGATGCGGTGCTGCCGGCTGGTCCGGGGTGGATCCGGGCGGTGGACTTGAGTCATCGGACACCCCTGGAGGCTATCGCCACCGGAGCAGGGCGCGCGCTGGCCGGACCCACGGGTGCCCGGCACTTGTGCCCGGGGCGGTGGTGGGCCGGCACCAGTCCACGGGAGCCCGCCGGGCCCAGCCCGATCGGGTACTGCTCGAGTGTGACCGGGACTTGACGTGTTCCTGACGGTGGATGGTCCTGGCGGCACCCGCTGGGTGCTTGACTGGCGGTCGAAGGAACCGCCCTTCGGGTGCGGCTAGTGAGGAGGAGGTTGTCATGGTCAGCAGCGCACTGTCGGCTCTGGCTCGCGCCGAGGAGGGTGAGACCGGTGGGCCGTTCGACCTCATCAACGGGTTTCCGGTCCATCCCTTGATCGTGCACGCGGCAGTTGTGTTCGTGCCGTTGACGGCCTTGGGATTGGTCGTCATGGTGTTCTGGCCGAGGTTCTCCCGCAGGTATGGGTGGTTGGTGTTGGTGTCGTCGGTGGCTGGGGCGTTGTTCAGCTTCATGGCCAAGGAATCCGGTGAGTCGCTGGAGGGTCGGGTCGGTGAGCCGGGGTTCGACCACGCGGAGCTGGGTGACCTGATGCCGGTCTTTGCCGGGCTGCTCATGGTGGCCGTGATTGGGTTGTGGCTGGTCGATCGCCGGCGCTCGGATCAACAGGGTCGCGGAGGTCTGCTGCGGATCCTGGTGGGCACGGCAGCCGTCCTGGTGGCGGTGGCCAACGTGGTCTGGATCTACCGGGTGGGCGACTCGGGCGCGAAATCGGTGTGGTCCGAGAAGGTCTCATCCGCATCAGCCGGGGTCGCGGGAACCGAGCCGGGCGACGCTGTGTCCAGTACCGCGGTCAGCTGAGGACCTGGGAGAGGGGTTCGCCAGCCCCAGTGTCCAGGCCGACGTCGAGCCAGACGGGCGGGTCATCGTTCGGGGGACCCGTGAGCAGGACCTCAGCGGACCCCACGGCCACACCTACGAGGGGTGCCGCTTCCCCGCCGACCCCCGGTACTCAGCTCTGTTGGCCCGGAACGCGCGCGGTCGGCCGGGTGCTGGCTCGTCGAGGTGTGGTGGGGCGGTTGAGCCTGGACTGCGCCGTGATCTGGCAACCCGGGCGGGGATGGACGGTGTACGCCCTGGAGATCAACCTGCGCCAGGGGGGAACCTCCCCACCTCTGGCGCTGCTGGCCAACCTCGACCCCGGCCGCTACCAGCTGTTGCCGGTCACTCGGGATGATCATGTCGACGACGTTGGGATTGACCACCGTTTCGGCATGAACGACATTGGCGATGACGATGGTTGGTGGTCGTGGTGGCGGCGGGATGGTCGTCGTGTCGCTGGGATGGTCGGGCTGTCGTCTGATTCCGGGCATGGCGGTGCCGTGACGGGTCGCTGGATCAGTTGAGATTCGGGCGTGCGGCAAGCAGTTGGCCACCGGTCATGACGCAGATCGCCGCCCACGGGGACGCGATGGGTCCGACGAGGCGCACCGCGGCCGCCGCTGCTGTCGCTAGGGCGTCAACCGCGCACGCCAGCGGGGTGGGCTGGTCGGGCAGCGGGTGCTGGTTCGCGTCCAATTCGTTGGCGCGGCCGGTGCCCAGCTGGCGCAGCCACTCGGAGTTGTCCCGGGAGCGCCGCAACCAGCGGCGCACGGTGCCCTCGGGCAGCGAGCACCTCTCGGAGATGGTGCGGTGTTCGGTGCCCTGTGCAGCGGCAACCAGCACCTGCCCGACCAGCTCGCTTGCCGCCGAGCAGCGGGGCAGCACCTGCGCGGGCAGCAGCACGTGCGTGGCGCCGCATCCCCGGCGCCGTGCCCGCCTCGGGCGCACCCGCACCCGGGTGCCGTTGGGCCCAACCACCGACCTGGCCCTGGCGTACCCCCGAGGCGCCAAGGACTGACCAGCCGCGGCGGCGACCGCCGTCGCTCGAGCCCGCCCGAGGTTCCGTTGGGCGGTACCGGGTACTAGGCGGGGTCCGGCTTCGTGGCCCGCACGAAGACGGAGGCGAACTTCCCGTCGGCTTGGTCGGCGAGTTGTTGGTCCTTGAGCTCCTCGGTGAGGAAGTCGCGGGCGTCCTGGGCGGTGTAGACCCGGGTCGTCTCGATGGTCGCGTCGATGAAGCCGGCCCGGTCGAGCAGGTGGAGGAACTCCTGCTCCTCGAGGGCCCCGGCCAGGCAACCGGTCCACATCTGCATGGACTGGCGCACGGGCTCGGGCATCTGGCCGCGCACGACGATGTCGGACACCGCGAACCGCCCGCCCGGGCGCAGGACGCGGTAGGCCTCGTGCAGGACCTGGCCCTTGTGCGCGGACAGGTTGATCACGCAGTTGGAGATGACGACATCCACGGATGCGTCGGGCAGGGGGATGGCTTCGATGGTGCCCTTGATGAACTCAACATTGGTGGCCCCGGCGGCGGCCTTGTTCCGGTTGGCCAGGTTGAGCATCTCGTCGGTCATGTCCAGCCCGTAGGCGAACCCGGTGGGCCCGACCCGGCGGGCCGAGAGGAGCACGTCGATCCCGCCGCCGGAGCCGAGATCCAGGACGGTCTCGCCGGGGTGCAGGTGGGTCAGGGCGGTGGGGTTGCCGCACCCGAGGGAGGCCAGGACCGCTGCTTCGGGCAGCCCGGCGGTCTGGTCGGTTGCGTACAGGTCGGCGCTGATCGGGTCGATGGCCGCATCGCCGCAGCAGATGTCGGAGGCGCAGCAGCTGGCGGGTTGGTCGCCGGTCACGCGTAGGGCTGCGGCGGTGTAGTGGTCGCGAACGATCTGGTGGATCTCAGGCTCAGCGGTCACGCGGAGGTCTCCTTGGTGTCGGGGCGGTTGGTGGGTGGGGTCAGCGGGGTGCAGCAGTTGTCGTCGACGTGGTCATGTCCGGGTTGCTGCAGCTCGGCGATCAGCGCCTCGACCTGCGCCAGGGCGGGGCGGGATAGTGAGTAGTGGGCCCACCGCCCGGAGCGGCGTACGGTCACCAGTCCGGCGTCTCGCAGGGTCTTGAGGTGAAACGACAGCAGGGACTGGGCCAGGCCGAGGTCGTCCTGCAGGTCGCACACGCAGCGGTCCCCGTCGCGTAGGACGGCCAGGATCTGCATCCGCCGGGGGTCGGACAGTGCGTGGAAGGCCCGAGCATGTTCGGCTAGCCGCTCGGCCAGCTCAGGGGCCGACCGCTGGAGGGGAATGGTGCTCATGACATCAATGTAACAAGTGACGTTGATCATTGCTTCCCTGCCCACGGCGGCGTCTCCAACCTTGACCTGTGATCAGGGCCGACGTCGGGCGCAGGATCCTCTTCGTTCACGCGCACCCGGATGACGAGACGATCGCGTCGGGCACGACGATGGCCCGGTACGCGGCCGACCCTGGCTGTGCGGTGACGCTGGTGACCTGCACCTTGGAGGAGCAGGGCGACATCGTCCTACCGGAACTCGCGCACCTGGGAGCCATCGTGGTGACCGCCTCGGCGAGCATCGCCTGACCGAGTTGCGCGCGGCATTGGACGCTCTGGGTGTGACCGATTCGCGAATGCTCGGTGGCCCAGGCAGGTACCGCGACTCCGGGATGATGGGGGCCCCGCCGAACGACCGCGTGGACTGCTTCTGGCGCGCGGACCTGCTCCAGGCGGCAGGCCAGCTCGTCGCGGTGATCCGTGAGGTCCGCCCGCAGGTGCTCGTCACCTATGACGACGCCGGGGGCTATGGCCACCCCGACCACATCCAGGCGCACCGGGTCGCCATGTACGCCCTGATCCTGGCCGGGGTGGCCTCATTCGGCCCGACCTCCGGACGGGAGACCGACGTCTTCGCCGGGCTCTGATCAGCCCGCGAGCCACACCTCGATGCGACCGGGGCGGTCCACCGGCGTGTGCCGACCGCGCGTGTAGGGCTGGCGGGACACGGCACGCCAAATCCGGGGCGTCGGCGAGGGCCCTGCCCATCGGCCGCTGGCCTTCGCTGTACCTCTCGACGCGGGTGGAGTGGGCTGGGTCAGGTGAGGGTGCGGATGAGGATGGCGTCTCCTTGGCCGCCGCCGCCGCAGAGGGCTGCGGCTCCGGTTCCACCACCACGGCGGGCCAGTTCGAGGGCCAGGTGCAGGGTGATTCGGTTGCCCGACATGCCCAGGGGGTGGCCGATGGCGATCGCTCCGCCGTTGACGTTGACGATGTCGGTGCTGATGCCCAGGTCGTCGGCGGAGGCGACTCCGACGGCGGCGAAGGCTTCGTTGATCTCGAACAGGTCGATGTCGCCGATGGCGATTCCGGCGCGTTCGGCTGCGGCCTTGATGGCCTTGGAGGGTTGGTGGAGTAGGGAGGCGTCGGGGCCGGCGACCTGCCCGAAGGTGAGGATCTCGGCCAGTGGGGCGATGCCGATCTGCTCGGCGACCTCCAGGGTGGTGACGACGAGGGCGGAGGCGCCGTCGCTGATCTGGCTGGCGTTGCCGGCGGTGATGTTGCCGTTCTTGTCGAACGCGGGGCGCAGTCCGGCCAGGGATTCGATGGTGGTCTCCCCGCGCACCCCTTCGTCGTGGGTGACGATCAGGGCGTCGCCGCGGCGCTGTGGCACGGTCACGGGGGTGACCTCGCCGTCGAGGAGCCCGGCTTGTTGGGCGGCGTCGGCGCGGCGGTGGGATTCGGCGGCGAAGGCGTCCTGCCGGTCGCGGGGCAGGTCGTGGGCCTGGGCGTACTTCTCGGTGCCAGCACCCATCGGGACCTGGTCGAACGCGCAGTACAGGCCGTCGTACATCATCGAGTCGATGACCCGGTTGTCCCCGATCCGGTAGCCGGCGCGGGCCCCGGGGAGCAGGTAGGGGGCGTTGGTCATGGACTCCATCCCGCCGGCGAGCACCAGGGTGGCGTCCCCGGCGCGGATCCGCCGGTCGGCCTGATAGACCGCGTCGATCCCGGACAGGCACACCTTGTTCACGGTGGTGGCGGGCACGGTCATCGGGATGCCGCCGTTGACCGCGGCCTGCCGGGCGGGAATCTGCCCGGACCCGGCTTGGAGGACCTGGCCCATGTACACGTAGTCGATGCGCTCCCCAGGCAGGTGGGCGCGTTCGAGGGCGGCGGCGATGGCGAACCCGCCGAGCTCGACGGCCTGGAACGACGCGAGGCTGCCGGACAGCTTGCCGACCGGGGTGCGGGCACCGGCGAGGATGACGATTCGGGCGGACATGGATGGACCTCCTCAGTCAGGGGGCGGTCCCGATCGCAGGTCCGCCTGGTGTCGGTCGCCGGCCGCTCAGACCGCCCTACCGGTGGGCAGCAACGGCCCAATGCCTGCCAACGAACACGTCAAGGCTATGCCTGCGGCGTAGGGGATCGGCCACCCGCAGGGCGGTGAACTCGGAACGGATCAGGTGTGGGGTGGTGTGGCGAGGGCGGCGAGCCTCGTTTCGCCGATGGGTTCCTCGGCGAGGATGGGGATGACCGCGATGCTCTCGGTGTGGGCGGCGGTGGCGGTGATCTGGTCGACCTCGGCGGCGGCGCGCTGGCGCAGGAAGGGTGATCGGGGGTGGGCTGCGGCGATGGCGTTGTTGATGATCCAGTCTGCGAGACTCCGGTCGGGCGTCTCGTGATCGATGGGCTGCTCGGGTGGGTACCACTGCCGGCGGTGGCCCTTTGAAGACCACGTTCGGGGGCCATCCGTTGGCGCGGCCCCGTGCGCACTGCCAGTGAGCAGACAATCGCACGGGGCCGCATGTCGGACGCAACCACCGGGAAAGGCAGGCCGACCCTGGCGAGCGCTACGGCGGCAACTCGACCCGAGCCCGGGGCCCTTCTCCGCGAGAGAGGCTAGACCTGACAACGAAGGATCGGCAAGGGACCGAGGAGACTCACCAAGACTGCCCGCGAAGCGGGTCGTTGACAGGCGAGACGAAATGGCCATACTTATGGCTATGAGCGTGGGGGATCGGTTGCCGTTGGCTGATGTGAAGAACCGGCTGTCCGAGGTAGTAGAGCAGGTCGAGGTCGAGCACGCTCGGGTCACGATCACCAAGCACGGTCGGCCAGCGGCTGTCCTGATCAGCGCTGACGATCTTGAGTCGTTGGAGGAGACGCTGGCGCTGCTCAGCGACCCCGAGGCGCTGGCCCAGGTCCGGGCCTCGCGTGCCGAGGTGGGTGCTGGGCAGCGTGTGGCCCTGACCAAGGAGCAGGCTCTGGCCAGGATCCGGACGTGAGCCACGCCGTCACGTGGACGGCGACGGCGACGCGAGCCCTGCAGCGATTGCCGGAGAAGGTCGCCACCGCGGCGATTGAGTTCATCTATGGGTCCTTGGCGGAGAACCCGCAGCGCGTGGGCAAGCCGCTTCGGTTCGAGCTCGAGGGCCTGCACAGCGCACGTCGAGGTGACTACCGGGTGGTCTACGAGATCGACCAGACCGAGGCGACGGTCACCATCATCGCCATCCAGCACCGAGCCGACGTCTACCGCCCGCGCTGAAGCGAGCACCAGCAGCGCCGGGCGCGATATGGAGTCCCGGGTGGTGGAGCGGGCGGGAACCGCGATGGGTGGGCGATCCCGGGAGCAGGCTCACAGCCAGTCTGGCGAAGAGGGCCCCGGCCAGTTGGCGACCCGCGGTTGGCGCGTTCCTGCCACCGGTGCCGCGGGGACAGGGTGAGCAGGTCAGTCCGGAACTGGGTGGCCAGCGTGCGCCGGAAGGCGGTGTCGTCGTGCTTGCTGATCTCCCACTCGACCACGGCCCACCGCGCGTCCTCGGCGATCTGGCGGAACCTGCCGAGCAGCACGGTCTTGCCGACACCTCGTAGGCCGGTGATGATCATGGACTTTTCGGTGTGCCCGCGGCTGAGTCTGGCGATCAGCAGTTCGAAGTCCGCGATCTGCCGGTCACGGCCGACCAGTGCTGGTGGGCGGGCGCCGGCGTTGGGGGTGTAGGGGTTGGCCAGCGGATCCAAAGCAAGGATAGTAGCGGTTTGCTATCCGCTAAGAAAGCATACAAAACCTTGCTATCCGCGACCCCGTTGTCGGGCTCGGGCTGCAGTTTGCTTATCCGCGGTTCGGATCCCGGCGTCTGGGCATCGGTCTCGTCCATTCCTGCCCGGTCTGGCGTGCGGTGGCCAGGGGGCTCCAGGGATTGACACTTACGGTGTAGGTACTACACTTACACCGTAGGTAAAGGGTACTGGTCCCAGGCCCGCCCGGCAAGGCGGGTGTGGTGCCACTCGGATCGGAGGAGAGATGAACACAATCGGTCACACAACAGCAGCCCAGCAGCGGGCAGGCGGGGTCGCGGCGCTGTACCTGGGTGCTGCGTTCCTGCTGGCGATGCCGTTCTTCCTGGTGGTGGTCGACTATCCCGGTGCAACGGACGTGGCCGAGAAGGTCGCGCTGCTCGCGTCACACCACGCCAGCATGCATGTCATGTACCTGATCACCTACGTGCTCTTCGGCGTTGTCCTGGCGGTCCTGGCCCTGGCCCTGCACGCGCGGTTGAGCTCCGCGGCGCCGGCGCTGATGCAGGTGGCCACCGCCGTGGGCGTGATGTGGGCCGTTGTCCTGGTCGCCAGCGGCATGGTCTTCAACGCGGGCATGGCCGCCGTCGTCGCCCTCTACCCCGCGGACCCGGATCAGGCGCAGTCGATGTGGCAGGCCATCGAACCCGTCGCGCAGGGACTGGGCAGCGGCTCCGGTGGGGAGTTCCTCGGTGGCCTGTGGATCCTGCTCATCAGCATCGTGAGCCTGCGGGGAAGGTCGCTTCCCCGGTCACTGGGCTGGCTGGGACTGGTCGTGGGTCTTGCGGGCCTGCTCTCGATCGTCCCGCCGCTGAGTGCCACCGCGTACGCGTTCGGACTGCTCCTGATCGTCTGGTTCGCCTGGCTCGGGATCGCGATGCTCCGCACGGCTACGGGTTCACCGCAGATCGCCACCGCGCCGGCGCAGGTGGCCTCGACGGCCAGCATGTAGGAGCGCCGCCACCCGGGTACGTCATCCACGTGCGGCCCCGGGTGGCCCACAGCCGAGCACGCCTCAGCCGCCCGGTGACGATGGGCCAGCCGATTCCCTCGCGTGGGTGTTTACCCTCTCCGCAGGGAACGGCTCAGTGCTTGGGGGTCGCGGCGTCGGTGATCACGGGCATCTTGCCCTGCCAGTCCTGCCACGTGCTGTGGTCCGTGGCCAACTCGCACATGAAATGCCCGACGTTGGCCATGGAAGTGTCGTCCGGCGCGAAGAGGCTGCTGATGAGTCCCTCGTGAAGCGAGTACTCGCTGACCGCGCCCTCGCGCAGCGTGTCGGGACGCACGACCACCCATTGAACGAACGGATCCGCGGTCCCCACCTGCGTGCGGAGGAAGTCCGCCGCCCGCTGGTTGTCCCGCGCGGGCGGCATCACGCCGCGCAACGCCCACAATGCGGCCCTCTGGCCGGCCCCGCGTCGGGTGTCCGGGCCCCGGGGGTCGTTGACCGAGACGCTGCTCATCAGGATGAACCTGATCGGATCCGAGGGCTGCAGCGCGTCGATGGCCGCGCAAAGCCGCACAGTGGCTTCGGTGACGAGGCCACGCGGGGGCCCGAACACGCCCCGCAGGGTCAGGACATGTCCCAGGCAGGAGATCACGGCCTGCCGGCCGGCAACATGAGCCGTGAGTTCATCGGCTCCCAGTGATAGCAGGTCGGCGGTGACCACCGTCAGCCGCGGATCCTCGGTTGCCGGTGTGGGGAGCTTCTCGGGGGATCGAACGATCGCGCAGACCGAGACACCACGACCCAGGAGCTGCTCGAGGACACGTCGACCGGTTCGTCCCGTACCCCCCACCAACAGCACGGACGACCCCGTCGAATCTGATTGCCCGGTCATGGCCTCTTCCTGCCTCCTGCCGCACCATCGCGGTCACCCGCCTGCCGGCACCTGACCCGACCGCGGGACGCGCTTCCACCGTACTCGCCCCAAGGTGACCAACCCGGCGCGGTTAGTCCCCCGGTGGGGGAGAGGGCGGAAACGGCGTCGGGTGCGCGATCCCGGCACTGGCGATCGCTTCGAGCGACCTGACGCGGCGCGCCACCGGCCGCCCTGCGTTCGGGCGCAGAAGTGCAGATAGCGTGCCGCTGAGGCCTCACGCCAAGTGCCGTTATCGCCCGCGGTCGTAGACCAACTACGGTTCGTAGAGGCTTCGTCAACTTGGGTTGGGCCATGGACAAGCGTCACGCACGTCGGGGATCAACGACGCCGCGAAGCCGCGTCACTTTGACCCAGTTCGCAATTCCGGCCGCGAAAGGCGACAGCGCCATACCGCCAGTGGACCAGTCTGACGTGGGTATGGTTGTTTGGTGAGCATCGGAGATTCCAGGGAGAAGGCGACCGCTCTGCTCGCCTTGCACGCGGGTTCCGGATTCGTGCTCCCCAACGCCTGGGATGCCGGCTCCGCCCGCATCCTCGAGCAGGTCGGCTTCCCGGCCATCGCCACGACCAGCGCGGGCATCGCCTGGTCCTGCGGAGTCCCGGACGGAGAAGCCCTGGACCGCGACACGATGCTCGAGCACGTCGCTCGCATCGTGGCCGCGGTGAGGGTGCCTGTGACCGCGGACCTCGAAGCCGGCTACGGAGACACCGCGGACGAGGTCGGGGGCACCGTGGCCCGAGCTGTGGACCTCGGGGCCGTGGGCGGCAACCTCGAGGACGCCGGGAAGGGTGGGCTGCTCGACATTGACGAGGCGGCTGATCGCATCGCGGCTGCCCGAGGCGTGGCGCCTCGTGGCACCTTCGTGCTGAATGCGCGCACTGACACCTACTTCGCCGGCACGACCGGCGACCCGTTCGCCGAGACGGTCGAGCGGGCGGTGCGGTACCTCGAAGCGGGTGCCGACTGCGTCTTCGTGCCCGGCGTTGTCGAGGAGGACACGATCCGCCGGCTCGCCGAGGCCATCCCGGGCCCGCTCAACGTGGTGGCAGGGCTGGCGAACACCATCGACGCGCCCACACTCCTCTCGCTCGGCGTCACGCGGGTCAGCCTGGGCGGCAGCCTGGCCCGAGCCTCGCTCAGCGTGGTCGAGCGCGCCGGCCGGGAATTGCTCGACTCCGGAACGCTCGGCTTCCTCGACGGTGCGATCGGCTACGCCGATCTGCAGCGACGCTTCGACGCGTGACTACTGGCCTCGACGGCCACAGCGAGGCAGGGCGGGCCGTGTAGGCGGCTGGGTCTGGCTGTTGGTCCTGGAGGCTGGTCGTGGCCACCGCTGGGCATCTGCGTCCCGGAAGGGCTCAGTCGAGTAGGTCGAGGTACTGGCGGCGTGCCTTCATGGCGTGAATCACGAGCTCGTTGCCGCTGTCGAAGCGGAGTACCACGACCTCGAGGAGGCGGCCTGCGGAGTCGAACCCGAGGTGCAGTTGCCGGGCCGGGCTGTCTTCATCCAGCTCGCTGACGTACACGGCATGCTCGGCGGCATGGACGGCATCATCCGGCGCGACGCCGTGCCTGCGCGCGGAGTCGTGGACCTTCACGCGACGTAGGAACGGATGGCCGCCCGGATCGCCTCCGAGCGACTCACATGGTCACGCTCGGCGCGTTCGGCCAACGCGGCCAAGAGGGTGGCGTCGATCCGTACCGGGACGACCTGCGCGGGGCCGTCCCCGATTGGCTTGCGGCCGCGCTTGCGGAGCTGCTCAACGTCGTATCCGCGTTCGGCCTCCTCTGCCCAGTCCTGAATGTCCTGCTCGGTGACTGGCTTGCCCTGGATCTTCTCCACGACAGAAGTGTAATACGAAATAGGCGTCTGGGGAAGCGCGCGTCTGCATGCCTGCTCCAATCTGGGCGATGTTGAGCTGCGACATTGCGCCGGTGCGCCGTGAGGCGCTTGTTGATCGAGTAGGAGGTGAGAGACCTTCACCACCGTCCCGTCGCCTCAGCGCGGACGGGATCGAACTGTTCAACCCCGAGACGACACCCGTCACGAAGTACCGCTACCGGGGCAACAACATCCCCAACCCCTGGCCCCAGGCTGCCTGAGCAACCCACGGCAGAAACCATGGAGAGCCCGTTGCGTGGAGACACGCACGGCGGGTTCGGCGAGCGGCCTGGGGAAACGGACCAGCAGCAATGCCGGCACGGCGCCCCAGGCCGACTCATCCCTGTCGCGCCGTGCCGGTCCCCATGCTGTGGGATTCAGATCCGCCGGACAGACTGTGTTGTTGATACACGAAAGGAGCGCCGGCATGTCGTTTCAGGCCTATCTCGACGCTATCGAGATGAAGACCGGCAAGACGCCTCAGGAGCTCCTCGACGAAGCCCACGCTCGCGGGCTTCGGACCCGAGACCGCGTCTGGCGAGGTCGTCTCATGGCTAGCGGATGAGTACGGGCTCGGTCGCGGGCAGGCCAAGGCCCTGGCACACGTCGTGAGGATGGCCCAGAGATCTCCGCGCAACACGTGGGCACCGATGGCACCCACCGCGATGAGAGCACCCTGCTGAGGCTCGATGGTGTTGCCCATCGCTGAGCCGCGGCTGAGCTGCGGACGGTATTGCGAGGGGCGCAGGTGTGACGTGCCCCGCTGCCCAAGTCAGACGCATTCCTGTGCTGGCCCGCTGCGCCGCGTACCGTCCCGGAGGGTGAGGGGGCTGTTGGAGGCTACGTCCGGATGGGCTGCAGGGTGAACGGTTCGCCGGGGGCGAGGATGTGGATGCGGTCGGGGTTGGTGACTTGGTCGTAGAGGGTGGCGGGGTCGGCGTTGAAGGGCGAGAAGTCGGGGGCGTCCACGCATCCCCAGTGGTGCAGCAGCAGGGGGGTGGTGGGGTAGGTGTTGGCCATCTGGACCGCGCCGGCGAGGCTGAAGTGCCATTCGCTGTCGGAGAAGTCGAACAGCAGGGCGTCGGGGGCGGGCATGGCCAGGTGGTGCTCGGGGATCAGCCGCGAGTCGCCGGGGGCCCAGATGGTGCCGTCGGGGGTGGTGATCCAGAACCCGCAGTAATCCTCGGGCAGAAATGTTCGGGTGGCGTGCTCGGGTGAGTAGTTCTGCCAGTCGTGGTCGGCTGGGGTCAGTTCGACCTGGACCGCTCCGACGGTGAGTCTTTCGCCGATGCCGTGCCCGTGCGCGGGCAGGCTGTGTTCGGTCATCAGGGAGGCGACGTAGCCGGTGGAGTGGAATGCCTCGGTGACGCCGGCGAGGTCTCGGCAGGTGGGGACGCTGTAGTGGTCGTTGTCGCTGTGGGTGATCAGTACGGCGTCGAGCCGCGGTACGGCGCCTGCAGCGATGGGCGTGTTGATCAGCAGGGGCATGTCGAACCCGCTGAGGACCGGGTCGATCATGAGTGTGGTGCCGCGGCTGTTGACCAGGAAGCCGGCCATGCCCAGCCAGCGCAGCACGGTGCCCTCGGAGGACTCGAAAGCGGCCGGGCCGAACGGCTGGGTGGCGGGGGCCTTCGCTTGGCCGGTGCTCGCCCGGGGGGTGTAGCTCGGGGTTGGGGTGGTCATCTCTGGTTCTCCGTTGCGGTGGGTGGGGTTGTTCCTGGGGCAAGGCAACCAGAGCCCGGCGACTTGTGGGAGTCCCTGTTGTGAGGGGTACCGGTGGTGACTCCCACGCCCGTGGATGCGTGCGTAGGGTCAGGTGCGTGGACAATCGCAGCGAGGCGCGCGACTTCCTGGTCACCCGTCGGGCCCGGATCAGCCCAGCCGAGGTCGGCCTGCCCGATGAAGGCCAGTTCGGCGTCGGTCAGGCGCGAGGCCCGGGCCACCGCGTCGAGCACCCCCGCCGAGACCCCGGTGACCTGCACGACCTGGCCCGCGCCCAGGGCCCGGCCCGACGGCGCGCGGCCCGCCGCCCGTCACGGGTGCGCCCCGAGGTGCAGGCCACCCTGGACGCGTTCACCGGGGGGCCGGCGTTCGTGCGAAATGGTCGCATGGAGGTGCTGGCCGCCAACCTGCTCGGCCGCGCGGTCTCTGCCGAGGTCTTCGAGGACCTGGTGGCCCCGCCGAACCTGGCCCGGTACGTGTTCCTGAAACTCCGTGCCCACGAGTTCTACGACGACTGGGACCGGGCCGCCGACTACAACGTCGCGGTCCTGCGTGCTCACGCAGGGCGTGACCCCATGACCCCGACCTGGCCGCTCTGGTCGGGGTCCTGGCCACCCGGTCCGAGGAGTTCCGGACCCGCTGGGCGGCCCACAACGTGAAGGCCCACTACACCGGCACCGACCAGTCCCTGCAGTTGCTTGCCTCCTGGGCCGCCGCCCAGGAAGCCGAGGCGCATTCGGATTCCCCCCGCCTCGCCGAGACCGGCCACGCCCCCTCGGGGCCGTCGTGAGCACCGACACCGCCGCGGGCGGAGCCGGGTCCGCGCTGGCGCCGTTCCGGCAGCGCACGTTCACGTGGCTGTGGCTGGGGGTGGTGGTCGCCAGCGTGGGGATGTGGGCCCAGACCGTCGGCGCGCAATGGTTGTTCGTCGACGACCCCAACGCCGCCACCATCGTCACCCTCGTGCAGACCGCCACCCAACTACCGGTCGTCCTGCTGGCCCTGCCGGCTGGTGTGCTGTCCGACGCGTTCGACCGCCGCTGGCTGCTGTTCGCCACCCAGGCCTACGTCATGCTCGTGGCGGTGGTGATGGCCGTGCTGGCCGCGGCCGGGCGGATGACCCCGGGGCTGATGCTGGCGCTGATGTTCTCCGCCGGAGCCGGGCTGGCGTTCCAGGTGCCCACCTGGCAGCCCCTGATCGCCGAGCTGGTGCCCCGCTCCCAGCTGGCCGCAGCCACCCGGCTGGACATGGTCAGCGTCAACGTGGCCCGCGCGGCCGGCCCCGCGATCGCCGGACTGATCATCGCCGCGTGGGGCGTGCCGCCCGTGTTCGGGTTCACCGCCCTGTGCGCGGGCGTCCTGGCCACCGTCCTGCTGGCCTGGCGACGCCCCGCACCGCTGGCCGGGAACCGGGAGCGGTTCCTGCCCGCCCTGCGGGCCGGCGGGCGCTACGTGCGCCACGAACCCGTGGTCCGGGTGATCCTGGGTCGCCTGGCCATGTTCGTCGCCCCGGCCGCCGCCCTGTGGGCGCTGCTGCCCCTGATCGCCAGCCAGCAGCTCGGCCTGCAAGCCGGCGGGTACGGGCTACTGTTCGCCGCGCTGGGCGCCGGGGCCGTCCTCGGGGCGCTGACCCTGGGCCGGGTCACTCGGCACCTGTCGTCCAACGCCCTGCTCAGCGTGGTCGGGCTGGCCTACGCGGCCGCCCTCGCCGGGACCATGCTCGCCCCGGGGCTGGTCGTCGCGATCCCGCTGCTGGTGATCGCCGGTTACGCATGGACCGCCACCGTGTCCACCGTGAACGCCGAGCTGCAGCTGTTCCTGCCCAGCTGGGTGCGTGCCCGCGCGATCGCCGTGTACCTGATGAGCTTCCTGGGCACCATGGCCCTCGCGTCCCCCCTGTGGGGCCTGCTCACCCAGCACGCCGGCCTACCAGTAGCCGTGTACACCGCCGCCGCCCTCGTCGCCCTCGGCGCCGTCGCCGGACTCGCCCTGCGGATCCCGGAATCCCAGGACCTCGACCCGGCCGCGCTGGAGTACTGGAACGACCCCAGCCTGGGCATCGCCCCCGAACCCGACGCAGGACCCGTCCAGGTGCTCGTCGAATACCACGTCCCACCCGAGCACGAGACCGACTGGCTGGCCGCCATGCAGGACATGCGCCGCTCCCGGCTACGCAGCGGCGCGTTCCGTTGGGAGCTCTACCGCGTCGGTGAACGCCCCGACCAGTTCCTCGAGATCTTCGCCGTCCCGTCCTGGGCCGAGCACGAACGCCAGCACCAACACCGCCTCACCGCCGAGGATCAGGCCATCGAGGAAGCCGCCTTCGCCTACACCACCACCACACCCACAGCCGAGCACCTGCTCCCCCCGCAACCCACAGCCGACCGGACCCCCTGAGCACCGAAAAGCAACCCGGCGAGGAACCCGGAACCGCCCCGATCGCCGAGGCAGGCCACAGGGTGCTGTCAACCCTCAGAATGTGGGCTCTGACGGCAGCCACCCGGACGAGCGCACCATGCGGAGGCTCGACGGCACTACCCACAGCTGATCGCAGCTCCGATGGGGGTCCACATCTGTGTCGGGCTTTGCCAGGGGTCGATGCCGTCCTGGACCGACCGGGTGCCAATCCCCTTCTCGCGCAGCATCTTGACGGTGTTGAATACGTGGATGAGGGAGCGGCCGAGCCGGTCGACCCGCCACGCGACCACGGTGTCGCCGGAGGTCGCGTAGTCCAGGGCCCGGACATCCCGGGTCGGTTGGCCGCGACCCCGGAGCCGGAGGTGACGTCGGCGAAGATGTCGCGCGGCTCCACCCCGGCGACTGTCTGGCCGGGAGCAACTCGGTTGCCTTGTTCCGCACTCCGGTGGCCACAACCTGTCAGGCGTCTTTCGTCTCCCTGCCGCGGTGCCTCGGATCAGAGCACCGCGCGCCCCAGCACTCATTGCAGTGCGCATCTCGCTATGTTGACCGCGACGTCGCGGTTGGTGCGTTTGCTGGCAGTAAGAGATCGGGGTGCCGATGTACTGGGGCTTGTCATCCCTTGCGTTCGTCGGGGTTCTCGCCGTCTGTGTGCCCTACGCGGTCAATCGCATCCTGGCGCCGGCGCCGAGTGCGATCGAGGTGTTGCCGTTCCATTCGGGTTGGGTGCCCGAGGAGCATGCGCTGTCACGATTTCACGTGCGGTGGTACCTGGCCACGCTTGTCTTCCTCGCGTTCGACGTCGAGATGCTGTTCATGTACCCCTGGGCGGTGGTGGTGGCTGAACTCGGCGCCTCGGCGGTCATCGAGATGTTCGCGTTCCTCGGCGCACTGCTGTTGGCGGTCCTGTGGGCCTGGCGGGAGGGGGCCTTCCGGTGGGTCTGACATCGTTCGTGGGGCGCTCTGCTCTGCGGGCGACGCGTGTCCTGTGTGTGGAGGGCCCCGGCCAGTGGCTGACGAGGGTCGCGGTGGAGCGTGAGGTTGAGCGCCGAGGCTGGCGGCCCGCGCTGACTCCGGCCGATGCGGACGTGCTGGTCGTCTGCGGTTCGGCAGGGACGGTGTACGAGGACCTCGTTTCGCAGTTGTGGGAGCAGTTGCCCGGCCCCCGCGCTCAGGTCCACGTCGACAATGGCCGTGGTGTCTCGCCGACGCTGGACGCAGCGGCGGCTGTTCTGTTGGACGCCGATGCCCAGCGGGACGATGCCAGAACCCGCCACAGCACACCGGACCACGAGGGCATGGACCAGGAGGGGATGGACCACGGCGGGATAGACCACGGCGGGATGGACCACGGCGGGATGGACCACGGCGACGGCGGGATGGACCAGGAGGGGATGGACCACGGCGGGATGGAACCGAACGGGATTCCGCTGGCTGGTGGTGGCGGGGACCGCGACGGACTTGAGATGGACGTCCTGCATGTCCGGCTCGGCCCGGTACTGCCGCACTGGCCGGCGGGATTCGTTCTGCGCTGCTCCCTCCAGGGGGACGTCATCGTGCATGCCGAAGCGTCACACATCGACTCGCAGACCGTCGTGTCGCGCACTGTGCGGGGCGGGACCGTCGAGCCGGCCTTCGAACAGGGGCGCCCGGTGGGGTCTGTCGCGGCTGCGCGCCGGTGCGACGACGTTTCGGCACTGCTCGGACTGGCGGGCTGGGACCGCGCGGCCGCGCTGGCTCGTCGAGCTCGCGACCACCACCTCGACGGGGATCTGCAGGCGGCGCATGCGGCGGTGGCCCGGTTGGACGGGGTTGTGGGTCGCTCGCGGATGTTGCGGTGGTCGTTGCGCGGGCTTGCCCGTGTCGACGACCAGCGGGCCGCGGAGCTCGGTCTGCCGCCCGGGCTGACCGGTGATGCTCTTGACCGGCTGCGCGCGGCGCTGTTCTGGCTCACCAGTCCCGCGGACGATCGGCCGGAAGGCGATGGTCCCTCGGTGCCTGCGGAGGCGGTGGCGCAGCTGGCCACCGGTCTGGACCTCGCCGCCGCCCGGCTCGTGGTTGCGAGCCTGGGCCTGAGCCGGGTCGAGCGGGACCTGGCGGTGAGTCATGGTTGAGTCCCAGTTGACGACGGTTTCCGCGGCGTGGGCGCCGGTCGTCGTGGCGGGGCTGGGATTGCTGACCCTTGCGGTGGCGTCGGTTGACGGGGTCCTCGCTGCCCGCGGGGTCGGCGCATCGACGGGTACGGGGTTGCTGCGCCCGTTGGACGAGGGCTCGCGGTTGCTGCGTCAGCGGCGACGTACGACGGTTTCGGCTGATCGGCTGTTGTGGCGCATTGGCGGGTCCGGACTTCTGGTGGCCGCTGTGTTGATGGTCAGCGTGGTGCCGTTGGGGCAGTGGACGCTCTTCGACCTCGATGTGGGTGTGGTGTGGTTCAACGCAGTCGACGTGGCGGTGTGGGCGTTGGTGTGGCTGCTGGGCTGGGGCGCGAACTCGGCGTACGGCCTGGTGGGGAGCTACCGATTCCTGGCCCAGGCGCTGGGCTATGAGCTTCCCCTGATGTTCGCCCTGGTCGCGCCGGTGATCGCCGCCGGCGCCCTTGACCTCGGCTCGATCCAGGCTGCCCAGAGCGACCTGTGGTTCGTGGTCTGGATGCCGGTGGCGTTCGCCGTCTACTGCCTCGGTGTGGTCGGGTTCTCGGTGTGGGGGCCGTTCTCCCCGGCTCTGGGTCGGGACCTCGCGGGGGGTGTGCTCGCAGAGCTTTCCGGGCCGGACCGGCTCGTTGTCCTGGCGGGCCGCTACGCGCTGCTCACGGCCGGTGCGGCGTTCGCGGTGCCGATGTTCCTGGGCGGGGGGTCTGGTCCGTTGCTGCCGGGCGCTGTGTGGGTGGTGGTCAAGGCCGGTCTGCTGGCCGCGGCGCTGGTGTCGCTGCGCCGTCACGTCCCGGCGATCCGCCCCGACCTCTTCCTCGAGGTGGGGTGGGTTGTGCTGCTCCCGGTCGTGATCGTGCAGGACTTGTTCGTGTCCGTCGTCGCCGTGTGGAGGTTCTGATCGTGGTCGCTGACATCGCCTTCTGGGGCCTGGCCGTGGTCGCCGTCCTTGCCGGCGCCGCGGTGTTCTACGTCGGCTCGATGGCCCGGGCCACCTACGCGTTGGCGCTGTCGTTCGTGGCCGTCGGCTTCCAGGTGCTCGTGCTGCACCAGTCCTACGTCGGAGTGGTGACGGTGCTGATGATGGTGATGGAGATGGCCGTGATGGCGGTCTACATGGTGATGTTCATGGGGATGAACCCCGCGCTGATGCCGATGAGCATGGTGCACGACAATCGGTGGGCGCTGGCCGCGGCGCTCGGCACGTTCGGCCTGCTGGCCGTGGGAATCCTGCTGGTGGACTGGCCGACTCGCCGGGGCGTGCCGCCGGCGGACCTCACCGCAGCGCTCGGCGAATCATTGATGGGCCCGAAGATGCTGGCCATGGTGGTCATCAGCCCGGTGATGGTAGCCACCATCGTGGCCGGTGTCGTTCTCGCTGCGCACCGCACCCGCTATGACCGACTGGGCGATGATCTGTCGGGTCCGGCCACCGATCCCCAGCCGGGAGGGGTGCGCCGGTGACCATCGAAGGTGTGCTTCTGGTGGCCGCTGCCCTGTTCTCGGTCGGGCTGTACGGCGCGATCTCCCAGCAGGTCGTGGTGATGGTGATGATGGGCCTGGAGCTGATGATCAACGGGGTCATCCTCGGCGCGGCCGGGATGTGGTGGTTCCTCGCGCCGCACCCCTCGGGGCAAGTGCTGCTGATGGTCGTCCTCGCGGCCATGACCGTGGAGATGGCCATGGGTTTCGCGGTGGCCACCCTGCTGCACCGCGAACACGAGGCGGACATGACCGACATGGCCACGGACTTGGCCGGGTGAGCGCGTGATGCTCGCTCAGGCGGGAGCGTGGCTCGTCGTGCTCGTGCCGGCCCTGGTCGGGGGCTGGCTCGTGTTGGCCCGCCCCAGGCCGCGGGTGGCGGTCGCCACGTCGCTGGTGGCGGCGACGTGGACGCTGGTGGGGGCGGTGCTCGTGGCGCTGTCCGGGCCCGAGACGTCGACGCCCTTCGTCGCGGGGTCCGAACTCGCCCTGCGGGTGGATCCCCTGGCCGCGATCACCCTGGTGACGGTGACCACGGTGACCCAACTGGTGCTGGCCTTCTCCGCGGTGGAGATCCGCGAGGGGGTGGCCCGCTTCCACGGACTGATGTTGCTGTTCGCGGCCTCGGTGAACTTGACCGTGATGGCCGACACACTGCCCACGTTGCTGTTCGCCTGGGAACTGATGGGTGCCACGTCGTATGCACTCATCGGCTTCTGGTGGCGTGACAACGTTCGGGTCTCGGCGGGTCTGACGGCCTTCGTCACGACTCGCACAGCCGACCTGGGGCTGTACGTCGCGGCGGCGGCCGCCCTGGCCGGTGGCACCGCCCTGGGTCTGAGCGAGCTGCCTGGTATCACGGGCGGCTGGCGGGATGTGGCTGCCGCCGGTGTGCTCGTCGCCGCGTTGGGCAAGGCAGCTCAGCTACCGTTCTCCTTCTGGCTCTCCGGCGCGATGCAGGGCCCCAGCCCGGTCAGTGCGCTGCTGCACTCGGCAGCGATGGTGGCCATGGGCGGATACCTGCTGCTGCGCACGGAGCCCTTGCTGGCTGCGACCTCCTGGGCGCCGAATGTGGCCGCGTGGGCGGGAGTGACCACGGCGGTTCTGATGGGTGTCGTGGCACTCGGCCAGCGGGACCTCAAGCAGCTCCTCGCGGCCTCCACCTCCGCGCAGCTGGGGTTCGTCGTGCTCGCCGCCGGAGTCGGGAGCCTGGCCGGGGGCACCGCTCACCTGGTTGCCCACGCGTCGACGAAGGCCTTGCTCTTCCTGGTGGCGGGGACGTGGCTCACGGCGCTGGGCAGCAAACAGCTGTCCGAGCTGCGGGGCGCTGCCCGGTGGGACCGGGTGGTCGGGTGGTCGGCCACCGTCGGCCTGGCCGCTCTGGCCGGTCTGGCTCCGCTGTCGCTGTGGGCCACGAAGGACGCCGTGCTGGCTGAGGCGCTGCGTGTCTCCCCCGCGCTGTACGCCGCCGGCCTGGTCGCGGCGGGGTTGTCGGCCGGCTACGCAGGCAAGGTGCTCTGGCTGCTCTGGGCCGACCGGGCCGGTGATGCGGTCGCGCGGATGGGGGCGGCGGCGGACCGGCTCGGTGGCTGGGGCAGGGCCCCCCTGGTGGTCCTGGCGGTGGGCGCCGCGGTCCTCGGGGTCTTGGCGCTGCCGCCTGTGGACGGCGAGCTGGCCGACGCGCTCGGCGGCGCTCCCCCCCAAGGAGGGTTGGCCGGGCTCCTGGTCTCGGCCGTCCTGGCAGGGGCAGTCGTCTTGCTCGTGGCCCGGGTCAGGCTGCCGGAGCCGGGCTGGGCGCTGTCGTGGCTCGGGTTGGAACGGGCTGCGCACCGGTTCGTGGTCCGGCCCACCCTGGCGCTGGCCGAGGCCACCGCTCGGTTCGACGACCGCGTGGTCGACCGGGTCGTCGAGGTCACCGGCGCCACGGTCGTGCGGGCCGCGGATCGGGCGGCCCGTGTCGACGACAGCAGCATCGATGCAGTCGTCGAGGCCACCGGCGCTGCGGTCGTGCGGGCTGCGGATCGGGCGGCCGGTGCAGACATCAGAGCCGTCGACGGGGCCGTCGAAGCTCTTGGCGCCGGTGTACGTCGTCTGGGGTCGCTGGCTCGGCGACCGCAGACCGGTCAGCTGCACCAGTACTACCTTCAGGTCGTCGCACTCCTCGTGCTCGGCGCCGTCCTCCTCGTCCTCGTGAGGTGAGCGTGCTCAGTCTGATCGTCTTCCTGCCTCTGGCGGTTGCGGTGGTCCTTGCCGTCGTGCCCCGGATCGGCGACAGGACCGCCCAGTGGGCCTGGGTGGTGACTGCCGGGGTCGAAGTCGCCCTCGTGGCTGGCCTGTGGGTCGGCTACGAAGCCCCCGGGCCCAATGAGTTGGCTTTTGAGGCGCAGGTTGCCTGGATCCCCGGAGTGGACAGCAGCTACCACGTCGGGGTCGATGGGCTCTCCCTGCCGCTGCTGGCGATGACTGCGGTCGTCTTCTTCGCCTGTTCGGTATACGCGTTGCAGGAAACGCGGCGCGTACGCGGTCAGGCGGCGCTCTTCCTGGCGCTCCAGAGCGCGAGTATGGGACTCTTCGTTGCCGCGGACCTGATCCTGTTCTTCCTCTTCTTCGACCTGTCCATCGTGGGGATGTACTTCATCATCGCCGGATGGGGCCACGGGGACGCGGCACGCTCGGCCTTGAAGTTCTTCCTCTACACGTTCCTGGGCTCGCTCGCGCTGCTCGTCGGCTTCATAGGCCTCTTCCTGGGGGCCGACCCGCACACCTTCGACATGCCGGCGCTCGTCGAGGCAGCGCCGTTCACCGACGACCCGCTGACCGGGGGACTGGTGCTCGCCGCGGTCCTGCTCGGCCTGGCGGTGAAGACTCCCACCGTGCCCTTCCACACGTGGCTGCCCCCGGCGCACACCGACGCGCCCGCGGTCGGGTCGGCGGTGCTGGCGGCGGTTCTGCTGAAGATGGGGACCTACGGGTTCGTCCGGATCGCGATGCCGATGCTGCCCCAGGCGTGGCAGGCCTGGGCGTGGCCGATCATCGCCGTGGGTGTCGTCTCGGCGCTGTACGGCGCGCTCGTGGCGCTCGCCCAGACCGACCTGAAGCGGATGGTCGCCTACACCTCGGTGAACCACATGGGGTACGTCGTCATGGCTGTCGGCGCCGCGGGACTCGTCTCCCAGGACACTGTGCAGGCCCGCGAGGTCGCAGTGGCCGGAGCGACCACCCAGATGGTCAGCCACGGGCTGGTGACCGGCGCGCTGTTCCTGATGGCCGGCGTGCTGCACCGCCGCACCGGCAGCTACGACATGAGCGCCTACGGAGGGCTGGCCGGCTCGGCGCCCCGGCTGGCGACATTCTTCGCGGTTGGAGCGTTCGCCTCGCTGGGCCTACCGGGCCTGTCCGGCTTCATCGCGGAGTTCCAGATCTTCACCGGAAGCATCGCCGTCGCGCCGGTCACCGCGGTTGCTCTGTTGGGCATCCTGCTCACGGCTGCGCTGTTCCTGCGCGCCCTGCAACGGGTGTTCACTGGCCACACCCGGCAGTTGTCGGTGGGGTTCGCGGACCTGAGCCCGGCCGAGAACTGGTCTGTGGGAGCCCTGCTCGCGCTGTCGCTGGTCATCGGCGTACTGCCTCGCACGTTGCTCGACGTCATCTATCCGGCGGCACAGGCCGTGGTGCAGTTGGTCGGACGCTGACATGGGGCGGGCTCTCGAGGGTCGCCCATGAGCATGCGGGTGGAGCTGATGCTTCCCGAGGCGCTGTTGTTCGGCGGCGGGCTGGCCCTGCTGCTGGGGGGGTCGTTCCTCCCGTTGCGACGGCTGTGGTGGACCCGGCTGGCCGCCGGCGTGTCGCTGGTTGCCTCCGGGGTCGTGGCCGCGGTTGAGCTGGCCGGACCTGTCGAGGGCGCGTTCGAGGGCGCGTTCGCGGTGGACACGTTGACCGGGGTCGTACGCGTGGTGGTCTGTGTGGGCACGCTGATGGTGGTGGCCCTGGGCGTCGACGAGTTGCGCGGCTCACCCCGAGAAGCCGAAACCTACGCCCTGCTGCTGTTCTCCGCGACAGGGACCATGGTCCTGGGCGGCGCCCACGACCTGTTGGTACTCGTGGTGGGCTTCCTGCTGGCCAGCATCCCGCTGTACGGGCTCATCGGAATGGTGCGCACTCCTCGCGGCGCCGAGGCAGCCATGAAGACCTACCTGATGGGTGCGCTCTTCGGCATCGTGCTGATGGCAGGCGTGACGCTGTTCTACGGCCTTGTGGGCGAGACGAGCTACCCGGCGCTCGGCGACCGGCTGGGCGGCGCGCCCCCGGGGGTCGCGGCGGTCGCGGTGCTGGCCGTGCTGGTTGGCCTGCTGTTCAAGGCCGGGGGCGTGCCGGCCCACTTCTGGGTCCCGGACGCCGCGCAGGGGGCCAGTGCCACGGTCGCCGCCTTCCTGACCACGGTGCCGAAGATCGGTGCCGTCGCCGCCGCGTACCGCTTGGTGGACACGCTGCCCGCGGATCCGCGCTGGCCGGCGCTGGTCGCGGTGCTCGCCGTGCTCGGCATGACACTGGGCAACCTGGCCGCCTACTGGCAGCAGGACCCCCGCCGGCTGTTGGGATGGTCGACTGTGGGCCAGGTCGGGTTCCTGCTGGTCCCGGTAGCGGTCGCCGGCCGCAGCGACCTGGCGCTTCCTGCCATGCTGGTCTATCTGGCCGGCTACACCGTCACCAACATCGCCGCTTTCGGGGTCACTGCGGCGCTACCCGAGCGTCAGGACCTGGACTCCTACCGGGGCCTGGCGTCGGCACGCCCATGGTTGGCCGCGGCGCTCCTGGTCTCACTGCTGGGCCTGGTGGGCACGCCACCGACCGCGGTCTTCGTCGGCAAACTCACCACGGCCACCGCTGCCTGGGACGCGGGGCTGGCCTGGCTGACCGTGGTGGTGTTCGTCAACACACTGGTCAGCCTCTTCTACTACCTGCGTTGGGTGGCACCTGCATACCGACCCGCCGATCCCGCCACCCGAACCAACACAACCAGCTCCATCGCGCACCGGTACGCAGCCGCGGTCGCGGTGACCGGAGCCAGTCTGAGTCTGGCGCTCGGCCTCGCCGCCGGGCTGCTGTGGTCAGTATTCGACGGCGCGCTGTTCAGGTGACGCCGACCCACGCGCCGGGGTGGCTGACAGACCCGACATCGGGCCGAGGCGATGGCGGTGGCGCGTTCGGCGTATCCGGGGTGGGGCTCGACACCTTCGGGCTGGCAAGTCGGTCGACGACGCCCTGGAGCGCCTCGATCTGCTGATGGCCCCTGGCCGACTACGAGACCTTGGTCAGCGGGACCGCTAACCGCATCTGACCACCGTCCCGGCTGACGACGACCGGACATCCTGCGCCGCGGCCCTGGCTGCTCAGCCCGCGGTCGGGTCGAGTTGGACCCCGAGTTCGGTGAGTAGGTCGCGGACCCGGGCTTCGATCGTGTCGCGGATGGGTCGGACGTCGACGCGTTGCAGCGGTTGATGCTACTGGGCCCACCGCCAAGTCCTGCCCAAAAGGTCTGGCGATCGCATCGACGCCAGCGAACAAGAGAAGACGAGCCGCGTGAAGCGACAGGTCGACCGGCCCGGAGAGGTGTGCATGCACCCCACCCATTCTGGCATTCAGTCGACGCCGAGGGGCTCAAGGCTGACAGGCGGGGGCCACTGCCACCTCCTCCTGGCGACTGGCGCGTATGCCGCGCTGGGCACCCGAGCGAAGGTGACCGCGTCCGCCTGGGCGGGGATGCCAGCCGCGACGTGTGAGATCGGCGGCGACGTGGGGCACGGTGCCGGCACGCCGGGGTCCGCGGTTGCGCCCGGGTGCGTTCGGGGCTCGGTGGTGTCTATCGTCGGAGTATGGCTTTCGTGCGCTCGGCTGAGCCCGATCCGCGGTTCCTGGAGAACGCCTCGAACCTGAGCCAGGCGCGTCGGGATGCCTGGAACCGGCTGGCTGAGCTCGCGGCGACGTTGGCGGAGCCCGACTCTGGTGATCCCGCCGCGCTGGAGTTGGAGCTGGCAGGCGCGTTCGCGTTCCTGCGGGGTGTCGAGGTGTTCTGGGTGTTCCCGGGGATGGCGGCGCTCGACCGTCTCGAGGGGCTGGCCGGCCTGGGCCACCTGGAGGAGCTGTCGGAGTTGGTCCACGCCCTGGTCTGGCGTTTGGGCAAGTCCGGCGATGAGGGTGGGCTACTGTCGGCGGTCGGGCCTGGCGGGGAGCTAGCGGCCGTTTCGGCGGACCGGCACTACTTCACTGCGCTGATGGTCTCGGACGTTGATCCCGCGGTCCTTGGCCAGAGTGTCCAGGAGATGTACGCGTTCCGACGCCCGGACGACTCGCTGGTCTACGAGGTGCTCGGGGTCCGCTCCTTCGACGCCGCCCTGGCGTGCGTGTTGCTCAACCATGAGATTCAGGCCGTCATCATGCGCCCGGACGTCCCGCTTCGTTCGGGGGCGGCGTTCGGCTTGTTCGACCGACTGCTCTCGGAGTACGACGTGGAGTTCGGGTTGGCCCGGCCCGGGGAGCATCGCAGGGCTCGCGCCCTGGCCACGGTGCTGCGACGGGTCCGCCCGCACCTGGACCTGTACTTGCTCACCGACGAGGCGGTGCCGGACGCGCAGGACCCCACGGTGATGGCCTTCGATCGCGCGTTCTACCGTTACGAGTCGCGCAGCGAGCTGCACATGACCCTGCTCAACGGGGTCCGGCGCCGGCTGTCGACGCCGTTCTTCGACGCTTTGAAGAAGTACGCCGACAAGCCCATCGGCAACTTCCACGCATTGCCGATCGCCCGCGGGAACTCGGTGTTCAACTCGCCCTGGATGCGCGACATGGTGTCGTTCTACGGTCGCAACATCTTCCTGGCCGAGACGTCGACGACCTCAGGCGGGCTGGACTCGCTGTTGGCTCCGACGGGCACGATCAGGCAGGCGCAGGACAAGGCCGCCCGGACGTTCGGGTCGGCCCGGACCTTCTTCTGCACGAATGGCACCTCCACGTCGAACAAGATCGTCGTGCAGGCCCTGACGAAGCCCGGCGACGTGGTCCTCATCGACCGGAACTGCCACAAGTCCCACCACTATGGGCTGGTCCTCGGTGGTGGGCATCCGGTGTACCTGGACGCCTACAAGGTGCCTGAATTCGCGATGTACGGGGCGGTCCCGCTGCGAACAATCAAGGAGACCCTGCTCGCCCTGCGCCGGGCTGGCCGGCTGGACGCAGTGCGGATGCTCTTGCTCACCAACTGCACCTTCGACGGGATCACCTACGACCCGCTGCGGGTCATGATGGAGGTCCTGGCCATCAAGCCCGACATCGTCTTCCTCTGGGACGAGGCGTGGTTCGCGTTCGCCGTGTCGGGTTTCTACCCCCGCACGCGCACAGCCATGGCGGCGGCGAACACCCTGCAGGACATGCTCCACTCGCCCGGCTACCGCGCGCGATACCAGGAGCACCTCGCGCAGTGGACGCAGTTGGATCCCGACGACGACGCCAGCTGGCTGGACCACCGTCTGATGCCCGACCCTGACACGGCCCGGGTACGCGTCTACGCCACCCAGTCCACCCACAAGTCGCTGTCGGCACTGCGCCAGGCCTCGATGATCCACGTCAACGACCAGGACTTCGCCCGCGACGCGGAGGCCGAGTTCCATGAGGCGTTCAACACCCACACGAGCACGTCACCGAACTACCAGATCCTCGCCTCCCTGGACCTCGCCCGCCGCCAGGTCGATCTCGAGGGCTACGGACTGGTCGAACGCGCCTACGAGGTCGCGTTCGTGCTCAGGCGCCGGATCGCCGCCGATCCCCTGCTACGCCGATACTTCTTCATCCTGGAACCCTCGGACCTGATCCCATCGGAGTTCCGGGCCTCCGGCATCAGCGCCTACTCGGGGCCGGACTCCGAGGACACCGAGGCCCTGACGACCATGCGCGCAGCGTGGGCCGGCGACGAGTTCGTACTCGAACCCACCCGCGCCACCCTCTACCTGGCCGCGACCGGGCTCAACGGCGATACCTTCAAGAACTCGATCCTCATGGACCGCTACGGACTGCAGGTCAACAAGACCTCGATCAACAGCGTGCTGTTCATCGTCACGATCGGGGCCACATGGGGCGCGCTGAGCTACCTGCTCGAAGCACTCACAGAGATCGCCCTGGACCTGCGGGCCCAGCAGGAACAGGCCAGCCCAGCGCAGCTGACGGTCCTGGAGCGCAGGGTCAGCGCCCTGTCCACCGACCTCCCACCGCTGCCCGACTTCAGCTGCTTCCATGAGAAGTTCCAGCCGTATCCCGATAGCCCCGAGGGAGACATGCGCGCGGCCTACTTCCTGGCCTACGACCCGGCCAACATCGACTACGTGACCCTGGGCGAGGCCCTCGAGCAGGTCCGCGCCGGGCGCCGGCTTGTGTCGACGACGCTCGTGGTGCCCTACCCCCCGGGATTCCCCGTCCTTGTTCCCGGGCAAGTCGTCAGCACGGAGATCCTCGACTTCCTCACCAAACTCGACGTGGGCGAGATCCACGGCTACGACCCCGACCTGGGCCTATCGGTCTTCACCGACGAGGCGCTCGCGTAGCACCATCAGCACCCACGGACCCGACCCTCGAGAATCCGCATTGTTCAGCGAGGGTCGGTGTCAGGCGGGATTGCGGACCGCGTGGTGAACGTAGATGACGCCGATGGCGAATCGTCGCCGGTCCAGCAGTCGAGGTTGACTCGTGCGCCCCGAGGTAGCGCTGGCTTCCCGCCGCCCACGAGCACCGACCGGACAGTGGCGATCTTCATGAGCGCGAGGTAGACGGATCCGGGCCCGCGTCACCCCGGTGCCGCTTCCACGCGGTGAACGCCCACAGCAGGATCGCGCCGAACCAACTTCGCGACGCGTCCCGACGTTCGTGATCGGCGCCAACGCATCGGATGAACATGAAGGGTGGCTCTCCTACATCTGGCACACAGTCGCCTACGTCCTCTACAGTCCCGACACCGAATGGCCGCGAATTCTGCTGCTGATGCCTTGTGCGCGGGACATGTCGGCACCGCGGTCCGACCCGTTTGTGGTGGGACCTCTATCGAACGGAGAACTGGATGGCACACCACAAGATCACCGCTGCGGCATCCGCAGCGGCCCTCGCCGCCGGCCTCGCGATCACCGCGGCGACCCCTGTTGCGGCCGCCGGGCCGGAGAGCACCTACATGGTGCTCGCCCCCAAGGGAGCGACCACGAAGGCCGCCGCGGCCCGCGTCGCGTCAGCGGGCGGCACCGTCGTGGCCACCTATGACCAGATCGGCGTGCTCATTGCCCGCTCGACGAGCGCCTCGTTCACCAGCAAGGTAGCCGGCAAGGGTGTCGAGTCGGTCGCCTCGACCGACGGCCTCGGCACGACCCTGATCGACGACGAAGCCATCGAGGCGGTCGACGAGTCCACGCTCGAGGCGACCGGCGACCCCACGGCGGAGCCCCTCTGGGGCTACCAGTGGGACATGGAGCAGATCGACGTGCCGGCAGCCCACGCCATCACGACGGGTGACCCGTCGGTCGTCGTCGGGGTGCTCGACTCGGGCATCGACGCCACGCACCCCGACCTCGCGACGCAGGTGCGCAAGGACCTCAGCGCCTCCTGCCTGGGCGGAGTCGTCGACACGAGTGAAGCCGCCTGGAGCCCGACGACGTCGGCGCATGGCACGCATGTGGCCGGCACGATCGCGGCCGCGATCAACGGCGTCGGCATCGCGGGCGTCGCGCCGGGCGCGAAGGTCGCCTCGGTCAAGGTCGTGAACGACGACGGCTACATCTATCCCGAGGCGGCGGTCTGCGCCTACCTGTGGGCGGCCGACCACGGCATGCCGATCACGAACAACAGCTACTTCATCGACCCGTGGGAGTTCAACTGCGTCAACGACCCGCGCCAGCGCCCCGTCTGGCAGGCCGTGCAGCGCGCGTTGAGCTACTCGCAGTCGAAGGGCACGCTCACGGTCGCGTCCGCCGGCAACAGCAACGTCGACCTGCAGCACAAGTTCATCGACTCGGGCAGCCCGAACGACGACAGCTACCCGGTCGAGGACCGCACCATCACCGGTGCGTGCCGCGACCTCCCGGCCGAGGCGCCGGGCGTGGTGACGGTCTCGGCAGTCGGCCCGACCGAGGCGAAGAGCTACTACTCGTCCTACGGCCAGGGCGTCGTCGACGTGACGGCCCCCGGCGGTGACACGCGCTTCCGCACCGCCGGAGCCTCCTCCACCATCACCGACGCGATCCTCTCGACCGTGCCCGGAGGATGGAGCTGGTCGCAGGGCACGTCGATGGCCGGACCGCACGCCGCCGGCGTCGCGGCACTCGCGCTGTCGGCCCACCCCGGCATGAAGCCGGGCCAGCTCGCCTCGTTCCTCGAGCGCACGGCGACACGGCTGGAATGCCCAGACGGCGTGTACGAGCCGCGGCCCGGCTACCCGGCGACCTGCACCGGAGGAGCGCGCAACAGCTTCTACGGCGCGGGCAACGTGAACGCGCTGAACGCCGTGAAGTGAGGTCGTGAACCGCTGAATGCGGAGGGGCCGGGCCGTCATGGCTCGGCCCCTCTCGTGTCCGGGGCTGATGCCGCGTCCTTCTGGGCTGGAAAGCGACAGGTTCGGACGCGCGCCCTGCCTGGGCTCATTGGGCTCCCTTCGGGGCGCTCGCAGCGGGGTTGCTCTGCGTTGTGCAGGTGATCGCGGTTCTTGGGCCACGCACGATCGGGGAGGGCCCGCCCAGGTGAAGAGGCCCTCGACCTACGTCGTTGACCCGACCCTGGGCGGAGGCGTTCTACCCGGTGCTGCCGCCCTTCCCGCCGCGGGGTTTCAGCGCCCTCGCTGGGGGCAGGGATTCAGGCCGGCAAGGTTGTGCATCCCGGCGCCAAGATGACGGCAAAGACGATCGCGGCGTCCATCCACTGCGCTGGCTAGCGTTACTCATCCATCGGAGCCCCAGCGATTTCCGTCGCGACCCCCCACATCGCCGCGTAGCGGCGCAGTACGACGCGGAGCTCCACAGCGTCCAGGGACGCAACTGTGGTCGACCGTTCACCTGTCTCATCTCACGCAGCGTGACCACGGCTGGTGCGGCCCACAGCCGAGATGGATGTGGCCGCCGAAGTCGGTTTGGGGTGTGGACTCCCGGCGAATCGCTGGGTGTGACTGATGACCGGCTTGGCCAGCACTGCCGTCGATGGCCATGCCGAGACACCCCGGGCACGGTTTTCGGCCCACAATGGGGACCGTGCCCGTCTCCTTGGCAGCCCTGCTCGAGGGGATGCCGGCGGGGCGGAAGGTGTCGGCTGGCGAGGTCGCGGACCTGGCCCGTTCGGCCGTACGCGTTCTTGTGGTCCTGGACGACGACCCGACGGGCACCCAGTCAGTGGCCAGCTTGCCGGTTCTCCTGGACTGGACGCCGGATTCCCTGCGTTGGGCCCTGAGCCTGGGTGCGCCGGCGGTGTACGTGATGACCAACACCCGGAGTCTGTCCGCATCGGATGCGGGGCGGCGCACCCGGGAGGTGGCCAGGGCAGCCTTGATAGCCGCTGGGCGGGTCGGCGTGCGGGTGGACTTCGTGTCGCGGTCGGACTCGACGTTGCGCGGGCACTTTCCCCTGGAGACCGACACCCTCGCGCGGGTGGTTGGCACCGCAACTGGGCAGCCCCCGGACGGTGTGGTTCTCGTGCCCGCCTTCCCGGACGCGGGCCGGATCACGGTCGACTCGGTCCACTACGCCGGCAGCGCCTGCGAGGGGTACACCCCGGTCGGAGAGACTGAGTTCGCTGCAGATGCGACATTCGGGTTCACGTCGTCTGACCTTTGTGGCTGGGTGGCGGAGAAGACCGCTGGGAGGTACGCGGCAGGTGAGGTCGCCCGCGTCGACCTGCTGACCCTGCGAGCCGACCCCGACGCGACGGTGCGGGTCCTTCGTGGGCTCACCGACGCCCAGCCGGTCGTCGTCGACATCGTGGACGAGAACGACCTGCGGCTGCTGGCGGTGGCCCTGTACGCCGCGGAACGGCAGGGCAGTCGGCTCATCTATCGGGTGGGGCCCCCGTTCGTCCGAGCGTTCATCGGTCAGGAGATGCCCGCACCCCTCGCGCCGGGCGACATCGCCAGCATCCGCATGGGGGGACTTGCCGAAGGGGCCCACGGGGGGCTGGTCGTGGTCGGGTCCCACGTGTCGTTGACGACACGCCAACTCGACCGGCTCGCCGAACGCTGTCACCCGACGGAGCTGGAACTCGACGTCAGTGCATATCTGGCCGGGCGTGGTGAGCACCAGGTGCGCGACCTCGCCCGGGCAGCGATCGACGCGCTCGGGACCGGGAACGTCGTCGTCGGCACGTCGAGGACGCTCGTGCGAGCCCCCGACGCCGACGGGTCGCTGGCCATCGCGCGACAGGTCTCGACGGCGCTCGTCGAGGTGGTCCGGCAGGTCGTGGCCGCCCGGCCACCGAGGTTCGTCGTCGCGAAGGGCGGCATCACGTCGTCGGACGTCGCGGCCCGCGGCCTGTCGATCGGGCGGGCCATGGTCCGGGGAACGATGCTGCCCGGAATCGTCTCACTCTGGGAGCCCATGGACGGACCAGCACAGGGCATCCCCTACATCGTGTTCGCCGGCAACGTCGGCGGGGCCGACGCACTGGCCCAGGTCGTCGACACGCTGTCGGCCTGAGGACCGTGAGAAGGTCGGGGCGAAGGCACCTGTCGTGACCGGTCGGCGGAGCCCGAGCCCTGGTTGGAGGCAGCCGCATGCGAATCGTCATCACCGGCGGCCACGGGTTCGTCGGCAGGACACTGGCCCGCGAGATCCTCTCCCGTGGCTCGCTGTGTGGGCGGCACGTGGACGAGCTCGTCCTGGCGGACGTGGCCCCGAGGCCGACCGATCTCGACCGCGTCGGCATCGTTCAGACGGTGGGCGGTGACCTCGCCGACAGCCTGCCGGAGCTGTTCGCCGACCGGGTCGACATGGTGTTCCACCTGGCCTCAGCCGTCTCCGCGGAGTGCGAGCGCGACTTCGACCTCGGCATGAGCAGCAACCTGATGGGCACGCTGGCGGTCCTCGAGGCAGCCCGAGCGCAGCAGGCACGGGGCGGACCGCTGGCCACGATGCTGTTCTCCAGCAGTTTGGCCGTGTATGGGCCCGACCCGTCCGTGCCCCCGCCCGACGTGGTATCGGAGGCGACGCTTGCGACACCCCACTCGAGCTACGGAGCTCAGAAGCTCGCCTCGGAGACGCTCATCGCCGACTACACCCGCAAGGGCTTCGTGGACGGTCGGGTGGTGCGCCTGATGACCGTGGCCATCCGTCCCGGCCCACCCAATGCCGCCGCGTCGGGCTTCGTCTCCGGCATCGTCCGCGAACCGCTCGCCGGGCTCGAGGTGACGTGCCCGGTGCCACCCGATCTGCCGCTGGCCATTTCGTCCCCGCGCGCGACCGTGGCGGGCATCCTCACCGTCGCCGAGGCCCCGCGCGGACCCGCGGCGGGCCAGCTTCCCGGCCGGTTGCCGGTGAACCTGCCCCCACTGACTGTCAGCGTGGCACAGATGCTCGACGCCCTCGCGAAGCTCGCCGGCGACGAGGTGGCCGCACGAGTCCGCATGCACAGCGATCCCGCCATCGAGGCGATCGTCGCGTCCTGGCCGACCCGCTTCGACAGCTCCAGGGCGGCTGCCCTCGGGATCACGCCGGACCCCGACATCGAGACGGTCATCGGCCAGTACATCGACGATCACCCCGAAGCGCTCGGGGGGCTCTGAGGCGCCCGCGGGACTCGGGCAGGCACCCAAGCACCACTTGGCCGATCCCGCGCTGGCCGCCCGGCTGCTCGGCTTGGACGTCGATGCCCTACTGGCCGGCGAAGGAGCAGCCATCGGACCACGGGCGGGCAGCATGCTTTGGTCACCTCTTCGAGTCCTTGGCCACCCTGTGCCTTCGGGTCCCGGCCCAGGCCGCCGAGGCTCGAATGGGCCATTTGCGCACACGCAACGGCGACCACGAGGTCGACCTGGTCCTCATCCGCGACGACGGCAAGGTCGTGGCCCTGGGGGTCAAGCTCGCGGCCACCGTCGCTGACCGGGACACCCGACACCTGCACTGGCTGGCGCGTCAGATGGGTACAGACCTCCTCGACGCCCTGATCATCACACCGGCCCGCAGGCCTACCGGCGACCCGACGGGATCGGCGTGGTGCCGCTCGGGCTCCTCGCCCCGTAGCCCAGTGCGCTGCCCGTAACCTAGGGCTGGGGCGGAGCCATGTGGTGGGCCAGGAGCCTCTGGGCAGGTGGTCGGCCCATCGCCCGCCGGAGTTGCCTGCGTGCCACGATCACGGTCATGACGATCCGCCTGCCTGTCGGGCTCGACCAGCGGCGCGAGCTCGGGCCGGACTGGGGCCGCTGGCTGGACCACCTGCCGCGCCTGTTCGTCGGGATGCTCGACGAGTGGGCCCTGACACGCGACGGCGAGGACCTCTGGCACGGGTTCTGTTCGCTGGTCGCTCCGGTGGTCAGCGCGGACGGGACGCGGGCGGTCCTGAAGCTCACCTTCGACGGGGACCGCGAGTCGCTCCACGAGGGACTGGTCCTGCAGCGCTGGCACGGCGAGGGCGCTGTCCGGTTGCTGCGTGCCGACCCGCACCGTCGTGCCGTACTGCTCGAGCGCCTGGACCGGCGCGACCTGACCGGAGTGTCGGACCTCGAGGCATGCCAGATCGTGGCAGGGCTCTACCCGAAGCTGCACCAGCCGGCCCTCCCGCAACTGGCCACGCTCACCTCCTACGTCTCCGGCTGGCTCGACGACCTCGAGGCCCAGCCGAGCGACATCCCCATCCCGCCCCGCTACCGCGACCAGGCACTCGCCTGGGGCCGCGACCTGGCCAGCGACCCGACGAGTGTGGGTCGCATCATCCACGGCGACCTGCACTACGAGAACGTCCTCGCGACCCCACCGGATCTGCGGCCCGATCGCGCGGAGTGGTTGGCCGTCGACCCGAAGCCGATGTCGGGCGATCCCCACTACGAGGTCGCACCGATGCTGTGGAACCGGTACGACGAACTTGTTCCCGACATTCGCACCGGCATCCAGCGGCGCTTCCGCACATTGGTCGAACACGGCAGACTCGACGAGGATCGAGCCCGCGCCTGGGTCGTCGTGCGGATGATCCTCAACGCCCACTGGTCGGTCCAACACGCCCAGCGGGCCGAACGCGAACTGAGCACCCAGGAGCGCGCCTGGATCACCCGATGCATCGCGATCACCAAGGCGGTCCAGGACTGAGTCCGGCCCCCATGCGGTCCAGGACTGAGGCCGGCCCCGTGCGGTCGCCGGTAGGGCGACGGGGTGCATCGCCCTGTGCCGCCATTACCAGGCGGCTGCTATGAACAGTCCGCCTGTCGGCCCCAGCCGCCGCCCGAGCGGCCTGCACGGCGTAGCCGGAGGCGCAGAGGACGTTCTGGACCGGTTCGTGGAACGGATGATCGGGCCCGGCCCGGTAGGTTGTGTTGACCGCGACGAACCCCGCGGCCACCAGTTGCGCTGCCGCTGACCGACTCCTTCGGGGAGCGCTTCGGCTCGCAACTGGTGGTCTACGCCGAGTTCGAACTCGAAGGCTGGGACTTCCGCCCGGTTGCCGGTCTGGCGGGTTGACTCGAGGGCATACCCGGTATATGAATACCGCGTATCTATCGCGATCCGAGGGATGGGGACCATGTCCGTTCGACAGGGAATCCTGGCGTTGCTCGCCGACGAGCCGATGTACGGCTACCAGTTGCGGGTGGAGTTCGAGGCACGGACCGGAGCCACCTGGCCGCTGAACGTGGGGCAGGTCTACTCCACGCTGGGCAGGCTGGAGCGTGACGGGCTGGTCGATCCCGACAGCGAGGACGACGAGAACCGCGTGCGCTACCGGATCACCGATGCCGGCCGCGCGGAGCTGTCCGCGTGGTTTGCGACCCCGGTGGATCGGGTCAGCCCACCGCGCGACGAGTTGGCGATCAAGTTGGCGATGGCCGTCACGGTGCCCGGGATCGACATCCGCGCGGTGGTCGCCCAGCAGCGCTCGGCAACGGTCCGCGCCCTGCAGGACTACACGCGATTGAAGGCCCAGATGGCCCCGGAGCCGGCCACCCCCGCCGAGCTGTCCTGGCAGCTCGTCCTGGAGTCGCTGATCTTCGACGCCGATGCCGAGGTGCGTTGGCTTGACCACTGCGAGTCGCGGCTGGTGCGGGTCGCGGGCATGTCCGGGACGTTGGGCTCGCAGCGCAGCGCGGCGGGGGCCGACCAGGCCGGCGTCAGCACGACTGGAGCGAGGGCCGCGCGATGAGTCCGGTGCTGTCGATGACGGCGGTGAGCCGCGTGTACGGCGCCGCCCCGGTCCAGGTGCATGCCCTGCGCGAGGTGTCGTTGAGCGTGTCGGCCGGCGAGCTGGTGTCGGTGATGGGCCCGTCGGGCTCGGGCAAGTCCAGCCTCCTGACGATCGCCGGGGGCTTGGACCGCGCCACCTCGGGCTTGGTCGAGGTCGCTGGTGTGGAGCTCGGGTCGGCCAGTACCGCGCAGGTGGCCGCGGTGCGCCGGCGCACGGTCGGCTACGTGTTCCAGGACTACAACCTCATCCCGGCCCTGACCGCCGCCGAGAACGTGGCCCTACCCGTGGAACTCGACGGGGTCGGGCGCGCGGCGGCCCGGGCGGCAGCGTGGGCAGCCCTCGAGCAGGTGGGCCTGGCCGACCTGGCCGACCGGTTCCCCGACGAGATGTCCGGCGGCCAGGCCCAGCGGGTGGCCATCGCCCGTGCGGTGGTCGGCGACCGCTCGTTGATCCTCGCCGACGAGCCGACCGGCGCCCTGGACACCGAGACCGGTGACGCGGTGCTGCGAATGCTGCGCCACCGGGTCGACGCCGGGGCTGCCGGGATCCTGGTCACCCACGACGCCCGGCACGCCGCCTGGGCCGACCGCGTGGTGTTCATCCGCGACGGGCGCATCGTCGAGGACACCGGGCGCGCCGCCCCCGCCGAATCCCTGCTCGGGGAGGCCCGACGGTGAGCGGCACCGTCACCGTCGAGCCGGAGACCACCTCCCACCCGGGGGCACCGCGGCGCCGCACCCGCCGACGCGCGGGCTGGGGGGTCGCCCTGCGGATCGCCCGCCGCGACGTCCGGCGCTCGAAGGGCCGTAGCGCGCTGATCGTGGCGCTGATCATGCTGCCCGTGCTCGTCGTGGTCGCGGCCTCCACGTTGCTGCGCACCGCAGATCTCTCGATGCTGGAGTCGTTGCCCCGCGAGTTGGGCTCCGCGGATGCCGCGATCCAGACCACATGGGAACTCCCCGAGGGACAGGTCCTGGTGCAGTGCCCGGACCTCACATGCTCGAGTGAGCGGGCCGCAACAGCGCCGGATGACGGGCTGAGCCCCGAGCAGGGGATCGCCGCGGACCTCGGCCCAGGCACCCGTGTCATCGCCCTGCCCAGCCAGGAGGTGCCCGCCACCGTCGGTGACCGGCGGCTGTCTGTGCGCGTCACCGAGGCCGAGCTGGTCGATCCGATGCTGGTCGGCATGGTCGATGTCGTCGCCGGGCGGCTGCCCGCCGGGCCGGGCGAGGTCGTCGTCACCGGTCCGCTCGCGGACAAGGGGGCCTCGATCGGCAGCACGATGGACCTGGGGCAGTACGGCTCCGCGACGGTCGTGGGCCAGGTGCGCAGCCTGCGCGCGAAGCAGGAGGTGTTCGCCACGCCCGGGGGCCTGGGGGTGCCGTTCATCGACGACGAGGGCAACGACTGGTTGAGCCGCTGGCTGGTCACCGCACCCGGCGGGGTGAGCTGGGAGCAGGTCCTGACCCTCAACGAACGCGGCCTGCAGGTACTGTCGCGCGACGTCATCGCCGACCCGCCGACGGACAGCGAACTCGCTGCTGACCCGCGAACTGCGGTCATCGCGCAGGGCGGGCCGTCGTCGACCGACGACACCACCCTGGCGGTCCTGGCACTCATCCTGGCCATGGTGCTGCTCGAGGTCGTGCTGCTCGCCGGTCCTGCGTTCGCCGTCGGGGCGTCTCGCCAGACCCGGGCCCTGGGGCTCGTGGCCGCGCAGGGCGGCACGCGTCGGCAACTGCGCCGGATCGTGCTGGCCCAGGCGGTCGTGCTCGGCGTGGTGGCCGCCCTGACCGGGGCGGCGCTGGCGCTGGCCGTGACCCGGGCGGCCTACCCGTTCCTGGCCGACCGGGCCGCGGGTTCGATCGGACCGTTCCAGGTGGGCTGGTGGGACGTGGCCCTGGTGATCGCCTTCGGCGTTGCCAGCGCGGTCCTGGCTGCCCTGGTCCCCGCCCGGGCCGCCGCGCGCCTGGACCCGGTCCGGGCGATCGCCGGGCGACGGCCACAGGCGCGCTCCGCGCACTGGCACCCGTTGCTCGGTGGCGCGATGATCGCCGTCGGCGCGACGCTGGCCTACCTGGGCGCCGGCGCGCCCGGTCGGAGCACGGTCACCGAGGACGGGACGACGTCCGGCGGCGACGGAACCCTGTTCATCGCAGCCTCCGCGCTGCTGGTGGTGCTCGGCGCGGTGCTGTTCGCCCCGTTGGCGATCTCGCTGCTGGCCCGCGCGGCCCGGCGCGCCCCGCTGCCGGGGCGCTACGCCCTGCGCGACATGGCCCGCAACCAGTTGCGCACCGCGCCCGCCGTGGCCGCGGTGACCGCGGTGGTCGCCGGGGCGGTCGCCCTGGCCATCGCCAGCGGCTCGGACGCAGCGCAGGGCCGCGCCGAGTACGTGCCCAACGGCCCGGCCGGCGCCGCGGTGATCCAGCGCTCGGACTACGGCGCGACGTGGGAGCCGGCGGTGTGGCAGTCGTTGGCCGACGAGCTCACCGTGCAGGTGCCCGGCTCCAACGCGACCCTGGTGCCGGTCATGCCCGAGAGGTGGGCCCCAGGCGACACCCCGACGATGGTCCTGAGCAGCACCGACTTGGTCTCGGCTGACGGTGCGGTCATCGATCCCGACACGCCAGGCGCCGCGCAGGACAACAACTCCGCGACCTCACGTGGGCCGATGTGGTTCGGGGCCCCGGTGCTGGTCGGGGACGCGGGGCTGGCCGCTGTGCGCACCGCGTTGGACGACGATCAGGCACGCATCGCGGAAGCCGCGCTGGCCGACGGCTCGGCCGTGCTGCTTCGCACCACCGACGGACCGGCCACCGGTGCCGCCCGGGTGGACACCGTGTCCCGGCTGTCGGAGGACGGCGAGGTGCAGCCGAAGGTCCTCGAGTCGTTCACCGTGCCGATCATCGCTCTGCGGCTGCCCGGGGGCGCCCTTCCGGCCAGTGTGATCCTGCCCGACTCACTCGTGGCCGAGGCTGGGGTTGAGCCCCCGATCGGCGCGCTGCTCCTGAATGCCGATTCGGACCTGGGCACCGCCGACCAGGAGCGATCGCAGGCTGCGCTCGAGTCCTCGCCGACCCTGGCCCGAGCTGGCGGCGCGGGGGCGAACGCATATGTGGAGACGGGCTGGTCGGACCCGACCTGGGTGATCACCCTGACGCTGGGCGTCGCGGCCGGCCTCCTGGCGCTTGCCGGGTCGATGACCGCCGCCCTGCTGGCCCTCTCCGATGCGCGCGCGGACTTCGCCACCCTCGGCGCGGTCGGGGCCGCCCCGCGGATGCGCCGGCGGATCGCCGGTGTCTACGGTGCGTCGATCGCATTCCTCGGAGCGGTGCTGGGCGTTGCGGTCGGCTTCATCCCCGGCGTGGCGATCACCTACCCGCTGACCTCGAGCGCGTCCTCCGGGCTGGCACCGGGGAGCACCGACCTGGTCGGTACCCCGATCCCCGACAGCTTCCTGGTCATCCCCTGGGGCCTGGTCGCAGCGCTGGTCCTCGGCCTGCCAGTCCTGGTCGGCCTGGTCGTGGCCGCCGCGACCCGATCCCGGCTTCCGATGGTCGCCCGAATCGACTGACCGGGGGGTGTCCATATGTCTGTGGTCAAGTCCGAGGACGCGTCCCGGGGAATCCGCTCCCGTTCGCCCGATCTGCTCCCCGAAGTCCGGGAGCGGATCGGCGAAAGGGGAGCGGATCCAATCGTCCGGGACGGATCGACCGACCCCGGAGCGACTGACCCGGCGCCGATTCAGGCGCGGACCACCTGGGGGCCGGCAGCCGAGATCTGGGCCACCGCGGCGTCCGGCAGACCGGTGTCGCTGACCAGCACGTCGATCTGGGCCAGATTCGCGACGTGGGCGAAGTGGTCGCGGCCGAACTTCGAGTGGTCGCAGAGCAGGACCCTGGTCCGGGCCGCGGCGACGAACGCACGCTTCACGGCCGCCTCCGCGCTGTCCGGGGTGGTCAGGCCGCGCTCGATCGAGAAGCCGTTGGTCCCCAGGAACACCACGTCCAGATGGATGCGGCGCAGGTACTCCAGCGCGACCTCGTCCACCGTGGTCAGGGTGCGCCCGCGCAACCGCCCGCCGACGATGTGCACGGTGAGGTCGGGCCGATCAGCCAGCGGCAATGCGATGGCCAGGTTGTTGGTCACCACCGTCAGCGCCCGGTCGAAGGGCAGGATCTCGGCGAACTGATGCGTCGTGGAACCGCCGTCCAGTGCGATCGCCCCATGCTCGGGCAGCCAGTCCAGCGCAGCGCGGGCGATCCGCTCCTTCTCCCTGGTATGCACCGACTCACGCACGGCCAGCGCCGGCTCGAAGCCGTTGGCAGGGGAGTCGGCGAGGATCGCCCCGCCGTGCACCCGCCGTAGCAGCCCCGCGCGCGCCAGTGCGCTCAGGTCCCGGCGCACCGTCTCCGGGGTGACGTCGAGATCCTCGGCGAGCCGGGCGACCTCCACCCGGCCGGCGTCCCGGGCCAGGTCGAGGATCGCCGCCTGCCGTTCCTGCGCGTACATGGCTGCTCCCTCGGGTCGGCTCGGTGCGGACGTCGGTCCGCCGAGGGGCCCCATCCTGTCGGGCGGCGCCCTCGGCGGACCACTGCGTCACGGTTCGATGGTGACCTTGATCGCGTGCCCACCCATGACGGCCTCGACCCCCGCGGGGAACTCCGCCAGCGGCAGCCGGTCGGTGATCAGGTCAGGCACCGGCACATCCCCGGAGGCGATGTACTGCGGAGCGCGGCGGTTGTGCGCCGGGCTGGACCCGTTTGCTCCCACCACGGTCAACTCGCGGTGGTGCACCACGTTGGAGTCGAACGTGAGCGTCGGCTTGTCCTTTGGCAGGCCACCGAACAGGCTGATCCGACCGCGCAACGCGGCCATCTGCAGCGCATCCGTCTGGGCCCTGCCCGAACCCGCCGCGGTGATCACGACGTCGACGCCACGACCCTCGGTCAGGCGCATCACCTCGGCGATCGGATCGACCTCGGCAGAGCAGCTCGCGGCATCGGGCGCGTCCGTGCCGCAGATCGAGTTCGCACGGACCCGCAGCTTGACCTCCTTGGGATCGGACATCGGCTCGGGCATGTCCTCCATGCGGACATCTCCGGGTGCGTAGTAACGGGCAACGAGCATGATTTCCGCTTCCTCTTCGATTGCGTTCAGCGAGTTCGATCTGTCGATCAGGCCGGGTCAGGCCAGGGTCACACTGTCCAGCACGGCGGTGACATCGTCCTTGCTGGTGGCCGCCTGCAGGGCCGCCACCTTGTCCTCGTCGAGGAACACGTGGGCGATGCTGCCGAGCAGGGCCAGGTGGTCGTCGCCGGCTCCGGCGATCCCGACCACGTAGTGGGCCAGCTCCCCATCCCCGTTCCAGTCGATACCCTCGGGATAGCGGATGAACGACAGGCCTGTGGCGTTGATCGAGAGCTTGGCCTCGTTCGTGCCGTGCGGGATGGCCAGGCTGTTGCCGACGTAGGTCGAGACCGACTTCTCCCGGTCGTACATGGACTCGATGTAGGCCGGTTGCACCTTGCCGGTGGCCACGAGCAACTGGCCGGCCTCGTCGATGGCGTCGTCGCGGGTGCGCGCCGTGCCGGTCAGCACGATGGCCTCGTGCGGCAGCAGGGTCGCCAACCGGGCGTGCTCGGGTGCCGGGGTGGGCGCACCGGCAGTGCCGCCCTGGGCGCTGGCTGGCGCGGGAGCCGACGCGACCGGCGCCTCGTCATCCTCGTGGGACACCTCGATCATCGCCACGATGTCGTCGTAGCGGGGGCTGGCCATGAAGTTGTCCACCGACACGTGGATGGCCGAGGGGGTCAGGGGCTTGGTTCGGGCGGTCAGGTCCTGGTGGGTCACGACCAGGTCGTAGGTGTCCTCCAGGTTGGCGATGGCCTTGTTGATGACCGTGACGTCCGGGTAGCCCGCGGCCTTGATCTTCTTGCGAAGGACGGAGGCACCCATGGCTGACGAGCCCATCCCGGCGTCGCAGGCGAACACGATGCTGCTGATCGGCTTGGTCAGCGTCGCCGTGCCGCCGGACCCGGTGACCATCGACGAGGCGACGGACTCCTTGCCCTTCATCGCCACCATGCTCTGCGTGGCGACCTCGAGGTCGCCCTCAGCCCAGTCACCCTTGTCGGTCTTCAGCAGGAACGCCGCCACCAGGAAGCTGGCCGTGATGCCACCGATCACCGACAACGTGATGCCCAGGAAGTCACCCTGCGGGGTCTGGGCGTAGACGGCGAAGATCGATCCGGGAGCCGCTGGTGCCCGAAGACCAGTGTTGAACAGCACGTTGATGAAGATCTGGGTCATGCCGCCAGCGATCGTCGCCAGGATCAGGCGGGGGCGCATCAGCACGTAGGGGAAGTAGACCTCGTGGATGCCGCCGAAGAACACGATGATTGCCGCGCCTGGGGCCGTGGCCCGGGCGATGCCCTTGCCGAAGAACATGTAGGCCAGCAACAGGCCCGTGCCGGCGGCCGGGTTGGCCTCGAGGAGGAACAGGACCGACTTGCCCGTCTCGGCTGCCTCCTGGATGCCCAGGGGGGTCAGCACGCCGTGGTTGATGGCGTTGTTGAGGAACAGCACCTTAGCCGGCTCGATGAAGATCGAGGTCAGCGGCAGGATGTTGTTGGTGACCAGGAAGTTGACGGCCTCCCCCAGCCGGTCGACGATCCACAGCAGGGGCGGTGCGAGCAGGAACATCCCGAGCACGGCCATGATGGCGCCCCAGATGCCGGCGGAGAAGTTGTCGACCAGCATCTCGAAGCCCGGCTTGATCTTCCCGGCCCACAGGCCGTCGATGTGCTTCATGACCCAGGCCGTCAGCGGGCCCATGATCATCGCACCCAGGAACATGGGAACGCTGGGATCCTCACCGATGAACAGCGGGTCGCTGGTGGCCATGATGACGCCGATGACCGAGAACCCGCCGACGACGCCGCCGCGCACGCCGTAGACCATCTTGCCGCCGGTGTAGGCGATCAGGATCGGCAGCAGGTAGAGGATCGAGGGACCCACCATCGTGGCGATCTTCTCGTTGGGCGTCCATCCCACAGGGATGACGAACGCCGTGATCAGGCCCCACGCAATGATGGCCGCGATGTTGGGCATGATCATGTTCGACAGGAACGTTCCGAACTTCTGCACCCGAACCCGCAACGATGTGCCTGCGGGTTGCGAGTAATCCATGGCAGTGGCCATTTCTGAATCCTCTCCTCGAGCGGTCTGAACTTCTGCGGTCTTCTGTGGCGAGGTTCGCCATCTTCGCTTCGGTCTGGATCGGTGTGCCCGATCGCCTCCGATTCCGTCAGCATAGGGCTACGCTGCACACATGTCCAGCACAAATGTGCCGCAGTCTTCCGGAACGGGTGCCCAGGTCCGCGCCGCTAGGATCGGGGGGATGACAGCGCCAATCTCCGAGGAGGACACCGAACCCCTCATGACGGCCGCCGTCATGTACTACGAGCAGTCGGCCTCGCAGCAGGAGATCGCCGACCGCCTGGGCATCAGCAGGCCCTCGGTGAGCAGGCTGCTGCAGCGCGCCCGCGAGGTGGGCATCGTGCGCATCGAGATCGTCCCGCCCGGGGTCGACCAGGAGTTGGTCGCCCGGCTCCAGGCGCGCCTGGGTTTGCGTGCACTGCATGTGGCAGCGGGTCGAGCCAACCAGGCTGATCCCGGGCCCCTGCTGTCCGGTCCGTTCGGCGACGCCCTGGACAACACGGGGGTGGGCAGCGGCGACGTGCTGGTCTCGTCGTGGGGACGTGCGGTCTACAGCGTGAGCCGGACCTTGCGCAGGTCGATCCCGGGGCTGGTGGTGGTCCCCGCGATGGGTGGCAATGCCAGCGACCGGCCCTGGTTCCAGCCGAACGAGATCGTGCGCACCCTGGCTCGCGCGCTCGAGGGGCAACCGGTCTACCTGAACGCTCCTGCGTTCGTGTCCGCCCGGCTGGTAGCGCCGCTGCGGGCGGAGCCGGAGATCCGGGAGGTGGTGCACCTCTGGGACGCGGCGAAGGTGTCGGTGGTGGGGGTCGGGGCCTGGCCCAAGCCCGACCCGAGCTACGCAGCTGCGGGCTTCCCGATCGACGATCCGGCGCGGTCCGGAGCAGTCGGGGACGTCGCGGGCTGGTCGTTCACCGTCGACGGGCGGATCGTGGCGCACCCCGACGACCGCGTCCTGCTCGGCGTGACGCCCGGGCAGTTCCGGGCGATCGGACACTCCATCGGCCTGGCGGGCAGCGCCAGCAAGGCCAGGGCGGCCATCGGCGCGATCCGGGCCGGGCTCATCAACGTCCTGGTCACCGACGCCCCGACCGCTCGGGCCATGGACGCGTTCCTGGATGCCGAGCCTCCCCACGAGGACGTCGCTGCCGCCAGCTGATCACCCCCCGCGGCGCCCACCCTGCCTCCCGAACCGTCGCTGCGGCCGCCCGCCGCGCCCGCCTCGCGCCCGCCCGCCACCGCCCGCCCGCCACCGCCCGCAGCAGCGTTGGCACTCGCCAGCGCCCGGCCCGCCCCGCGGGGCCCGCCAGGGCCATCCCGCCGGAACCGCGCACCTCGCCCGCCCCGCCTAAGCCCGCCCGGCCGGGCCGTGGCGAATCCCTCCAAGTTTGCTGGGCTCCCGGAGGATCCCTCCAAGTTTGCTGGGCGATCTCCGCCGCAAACTTGGATCGATCGTGGCCTTGGCCGTGGCCGTGGCCGTGGCCGTGGCTGTGGCTGTGGCGCGGTGGTGGGTGCCGCGCGGGGCAGCACGGGGGGAGCCGCACGTGGGATGGCGCGGGAGTGGTCTGCGGGGAGTCGGCGCGGGGATCGCCAGCGCAGCTCCGCCAGGAAGGGGCGTTCGGCGTGGCGCACATCACATGCGGACCGCCTCAGGTGCCCGCCCGGAGTAGAATTCGCGGTACACCGCACCGAGGAGTCGCCATGGGATCGATCTACTCCGGGCGGGCCGCCCAGCCCACCAACTTCTCCGGTGCCGTCAAGGTGCTGTTCGGCCTAGCCCTGCTCGCACTGATCGTGTACCTGGTGGCCACCTACGCGGGCGCGGAGCTCGGTGGCACGGTCGTCGGCTGGTTCCGCCGCTTCTGACCCGCACGCCCACGCACGTCCCGCCACCGCGCCCGCAACGGACCGCCCCCGCCCACGCCTTGCGCCGGCCCCCAACTCCTCACGGATCTCGAGCGCCCCCGCCCTCAGATCGAGCGCACGACCCGCGCGGGGTTGCCCACGGCCACGACACCGTCGGGCAGGTCCTTGACGACCACGGCGCCCGAGCCCACGACCACGTCGTCGCCGATGGTCACGCCCGGGCTGACGATGACCCCGCCCCCGAGCCAGACCCGCCGCCCGATCGTGATCGGGAAGCCCAGCTCGCGCCCGGACAGCCGCTCGGTCGGGTCGACCGGATGGGTGGCGGTGAGCAGTTGCACGCCGGGGCCGAACATCGTGCCCGCCCCGATCCGGATCTCCGCGACGTCGAGCATGACGCAGTGGGCGTTGGCGTAGAACCCGTCGCCGAGGTGGATGTTCATCCCGTAGTCCACGTGCAGGTTCGGCTCGATCTCGAACGTCGGGCCGGCCGAGCCGAGCAGTTCGCGCATGATCGCCTGGCGCACCTCGACCTGCGCCGGGGGGGTGTGGTTGTACCGGAACTCCAGCGACCGGGCGCGTTCGCGGGCCGCCGTCAACTCCGGATCGCTGGGCAGGTACAGCTCGCCGGAGATCATCCGCTGGTACTCGATGCCCGTGGGCAGGGGTGCGTTCATGGGTTCAGTCCTACCATCCCTGCGCCGTTAGGGTGCGCGAGTGGCGGTTCTCGGGTGGCTCAGGCCGGCGCGCACGGTGCCGGTCACCCGTTGGCGTGCCCCAGGGCGCTGGTCGGCCTCGCCGGGCAGCTTCCTGGTGCTGATCGCCGGGCTGTACGCGTTCGGCACCGGGGAGGCGCTGATCGTGGTCGGCGGGCTCGGCGTGAGCCCGTGGACGGTCCTGGCCCAGGGCCTGGCCACGATCCTGCCGATGTCGATCGGCGCGGCGACGTTGCTGGTCAGCGCCGGGGTGCTGCTGGTCTGGCTCCCGCTGCGCGAGCGGCCAGGGCTGGGCACGATCGCCAATGCGGTGATCATCGCGCTGGCCCTGCAGGTCGGGGTGTGGTTGCTGCCGGAAGCGCACGGCGTGACCACCCAGCTCGGCTTCGTGCTGGTGGGGATCGCGCTGGTCGGGCTCGGCAGCGGCTTCTACCTGACCACCAACCTCGGCCCCGGTCCGCGCGACGGGATGATGACCGGGCTGCACCAGCGCACCGGCATTCCCGTGGGTCGGGTCCGGATGGGCATCGAGGTGGTCGTCCTGGGCGTCGGCTGGCTGCTCGGCGGCACCGTCGGGGTCGGCACCGTGCTGTTCGCGCTGCTGATCGGCCCCTCGGTGGCCCAGGGCCTGGCCATCGCCGGGACACTCGGTGGGTTCCCCGGCGCGGCGTCGATCAGTGAGGAGGAGTTCCCCGAGCTCGACGCGTAGCCTGCCGGTCATGACCGACCACGTCGACCCGCATGAGGAGGATGCGGACGGGCACGGCCTGCGTGCGCGCGCCCGTCGAGCGGTCGGCGCAACCGTCGGCCGAGTCACCCAGACCGTCGGCGACGTGGCCCTGGACATCACCGGGTCCACCGCCGAGCAGGTGATCGAGGACCTCGAGCCCTACCTGGTCGAGGAGGCGATCCCCCGGATCCTCGACGGCCTGACCCCGGCGCTGGTCGAGGACCTGCTGCCACGGATCCTCGCGGACCTGCGTCCCTACCTCGAGGCGGAGCTCGTCCCGGGCGTCGTCGACGCCCTCGTGCCGCACCTGGGCGATCAGGTCGCCCCCGAGCTGCTCGAGACCCTGATGCCCACGATCCGCGACGAGATCGCCCCGAACCTGGTACGGGCCCTCATGCCCATGATCGAGGCAGAGGTCGCCCCCCCACTTGTGGACGCGCTGCTGCCCAAGATCCGCGACGAGATCGCCCCCGAGCTGGTCGACGCGCTGCTGCCCAAGATCCGGGCCGAGGTCGTGCCGCTGATCCTGGAGGACATCGTCGACGACCCACGGGTGCGTGACCTGATCCGCGAGCAGAGCCAGGGGCTTTTCCTCGACGCGCTGGAGTCCCTGCGCGAGAACATCGCAGACCTCGACAATCTGGTGGAGAACGTCGGGCGTCGGCTGGTCCGCCGCCCGGCCCGGCCCGAGGCGCCGTCCGGGCTCGCCCTGGTCCTCGAGGCCAGCGGTCGTGGTGATCGCTCGGCCACCCGGGTGACCCTGGACAGCCTGGCCGAACAGCGACGTGCCTGGCGGGCGATGCCCGTGCCGCCGGCACCACCGGGCCGGGAGTTCGCCCACGCCGGGGTGGTCACCCGGGCCCTGGCGCTCGCCTTCGACGTCGCCCTCGTCGGGTGGCTGGTCAGCCAGGCGCTCGCCGCCGCGGTCAACCTGCTGGAATCGCTCATCTCGCCGATCCCGACGTGGTTGGTGGTGACCATGAGCCTGCTGGGCGCCTCGTTCGTGCCGTTCTACATGGGCCTGGCCTGGTGGCTGACCGGGCGCACCCTGGGTGATTGGCTGGTCGGCACGCGCGTGTGCACCCCCGACGGGCGCAATCCCTTCTTCTGGCGCGCGATGGCCCGCAGCTGGCTGGGCTCCCTGGGCGTGATCGTGTGGGTGGCCACCGGCGTGCTGAGCTTCTTCGATCCGAGGCGACGGACCCTGCTCGACCGCATGCTGCACACCGAGGTGCGCACTGTGGTGCCCGAGGACCAGCAGCACCGCTACGTCCGCGAGGCGGTGCACGTCCGGGCCGAGGCCCAGCGCGCGCAGGCCGGGGCGCAGCTCGGCCAGGAGGGGCCGTCCTCAGCCGCACGTTAGCGCCCCCTTGGGTGCTGCCGACCGGGGCCGGCGAGCGGTCTCGGTAGCCTGCTGGCATCTGTCCGGTCCGTCCAGGAGGTCCCATGTCCGAGCACATCGAGCCGCTGCCGCAGGACGCGATCCTGCTGCACGTCGGGTTCCACAAGACCGGGACCACCGCCCTGCAGTCGGCCTTCGCCAGCACCCGGAGCCAGTTGCGCGAGGCGGGGGTGCTCTATCCCGGCGTCCTGCGCTCGCACCACCGTGCCGCGATGGCGGTCACCGATCGCACCTGGGGGTGGGGCGACAAGGGAGGTCGGCCCCCCCGTGCCAAGTACTGGAACGACCTGGTCGCCGACAGCCGCGGGCACGCCGGTCGGGTGATGATCTCCAGCGAAGCCCTGTCGCTGGCCAAGGCAGCCCACCTGGATCGGATCATCGAGGACCTCGGCGCCGAGCGCCTGCACGTGGTCAGCACGCTGCGGCCGTTCACCAAGCTGCTGTCCTCCTCCTACCAGCAGTACCTCAAGTACGGCCTGGCGATGCCGTACGGCCAATGGCTGGAGAGCGCCTTCGCCAACCCGCCGGAATGCCCCCCGTCGCCGAACTTCTGGCGCCGCAACGACCACGCCGGGGTGATGGAGCGCTGGGCCAAGCGGCTCGGGCCCGAGCGGGTGCGCCTCGTGGTGCTCGACGACGCCGACCGCAACGGGTTGTTCCGCACGTTCGAAGCCCTGCTCGGCCTGCCCGAGGGACTCCTCGTCCCGGACCCGGAGATCGGCGCCAGCAACCGGTCGATGACCGCGGCGGAGGCCGAGCTGCTTCGGCTGGTCAATGAGGGCGGGGCCAGCGAGTGGGACTGGCCCGCCTACCAGGCCGGCGTTCGACGCGGGGCGGTGCTGCGGATGGTCGAGTCCCGCCGCCCGGCCCGCGACGAGCCCACGCTCGCGACCCCCGAATGGGCGGTCCATTCCGGCCAGGAGTTCGGCCGGGCGACTGCCGAGCGGGTGACAGCGCTCGGGATCACCGTGCACGGCGACCTCGCCCGCCTGTCCGACCCGATCCCGGCCGGAGACCCACCCGACCACGTGCTCCTGCCGGTCGAGGCCGCGGCTGAGGCTGTCCTCGGTGGCATCCTCGGGACGGCCGCCGACCTGCCCAGCAGGGCCGATCTCGACGAGGCCAACCACACGGCCATCGAGGGGCTGAGCACCCGGGACACCGCAGCGCTGCTGCGCAAGCGCCTGGGCCAGGCCCGCCGACGGCGCATGTCCAAGCTCCGCGGGGGTGCGCGCCGGTAGCCATGGCGCGCAACAGCACCCCGCTGGCGGCCATACTCGCGCACAGGCCACACGGGGCCGCGGAAGGGGATCTGGATGGCGGGCAAGTTCGAGCTCTACACCGACAACGCTGGCAAGTTCCGGTTCCGGCTCAAGGCCAGCAACGGACAGGTCATCGCAGCCAGTCAGGGCTACGCGACGCGCAAGTCCGCCCTTGAGGGCATTGCCTCCGTGCGCAACAACGCCCCGCAGGCCCCGATCGTGGAGGTCCACGAGTAGCACGACGGCGGTCCGGTCCGTCCACAGATGGCATGCTTGTCCGATGCGTCCGGTCCCTGCCCCCGCTGCACCGATCATCGCCGGGGTGCTGACCCTGGCTCTGGTCGGCTGCGCCGGCGCGCCGGAGGCCGAACCGGGCTCACCGCCGGTGAGCCAGGCGCCCGCCGCCTCGCGTGCACCCACGCCGACCGAGACCGTCGACCCGATCGCCGCCTGCGTCGCACGGCTGCCGCTGGACGTGCGGATCGGTCAGACCATGCTGGTGACCACCACCGACCTGCCGCGGGTGCAGCCCTGGCTCGAGGACGGCCTGATCGCCGGGGTCCTGTCCAACGGGCGCCTGACCGCTGACACGGCCGGGGCCCTGGAGGTGGCCACCTCCGGAACCCGCTACGGCGCTCTGCTGGCCGCCGACGAGGAGGGCGGTCCGGTCTCGCGCTACGCCGACGTGATCGGTGCGATCCCCTCGGCCCAGAGCCAGGCCATGACGATGACCCCCGACCAGGTGCGTGCGATGTACGCCCGGCACGGCCAGGCGCTGGCGGACTGGGGCGTGGACCTGGTGTTCGCCCCCGTGGTGGACGTCGGCCACGGGCCCGGCGTCGGCCCGCGGGCCTACTCCACCGATCCCGCGGTGGTCACCGAGTTCGGCACCGCCGCCGCGCAGGGCTACGCGCAGGCCGGTCTGCTGCCGGTGCTCAAGCACTTCCCCGGCCAGGGCGGCGCCACCGCGGACACGCACTACGAGCTCGCGGTCGGCCCGCCGATCGACGAGCTCCGCGAGGTCGACCTGGTGCCCTTCGCCGAGATCCCCGGCGAGGTCGACGGTGGTGTCGGCGTGATGGTCGGCCACACCACGATCCCGGGCTACTCGGACACGCCGGCCAGTCAGTCGCGGGACACGATCGCTGGCCTGCTGGTCGACGAGTTGGGCTTCGACGGTCTGATCGTCAGCGACGCGCTGGGCATGGCCGCCTCCGGCGAGCCCACCCAGGGTGGCGCCCTGGTCGGCTTCGTCGCCGCCGGTGGGGACCTCGGGATCGTCGGCCCCGGCGGCTCCCAGGAGGGCCGCCGCGCGCTGCGCAGGGCCATCAAGGACGGGACCGTGAGCCAGGACCGCCTCAACGACGCGGCGGCCACGGTGCTGGCCGTCAAGGGCGTCGACCCGTGCGTGGTCGCCGGGCAGCCCGCGCCTGAGGTCGCCGACGAGACTGACGGGCCCACCGACGACCCGGTCATCAACCCCACGGAGGAACCGTGAGCAGACCTCTCCACCTACGCCTGACGGCGACGCTCGCAGGCATCCTGGCGGTGGCCGCGTGCACCTCGTCGGACGGTGGCGCTGGGGCTGCCGGGTCCGACACGCCGGACACCACACCGGCCGCGCGGGCCGTCGCACCGGTCAGCTCCCTCGTGCTGGACGCACGCGATGGTGCCGCGCTGTCGATCCAGGCCAGTGCGGCGGTGTGGCAGACCAGCCCCGTCGCGGTCACCGTCAGCGATCCGGCCTCGATCGAGCCGGCCGCCATCGAGGCGGTCGACCTCGGTGTCCCGGTCCTCATGCTGCCCGACCCCGCGAGCCCGGCAGCCGCGAGCCCGGCGAGCGCCAGTCCTGCGACAGCGCGCCCGGAGGCCGTCGCGGACCCGGCGAGCGCCAGTCCCGACGCCTCCGCCGCGGACCCGCTGGCCCCGGTGGCCGCCGAGTTGTCCCGGCTGGGAGCAACCACTGTGCTGCACATCGGGCCTGACCCGCCCGACCTCCCCGGTGTCGAGGTGGTCGGTTCCGTCGGCGACCTGCCCGAGTTCGAGGCAACCAGCCCCGTCGAGAACGTGGCCAGCCTGGTGGAGGCCGATTCCTCGAGCCGGGACGACCAGGCTGCCGCGCTGGCGACCCTGCAGGCCGCCGGGGCGAGCGCGATCGAGGTCGGTGACCCCGACCCCCGCGTCCGGCCCGCCGACATCGAAGCCCTCGCCGAAGCCGACCCAGCGGTGGCCATCGGCGTGGGCGCCGACTTCGGGTCCGACGACGAGTTCGGCCAGCGGGTGGCGGTGGCCAGCACCGGCGTGCAACTGCCCGGCGGTGGGCAGACCGTATTCGACGACAAGCGCTACGTGGCGCTCTATGGCCACCCGCTGACCGGCGCGCTCGGCGTGCTGGGGGAACAGGGGCCTGAGAGCTCGGTCGCCCGAGCCCGCAAGGTCGCCGCACCGTACGCCGACCTGACCGACGACACGATCGTGCCTGCGTTCGAGATCATCGCCACGGTGGCCGCGGGCGCCCCGGGCAAGGACGGCAACTACTCCAACGAATGGGATGTCGAAGTCCTGCGCCCGCTCGTGGACGCGGCCGCGGAGGCCGGGATCTACGTCGTGCTGGACCTGCAGTCGGGCAAGTCGGACTTCCTGAGCCAGGCGCGCGACTACGAGGAACTGCTGCTCGAGCCACATGTCGGCCTGGCCCTTGATCCGGAGTGGCGGTTGTACGGCACGCAGAAGCCGCTGGTCCAGATCGGCAGCGTCAGCGCCGCGGAGATCAACGAGACCCTCGACTGGCTGGCCGGGCTGACCGCCGAGGCGGACCTGCCCCAGAAGATGGTGCTGCTCCACCAGTTCCGCACCGACATGATCACCGACCGCGCCGACCTCGACCTGAGCCACGACGAGTTGGCCGTGATCGTGCAGATGGACGGCGACGGCACGATGGGGCAGAAGCTCGACACCTGGGCAGCACTGCGCGCCAACGCGCCCAAGGCGCTGCGATTCGGGTGGAAGAACTTCTACGACGAGGACGAACCCACGCCCAACGCGCGGACCACCTTCGGTGTCGACCCGCGACCCTGGTGGGTGTCCTACCAGTAGCCCTCGGGCGCGCGGGGCACACGTCCATCCGACGTTTGCCCAGCGCAGTTCGGGGCAGAATGCGTGCGTGACCGTGCCCACCCACGTCCGCCGGCGCTGGCTGCGACCGGGCGCACTGACGCCCGAGCCGGCCCGACTGTCCGACCGGCGCTACCGGCTGACCTGGTGGCTGGGCACCCGCGCGCTGGTCGGGTTGGTCGCGCTGGCCATGATGTTCCACCACGACTGGAAGCACATCTTCGACGACCTCAACGTGTACTCCGACTGGGGTCAACTCATGGCGTCGGGCCAGGTCCCGGTCGACGACCCGATGTGGCAGTACCCGCCCCTGGCCGCGTTCGTGTTCGGCGGGATCGGGCTGATCGGGGCCCAGCCCTGGCTGTTCGCGGTGCTGTTCGTCGCTGTCGACATCGCGATCAGTAGGCTGCTGGCCCGCGACGCCCACTCCCGGGGCCGCTGGGACGGCTACGCTCTCTGGTTGTTCGCACCGCTGCTGATCGGTCCGATCCTCTACGGCCGCTACGACGTCATCCCCACCCTCGCGGCGATGGGCGGTCTGCTCGCTCTGGCCGTCCCCCTGGCGGCTGGGGCATCCTGGCCGTCGGCGGGGCCCTGAAGGTCTGGCCGGCGATCATGGCCCTGGCGCTGAGCCAACGGGTCTGGCTTCGCGGCGCGGTCGGTGCCGTGCTGACCACCGTGGTGGTCCTGGTGACTGCGGCCTGGGCGTTCCCGGGCGTGGGCAGCAGCTTCCTGGGCAACGGTGAGGCGCGCGGCCTGCAGACCGAGTCGGTGGCCGCGTTGCCCTTCGTCTGGGCGCGCCTGTTCGTCGGGCACGACATCCCCGAGGCGTTCCGGTACGGATCCTCGGAGGTGGGAGTGCCGCTTGCCGACGCGATCGCCCCCTGGCTGATCCCGCTGACCGCGGTGGGCCTGCTGGTGCTGATCGCCGCCCGCGCGCTGGGTCGGCTGGACCACGCCCCCGCGGCAGACATCGCGTTCGTGGCCATCCTGTGGCTGATGGTCACCTCCCGGGTGCTGTCCCCGCAGTACAACGTGTGGTTGGTCGGGATGCTGGCCCTGGTATGGGCCGCGGGCTCGCCGGGGATGCGCCGGGCGGTCGTCCCCGTTGCCATCACCTCGTTGGCCGCGCAGGCGCTGTACCCGTTCTCCTACATCGACATCATCGATGGGGGGTTCATCGGCATCGCCGTGCAGACCGCGCGGATCGTGGCCCTGGTCTGGGCACTGGTCCTGGCGGTGCGCGCCCTGCGTCCGGCGCCCTCGAGCGCCCCGGCGCAGCTCGCGCCAGGGATCCTGCCCCGGGCCGGCTGACGCCCTGGCGGACCGCCCGCCCGGCGACGCGCTCGTGGCGGTGCCGACGTGCCGCCCGGCACCGGGTATCTTCGGGGCCAGCGACCGCACCCCCTTGGAGGACCCCGTGACCCGCACGCGCATGCTCGCCGCCCTGGCCGCGACCGGACTGGCCGTGACCGGACTGGGCCTGACCGGCTGCTCCCCGTCGGAGGACTCCGCAGGTGATGCGGCTGACGGTCCCTCGGCCAGCGCCACCTGCGACAAGGCCAGCCTGGCGACCAGGACGCCCGGCACCCTGGTCGTGGCCACCGGACAGCCCGCCTACGAGCCGTGGGCCGTCGATGACGCCCCGGAGTCCGGTGAGGGCTTCGAGCCGGCCGTCGCCTACGCCGCGGCAGCGAAGTTGGGCTACGCCCCGTCCGACGTGCAGTGGGTGAGGACCACCTTCGACGGCGCGATCGCCCCGGGGGCCAAGGACTTCGACTGGAACCTGCAGCAGTTCTCGATCACTGACGACCGGGAGAAGGCCGTGGACTTCTCCTCCTCCTACTACGACGTCAACCAGGCGATCGTGGCCGACAAGGAGTCCTCGATCGCCGGGGCCGAGTCCCTGGCCGACCTCGCCGAGGCCCAGCTCGGTGCGGCCATCGGGTCCACCTCGCTGGAGTCGGCCCAGGCCCTGGCCACCGGCCAGGAGGTGCGGGTCTACAACGACAACGCCGCGGCGGTCAGCGCGCTGAAGAACAGCCAGATCGACGGCCTCGTCGTGGACCTCCCGACTGCCTTCTACCTGGTCAACGCCGAGATCGAGGACGGGGTCCTCGTCGGCCAACTGCCCGGCGCAGAAGGCAGCCCCACCGACCAGTTCGGGATCCTGCTGGCCAACAACAGTCCGCTGACCGCGTGCACGACCCAGGCTGTGGACATGCTGCGCGCCGACGGCACGCTGGCCACGCTGCAGGAGCAGTGGCTGGGCAGCGACGCGGGCGCGCCCACGCTCGAGTAGTGCCCCGGTGAGCCAACCAGGCGGCCTTCGCACGCCCAGCGCCGAGGAGCTGCGTCGGCGTGGCGTGCGCCAACGGCAGTCGCGGCGCCGGATGGGGATCGCCGCCGCGTCGACGATCGTGGTGCTCGGGGCCCTGGTCGCGATCGTCGTGCGCTCGCCGGGCTGGCCGGTCGTGCGGGCCACGTTCTTCGATGTTGAGCTATGCCGTGGACGTGCTGCCCGCGGTCGCCACGGGCCTGCTGCTCAACATCCGGCTGACCCTGATCGGCTCCGTGCTGATCGCCGTCCTGGGCCTGGCACTCGCGCTGGCGCGAACGTCGAACTCGCCCGCGTTGGCGCCGTTCCGAATCTTGGCCACCGGCTACGTCGACCTGTTCCGCGGCGTGCCGACCCTGCTGGTCATCCTGCTCGTGGGGTTCGGCGTGCCGGCGCTGGGCCTGTCGGGGATGACCTCGTCGGTGGTGATCCTGGGTACCACCGCGATCGTGCTGGTCTACGCGGCCTATGTGGCCGAGGTGCTGCGCAGCGGGATCCTCTCGGTGCACCCCAGCCAGGTCGCCGCGGCTCGCTCGCTGGGCCTGACCTCGGGCCAGGCGCTTCGCTACGTGGTGCTGCCCCAGGGCATCCGCCGGGTCGTGCCGCCGCTGCTCAACGACTTCGTGTCCCTGCTCAAGGACACCGGCCTGATCTCGGTGCTGGGCGTGATCGATGCGATCCGGGCCGCGCAGATCGAGTCCTCGCGGACGTTCAACTACACGCCCTACGTGGTGGCCGCCGTGCTGTTCCTGCTCATCACGGTGCCGCTGACCCGGGTCACCGACCGGTTCGTGCACCGCGCGATCGAGCGGCAGAACTCCCAGGTGGGCGGATGAGCGACGACCGGGATCAGCCCCGGCTCGCAGTCCACGACGTGCACAAGTCGTTCGGCGCCGAGCACGTCCTGCGCGGGGTGTCCCTGGCGGTGCCCGAGCACACGGTCACGGTCCTGATCGGTGCCAGCGGGTCGGGCAAGTCGACGCTGCTGCGCTGCATCAACCTGCTCGCGCCGGTCGACGACGGGGTGATCCGCCTCGATGGCTGGGACATCACCGACCCGGAGATCGACCCCGACGACGTGCGCCGCCAGATCGGCATGGTGTTCCAGTCGTTCAACCTGTTCCCGCACCTGAGCGTGCTGGACAACATCACGCTGGCCCCGCGCAAGGTCTACGGGACCAGCCGTACGCAGGCCGAGGAGAACGGCCGGGGCCTGCTCGAGCGGTTCGGCCTGGCCGACAAGGCCGCCCAGTACCCCGACCGACTGTCCGGTGGCCAGCAGCAGCGGGTGGCGATCGTGCGGTCGCTGGCGGCCTCGCCGCGGCTGATGCTCATGGACGAGGTCACCTCCGCGCTGGATCCGGTGCTGGTCAACGACGTCCTGATGACCGTGCGCGAGCTCAAGGCCGAGGGCATGACGATGGTCATCGCCACCCATGAGATGGGCTTCGCCGAGCAGGTCGCCGACGAGGTCTGCTTCCTGTCGGCCGGGACGATCGTGGAGCGAGGCACCCCGGCGGCACTGCTACACGACCCGCAGGACCGGCGCACCCAGGACTTCCTGCGCCGCGTGCACGAGGCCGGCCGACTGTAGCGCGGCCCAGCACCTACCCCGGCACTCCCACCCTGTGCTTTCTCAGCCCGGCGCCCCCCGCCAGCCCCGGCCAGCGCGTCCCCGCCGCTGCCGAGGCGATCCATCCACGTTCGAGGTTCAGAACGCCCAGCACACATGGATGGATCGGGCGATGGCGCAGCGAACTTGGCGGGATTCCGGACGGGGCGGGGTATGGGGCTGCCGGGGCGGTGCTCCATAGCGCGGAACTGCATCTCAGTCTGGATACATCCGTATGTGTTGACATCCGTGGGTTTCAGGTGTTCACTAGGGTGAGACAGATGCAAACGGAGGAAAACGGATGTATGCGGAAGAGCGGCAGGCGGCGATCAGCGGTCGAGCGCGGACCGCTGGGCGGGTCGAGGTGCTCGACCTGGCGCAGACCTTCGGCGTCACTGCCGAGACCATCCGACGCGACCTGACCGTCCTGGAGCGCGCCGGCGTGCTGCGCCGTGTGCACGGCGGTGCGATCGCCACCGACCTGATCGGCTTCGAGCCCGCCCTCGCCGCGCGCGAGTCGGTGCTCACCGCCGAGAAGGCGAGCATCGGCCGGGCCGCGCTGGCCCTGCTGCCCGAGCAGGAGGGCGCGATCGCCCTGGACGCCGGGTCGACCACCTACCAACTGGCCACGCTGCTGCCCGACCGGGCGCTGACCGTGGTCACCAACAGCCTGCCGATCGCCTCCCTGCTGGCCGCCCGATCCACGCTCACGGTGCACCTGGTCGGCGGCCGGGTCCGTGGTCGGACCCTGGCCACGGTTGGGGTCGATGCAGTCGGGTACGTGAACCATGTGTATGTCGACGTGGCCTTCCTCGGGATCAACGGCTTCTCCCTGGAGCGTGGCCTGACCACACCCGACGCGACCGAGGCCGCCGTGAAGTCGGCGTTCGCCACCTCGGCACGCCGTCGGGTCCTGCTCGCCGACCACACCAAGTTCGGATTCGACCACTTCGCGCACGTCGCCGACCTCGACCAGGTCGACGTGCTCGTCACGGATTCAGCCCTAGCTCAATCAAGTGTCGCCGCGATCGAGGCGGCCGGACCCCAGGTGGTGCTCGCATGATCGTCACAGTCACCCTCAACCCCAGCCTCGACCGGACGCTGGCCATTGCCGCCCTCGAGCGCGGAGAGGTCATCCGCGCCGACTCCACGCAGGAGGACCCGGGTGGCAAGGGGGTGAACGTCACGCGCTTCCTGACTGCCCACGGCACCGAGTCGGTGGCCGTGCTGCCTGCCGGTGGCTCGATCGGCCGAGGCCTGCTCGGGCTGCTGGCCGAGGCAGGGATCCCGCACCGCGCCATCGGGATCACCGGCACCACCCGCGCAAACGTGACGGTGGTCGAGCCCGACGGCACGACCACCAAGCTCAACGAAGCCGGCCCCGAGTTGTCGGGCGAGGACGTCGAGCACCTGCTCGGCGCGGTGGCCGAGCTGATCACACCCGGGGGCTGGGTCGTCGTGGCCGGCAGCCTGCCCGCAGACCTCGACACCGGCGTCGTGGCGCAGCTCGCCGAGGCCGCACGCACCGCGGGGGCCCGGTTCGCCCTCGACGCCAGCGGGGCAGCCCTGGCCGACGGACTCGCCGCACACCCGGACCTCATCAAGCCCAACGCCGAGGAGCTCGGCGAGGTCCTCGGGCGCGAACTGGGCACCCTCGACGAGGTCCTGGTCGGGTGTGACGAGGCCCGCGCTCGCGGCGCCGAGGCCGTCATCTGCAGTCTCGGTGCCGAGGGCGCCGTGCTCGTGGACGGCAGCGGCCGCTGGCTGGCCAAGGGCCCGAAGGTAGCCGTGCTCAGCACCGTCGGCGCCGGGGACAGCCTGCTCTCGGGCTTCCTGCACGCCGGTGGCTCCGGCCCGGAGGCGCTGCGCGTGGGCATCGCCTGGGCCACCGCAGCCGTGCAGACCCCGGGCACGGGTGTGCCGCCCGCCGAACTGATCGATCCCGACGCCGTGGAGGTGATGGACATCGCCGCTGAGCCCGCCTGATCCGTGCGCCTCGGTAGCCGGTCCTGCCCCGCGGACCCACCCCTCCCTGAGCCCACGCCCAACTGCCCGACCCGCTTGTCCACCTGGAGGTCATGACATGAACGTCAACACCACAGAACTCGTCGAGCTGACCCTCGACGACTTCGCCACCACGAAGGACCAGGCGATCGACCGCCTGGTCGCCGTGGCCGAAGCAGCCGGTCGGGCAACCGACCCGGTTGCGCTGCGTGCCGATGTCGCGGCGCGCGAGGAGCTGCTGCCCACCGGCATCGAGGGCGGCATCGGCATCCCGCACGCCCGGTCCGCCGGCGTCGGGGAGGCCACCGTCGTCTTCGGCCGGTCCCGTTCCGGCATCGACTGGGGTGCTGCCGACGGCCCCGCCAAGCTCGTGTTCCTGATCGCCGTGCCCGAGGGCGGTGGTGACGAGCACCTCACGCTGCTCGCCAGCCTGTCGCGGGCGTTGATGAAGGCGGAGTTCCGCGAGACGCTGCTCGGTGCCACCGATCCCCAGGTGGTCGCCGACACCATCAACTCGGCCGCGAACCCCGAATCCGCCGCTGCGACCGCACCGGCCACGGCTGCCGACCCGGCCGCAGCCTCTGCCCAGCCACCGACCAGCGCGGCACTCGACGCGCCAGCGGCCAGTGGGCCACCCACCGCGGCCGCCACTGCCGCAGCGACCGGCGCACCGGCGGCCGGCCCCAGGCCGATGAAGTTCGTCGGCGTCACCTCCTGCCCGACCGGCATCGCGCACACCTACATGGCTGCCGAGGCCCTCGAGCAGGCCGCGAAGGCAGCCGGGCATGAGATCTCGGTCGAGACCCAGGGCTCCGGGGGCTTCAAGTCCCTGGACCCGGCCGTGATCGCTGCGGCCGATGGCGTGATCTTCGCCAATGACGTCGAGGTGCGTGACCGCGAGCGGTTCGCCGGCAAGCCGACCGTCCAGGTGGGGGTGAAGCGCGCGGTCAACGATTCGCCGGGCATCATCACCGAGGCGGTCGCTGCCGTCGAATCCGGGCCTGCTGCCATCCCGGATACGAGCGCCGCTGCACCGGCGGCCGGCGGTGGCATGGCCACCAAGGTCGAGGAGGGCCACTTCGGCATCCGCCTGCGTGGCTACCTGATGACCGGTGTGTCGTACATGATCCCGTTCGTCGCCGGTGGCGGCATCCTGATCGCCCTGAGCTTCATGCTCGGCGGGTACCAGATCACTGCGGTCAACGACGACGTGCCGGGCTTCATCGACCAGTTCGGCTTCTTCAGCCTCAACGACTGGGCCGGGCTGATGTTCATCCTCGGTGCGACCGCGTTCGGCTTCCTGAACGCCGTGCTCGCCGGGTTCATCGCCTACGCCATCGCCGACCGGCCCGGCCTGGTGCCCGGCTTCGTCGCCGGTGTCGCGGCCGGCACGATCGGGGCCGGGTTCCTGGGCGCGATCGTCGGCGGCCTGACCGGTGGCTTCATCGCCCGGTGGCTCGCGCAGCTCGACGTGCCCAAGGCGGTCCGCGGGGTGATGCCGGTCGTGGTCATCCCGCTGGTGGCCACGTTCCTCAACGGCGTGCTGATGCTGACCCTGCTCGGCAAGCCGCTGGCAGCCGTGCAGTCCGGGCTCACCGACTGGCTGTCGGGCCTGTCCGGTGCCAACGCGATCCTGCTCGGCGCGATCCTGGGCCTGATGATGGCCTTCGACATGGGCGGCCCGGTCAACAAGACCGCCTACGTGTTCGCCACGCTGAACCTCACCCAGGCGATCGCCGACGACAACGGCCCCGCCCTGCAGATCATGGCCGCGGTCATGGCAGCCGGTATGGTGCCGCCGCTGGCGATGGCGCTGAGCTCCACGATCCTGCGCCCGAAGCTGTACACCGAGTCCGAGCAGGAGAACGGCAAGGCCGCCTGGCTGCTGGGTGCCTCGTTCATCACCGAGGGCGCGATCCCGTTCGCCGCGTCGGACCCGCTGCGGGTCATCCCCTCGCTGATGACCGGCAGTGCAGTGACCGGCGCCCTGGTCATGGCCTTCGGCTCGGAGCTGCGTGCCCCGCACGGCGGCATCTGGGTCACCGGCCTGGTGTCCAACCCGTTCATGTACCTGCTGGCCATCGTGGTCGGCACCGTGATCAGCGGGTTCATGGTCACCGCCCTGAAGTCGCGCAGTGGCGTCACCGATGAGCAGATCGAGGAGCGGCTCACCCACGCTGCAGTGGCCTGATCCCCTCCAGCCGGAATCATCCCGGCGACCCCGCACACAGCTCCGGGGCGGACACCCGAGAAGGTGTCCGCCCCGGAGCTGCTCGCCGAGGTGGGGGCTAGCGCCGGGCGCCGATCAGGTCCTCGGCGGACTCGCGGGACTGGCGGGCAGGCGCGGGCCGGACCCGCCGATCCACCGGTCCGCGGTGGGCCGAGGAGCGGGCCTGGCGCCGGGCCCAGGAATCCAGCTCCACCCAGCCGGTCCGACTGCGATGGGCGATCCAGTAGACGCGCGTACGCAGGGCCACCACCACGAAGCCCAGCAGCGTCAGCACGGTCAGCATCGAGGGCACCCCCGGCAGGCCGAACGAGCTCGCCCCCTGCGAGGAGGTGGGGGCGTCGGCAGCCGGCGCCGCGGCCCGCGCCTCGGTGCGGTTCACCGGGGCGGTCCCGACCTCGGGCAGGGCCATGATCGTGCGCTCGAAGGTGGGGGTGGGCGCGTTCGGGGGCGGCAGGGTGCCGATCGGAGCCAGCGCGTCGAGGTTCGCATAACCCCAGTCGAGCAGCAGCTCACCGGTCCGGTAGGTGTTGCCGCCGATGTGGAACATGGTGACCAGCAGCCGCCGCCCACCGCGATCCGCGGCGGCCACCAGGGTCCTGCCCGCCTTGGTGGTGTATCCGGACTTGCCACCGATCGGGCCGACGAAGCTCGGGTGGGCCAACATCCGGTTGTGGTTGTAGATCGGGTAGATGACGCGCTCGCCGGCCTCGCGCTTGCCCGGGAAGTCCACCACTCGACGCGTGAGGTAGTCGGCGATCTCCTGGTTGGCGAATGCGGCCCGACCGATCAGCGCCATGTCCAGGGCGGTGGTCACCTGGCCGTCCGCATCCAGGCCGCTCGGGTTCTTCGCAGTCGTGCTGGTCGCCCCGAGCCGGGCAGCCTCGGCGTTCATCTGCTCGAGGGTCACGTCCAGGCCGCCGTTGGCCCGGGCCAGGGCCTCGGCGGCGTCATTGGCACTGGGCAGCAGGGCGGCGTGCATCAGGTCCGAGACCTTGTACTCCAGGCCCCGGTAGAGCACGACCCGGTTGCCCTCAGCCTCCTCGTCGGCCTTCACCGCGCGGTAGGGCTGTTCCGGGGCCAGCCGCGGGGCCACCGTCAGTGCGGTCAGCAGCTTCTGGGTGGAGGCCGGGCGGACCGGCGCCTCGGCATTGCGCGCGGCCAGGATCTCGCCGGTGTCCAGGTCGGCCAGGATCCAGCTCGCCGTGCCGAAGTCGGGCACCTCGATGCTGGTGTTGGCGACCGGATCCCCAGTCGGGATCGGGACCTCGGCGGCGCTGCCCGTGGAAGCCTCCGTGGCGGCATCCTCGCTGGGCAGGGCCATCGCGGCGGCGGTGGGCAGCAGCAGCCCGGCGGACAGTGTGAGCGCGGCGAGCACGCGGGAAGAGGCACCCATAACGGGACACAGGCTAGGTGTCCCAGCGCCCAGTTCCCGGCAGCGACGCGGCCGGAACCCGACGCTGATTCGCCCGACCGGGCCGCAGGTGTCGCGCGTGGACCGCGTCGGGTTCAGCCCCGGTAGATCAGGGCGCGCTTGACCTCTTGGATCGCCTTGGTGACCTCGATGCCGCGCGGGCAGGCGTCGGTGCAGTTGAAGGTGGTCCGGCAGCGCCAGACTCCCTCCTTGGAGTTCAGGATCTCCAGGCGCTGCTCGGCGCCCTCGTCGCGGCTGTCGAAGATGAACCGGTGCGCGTTGACGATCGCCGCCGGACCGAAGTACTGCCCATCGGTCCAGAACACCGGGCACGAGGTCGTGCAGCAGGCGCAGAGGATGCACTTGGTGGTGTCGTCGAAGACCGCGCGGTCCTCGGCGGACTGGATGCGCTCCTTGGTGGGCTCGTTGCCCGTGGTGATCAGGAACGGCATCACCTCGCGGAAGGAGGCGAAGAACGGCTCCATGTCCACGATCAGGTCCTTCTCCAACGGCAGGCCCTTGATCGCCTCGACGATGATCGGCTTGCTGGAGTTCAGGTCCTTGATCAGGGTCTTGCACGCCAGCCGGTTGCGGCCGTTGATGCGGATCGCGTCCGACCCGCAGATGCCGTGCGCGCAGGAGCGTCGGAACGTCAGCGTGCCGTCCTGCTCCCACTTGATCTTGTGCAGGGCGTCGAGGATCCGGTCGGTGGGGAACACATCGACGGTGAAGTCCTGCCAGAACGGCTCGGGACCCTCGTCGGGCAGGAAGCGGCGGACCCGGACGGTGACCGGGAACGGCTTCGGGGGAGCCTCCGGGGCGGGGGCCGGTGCGGGTGCGGCGGCGTCGGGCTGGGCGGTGTCGGTGGCCATCAGTACTTGCGCTCCATCGGCTGGTAACGGGTCACTGTGACGGGCTTGTAGTCCAGGCGGACCGTGGGCGCACCGTTCGGGGCCACCTCGCGGTAGGCCATCGTGTGCGCCATGAAGTTGACGTCGTCGCGGGTCTGGTAGTCCTCGCGGGCGTGCCCGCCGCGGGACTCCTTGCGCGCCAACGCCCCCTCGACCACCAGTTCGGCCAGGTCCAGCAGGAAGCCCAGCTCGATCGCCTCGAGCAGGTCGGTGTTGTACCGGGTGCCCTTGTCGTGGATGGCCACGTTGGCGAACCGGTCACGCAGCGCGCGCACGTCGTCGCGGGCCTGGATCAGGGTCTCCTGCGTGCGGTACACCTGCGCGTTGAAGTCCATCGTCTCCTGCATGGCCCGGCGGATGTCGCCCACCCGCTCGGTGCCGGTGCCCTCCAGGAGCTGGCGCACCAGTGCGTCGACCCGGCTGGCGCCGACCTCGGGCAGGTCCACGTACTCGGCGGTGGCGGCGTACTCGGCGGCGGCGATGCCCGCCCGGCGGCCGAACACGTTGATGTCCAGCAGTGAGTTGGTGCCCAGCCGGTTGGCGCCGTGCACGCTGACGCACGCACACTCACCGGCGGCGTACAGCCCCGGCACGACGGTGTCGTTGTCCTTGAGCACCTCGGTGTTGACGTTGGTCGGGATGCCGCCCATCGCATAGTGGGCGGTCGGGAAGACCGGCACGAGCTCGGTGATCGGGTCCACACCCAGGTAGGTGCGGGAGAACTCGGTGATGTCGGGCAGCTTCTCCTCGATCTGCGCGGCCGGCAGGTGCGTGAGGTCCAGGTAGACGTAGTCCTTGTGCGGGCCCGCGCCGCGGCCCTCGCGGACCTCCTGGACCATGGCCCGGGCGACCATGTCGCGGGGGGCGAGGTCCTTGATGGTCGGGGCGTAGCGCTCCATGAACCGCTCGCCGGACGCGTTGCGCAGGATGCCGCCCTCGCCGCGCGCGCCCTCGGTGAGCAGCACGCCCAGGCCGGCCAGGCCGGTCGGGTGGAACTGGTAGAACTCCATGTCCTCGAGCGGCAGGCCCTGGCGGTAGACGATCGCCATCCCGTCGCCGGTCAGCGTGTGCGCGTTGGAGGTCGTCTTGTAGACCCGGCCGAACCCGCCGGTGGCGAACACCACGGACTTGGCCTGGAACGTGTGGATCTCGCCGGTCGAGAGCTGGTAGGCCACGACCCCGGCGGTGCGGGTCTGGCCGTCTACCTCGGCGAGCAGCAGGTCCAGCACGTAGTACTCGTCGTAGAACTCCACGCCCGCCTTGATGCAGTTCTGGTAGAGGGTCTGCAGGATCATGTGGCCGGTGCGGTCCGCGGCGTAGCAGGCACGGCGTACGGCGGCCTCGCCGTGGTTGCGGGTGTGCCCGCCGAAGCGGCGCTGGTCGATGCGACCCTCGGGCGTGCGGTTGAACGGCAGGCCCATCTTCTCCAGGTCGATGACCGCGTCGATGGCCTCCTTGCACATGATCTCCGCGGCGTCCTGGTCGACCAGGTAGTCACCGCCCTTGATCGTGTCGAAGGTGTGCCACTCCCAGTTGTCCTCCTCGACGTTGGCCAGGGCCGCGCACATTCCGCCCTGCGCCGCGCCGGTGTGCGACCGGGTCGGGTAGAGCTTGGTCAGCACCGCGGTGCGCACCCGCGGCCCGGACTCCAGGGCCGCCCGCATGCCGGCACCCCCGGCGCCCACGATGATGACGTCGTAGCTGTGGTTCTGCATGGCGCGGGCCACTCTCCGATCAGGCGATGTTGGGGTCGAAGGTGAAGATCACCAGGGTCCCCAGGACGAGGATGAACACCGAGGCCACGACCAGCAGGGCGCGCAGCCAGAACCGGGTGCCCGGCCGCTCGGCGTAGTCGTTGATGACGGTGCGCATGCCGTTGCTGCCATGCAGCATGGCCAGCCACAGTTGCAGCAGGTCCCACGTCTGCCAGAACGGGCTGGACCAGCGCCCGGCGACGAAGCCGAAGTTGATCCGCTGCACGCCGCCGTCCAGGACGTTCATGATCAGGATGTGGCCCAGGACCAGGAACACCAGCACCAGGCCCGAGACGCGCATGAAGATCCAGGAGTAGCGCTCGAAGTTGCTCGACCTGCTCGTGGTCCGCGCGCTGCGCGGATCGGCGATCTCGATGCTCATGAGGTACTCCCGAACAGGGCTTCGACTGTGTGCTGGAGCATGAAGTAGGTACCGGGGATCATGATGAGCACCCAGACGATCACGATGCCGCGGAACATGCCCTTCTGGTGGCGCGGGCCCTCGGCCCAGAAGTCCACGAGGATGATCCGGATCCCGTTGAGCGCGTGGTACAGCACCGCCCCGACCAGGCCGACCTCGAGCAGGTTCACGATCGGGGTCTTGTAGCTGGCGATCACCGCGTCGTAGGCGTCTGGGGACACCCGCACGAGGGCGGTGTCCAGGACGTGGACGAGGAGGAAGAAGAACACCGCGACGCCGGTGATGCGATGGGCCACCCAGGACCACATCCCCTCACCGCCGCGGTACAGGGTCCCCGCAGGCGCACTGGCCATCGGTGGAGCCTCCTTGTGGGCGAAGTGGGCATCCGTGGCAGGGCATCCGCCACATGGTGGGCAGTCTAGTCCCGGGGCCGTCCGGCGCACGGGCGAGGATGCCCGAACCCCCGGGCCCAAGGTCCCGCGCCGGACAGCCGCCGCGCCAACCCCCGCGCCCCCGCGCCCCGCGCCCTGCGCGCTCCCCGCGCCCCGCGCCCTGCGCGCTCCCGCGCCCCGCGTCCCGCGCCCTGCGCGCTCCCGCGCCCCGCGCCCCGCGTCCCGCGCCCTGCGCGCTCCCGCGCCCCGCGCCCTGCCCCCTGCGCGCTCCCCGCGTCCAGCGCCCACCACACGCCCCGCGCCCTGCGCGCTCCCCGCGCCCGCGCCTCGCGCGTATTCATAATCTGGGATTCTGTTGACCATTGATGAGCAACTGGATCCCAGGTTCATCTGAGACAGCGGTGGAACGCGGCTCCTCGCAGGGCGGTGCCGCACGCTGGGCGGCGGGCGTCTGCGCGGTGGCGCGCGGGCGGTGGGCGATCAGGCGGCCCGAATCGACCCTGAGGCGCGGCCCGCTGGGCAACTCCGTGAGCACGGCTGTAGCTGACCGGTCCAGCCACGCAGCCGCAGCAGGCGCCCGACATCCACCGCGACCGCGCAGGGATCACGGGTCACCGCCATCCACCCGAAGCGCAGCGTGGCCGCCCCGGTGAGCGTGGCCGCGTTGTCACGCGACTGGTCGCGGAAGCCGTCGAACTCCGTCTCGTGGCCCAGCCGCCCGTCGAGCTCGACGATTGTGGCGAACTGCGCGTACAGGACATCCCGGTAGGCCACCGACTCCCCCGAATACGCCCGGACCTGAGCCGACGCCGGGGGCATCCCGTGCCGACGGGCGACGTCGCGGTGGTAGCGGACCTCCAAGGGGCTGGTCCGCCCGGCCTCCACCTCGGTGCACAGGGACGTGATGAGTACGCGCCGGCGCACCCGGTGCAGCCCGGCGAGTGCATCGCGGATCCGCTGCGGTGTGGTCAGGCGCATCCGGGCGGCCCGCAGCACGATCTCCACTGCCGCCGCGTCAGAGGCGCAGGCGCCGACCAGATCGATCACCGCGTGCTCGACGGACAGGACCGGTGGCAGGCGGCTCGGGTGGGCTCGCTCGTGTGGGTGCGGGACGCGGCGGACCTGGACTCCGTCCGCCCGTCGGCGCACGGACTCGGGGAGCAGCACCCGCACGGGTTGATCCGCGGCCAGTCCGCCCTCGAGCAGGCCCCAGTAGTGCGCCGCGGCGGCGCCGGCCACCACGCTGGTGGGTCCCAGGGCCAGGTGGGCGGCCCACATCCGTGCCAGCAGGTCCGGTGCTGAGCTGCGCAGGTGGAACACGCCGCGATGCACGCGCACCCACCGCCCGGAGTCGATGAGGCGCCGGATCGCATCAGCGGTGACTCCCGCGGAGCGTGCCTGGTGGTAGGTGCACACGCGGCCCAGGTCCTCGACGTCGCGCTCCAGCGCGGTGATCACGCGGGCGAGGTCGGCGTTCCTGCGGGGCATGGCGCGATCGTGGCCCCACGAGCCAGGATCCACCAGCGGTTGTCCACAGGCCGGCGTCCCGGGTTGATACGAGCGGCGTCCCGGGGATGGTCCGACCGGTGCACCCGCACCCCTCGGCACGATGAATCTGGGAACGTGTTGCTCCTGTTGCAGCAAGTCGATCCCAGATTGTTCCGGCGGGGCCGGCGGTGCCGGCGGGGCGGGCGGGGTGCGGGGGCGCGGGTCGGCGCAGGTGGGGTCCTTGGTCCTGGCGGAACAGGGCGGGGTGATCCACGCTCCGGGGGGCGGCGGGCCTAGCCTTGCGCCATGGCTATCACCGAGTCCGGTCTTCCGTTCGCCCCCCTGTACGACGCCGACTCACGCGCGGACGCCGACCCGAGCGCGATCGGCGCTCCGGGGCAGTACCCCTACACCCGCGGCGTCTACCCGTCGATGTACACCGGCCGCCCCTGGACGATGCGCCAGTACGCCGGGTTCGGCACAGCCGCGGAGTCCAACTCGCGCTACCACCAGCTGATCGCCGCCGGCCAGACCGGGCTGTCGGTCGCATTCGACCTGCCGACCCAGATGGGCTACGACTCCGACCACCCGCTGGCCTCCGGTGAGGTCGGCAAGGTGGGGGTGGCCATCGACTCGATCGACGACATGCGGATCCTGTTCGACGGCCTGCCGCTGGACAAGGTCTCCACGTCGATGACGATCAACGCCCCGGCCGCCGTGCTGCTGCTGGCCTACCAGATCGTCGCCGAGGAGCAGGGCATCGCCGGTTCGGCGCTGACCGGCACCATCCAGAACGACGTGCTCAAGGAGTACATCGCCCGGGGCACCTACATCTACCCGCCGGCAGTGTCCCTGCGGCTGATCACCGACATCTTCAGCTACTGCGCCACCGAGCTGCCCAAGTGGAACACCATCTCGATCTCGGGCTACCACATGGCCGAGGCCGGGGCCACGCCCGCGCAGGAGATCGCCTTCACCCTCGCCGACGGCATCGAGTACGTCCGTGCGGCCATCGCCTCCGGTCAGGACGTGGACGACTTCGCCCCGCGGCTGGCGTTCTTCTTCGTCTCGCGCACGAGCCTGCTCGAGGAGGTGGCCAAGTTCCGCGCCGCCCGCCGGATCTGGGCCCGGGTCATGCGCGAGGAGTTCGGCGCGAAGAACCCCAAGTCGATGATGCTGCGCTTCCACACCCAGACGGCCGGCGTGCAGCTCACCGCGCAGCAGCCCGAGGTGAACATGGTCCGGGTCGCGGTCCAGGCCCTGGCCGCTGTGCTGGGCGGCACCCAGAGCCTGCACACCAACTCCTTCGACGAGGCCATCGCCCTGCCCACCGAGAAGGCCGCCCGCCTGGCGCTGCGCACCCAGCAGGTGATCGCCTACGAGACCGATGTCACCAAGACGGTGGACCCGTTCGCCGGGTCGTACGCGGTCGAGTCGCTGACCGACGAGGTCGAGGCGGCGGCGGTCGACCTCATGGACAAGGTGGCCGAGCTCGGCGGCGCCGTGGCGGCGATCGAGAACGGCTTCCAGAAGTCCGAGATCGAGCGCTCGGCCTACCGGATCGCCAACGAGATCGACGCCGGGGAGCGCGTGGTCGTGGGCGTCAACAAGTTCACGATCGACACCGACGAGCCCTACGAGCCACTGCGGGTGAACCCGGCGATCGAGGCAGAGCAGCGCGCCCGCCTGGCCGAGTTGCGCGCCGAGCGTGGCGACATCAGCAACCTGCTCGAGGCGGTGCGCGAGGCCGCGCGCGGCTCGGCGAACGTCCTCTACCCGATGAAGCAGGCCCTGATCGCCCGGGCCACGGTGGGCGAGGTCAGCACGGCCCTGCGCGACGTGTGGGGCGAGTACGTGCCGAACGACGTGTTCTGAGCCATCCGACGAACTCCCTGGCCAGCCACTTCATGGGGGCTGCGCCGCAGTCCGTTCGCGGATGCGCCCCGAGCGGCAATGACCCAATCGTGACCCAATCGTGTCCCGAGCTACGCGCCGGGCCAGTCCTGAGTACCTGCTGGAGCGAGTAAAGTCCAAGGCCGACGCGGTCTGGCGCCGAAGCGGCGCCTCGTCGAACTGAGATGGAGAACCATGAAGACTCGATTGCTCGCTGTGAGTGCCGTCGCGGCGCTGGCCCTTGCCGGTTGTGGTGAGGCACCCGAGGACAATGCGGCCTCGGGCGCGGCCTCCGGTGGCACGGCTGCAGCTGACTTCCTGGGGTGCATGGTCACCGACCAAGGCGGTATTGACGATCGTTCCTTCAACGCGTCGGCCTGGGCGGGCCTGCAGGCTGCCGAGCAGAGCCAGGGCATCGAGGTCAAGTACGTGACCAGCAAGTCCGAGTCGGACTACACGCCCAACGTCAACAGCCTGATCGCCGAGGACTGCGGCATCATCGTGACCGTTGGCTTCTCGTTGGGCGACGCGACCCTCTCCGGCGCCAACGACAATCCCGACGAGCGGTTCACGATCGTCGACGAGAACCCGACCAACGACGGTGAGCCGGTCGCGAACATCAAGCCCCTGCTGTTCAACACAGCGGAGGCCGCCTACCTGGCCGGCTACCTGGCCGCGGGCATGAGTGAGACCGGCACCGTGGGCACCTTCGGCGGCATCAAGCTGCCGACCGTCTCGGTGTTCATGGACGGCTTCGCCGATGGCGTGGACAAGTACAACGAGGACAAGGGCGCCGACGTCAAGCTGCTGGGCTGGGACAAGGAGAAGCAGGACGGCCTGTTCGCAGGCAAGTTCGACGACCAGACCGGGGGCAAGAACTTGGCCAGCAACCTGATTCAGCAGGGCGCGGACATCATCATGCCGGTCGCCGGCGGGACCGGCCTCGGCGCTGCCGCGGCGGCGCAGGAGTCCGATGGCAAGGTCTCGATCGTGTGGGTCGACACCGACGGCTACGAGTCCGCCTCGCAGTACAAGGAAGTCTTCCTGACCACCGTCGAGAAGGGCATCGCCACCGCTGTGGAGGCGGCCACCGTCGACACCGTTGCCGGCAACTTCGACAACACCCCGTTCATCGGCACCCTGGCCAATGAGGGCGTGAGCCTGGCCCCGTACCACGACTTCGAGTCGAAGGTCCCGGCTGAGCTGACCGCGGAGGTCGACGCCCTCAAGGCGCAGATCGTCGACGGCTCGATCACGGTGGAGTCGGCGAACTCGCCGAAGTAGTCGCGCTCCCGCACTGATCGAGGTCCCCTCGCGCATTGCGCGAGGGGACCTCGTGCGTTGTCCGGGCCAATCGCCGCCTCCGCGCGGCGGCGTGGCAGTCTCGGTCGCTAGGGTGCCGAGCAGGCTTGGTCCGTCGAGCGGAGGTAGCACCGTGCAACTGGAACTTCGGGGCATCACCAAGAGGTTCGGCACGTTCACCGCGAATGACGCCATCGATCTGCTCGTTGAGCCGGCCCAGATCCATTGCCTGCTCGGCGAGAACGGTGCTGGCAAGTCGACGCTCATGAACAGCCTGTTCGGCCTCTATCGCCCGGATGAGGGCCAGATCCTCATTGACGGCAAGGAGGTCAACTTCCACGACCCCGGTGACGCGATGGATGCCGGCATCGGCATGGTCCACCAGCACTTCATGCTCGTCCCGGTGTTCACGGTCGCCGAGAACGTGATGCTCGGCCACGAGCACACCAAAGGGGCATTCCTCGACCTGGAGGCCGCCCGCAACCAGGTGCTCGAGCTGTCGCGCAAGTACAACCTCGAGGTGGACCCCGACGCGCTGGTCGAGGACCTCCCGGTCGGCGTGCAGCAGCGCGTGGAGATCATCAAGGCCCTGGTCAAGGACGCTCAGGTGCTGATCCTCGACGAGCCCACGTCCGTGCTCACCCCGCAGGAGACCGACGAACTGCTCGAGATCATCCGTCAGTTGAAGGCGACTGGACGTTCAGTCGTGATGATCAGCCACAAGCTCCGCGAGATCAAGGCGGTCGCTGACGTCATCACGGTCATCAGGCGTGGCAAGGTGGTCGGAACGGCCCTGCCCACCGCGTCGGAGACCGAGCTCGCAGCGGCCATGGTAGGTCGGGCCGTCAGCCTCAAGGTGGACAAGAGCGCAGCGCAGCCCAAGGACATCGTCCTGTCGCTGCGTGGGCTCACGGTGCGCTCGGCCACCGGGCAGGCGATGGTCGACCGCGTGGACCTTGAAGTCCGCGGCGGCGAGGTCGTGTGCATCGCGGGAGTCCAGGGCAACGGCCAGACGGAGCTGACGCAGGCGATCATGGGCCTGGAGGACTTCGTGACCGGTTCCATCTTGCTCAATGGCGAGGAGCTCGTGGGCCGTTCCACCCGGCAGATCCTGGATTCAGGGATCGGCTTCGTCCCCGAGGACCGCTCCCACGACGGGCTGGTCAGTGCGTTCTCCATCGCCGAGAACATGATTCTCGACCAGTACCAACAGGCCCCCTTCGCCAGCGGGCTTCGGATGAAGCCTGCGGTGATCGAGCGCAACGCCGAGGAGAAGGTGCAGGAGTTCGACGTGCGTACCACCGGCGTCCAGCTGCCTGCCGGCTCCCTGTCGGGCGGCAACCAGCAGAAGGTCGTGCTCGCCCGCGAGCTGTCCAAGCCGGTCGTGTCTCTGTTCCTGGCCTCGCAGCCGACCCGCGGCGTCGATGTGGGCGCCATCGAGTTCATCCACGAGCGCGTCGTCGCAGAGCGTGACTCCGGCCTTGCGGTCCTGATCGTGTCCACCGAGCTCGACGAGGTGGCGGCCCTGGCTGACCGGGTCGCGATCATGTATCGGGGCAAGATCGTCGGAATCGTCGGCCCGGACACCCCGCGCGGGGTCCTCGGCCTGATGATGGCCGGAGTGCCCCTCGAGGCTGCTCAGGCCAGCTCCGCAGCCCACGTCGCGGAGGACCTGGTCGACGAACCCCTGGTCGTGCCCCCCGACGCAGTCTCCGAGCACGGGCCCGGCTCCGGTCCGCCCGGACCCGACTCCGGACCCGAACCTGGACCCATGGTGGATGAGGAGGGGACCCAGTGAGCACCACCGAGCTGACCGCCGAGCTCGCCGCCCCCACCCCCGAGCCGAAGAAGCGCCGGGCCTGGGTCGACCAGACCATCATCTACGTGCTGTCGTTCCTGTTGGCCCTGGTGATCAGCGCCATACTGATCGCGTTCGCCGACGACGACGTGCGCGAATCCATGAAGTACTTCTTCTCGCAGCCGACCGACACGCTCTCTGCGGCCTGGGACGCCGTGTGGTCGGCGTACAAGGCGCTGTTCTCCGGGTCGGTGATCGACTTCAGCGCCTATACGGTGACCGGTGCACTGCGGCCCTTCACCGAGTCGCTGTACACCGCCACCTCCCTGATCTTCGCCGGCCTCGCGGTCGCGCTGCCGTTCCGGGCGGGCATGTTCAACATCGGCGCGCAGGGCCAGTTGATCGTCGGTGCGATCGTCGCCGGCTACATCGGGTTCACCTACGACATGCCGTTCCCGATCCACCTGATCCTGGCCATCATCGGCGGCATGATCGGCGGGGCCATCTGGGGCAGCATCGCGGGCATGCTCAAGGCGCAGATGGGTGCCCATGAGGTGATCGTCACGATCATGCTCAACTGGATCGCGATCTACCTGCTGCAGTACCTGCTGACCCTCGACGCGTTCCAGCGGCCGGGCCGCGACGATCCGCTGAGTTCGCCGGTAGCCGCGTCGGCCCGGCTGCCCAAGATCCTCGGTGATGACTACCGACTCAACCTGGGCTTCATCCTCGCGCTGCTGGCGGCCTGGTTCATCTGGTGGCTGTTGGAGCGCTCGACGATCGGGTTCGAGTTCCGCGCGGTGGGGGCGAACGCGAGCGCAGCGCGTACGGCGGGAATCACCGTCAAGCGTGCACTGACCGGGGTCATGGTGGTCGCCGGTGCCCTGGCCGGCCTTGCCGGGATGAACCAGATCCTGGGCGGATCCACCGAGTACGCACTCGGCAACGGGATCGCTGGTGATATCGGCTTCGACGCGATCACCGTGGCCCTGCTGGGCAAGAGCAGGCCCGGCGGTGTGGTCGCTGCGGGCATCCTGATGGGCGCCCTTCGCGCGGGCGGCTCGACGATGCAGGCCGCGACCGGGACGCCGATCGACATCGTGCTCGTCGTCCAATCGTTGATCGTGCTGTTCATCGCCGCACCACCGCTGGTGCGCAAGATCTTCCGCCTGCGGGCGCCGAGCCCGGCCTAGAAGGAGACGATCGAGATGGCAATCGACACATCCTCCGCACCGGCAGCAGCCGAGTCCGAGCTCGTCCTTCCGATCTCCTACAAGACCCCCATCGTCATGGGCGTGTTCGGCCTGCTCGCCCTGGTGGTGTTCGGCCTGATGGGCACGTCTGGACAGAGCACGACCTTCGACCTGACCCTGGGCAGCGCGGCCATCGCCCTGCCGGACCTGGTGGTCCCGTCCATGGCATTCGCACTGGCCATGGCTGTTGTCTGCCTGGCTCTGGCCGGGTGGGCCGTGGTGTGGGCCCGAGCCCACAAGCCCACCCCCACCTGGGCACTGGCCCTGTTCGGGGTCGCGTTCGTGATGTCGTTCCTGGCCTGGGTGGCCGCGGGCAAGTCGATCCCGCTGACCGGCCTGCTCCAGGGCACGATCCTGCTCAGCGTCCCGCTCATCTTCGGGGCCCTGTCCGGGGTGCTCTGCGAGCGCGCGGGCGTGGTCAACATCGCGATCGAGGGTCAGCTGCTCGCTGGGGCGTTCCTCTCGGCCGTGGTCGGGTCGGTGACCAACAGCCTGCTGGCCGGGCTGATCGCCGCGGTCGTCGCGGGCCTGCTGGTCGCCCTGATCCTGGCCGTGTTCACGGTCGTCTACTTCGTCGACCAGGTGATCGTCGGTGTGGTCATCAACACCCTGGTGCTGGGCCTCACCTCGTTCTTCTACTCGGCCGTGCTCTCGGAGAACGTCGAGACCTTCAACAGCCCACCGGTGATGCAACGGATCGCGATCCCGCTGTTGTCCGACATCCCGATCATCGGTCCGGTGCTGTTCAACCAGTCGTTGATCGTCTACCTCATGTACCTGATCGCAGCACTGGTGCACGTGGCGCTGTTCAAGACCCGCTGGGGGCTGCGGGTCCGGGCCGTGGGTGAGCACCCCAAGGCTGCAGACACCGTGGGCATTGACGTCAACAAGCTCCGGTTCCGCAACGTGCTCTACGGTGGCATGGTCGCAGGTCTGGGCGGTGCGTTCTTCACGCTCGGCTCGGTCGGAGCCTTCGGTAAGAACATGACTGCCGGCAAGGGGTTCATCGCCCTGGCTGCGATGATCTTCGGACGCTGGTCACCCAAGGGCGCGATTGCCGCGGCCCTGCTCTTCGGCTTCGCCGATCAGCTGCAGCAGGTCCTGAGCATCATCGGTACCCCGATCCCGAGCCAGTTCATGCTGATGGCCCCGTACCTGGCTACCCTGTTCGCCGTGGCTGGTCTCGTGGGACGGTCCAGGGCACCGGCCGCGGACGGCATCCCCTACATCAAGTCCTGATCGCCGGAGCGAGCATGGACGAGGCGATGATCGACTGGACGGCGCTGCGGGCGGCCGCCGTCGCGCAGTTGGAGCACGCCTATGTGCCCTACTCGGACTTCCCGGTCGGGGTGGCCGGCCTCGTCGACGACGGTCGGGTGGTCACTGGGTGCAATGTGGAGAACGCTTCCTACGGTCTGACCCTGTGCGCCGAGTGCGGCATGGTCTCCAGCCTGCATGCCTCCGGCGGTGGACGACTGGTGGCGGTCGTGTGCGTGGACCAGCACGGCGCGGACCTGATGCCCTGTGGCCGCTGCCGACAGCTGCTGTGGGAGCACGGTGGGCCGGCCTGCCTGGTGCACACGACCGACGGGGTACGCCCGATGGCCCAGATCCTGCCTGACGCCTTCGACGCCAACGACCTGCGCACCCGCTCCTGAACCGATAGGCGCCCCATGGCCAGCGCCGTGAGCTACCGACCCCGATGATCTCGCCGTGGCCACCATGGGGACGTTGGCCATGGACGCGGTCCAGGAGCTGCTGGCAAGTTCGGGTTCACCCCGGATGCCGCGCTGGTCGCCGCCCGGGAGCAACTGGCCCGCCACGGTGGTTGACCCACGGCTCGTGAGCCGGGAGTTCGGCCCGGCATCCGCTCGGCCATGCTGCTGGACCTCTTGACCCGCCAGCCCCCAGGGGTCGGTCAGTACCCGTCCTCGGCTGGTCCTGCGGAGTTGGCCGGGACTGCGTCGAGCCCGTCGAGCACGGCCCGGGTGCCCGACAGACCCAGCCGGGTCGCCCCGGCAGCGACCATCTCCAGTGCCGCGGCTGCAGTCCGCACGCCGCCGCTGGCCTTCACGCCCAGTGTTGGGCCGACGGTGTTGGCCATCAGCGAGATCGCATGGGCGGTCGCGCCCCCCGAGGGGTGGAACCCGGTGGAGGTCTTGACGAAGTCGGCACCGGCCTCGCTGCTCACGATGCAGGCGCGCTCGATCTGCTCGTCGGTCAGAGCTGCCGTCTCGAGGATCACCTTGAGCAGCACTCCGTCGGTGGTGGCCCGAACAGCGGCGACCTCGCTCTCGGTGATCGACCACAGTCCCGCCCGGATCGCGCCGACATCGACCACCATGTCGACCTCGTCGGCGCCGTCGACCACTGCCCGAGCCGCCTCAGTCGCCTTGACCTGCGCGTGGTGCTTGCCGCTGGGGAAGCCCACCACCGTGCACGTGGCGACCTCCGGGGCCAGCAGCCCCTGGGCCAGCGGCAGGAACGATGGCGAGATGCAGACCGAGAAGACGCCAAGGTCGCTGGCCTCGGCGCACAGGGCTGCAACATCGTCGGGGGTCGCCTCAGGCTTGAGCAGGGTGTGATCGACCATTCGGGCCAGCTCCGCACGCGTGAGTGTCATGCAGGTCATTGTGACCCCGTCGGCGCGATCATCGCCCGCCGGAGCCGAGCCCGCATCTGCTGCGCGAGCTCGGCGGATCCAGCGACCGCAGCGGGATGGCCAAGCGGGCCGGCTCCTGGCAGGCACCACCGATCGCCGCTCAGGGTCGTGCCTCGCGAGGCCTCGGGGCCTGAGCAGGGGATAGCGTCGCCGTCATGACCACGAACGCCGCAGCCCTGCTCGAGGACCCCACTGCCGCAGCCGCCCAGGCCGCCCTCGAGCTCGCCGAGTTGACCGGTGCCTCGACCCACGACCTCGCCCTGGTCCTGGGTTCTGGCTGGCTGCCTGCCGTCGATCTGCTCGGCCAGACGCTGGCGGAGTTCCCCGCAACCGACCTGCACGGGTTCGCACCTCCCGCTGTGGCCGGACACGCTGGGATGATCCGCAGCATCGCCACCCCCACCGGTGGCCGGGCGCTGGTGTTCCTCGGCCGCACCCACTTCTACGAGGGCCGCGGGGTCGAGGCAGTCGTGCACGGGGTCCGGACGGCGGCTGCGGCAGGATGCCGCACGATCGTGCTGACCAACGGGTGCGGAGGGTTGAACCCTGCCTGGACGCCGGGCACACCCGTGCTCATCAGCGACCACATCAACATGACGGGTGCCTCGCCCCTGCGCGGGGCGAGGTTCATCGACCTCACCGACCTCTACTCCGCGCGGCTGCGTGCCCTGTGCGCACAGATCGACCCGACCCTGGCGCAGGGCGTGTACCTGCAGTTCCGTGGTCCGCAGTACGAGACCCCGGCGGAGGTGCGGATGGCCGGCATCCTCGGCGCGGACCTCGTGGGCATGTCGACCACGTTGGAGGCGATCGCAGCCCGGGAGACCGGGATGGAGATCCTCGGCCTGTCCCTGGTGACCAACCTGGCTGCCGGGATGACCGGTGCGGCGCTCAACCACGAGGAGGTCCTCGACGCCGGGAAGATGGCTGCCGAACGGATGGGTGGCCTGCTGGCGACGGTGGTGGGTCAGCTGTGAGCGCCATCGATCACGACCTGCTGGACCGGGCAGCGCAGTGGGCCGACACGGATCCCGACCCCGCAACGGCAGCGGAGCTGAACGAGCGCATCAGGGCCGCCGAGAGCGGTGACGCGAGCGCTGCTGAGGAGCTCGCCGACGCCTTCGCCGGCACGCTGCAGTTCGGCACTGCCGGGCTGCGCGGGAAGCTCGGCCCCGGCCCCAACCGCATGAACCGGGTGGTGGTCTCCCGGGCTGCGGCCGGCCTGGCCCAGTACCTGCTCGACCAGGGCGAGGCTGGAACTGCTGTGGTCATCGGCTTCGACGCCCGCCACAACTCCGAGGTGTTCGCCCGGGATACCGCCGAGATCTTCGCCGGTGCCGGACTGCGGGCCATGGTCTGCCCGAGACCGCTGCCCACGCCGGTCCTGGCCGGGGCGATCCTCACGTACGGCGCGTCCGCGGGGGTCGTGGTCACTGCCTCGCACAACCCGCCCGAGGACAACGGGTACAAGGTGTACCTCGGTGACGGCTCGCAGATCGTGCCTCCGGCTGACGCCGGGATCGCCGCCCGCATCGAGGCCGTCGGTGCGCTGGCCGACATCCCTCGTTCGCAGTACTACGCCACCCTGGACGAGGGTGTCGTCGACAGCTACTTGGCCCGGGTGTGCGGCTTGGCGCTGCCCGGCGGCCCCCGGGACATCTCGGTGGCCTACACGGCCATGCATGGGGTCGGCAGCCCCCTGATGAGCGCCGCGCTGACCGGTGCGGGTTTCCCAGCCCCGCTGTCGGTGCGCGCCCAGGACGAGCCGGACCCTGACTTCCCCACCGTGTCGTTCCCGAACCCCGAGGAACCGGGTGCCATGGACCTGGCCATGGACCTCGCCGGCGCCGAGCACGTCGACCTGGTGCTGGCCAACGACCCGGACGCCGACCGGTGCGCAGTCGGTATCCCGCTGGCAGCAGGTGGGTTCCGGATGCTCACCGGCGACGAGGTCGGTGCCCTGCTGGGTTGGTGGATCCTGCAGCGCGGGCAACGGGCTGGCACGCCGGTCACCGGGACCTACGCCAACTCCATCGTCAGCTCGCAACTGCTCGGTGCGATCGCCCGCGACGCCGCCCTGGGCTTCCGCGAGACGCTCACCGGTTTCAAGTGGATCTCCCGGGCCGCCGAGGATCTCGCGTTCGGCTACGAGGAGGCGCTGGGCTACTGCGTCGACCCTACGGGCGTGCGGGACAAGGACGGGATCTCGGCCGGACTTCTCGTCACCGAGATGGCTGCGGCGCTCAAGGCCGAGGGCAGGGACGTCCAGGACGTCCTCGACGATCTGGCCACCCAGCATGGTGTGCACGCCACCGGCCAGGTGTCGTTGCGGTTCACGGACCTGACCGCCATCCCCGCGCTGATGGTCTCGCTGCGCGCGGCGCCACCCAGCGGTTTCGGCGGGCTGGAGGTCGCCGGGACGATCGACCTCGAGCAGGGCTCGCTGGACCTGCCACCGACCGACGGGCTGAAGTACCTGCTGGGCGCGGCCTTGGGTGTGGACGGGGCGCGCGTGATCATCCGGCCCAGTGGGACCGAGCCGAAGATCAAGGCCTACCTCGAGGTCCGGGCCACGGTCGGTGCCGACGGTGTGGACGCCGCACGGGCGGTGGCCGCGCAGCGGATGTCCGCGGTGGCCCAGGATGTGCGCCGGCGACTGACCGCGACCTAGGAGGCTGCCCCCACCGGGCGCTCCCAGCGGTCCTCGACAGGCCGGAACCCGACCTTCTCGTAGTAGTCGCTCGATCCTGGCTGTGCCTGCACCGCCAGTCGGGTGAAGCCCTTGTCGGCGAACACCCCCGATCGCCGGTAGACGAACTCGCCCGGCGTGAAGTCGCGGAACCGCTCGGTGACGTAGTCCAGTTCGACCTCGCCCACGCCGGCACCGGAGTCCCTGACCACCACCACCCCGACCGTCTCGTCGCCGTGCAGCACGAGGAACGCGCAGCGACCGCGGACGCCCTCGGGCTGGCCCGAGCCCTCCGGCCCCGCCACCGACGTCATCGAGAACGTGGGATGCGTCGCGGCGACACCGTCGGCATGCACCCGCAGGAGATGGAGGAGGTATGCATCATCGATGCCGACCTCGAGGACCTCGTAGGCTGCCTCGTCGTGGCGCTGGCGGGTCAATCGCCAGATCCAGTAGGCGTCGATGACGGCAATCGCGCCGTTCATCGCGGCGAACGCCCAGATCCCGAGCATCGCGTTGACGACGGTGGCGATCGCGGCACCGGTCAGGTTCATCACCCGGAACCGGAGCACCCGGGCCTGCATCAGCGACCAGACGACCAGGATCGAACTGAGCCAGCCGAAGACGACCAGACCCGACATGGGCGCCCGCCTCCTTCATCGTGTTCGGTCCGGACCCCCAACGGCCTGCGACTTCGCAGCAGGCTACCCGCGCGGGCCTGCACACCCCGGACTGGGCACCGGGCCGGCTGCTGGCCTGCTCCGTGGACGGGCGTCCCGCCGGCGCAGTAGCCTCGGGTCACGCTTCAGGCGCAAACCCCCCCACGGAGGCACGATGCGCGACGAGAACATCAATCATGGCTTCCTGGACGGCGTTCTCGACGGTCATCGCACGGACGTCTACTACCACTTCGGGGTGGCCAGCGACGATCGCGTCCTCGAGGAGTTCCGTGCGGTTCGGGCGGTGATCCTGGCGGGGTCCGGCGACCGGATCCAGGAGTTCGCACAGCGCTGGAGCACCCTGCAGGGCGGCGCCCCCATCGTGGCGTTGCCGAAGGAGGAGCGGTTCGTGACCCGCTACTGCGCGGGCGTGCTGTTCGCCTCCCACGGGATGGGGATGCCCAGCGCCTCCATCACGGTGCAGGAACTCATGCGGATGGTGTTCTTCCTCAAGGAAGGGGACCAGGACGCGATGTCCGAGATCTTCTGGGCCCGGGTCGGGACCAGCGGTGGAGTGGGCCTTCCTGCTGGAACGGTGGTGGTGAGCACCGAGGGCGTCATGGCCGACCTGAAGCCCTACCGCGTCCTCAACGGTGGTGCGGGCGAGCACTGGTTCGACAGCTCGTTCCCCGTGGATGTGGCCCAGGCCGTCGTGGCCGCGAGCGCCGGCTCGGGCATCCCGGTGCAGCTGGGTAGGACGGTGGCCGGCAACGAGTTCTTCCTTGAGCAGTTCCGCCTCGACGGCGCGGTCTGCATGGCCACACCCTCGTCGAAGACGACCTGGTTGGAGTGGCTCGACGCCCAGGGCGTGCGCAACATCGAGATGGAGGGCGCCATGCTCGCCGGCTACCTCAACCATTGGGGTTTCCCGAAGTTCGCGATGATCTGCACGACCCTGCTCGACCGTCTCGAGGGTGACCAGGTGACCGCGAGTCCCGACGAGTTGCACGCGTTCAGCCAGCGTTCGGGGGACGTGCTGTTCAACTACCTGGCCGCCACATTGGGCTAGGGCCACCTGGTGAACTCGGGGGGTGCCACCCCGCGGGCGGGCGATAGTGTGCCGGGCATGACCCTGGACCTCGAGACCGCCCGACGTGCCCCCAAGGTGCTGCTCCACGACCACCTCGACGGCGGTCTGCGACCTGCCACCGTCGTCGAGCTGGCCGCCGAGACCGGCTACGACCGGCTGCCGAGCGCCGACCCGCAGGAGTTGGGCCGCTGGTTCCAGGAGTCCGCCGATTCAGGCTCCCTGGTGCGCTACCTGGAGACCTTCGCGCACACGGTCGGGGTCATGCAGACGCAGGACGCCATCCGGCGGGTGGCCCGGGAGTGCGCGCAGGACCTGGCCGCCGACGGGGTGGTCTACGCGGAGGTGCGCTACGCCCCCGAGCTGCTCATCGAGGACGGGTTGACCCTGCCCCAGGTCGTTGAGGCCTCCCTGGCCGGGTTCCGCGACGGTGAGGCGGCCGCTGCTGAGTCCGGCACCCCGATCGTCGTGCGCACGCTGCTCACGGCGATGCGCACGGCCGCGCGCAGCACCGAGATCGCCGAGTTGGTCGTGCACTACCGCGACGAGGGTGTGGTTGGGTTCGACATCGCCGGGGCCGAGGAGGGCTTCCCGCCGACCCGGCACCTGGACGCCTTCGAGTACCTGCGTCGTGAGAACGCGCACTTCACCATCCACGCCGGGGAGGCGTTCGGGCTGCCCAGCATCTGGGAGGCGATCCAGTGGTGCGGCGCCGAGCGGCTGGGCCACGGTGTCCGGATCATGGACGACATCAGCCGCGAGCCCGATGGGTCGGTGCACCTGGGGCGGCTGGCCTCCTACGTCCGCGATCGCCGGGTGCCCCTGGAGATGTGCCCGAGCTCGAACGTGCAGACCGGGGCCGCGGCCTCCATCGCCACCCACCCGATCGGCCTGTTGCGCGATCTGGGTTTCCGGGTGACGGTCAACACCGACAACCGGCTGATGTCCGACACGTCCATGAGCCGTGAGATGCACCTGCTCGCGGGCGCCTTCGACTACGGGCTCGTTGATCTGCAGTGGCTGACCATCAACGCGATGAAGTCCGCGTTCGTGCACTTCGATGACCGCCTGGCCCTCATCAACGACGTGATCAAGCCGGGCTATGCGGCGTTGGCCGCGGCTGACGGTGGGGCGGCAGGCGCGATGGTGGGCGGAGCGGCAGGCGGGGCTGGCTGATCCGGTGGGCGAGGAGCGCGCCGAACCGGATCCCGCGCCCCCGGGCTACCACCTGCAGCGCCTGCCCGACGGGACGGTCCGCCAGCGCTCCCCGCTGAGCGGGACAGTGGTCTGGACGGTGCCGGGCCGATCACATCGACCGCTGGCAGCGGTGGGCCCCGAGCCCGACCCGCTGCGCCCCGAGGATCGGGACCACCGGTGCGCCTTCTGCCCGGGCCGTCAGCTCGAGACACCACCGGAGAAGGCTCGGCTCGTACTCGACCCGACGGCGTCCGCCACGCAGCCGTGGCAGATCGTCGGCCACCTGCGGGCCGAGCAGCTCGACGAGACGCTTGCCGAGGTCCGCCGGATCCCCAACCTGTTCGAGATCCTGCCCCTGGAGTACTGGCAGGCCAACCACGGGTTCGCGATCCCCGCGGACGTGCAGGCTCGGGCCCACGACTACGCGGCCACGCAGGCCGGCCGGGAGCACGTGCTGGCGATCATGCGCACCCGGGCCAGGGCGGCCGGCGCCGACCCGGAGCAGGTCGCGGCGCTGCCGGCCGACGAGCTCGTCGCCGCCTCGGTGCGGCTGTTCGCCAGCACGCACGACGTGATCGTGGCCCGCCGGCACTTCGTCGACGGGGCCACCCACGACGACCAGCTGGCCTCGTCCGGGGACCTCACGCCCGACGAGCACCACGCCTTCCTCGCCCTGACCGTCGATGCGCTCGGCGACCTGACCGGGTCCAGCCCGTTCGCCACCTATGTCTCGGTGTTCCAGAACTGGCTGCGCGCGGCCGGCGCCTCGTTCGAGCACCTGCACAAGCAACTCGTGGCCATCGACGAGTACGGACCGCTGATGACCCGGATCCTCGGCCTGCTGGCCGCGACCCCCGACCTGTTCAACGTCGGGGTGCTGGACCTCGCCATGGGCGACCGGCTGGTCATCGCCGAGAACGACCACGCGATCGCGCTGGCCGGGGTGGGGCACCGCTACCCCACCATCGAGCTCTACTCGACCGGGGCGGCCCACCGGCCCTGGGAGCATCCGGTCGCGGCCCTGCGCGGCATGTCGGACCTGCTGCACGCCTGCCACGCGGCCACCGGGCGCCTGGTCCCCAGCAACGAGGAGTGGCACTACCGACCGGTGGGTGCGGGCGCGGCGATGCCCTGGCGGATCAACCTCAAATGGCGGATCTCCACCCTGGCCGGCTTCGAGGGCGGCACGAAGATCAACGTGAACACGATCTCGCCGGCGCAGGTGCGGGCCCGGATGGTCACTGCGCTGCTCGGGCTGCGCGCGTCCGGGCGGATCGCAGAGCTGCGGATCGGTGACCAGTGCGCCCACCGGCCTGGCGCCCTGGGCTACCTGGGGGGCTGAGGCGTGCGCGCGGATCGGGCGCACCGGGCCAGGGCGGCGCGGGTCTGGGCGGCGCTCAACGGGCGGCAGCCCGCCGACACCGCCGCGGCCACGATCCCGGGTTCACGGCCGTAGAGCGCCTTGCCCCGGCGCAGGATCGTGCCCGGGGGCTTGCGGCGCTCGCGCAGGTCACGTGCGGCCCGGCGGAAGAAGTTCTTCCAGGGGTCGCGCACGATCACGATGGCGTCGAGCAGCAGGCCCGCCGAGCGCAGCTCGTCGACCAGCTCCGGGGCGAAGATCCCCTCGGCCACGAACGGGCCGGGACCGACCTCGACCAGCCGGGTTCCGACCGGTCCGTTCGTGGCGAAGTCGTACACGGGGACGGTGCAGACCCCGCGCAGGCACAGCATCGCCAGGGCGTCGAGCGCGCTGCGGGCATCCCAACTGCCCGGATCGTCCCAGTCGACGATCCCGAGCTCAGGGGAGCGCGGCAGGGTGGGGTCCGAGCCCGCCCTGTAGAAGTCGTCTAGGTAGACCATCGGCAGCCCCAAGGCGCGCACGAGGGTCGACTTGCCCGAGCCGCTCGGACCGGCCAGCAGGATCACCCGACGTCGTTCGGCCGCGTCGTCCCCCGAGGACTCAGTGGCCATCAACGACCGGGCCAGCGGCGCTGCCCGCCGTGGCGCCCGGCAACCTCGTCGAGCACCGCGCGGGTGCCCGACAGCCCCAGCCGGGTCGCCCCGGCCTCGACCAGCGCGAAGGCATCGCTCGCGGTCCGGATCCCGCCGCTGGCCTTCACCCCGAGCCGGCCGCCCACGGTGTTGGCCATCAGGGAGACCGCATGCGGGCTCGCCCCGCCCGCGGGGTGGAAGCCGGTGGACGTCTTGACGAAGTCCGCGCCGGCCTCCGCGGCGATCACGCAGGCCCGGACCACCTCGTCGTCGGTGAGCGTGGCCGTCTCGAGGATGACCTTGAGCAGGACGCCCTCGGTGGCAACCCGGACCGCCGCGATCTCCTTCTCCGTGACCCGCCACAGGCCCGCCTTGATCGCGCCGATGTCGACGACCATGTCCACCTCGAGGGCACCGTCGGCCACCGCGCGCACCGCCTCCGCCGCCTTGAGCGCGGCGTGATGCTTGCCGCTCGGGAAGCCGACCACCGTGCAGGTGGCGATCCCGGGGTCCAGCAGCCCAGCGGGCAGGGGCAGGAACGACGGTGAGACGCACACCGAGTACACGCCCAGCTCGTTGGCCTCCACGCACAGCGCGGCCACGTCCTCGGGGGTCGCCTCGGGCTTGAGCAGGGTGTGGTCGACCATGCGGGCCAGTTCTGCGCGCGAGCACTCCATGCCCGGCATTCTGGCGGGTCGGCGTCCGACGCGGCGTACTGGGTGCCCTCGGCAGGGGCTTCGGGCGGCTGGGCCGTCTGGGGATGGGTCTCGGGAGGCTCGCTGACCCGGTTCCCTCGTCGTGGTCGTGGGTCGTGGTCGCGGTCGTGGCTACTGGCAGGGCCGCTGCATCAGGGCGCTGACGTAGTCGTCGGGGGCACCGGCCGCGCGGGCTGCCTCGGAGATGATGCCCAGGTAGCGGGCTGAGGGCAGGCCGCCCTCGTAGGCGTCGACAACGTAGAGCCACGCCATCTCGTCGCCGGTCAGGGTCTGCACCCGGACGTGCACCTTGCGATGGATCCCGAGCTCGGAGCCCTCCCAGTGGTCCAGCAGGGGCTCGTCCTCGGGGGCGACGTCGTAGACCATCACGTACACGCTGTGGCCCGGTTCCTCCACGACGGTGGCCAGCGCGCCCTCCCAGCCGAGGTCCTCGCCGGCGAAGGTCAGGCGCCAATCGGCCAGCCAGCCCGCGCCGAGCGCCGGGGAGCGCGGCGCCCGTTCGAGCATCTGTCGGGGGTCGAGGTTCGACCCGTACGCCGCGTAGAGGACCACGTCGCACAGGGTAGTTGCTCAGCGGCCGACCGGGAAGGTTCAGGGCGTCCGAGTCGGCCCATAGCGAGCCGAAGTGGCCAAGTGCGCGATGATCGCCTCCATGACCTCGGTGGCGATCGTCGGCGGTGGCCCAGGCGGGTACGAGGCGGCACTGGTCGCCGCCCAGTTGGGCGCGGATGTGACGCTCGTCGACTCCGACGGGATCGGGGGATCGGCGGTGCTCACCGACTGCGTGCCCAGCAAGGCGCTGCTGGCGGTGGCCGAGTCCGCGACCCAGGTCCGTGCCAGCGGCGCCCTGGGGATCACGGGTGCCGCGTCGGCCGTCGGGGTCGATCTGGCTGCGGTCAATAGCCGGATCCGCGGCCTGGCCACTGCCCAGAGCCAGGACACTGCGCGGCGCTGCGAGCAGGCCGGGGTCCGACTGCTGGCCGGTCGCGGGCGCCTGGCGGGCCCCGGCGCGGTGGTGGCCGAGTTGGCCGACGGCGGGGAGGTGCACATCGACGCCGACGCGATCCTGCTGGCCACCGGAGCCCGGCCGCGGGTGCTCGACACCGCCGTGCCCGACGGGCAGCGGATCCTGTCCTGGGAGCAGGTCTACTGCCTCGAGGAGGTGCCTGAGCACCTCGTCGTGGTCGGCTCCGGGGTCACCGGCGCGGAGTTCGCGTGTGCCTATCAGGCTCTGGGCGCCCGGGTGACGTTGGTGTCCAGCCGCGAGCGCGTCCTGCCCGGGGAGGACCCGGACGCCGCGCAGGTGCTCGAGGACGTGTTCGAGCGCCGGGGGATGACCGTCCTGCGCCGCTCCCGGGCCCAGGCCGCCACCCGGACCCGCGACGGTGTGCTGGTGACCCTGGCCGACGGGCGCACCATCGCCGGGTCGCACTGCCTCATGGCGGTCGGGTCGGTGCCCAACGCCGAGGGACTCGGCCTGGCCGAGGCCGGGGTGCGCACCACCGACTCCGGGTTCGTCGAGGTCGACCGGGTGTCGCGGACCTCGGTGCGCGGGGTCTACGCCGCCGGCGACTGCACCGGCGTGCTGCTGCTGGCCTCCGTCGCCGCGATGCAGGGCCGGATCGCCATGTGGCACGCACTGGGCGCCGCGGTCGCGCCGCTGAACCTGCGGACGGTGAGCTCCAACGTGTTCACCGACCCCGAGATCGCCACGGTGGGCTACACCCAGGCCGATGTCGACGCCGGGCGGGTCAACGCTGAGGTGGTCACCCTGCCGCTGGCCACCAACGCGCGGGCCAAGATGCAGGCCATGACCGATGGCTTCGTGAAGGTGATCTGCCGGCGGGGCACGCGCATCGTGATCGGCGGGGTGGTCGTGGCCCCGAAGGCCTCCGAGCTGGTGTTCGGTCTCGCCCTGGCGATCGAATCGCGGATGACGGTCGATGAGGTGGCGGCCACGTTCACGGTGTACCCGTCGTTGACCGGCTCGATCGCCGAGGCTGCGCGCCGGCTTCGTGCCCGCGAGTGACAGCCGGCTTCGTGCCCGCGCCTGAGGAGGATGAGCAGATGGGCGACCAGCGACTGCCGGCGGGCAGTGGGCTGAGCCTGGCGACCGTGGGCAACCTGCGCGACGTCGGTGGCTGGTCGGTGCGTGGTGGCGGGCAGGTGGCACCAGGGCTCGTGTACCGCTCCACCGACCTGAGCCGGTTGGCCGAGCCCGACCTGTCGACGTTCGCCGCCCTGGGAATCCGCACGGTGTTCGACCTGCGCACAGCGGCCGAGCGGTTGGCGGCCCCGGACGTGCTGCCCCTGGGCGCCGGCTACCGCGCGCTGGACGTGCTGGCCGACTCGACGATGTCCATCCCGGCCAACCTGGCGGGCCTGCTCGCCGATCCGCCGGCGGCGACCCGGGCCCTACGCGGGGAGGGCGTCGGGGCACTGTTCGACCTCGCCTACCGCGAGATCGTGACGCTGCGCAGCGCCCGGCGCGGTTACCGGCACCTGTTCCGCGACCTGGCCGCACCGCAGGTGGGACCCGCCCTCGTGCACTGCACCGCGGGCAAGGACCGCACCGGGTGGGCGGTGGCGGTGCTGCTCCTGCTGCTCGGGGTCAGCGAGGAGGACGTCCTGGCCGAGTACCTGCGTACCAACGAGTTCCTCCTGCCGGTCCTGACTCCGATCCTCGACCAGTTCGAGGCAGCCGGTGGTGACCCCACAGTGCTCAGCCCGGTCCTGGGAGTGGCGCCGGGCTACCTGGAGGCAGGTTTCGACGAGGTGCGCCAGCAGTACGGGTCGATGGACGCCTACGTGGCCCACGGCCTGCGCCTGGACGCCGACACGATCAACGGCCTGCGCCGCAACCTGCTCGACGCCAGCCCCTGACACCCACCCGCCCCCCCACCCCCACCCCGGCCCCGCCCCCCACCCCGGCCCCGCCCCCCACCCCCGGCCCCGCCCCCCCACCCCCACCCCCACCCCGGCCCCACCCCCACCCCGGCCCGCCGGAATCTGGGATCGCGTTGCTCTTCTTCGAGCAACAAGTTGCCGAGTTGTTCCGCGCGGCTGCGCCGCCCACGCTGCTCGCCGAGCGACTGCCCCACTCCCGCTGATAGGCAGGAGGTTGCCGCGCAGCCCGCGCCGGGCACGGACGAGGAGGACACATGTGTCGTTGGATGGCGTACCGCGGATCACCGATCCCGTTGGGCGAGTTGCTCCTGGCCCCGAAGCACTCCCTCATCTACCAGAGCCTGCACTCGACCATGGGCGCCGAGACCACCAACGGCGACGGGTTCGGCCTCGGTTGGTACGGCCAGGGCGACACCCCCGGCACGTTCCACAGCACCGAGCCGGCCTGGAACGACCGCAACCTGGCCGATCTGGCCCGGCACCTGGTCTCCCCACTGGCCTTCGCGCACGTGCGCGCCGCCACCGGCGGCCCCATCCAGGAGAGCAACTGCCATCCCTTCCGACACGCGAACTGGCTGTGGATGCACAACGGCCTGATCCGGGAGTTCGCGACCGTGAAGCGTGAGCTGGCCTTCGCCGTCGACCCCTCGCTGTACCACCTCATCGAGGGATCGACGGACTCCGAGGTCTTCTTCTACCTCGCCCTGACGATGGGCCTTGCCGATGACCCGATCGAGGCCGTGGCGAAGGCGGTCGGCTTCATCGAGGACACCGGGCATCGCCATGGTGTCGAGCACCCGATCCAGATGACCGTGGCGACCACGGACGGAGATCGGGTCTGGGCCTTCCGCTACTCCAGCGAGGGTGTCTCGCGCTCGCTGTTCCACAGTGCCGACGTGGCCCTGCTGCACCAGCGGTACCCGGACAATCCCAACCTGCACAATTTCTCCGACGACAGCCGCCTGATCGTCTCCGAACCGCTGGGCGACCTGCCCGGGGCGTGGTACGAGGTCCCGGAGGCGACCTCGGTCACCGTTACCGGCGGCACCGAGGAGCTGCGTCCGTTCGTCCCACGCCGCGCATGACCTGAACTGGTCGGCGACGGCTCAGGCCGGCAGTGGGCCGACCCGCAGTGGGCCGGGCAGCCACGGGTGGGCGCCTGCACGTCGTCGTGCGCAACGTCACCTTGGTGCGCTCGAGCCCGTCGGCGTGAACACCCACCGATGCGGTCCGGCCCCCGGTTTCACCCACGGCTGCCCGACTACCGCCCACCCTGCCTTGGTGTAGAAGCCCAACGAGCTGACCCGGGCCATGGCCCAGAGCGTGGCCGCGCCGTGGTCTTCTGCGGTCTGCACGGCCAGGTCGAGGACGCGCAGGCCCACCCCGGTACCGCGGTGGTCGGCCCGAACGGCCATGCTGCGCAACCGCCACGTCGGCGCCGGGAGGTCCCCGGGGCCGGGCCACGGGGCAGCGCCGATCGTGGTCGCCCCGATCGGCTGCCCATCGTCGAACGCGCCCACGTGCACAGCGTCAGCCGGCGCAGGACCGTCCCCGGGCAGCGGGCCGTCCGGGCGCAGCACGGCCAACTGCAGGCCACGAACCTCGGCCAGCTCAGCCAGCCGAACGCTCAGCACACCCGATCCCGTCCGCAGCCCGACGCCCGCAGCCCTACGCGTCCTTGATCTCGCAGAGCACCGTCCCGGTCGGCACGGTCGTCCCCACCTGCGCAGCCAGCGCCGAGATCACACCCGCCTTGTGCGCGTTGAGCGGCTGCTCCATCTTCATCGCCTCGAGCACGACCACCAGGTCGCCGACGGCAACCGTCTGGCCCTCCTCGACGGCGATCTTGACGACGGTGCCCTGCATGGGCGCGGCCAGGGAGTCGCCGGTCGCGGCGCCGCCGGACTTCTTGCCACCACCGCGCTTGGGTGCTGCGGCGCCCTTGGCCGCGCCACCGCCACCGGCACCGATCGAGATCCCCTCGGGCAGGCTGACCTCGACGCGCTTGCCGCCGACCTCCACGACCACCGTGGCACGTTCCTCGGGCTCGGCGACCTCGCCGGCAGTGCCGGAGTAGGCCGGGATCTCGTTGACGAACTCGGTCTCGATCCAACGCGTATGCACCTTGAACGCCTCATCGGGGTCCGCCGGGGCGAAGTCGGGATCGCTGACGACGACCCGGTGGAACGTGATGGCCGTGGCGATGCCGTCGACCTCGAACTCGGCCAGGGCACGTCGCGAACGCTCGAGTGCCTGCTGGCGATCCCGGCCGGTGACGACCAGCTTGGCCAGCAGCGAGTCGAAGTTGCCGCCGATCACGTCACCCTGCTGGAACCCGCCGTCGACGCGCACGCCCGGGCCCGAGGGCGGCTCCCACACCCTCAGCGCGCCCGGGGCGGGCAGGAAGTTGCGGCCCGGGTCCTCACCGTTGATCCGGAACTCGATGGAGTGGCCGCGCAACTCCGGGTCGTCGTAGCCGAGCTCCTCGCCGTCGGCGATCCGGAACTGCTCGCGGACCAGGTCGATGCCTGAGACCTCCTCGCTGACCGGGTGCTCGACCTGCAGGCGGGTGTTGACCTCCAGGAACGAGATCGTGCCGTCCTTGCCGACCAGGAACTCGCATGTGCCGGCCCCGTAGTAGCCCGCTTCGCGCACGATCGCCTTGCTCGACTCGTAGAGGCGCGCCACCTGGGCCTCGGACAGGAACGGGGCCGGGGCCTCCTCGACCAGCTTCTGGTGCCGGCGCTGCAGCGAGCAGTCGCGGGTGGACACGACCACGACGTTGCCGTGCTGGTCGGCCAGGACCTGGGTCTCGACGTGTCGGGGGCTGTCGAGGTACTGCTCGACGAAGCACTCACCGCGACCGAACGCCGCCACGGCCTCGCGCACCGCCGAGTCGAACAGCTCGGGGATCTCCTCCATGTTCCGCGCGACCTTGAGCCCACGACCGCCGCCACCGAAGGCGGCCTTGATCGCGATCGGCAGGCCGACCTCCTCGGCGAAGGCCACCACCTCGTCGGCACCGCTGACCGGCTCCGCGGTCCCTCGGACCTGCGGGGCACCGGCGCGCGCGGCGATGTGCCGGGCCGAGACCTTGTCGCCCAGCCCGCGGATCGCCTCGGGCGGCGGCCCGATCCAGGTGAGCCCGGCATCGATCACGGCCTGGGCGAAGTCGGCGTTCTCCGAGAGGAACCCGTAGCCCGGGTGCACCGCGTCGGCGCCGGCCCGCTGGGCCACGTCGAGGATCTTGTCGAACACCAGGTAGGTCTCGGGCGCGGTCGTGCCGCCCAGCGCGTAGGCCTCATCGGCTGCCTTGACGTGCAGCGCGTCCCGGTCGGGGTCGGCGTACACCGCCACGGACGCGATGCCCGCGTCGCGGCAGGCGCGAGCCACCCGGATCGCGATCTCCCCGCGGTTGGCGATCAGTACCTTCTTCATGCGGCGCACCCCTCAGAAAGCGCTCGGGGCCCGATTCCGGGCTGGATCGCCTGTCATCCTACGGAGGTCCCGGCGGCAGGTCGCGGGCACCCTTCGGCCGGGTCCCAGAGGTCGGTCCAACGCACGCCGAGCTCGCCGAGCATGGCGCGCAGCGTGGGCAGGGCGAGCCCGATCACGTTGGTGTGGTCGCCTTCGATCCCGTCGATGAACGGGCCCCCGAGCCCGTCGATCGTGCACGATCCGGCCACGGCCAGCGGCTCGCCGGAGGCGATGTAGGCCGCCAGCTCCACGGCGTCCGGTCGGCCGAAGTGCACGGTCGTGGCCACGGTCGCCTCGATCTCGCGGCCCTCGGTCAGGTCGATGACGGTGTGGCCGGTCAGCAGCACCCCGGATCGCCCGGCCATGGCCGCCCATCGCGCGCGAACCTCGGCAGCGTCGCGAGCCTTGCCCAGCAGGTGGCCGTCGAAGACGAGCATCGAGTCCGCACCCACGACCAGCGCCCTTCGGTCCGACCGGCTGCCCGGCCCGGGCCCGAGCCCCGGTACGTCCCCGGAGCGCACCCGGTCGGCCACGTCGCGAGCCTTCGCGGTGGCCAGCAGCTGGGTCAGCCCCGCCGAGTCCCCGGCCAGGTGCCCGGCCGCGTCGAGGTGCGCCTGCTCGTCGACCTGGCTGGCCAAGATGAGGGGCGTGATGCCGGCGCTGCGCAGCAGGGCCGCCCGGGCCGGGGAGGCCGAGCCGAGCACGAGCAGCGGTCCGCCCCGCTGCTCAGCCACGTCCGAGCCCACCGAGGGCAGCCCGCACCGAGCCCGAGACCCGGGCCCGGTACCCCTGCCCGGGCGCGGCGATCACCCGGCCGCCGGGCGAGGGCAGCAGGGTCACCTCGCCCCGGGCGCACGACAGGTGCAGCCGGGTGCGTCGGCCGTGCGTCCACAGGCCGCCGATCTGCGCCAGCAGCCCCGGGTAGCCCACGTGCAGCGACAGCGCCCGGCGGGCCAGGGCGGTCGTGGCCACCAACGGGTCGCTCTCGATCACGGCGGCCACCGGGGCGCTCCACGTGAGGCCCTCGACCCTCGGTTCGTCGGTGTAGTGCAGCAGTCCGACGGTCCGGGAGAACCCGCCCACGTCAGTCACGCAGATCGAGGGGGGCGAGTCCTCGGCCGGGGCGATCCCGGTGGCCCGCAGCACGCCGGTGAACGCCGCACCCGCCTCGGTGGGCGCCAGGTCCGCCCAGTCGATGTCCATGATCCAGTCCAACGCATGGGTGATGTCACTGGGCGCGCCGTCCGAGCCGATCCGGACCAGGAGGCCGCCGTCGAGGTTGGACGCGTACAGCAGCTCGTCTCGGGGGCTGACCCAGACCGACCCGTCCGCGCGCCGTTCCAGGGTGGCGTTGCCCACACGGGAGGCGAGCAGCCGGGGCTCGAAGTCGGTCGCCCGCAGGGGGATCGTCTCGGTCCCGTCGGTGAAGTCCAGCCGGGACCCGCCACGTCGGGTCGCGACGAAGGCCAGGGCGTTGGAGCGCAGTTGGACCACGACCTCCCGGGTGGGTCCGGCCGCATGCGGGTGTACCGGCAGGTCCTCGTCCTCGGGTTCGGGCGAGCCAGGCGGCGTCGTCGGGGGACTCAACCAGCCCGCGGGCTCGACCAGGCCGGGCAGCTCGCACGACCAACCGGACAGGGGCGTCGCGGAGTCGGCCAGCACCCCCGGCAGGCGCAGCACCCGGGTCGTCGTGGCAACTGACTCGATCAGCAGCGCCGGCTGGCGCCGGTCGCACGCGTCCTGGGTCAGCACCTCGGCCAGCGCCAGCCAGCGCGACCAGACCGAACGTGGCGTCAGGGTGCCCAGGACCCGATCCGCGGCAGTGCGGACCTCGTGCGGATCGCTCGCCGGCTCAGCCAACCGCCGACCGATCGCCGCCGCGAGCGCCTCGGGATCACGACCGGGCACACGCTCACCCAGCTCGGGTGAGGTCAGGATCTCCGCGGGTCCGTAGCGGACGTCGCGGGCCACCACCGGCACGCCCGCCGCCAGCGATCCGACGATCGCCAACGGGTACGCCTCGCGCCGACCCGCCCACACGCTCAGCACAGCGCCGGTGAAGTCCTCGAGCGGGTCGTCCTGCGGCGCGACCAGCCGGACCTGATCGGCCAGGCCCAGGGCCGCGACCAGCTCGAGCAGCTGTGCGGCCAACTGCCCCTCGCCGATCACGTCCAGGCCCAGCCCCGGGTCGGCCAGGAGTGCGTCCCGGCAGGCGTGCAGCACGTCGTCGTGGTGGGAGGCGGGATCGAGCGGGCCCACGGAGACGATCCGCCGGCCGCGACCGGGCTCCCCGTCCGGCCCCGCACCTGGCACCGCGTCCGGCTCACCGCCCGACCCGGCGGAGGCACCGGCCAGGGGCAGGGCCACCGACTCCACGCCCGGGCGGGCCGGTGGGAGCACCGACACCGGCAGGTCCGCCCCGAACCGCTCGCGCAGGTCCTCGGCCTGGGCTGCGGTCATCGTCACCAGGGCATCGAAGGAGCGCTCGTGGCCGGCCAGCCGATCGTCGAACCGCTCGGCCAGGGGAGCGGTCACCGGGTCCAGGGTCAGCGAGCCACCGGCCAGGTGCGGCAGGTGGATGCCGGCCACCCGGGCCACCAGCGGGTTGGTCATCGCCGACAGGTAGGGGTAGGCGGCCGGGGAGTCGGCCATCACGACCGCGCCGGGGATCTGGCCGGTCAGCCAGTCCAGCCAGTCACCGACCCGCGGGTCGATCGAGGCTCCCTGCGGCAGCGGGGTCCACCAGGAGGGTCGGATCCGCCGGTCGCGCACGGCGTAGTGGTGGATGGTGGTGCGTGCCGGCAGCCGACCGTCGGCCACCAGGGTCGCGACGCTGCGATCGAGTTGGGCGGCCTTGTTGATCAGGGCGGCGTGGGTGGCCCAGCCTGCGTCGTCGAACGCGCGCAGCCGGGCCAGCCAGAACTGGGTCAGCCGACCGGCGTCGGGGCGCAGCCGGTTGAAGACGAACACCGCGGTGTGCCGGCCATCGGCGAAGGGCCGTTCGGAGATCACTCGAGCAGCCTAACGAACGCCGATGCGTCAGCCCGGCGTCCACCAGGAGCTGTGCACCCGGATCTCAGCGCGGCAGCGCGGACTCCCACCAGCCCGAGGGGTGCACCGCGGGCCGCATCAGGCGCGGCGGCGGTGCCCACTGGGAGCTGGGCCTGGGTGGCGGCGCCGACTCCCCCCCGGAGGCAGCCGCCAGGACGACCACCACGGCGGCGATCTCCTCGGCGCTGGGCTGCCCGCGCACGATCCGCAGGTGGGCGCGGGACTCCTGCGTGCTCACAGCGGGATGTTCCCATGCTTCTTGGGTGGCAGCGTCTCGCGCTTGTTGCGCAGCACGCGCAGCGAGCGCACCACCTGGGCCCTGGTCTCGTGCGGCAGGATCACCCGGTCGATGTAGCCGCGCTCGCCTGCCAGGTACGGGTTGGCCAACTGCATGTTGTACTCCGCCTCGAGCTCGGCGCGGGTGGCCGCCGGGTCCTCAGCCGCCGCCAGCTCCTTGCGGTACAGGATGCTGACCGCGCCCTGGGCGCCCATCACCGCGATCTGGCCGGTCGGCCAGGCGATGTTGACATCACCACCGAGGTGCTTGGAGCCCATGACCACGTACGCGCCGCCGTAGGCCTTGCGGGTGATGATGGTGATCTTGGGCACGGTCGCCTCGACGTAGGCGTAGATCAGCTTCGCGCCGCGGCGGATGATGCCGTCCCACTCCTGCGAGGTGCCCGGCAGGAAGCCCGGGACGTCGACGAACGTGATCACCGGGACGTTGAACGCGTCGCAGGTGCGCACGAACCGCGCCGCCTTCTCCGAGGCGTCGATGTCCAACGTGCCGGCGAACTGCATCGGCTGGTTGGCCACGATGCCCACCGAGTGGCCCTCGACCCGGCCGAACCCGCACACCATGTTGGGTGCGAACAACGGCTGGACCTCGAGGAACTCCTCGTCGTCGAGCACCGTCTCGATGGCCCGATGCATGTCGTAGGGCTGGTTCGGGGAGTCCGGGATCAGGGTGTCCAGGGCTATGTCGGCGTCGGTGACGCTCAGGTCGGCCTCGTCGTCGAACACCGGCGGGCGCTCCAGGTTGTTGCTCGGCAGGTAGCTGAGCAGCGCGCGGACGTACTCCAGCGCATCGTGCTCGTCGTGGCCCATGTAGTGTGCGACGCCGGACTTCGTGTTGTGCGTGCGGGCACCGCCGAGCTCCTCGAAGGCGACATCCTCGCCGGTGACGGTCTTGATGACGTCCGGGCCGGTGATGAACATGTGCGAGGTCTTGTCCACCATCACGGTGAAGTCGGTGATCGCCGGGGAGTAGACCGCGCCACCGGCGCACGGGCCCATGATCAGCGAGATCTGGGGGATCACGCCCGAGGCGTGCACGTTGCGCCGGAAGATCTCGCCGTAGATGCCCAGCGAGACCACGCCCTCCTGGATCCGCGCGCCACCGGAGTCGTTGATCCCGATCATCGGCCAGCCATTGCGCAGGGCGAGGTCCATCACCTTGATGATCTTCTCGCCGAACACCTCGCCCAGGGAGCCCCCGAACACGGTGAAGTCCTGGGCGAACACGCACACCGGGCGCCCGTCGATGGTGCCGTGGCCGGTGACCACGCCGTCGCCGTAGGGCCGGTTGCGCTGGCCGCCGAAGTTGTGCGATCGGTGCTTGGCCAACTCGTCCATCTCGACGAACGAGTCGGCGTCGAGGAAGTGCCGCAGCCGCTCGCGGGCGGTCATCTTGCCCTTGGCGTGCTGCTTCTCGATGCGGCTGGCCTTGCCGGCCAGGACCGCCTCGTAGCGGCGATGCTCGAGGTCGGCGATCCGGCCCGCAGTGGTGGTCAGGTCGATGGCCGGCGCCAGGTCCTGGGCGGCGGCCTGTGGCTCCTGTGCGCTCGCGCTCATCTCATCCCTCTTCCAGAGTGCTCTTCGTGAAGTACCTTATCCCCGTGACCGACACCGCTTCGGGGCCGGTGGCCCCCACGCCTGCACCACTTGTTCCCGGCCCCGACGGCCGGCTGCGCTCGGCGGGGGTGGCCTACGTCGACCAGTGGCCGGTGGACCTGGGCACCGCGGCGGTCATCAAGTCGATCCGCAAGGGCGGGGGCTCGTGGCGCAGCGTCACCGTCTTCTCCGAGATCGCCTCGACGAACACCGTGGGAGTGGCGCTGGCCTCAGCCGGTTGCCCGAGCGGCGTCGTGCTGGTCACCGACCTGCAGACCGCCGGGCGCGGCCGGCTGGACCGCGCCTGGGAGGCCCCCTCAGGTACGTCGGCGATGTTCTCGGTGGTCCTGCTCCCTGATGGTCCAGACCACGAGTTCGGGGTGCTGCCGTTGGTCGCGGGGGTGGCCGTCTGCGAGGCCGTCGAATTCGTCACGGGCGTGCGCGCCTCGCTCAAGTGGCCCAACGACATCGTGATCCGCGACGAGGACGCCCCCAGCGGCCGAGGCGGCAAGGTCGGCGGAATCCTGGCCGAGCGTGATGCGCAGACCGGGGCCATCGTGCTGGGGATCGGGCTCAACGTCGACCTCGCCGAGGCCGACCTGCCCGTGCCCGCGGCGACCTCCCTGACCCTGGCTGGGGTGCCCCGCCCGCGGCGGGCCAAGCTGATCGGGCGGGCGCTGTCCCGCATCGAGCACTGGGCCACGGCCTGGGACGCGGTCGGGCGCGATGGCCAATCGCTGGATCAACTGCTGGGGGCCTATCGGGAGCGGTGCATCTCGTTGGGCGCGCAGTTGCGCGTGGCGCGCCCCGGGGTTCCTGAGGTGGTGGGTACCGGACTGCGGATCGGGCCCACCGGCGAGCTCGTGGTCGACTCCGACGGGGAGCAGGTCAGCGTGGTGGTGGGCGACGTGACCCACGCGGCTGCCCATCCGGCGACGCAGTGACATGACCGAGCCGGCGGGCCAACCCGGGCTGGACCGGATCACCGAGCTCGTCCTCGGCGGCCCGGCGCTGTTCACCCGGGATGAGGTCGTCGAGACGGTGGGCGTGCCCCTCGAACGGGTCCGGCCCTACTGGCGGGCCATGGGATTCGCCGACGTGGGCGAGGCCCGCGCCTTCACTGAACGCGACGTGGAGTCCCTGCGCCTGCTGGCGGGCTGGGTGGATTCGGGCCTGCTCGACGAGGGGACGACCCTCGAGGTGGTCCGCAGCCTGGGCCAGACGGCCTCCCGCCTGGCCGACTGGCAGGCCCACACCATCTCGCGGCTGCTGGCCGAGTCCGAGCCCCCCATCGACCTCGAGGCCGTCGCCGACGGCATGTCCGACGTGCTGCCCGGGCTCGAGTCGCTGCTCGTGCACGCGTGGCGGCGACACCTGGCCGCGGTGGTCGGTCGAGGGCTGGCGTTCGTCACTGAGGACCCCGAGTCGCCCGCTGAGCCGGCGACGGCCACGGTCGGGTTCGCCGACATCGCCGGATTCACCAGGTTGGCCAGGGTGCTCGACGAGGAGGACCTGGCCGCGATGGTCCAGGCCTTCGAGACCGGGGCGGCCGACATCGTGGCCGGCCATGGCGGCCGGTTGGTCAAGACCCTGGGCGACGAGGTGATGTTCGTGGCCGCCAGCGCCGATGACGCGCTGGCCATCGCCGTGGACATGCATGGGATGGACACGCCGGGGATCGCGGAGCTGAGCCTGCGGATCGGGCTCGCCTCGGGTCGGCTGATCTCACGGATGGGGGACTTCTACGGCGGGACGGTCAACCTGGCCAGTCGGCTGACCGCGATCGCCCGGCCGGGTGGGACCCTGATCGATCCGGCCACCGAGGAGACCCTGGTCGACCGGGAGCCCTACGTGCTGCGCCACCTGCGGCCCCGACCGCTGCGCGGGCTGGGTCTGGTGCGCGCGACCAGCGTGGCCCCCCGGGTCCGGCCGATCCGGGGCGGGACCGGCTGACCGGGCTCAGTGCACCGCGGAGCCAGAATCCGGTACGGCGGGCTCCTCCTCGTGCTCGGGGAACACCCAGGTGCGGTACACCCAGAACCGGAACAGCGTGCCCAGGCCGACCGCGACGACGTTGCCGCTGATGTTGTCGGCCAATTGGCTGTCCAGGCCCAAGAGGTAGTGCGTGGTGGCCAGGCATGCCCACGAGATCAGCAGCGCGGCGCCATTGGTGGCGAAGAACAGCAGGGTCTCGCGGCCGTAGCCGGTGCGGGCCCGGTCCCGGTAGGTCCAGTGCCGGTTGGCCAGGAACGCGAACGTCGTCGCCACCAGGACGCTGATCGTCTTGGCCGTCAGCGGGCTGTCGGCCAGAACGCCGGCGCGCAGCACGTTGAACAGGCCCACGTCGATCACGAAGGCGAACGCGCCGACGGTCCCGAACTTGGCCACCTCGGCGCCGAGTCGGCGCGCGACACCGGTGACCCGGCCCTGCCCGTGCCCGTCCACGACTGACTCCACCACCTGTGTCTGACCCATGCCGCCAGTTCTGCCCGTTCTGCGCGGTTCCCAATCACCGCCTGGCAGTGAAGTGTCTCACCGCCATCGAATACCGTGGGAGCACACCTTCCCGCCCGGCCCGTCCGGCGGCGCTCATTCCAGGAGGCACCGATGGAGCTGGCCCTGTCCGCCGAGCACGAGGAACTGCGTGGCGTGGTAGCCCGATTCGCCCGGGACGAGGTGGCCCCGGTGATCGGTGACTACTACCGCCGGGGCGAGTTCCCGCTGCCGCTGGTGCGGCGCATGGGCGAGATGGGGCTGTTCGGCCTGCCGATCCCGGAACAGTACGGCGGGATGGGCGGGGACTACCTCGCCCTGTGCGTGGCCATCGAGGAGCTGGCCCGGGTCGACTCCTCGATCGCGATCACCCTGGAGGCCGGGGTGTCCCTCGGGGCGATGCCGATCCTGCGGTTCGGCTCCCCGGAGCAGAAGCAGCAGTGGCTGCCCGCCCTGGCGGCCGGGGAGATGCTCGGCGCCTTCGGCCTGACCGAGTCGGGCAGCGGCTCGGATGCCGGCAGCGTGCGCACCACGGCGGTGCTCGACGGCGACTCCTGGGTCATCAACGGGTCCAAGTCGTTCATCACCAACTCCGGGACGCAGATCACCGGGCTGGTCACGGTCACCGCGTTGACCGGCACCCGCGAGGACGGCCGACCCGAGATCTCGGCGATCATCGTGCCCTCGGGCACCCCCGGTTTCGAGGTCGCGCCGAAGTACGCCAAGGTCGGCTGGGACGCCTCGGACACCCACGAGCTGAGCTTCACCGACGTGCGGGTACCGCTGGCCAACCTGTTGGGGCAGCGGGGTCGCGGCTTCGCGCAGTTCCTGTCCACCCTGGCCGAGGGACGGGTGGCCATCGCCGCCCTGGCGACCGGCCTGGCGCAGGGCTGCGTGGACGAGTCGCTGGCCTACGCCGCCACCCGGGAGTCGTTCGGGGCTCCGATCGGCACCCGGCAGGCGATCCAGTTCATGGTGGCCGACATGCAGGTGCGCGCGCACCTGTCCCGGTTGGCCTGGCGGCAGGCGGCCGGTCTGATGAGCGCGGGAGCGCCGTTCGCGCGTGAGGCCAGCATCGCCAAGCTGTACTCCTCGGAGGCGGCGATGGACAACGCGCGCGCGGCCACCCAGGTGCACGGCGGGTTCGGGTTCATGATCGACTCCGCGGTCGGTCGGTTCTACCGGGACGCCAAGATCCTGGAGATCGGCGAGGGGACCTCCGAGGTGCAGCGGATGCTGATCGCCCGGGACCTGGGCATGGCGGTGCAGTGATGTCGCCCCGGTCTGCGCCGCGTGGTCAGGTGCATCCTCGCGTGCGTGCCGGCGCTTCGGCCGGCCACGGGCACTAGGGTCAGTCGCGTGTACGAGATCACGCGCGCCCCGCACGAGGAGTTCGGCGACCTCGAGGTCATCACCCTGATCTCCCCGGCCAACGTCACGGCGTCCTTCGTGCCCAGGGCCGGCATGGTGTGCAACTCGATGACCCACGACGGCGAGGAGATGCTCGGCCAGCGCTACGGGCTGGCCGGCTATCTGGAGACCGGCCGCACGTTCGGCGTGCCGATCCTGGCGCCCTGGGCCAACCGACTGGGCAAGCTGGCCTACGCGGTGGTCCATGAGGGCGGCGGCGTGCGTCGCATCGATGTGAGCACCAAGATCCCGCACCTGCGCCTGGACCCGTACGGCCAACCTATCCACGGCCTGCTGCGCGGCAGCGAGGACTGGGTCGTCGACGAGGTGGGGACCAGCCCGCTCGAGGCCTGGCTGACCGCGCACCTGGACTTCGACCAGAAGCGCAGCGACTTCCCGGCGTTCCCCTTCGAGCACCGGATCGACCTGAAGATGACCCTGCGCGACACCTCGTTGACGTTCTCCACCGAGATCCATGCCACCGGCCAGGACGAGGTGCCGATCGCCTTCGGGTGGCACCCCTACCTGTCGATCCCGGGGGCACCGCGCGATGAGTGGGACGTCTACATCCCCTTCACGAGCCGGTGCCCGTTGGACTCCACCAAGCTGCCCATGGGGACCCGCGAGACTGTCGAGCCCATCGTCGGCACGCTGGGCGACCGACCACTGGACGACCTGTTCGCCGACGTCAGGAACGGCACGACCGCCTACATCCGTGGCAACGGCCGGCGCATGTCGATCCGGTTCGACCTGGGCTACGACTGGGCCATCCTCTACGGTCCGCCGCATCGGGACCACATCTGCATCGAGCCCATGACCGCGGCCAGCGACCCGTTCTCCGGCCAGGACCCGATGGAGGTCGTCCCCCGCGGCGGAACCTTCCGGGCCGCGTTCACCATCTCGGTGGACCGCACGAGCTGACTGCTGGCGGTCCGGTGGCTCAGGGCCGCTCGATCCCGATCTGCGCGCCGAGGTCGGTGGCCAGTGCGAACAGGTGCTCCCGTAGGTGATCGGTGCGCTCCAGGGGTTGGGCGCCGGCGCCGGCGCTCTTGCTGAGCTTGCGTCCCTGCGGGTCGGTGAGCAGGCGGTGGTGGTGCAGGACGGCACTTGCGAAACCCGGTGCCGGCAGCAAGCCGGCCAGGTGGACCTGCAGCGCCGAGGACTCCAGCAGGTCCCGGCCGCGCACGATCGCGGTGACCCCGAGCGCCTCGTCGGCAAGCACTGAGCCGAGCTGGTAGGCGGGCCGGTCGTCCCGGCGCCACAGGACTTGGTCGGCGCTGGGCACCGGTACCTGGTCGCAACCCAGCCCGATCACCGGTGCGGGCCGGGGCACCGACAGCCGCAGAACCGAGCCGCCTGGAATCAGTTCGAGGTCCGCGTGCGCGCAGCCGGCGGCGCAGCGGCCGTCGGGGTCCAGGTCGCGCCGTGAGCACCGGCACACGAACACAGCTTCCCGGTGCGCGGCCAGGAGGCCCTGGGCCGCGGCCCGGAACTGCGCCAGACGCGCGGTCATCGACCAGGCCGCGTGGAACTCGGCCGGCCCGGAAGGGCCGTCATCGACGTCGATCCCCAGCCAGTCCAGCGTGGCGAAGATGTCGGCCAGGTAGGGCTCGCGGACGCGCGAGTCGTCGAAGTCGTCGATGCGCAGCAGCAGCCGACCACCGCGCCCGCGCGCCAGCCAGGCGGTGAGCAGGAAGTTCACCGCGTTGCCCAGGTGCAGGTAGCCACTGGGCGTGGGCGCGATCCGGGAGACCAGCACCGTCAGGCGGTCCCCGGGGTGGTGCCCGGGTTTTCCCGGGTCCCCGGCGTGCCCGGCACTTCGGACGGATCGGTGCCCGGCTCGGGCGCCCCAGCTCCAGCGCGCGCCGCGCGCGCCTCCTGGGCCACCTCGCTGGCCTTCTGCTCGACGGCCCGGCGGTCGCGGCGTCGCTTGGCCCGGCGCCGCTTGCGTTCCAGCGCCTCCAGTTCGGGGTCGTAGAGCGCCTCGTAGGCGTCGACGACCTCGTTGGCCTCCCCATCCATCACGACCTGGCCCTTCTCCAACCAGATCGCCCGGTTGCAGGTGGTGCGGACCACGCCCAGGGAGTGCGAGACCAGGAACACGGTGCCCGCGTCCGCGCGCAGCTCCATGATCCGCCGCTCACTGCGGCGGCGGAACTCCGCGTCGCCGGTGGCCAGGGCCTCGTCGATCATGAGGATCTCGTGGCCGATCGAGGCGGCGATGGCGAATCGCAGCCGGGCGGCCATGCCCGAGGAGTACGCCGTCATCGGCAGCGTGATGAAGTCCCCGAGGTCGGCGAACTCGGTGATCCAGTCCCGGCGGGCCAGCGCCTGCTCGCGGGTCATGCCCATGGCCATGCAGCCCAGCAGGATGTTCTCCTCCCCGGGCAGGTCGCGCATCAGGGCGGCGTTGACGCCGAGCAGTGCGGGCCGCCCGGAGGTGTACACCGCCCCGGCCTCCGCGGGCAGCAGGCCGGCGATGGCGCGCAGCAGCGTGGACTTGCCCGACCCGTTGCGTCCGATGAGTGCGATCGCATCGCCCTCCCGGGCCACGAACGACACCCCGCGCACCGCGCGAACCTTGCGGAAGACCGTTCGACCGCTCTGCCGGCGCAGCATGCGGCGCAGCGCCAGCCCCGGGGACCCGCCACTGGCGTTCCCGACGACGCGGTACACCACGTGCAGGTCATCGCAGACCACCGTCGGGTCCGGCAGGTCCGCCACAGGATCAGCCACGCGAGTAGGTCTCCTCAGCTCGCCAGAACACGACGAAGCCGACCACCAGGAACACGACTGCCCAGCCGGCGGCCAATCCCCAGAGCCAGGCCGGCACCGGGTAGTCGGTCAGCAGGCAGCCGCGCATGAGTTCCAGGTACCCGGTCATCGGGTTCAGGTACAGCACGTCCTTGACCCAGGGGGCCAGGTCTGCGGTGAACACCGGGATGCTGAACATCACCCCGGACAGGTAGCGCCAGGTGTGCATCACGAAGGGCACCAGTTGCGCGACGTCGCGACTGGCCGCGGTCCACCGGGCCATCATCATGCCCAGGCCGGTGTTGAACAGGGTCTGGAGCACGAGGATGGGCAGCACGCCGAGCCACAGCCAGGTCAGCGGCTCGCCGGTGAGCAGCACGATGATGCCCAGGACCCCCAGGGAAACGACCTGCTGCTGGACCTCCTGGACGATCACCGACAGCGGCATGACCGCACGCGGGAAGTGGATGGCGCGGATCATCCCGCGGTTGTTGGCGATCGACTTGGTGGAGCCGGTGACCACCCGTTGGGTGTAGGTGAAGGTGAAGACCCCGACGATCAGGAAGGCGGGGAAGTTCTCCACGCCCTTGCTGGTCTGCAGCAGGATCCCGAAGATGAAGTAGTAGACGATCGCGTTCAGGATCGGGCCGATCACCTGCCACAGCCGGCCCAGCGAGGTGTCGCGGTACTGCGCACTCCTGCGCCCGGTCCCCATCGCCACGATGAAGTCGCGGCGGGAGTACAGCTCGGCCAGGTAGCTGCCCATGGGCTCGCGCTTGGAGGTCGAGGTCAGCCCGAACGCCACGGCCAGGGCGTGCAGGTCCTGGCCGTCGGGGGCCGGGGCAGGATCCGGCACGACTGTGGACATCGGTGCTCCTCCTCGCCCAGGCCGGCAACGCGCCCACGATAGTGCCCCGCGGCGGGCGATAGTCTTGCGCGCGTGGGCGACGGTGGCGACCTGGTGGTGGGGCAGGGCCCTGCCCACGGCTTCCCCGTGGTGGGCATGATCGGCGGCGGACAGCTCGCCCGGATGACCCAGGAGGCCGCCCTGGCCCTGGGTGTGGGGTTGCGGGTGCTCGCCGCCGGGCCGGCCGAGTCGGCTGCCCGCGGCGGTGGCGACCTGCGCTGGGGGGCCCATGACGATCCGGCGGCGGTGGCGGCGTTCGCTGTGGGCTGCGATGTGGTCACCTTCGACCACGAGCACGTCCCGCAGGCGATCCTGGCCGAACTGGCGTCGGCCGGCATCACGGTGCGACCCGCAGCCGCGGCCCTGGCGCACGCCCAGGACAAGGTGCACATGCGCGCGGCGATCAGCGCCGCGGGGGTGCCCTGCCCGGCGTGGGCGGTGGTCGAGGGCGCCCGCGACGTGGCGCGCTTCGCCGCCGAGCACGGCTGGCCGGTGGTCCTCAAGGTCTCGCGCGGCGGCTACGACGGCCGGGGCGTGTGGGTGCTGCGCGGGCCGGCGGAAGCCGCCGAGGTGCTGGCCGAGAACCCGTTGGCGCCCGGCGTGCAGTGGTTGGTCGAGGCCCACGTGCCGTTCACCCGCGAGCTGGCCGCGCAGGTGGCCCGCTCCCCGTCCGGGCAGGTCGCGGTCTACCCCGTGGTGCGCACCGTGCAGACCGACGGGATCTGCACGGAGGTCGTGGCGCCCTGCCCGGGGCTGTCCGACGAGCACGCACTGGCGGCCCAGCAGGTCGCGCTGCGGATCGCCGAGACACTGGACGTGGTCGGGATGCTGGCCGTCGAGCTGTTCGACACCCCGGACGGCGTGCTGGTCAACGAGCTGGCGATGCGCCCGCACAACAGCGGGCACTGGAGCATCGACGGCGCGGTCACCAGCCAGTTCGAGAACCACCTGCGCGCCGTTCTCGACCTCCCGTTGGGCGCTCCGACGGCGCGCACCCCCTACACGGTGATGGTCAACGTGCTCGGTGGGGAGCATCCCGACATGTACAGCGCCTACAAGCACGTGATGGCTCGCGACCCCCGGCTGCGGGTGCACCTGTATGGCAAGGATGTGCGTCCGGGGCGCAAGGTCGGGCATGTGACCGTGTACGGCGAGGACCTCGACGACCTGCTGGCCAGGGCGCACCACGCCGCCGACTACCTGACGGGAGTCATCGATGAGTGAGGTGCAGAGCGGTTCTCCGGCGCTGGTCGGGGTGGTCATGGGATCGGACTCGGACTGGCCGGTGATGGCCGACGCCGCCCAGGCGCTGCGCGATTTCGGCATCCCGCACGAGGTCGACGTCGTCTCGGCCCATCGGATGCCTGAGGAGATGCTCGACTACGGCCGCAGCGCGGTTGAACGCGGCCTGAAGGTGATCATCGCCGGCGCGGGCGGGGCCGCGCACCTGCCCGGGATGCTGGCCTCGGTGACCTCGCTGCCGGTTATCGGGGTACCGGTGCCGCTGCGCACCCTGGACGGCATGGATTCGCTGCTGTCGATCGTGCAGATGCCGGCCGGCGTGCCGGTGGCGTGCGTGGGCATCGGGCAGGCCCGTAACGCCGGGCTGCTCGCGGCCCGGATCCTGGGCTTGGCCGATTCGCGCCTGTGGCCGGATATGGACGCCTACCGGGCCGGCTTGCGGGTGGCCGCCCAGGCCAAGGGACGGCGCCTGCGCGAGGAGTTCAACGCCTGACCTCGAGCCGCCCTGGGGACGGGCCCTCGGGTCAGGCCGCGCCGTCGGGTCAGGCCCGGTCGGGTCAGGCGGAGGGCCGGCCGAGCCCGCGGTAGGACCAGCCGGCGGCGCGCCAGCGAGCCGCGTCCAGGGCGTTGCGCCCGTCGAGGATCAGCGGCGTCGTGGGCAGATGCACCACGTCGAACGGATCCAGGTCGGTGTAGTCGCGCCACTCCGTGCCCAGTAGGACCAGGTCGGCACCGGCCAGGGCCTCGTGGATGTCCTGCGTGTAGGTCATGGGCGGGTAGGCGATCCGGGCGTTGGCAAGGGCCTGCGGGTCATGGACGACCACCTCGCCCCCGGCGGTGTAGATCGCGGCGGCGATGTCCAGCGCGGGGGAGTCGCGCACGTCGTCGGAGTCGGGCTTGAAGGCAGCACCCAGCACGGTGATCCGCTTGTCGACGAAGCGTCCGCCGACCAGCTCGCGGGCCAGCGCCACGGTGGAGGCGCGGCGGCGGTTGTTGATGCCGTCCACGTCGCGCAGGAAGCCCAGGGCATCGGCCACTCCGAGCTCGCCGGCGCGGGCCATGAACGCCCGGATGTCCTTGGGCAGGCAGCCGCCGCCGAAGCCGATCCCGGCACGCAGGAACTTCGGCCCGATCCGGTCGTCGTGGCCGATCGCCTCGGCGAGCAGCTTCACGTCGGCGCCGGTGGCCTCGCAGACCTCGGCCATCGCGTTGATGAACGAGATCTTGGTCGCCAGGAAGCTGTTGGCCGCCACCTTGACCAGCTCGGAGGTCGCGTAGTCCATCACCAGGAACGGCGCGCCCCACTCGATCATCGGCGCGTAGACCGCGCGCATGACGACCTCGTCGCGTGACGGTGGTTCGCCCGGCGCGGCGGGTTGGGCCACGCCGATGACGATTCGGTCGGGGGTGAGCGTGTCGGCCACAGCGAACCCCTCGCGCAGGAACTCCGGATTCCAGACCAGGTCCACGTCCGGTCCGGCGGGTGCCATCGCCGCCAGACGCTCGCGGACCCCCTGCGCGGTGCCCACCGGCACCGTCGACTTGCCGACCACCGTGCACGGCCGGCGCAGCAGGGGGGCCAGGGCGCCGATCGCGGCATCGAGCTGGGACAGGTCAGCGGCGTTGGTCCGCGGGTGCTGCGGTGTGCCGACCCCGATGAAGTGCATGTCGCCGAAGTCGGCGGCCTCGGCGATGTCGGTGGTGAACCGCAGCCGGCCGGCGGCCACGTTGGACTCCAGCAGCTCGGACAGGCCGGGCTCGAAGAACGGCACCTCGCCGCGGGCCAGGGCCTCGATCTTGGCCGGGTCGACATCCACGCCCAGCACCTCGTAGCCGGACTCGGCCATGGCCGCGGCGTGCGTCGCGCCGAGGTAGCCGGTGCCGATGACGGTGATCCGCAGGGGTTCGCTCACGGACCGGAGTCTAGGCGGCGGTGCTCGACGCGGACGGCTCGCCGTGCTGGCGGCGGCGATCCGGGGTCGCTGCCGGGGCGGACCTACCCGCGCGTAACCTTCTGCCCATGGCACTCACCCCGAACCCGGACTTCGATGCATTCACCCTTCCCGAGGAGCATGCGATGCTGCGGGCCGCCGTCCGCGAGCTGGCCGAGGACCGGATCGCCCCACGTGCGGCGGAGATCGACGAGACCGGGGAGTTCCCGTGGGACGTCTACGAGGCGCTGCGCGCCAACGACTTCCACGCCATCCACATCCCCGAGCAGTTCGGCGGCCAGGGCGGCGACGCGCTTGCGGCCTGCTTGGTCATCGAGGAGGTGGCCCGGGTCTGCACCTCCAGCTCGCTGATCCCCGCGGTCAACAAGCTGGGCACGATGCCGCTGATCGTGGGCGCCTCCGACGAACTGCTCGGACGCTACCTGCCGCAGGTGGCCAGCGGCGAGGCGATGTTCTCCTATGCGTTGTCCGAGCGTGAGGCCGGCTCGGACGCAGGCTCGATGAAGTGCCGCGCGGTGGCCGGGGACGGCGGCTGGGTGCTCAACGGGCAGAAATCGTGGATCACCAATGCGGGGATCTCGAAGTACTACACGGTCATGGCCGTCACCGAGCCCGACAAGGGCCCGGGGGGCATCTCGGCGTTCGTGGTGCACGCCGACGACGAGGGGTTCTCGTTGGGGACGCCGGAGCGCAAGCTGGGCATCCACGGCTCGCCGACCCGGGAGATCTTCTTCGAGAACTGTTGGATCCCGGCCGATCGGATCGTCGGGGATCCCGGCACCGGGTTCACCACCGCGATGCGCACCCTGGACCACACGCGGGTGACGATCGGTGCCCAGGCGCTCGGGATCGCCCAGGGCGCGCTGGACGCCGCGGTGGCCTACGCCAAGGACCGCAAGCAGTTCGGCAAGACGATCGGGTCGTTCCAGGGGGTGCAGTTCCTGCTCGCCGACATGGCGATGAAGGTCGAGACCGCCCGGGCGCTGACCTACTGCGCGGCCGCGCGCAGCGAGCGCGGCGCCCCGGACCTGACCTTCTACGGCGCCGCGGCCAAGTGCTACGCCTCGGACATCGCCATGGAGGTCACCACCGACGCCGTGCAGGTGTTCGGTGGCGCGGGTTACGTGCGCGACAATCCGGTCGAGCGCTACATGCGCGATGCGAAGATCACCCAGATCTATGAGGGCACCAACCAGATCCAGCGCATGGTGATCGGACGGCAACTGCTCAAGTAGGCACCGCTCGCACAGGATCGGCCTGCCTCACAGGAAGTCCAGCGGGTCGAACTCCTGGATCGGGATGATCCGGACACGCGGGACTCTCTGCGTCAATCAGCACGTAGGTCCGGGAGTCGGAGTCCACCTCTGCAGCGTAGGCCGCGACACGCACGCTCGGTCAGTTGTGGGGCCGGGTCCTCACAGGCGCCAGCGGGTGCGGGGGGTGCGGGTGACGGTGAAGGGGGCGTGGTTGTTGGCGGGCCACGGGGTGCCCGGTGGTGCTCCGGGGGGTGGTCCGGGGGGTGGTCCGGACGCTGTGGTCCCGGGTTCGGCTGGTGTGATGGTCCACATGCCGAGGTCGACCTGGCGGTGATGGCTCCAACAGACGAGGGCCAGATTCTCCAGGTCGGTAGCCCCGGAAGCTGACCAGTCGGTGAGGTGGTGGGCCTGGCAGTTCTCGGCCGGGATCTGGCAGCCGGGGATGATGCACCCGCCGTCGCGGGTGGCCAGTGCTTTGCGTTGGGCGGGGGTGGCGGTGCGGGAGGTGCGTCCGACGGCCAGGGGGATCCGGGGTCCGTCGAACAGCAGCGCAGCCAGAGCGGCGATCCGCGCTGCCGGGCTGCCCGGGTCGGGGCTGGTGGTGGGTGTGCGGTGCTTCTGCGAGCCCGGAGCGTCCGGACCCTGGCAGGTCTGTCCCTGGCTGGCTTGTCCCGTACTAGGACCCGTACTGGCCGGACCCGTGCTGACCGGTCCCGTGCTGACAGTTCCCGTGCTGACCCTTACCGTGCTACTTCCCGTGCTGGGGGTGTTGAGGCTGCTTCCGGGGGTGGAGGTTCCCCCGGCGCCGGCTCCGGTGGGGGTGGTGACGGCGATGGAGGTGAGGGTGGGGTCGCAGGCGGTGAACCGTTGTTCGGCGGGGGTGAGGTGGTGGCCTCGGCTGGTGGACCAGACGGGGTCCCCGAGGGTGGTGTGGTCCAGGGTGACGGTCAACGCCACGGGCAGTCCACCACGGGTGGGCAGGATCCCGTTGGCTGCGGCGGCGTTGACCAGTTCGACCAGGGCGTCCGCGCGCCGGGCGCCGGCGGGGACGTGGTCGGCGGTGGAGCGTAGCTTCTCGGCGAGGGCGTCGATCGCGGCGATCACGGCCTCACCCTCCAGGCGCGGCAGCGTCCCGGAGAGCAGCACTGTGTCGCCGTAGAGGGAGAAGGACAGGTTGCGGGTGTCGTGGGCGTCGGCTTCCCCCGGATCCGGGTCTTCGGGTGGGTGCAGCATCCGGGCGGCGGCGGTGACGAACCGGGCGATCGCTGCCGGGGACCAGTGCCCCCAGTGCGCGGCCAGTTCACCGATCAGGGCCGCCACCTCTGCGTCGCTCAGGGGTCCGGTGTTGCGGGCCACGGCGTCGACGTGCTCGGAGGTGACGATCCCCGCCGCCCACGATGCGGCCAGCGTGGGGTGGTCAGCGGCCAGGGCCCCGGTGCGGGCCAACCGGCGGGCCTGCCCAGAAGACCACCCGCGGGCGGAGAGCACCGCCCCGGGCCCGATCAGGGGCAGGCTCCCGGCGGTCATGGCCGCGTGCATGCGGCGGGCCACCTCGTACTCCACCGCCGCGAACGCCCCGGCCAGCACGTCCACGTCAGCACACGGGCGGTCCCCAGCGTGCAATCCCATCGAGGGCAGATCCCCCACCGCACACGACGTCGCCCGCTCCCACAACTCGGCCACCTCGCCCGAAGCATCGGGCAACGCGCCCGCCGCCCACGGGTCGACCACGACCCGTGGGTCCTGCAGAGTGCTCGACATTCCATCCCCCCGTCCGAACTGATGTTCGAACAGTAGCAGTGCCGTCCGACACCGCGATTTCCTCCATCGCCGGACTGTGGAAGACCACACCCAAGGGCGGGGAGGCCGAGCAGGTGTGGTGAGCGGGCGATCCAGGACGACAGCGAGGGAAGCCTGCTGTTCGCGCACGAACTGCCCACTGGGGACCTGCCCAGCCGGCAGGTGCGCTTCCGGCGGGCGCCTCGCATCGCCAGACCCTCGATTTGGGCAAAGCCATCAGGTCCTGCCGCTCGGCGCAACATCCCTGGTCCCGCAGGTGTCGGAGGATGCGTACCGTAGGCCGTGGTGTCGGTGCGCAGTCGCCGCCGCGGCGCAATCGCCACGGTGGCGCGGCCCACGTACTCCGGAGGGGAGTTGTCCATGACGGGCGGACCAGCAGTCTCGCGCTGGACGCCCACCCGGGTGCGCCGGGCGTTGGACCGACGTCGGCTGGAGCTGGAGCGCTCCGTGCGGCTGCGCCGCGCCCAGGGTCAGCCGCTGCGTGATGTCGTGCTGTTCGAGTCCTTCGCGGGCAAGATGATCGGTGACAACCCCCTGGGCATCCAGCGCGAGCTCGTCGATCGGGGGACGGCTCTGGAGATCCTGTGGACGGTCAGCCACCCGGACCTCTCGGTGCCGACGGGCACGCGGGGGGTCCTGCTCGGCTCGGCGCAGTGGCTCGAGGCCCTGGCCACGAGCCGGTACCTGGTCAACAACACGAACTTCCCGCGCTACTTCCGCAAGCCCCCGGGCCAGGTGTACTGCCAGACCTGGCACGGCACCCCGCTCAAGCGGTTGGCCCATGACATGCCGCCGGGCACGATCAACGATGATTTCCTGGCCCTCTACGACCGTGAGGCTGCGGCATGGGACTACCTGGTGGCCGCCAACGAGTTCAGCGTGGCGGCCCTCGGTGGTGCGTTCAGGTACCGCGGGACGATCCTGCCGGTGGGCTATCCGCGCAACGATCGACTGGTCACCGCGAGCGCCGCGGAGCGCCAAGCGATCCGGGAGCGCCTCGGTGTCCCGGACCCCCAGGAGCGACTCCTGCTCTACGGACCCACCTGGCGCACCGGCCGGCGCACCGCGGCGGGCCAGTTCGCGCCCGTGAACTACCTGAATCCGGGCAGCCGACTGCCGGAGGGGTGGCGATTGGCCTTCCGTGGCCATTCACACACCCACGGCGCGCACGACGCTTCGATCGCCGGGGGTGCCCTGGACGTCACCCGGTACCCGGACGTGGCCGACCTGCTGATTGCGGCTGATGCTCTGCTCACGGACTACTCGTCGCTGATGTTCGACTTCGCAGTGACCGGCAAGCCGATCCTGTTCCTCGCCCCCGACCTGGCCGACTACCGCGATTCCCGGGGCTTCTACCTGGACTTCGAGGCTGAGGCACCCGGCCCGATCCTGGCCACGTCGGACGAGGTGGTCGCCCGACTGGCCGACCTGCCGAGCGTGGTGGGCGAGTTCAGCGCCCGGTACGCGGCCTGGCAGGCGAGGTTCACCGCCTGGGAGGACGGGAACGCGTCGCGGCGGGTCGTGGATGCCGTGTTCGGCCCCGGCCCCGGCCCTGGCGGCGGGTCTGTACCGCCGGAGCCGCGCTGAGGCCACTCCGACGCTGTGCCCCCCCTCGGCCAGTCGGCGTCGGGTCCTGGCGCAGGGCCAAGTTGGCGACCTGGCATGGATCAGGCCGAACGGAGGGCGCATGCCGTGGCGGCCGCCGCGCCCGCCTGGTCGGGGCCCGGATGGTGCCTCACGGCCCGCGCTCCGATACCGTCGCGCGCATGGGCGAAACCGCGGCGGCCACCTGGCCCGACGGCGTGTCGGTGATCATGGCGGTCCTCGACGAGGAGCGGCACCTGGCTGAGGCCGTCAGCGGCATCCTCACCCAGGACTGGGCCGGCCCGCTGGAGATCGTGCTGGCCCTGGGCCCCTCCGCGGACCGCACCGACGAGGTGGCTCGCCGCCTGGCCCAACTCGACGACCGGATCGTGCTCGTCCCCAACCCGAGTGGCCGCACGCCCTCCGGCCTGAACGCAGCGATCGCTGCCACTCGCTACCAAGTCGTGATCCGAGTCGACGGACATGCAGTCCTGTCCCCGGGCTACCTGAGAACCGCGGTGGCCACGCTGGCGCGGACCGGTGCCGACAACGTCGGAGGCGTCATGGCGGCCGAGGGGGAGACGCCCTTCGAGCAGGCCGTCGCCAGGGCCATGACCAGCACGCTGGGCGTGGGCTCGGCTGCGTTCCACGTCGGCGGTGGTCAGGGGGAGGCCGAGACCGTCTACCTGGGCTGCTTCCGCAAGTCCGCGCTCGAGCGGGTGGGTGGGTACGACGAGACGTTCCTGCGCGCCCAGGACTGGGAGATGAACCATCGGATCCGCGACGGTGGTGGGCTGGTGTGGTTCACCCCCGACCTCGTGGTCACCTACCGGCCGCGCCCGGATGCGACCAGCCTCGCTCGCCAGTACTACCACTACGGCCGTTGGCGGCGGGAGGTCATGCGCCGGCACCCGGAGACCGCCTCGCGCACCTCCGCGTTGCGCTACTTCGCCCCGCCAGTGGCCGTGGTGGGGGTCGTGGGCGGGACCGCGACCGGGCTCCTGGGCTCCACCGTCGGGCCACGGGCGTTGCGCCTGGGCTGGCTCGCGCCCCTGGGCTACCTGGTCCTGATCACCGCCGGGGCCGCGGTGGCCGGTCGGGGGCTGGACTCCGCGACGCGGGCCCGGCTGCCCTTGGTCTACGCCACCATGCACGGGGCCTGGGGGACCGGGTTCCTCACCTCGCCGCCAGGACTGCGCGAGACGCAGGGGTGAGGACGCTCGTCCGTGGCGGGGCTCAGGGAGCCGACGCCGTCGAGTCGATGTGCCAGCGCCTGGCCAGGCTGGGCGTCGAGGACGTTGTCGTCCTGCCGCCGGGCCCGGGCTGGGCTCAGCTCGAGGCTGTCGCGGCCGGCCTGAGTGGGCGCACCCTGCTCGTGGACGCGGACCTGATCGTCGCCGATGCCAGCCTGGGACAGCTCGTCGACGACCCAGCCGTGCGTTCCGGCGCACTGGTCGACCAGCTCCCTTCGGCCGGTCCTGCCTCGCGTCGCGACCCGGGCACGGCCGCCGCGCCGGTCCGGGTCGCGCACCGGCGGATCGGCAGCGCTGGGTCGGCGTGGCACGAGGTCACCGGCGCCACGCACACCAGCCTCGGAGCGCTGGTCATCGACGCCGAGGACGCTGGGGCGGCGGCCCTGGCGCTGACCGGCGCGGCCGACGCGGCGCACCGGCTGGGCTGGGCAGAGGTCGACCCGGTCGACCTCGCCCTGGTCGCCCTGGTGCGCGCCCAGGTGCCGATGGCGGCGGTGGCAGGTGTGGGGCCGGTGCTCCGTGGCGGCTCGCCCGAGCAGCGCGCGCAGGTCAGCGCCGAGCTGGCCGGGATCGACGAAGCCCGGGTGCTGCTCGAGCGGGCCAACCGGCCAGACGACGGCTTCTACTCCACCTACGTGCTGCGTCGCGCGTCCACCCCACTGACCGCGCTGGCCGTGCGCCGCGGCTGGTCGCCCAACCAGGTCTCGGTGTTCTCCCTGGGGGTGGGCCTGCTGGCGGCGCTGAGCTTCGCGATCGGCTCCTGGCCCGCGCTGCTGGCCGGCGCCCTGCTGATGCAGGCCTCCCTGGTGATCGACTGCGTCGACGGGGAGGTGGCCCGGTTCACCCGTTCGTTCTCGGACCTCGGGGCCTGGATCGACGCGTCGTCAGATCGGGTCAAGGAGTACGCCGCCTACGCGGGGCTGGCGCTCGGTTCGGCGCGCTCGGGCACCGACATCTGGCTGCTCGCGGTGCTCGTGATGGGCATCCAGACGGTGCGACACATCGGGGACTACAACTTCTCCAGGGTGCAGCGGATCCGGGAGGGCTGGGTGCGGGCGCACCCGATCGAGGACCCGCGCGACGGCGGTGCGGGGGGTGCCGGAGCAACGCTGGCGATCTCTGCGCAGCTGAACCGCAGCAGCCGGTTCCGGTGGGTCAAGAAGGTCGTGAGCATGCCGATCGGCGAGCGCTGGCTCGTCCTGTCGGTGGGTACGGTCACGATCGGTGCGCGCGCGACTCTTCTGGTGCTGCTCGGCCTGGGCCTGCTCGCCCTGACGTACACGACCGCCGCCCGGGTGCTGCGCGCCCGGAGCTGGCACCATCCGCCCGAGCGCAGCGGGGCCTGGCTGTTGCGCCCACAACTGGACCTCGGCCCGCTCGGACAGCCACTGTGGCAGGCGTTCCTGGGCCGGCGCGACGTGTTGGCAGGTGCGTTCGGCTGGGCCTGGCCGGCCGGCCTGCGGGCGTTCGAACTCGGCGCGGTCTGGCTGGCGGCCCTGCTGGTGGCTCCCGAGCGTGGCGGCTTGCTTTTCGCCTGGGTGTTCGTCGTGGTGTTCCACCACTATGACACCCTCTACCGGGCTCTGGGCGGCGCGACGCCCCCGCGGTGGCTCATCTGGGCCGGCCTGGGCTGGGACGGCCGGACGCTGCTGGTGCTCGGCGCCGGGATCATCGGTGCCCAGACCCTGACCGCGCTGCTCGGGTTCGGCAGCCTGTCGCTCGGGCTGCTGTTCGTCGTGGTCGGGTCGGCGCAGTGGGTCGGATCGATGAACCGCAAGGATGGGGCCCATGTCTGACCAGTCGCCGCGGCCCGAGCGCCCCAGCATCGCCGAGCTGCGCACGGTCACCCAGCCGCCGGCCGTGCGTGGACGGAAGAACTCCGAGCATTGGGTCGCCGACGTCTACCTGCGCCGGGTCTCGCCGTACCTGACCCGGGCACTGCTGCGCACACCGGTCTCGGCCAACACCGTGACCTGGTTCATGATCATCACCGGTGCCAGCGCGGGGCTGGTCCTGCTGATCCCGGGCATCCCCGGGGCGCTGTTGGCGCTGTTCCTGGGCCAGTTGCAGATGCTCTGGGACTGCTGCGACGGGGAGGTGGCCCGCTGGCGCCGCACGTTCTCCCCGGCCGGGACCTTCCTGGACAAGGTCGGGCACTACACCGCCGAATCGGTGATCCCAGTCGCACTGGGCATCCGGGCGGCCGGCTCCGGGGTCAGTTGGTCCCAACCGGGCCCGTACGCGTACGCCGGGGCGATCCTTGCGCTGCTGATCATGTTCAACAAGGCGCTCAACGACATGGTGCACGTCTCGCGGGCGTTCACCGGGCTGCCCCGGCTGGAGGACGTGGCGGGAGTGGGGCGGCCGACGAGCACCGGCCTGGCTCGGGCGCGCAGCATGGTCCGATTCCTGCCCTTCAACCGCATCTTCCACTCAGTGGAGATGACGATGCTGGCCTTCGTCGCAGCCCTGGGCGACGCCGTGCTCGGCGGCACGTCAGCCACCCGCGCGTTGCTGGTGGTCATGCTCGCGTTCGCCGTGATCACCGTGCCCGGGCACCTGCTGGCCATCCTGTCCTCGACGAAGCTGAAGGTGCCCGATGAGTCCTGAGCCACTGTTCGGCGTCGTCGTCCTGACCATGGGCCAGCGTCCGGCGGATCTGCGCCGTGGACTGGACTCCGTGCTGGCCCAGGTGGGCGTGCGCACCGACATCGTCGTGGTCGGCAACGGCTGGGTGCCCACCGACCTGCCCGAGGGCGTGCGCGGGCATGCATTGGCGCAGAACGTCGGCATCCCGGCCGGTCGCAACGCCGGGGTGGACCAGGTGTCTGGTGACCTGCTGTTCTTCCTCGACGATGATGCGGCGCTGGCCGCCCCCGACACCCTGGCCAGGTTCGCCGAAGCGTTCGCGGCGCGCTCGGAGATCGGGCTGATCCAGCCGCGAGTGGTCGACCCGAGTGGCCGGTCGGCACCGGGGCGGTGGGTGCCGCGGCTGCGCACCGGTGACCCCGGTGAGCCCAGCCCGGCGACGTCGCTGTGGGAGGGGGCGGTGGCGATCCGCCGTGCGTTGTTCGACCAGGTCGGCGGCTGGCCGGGCCTGTTCTTCTACGCCCACGAGGGCATCGAGCTCTGCTGGCGGGTCTGGGACGCCGGGTACCTGCCGTGGTACGCCGGGGACATCGAGATCCATCACCCGGTGATCGACCCGCGCCGGCACGAGGAGTTCTGGCACCTGAACGCCCGCAACCGGGTGCTGCTGGCCCGGCGCAACCTGCCCGCGGTGCTGCGGCCGGTCTACACGGGAACCTGGGCGGCGATCACTGTTGCTCGGGTGCGCGATCGTTCGGCGCGGCGGGCCTGGTGGGGTGGCTTCCGTGAGGGCTGGGCGATGGACCCGGGCGAGTGTCGGCCGATGCACTGGTCGGCGGTGTGGTCGATGACCCGCGCCGGGCGACCGCCGATCGTCTGAGGGTCTGCGCGCGGCACGGCTGGAGTTGAAAAGGGTCGCCCAGCGGTTCGGCCAGGTTGTCGAGTGCCCGATGGTTGCTGCTCCGGTCGCTATCCACAGGCTCGCCACGGTTGTTTGGGAGAGTGGCCACCCGTGATAGGATTCGAACACGTGTTCGGATAGATGGGGGGGGTTGCGAGATGGACACTGAGGGTCGAGCATCGGCGAGGTCTTCGTCGAGCCCGGGGGTGCTGGACCTGCGCGAACGCTGCGATGGGACCGAGGCGCGCACAACCGGATCGGCAGGCGGCTCGGACGAGGCATCCGGCTCGGACGGCGCAGGCCATTCGGACCAGGCACGCCATTCGGGCGAGGTGGACGGCTGGGACCAGGCAGGCCAGTCGGGACCGCCCGACCAGCCTCAGGATGTGTCCCGCGCGGTGGCCGGTCTGCTGGTTGCTGTGCGGGCGCTCGTGACCGAGGGGGTCCTCCCGGTGGGCCTGGATACCGGGGATCGCCCGGTTGCTGACGTCAGCGCCCTGCTGGCGGCGTTGTGCCAGGTGGAGGCCGTTCAGCCCCGGAATTGGAGCGGGCCCCAGAACGGGGGCTGGCCCGGGCACAGGGGCTGGCCCGGAAACGGGAATCGGCTCCGGGACTGGGGCCGCAGAAGTCCTCAGCGCCACACCGGCCACTGGATCATGTGGCGGATCACGTGCCGGGACGAGTGCCGGAACCGGGGTCGGAGTCGGGCCCGGAACCGGTGCCGCGATCTCCGTGATGCTCACCGCCGACCTCGACGCGGTCACCGGCGATGGGTTCCGCCTCACCCAGGGCGACACCCGGTTCGTCCTCTGCGATCCGCACCTGACCACAGTGCTCACCGAAGCGGGCGAAGCCAGTGTCATGAAGCCCGACTGCGACCACCCCCACAGCCACGAACCTGACAACCACCACCCCGACAGCCCCGACGACCCTCAACCTGACGGGCGCCCGCCACCACCCCCGCCAGCAACGGCGCGCCCTTCACCATCACCCACCGACCCCGACGCGACTGGGGCTCAGCCAGGTCGGGTCAGGTCAGGACACGTAGACCTTGACCCGCTTGGACCACTTCGACCAGCCTTGGGAGTTCTTCACACGGGCCGCGGCGTAGTACTTGCCCTTCTTCATGGTCTTCGTCGTGCAGGTGATCGACGTGGGCCCCGCGTAGCACGTGGCCTTCGACGATCCGCCCTTGGACTTCTTGTACAGGCGCGCCTTGTACGACTTGAGCGTGCTGTACCCGTTGAAAGTGGTCGGACGCCACGTGATGACGACCTTGCGCGCGCTGTCGGCCGCGGCACTGAGCACCTTCGGTGCGTAGGCCTTGCGCGGCGGGCCGGTCTTGATCCGTGGCCGGACCGTGAACGAGCCGTTGGCCGTCACCGTGGTCAGGTCGATGTAGTAGCTCGTGCGCTTCTTCAGCTTCTTCGTCCGGCAACTGGTGGCCGTGGCTGACGCGGTGCACTGTCCGACCAGGGAGCCTCCCGAGGACTTGGTGTACAGCCGCGCGACGTAGCCGGTGACGGCCGATCCGGGCGCCGGCCGATCCCAGCGCACCGTGACGCGCTTCTTCGAGTAGGTGCTCTGCGCGCTCGGGGCACCGGCCGGGGCTGCGCCCCGACGCGGGCTGGTGGCCGCACCTGTCCCGGCACGGTTGGTGGCGGTCACGTCGATGAAGTAGGGCGTGCCCTTGCTCAGCCCCGGGATCGTGCACGCCAGTGCCGTGCCCGTCGTGGTGCACCGGGCAACAGGCGTGCCCCCGGTAGCCGTGGTGTAGGCCGCAGCGGTGTAGGAGGTGACCGTGGCGCCGTTGGCTACGGCGGCCGACCAGCGGACGTTCACGCTGCCGGCCCCGCCGGCCACGCTGACCCCACCCGGGGCGCTGGGTGCGGTGCGCGGGGCGCCCAGGACGCGCGGCGCTGACGGTGCCGACACCCCGATGGCGTTGCGCGCCACGACCTCGGCGTAGAACCGCCCGCCCAGGGGCAGTCGGGGGATGGTGCACGAGCGTGCGGAGCCGGTTGCGCTGCAGGTCCCGACCGCCCGGCCCCCGTTCGCGGCGTCGTAGGCGGTCGCGGTGTAGCCGGTGATGGCTGTTCCACCTCGGGAGATCGGTGCCCCCCAGTTGACGGTCAGGGAGGTGCCGCTGATCCGGGCGGTGATCCCGACCGGCTGGGTGGAGACCGCGGCGGGTCGCTGACCGCGACACGACACCCCGCCCCAGGCTTCGCAGTCGACCAGGGCCTTGTTCATGTTGGCCAGCTCGATCCGGTCACCACTGGCGGTGAACTTGGCCGTGCGGCCGGTGTAGTGCAGCGTCGCGCTGGCGGGCAGGTAGGTCGTCGGGTCCCCGGAGCGCACCCGCAGCGTCTGGCCGGCTGCGATCGTCGTCCCGCGCGGGAACACATGGTCCGGGGTGTCGGTGGCGCTGCGCGGGTTCTTGTCCCACAGTCCGTACCCGGTGAGGTCCACGGTGGCCCCCGAGACGTTGCGGATCCGGATCGTCTCGCGTGGGGCCCAGGCCGGGGACGCCGGCGTGGGCACCCCGGCAGCGGCCGGGACGCGCGCCTCCGCGGTCGGGGTGACCGACACGGGCTCCGACTCCGGGCTCGGCACGTCCCCGGCCAGCGCCCGGACGGTGAGCTGGTAGGTCGTGCCGTTCGCCAGACCGGCGATCACGCAGGAGGTGGGACCGGTGCTCGTCGCCTGGCAGGTCGCCGAACCGCCGACGCTCGTGGCGGTCGCGACGAACCCGCTGATCGGTGCACCCTCGACGGCCGCGCCGGGCGTCCAGGCCGCCACGACTGCTCCGTCCAGGGCGGTTGCCGAGGCCTCGATCGGCGCACTCGGCGCAGGGGGCGCGGGCGGGTCGGCCGGCGGCTCACCTGCGCCGGGAGCCGGGTCCTCGAGGGGGACGGGATCAGGGGCCGGCGCCACCGGCGAGACCCTCTTCGAAGGAGCCGACTGCACCGAGGTGCCGGCGCGGTTGGTCGCAGCGACCGTGACACGGTAGCCGGTGCCGTTGGCCAGGCCGCCGATCACGCAGGACTGCTCCGCCGCGAAGGTCGTGCACGTGCCCGCCGAACCGCCGCCGCCCTCGGTCGCCGAGGCGGTGTAGCGGGTGATCGGGGCGCCGTTGTCGCTGGCCGGCGGTGCCCACCGGGCGGCGATCGCGCCGTCACGGGCCACGCCGAGCACCCCGGTGGGGGGCTCGGGCGCGGTGTGTGCAGTCACCGGGCCCGTGGCCGGCGACGGATCGGACCAGCCCGCGGCGTTGCGCGCGGCCACGGTGACCGTGTACCTGGTGCCCGGGGTGAGGCCGGTCAGCGTGGTCGTGTTCTTCCTGGCAGGCACATCTCGCGAGGCGTTCGGTCCGGGCCCATCCGCCTTCACCCGGTACTCGATCACGCCGGCCTCGTTGCCCACCGAGGCCGGCGCCAGCCAGGTGACCCCGAGCGAGCCGTCCGCACCGGCTTCGACGTCCACCTGCCGGGGCGCGCTGGGCGGCTCCTGCCCGGTGTTCCAGTCCCCATCCTCGGGGGGCACGACGGCCAGCGCGCCGACCAGCGGGTCGCGGCAGTCGTCGGGGTTGCACGGATAGGGGAACCAGGCCCGCAGGTTGCCGGTCTGGTAGCGCCCCGCGTCATCCATCAGGTACGCGGCGTCGCCGGCGAACTGCGGGTTGTCCGCCGGCAGGTTGTCGAACCACTTGTCGTCCCCGGCGTAGAAGATGCCCTTGGCCGGGTCGTCGGTGCCGTTGGTCATCCGCAGCTCGATGCTGCCCCGGGCGGGCACCACGGCGTTGCTGGGGAACCGGTAGAGGTTCAGCGCGGAGTCGCGCAGGGTCCAGCGAGACAGCGAGATCGCGCTGGCGGCGTCGTTGAACACGAACACCTTCTCGTGGCCGTCGACCGACTGGTCCCAGGAGACCGACAGCCGCAGGGAGGCTGCCGGTGAGGTGCCGCAGTAGTTCTTCGACCACAGGCCCCGGCCGCCGGCCCGCGCGTCGTCGGCCAGGACCCGGTACTCCAGGTTGTGCGCCCACTCGGGGTTGTCGTCGAGCGTGGTGCGGTGCGGGAACCACAGGGCACGGCCGTCACTGACCAGTTGGCGGGCGGTGTCGAACCAGTTGCCCTCACCGTCCTGGGCGTAGATCGAGCGGACGACGCGGCCCCGCGCGGCGTCGTAGGAGGTGCTGTCCAGGGCGCGCAACTGCAGCGGCGTGCCGACCGGCGCCAGCGTGCGAAGCGCCGATTCGGCCTGGGCCGACCCGCACTGCTCGGGCTGGGAGCCGTGGTCGACCTCCGGGGCGTTGATGCCGATGGTGCGCACCCGCTGGGTGCCCGTGTAGCGAGAGCTCGAGGTCTGGATGGACACCATGAGCGTGTCGCCGTCGAGGACGTTGCCCGCGAGCCCGGCCTCCCACGCGGACTCCAGCTCCGGGCCGGGGACCGTCCAGGTCGGTGCGCTGGCACCGGTGGCACCCTGGGCGCCCTGCACCGTTGTGGCCACGAGCAGCGCCGAGACGCCCACGGCGACCGATGTCCTCATCCGTGCGAACCCCATGGGCCCCCACCCTCTCCTCGTTCAGCGTGCTGTGCGTCGTCTGTGCGTCGTACTCCCACTGACCTGGTCGGCGGCCCCCGGGCCGGAGCGGGATCGATCAGCGTGCGTTGGCCCGTTCCAGGTCGCCCTCGAAGTCCACCTCGACGGCGAACAGGTCCGAGATGTCCACCGGGGTCACCTCGATGCCGTCGTGGGCGATGGCCAGCTCGAGCCCTCGCTCGAAGTAGTCCTGGTCCTCGCAGGTGTCGAGCTGACGGATCAGCGCCGCCTTGTCCTTGCCGCCGATCAGGTTGATGCCCACGGCCTCTCCGAGGCCGCCGGTCACCGTCTTGGACAGCTCGGCGACGTGGCCGCGGTCGTCGACGGTGTACTTGACCTCCTCCTCGGCCACGGTGGCGGTGTTGACCGCCACGGCCGAGCGTCCGGAGACGATGTAGGGAGTCAGGCGCTGGAGGATCACCTCGTCGAAGACGACGTCGCCGTTCATCCAGATCACCGAGCCCTCGTGCGAGGCGCGCAGCGCCTTGAGCAGCGACTTCGACGTGTTGGTCTGGTCGAAGTTCTCGTTGTAGACGAACACCGCGTCGGGCTGGTGCTCCATGATCAGGTCGAGCTTGAAGCCGACCACGATGGTGATCTTCACGTCCGCGCCGAAGACCCGGCGGATGTTGGCGACCTGCTGTTCCATGATGGTCTCGCCGGTCTTCAGACGGGTCAGCGGCTTGGGGAACGGTCGGCCCAGCCGCGTGCCCATTCCGGCGGCGAGGATGGTGACCTGGACCTGGGACATGGATGCTCCTCATACGGCTGCGCAGGGCAGCCTGCTCGTGCCGCGGGGCGGCCGGTTGTCACTGTCTCAGGCCGCATTGTCGCAGGGGGTCCATCGGGCATCCCGGCACGACGCTTTAGGAACTGCGTAGCCGAACCTTGAGGGAGCCCCGGCACCCTGCCCGTGCCCCACGTCGCCGGGGCCGTCGGGACGGTCAGCCCTCGACGGGCCAGATCCCGTGCTCGGCCAGCCGTCTGGTCGCGGTGAGGCCGCTGCGGTGCTCATCGATGGCGGTCAGCAGCGCCTCGTGGAACTTTCGGGTGCTGTCCCCCGGCGCGGCATCGTCGAAGTAGAAGGCGCGCAGTCGGGCACGTGGGGCGGCGAACCGGTCCTGGTCCAGCAGCGCGGCGATGTCCGCGCCGGCGGTGCCCACGCTGCTGGCGTCGATGACGTGCGCGGCGGCGGCGATCGGCGCCTCCCGCAGCAGGCCCGCGCGGTCGGTGCGCCGGTCGGTCAGCACGATGGGTGCCTCGACCCGGGAGTAGAGGAAGTCCAGCCCGACGCTGGAGACGTCGGAGACCAGCAGGTCCACCCGAGGGAACAGCGCGAGGATGTCCCCGGCCGCCTCGTAGCGGTGCCCGGCGCTCGGGTCAGCCGTGGCCGCAGCACTGATGCGGGCCACGATCTGGGCGTGTGCGGCGGCGATCGCGGGCACCGCGCTGAGCACCACGCGCGGGTGCGGCTTGTAGATCACCCGAACGTCGGGGATCGCCAGCAGGGCGTCGATCAGGCTGCGGCCGTACTCGTCCAGGGACGTGAAGTTGTTCATCTCGTCCTCGCCCTCCCACGTGGGGGCGTAGAGGACGGTGCGTCGGGTGCTCGGCGGCAGGGTCGGGGCCGGGTCGAGGTCCAGTTGGGGGCGCCCGACCCTGACCAGCGTCGACTCGTCGAGTTCGACCAGGGCGGCGCGGTGTCGGCGGATGGCCGCCTCGCCGGCCACGAACACCCGGTCGTAGGCCTTGGCCTGGTTGGACACCATCGACACCTTGTCCGACTCGCCGTGGTTGACGTGGATGTGGGTGGCGTCGGCCCAGACCAGGGACTGGAAGTTCCGCAGGCCGTTGTTGGGGTAGATGATCGCCTTGGGCTCCAGGACCCGGTAGAGGTCCATCAGCGAGGGGAAGGCGACCGCCAGGAAGCTGGGTGCGGGCAGGTCCATGCCCATCAGCGCGGTCCACGACGAGCGTGCGCGGGTGACGATGCCGAAGTTCAGGTCCCCGCTGTGGGCTGCGATCACCGGCAGCCACTGCTCGATCTGGTAGATCTTCGACACGGTGTCCGGGAAGTAGAACAGCGCATCCACCTGCGGCGCCCGCCAGCCGTTGCGCAGCAGCGAGGAGGCGTCGATGGACTCGCCACGCGGTTCGACCTCGCCCTCGATCACCGCCCGGGCGCTGAGCCGGGTCCCCGCCTGGGTCAGCCGCCAACCGGCTGCGTTGGTGGCGCGCAGCCCCCAGGACCTGACCTTGCCCATACCGTGTCCCTTCCCTGGGCGGGCTTCGCCCGTCGTATGAGGATTCTGCCGCACCGTCGGTCTCCGGCACGGTCCCGGTCAGGCTGTGGCGGCCTCGAGGATCTCCAGGATGTGCTCGTACTGGGCGCCGGTGGCACGGCTCATGCCCAGCTCGCAGGTGCGGTTGCTCGAGGCGTAGGCGTCGAAGTCGCCGCCGGCCAGTTCGGCGGCCTGTCGTGCGGTGGCGGCCGCGCTGAGTTCCGGGTGCAGCAGCCCACGGTCACCGGCGAAGCCGCAGCAGCCCCAGGACGGCGCGACGGTGACCTGCTCGGCCACGGCCGAGGCGACGGTCAGCAGGTCGTCGTTGATGCCCATCCGGGTCGTCGAACAGGTCGGGTGCAGCGCGAGCGCCTGGATCCTGCGCACCTCGGGCAATCGCGGCAGCACGTGCTCGGCGACGAAGGTCACGGCGTCGACCACCTGGAGCGCGGCGTAGCGGCTGTCGGGCGTCGCGGCCTGGGCCAGGACCGTATGGATCAGTCCCTCGGTGCACGACGAGGCGTCGCACACCACCGGGAGCTCGCCCCCGCGGCTGGCGATCCACAGGGATTCCAGCACCCGGGCCTCCATCTCGCGCGCTCCCCGGGTCATCCCCTTCGAACGCCACGGGGTGCCGCAGCACAGGCTGGGCAGGTCCGCCGGCGTGCGCAGTTCGATCCCGGCCCGCCCACACAGCCGGGTGAGGGCGTCGCGAACCCCCGGCCCGGCCTGGCTGGGACCGAACACGGCGCCCACGCACGAGGTGAAGTAGACGATCTCCCCGAAGGGCGGGGTGCCCGACCCGGCGTCGCGCCCACCGCCGGGCACGGTGTCCGCGGGGCGCTGCGCCGCTGCAGCGCCCAGCCTGTGCCCGGGCGTGCGGGGTGCCCCGCCGCGCGGCAGATCCGCCGACCACAGCGGCAGGATGTCCTCGTCGATGACTCGACGGCCGAGACGGTTCGCACCAGTCACGACCGATTCGGGCAGGGCCCGGACCGCGCTCAACGCGCTCGACATCAGCCGGGTCGTGCCTGCCCAGTGCCGGGCGGCCGCGGCCCAGCCCGCAGACATCCCTGCGCCGGCCCGGTCGGCCCGCAGGTGCTTGACCAGATCGCCGGTGTCGATGTGCACCGGGCAGGCGGTCTGGCACATGCCGTCCACGGCGCAGGTCGCGATCCCGTCGTACTCGTACTCCGCCTCGAGCCTGCCCAGCAGCTCGCGGTCGCCGGCCGCCCGTGCGCTGGCCATCTCGCGGCGCAGCACGATCCGCTGCCGCGGGGTCGTGGTCAGGTCCTTGCTCGGGCACACCGGCTCGCAGTAGCCGCACTCGACGCAGCGGTCGACCTCCACCTCGACCGTGGGGGTGGTCTTCAGGTCGCGGGTGTGCACCTGCGGGTCCGAGGTGATCAGCACGCCCGGGTTCAGCACCCCACCGGGATCGCACAGTGCCTTGACCTGCCTCATGACGTCGTAGAGCTCGTCGCCGTACTGACGGTGCACGTAGGGGGCCATCATGCGACCGGTGCCGTGTTCGGCCTTGAGCGAGCCACCCATGCCCAGCACGAGGTCGACCAGGTCCTCGGTGAAGTCCTGGAACCGGTCCATCCGGCCGCCGGTGATGCGCTCGGTGACCATGAAGTGGATGTTGCCGTCCTTGGCGTGCCCGAAGATCACGGCGTTCTCGTAGCCGTGCCGGTCGAACAGCCCGGTGAGCCGCTGGCAGGTGGGCAGCAGTGCCGGGACCGGGACGACGACGTCCTCGAGCAGCGCGGTCGTGCCCGAGGGGCGGGCCTCGGCCACCGTCGCGTAGAGCCCCTTGCGGGTGGTCCACAACCGGGCCCGGGCAGCCGGGTCGCCGGTGAGCCGGGCCGGCGCGCTGCACCGCAGCCCCGCCAGCGTGCCCCGAGCGGCCTCGCTCAGGTCGATCGCGCCCTGGGCCGAGTCCGCCTGGTACTCCACCAGCAGCGCCGCGTGGCCGTCGACCCGGATCCTGCGGATCAACTCGTCGGCCCCGGGGTGGGCCTGGCCGACCCGCAGGGACACCGAGTCCATCAACTCGATCGTGGCCGGTCGGGTCGCCACCAGCGCGGGCAGGGCTCCGGTGGCCTCGGCGAGGGTGTCGAACACGAGCAGGCCGGTCATGGCATGGCGCAGCAGCGGCACGGTGCGCATCACGATGGCGGCGATGAAGGCCAGGGTGCCCTCGCTGCCGACGACCAGGTGGGCCAGGACATCGACCGGGCGGGTGTGGTCCAGGAACGAGTTAAGCCCGTAGCCCATGGTGTTCTTCATCGCGAACTGCGCCTCGAGGAGGGCCACCGAGTCCGGGTTGCCGCGTACCCGGTCGCGAAGGCGGGCCAGGCCGGCGTACAGGTCGGGCTCGGTGAGCCGCAGCCGGTCGTCCGCATCGGGGGCGCCGGTGTCGATGACCGTCCCGCTGGGCAGGACGAGGACCAGTGAGTCAAGCGTGTGGTAGGTGTTGGCCGCTGTTCCGCAGGCCATCCCGCTGGAGTTGTTGGCCACCACTCCACCCAGGGTGCAGGCGATCTCGCTGGCCGGGTCGGGCCCGAGCTTGCGGTTCAGGCCGGCCAGGCGCGCATTGACCGCGCGCACCGTCGCACCGGGCCCGACCCGGACCCGCAGCCCCTCGTCGAGCACCTCGATGTCACGGAAGTGCGCCCGGGTGTCGACCAGGATGCCGTGCGTGCCGGCCTGCCCGCTCAGGCTGGTCCCGCCGGCCCGGAAGGTCAGCGGGACGCCCTGCTGGGCGGCGACCGTGAAGAGCCGCCCGACCTCGGCAGCATCCACAGGGGTCGCCACCGCCTGCGGAGTCAGCGCGAAGTGCGAGGCGTCGTGGCGCATCTTGAGCACGTCGGTGGCCCGCGTGCCCAGCCGCCCGGGGTCGCCCAGTGCTCCCGCGTACGCGGCCAGCGTGGGGGACAGCGGGGCCGTCGGTGCAGCACTCATGAGATCACGACCATCCAGCCGGGTACGGCGGTCGACCACAGGCGCATGATCATGCACCTGCCCAGCGACAGGATAGGACGTTCATCGACGCACCTGCGGCTCGCGCGGGCGCCTGCGCGGCGATCCGACGCTGTGGCAGGGTGGCCACGACCAGGAGGAGCGCCCGACATGCAGTTCGACGAGACCCACCACCGCACCGGCAGCCGGCTGGTGTACGCCCAGTTCGTACTGATCGGCGTGTGCGTGCTGCCGGTCGGCCCCGTGCTCTGGTCCGGGCAGTGGGCGCTCGGCCTGGTCGCGCTGCTGCTGGCCGGAGCTGTGGGTGCCTGGGCCCTGCTGTCGATGGGAGCCGACACCCGGGTCCATCCGGTCCCGGACACGTCGACCCCGTTGCACACCCACGGCCTCTACGCCTGGATCCGGCACCCGATGTACCTCGCGGTGCTCCTGGCCTGCCTCGGGGTGACCCTGGCCAGCGGACGCGCGCTGGCCCTGGGTGCGCTGCTGTGCCTGGCGGTCGTGCTGGGCGTGAAGTCCCGGTTCGAGGACCGGCTGCTCGCTGCCAAGTTCGGCGCGCAGTTCACCGACTACGCAGCCCGGGTGCCGGCACTGATCCCGGCGCCCTGGCGCTCGCACCGGCGCTGAGCCCGGCCCGGCCCGGCGGCTCGCCGCCAGTCAGCCGGTCGCGTCGATGATCTGCGGCCCGGTCGCCGCGCGCACGTCGGCCACGCTGACCCCGGGCGCGCACTCGCGCAGCACGAGCCCGTCGTCGGTGACGTCCAGCACGGCCAGGTCGGTGATGATCCGGTGCACCACCGCGATGCCGGTCAGCGGTAGCGTGCACTGCTCGACGATCTTGTGGCCGCCGCCGCGGGCCACGTGCTCCATCATCACGATCACGTGCTTGGCGCCGTGGACCAGGTCCATCGCCCCGCCCATCCCCTTGACCATCTTGCCGGGGATCATCCAGTTGGCCAGGTCGCCGCGCGGTGAGACCTGCATCGCCCCGAGGATCGCGGCGTCGACATGCCCGCCGCGGATCATCCCGAAGCTCAGCGCCGAGTCGAAGAAGCTTGCCCCGGGCAGCGTCGTGACGGTCTCCTTGCCGGCGTTGATCAGGTCGGGGTCGACCTGATCGTCGGTCGGGTAGGGCCCCACGCCGAGGATCCCGTTCTCGCTCTGCAGCACGACCGACACCCCCGCGGGGAGGTAGTTGGGCACCAGCGTGGGCAGGCCGATGCCGAGGTTCACGTACTGGCCGTCGACGAGCTCCCGGGCCACGCGCGCAGCCAACTCCTTGCGGGTCAGTGCCATCAGGACGCCCCCTCCTGGCGCACCGTGCGCCGCTCGATCCGCTTGGCGGTGATGTCCGCCGGCCCCAGCGCGAGCACCCGCTGCACGAAGATGCCGGGCAGGTGCACGTCCGCGGGATCGATCCCGCCGGGGGCCACGACCTGCTCGGCCTCCACGATCGTGATCCGCCCGGCCATCGCCGCCAACGGGTTGAAGTTGCGGGTGCTGGTGTCGAAGACGCAGTTGCCCAGGGTGTCGGCCAGGCTGGCGCGCACCAGGGCGAAGTCGGCGGTGATCCCACGTTCGAGGACGTAGGTCAGGCCGTCGAACTCCCGGGTCTCCTTGGCCGGGGAGGCCAGCGCCACCCCGCCGTGACCGTCGTAGCGCCACGGCAGCCCGCCGTCGGCGACCTGGGTGCCCACCCCGGCGGGCGTGTAGAAGCCGGGGATGCCCGCACCACCGGCCCGCAGCCGCTCGGCCAGCGTCCCCTGCGGGGTCAGCTCCACCTCGAGCTCGCCGGAGAGGAACTGTCGCTCGAACTCCTTGTTCTCCCCGACGTAGGAGGAGGTCATCCGCCGGATCCGGCGCTGCGCCAGCAGCAGGCCCAGGCCCCAGTCGTCCACCCCGCAGTTGTTGCTCACGACGTCCAGGTCGGTGGTGCCCGCATCGAGCAGGGCGGCGATCAGCGCGCTGGGGATGCCGCACAGGCCGAAGCCGCCCACGGCCAGCCGGGCGCCGTCGGGGATGTCAGCCACCGCAACTGCGGCGCTGGAGACGGTCTTGTCCACGAGATTCTCCTCACCGGGTGGGCTTGCCCGGGAACGATATCCGGCTCGCAGTCGCCGACGTGTGGCGGATCGGCTCCCGGGCTGGATCAGCCGGTGCAGATGTCCTGATCAGCGGTCGTGCTCTGCTCCTGGCCGCCGGCGCCGGACCCGCTCTTCGACGCCTTGACCCGGATCTCCGCGACTCCGACGTAGGGCACCCCGAGCGTGAGATCCAGCCGCGAGCCCCGATCGGCCTGCACGCGCAGCACCGAACCCGGGATCGCCGCCTGCAGGGTCCGCGCCGCCTGGACCTGGTCGGGCGAGTGCCGGATCGTGGTGACCGCGGCGACCTTGTCGCGGGTGTCCAGGGCGCCGATCCCGAAGCCCTGTGCGGCCAGGTCCTCGCTGGCGCGAGTTGCCTGTCCCTGGGTCCCGGTGGCGTTGTGGATGTCCACTGTGATGTCAGCGGGGACGACAGTCAGCTTCTTGCCGTCAGCGCCCTTGGTCGGTGGCGGCGGCCAGGGCTGCTCGGCGGCCAGGGTCGCCCAGATCTGGTCGGCCTGGGCCTGATCGGGCACGATGGTGGCGCCGTCGCCACTGGGCAGCCAGGGCAGCGTGACGAAGGTGATGTCGTCGGGACGAAGACCGGCCAGGCTCGCGCCCAGCGCGAGGATCCCCTGCGGGTCGTTGAGGGCCTCGTCGGTCGCCACCGACTTGCTCGACTGCTCCAGCACGCGCCACATCCGCAGCGGATCGGTCAGCAACCCCGAGCCGGTCACCTCCTGGATCAACGAGGAGAGGAACAGTTGCTGGCGGTTGATCCGGCTGATGTCCGAGCCGTCGCCGATGCTGTGCCGGACCCGCACGAACGCCAGCGCGTCCTCGCCGGTGACCCGGGTGCGCCCGGCGGGCAGGTCGATGCCGGACTTGCTGTCCTGCAGCGGGCGGGTCAGGCAGACCTCGACCCCGCCGAGCGCGTCGATCGTCTGCTTGAAACCGTTGAAGTCCAGCACCACGAAGTGGTCGACCCGCATGCCTGTCATGGCCTCCACGGTCTTCACGGTGCAGCCGGGCCCGCCGCGGTCGAACGCCACGTTGAACCGGTCGCGCACCGGTGCCAGCGTGTTGCCCTCGGCGTCCTGGCAGGCCGGCAGCGTCATGACGGTGTCGCGCGGGATGCTGACCAGAACCGCCGAGTCCCGATCCGGGTAGACGTGCAGCAGCATGGTCGTGTCCGACCGGGCGCCCTCGAAGTAGCCGTAGGACTTGTTGCCCTTGCCGGTCCGGGCGTCCGAGCCCATCAGCAGGAAGGTCACCGGACCCCCGGAGAGGTCACCGTAGCTGACCGGTCGCTCGCCTACCTGGTCGCTGATGTCGATGGTCGTGACGTTGCCCTGCAGCCTGCCGACGGCCACCGTGGCCGACCCGGCGGCGACGGTCACTGCCAGTGCGGCCGCGGAGGTGAGGCCGGCAATGGCGCGCAGGACCCGATGGCGCCCCGACCGGGGATGACTCGACACGGGCTAAGGGTACGTGACTGCCCAGATAAGCATGCGTAAACTGCACGATTGATTACGCAAAGTCACGATCGGTGGCAGATTTCGAGCTTCCCAGGGGGGCAGACTTCCGGATGCCCACGGTCACGGGGGCAGGAGTCGAGTCCGGGGGATGCCCCGGGCGGGAGGTCCACGATGCGCACAGCTCCCCCCCAGGCCCGCAGGCCGCTGCACCGAACGCGGGCGGTGCTGGTGGCCGGAGCCCTGCTGCCGGCCCTCATCGTCGCCCCGGGGATCGGACCGGCGGCCGCCCGGCCCGCCTCGGCCGGGACGCCGAGCGTCGCGTCGGCCCCCGCAGACGTGACCCAGCCCACGGTGAGCCAGGTCGCGCTCGGCGGGATCGACCCCGACGTGCTCGCCGCAGCGCCGGAGCCCGACGCGCACCACGACGCCCCGCAGGGGTCGGTGCGTGCCCTGGGCATCGACACCCCGGTCCGCCCGGCCGCCGCTGCGACCGTCGAGATCACCAAGCCGGCCGAGCTGATCGCCGTCACCGCCGACCGGGCCTTCCCGGACGGGGCGTCCATCCAGGTCCGAGTTCGGGAGTCCTCCGGGTGGAGTCCGTGGACCGAGCTGCACACCGACGCCGGGCACGGGCCGGACCCGGACTCCGCGGAGGCTCGGGAGGCCCGGACCGGCACCGACCCGCTGATGGCCCAGGGCGCCACCAGCGCCCAGGTCCGCATCGACACGCCGTCCGGTCTGCTGCCCGCGGGGACCGAGCTCACGCTGGTCGACGCACCCACCGCACCCTCGGATGCCGGGGTCGGCCGCCTGGCGGCGCTGGGCACGGTCGGGCGACCCCCGATCGTCACCCGCGCCCAATGGGGTGCCAACGAGTCCTGGCGGGGTCGCGCGCCCTACTACACCGACAACATCCGGGCCGGCTTCGTCCACCACACCGCCTCGACCTCGAACTACTCCAAGTCCCAGGCCGCAGCCCAGCTCCGCTCTATCTACGCCTACCACACCAAGTCGTTGAACCATTCCGACATCGACTACAACTTCGTCGTCGACCGGTTCGGCCGGCTCTACGAGGGTCGCGCGGGCGGCATGGACCGGGCCGTCCTCGGCGGGCACACCGCAGGGTTCAACGAGCACACCTTCGCCGCCGTCGTCCTGGGCAACTTCGCCACCTTCACCCCCAGCGGGTCGGACATGGCCGCGATCAAGGATTCCCTCGCCCGGCTGTTCGCCTGGAAGCTGGGACTGTCGGGAGTCAGCCCGGACGCCACCGTGAAGCTGACCTCGGCCGGCTTCATCCGGGCCACGAAGTACCCGAAGGGCTCGGTGGCCACGATCTCGGCGACCTCCAGCCACCAGACGGTGAACTACACGAGTTGCCCGGGCACCTCGATCCAGGCCCAGCTCGGTTCGATCCGGGCACTCGGCGGCCGGTACTCGAACGTGGTCATCAGCGCGCCCACGCCCGCGGACTCCCGACTGGTCGCCGGCTCCAAGTCCTCGATGACCTTCGCGACGTCGGCCAACCGCGCGGTGACCTGGACCGCGGACGTGCTCAGTCCCTGCTCGGACACCCCGGTCCGCAGGATCACCGGGAACACGTCGAAGGCTGGGCCGATCTCCATCCGCTGGGACCTGCGCGACTCCGCGGGCAAGCCGGTGCTGCCGGCCAACTACACGCTGCGGGTCTCGGGCGAGGCCGCTGATGGCACCTCGGTGCCCACGGTCAGCACCCAGGTGAGCATCACGCCGGCCGCCGGTGGGGCGTGGGGGCCGTGCGCCAACGCCAGCCGCGTGGCCGGGTCGAACCTGTCGGCCACCTCGGTGCTGTGGGGCCGGATCGCCGCCCCGACCTCGCGGACCGTCGTGCTGACCGGCAGCGGGTCCTCCGAGGCGGCCGTCGCGGCCGGGCTCACGGCCGCACCGCTGGCACGCAGCCTGCGCGCACCGCTGCTGCTCACGTCCGCCGGCAGCCTGGCCTCCGAGGTGGGCACCGACCTGCGCGCCCGCAAGGCTGGCACGGTCCTGGTCGTCGGGGGCACGGACGTGGTCTCCGACGCCGTGGTCAGGTCGGTGGCCGGGCTCGGGGCCTCGGTGACCCGGCTGGCCGGGAGTACGCCGGCGGCGACCTCCGCGGCGGTTGCTGCCCGCATGAAGCCCGGGACCGCCGCCGTGCTGGTCAGCCCCACCGGGTCCCCGGCCACCGCGACGGCCGGCGCCGCGCTGGCCGCGGCGCAGGAAGTGCCGCTGATCGTGGCCGACCGGACCACGATCCCCGGCCAGGCCAGGGCCGCGCTGGCCGGCCGGCCGGCGGTGACGGTGGCCTCCTCGACGATGCTGTCCGACACCACGGTGCGGGCCGCCCTGGGTTCGGTGCGCTGGACGCGCGTCACCGGCGCGGACGCGGTGGCGGCCTCGGTGGCGGTGGCCGGTGCCGTGCCCGGCTCCCCGACCTCGGTCATGGTGCTGCCCGAGAACCCGTCGGCCTGGAGCAGCGCCCCGATCGCGGCCTCGGCCGGTGTGCCGCTGCTGATCACGTCCAGCCCGACGCTGTCCCCGGAGGTAGCGGCCTTCCTGACGGCCCGGTCGTCGCTGCGTGCCACGACCACCCCGGTGAGCTCCGGCTGGCTCGGCGACGAGGTGCTCGGCGCCACCAGTCGCATCCTGCTCGGGCTTCCCTGGGCCCCGCCCGGGGTCACGGTCGGCACCACCCCGCCGGCCGCCAAGCCCGCGCCCACCGCGACCACGACGTACAAGGTGTCGCGCACGAACGCGAGTCCCGAGCCGATCCGCAAGGGCCGCACCCTGCGGGTCCAGGTCAAGTCCGTGCAGGCCAAGTACACCGACGCCAAGTACCGCAAGGTGCCGGCGGGCGTCGCGTTCACGGTCCAGTTCAAGGCCAAGGGCACGAAGAAGTACAAGACCGTGGCCTCCGGCAAGACGACCGCGGGCCGGGCCCGGACCTACCTGACGGCCAGCCAGTCGGGTCGCTGGCGGATCCTGGTGGGCGCGAAGAAGACCAAGAGCGACTACGTGCGCGTCACGAAGTGATCGGCGTGTGAGCGTCGTACCCGGCGCCTACGACCTGTTGGGGCGCTACCCGGACCGCAGCCGGCCGATGGTGACCCACTACGACGGCCCGGACCGTCGGGTGGAGCTCTCGGTGGCCAGCGTGGCCAATGCCGTGGCGAAGGCCGCCGGGCTGCTGCGCGACGGTCTCGGGCTCGTTGCGGGGGAGCGCGTGAGCATCGACCTGCCACGGCACTGGCAGCTTCCGGTGTGGGTGCTGGCGGCCCTGTCGGTCGGCGCGTCCTGCGGTCGCGAGCTGGCCGGTCCGGTCGAGGTCCGGGTGGTGGGCCCCGATCGGCTCGCCGCCCTGCGCGCGGGCGGCGACCTGGGTGCCGACGAGGTACTGGCCTGCTCGTGCGATTCGTTCGGCATGCCGATCCCGGGCGGCGTCCCGGCCGGGGTCCTGGACGTGGGCGTGGAGGTGCGCGCCCACCCCGACGTGTTCAGCGCCGAACCCGGGGCGGCAGCAGCAGCCCTCCTGCAGGTGGGCACGGACCTGGTCCCCTGGAGCGACCTGGTGGCTGCGGGGCCCGGCCCGACAGTGGGCCCCGGGGCGCGGCTCTGGGTCGACGAGTCGACCCAAGAGGGGCGACTGCTGCACCACACGGCGATCGCCCCGCTCCTGGCCGGTGGCTCGGTCGTGCTGGGCACCTCTCTGCCCCCCGACCAGGCCGCCCGGCTGCGGACCATCGAGGGGATCAGCGCCCCCGGCTCGTCATGAGCCCGGGCCAGAGCCCGCCGGCAGCACACCCGGCAGGCAACGCGACGGCCCCGTGCACGATCGTGGTGCCATGACTGAGGCCATCCTGCTCGTGGGAGGCCAGGGGACTCGCCTGCGCCCCCTGACCATCCACGCCCCCAAGCCGATGCTGCCGGTGGCAGGGGTGCCGTGCACCGAGCACCAGATCGCCCGCGCCAGGGAGGCGGGGGTCAACCGGATCGTGCTGGGTACCTCCTACAAGCCCGAGGTGTTCTCCGACTACTTCGGCGACGGCGCGGACTTCGGGGTCGAGCTTGTCTACGCCGTCGAGGACCATCCGCTGGGCACCGGGGGCGCGATTCGGCACGCTGCGGCGCACCTGACCGCCGGGCCCGACGAGCCGGTGCTGGTCTTCAACGGCGACGTGCTCACCGGCGTGGATCTGACCGGGCTGCTCGCCGAGCATGCGCGAGTCGGTGCCGACGTCTCGCTGTACCTGACCCGGGTGCCTGACCCGCGCGCGTTCGGCCTGGTACCCACGGATGCGCAGGGTCGGGTGACGGCGTTCCTGGAGAAGCCCAGCACGCCCGAGGAGATCGTCACCGACCAGATCAACGCCGGTTGCTACGTGTTCCGCCGCGAGGTGATCGACCGGATCCCGACGGGCCGGCCGGTGTCTGTCGAGCGCGAGACGTTCCCGGAGCTGCTCGCCGCCGGCGCGCGGTTGCAGGGCGTGGTCGACGAGGGCTACTGGCTGGACCTGGGCACACCGCTGGCGTTCGTCACGGGCTCGGCGGACCTGGTGACCGGGCGAGCACCCTCACCTGCTGTCCCGGGGCCTCGTGGCGAGTTCCTCGTGCTGATCGGCGCCGAGGTGTCCCCGGATGCAGTGCTCGCCGGTGGGACGGTGGTCGGCGCCGGCGCGAGCGTGGGGGCCGGCGCCCAGGTGATCGGCTCGGTGCTCTTCGACGGCGCGATCGTGTGCCCGCAGGCAGTGGTGCGCGACAGCGTGATCGGGTCCGGTGCCATCGTCGGCGCGGGCACGATGCTGGAGGGCGTGGTCGTCGGCGACCGGGCGATCATCGGACCGGGCAACGAGCTGACGCACGGGGCGCGCGTGTGGCCCGGCAGCGCCCTCGGGGCGACCTCCGTGCGGTTCTCCTCCGACCGGTAGTCACCAGCGGCGGCGCCGACGATTCGTGGGTCAGCAACGACGGCGCGCGGGACTCGCCGGTCACCAACGAGGGCGCCGCGGACTCGTGGGTCACCAACGTCGGTGGTCGGTGATGGCTGCCCGCGGGGCGCGTCGGGGTGGCCCTGGGCTGTACGCGGTGATCATCGCGACCGCGCGGGCCCGCTGGCCGGCCCACGGGACGAGCAGTTCGGCCAGTTCCGCATCGGTGCCGTCCGTGCGCCCGGTCAGCGCGTGCACGACCAGCCGCGCGACATGGAAGTCGCCGAACGACACGGCGTCGCGGTCGCCCCACGCCCGGACCCCGACCTCGGCGATCGTCCAGTGCCCGATGCCGGGCAGGGTGCTCAAGGCCTCGGCCGCCTGCAGGGGGCTGCGTGTCGTGAGCCGCTCCAGCGCGTCGGCGCGGCCGGCGGCTGCCACGATCGTCCGTGCGCGGCCCGGGTCAACCCCCGCCCGGTGCCAAGACCAACTCGGGATCGCCGCCCAGCCCGGCCCGTCCGGTGCGACCAGAAGAGCCGGCGGTGCGGCCGCGGACTGCCCGCCACAGACCCGGCCCGCAGCGGACTCGTGGCCGGCCGCTGCGCCCGCCGGTCCCGGAGCAGGCTCGCCGTGCGCACGCACCAACCGGGCCCAGGAACGGCGGGCCTCGAGACCGGTGACGCGCTGCTCGAGGATTGCCGGGACGAGCTGCCTCGAGGACCCGCTGCGTGCGAAGCACCCGCCAGCCGGCCCCGAACCGCTCGTAGGCCGCGGCCATCACCGGGTGGGCGTCGGCGGGGAAGTCCCGCGGGTCGTCGTCGGCTCCGAGCAGCCGGGGGGCGAGGTCCAGCTCGACGCCGGCGCCGGGACCCCAGGCCCGAATGCGGACCTGATCCCCGGTACGGCTGTAGTGCACAGTGGCCGGACCCTCGGGGGTCCGCGTGGTGCGCCACACCCCGTCCGGGCCGGTCCGCATCGTCGGGTCGGCGCCGCCACGGGACAGCGGTCCGAGGGTGGCCGCCAGGTTGATCGGCCAGCTCGGTGTCCAGGCACGCTCCTGCACCCGGGTCATCGGTGCACCGCCGAGGTGCATCGCACGCAGTGCCTCACCGGCGCATCCTCCCATCCTGTGAAGCGTCGGCCGTCCGGTCGCCCCGTGGCCGGGTCTCGATCGCAACCGGGGTATCGGTGTTCTCGACCGCCATGGCGGGCGGGCTGTCTACCGTGCTCGCCTGGTAGGCAGTGGAGCAGCGGGGGGCAGGGACGCTTCCAGCGACAGTCTGGCTCGCTCCTTGGCCTACCTTCGTCGAGCACCATGCGGCGGGTATGAGTTTCACGTCGGTCAACGGCGCTGTCATCCGCACGCAGGATGGCCCTGCCTACTTGGTGGCCAATGTCGTTGAGTTGGGGATGGGCACGGGCAGTGACTCGGAGCAGGCGGTCGAGGGGTCTACAGGATCGTGCCCGAGGACGGCGTTCTCAAGATCCAGGTCCACACGTTCCTGATCGAGGGCCTCGCGCCTGCGGTGGTTGGGTCGTTTGGCCCTGTTGTCGGGGGCGCGGCGCTGGTAGTCCGAAGCTATGGGGATGCATGTATGGCCCCGTGAGGTAGGGGCGCGATCGCGGCCACGGTGGGTGTGGGCGCCGGTGTTGGTGGCGGGGGCCTTGGTGGCGGGGGTGGGCGGGTGTGGATGCCAGTCCGAGCCGTGGGGTGCAGGTGCGCAGGAGTACCTGGACCGGCTCCACGAGGCCTACGGCTCGAGTTACACGAGCGTGATGCAGTTCTACACCGATGACGTCGAGATCGACATGCGAGCGCCGTTGGGTTACGAGGGCACCGGGCGGGTCGGGATCGCGCATGCCATGCGGGATCGGGATCCGGCGAATCGGATGGTCGTCACGGCCGACGAGCTGCCCTACCTGTCCCTGGATGGTGCCGTCGATCCGGTCCGTGAGCACCTCGATGACGTCTACGGGGGACCGCGGCTGGACGAGGCGCCCATCTACACGGTCACCGACGCTGGGATCTCCTCGATGATCTTCACGGGGTCGGTCGAGGCGTGGGTCGCGTTCAAGGGCGGATCCCGGGAGGTGTCTGATCCCATCATCAACGGTTGGGTGTCCTCGTGGGCCACCCAGGATGCTGACGCGGTGCGCGCGAGGTATGCCGAGGACTCCGTGCTCGTGGATTCCGTGGCCCAGGTCCGCCTCGAGGGGGTCGATCAGATCGCGGCGGCGGCGGCCGCCACAGCCGCTGGCGGCGGGCTGCCGGGCGCCACCCTGCACGAGGTCCCGGACGGCGGCGGGCCTGCGCAGTACGGCAACGGCGACGACTCGGACGTCTACGGTGACCGGCGCGTCTACCTACTGCGCGTCGACGAATCGGGAGGGTGTCCGGGTGATGTCGCCGTTGCACAGTGGCTTGATGACAGTGGGTTGATCACTCGGGAGGAGCGCTTCCACCGGGTCGACTCGGTGCGTGAGTGCATGGACGTCGGCTCCCTGGCGCCGGGCTGGTGGGAGTCCCTGACCACACCCGATCCGCGTCTGGTGTCGACCGGCAGCCTCCCGGTGGGTGGTCAGCAGATCATGCTCTGGAACGGTTCGCCCGAGCGCGACGAACTGCTGCGTGCGTCCTTGCAGCGGTTCGCCGACGCCGGTGTCCCGCCCCCGGAGCCGACCTCGGCCGTCTTCTTGCCCGGTGTCGAGGATCCGTGGACCGAGTACGGCCTGGACCGGGCGTGGGATGTTGCTCTGCCCCGCACCGCGGAGGGATGCTCCGCGCAGGGATGCGCCGAGTGGCCTGCGCAGGCTCGGGCTGCGGCGCTGCAGTCGTTGGCGGTGTCGTGGGTGGCTGATGTTCGGCGCGGGTCGGCTGTGGGTGACTTCGCCGCGGGGCACGATCTGGAGTGGGTCTCGGTGCTCGACGAGGACTCCCTGCCCACCGCCGATCTGGCTGCTGCCGTCATCGCGTGGGGGTTGATGGACGAGCCCTACCCGGTGCCGGCGTCGATCGCCGGCATGACGTGCGAGGCGTTGGCCGCCGATTTCACGACGCTGACCTCCGCACCGCCGCAGTCCCGGGCCTGCGGGCCCAGGTCGTGATCCGGGGGCACGGCCATGACCAGCTCCCTGCGCGCGGCGAGAGAGGTGTTCGCGGTGCTGGTCGCCGTCGTCCTGCTGCTGGCCGGCTGCGGTGACCCGCCTCGTACCGAGGGTCCCGACGATCCCGGATCGATGGCCTCGACGGCGCAGCGGTGGTTCGCGGCACGCGATGAGACCCAGCGGCAGGGCGTGGAGAACCTGGTGTCGTTCTACGATCCCGAGGTCGTGGTGGACTACCGGGCGGTGGGCCACCCCGCCGGGGTGGGCGTGGGCCGGCTGGCTGCTCTGGAACTCCTGGACGCTGGGTGGGCCCGCACGCACCATCAGAGGTCCCAGATGGGTCCGGTGTTCGTCTCCGCCGACGGTGCATTGACTCTCGAGCGAGTCCGCTGGGCGAAGTCGGGCGACGAACTGGATGCTGTCGTCGTGTACTCGATGGGTCCCCAGGGGATCACGTCCGAGACCGCCGCATCCTCCTTGATCGCGTGGCGAGGGGTGAGACCTGCTGACCGTCGCACGACGCACGCGGCGGAAGTGGTCGAGGACTACCTCTCGGCGTGGTCCAGCGGTTCCGGTGACGCAGTGCCAGACCTCTACAGCGGCGGGGCGCAGGTCTCTGACGCCCTGGCTGCCACGACGGCCACGGGGTGGGCGTCGATCAGCGCGCTGGTCGACTCGTCGGCGAGCGTGGCCCTCATGGGCTCGATGCACACGGTGGTCCTTCCCGACTACGGCGGTCCCGGAGCGTTCGTGTCCGGGGCCATGTTGCCCAAGGACATCCCCCTGGACCTGGTTGCCGTCATACTCGAACCCGACTCCCCGGGTTCCTGCCCGGGCCACCTGGCGGTCGTCCTCAGCCTCGATCCCGAGGGCACGATCCTCCGGGAGGATCGCTACCACCGCGTCGACGACCTGTTCCGCTGCACCCCCAGCGGCCTCCCGGGTGCATGGTGGGACGGGCTCGAGATCCCCGATCCGGTCCCCAACATTCGTACGGCAACCCTGAACTTGGGCGGGAACGCCATCGAGGTGTACAACGGCACCGACCAACTCGAGGACCTGCTCGCCTGGGGCTTCGCACGCTACGACGCCGCCGCGCTCAGCGCACCGAGGCTGTCACGCGTCACCTCCCACAACGCGGACTCGGACACGTGCAGCGGCATCCGAGGGCTGACCCTCAACGACGCCGTGGTCCTCTGCTTCCAGGGCACGAAGCTGTGGTGCCCTGACGGCGGGACAGCATGGGTGCCGCTGGCCAGGGAGACCGTGCTCCACGAACTGGCCCACGTCTGGATGGCCGAACACGTCGACCAGGCGATCATCGCCGAGTTCCTGCGGGTCTCGGGACAAGCCACCTGGGCCGACCGGGACGAACCATGGAAGGACCGGGGCGTGGAACTGGCAGCCGAAACCATCGCCTGGGCGCTGATGGATGAGCCGGCCCCGACATCGGCTAGCCTTGGGCAACGCACGTGTGACCAGCGCGCAGCCCTGTTCCAGACCCTCACCGGCACGTCGCCACCCCCGGGCACCCCCTGCCTCGAGCCCGGTGAGCCACAACCTTGACCTGATGGCTCACGCACGGCCACCCCGAACCGAACACCGCTCGGAACGGCCCGTTGCCTCGCCCGTCTCGCGCGCTGCGAATCCCCAGGAGGACGTAGCTTCGGCGAGTTCCCCACGGCCGACGCACTCACCCGAATCCTCGAGGGCGACGATGACGGTGGGAGCCAGGCCCGTCGTGCTCGACGTGCTGCACGAGACGGTTGCCCACTTCCACCAGTCGCTGGCTCCGCCGCGTCCCCGACGTCTCCCGCTCACGGAGAGAGCGCGCCAACATCGAGACCGCGCTCCGACCAACACCGGCCAATGCGTGTGCATCTCGGCCGTCTCCCGGTAAACGGCGCCGCTTCACGGCGTACCGTCCCGGTCAGCACCTCGGGCAGGCGTCACAGCAGCCCACGGTGTCCGGTCGGGGATCGGCGAATCGACACCGAGCGATGTCTGGCTCTGGGGGTGGTTCTGCGCGGGCACGACTGCTGCTCCGACGATCGGCCCCTCATGCAGCCTCAGGACCTACGGCACTGGCCGGGGCGGGCGGGGTCTCCTAGCGTCAAAGAGGGCGACGGCGTGACCCAAGTCCGGTCGAGGGTGATCCCTCCTCAGTGCACGGGAGACACAGCATGGTCGACGTTGACGAGGCGACCGTGCGCAGTGACGCGCAACAATGGCGCGGGCTGCTCATCACGGGGGCGTGGTGCGCCTTCGCAAGCGTCGTGATGATCGTTGTGCAGATCCCCATCTACGTCGTGTGGCCACCGCCTGAGTCGACGGCGGGGTTCTTCGAACTGCTGCTGGACAACCCGGTTCTGGGCCTGGTCTCGCTGGACGTGTTCTACGTCGCCTCGAACGCCCTGATGTATATGGTCTATCTCGCGCTGGCCGTGGTGCTGTGGAGGGTCAGCCGGTCGGCCGTCGTGATCGCGATCGCGTTCTGCGTCGTCGGGGTAGCCGCCTACATGAGCAGCACGCGCCCGGTCGAGATGCTGGTCCTGGCCCACGCGTACGCCGATGCCGACGCGGATACGCGCACGGCCCTGCTGGCCACCGGGGACGGCATGCTAGCGACGTGGAATGGCACTGGCTATGACATCTACTACTACTTCACCTTCGCGACCCTGGCGATCCTGGCCATTCTCATGCTGCGATCCTCGATCTTCAGCCGAGCCACCGGGGTGTGGGGCCTGGTCAGCGCCGCTCTGATGACCGTCCCTACCAACTTCGGTACGGTCGGGATGGTGTTCGCGGTCGCGTCGTTGGTGCCGTTCTCAGTATTCGCAGTCCTGATCGGGAAACGCCTCTTGGAGCTCACAAGCTCGGGAGATCCTGCGAGGGCCACAGAAGGCTCACCAGATCGGGAAGCGGGCGGGTTGGGCCGAGAACCCCGACCGTGACCAGCCCCCGCCCCCGCCACAACCGCCAGAGCCATCGCCGGCGCTGCGCCCCGAGGTGGGACATCCTCCGCTCCGGCGGCCGCCCCAGCCGCGATCACAGGCTGAGCGGGAGCTGTTCGATCAGGGCCTTCTGGTGGACTTCGCCGCTGAACTGCGACCCGAGGGCACCGTCCATCGGCCTGGTCGATCAGTTCACGTACCTCGCGGGCATGCCGCCGCAACTGCCTTGCCGGCTGGCCCCGGCCGTGGAAGCGCAGCAGGCGGGAGACCTCGGGCTGACTGCGCCCGATCAGGTGCGCGATCTGCGCCTGAGTGAGGCCCTGCCTGGAGGCCTCGCGGACGGCGTTCACCAACTCAGCCCGGGCGTCGCGAAACCGCCCTCGTCGCTACGTCGAGCCACCGCCGCTACGTCGAGCCACCGGCGCCTACGTCGACCACCACAAGGGAGACGATAGCAGATGCTATGAAGTCCGAGATCGTGTCGCTCCGACGCATCCCCACCCGACCCACTCCGCCTGCAGTCCCGGTCAGCGGCGCCGGGCGAAGTCGTCCAGGACGGCGACGAGCCGCTCGACGGTGTCGTCCCCAGCGCCGTGGGCGTCGGCCTCGACGATGTCGAGCGTCGCGTGCGGGATTCCCTGCGCGACCTCGTACGCGGACCGGAGTGGGGAGGCGATGTCCAGACGGCCGCGCAGCAGGTAGGTCGGGATGCCCTTGAGTCGGTCGAGATGCCCGGTGATCGCGTCATCGGCCAGGAACGCGTGGTGGGCGAAGTAGTGGGTGACGATCCTGGTGAAGCCCAACCGCGCGTGTGGATCAGCGGATCGTGGGTGTGGCCGGACCGGCCCACTCAGGGTGGCCAGCCGGTCCTCCCAGGCGCACCACGCCCGGGCTGCCCGGTCGCACGCCTGCGGGTCGTCGGACATCACCAGGGCGTGGATGGCGGCGGGGATGTTCCCCCCGCGCTGGGTCGCGGGCAGCAGCGAGACGAGGTCATCGAACTCGCGCGGGTACAGGTCGCCCATCGTGTGGGTCAGCCAATGGACGTCCCTGGCCCGAGTGGTCACCACCGCCCACAGCACCAGCTCGCTGACCCGGTCGGGGTGCGCGATGGCATAGGCCAGACCGAGGGTCGATCCCCAGGAGGCTCCGAAGACGAGCCACTGGTCGATCCCGAGGTGCTCGCGCAGTCGTTCCACATCGCCCACGAGGTGCGCTGTCGTGTTGTTGCGCAGCGCGGCTCGATCGTCGCAGGCGTTCGGTCGGCTGCGCCCACATCCGCGCTGGTCCATCAGGACGAGCCGGTAGCGCTCGGGGTCGAAGAACTGCCGCCACCAGGGTGTGGCCCCCGATCCGGGCCCGCCGTGCAGGACGACGGCGGGCTTGCCCTGGGGGCTGCCGGACACCTCCCAGTACACCTGGTGCCCATCCCCGGCGTCGAGATGACCACACTCGGAAGGATCGAGGATCGGGTACGTCACCGCGTGATCGTAGGCCCGCACACCTCGAGGGGCCCGTTGTGTTCCGGAGCGCCCGAGCCGGGTCCTTCAAATCGGGCAGGTCGGGCATGTGTGTCGCTCAGGGCAAACTGGTGGACGCATATCAGAATTCGTGCTCCGCTCGCCTTGACGCGCCGGGGTGGCACCGGTGTAATTTCACCCATGTGATTCACCCCCCGGAGCGGTCGGGCATCGGGGGCAGCAGGGTCACGCAGGGTCGAGGAGGAACGATGTTCGAAGCCGAGGTCATCCCACTGCTGGAGATCGAAGAGGCGTCCTGGCAGGAGCGGGCGCTCTGCGCGCAGACCGATCCGGAGGCGTTCTTCCCGGAGAAGGGCGGCAGCACCCGTGAGGCCAAGCGCGTGTGCACCTCGTGCGAGGTGCGCGTCGAGTGCCTCGAGTACGCCCTGGCCAACGATGAGCGGTTCGGCATCTGGGGTGGGCTGTCCGAGCGGGAGCGCCGTCGGCTCAAGAAGCTCGCGGTCTGAGGCGCGGGCGGCCCTCGGGCCGCGGCGCGGAACCTGGCTCAGCGCAGTCGGTCGTCCCGGCCATGTTGGCTGGGTCGGCGCCGGGCTGGGGCGCTACCGTGGCGGATCGTGAGCGTCGGTGCGCAGGATCCGCAGCAGGATGCCGACGAGCGGGCTGAACGCGAAGCCGCCGCCGACATCCGCGCCGAGGCCGCCCTCGACCTGTTCCTGCCGCCCGACGATGCGGGCATCACCAGGACCCATCATGTGACCGCCCTGCTGCTCGCCCGGGCCGGGGCGCCCTGGCTCCCGCGCACGCTGGCCGCGATCGATGACCAGGACCGGCCCGCAGACCTGGTCCTGGGCATCGATGCAGGCTCGGCCGACGCCAGCGCCCAACTGATCTCCGCCGCGGGGATCACCTTGATCCACGCCCCCGCCTCGCCGCCGGGGGAGCCGGGGGTCGCGGACGCCCTGGCCGCGGGAGTGGCCGCCGCAACCGAGCCAGAACCCGGAGCACGTCCCCGGGTCGATGCGGATTCCCTCGACACAGCCGATCAGCCCGACGATCAGCTCGGCCCTTCGCGCTTGGACCCGGCGTCGGGGCCCAACGTGCATCCCGTGGCCTGGTACTGGATCGTGCACGACGACTCCGCGCCGGAGGCGGGCTGTCTCGAGGCCCTCCTGTCCGGAGCAGACCGCAACCCGGCCGCGACGGTGCTCGTGCCCAAGACCGTGTCATGGTCGGACTCGGGCCTGTTGGTCGGCGTGGGCCATCGATGGGCGCCGGGCACGCCGGTCGTCGATCCGCTGGAGCCCGGTGAGCGCGACCAGGGTCAGTACGACGTGGACCGGCCCGTGTACACCGGCGACAGCGCCGGGATGCTCGTGCGGGCCGACGTCTGGGCGGCCCTGGGCGGGATGGACCCGGTCGTCGGTGACTGGGCGGGCGCCGCGGACCTGTGCCGACGGGCGTGGGGCAGCGGTGGCGAGGTGATGTTCATCCCGGCGGCGGTGCTTGCCCACCGCCAGTCCGGGCACCGCGGGGTGCGCCCGCAGGCCGGCGCAGGGCATCCGCGGGGGCCGGCCCGGGCTGGGCAGCTCACCCTGGAACTCAGCCAGGCCCCTGGGCGCGCGCTGGCGTGGCGCTACCTGCGCGGGTGGGTCGCCACGGCTGTGCGGGCCGTGCTCCTGCTGCTGACCCGGGAACCTGAGGAGGCGGCTGCTGAGGTGGCCGGGGCGTGGCAGGTGCTGGGCCGACCGCGCTCGATTCGCGCAGCCCGTCGTCGGTTGCGCCGGCCCCCGGTCACCGATCTGAGGCGACCCCCGCACGTGCGGGCCCGCCGGGGCGTGGCGCTGGGTCACGGCCTGGATCTGTGGAGTGCCTCGCGGCTTACGGCCGCGCGCCGCTGGTGGCCGATGCCCGCCGCGCTCTGGCGCCCCCTGCTGATCGCAGCGGCGCTCGTCGTGGCCTCGGTGATCCGCTCGCCCGGTCAGTTCCTGGGGTCCGGGACCTTGCGCGGCGGCGGACTGCTGCCCGCGCCCGGGGCCATCGCGCTGCTGGGCGAGTACCTGTCGAGCTGGCACGGGACCCGGTTCGGCACGCCGCTGCCGCTGCCCGCGCACCTCCCCCTGCTGGCAGCAGCGAGCACTCCACTGCTGGGTTCGGTGGATGTCCTGCTGCGGCTGGCCTTCGGCCTGGCGGTCCCCCTGGCGTTCCTGAGCTGCTACGCGAGCCTGGGCCCGCGGATCGCCCCCCGCACGCGGCTGCTGGCAGCCCTGGGTTACAGCGCCCTGCCCGCAGGCGTGGCCGCTGCCGGTGCTGGCCGGATCTCGACGCTGGCGGTCGCACTGCTTGCCCCGCCGACCGCCCGCCTGGTGGCCCGGGCCCTGGGCATCGGCGGCCATCGCCCCTACGGGATCCGGCCCACCCTCGCCGCCGGCACGATGCTGGGCGTGCTGGTCGCCTTCGCCCCGCTGGTGTTGCCGCTGGCACTGGTGAGCGCGCTTCTGGCTTGGGTGCTCCTCGGGTTCCCGCGCCGACCGGTGCGCCCAGCGCTGCTGGTCCTCGGGATCGCGGCCCTGTTCCTCGTGCTGTGGACCCCCCGGTTGTTGGTCGCCCCCTGGCTGCTGTTCAGCGAGTTCGGCGTGGCCGACCCGGCCCTGGCCGAGCCGGGCCCGCAGGTGTGGGGCCTGTCCCCGGGCGGGCCCACCTCGATCGGCTGGGCGGGAATCCCCCTGCTGGTCGTGGGGATCGGCGCCGTGCTCGCGGCGCGGCTGCGGATCCGATACCTGGCCCTGCTCGCCGCCGTGGCTGCCCTGCTGGCCGCCGCAGCCTGGCTGGTCCCGCTCGCGCAGCGGCCCTGGCCGGATCTGGCTGCGGGCAGTCTCTGGCCCGGCGTCCTCCTGCTGTTCGCCGGCGCGCTGCTGATCCTGCTCCTGGTCTGGTCGCTGGAGGCCGGCCCCCCCGACGCTGACCGTCCGGGTTCGGCGCCCTCGGCGCTCTGGGGCGCCTGGCTGGTAGCCGTCGTGATCCTTTTCGTGGGGTGGTGGGCGGCTCCCAGCGCCTTGTCGGTCAGCGCCTCGAGCGGAATCCCGCCGGTCGTGAGCCTGGACGCTGAATCGGGTGCGCGGACCCGCGCCGTGGTCCTGTCCCATGACCAGGAGGGGCTGCGCTTCGCGGTGGCCGAAGGGCCGACCGTGGCCCTGGGCGATGCGCAGGCGCTGGCCGGTTCGACGGTGGATCCCGACTTCGCCGACGCGGTGGCCGGACTGGTCTCCGGGGCCAGCGGCGAGGTGGAGCAGCAGTTCGGCGGCCGCGCGATCCGCTACGTCGTGTTCAACGGTGCTTCGGCTGACCCCCTGGTCGCCGAGCTCGATGCGACGATCGGGCTGCGCCAACTGGCGCGCTCCGCCGAGCAGTCGCTGTGGCTGGTCACCGGGAACCCGACGCGCGCGGAGCTGGTGGGGACCCCGGGAGCGCAGTCCGAGCCGGGCGACGGCTCGCCGCCCGGGCCCACCCCGGTCGCGCCCGTGCAGGTGCCGGTGCTCACCTCCCCCAGCTCCGTGGATGTCGTGCTGCACCCGCAGACTGAACTGCCCCGCCGGTTGTTGTTCGCCGAGGACTTCGACCCCGGCTGGTCCGGCACGCTTGCCGGCGCCGGCCTGGACCTCTCCGCCGACGCCCAGGACATGATCGTGGCCGATGTCGCCACCACCGGCGCCCTGAAGCTGGCGTACACGAGCTGGTGGCCGGTCGCGGCCGGCGCGCAGCTCCTCGTGTTCGCAGCCCTTCTGGTCCTCTCGCTGCCCAAGCGTCGCCCCGTGGATCCGGATGCCGCGCCCCCTGAGCCCGCTACCGCTGCCCCACCCGCTCCTCCCGCGGCTGCTGAGCCCGGTGCGGATCTCGGCGTCGGGGGGGCGCCATGAGGCGGATCCTGCTGCTCGCGCTCGTCGTGGCCGCGCTGGTCGCTGTGGCCCTGGCTCCGGACCCCACGCAGCCCGCGCAGGACACCACTTTCCGGCCTGTGAGCAGCGCATTGCTCGTGTGCCCGGAACTCACCGGAGCGGGCCGGGCGAGCAGCGCGGTGACTGCCGTCGTGGCCGGTCCGGTGCAGGGTGCCGGGGCTGCCGCCCTACGCCCGATGGCTGCCACGACGGACCTGGCTCGGCTGCTCACCCCGGGCGAGCCGGTGGCCCTGGTGACCCCGGCGGGCTCCCAGACCCCGATCCTGCTGCAGGCCGACGGGGCATGGGCGCCCAGCGCCATGGCCGGTGTGACCACCCGGGCGCGCACCGACACGAGCCAGGGATTGTCCTCGGCCGCCTGCACTCCGCCGGGGCCGTCCTGGTGGTTCGTCGGAGCCGGTTCCCAACTGGGACGCGGCGCGGCCCTGCTGGTGGCCAACCCCGCCGATGAGCCGGCTCGCTTCGACATCTCGTTGTTCTCAACGGCTGGGCCCGTCCAGGCACTGGCCGGCAAGGGCATCGACCTGGGCCCCCGGTCGAACGTGCGCCTGCGCCTGGACGCCCTGGCCCCCGATCAGGACCTGCTGGCCATCCAGGTGATGACCACCAGCGGGCGCGTGGCCGCAGCGGTCCGCGATGTCGCCGTGCCCAGTGGCCAGCGGGCCCGCGGCGTGGACTTCCTGCCTGCCGCCCAGCAGCCCGGGACCCGCTCGGTGATCGCCGGCATCCCAGCCGGCTCCGGGGACCGCAGTCTCGTGCTGGTCAATCCCGGCGAGCAGTTCGCCACCGTCACCCCCCGCCTGCTCACCGACGCGGGGCCCGAGCCGATCGAGGGGCTGGCGTCCATCGCCGTGCCGGCCGGATCGGTGATCCAGGTGGACCTGGCCCGGGTGCTCTCGGGCGCTGCGGCCTCGCTGGACCTGAAGTCCGATGCCCCGGTGACCGGCACCGTCCGAGCAGCCTGGGGCAGGGCCACCCGGGATGTGACCTGGCTGTCCGCGGTGCCCACCCTCGGTGGGCCCGACCCGCTCGGTGGGGCCGCCGGCGTGCTGTCGGGACCCGGGTTGAGCACCACCGTGACCGTCGCCGCACCGGCCACCGACGTGGTTGGGGAGCTCACGGTGATCACCTCGACGTCGGCCGCGGCCGAGGCCCTGGGCGCGGCCGAGCGGCCGGACCCTGCCGATCCCGGGTCGCTGCAGGTGGCCGTGCCCAGCGCACCGGTCGCCACCCGGACCGAAGCGGTGCGCGTCCCCGCCGGCGGGCAGCGCACCATCGCCGTGGCTCCTGCCGGAGCTGACGGCGCGGCCGGGACAGACGGCGCGCAGGGGGGCCTGATGACGCTGATCTGGCGCTCAGTCCAGGGGTCGGGCCCGGCGGCGATCTCGCACCTGACCCTCGACGAGACCGTCCCGCTGGCCACCGGGTACCCCTGGTGGCCCGTGGTCTCCGCGGTCGAGTCGGTGCCCGTGCGCGAGGACCTGGGGATCCTCGCTCCAGCGGGCTGACCCGGCGACACGGCCGCGCTCAGCACGGGGGTCAGTGCCGATGTCGGACCCGCGGAGTAGGTTGCCCCTGTGAGTCCAGCCCGTCGTTGCTCCAAGCCGTCGTGCACGCGGCCGGCCGTCTCGACGCTGACCTATGTCTACGCCGACTCGACGGCTGTCCTCGGCCCGCTGGCCACCTATGCCGAGCCGCACTGCTACGACCTGTGCCAGCCGCACAGCGAGCGGATGACGGTGCCTCGCGGTTGGGAGGTCGTGCGCCTCGAGCCAGACCCGGATGCGCTGCGTCCCAGCAGTGACGACCTCGAGGCCCTGGCCGACGCCGTGCGCGAGGCCGCGCGCCCCCGTGGCGAGGCCGACCCCAGCACCATGATCGAGGTGGGCCGCCGCGGCCACCTGCGCGTGCTGCGCTCGGTCGACGTGATCGATGACGCCGCGGCGATCCAGTAGGCCCCTGCGGCTAACCGGCCCCCCCCTGCGGCCAACCCGCACCCCCGGCCGCCACTAGTGTGACCGCCGTGCCCGACCTCACCCAGATCATCAAGGCCTACGACGTGCGGGGTGTCTATCCCGACCAGCTCGACGCGGAGCTCGCCCGTCGGGTCGGCGCCGCCTTCGTGCAGGTGGTTGGTGCCGCGCGGTCCGAGGGTGGGCCCGGCGCCATCGTCGTGGGCCGGGACATGCGCCCCTCCGGCCCCGAGCTCGTGGCCGCGTTCTGCGCCGGGGCCACCGGCCAGGGTGTGGACGTGATCGACATCGGCCTGGCCAGCACCGACCAGCTCTACTTCGCCGCCGGGCACCTGGACCTGCCGGGGGCGATGTTCACCGCGAGCCACAACCCTGCCCAGTACAACGGCATCAAGCTCTGCCGCGCCGGGGCCACCCCGGTCGGCCGGGACTCCGGGCTGGCCACGATCCGCGAGCTGGTCGCCGAGCCGATCCCCGACGCCGACGTCGCCCCGGGCACGATCACGGCGCGCGACCTGCTCGCAGACTACGCGGCCCACCTGCACGGCTTGGTCGACCTGACCGGGATCCGCGCGCTGCGCGTGGTCGTGGACGCAGGCAACGGCATGGCCGGGCACACCGCGCCTGCGGTCCTGAACTCCCCTGCCCTGGACGTGGTGGCGCTGTACTTCGAGCTCGACGGCAACTTCCCGAACCACGAGGCCAACCCGATCGAGCCCGCGAACCTGCGCGACCTGCAGGCCGCGGTCCGCGCCGAGGGTGCTGATCTCGGCCTGGCCTTCGACGGGGATGCGGATCGCTGCTTCCTGGTCGACGAGCGCGGCGAGCTGGTCTCGCCCTCGGCGCTGACCGGCCTGATCGCCGTCCGGGAGCTGGCCAAGCACCCGGGTGCGTCGATCATCCACAACCTGATCACCTCTGCGGCTGTGCCCGAGGTGATCCGCGAGCACGGCGGGGTGCCGGTGCGCACCCGGGTCGGGCACTCGTTCATCAAGGCGGTCATGGCCCAGACCGGGGCGGTGTTCGGTGGTGAGCACTCCGGGCATTTCTACTTCGCTGACTTCTGGCGCGCCGACTCGGGGATGCTCGCGGCCCTGCACACCCTGGCGGCCCTGGGTCGCGCCCCCGCGGGCACGACCCTCTCCGGGCTCCTCGCGCCCTACGAACGCTATGTGGCCAGTGGCGAGATCAACTCCGTGGTCAGCGACGCACCGGCGGCGGTGGCCCGGATCCGGGCGGCCTACGCCGACGCGCCGGGGGTGTCCTTCGACGACCTGGACGGCATGACGGTGCTCGGGGCGGACTGGTGGTTCAACGTGCGCCCGAGCAACACCGAGCCGCTGTTGCGCCTGAACGCCGAGGCCGCCGACCGACCGGCGATGTCGGCCCTGCGCGATAGGGTGCTGGCACTGATTCGGGAGGGGCGCCAGGCATGAAGATCGATCCGTTGCTGCTCGAGATCCTGGCCTGCCCGTGCGAGCACCATGCCCCGGTCGAGCCGGATGCGCCCGACCTGGCGCACGCCACCGCCCTGGTCTGCACGCGCTGCCGAAGCACGTTCCCGGTCCGCGACGACATCCCCGTGATGCTCCTCGACGAGGCCACGCCCGGCCCGCAGGGCATCGGCGCCCAGGTCGGCGGCCCGGTCGGCCCGCGGTGAGCACCGAGGGCGGAACCAAGGCGGTCATCGCCGCGATGATCGCCAACGGTGGCATCGCGGTCACCAAGTTCGTCGCGTTCGTCCTCACGGGGTCCTCGTCGATGCTCTCCGAGGCGATCCATTCGGTGGCCGACACCGCCAACCAGGGTCTCCTGCTCCTCGGCGGCAAGCGCTCCCTGCGCGCACCGGACCCCGATCACCAGTTCGGCTACGGCCGCACCCGCTACGTCTACTCCTTCATCGTGGCGATCATCATCTTCCTGCTCGGTGGGCTGTTCTCCCTGTACGAGGGCTGGCACAAGTTCCACTTCCCCGAGCCCCTGGACAAGATCTGGATCGCCTACCTCGTGCTCGGGATCGCGATCGTGCTGGAGGGCTGGTCGTTCCGGACCGCGCTGCGCGAGGCGAACCGCTCGCGCCGGTCGCAGTCGCTGTTCCGGTTCATCCGCGACTCCCGCCAGCCGGAGCTGCCGGTGGTGCTGCTCGAGGACAGCGGCGCGCTGGTCGGCCTGGTGTTCGCCCTGCTGGGCATCACGGTCGCGGATCTGACCGGCGACTACCGCTGGGATGGGGTCGGCGCCTTCGCGATCGGTACGTTGCTGGTCGTCATCGCCCTGTTCCTGGCCTTCGAGATGGCCTCGATGCTGATCGGCGAGTCCGCCCTGCCTGAGCAGGAGGCCCAGATCCGCACCGCCGTGGTCGGCCAGCGCGGCGTCGAGTCGATCATCCACATGCGCACGCTGCACACGGGCCCCGACGAGTTGCTGGTGGCCGTGAAGGTGGCCGTGTCCGCCGGCACCCCCTCCGACGACGTCGCGGAGATGATAGACGGGGCCGAGGTGCGCATCCGGGCGGCCCTGCCAACGGCGCGCTGGATCTACATCGAGCCCGACATCCGACGCTCATCCGACCGTGCGACGTGACTGGTCGGCTGCTGCGGATCGTGCGAGAATGAGGGTCGCCGACTTCGGTTGGTGAACGTATCCCTACCGCGAACCATCGAAGCCTCGTGCCGTTCGCAGGCCGGCCGCCGGACTGGCGGCACCCCTGCGCGCCCTGCGCCGCACCGCACCGCACCGAGGAGAACCCATGAATGACTTCAAAGTCGCTGACCTGACCCTGGCCGACTTCGGCCGCAAGGAGATCCGCCTGGCCGAGCACGAGATGCCCGGCCTGATGGCGATGCGTGCCGAGTTCGGCACCAGCAAGCCGCTGACCGGCGCGCGGATCACCGGATCGCTGCACATGACCGTTCAGACCGCCGTGCTCATCGAGACCCTGGTCGCCCTCGGCGCTCAGGTCCGCTGGGCCTCGTGCAACATCTACTCCACCCAGGACCATGCCGCCGCGGCGATCGCGGTCGGCCCCACCGGCACCCCCGAGGCCCCGGCCGGCGTACCTGTGTTCGCATGGAAGGGCGAGACCCTCGAGGAGTACTGGTGGTGCACCGAGCAGGTGCTGCGCTGGCCCGATGGTGCCGGCCCGAACATGATCCTCGACGACGGTGGCGACGCCACGATGCTGGTCCACAAGGGCATGGAGTTCGAGAAGGCAGGGCTCGTGCCGACGGCCGATGAGTCCACCTCCGAGGAGTACGCGGTCGTGCTCTCGGTTCTGGCGCGCTCGCTGACTGAGGACGCCACCCGCTGGACCCAGATCGCGGCGGGGATCAAGGGCGTCACCGAGGAGACCACCACCGGCGTGCACCGGCTCTACGAGATGGAGCGCGAGGGCTCGCTGCCCTTCCCTGCGATCAACGTCAACGACTCGGTGACCAAGAGCAAGTTCGACAACAAGTACGGCTGCCGGCACTCCCTGGTCGACGGCATCAACCGGGCCACCGACACGCTGATCGGCGGCAAGGTGGCCGTGGTCTGCGGCTACGGCGACGTCGGCAAGGGCTCCGCGGAGTCGCTGCGCGGCCAGGGTGCGCGGGTCATCGTCACCGAGATCGACCCGATCTGCGCGTTGCAGGCAGCCATGGACGGCTACCAGGTGGCCCGCCTGGAGGACGTCCTGGGTATCGCGGACATCGTGATCACCGCCACCGGCTGCCTGAACGTGGTGACCGCCGAGCACATGGCCGCGATGAAGCACCAGGCGATCCTGGGCAACATCGGCCACTTCGACAACGAGATCGACATGGCCGGGCTGCACCGCTACCCCGGGGTGACCAGCATCAACATCAAGCCGCAGGTCGACGAGTGGACCTTCCCCGACGGCCACAGCGTCATCGTGCTCTCGGCTGGTCGGCTGCTGAACCTGGGCAACGCCACGGGGCACCCCAGCTTCGTGATGAGCAACTCCTTCACCAACCAGACGCTGGCCCAGATCGAGCTGTTCACCAGGACCGACGAGTACCCGATCGGCGTGCACGTGCTGCCCAAGAGCCTGGACGAGAAGGTCGCCCGGCTGCACCTCGACGCGCTGGGTGTCGGGCTGACCGAGCTGTCCAAGGAGCAGGCGGAGTACCTCGGCGTGGACGTGGCCGGCCCCTACAAGGCCGACATGTACCGCTACTGAGTTCCAGTCGCTCTGACCGCGACCCCGGCGGCGAGGATCACCCCCGCGGCCGGGGGGCGCGGTGCGTCTGGGGTCGCCGGGTGAACCTGTTCCGCCGAGTTGTGGTCGAAAGACGCCTCCGGCGACACCCGTGCGGCCCGGACCGCGCGTGTTGTGGTTGAAACCGGGGCCGTGTGGGCAGGTCTTTCCACCACACGAAGCGCGAGAGCCGGGCCAGCCCGCGTCCACACCCCTGCTATCGACCACAACTCCGCGTTTGAGTGTGATCCAGCGCTGCCGGGCCCGGTGAGGGCGGCCGCGCGGTCACGGGCGGGCCCCGGGGCGGTCCTAGGCGCCGACGGCGGCGGCGAGCCCGGCGCGGAACTCCGACAGCGTGGTCAGCTCCGCGCTGACCGGATCGACGACACGCTCGTGGGCGACCCGGGTCACCTGGTCGGTGACCACCGCTCTGGCTCGAGCGGCCGCCCGCCGCGCGGTGATCCGGGTGGCAGCGCGTGCCAGCGCAGCCAGCACGATCCCGAGCACGGAGCCGCCGAGCAGGAGCACGGTGGGCACGGGTAGGCCACCGACCGTGGGTGGGTCCGGCGTGGGGATCGCCAGGGCTCCGAGGGCGACCATACCGAGCAGCCAGGCGGCCCCCACGGCGGCGCACGCCAGGAGCAGCCACTGCAGGAGGCCGATCAGGGCCCACCATCGGGGGGCCCTGGGCGCACCGACGTCGGCGTGGGCGACCGCCGCGTCCAGGTGTGGCCCGATGCTCGCAGCCGCCGACACCGCGACTGCGCGGGTGCTGCGGACCCAACTCGGCGGCGCCCCTGAACTGGCCAGGTCCGCGTACTGGCGCGCGGCGGTGCTAGCCCCGGCCAGCGCGACGGGGGATGCCGAGGGCATCGAGGTGCGCAGCAGCGCTGGGTCGACCCCGGGCCGACCCAGGCGCAGGCGCGCCGCCGGATCCCTGCGCAGGCGATGTGTCCAGCGCACGACCGGCCATCCCGTGGCGCGGGCCCCGGATCGGCGCACGGAGTCGCGCACCGCCGTCTCGACCAGCCCGACACCGGCCGCGTCCGCGAGGGCCGCGGAGAGCGGCTGCGTGCCGCTGGCCGGAACCGTCGCGACGGGGTCGCCCGTATCCGCAGCGGCGTCCTGCAACCCGTCGGCCGCGGCTGCCACGTCGGCAGCCAGCCGGCGCAGGGCCGCTCTGCCTTCCTGCACTGCCGCAGCCAGCAGTCCGCGGACCTCCTCGATGCCCTCCCCGGTACGTGCCGACACCCCCAGAACCTGGGTGGAGGGCAGCCCGTCCGCGGCGACCAATGCGCCCAGGTGCTCCCGGGCGGCCCGGGCGTCCGCGGGCTCGAGGCGGTCCACCTGGTTGAGCAGCACGATGGTGAGGTCCTCGTGCCGCGCGAACTGGGCGAGATAGGCGTCGTGCACCAGCGCATCGGCGTACTTCTGCGGGTCCAGCACCCAGACCATGATGTCCACCCGTGCCACGAGCAGGTCCACCTGCTCGCGGTGCGTCGCGGCAGTCGAGTCGTGGTCGGGCAGGTCCAGCAGGACCAGGCCGGTCAGGTCGGTCAGTTCGGGCTCGGTCAGTTCGCGCTCGGTGAGCTCGGGCTCGGTCGGCTCGGGCGCCTTGGGCTGGGCCGGCCCAGTTTCGGCCGGCCCAGCTTCAGCAGACCCAGCTTCAGCAGACCCAGCTTCAGCAGACCCAGCTTCAGCGGACCCAGTGCCGCCGACCACGTGCCAACTCGTCACGCCGAGCCAGTCCAAGAGCGCACCAGCCGACTGCGGGCTCGTCCACAGGGCCGCCGTCGGCCGGTCCGTGGTGGGCCGCGTGACCGCCACCCGGGCGACCTCCTGGCCCACGAGTGCGTTGAACAGCGTCGACTTGCCGGCGCCGGTCGGCCCCGCCAGCGCGACCACGGTCAGGTCATCGGAGAACCGGCGTCGTTGTGCCACCTGCGCCAGCACCGTCTCGGCCTGACGCACCGGCCCGTCGGGCAGCCGGCCGGCAGCCGCCCGTGCCGCCGCGGCCAACCCCGCGCACCGGCGGTCCAGAGATGCGGAGTCGATCGGCTCCGGCAGTCGCGGCGCGGCCGCGGATCGGCGCTTCCAGCGACTCATCAGCGCCCCCGGAACCAGTCGCGAAGGCGCGCACGAGCCGTGGGTCGTGGCACCGCATCGGCCGGAGCCGCCGGCAGGTCCGCAGCCGGGCGCGCGCCTCTGCTGTCGACGACCTCGGCGATCGCCCGGCGCAGCCGGGGGCCGGCCCCTGGATCGACGCCGCGGGCTTCCAGCCGAGCGGTGAACGTGGCGCCGTGGCTGGTGTAGAACTCGCCGACGCGCTGGTTGAGGCGCTCGCGGGCGGTCTGTGCCATCCGGCGCACGGCGTCCTCGCTGAACACGGCCTCCAGCAGCTTCTGGGCCAGGACCGCGGAACCGCCCGCGATCCCCACCTCGGCGCCGGTCAGCCCACCGGTGGTGCTGAAGACCACGACCATCAGCGCCAGCGCGGCCCCGTTCACCCCGTAGGCCAGGGCCCGAGCCGACGACCTCTTGTCCGCGCCCTCCGCGCGCACCATGTCCAGCACGTCGCCCTGCCATGCTCGGACCAGCTCCTCGGCCCGCTCGCGCACGTCTGCGGGCAGGGCCGAGAGCTCCGCCTCGCCGAGCAGGGCGAGCCCGGCAGGATCGTCGCGCCACGCGGCGTCGGCCTGCTCGTAGGCTCCCGCCAGCTCGTCGATGATGACCCGGGCCAGCCCCGATTCCAGCGCCTGGGCCACCTGCTGGGGCTGCTCCGACTCGCCGCGCAGCGCGCGCGACACCCTGTCGCGTAACCGCGCCATGCCGCTCTCCAGCGACCGGAACACCTCACTGGCCCCGACGAACTCCTGCCACCGCGCCAGTACCTCGCCGCGCAGCAGCGACCCGTCAGCGGTCAACTCGTCCACGCGCGCAGCGGCCGAGTCGAAGGGCGCCGTGGCCAGCCCACGCAGGCGCTGGCTGACCACCACCTGGCGATCCGCGGCCTCGGCCACCGGCAGCAGTTCCACGGCCAGGTTCGAGATCGCCCCGTCCAGGGTGCGCCGGGCGATCGCCGCCCGCCCAGCGGTGTCCCCCGCCAGGTCGATCAGCCACCGCCGGACGGGATCGATCGCCTCGCCGACCACGAGGCCGTCGCGCAGCGGTGCCTCGGCGATCACGAACAGGGGTGCCGCGGCCAGGCCCTCGGTGGCCAGCAGCGTGCGCAGGTGGGCAGTCACCTCGCCGACGGCCTCCGGTGGCACCCGGTTGAGCAGCAGGGCGATCGCGGCGTCGCGGGCCACCGCGGCGCGCAGGGCCGCCCAGGGCACCGCGTCGGAGTACCGTGCGGCCGTGGTCAGGAACAACCACAGGTCCGCTGCAGCCATCAGGGTGGCAGCAAGCGAGCGGTTGCTCGCCGACACCGAGTCGATGTCCGGGGCGTCGAGCAGGGCCAGCCCGGCGGGCACCCGCTCGTCGGCGATCAGCTGCAGGCCGAACACGTCCTGCGCCCCGACCGGGCCGCCCATCGGGTCCACGCCGGTCAACCGGGGCAGGTGGGGCAGCACCCGGTCGTCGATGAACCAGCGCTCGTCGCTGGGATGGTGGACGAGCACCGGATGCCGGGTCGTGGGTCGCAGCACCCCCGGTTGGCTCACCGTCCGGCCGACCAGCGAGTTGACCACGGTCGACTTGCCCGACCCGGTCGATCCGGCGACCACGGTCAGCAGGGGCGCCTCCAGGGACCGTAGCCGCGGCACGATCAGGTCGCCGATCTGCCCGGCGGCGCGACTGGCCGCCTGCGCCGCCTGCGCCGAGTCCCGGGCCACCAGGGGCATTCGAAGCGAGGTCAACTGGGCACCAAGGGCCTCCAACCCCTCGATCAGCCGCTGCTCCACGGGGCCCATCGTGCCCGTAGCCCGGCCCGACGCGCTTGTCGTGCTGTCTGTGGCGCAACTTTCGTTGGTGTGCACGGAATCGACCAACCGTTTGCAGGTTCCGTGCACACCAACGCGACGGTCGGTGCGCTTCGCGGGCGCGGATCGCTCACCTGGGCAGGGTGAACCCAGGCGGGGGTCCGGTCGGCCGGCTGTTCGAGGGCGTTTCGTCCGATGCCTCGCCAGGTGTTCCGGCGGGGGCTGGTGCCGCGGCGTTCGCCAGCGTGGGCGGGCTCGGTGGGGCGCCTGGATACCCGGAGGGCCGGTCGGCGGTCCGATGATCCGAGGGTCCGACCGGACGGGGGGCCCCGGAGTTCCAGCCGGACGTGCCGGGCGCCATGCTCGCGCGCCGGGTCCGCTCGGCGAGGACGGCGGCAAGGTAGGCCTCCGCCGGGGTGCCCATCGGCGCCGGGGTGCGGACGTAGCCGGCCACCTCGGTGGCCAGCTGCTCGGCAGTGCGGTGGCGCACTGCAGGGTCCATCGCCGCGGTGCGATGCAGGAACGTCCGCACGTTCAGCGCCAGGCCGTCGGGCAGGCCGACCAGGTCCAGGCCCACGGCCCAGCCCGCCAGGGGAGCCGGCAGGGCGATCTCCTGCGCCACCCGCGTGGAGCGCGGCATCCGCTCGCCCACCACGATCGTGCCGGCCAGGTGATCGCCCATCCGCTTGGCCCGCGCCGAGATCAGCGCGCTGAGCCCGCCGACCACCCCGGAGGTGACCCACAGGTCCAGGAACACCATGGCCAGGGCACGCACCAGGCTGTGCCGCATCCGGATCGGGCCGCCGTCGTCGCGAACCACGCGCAGGCCCATCATCAGCTTGCCCAGCGACCGGCCCCTCGTCACGGTCTCCAACACGGTCGGCCAGACCACCAGGGCCAGCACCACCACGGCCAGGGTCAGGGCGGCCGCGGCACCTGGGCTGCCCCCGCCGGAGAACACCCAACCGACCAGGACCGTGCCGATCATCAGCAACGACACCTGCACGACGAGGTCGACGGCCAGCGCCAGGGTCCGCGAGGGCAGGCCCGCGATCCGCAGGTCGAGGCTGACCGCGTCACCGGTGATCAGGTTGGCCACGGGGTCATCCTCGCACCGGCGCCCGCCGCGGGCGCGCGGACAGTCGCGCGCCTAGGGTGTGGGCCGTGGATGTCGACGCCTTCGCCCGCGCGCACCGCCCGGAGTGGGATCGGTTGGCGACGCTGACGCGCAGGCGTCGGCTCAGCGGAGCAGAGGCGACCGAGCTCGTCGACCTCTACCAACGCACCGCGACGCACCTGTCGATGGTGCGCAGCGCAGCCCCGGACCCGGCGTTGGTCGACCGGCTGACCCAACTTGTCGCCCAGGCCCGTGCCCGGGTCACCGGATCCCATGCGCCGATGTGGCAGGAGCTCCTCACGTTCTTCCGAGTGACGTTCCCGGTGGCGGTGTGGCGGGCCGGCTGGTGGTGGCTCGGTGCGACCCTGGGCTTCCTGCTGGTCGGGTTCGCGGTCGGCGCCTGGGTGGCTGGCGACCCGGCGGTGCAGGCAGCCCTGGGCACGCCCGAGCAGATCCGCCGACTGGTCGAGACGGACTTCGAGGACTACTACTCCTCCGATGCCGCGGCCGGCTTCGCGGCCCAGGTGTGGACCAACAACGCGTGGGTCAGTGCCCTGGCGCTGGTCGCGGGCGCGCTGTTCGTCCTGCCCGCGGTCTACGTGCTGGCGATGAACGCGGTGAACGTCGGCATCGTCGGTGGACTGATGGTCGCCAACGACCGCGGCGCGCTGTTCTTCGGCCTGATCGCCCCGCACGGGCTGCTGGAGCTCGGTGGGGTGTTCCTGGCCACTGGAGCGGGCATGCGCCTGGGCTGGCAGTGGTTCGATCCGGGGCACCGGCCACGCAGCGTCGCCCTGGCCCAGGAGGGTCGCGCCGCGGTGGCCATCGCCCTCGGGCTGGTCGTGGTCCTGCTCATCTCCGGGGTCATCGAGGCGTTCGTGACCCCGTCGGGGCTGCCCACCTGGGCCCGGATCGCGATCGGAGTGCTGGCCCTGGGCGGCTTCCTGGCCTACGTCGCGGTCTACGGCCGGCGGGCCGAGCGTGCGGGCTTCACCGGGGATCTGGCGGTCGAGGGTGGTGCCACCGAACTAGCCCCGATGGCCGGCTGAGCTCAGCGCCGGCAGCCCCGCCCCCCGGCAGCCCCGCCCCCCGGCAGCCCCGCCCCCGGCAGTCCCGCCCCCCCGGCACCCAGTTGCCGGAACCTGGGAACGAGTTGCTCTTCCGGGAGCAACTCGTTCCCAGGTTCCGCGCGTCGACCGGCCTCCGCCCTCACGCGGCGCGGGTCAGAGCTTTCCGGCGGCCTTGAGGTCCAGGTACGTGTCGGCCAGTGCGGGGGCCAGTCGTTGCGGATCGGCGGACACCACCCGCACGCCGAGCCGGGCCAGCGTGACGGCCACGTGCGCCCTGTCGAGTTCGGCTCGAGCCACCGCTGCGGCGCGATAGGCCCCCGCTGCGTCGGGGCGGCCCGACCCGGGTCCGGCCAGTTCCACCGACGACGACCCGACCGGCTCGCGCACCGAGGCCACCACCACCGTGTGCCGCGCCGTCAGCACCGGCAGCGCGGGGATCAGCCCCTCCTCCATCGCCGGCCGGTCCAGAGCCACGAACAGCACCACGAGCGAGCGCTTGCGCACCCGGGACAGCACACTGGCGACCAGGCCGCGATAGTCGGTCTCGGTCAACTCGGGCTCCACGTCGGCGATAGCGTCCACCAGCCGCGGCAGCAGGGCGGGCCCGCTGCCACCGCTGACCTGCAGCCGAGGACGCCGGTCGTGGCCGATCAGGTCCACCCGATCACCGGCGCGCCCGGCCAGCGCCGCCAGCAGCAGGCCCGCATCGATGTGGATGTCCAGCCGCGTCTCGTCGCCGATCCGCACCGCGCTGGTGCGCCCCGTGTCCAGGACCAGCACGACCTGCCGGTCACGTTCCGGGCGCCAGGTGCGCACCATCACGTCGGCGGCCCGCGCGCTGGCGCGCCAGTCGATCGAGCGCACGTCGTCGCCGGCGACATACTCGCGCAGGGAGTCGAACTCGGTGCCCTGCGCCCGCACCGCGATGGCCTGGCGGCCGTCCATGTCCCGCAGCCGGGCCAGCCGGGAGGGCAGATGCCGACGGGAGGCGAATGGCGGCAGGGTGCGCACCGACCAGTCCACCGCGAAGCTGCGCTGTCGGCCGGCCACCCCCAGCGGACCAAGGCCACGCAGGGTGACCCGGTCGGTCGGCCGGTCCCCGCGCCGCGTGGGTGCCACCGCCACGTCGAGGTGCACCGTCGCGCCCGGTGCGAGGTCGAGCACCGCGCGGTCCGAACGGCCGTCGAGGGTGGCGTGCGCGGTGGGCGCCCAGCCATCGCGCAGCAGGCCGCGCCAGCGCCGCGAACCGGTGTTGGTCACCGCCAGGCGCACGTGGGCCACCTCGCCGAGGCGGACCTTGCGATCCCCGGTCCGGGTCAGGGCCAACTGGCGTGGACGGGCTGCCAACAGGGCATCGACCACCACGACGACCAGCACCGCGAGGTTGACGAGGAGGAGGGCCGCCCCAGTGGTCACCCCGCCGGCCACCAGCAGCCCGACGGCCCCGGCGCCGAGCAGCGCCAGGAGGGCGGCTCGCCCGGTCAGGACCATCAGCGCGGGACGGCCACGCTGCCCAGCACCGAGTCGATCACCGCATCGGCGGTGACTCCCTCGAGCTCGGCCTCCGGGCGGATCGAGATCCGGTGCCGCAGCGAAGGTCGGGCCAGGGCCTTGACGTCGTCGGGGGTCACGTAGTCCCGCCCGGACAGCCACGCCCACGCCCGGGCCGTGCGCAGCAGGGCGATCGCCCCACGGGTGGAGACGCCCAGTGCGGCCGACGGTGAGGTCCGGGTTGCTCGGGCCAGGTCGACGCAGTACGCCGTGACCTCCGGGGCGACCGAGACCTCGGCGACGGCTGCGCGGGCCCGCACCAGGTCCTGCGCGTCGGCCACCGCCGCCACGCCCGCCCCGGCGAGGTCGCGCGGGTCGAACCCGGCCATGTGTCGGGCCAGGACGCCGTACTCCTCGTCGCGCTCGGGCAGCGGCACGGTGAGCTTGAGCAGGAACCGGTCCAGCTGCGCCTCGGGCAGCGGGTAGGTGCCCTCGTACTCGATCGGGTTTTGGGTCGCAGCCACCAGGAATGGATCCGGCAGCGCTCGGGGAACCCCCTCGACGCTGACCTGACCCTCCTCCATGACCTCCAGCAGCGATGCCTGGGTCTTCGGTGGCGTGCGGTTGATCTCGTCGGCCAGGAGCAGGTTGGTGAACACCGGTCCCGCCCGGAACGAGAACTCCGAGGTGCGGTTGTCATAGACCAGCGAGCCGGTCACATCGCCGGGCATCAGGTCGGGGGTGAACTGCAGCCGGGCGCTGTCCAGGTCGAGGCTGGCGGCCAGGGCGCGAACCATCAGGGTCTTGGCGGTGCCGGGTACCCCCTCGAGCAGGACGTGGCCCCGGCACAGCAGGGCGATCACCAGCCCGGTGATCGCGGCGTCCTGGCCGACGACCGCCTTGCCCACCTCGGCCCGCAGGGCCAGCAGCGGCGCCCTGGGATCGGTCTGGTTCATGCCCCACCCACCTCCGCGGTCAGTTCCGACAGGTCATGGGCAAGCGCCACGAGCTGGCGGTCGGTCGTCGGTTCAGGACCGTACAGCAGGTCCGACACCTCGACCGCCGCCCGGCCGGAGCGAACGGCTGCCACGTGGACCAGCCGGTCCTGCGCGCCGCCCGGCGGCAGGCCCAGGCGCACCCGGACCTGCTCCCGTGCCTGCCCGCGCAGGTGTCGGGCAGCCTCGTCGCGCGCATGCTGGGAGGCCAGCAGCCGGCCATGGCCGGCGGTCGTCTCGCCCGCCCGGATGACCACGGGCAGCGGCTCCACGACCAGGCGACCCAGCCGTCGGGCCCGCCAGCCGATGGTCACCAGCCAGGCGATCACCACCTGGATGAGCACCGGGAGCACCCACGCGGGGACCAGGTCGGCCAAGGAGGTCTCGGGCTCGTAGGACAGGGCCGGGTCGAGCGCGCTGGGTCGCCACCAGACGAGCTGATCGCGGCTGCCCAGCAGGCCCAGGGCCAGGGCCGCGTTGCCCTGCTCGTCAAAACCCTGGTTGGTCAGTGGGAACGCACTGCCCAGCAGGACCACCTCGGGCGCGTCGGCCGAGGCCGGGATCACCAGCACTCCCGCCGACCCGACCCCCTCGTAGCATCCCTCTACCTGCGGAATGCGGACACCGGTCGCCAGGCCCGGTTCCTGGTAGCGGATGCCGGGCAGCACAGCCGACCCGGCCCGCCTCGCCTCCGGCAGCGCGCAGCCGGGCTCCTCGGGCTCGTCGTCGCGGGGCGCGGCCATGGTGGCGCCCGCAGCCAGCGCCTCGAAGGCCGGCGATCCGGGCATGGAGCCCACCAGCACGATGCGCCCGGGCCCGGCGGCCAGCACGTCGGCCACCATCGCCTCGCTGGGCAGCGTCGTGTCGGTGATCAGCACGGTGGCCCGCCCGGCACCGGCAGCCGCGTCGGCGGTGTTGCGCACGTAGCGGACGGCCACGCCCTGGTCGGCGAGCACTCGGGCCACGGCCCGGGAGCCCGTCGGCTCCACCGAGGTCGGGTCCAGGTCGCCCGAGCCGCGTGGGGCGGTCAGGACCAGCACGACCAGGGCCAGCACCAGCAGCAGCGCCAGCAGCGACCCACGGCGCGAGGGTCGCCACCTGCGCACCCGGTCCCAGCCGGTGTCGTCAGCGGTGGGGGCGCCGGCCGCGGAGGCCGACTCGGTGGCCACGGGCACGACCAGGTCAGGGCCCGGGCCCGGCCCGGCTGTCACCCCTGCCCCGATCCCAGCGTCGCGGCCCCGGTGATCGCGGGCGCCTCGCCGACGAGGGTGTCGGCGCCCACCAGATCGTCGTAGGCGTCTGCTGACCCCGGTCGGCCGCCGTAGCGCACATCGTCGAACCGTTGAGCGGCGCGGGTCAGCGCCGTCTCGGCGCGCGGCACCCGACGGCCCACCTCGCGCGCGACCTCGTCGGCCGTCCAGCCGGGCTGTGCGTCGATCAGCCCGCGCTCCTGCGCGCCCCGGACCAGCGCGCGCATCCGGGCGCTGATCGCCTCGTCCCACTGCCCGGCTGCTGCGAGCGCCTCGGCCCGGGAACGGTACTGGGACGCAGTCGTGCCCGGATCGACCGTGAACGTCTGGCCGCCGGAACGGGCCACGGGCCCGAGCCGCCACCGCACGAACAGCCCCAGTACGACGACCAGCAGGATCAGGCCGAGGATCCCCAGCCACCCGCCCGGCGCGGCGTCGGTGGCCTGGTCGACCGCTCGCTGCACCCAGTCGACCAGCCATTCGATGGCCCGCTGGATGAGCCCCGGCTCACCCGACCGGTAGGCAGGGTCGGCCAGTTCGAGCTCGGCGAGGCGGCGCGCGGGGTCCCGGGTCAGGTCGATCGGGACCTCGGACGGCACGTGGACCGCCGCGAGGCCGGGCATGGTCACGGGCGGGGCTGGTAGGGCGCCATCGGATCGCCGCCGGGGTCCACCCCGGCCGAGACCAGGTCGATGTCCAGGGCCTCGCGCCGCATCCGCAGGTCGAGGTAGAGCAGCCCGGTCACCGCGGCACTGAACGGCAGGACCACGATCCCCGACACCAGGGTGGCGATCCCCGAGGCGAGCACCACGGGCACCAGGGAGTCGCTGAAACCGGTGAGGATCGAGGAGACCGTCGTGATCGGCACGGTGACCACGGCCGTGAGCAGGCTGGTGATGATCGCCGAGAGGATCAGGATGCCCAGCACCCGCCACCACGACCCGCGCACGAGCACCCAAGAGCGCCGCAGCGACCCGAACACCCCGCAGCCCTCCATCACGAGCGCCGGAGAGGCCAGCGCGAGCTTCACGTACAGGTACACGAGGGCCAGTCCGCCGACCGCGGCGATCAGCAGGCCCGGCAGAGCTGCCCAGGCGCCGAAGGCGATCACCAGTCCGACGATCACGCCCACCACCAGCGCGAAGCCGAGCAGGGTGGCCAGGAAGAGCAGCACCGTGAGGCCCACGAGGGGCAGGAACCTGGGTCGCAGGCTGGCCCAGGTCGCGCTGGCATCCAGGCGGCGGCCGAGCACCGCGCCGCCCACCAGGACGATGAACAGCCCGCTGGCCAGGACCTGCAGGAAGCCGGCGACCAGAGCCGGCCCCAGTTGGGCGATGCCACTGCCCAGGAGGCCGGTGAACTCGCCCTCGACGTCGACCATCGTCGCGTTCCCGGAGGTGAGGAACGCGGTCGAGTCGAGCACGCGCAGCGACAGCCACAGGCCCACGGTCTGCAGCAGGGCCGAGATCGCCGAGATCGTGGCCGCGAGGCCCAGGACGGTGCGCGGGTTGCTGCGGATCAGGCCCAACGCGCCATCGAGCAGCTCGCCGACCCCGAGCGGGCGCAACGGGACGATGCCGGGCTTGGGCGCCGACGGCGGCGGGGACCACACGCCGGGTCCCCCTGGTCCGGTCGGGGGACCCCAGCGCTGCCCGGGGACGCCCCAGGAGGGTGGTGGCCCGTAGCCGGGCGGTGGGGCCTGCCCGTAGCCGCCGGCGGGCGGCGTCTGAGGGTAGTTGGGGGGCGGCGGGGGCGGTGGCGCCTGCCCGTACCCCGGCTGCCCGTACCCCGGCTGCCCGTAACCCGGAGGCGGTGCCTGTCCCTGTCCAGGGGGGGCATCGGGAGCCTGCGGAGCCAGGCTCGACCATGGGGCCGGCTGCTCGGGCGACCACCCGGTGGGCGGACTCCACTCCGCGCGGTCCGGCTGCTCCGAGGGCTGCGGGGGACCCGCGGGCGGGGGATTCTCCGACATGGGTTGATCGTGCCATGTGGACAGCCGTTGGCAAGCCTGGCGCGTCAGGTGCGACCATGTGCCCGTGAGGGCGCGCGTGCTGGTCGTCGATGACGACCTCGATCTGGCCGAGATGCTGGGAATCGTGCTGCGCAGCGAGGGCATGGACCCGGTGTTCTGCCACAACGGCACCGATGCGGTCCCGGCGTTCCGGCGCGAGTACCCCGACCTGGTCCTGCTCGACCTGATGCTGCCCGGGCTGGACGGCCTGGAGGTGTGCCGACGGATCCGCGCGGAGTCCAACGTCCCGATCGTGATGCTCACCGCGCGCGGGGACACCCTCGACGTGGTCGAGGGACTGCAGGCCGGCGCCGATGACTACATCGTCAAGCCGTTCAAGCCCAAGGAGCTCGTCGCCCGCGTCGAGGCCCGGTTGCGCCGGCTGGAGGAGAGCGCCAACGAGATCCTGCTGATCGGGGACCTGATCATCGACCGGGGCGCCCACGCGGTCACCCGCGGCGACGAACCGATCCCGGTGACCCCGCTGGAGTTCGACCTGCTGGCGGCCCTGGCTGCCCGCCCCGGCTTCGCCTTCACCCGCGAGCAGCTGCTGGCCGATGTGTGGGGCTACCAGCATGCCGGGGACACCCGCCTGGTCAACGTGCACGTCCAACGCCTGCGCGGCAAGGTCGAGATCGACCCCGAGTCCCCGGAGGTGATCGTCACGGTGCGGGGCGTCGGGTACCGCGCCGGACCGGCCTGATGCTCCGGCGGGTCTGGGCCCTGCCCGCCCTGTTGGTGGCTCGGTGGCGGCAGTCGCTGCGGTTCCGGGTGATCGTGGGCACGGTGGTGGGCTCCTCGGCCGTGCTCATCGTGCTGCTCCCGGTGCTGCTGGGCAGCATCTCCTCAGGAGTGCTCGGGGCCAAGGAGTCCAGCGCGCTGGCCGAGGCGACCGCGGCCCGCAGCGAGGCCCAGCGCATCCTGGATGCGAGCACCTCCGGCGGCACGGATGTGCCGACCTCACGCACGATCGACGCGGTCGTGGCCGCCATGGCAGCACGTGGTGCGCAGGCCGGGCTGTTCGAGGTGCTCATGCTGGCCTCGGAGCCGGCCGGTCTCGGGGCCACCCCCGAACGTGGGACCAACCTGATCTCCGAGACCAGCGTGCCCGGCGACCTGCGCGACGTGGTGGCCGGCAGCCAGCGCCAGGCATGGACGTACACGACCATGCGCTACACCGACGGGCGCGAGGTCCCGGGGTTGGTCGTCGGTGCCCCGCTGGCCGTGCGCGGCGTGGGACCCTACGAGCTCTATCAGCTCTTCCCCCTGGACAGCGAGCAGGGCACCCTCACCCTCATCCGCAACGCCACCAGCGTGGCGGGCCTGTTCGTGATCGCCGGGTTGGCCGGGTTGGCCGCGCTGGTCACGTTCATGATCGTGGGACCGGTCCACGAGGCTGCCCGTACCGCCCGCCGGTTCTCCTCGGGCCACCTCGAGGCCCGGATGCCGGTGCGCGGCCAGGACGACGTGGCCCAGTTGGCGGTGAGCTTCAACGAGATGGCCGGCACCCTCCAGGCCCAGATCGACGAGTTGGAGACGCTCTCCACCGTCCAGCAGCAGTTCGTCGCCGATGTGTCCCATGAACTGCGCACGCCGCTGACCACGGTGCGGATGGCAGCGGACCTGTTGCACGGCAAGCGCCAGACGCTGCCGACCGACGACGCGCGTGCGATCGAGTTGCTGCAGAAGCAGCTCAACCGCTTCGAGCTGCTGCTTGCCGACCTGCTCGAGACCTCGCGACAGGACGCCGGCTCGGTCCAGTTGGACTACGAGGAGGTCGACCTGCGCGCCATGTGCCAGCAGGTGGCGGCTGCGCTGTCGCCGCTGGCCGCGGAGCTGGGCAGCCCGATCCAGGTGGGTGGGCTGTCCACCCTGATGGTCCCGTGTGACGCGCCCCGGGTGGAGCGGATCCTGGCCAACCTGATCTCCAACGCCCTGGAGCACGGCGGGGGCAAGCCAGTCGTGGTGACGTTGCGCAGCGCGCAGGGGTTCGCCCAGGTCTCGGTGCGCGACTGGGGCGTCGGGCTCTCCGCGCAGGAGGCGGCCCAGGTGTTCACCAGGTTCTGGCGGGCGGACCCCGCGCGGGTGCGCCGGATCGGGGGCAGCGGGTTGGGGCTGTCCATCGCCCAGGGCGATGCCCGAGCGCACGGGGGCACGCTGACCGTCACCGGCGAGCCCAGCGAGGGTGCCACCTTCACCCTGCGGCTCCCACTGGCCCCCCATGGCGTGGTGATCGCGTGACCAGCCGGACCAGCCGGACCAGCCGGGGCCACGGGACCCGCGCCGAGCGGACCCTGCGCCGATGCGCGGCCATGCTCGTGGGGCTGGGCCTGATCCTGGCCGGCTGCGCCTCGGTGCCGACCTCGGGTCCCATCCGCCAGGGCCCGGTCGTCGATGCCGGTGAGGGCACCCAGTTCATCCGGGTGATCGCTGCGCCGCCCAGCGCCGGGGCCAGCCCCCAGGAGATCGTGCGCGGCTTCCTGGAGGCCAGCGCCAGCCTCGAGTCCGATCATGCGATCGCCCGCCGCTACCTGACGGTGGCCGCGTCCGCAGCCTGGGACCCCGACGAGTCGACGACCGTCTACGAGCGGTCCTCGTTGCGGCTGGGGACCACCTCGCCGGACACGATCGAGGCATCGTTGCGGGTCACTGGTCGCCTGCTGCCCGACGGCTCCCTGGAGCCGGTGGATCCCGCCGAGCGTGCGCAGGCCACGTTCGTGCTCGAGGAGGTGCCCGACGAGCCCTCCGGGCTGCCACAGTGGCGGATCGCAGACCTGCCAGCGGGCCTGCTGATCAACGACACCGACCTTCGGCGGGCCTACCGGCAGTACCAGACGTACTTCCCCTCCGCGCGCAGCCGGGCGCTGGTGCCGGACGGTCGGCTGCTGCCGGTGGTCGGACCCAGCCTGCCGACCACTCTGGCCGAACGGCTGCTGCTGGGTCCCTCGACGTGGCTGGCCCCGGCCGTGGGCACCGGCGCCCCGGCGGGCACCGCGCTGGCACTGGGCGCCGTGCCGGTGACCAACGGGGTCGCCATCGTGGAGCTCACCGACCAGGTGCTCGCTGCCACCGACGAGCAGCGCCGGGACCTGGCGGCCCAGTTGACGTGGACCTTGACCCAGGTGCCCGGTGTCTCGGCCGTGCGGCTGCTGGTCCGTGGGGAGAACCTCGACGTGCCGGGCAGCCCGACGCTGATGGACCGGGAGGCCTGGTCCGCACGCGGCCCGGATGTGCTGGCCACCGGGCCGCTGGGCACCGACCGGCTGCCCCACTACGTGCTCGAGGGTGCCACGGTCACGCGGGTCTCGGAGTTGAGCAGGATCGCCATCCCCGTCGAGGTCCCCCGACAGGCCGAGGACCTGGTCGGACTGGCAGTGGCCCTCGACCAGTCGGTCGCTGCTGCCGTGACCCCCGATGGCGCCGACCTGTGGCTGCTTCCCCTGGGCCGCGACCTCAGCGAGCGGCGCATCGAGGGCCAGCGGATCGGCGGGGCCAGCTTCGACGTCGATGGTGCGCTGTGGTTCGTCGACGACGGGGCCCTGCTTCGTCTCGGCGCGGACGGCGCGACCAGCCCGGTCCCGGTGCGCGGCGCTGCCCTGGCGGGCCCGATCTCCTCGGTGCACCTCGCACGCGACGGCGCGCGGACGGCCCTCATCGCCGGTGGGTCGGTCTACCTCGGGGTGCTGGCCACCGATGCCGACGGTGCGCTGTCCGTGGAGTCGACGCGCCGGTTGGGCACCGCGGTGACCGAGGCGGTGGATGCCTCGTGGCGCGATTCGACGACCCTGGACGTACTCGGCGCCACGGCGGACAGCGGACGCCAGGTGCTGCGGATGTCGGTCGGCGACGGGGCCGAGCAGCCCCTGGGTGCGCCGCCGGACCCGACCGAGGTGGCCGCTGCCCCGGGGGTCGCGTCCCTGGTGAGCAGCGAGGGGCGCCTGTTCGTGAACGTCGGGCTCCAATGGCGTCCGCAGGGTGCCGGGCGCTCGGTGGCCTACCCCGGATGAGCCCCGGTCCGGCGGCGGCCCGGTGGTCACTGGTCATGGCTGCGGCCCTTGACCTTCTGGTGGCGCAGTCCTGTGCCGGGTGTGGCACGCCCGGGCGGGCGTGGTGCCCGCGCTGCGCCGCGGCTGCGCACGGCCCGACGCTGTGGGTGCCCGGATCGGTGCCCACCCGCGCCGCCGCCGAGCATGGCGGTCCGGTGGGCCGGGCCGTGGTGGCGTTCAAGGATGACCAGGTGCGCCGGCTGGCCGCTCCGCTGGGCGCACTGCTGGCCCGGGCCGTGCGCGCGGCCCTGGTTGATGCCGCAGTGCTCCCGCCGGCCGGACCGGCCCCGGCACCGATCCCGCGCACCCCGATCTGGCTGGTCCCCGTGCCCTCCCGCCGGGCCGCGGTGCGGGCGCGGGGTGCCGACCACATGGCCGTCCTGGCGGCCCGGGCCGCACGAGAGCTGCGCCGCACCGGGCTCCAGGCCCATCGGCTGCGCTGCCTTGAGCACGCCCTGACCACCCGGGACCAGGTGGGGCTGTCCGGGGCGGCCCGCCGGGCCAACCTGGCCGGCGCCCTGCGCGCCGGTGCGCTCCCGGCCGGCGTCCTCGTGGTGGTCGATGACGTCAGCACCACCGGGGCGACCCTGAACGAGGCCGTGCGTGCGCTGCGGACCGCAGGCGGGCAGGTCCACTCTGCCGGGACCCTCACCAGGGCTGCGCTCACGATCCGGCACCGTGCGTGGACCGGCGGTGCGGACTAGCGTTGCCGGTGCGGGGAGTCACTCATCACGCTGGCGCGTCGAGCGCGTCAGCCAACGGTCGGAGGACACATGGACATCGTCGTCAGGGGTCGTCACCTCGATGTGTCAGCGCGGTTCCGGGAGCATGCCGAGGGCAAGTTGGAGCGCATCGACAGGTTCGGGATGCCCATCACCCATGTCGACGTCGAGGTCTCCCACGAGGTGAACCCTCGTCAGTCCGACCGGGCCTACGAGGTGGAGCTGACCTGCCGCGGCACAGGGCCGGTGATCCGCGCAGAGGCCTCTGCCCCGGACAAGTACGCCGCCATGGACATCGCCCTCGGCCGGCTCGAGGAGCGGCTGCGCCGCGCGGCCGATCGCAAGCGCGACCGGCGCACCGAGAAGGTCCTGGTCGTGCCGGCCGCAGCGGCCCCTGCGCCTGCGCCGGAGCCCCCGCAGCCACAGACCGACGACCTGACCGATGACGCGACGGTCTGGGCCGAGGGTCCGATCGTCGTGCGCCTCAAGGAGTACGTCTCCGAGCCCATGAGCGTGGCGCAGGCCGTGGAGGCCCTGGAACTCGTCGGCCACGACTTCTACCTGTTCCGCGACAGCGACTCCGGTGCACCGTCGGTGGTCTACCACCGGCGCGGATACAACTACGGCCTGCTGCGCCTGGAGGGGGAGGGCAACGGCTAGGCCGGCGGCGCGCGAGGGGCTCATCGGCCGGCTGGGCCTGGGATCGAGCCGCTCGCCCAAGGTCGTGGTGGCCGACGCCGAGCCGGTGTTCGCCGCCGGCGCCAGCACGCTGCTGGCCGAGCGTGGGTTCAGTCCCACCGTGCATGCGCCCGGAGCGCCGCTGCGCGGGTTGGCCGACCGGCGGGCCGCCGCCGTCCTGCTCGACGCCGGGCTGGCCCGCAGCCCGTATGCGGCCGAACTGGTGGCTGACCTGGTCGATCGCGCCCCGCAGTTGGCGGTGGTCGTGGTGGTGCGCCGGACAGCCGCCGACGGCAGCGTCCAGGCGATGGAGGCCGGTGCCCGGGCGTTGCTGCACCGCCAGTGCACGGCTGCGGAGTTGGTGGCCGCGGTCTCGGCGGCCGTGCGCGGGCAGGACTGGGTGGGCGCCCCGTTGGCCGCGGGGCTGCGGACCGAGTTGCTCGGCCAGTCCGCGGACTCGGCTCCGGTGCCGCTGAGCCCACGCGAGCTCGAGGTCCTGCGGGTCCTGGTCAGCGGGGCGACGAACGCCGAGATCGGCCTGCGGCTGGGGATCAGCGCCAACACCGTGCGCAACCACGTGCACTCCCTGATGAACAAGCTGGAGGCCGCCAATCGCACCGACGCGGTGGCCACGGCACTGCGTCGGGGGCTGGTCGCGCTGCCCGAGTGAGCGGTCCACCTGCGCGCCTGTGCCCATTACCATGGGCGCAGTGATCCCCGGCTGAAGGGCCGCGGACTGTGCACCCGAGTTGCGAGAGGGGCCCGCGTGGCCATCATCGACAAGATCCTGCGCGCCGGCGAGGGCAAGACGCTGCGCAAGCTCGAGGCCATGGCCAAGCAGGTCAACGCCCTGGAGCCCGCCTTCGAGGCGATGTCCGACGACGAGCTCAAGGAGTTGACCCCGTCCTATCGCGAGCGGCTGGCCCACGGTGAGACGCTCGATCACCTGCTGCCCGAGGCGTTCGCCACCGTCCGCGAGGCCGCCAAGCGCACCCTGGGCCAGCGGCACTACGACGTGCAGATCATGGGTGGCGGTGCGCTGCACCTGGGCAACATCGCCGAGATGAAGACCGGTGAGGGCAAGACCCTGGTCTCCACCCTCGCGGCCTACCTCAACGCCCTGTCCGGCGATGGCGTCCATGTGGTGACGGTCAACGACTACCTGGCCCACCGCGACGCCGAGAACATGGGCCGCGTGCACCGGTTCCTGGGCCTGAGCGTGGGGGTCATCCTGTCGCGGATGACCCCGGCCGAACGGCGCGAGCAGTACGCCGCGGACATCACCTACGGCACCAACAACGAGTTCGGCTTCGACTACCTGCGCGACAACATGGCCTGGAGTGCCGAGGAGATGGTCCAGCGCGGGCACAACTACGCGATCGTCGACGAGGTCGACTCGATCCTCATCGACGAGGCGCGCACCCCGCTGATCATCTCCGGCCCGGCCGACGAGGCGGACAAGTGGTACCAGGAGATGGCCAAGCTGGCCACGCGGCTGCGCATCGACGACGACTACGAGGTGGATGAGAAGAAGCGCACCGTCGGCATCCTGGAGTCCGGCATCGAGCGCACCGAGGACTGGCTGGGCATCGACAACCTGTACGAACCGGTCAACACCCGGCTGGTCGGCTACCTGAACAACGCGATCCGGGCCAAGGAGCTGTTCAAGCGCGACCGCGACTACGTCGTGATGAACGGCGAGGTGATGATCGTCGACGAGCACACCGGGCGCATCCTGGCCGGTCGGCGCTACAACGAGGGCCTGCACCAGTCGATCGAGGCCAAGGAGGGCGTGGAGGTCAAGGCCGAGAACCAGACCCTGGCCACGGTCACCCTGCAGAACTTCTTCCGCCTCTACAAGAAGCTCTCGGGCATGACCGGCACGGCCATGACCGAGGCCAACGAGTTCGACAAGACCTACAAGCTCGGTGTGGTCGCGATCCCGACCAACCGTCCCATGGTGCGCTTCGACCTGCCCGACCTGGTCTACCGCACCGAGGACGCCAAGTGGAACGCCGTGGTGGCCGACATCGCCGAGCGGCATGCCAAGGGCCAGCCGATCCTGGTCGGCACGGTCAGCGTGGAGAAGAGCGAGAAGCTGTCCACGTTGCTGCGCAAGAAGGGGATCGCCCACCAGGTCCTCAACGCGAAGTACCACGACAAGGAGGCGACGATCATCGCCCAGGCCGGGCGCAAGGGTGCGGTCACCGTCGCGACCAACATGGCCGGGCGCGGTACGGACATCATCCTGGGCGGCAACGCCGAGTTCCTGGCCGACCTGTCGCTGCAGAACCGGGGCCTGACCCCCAGTGAGTCGCCGGAGGAGTACGAGGCGGCCTGGCCCGACGCGCTGGCCGCAGCCCAGGCGGCGTTCGCCGCCGAGCACGTGGAGGTCACCGACCTGGGCGGGGCCTACGTGCTGGCCACCGAGCGCCACGAGGCCCGGCGCATCGACAATCAGCTCCGCGGCCGGTCCGGACGGCAGGGCGACCCCGGGGCGTCGCGCTTCTACCTGTCCCTGCAGGACGACCTGATGCGTCTGTTCAAGGCCGACATGGTCGACGCCTTCCTGCGCCGGGCCAACGTGCCCGACGAGCAGCCCATCGAGTCGAAGATGGTCACCAACGCCATCCGCTCGGCACAGACCCAGGTCGAGGCCCAGCACTTCGAGATCCGCAAGGACGTCCTGAAGTACGACGACGTCATGAACCGGCAGCGTCTGGTCATCTACGACGAGCGCCGCCGCGTCCTCGAGGGCGAGGACATCCACGAGCAGGTCCAACACTTCCTCACCGACACGATCGCCGGCTACACGAGCGCGGCCACCGCCGAGGGCTACCCGGAGCAGTGGGACCTCGACGAGCTGTGGCGCGCACTGCGTGCGCTCTACCCCGTGGCGGTCACCGTCGAGGAGCTCGAGGAGCAGGCGGGCGGGTCGCGTTCATCGGTGTCCCGGGAGTTCCTGCGTGAGGAGATCCTGGCCGATGCCCGAGCGGCCTACGAGGCCCGCGAGGAGGAGTTGGGCACCGACACCCTGCGGGAGCTGGAGCGTCGCGTGATCCTGTCGGTGCTGGACCGCAAGTGGCGCGAGCACCTCTACGAGATGGACTACCTGCGCGACGGGATCGGCCTGCGCGCGATGGCCCAGCGCGACCCGCTGATCGAGTACCAGCGGGAGGGCTTCGAGCTGTTCAACGCCATGATGGAGTCCATTCGGGAGGAGACCATCGGGCTGCTGTTCAACCTCGAGGTGACCCAGGACGAGGACGCAGGTGACGACGAGGCACCGGACGGCGTGGAGTTCGTCGAGGACTCCGCCGACGAGCTGGAGGATGCTCCCGCCCTCGCGCCTACGCCGCCGACCAGCCCGGCCCGGCCGGCCCGGCCGGCCCGTCCGGGCCCGGCAGTGGGTGCGCAGACCGGCCACCCGCTGGCCAACCTGGCCGCTGCGGGCCTGGCCCCGCGCCGGCCGGAGCGGCTGCAGTACACCGCGCCCTCCGAGACCGGTGAGGCCACCAAGGTCGCCGAGGCCGTCGACGAGTTCGCCGGGGTGGGGCGCAACGCCCCGTGCCCATGCGGGTCGGGCAAGAAGTACAAGCGCTGCCACGGTGATCCCCGGCTGCAGAACTGATCCGCGCAACAACCCCAGGTTCTCGATGATGGACATCCCCGTGCTCATGGGGCTGGCCCCCGACGGTTCCCCCGACGGCGTCGTCGCCGAGCAGGCGGCGCGCGCGTGGCGCTGCGGGGCGCTGGTCGGCCTGCCCACCGAGACGGTCTACGGGCTGGCCGCCGACGCCCAGGACGCCGATGCGGTGGCGCGCGTGTACGCGGCGAAGGATCGTCCCGTGAGCCATCCGCTGATCGTGCACGTGGCCGGCCCGCAGGCCCTGGCCGGCTGGTCCGCGCATCCTGAGGGGCCCGCGCACCGGCTCGCCGCCGCGTTCTGGCCGGGACCGTTGACCGTGATCGTGGCCCGAAGCGCGCGCGCTGGGGACTTCCTCACCGGCGGGCAGGACACCGTGGCGCTGCGCTGCCCGGACCATCCGGTGGCGCTGGCCGCCCTGTCAGCCCTGACGGCGCTGTCCGGGGACCCGGCTCGGGGGGTGGCCGCGCCCAGCGCCAACCGGTTCGGCCGGGTCAGTCCGACCAGTGCGGCGGATGTGGTCGCCGAGCTCGGTGACTGGCTGGACCCGGCGCGTGACCTCGTCGTGGACGGCGGGCCGAGCGCGGTCGGTGTGGAGTCCACGATCGTGGACTGCACCGCTGACCCACCGCGCGTGGTGCGGCTGGGAGCGATCAGCCAGGCGCAGGTCGACGCGGCGCTCGCAGCGGTGGGCGACGTTTCCCAGGGGCGCGAGGGCTCGCGGGCGCTGGCAGCCCACGAGGCGGTTCGGGCGCCCGGGACGCTGGCGTCGCACTACGCCCCGGGTGCGCGGGTGCTGCTCGTCGAGTCCGGGGTGGCGCTCGGTCCTGCGCTGGTCGGGGCGTCGGCCTCGGTGGGGCTGATCGCCGCAGCGGGCATCTCGACCCCCGAGGGCTGGGTGCGCCTGCTGGCGCCCGCCTCCGAGGCCGACTACGCGCGCGGGCTGTACGCAGCCCTGCGCCGTGCCGACGCCCACGGTCTGGACGCTCTGGTCGCGGTGCTCCCGGACCCCGGTGCCGGGCCCCTGGCCGATGCGGTCCGCGACCGGTTGGCCCGTGCCGCCCACGGTCGGTGACCCGCGCGACTATCGTTGCGGCCGAGCGGATCGAGCCACTGCTCTCGACCGCGCGGCGACGGGGGCCGTAGAATTGTCTTGACGTCAAGATAGCCAGCCACCATCGAGGAGCCCCGGGACCATGGCCACGATCATCTACACCCTGACCGACGAGGCCCCCATGCTGGCCACCTACTCGTTCCTACCCGTGGTGGCGGCCTTCGCGTCCTCGGCCGGGGTCGACGTGGCGACCCGCGACATCTCCCTGGGTGGGCGGATCCTGGCCTCGTTCCCCGAGCACCTCACCGCGCAGCAGCGAGTGGGGGACGCCCTGACCGAGCTCGGTGAGCTGGCCACGACCCCCGAGGCCAACATCATCAAGCTGCCCAACATCTCTGCGTCGATGCCACAGCTCAAGGCCGCGATCAGTGAGCTGCAGGCGCAGGGCTACGCGCTGCCGGACTACCCCGAGGACCCCCGGACCGACGAGCAGCGCGAGGTCGCGGCCCGCTACGACAAGATCAAGGGCAGTGCGGTGAACCCGGTCCTGCGCGAGGGCAACTCAGACCGGCGGGCGCCGGCTGCGGTGAAGAACTATGCGCGGCGCCACCCGCACTCGATGGGCGCCTGGAGTGCTGCGAGCCGGACCGAGGTCGCCACGATGCAGGGCGGTGACTTCCGCGCCAACGAGCAGTCGGTCGTGCTGGCTGCCCAGGACACCCTGGAGATCCGGCACGTCGGCGCCGACGGAACGACGACAGTGCTCAAGGCGGGCCTGGACGTCCTGGCCGGCGAGGTGGTCGACGCCACGGTGATGCACGTCGCCGAACTGGACGCCTTCCTCGCCGAGCAGATCGCGCGCGCCAAGGGCCAGGGCGTCCTGTTCTCGGTGCACCTCAAGGCGACGATGATGAAGGTCAGCGATCCGATCATCTTCGGCCACGTCGTCCGAGCCTTCTTCCCCGCCGTATTCGAGGCCCACGGCCAGGACCTGGCGGCCGCCGGCCTCTCGGCGAACAACGGCCTGGGCGCCCTGCTCGACGGGCTTGCCGACCTGCCCAACGGCGCGGAGATCCGGACCGCGTTCGAGGCGGGCCTGGCCGAGGGCCCGGCCCTGGCGATGGTCAACTCGGACCGGGGGATCACCAACCTGCACGTCCCCAGTGACGTCATCGTGGACGCCTCGATGCCGGCGATGATCCGGATCGGCGGGCACATGTGGGGCCCCGACGGGGCGGAGGCCGACACCCTGGCCGTCATCCCGGACAGCTCGTATGCCGGGGTGTTCCAAGCGGTCATCGAGGACTGCAAGGCTCATGGGGCCTACGACCCGACGACCATGGGGTCGGTGTCCAACGTGGGCCTCATGGCCCAGCAGGCGGAGGAGTACGGCAGCCACGACAAGACCTTCGAGCTGGCGGCTGCGGGCCGGGTCGAGGTCGTCGATGCAGCCGGTGAGGTCCTGATGTCCCACGAGGTGGCCGCCGGCGACATCTGGCGGGCATGCCAGACCAAGGACGCCCCGATCCGCGACTGGGTCAAGCTCGCCGTCACCCGCGCCCGGGCCTCGGGGACTCCTGCGGTGTTCTGGCTGGATGAGTCCCGGGCCCATGACCGCAACCTCATCACCAAGGTCCGGGCCTACCTGGGCGACCACGACACCGAGGGCCTGGACCTGCGGATCATGTCGCCGGTGCAGGCCGCGAAGTTCTCCGTCGAGCGGATCCGCCGTGGCCAGGACACGATCTCGGTCACCGGCAACGTCCTGCGCGACTACAACACCGACCTGTTCCCGATCCTCGAGCTGGGCACCTCGGCCAAGATGCTCTCGGTGGTACCGCTGATGAACGGCGGCGGCCTGTTCGAGACCGGCGCCGGCGGCTCCGCCCCCAAGCACGTCCAGCAGCTGGTCGAGGCGAACTACCTGCGCTGGGACAGTCTCGGGGAGTTCCTCGCCCTCGCGGAGTCCTTCCGGCACGAGGCGGGCAACGGCAACGCCAGGGCCGGGGTGCTGGGCAACGCCCTGGACCGCGCGACCGAGACCCTGCTCAACGAGAACAAGTCACCGGCGCGCCGAGTGGGCCAGATCGACAATCGCGGCAGCCACTTCTGGTTGGCCCGGTACTGGGCCCAGGAGCTGGCCGGCCAGACCCAGGACCCCGAGCTCGCCGCCGTGTTCGCTCCCGTGGCCGAGCAGCTCGTGGCCCAGTCCGAGGCGATCGACGCCGAGCTCATCGCCGTGCAGGGCCACCCGGTCGACATCGGCGGCTACTACCGCCCCGAGCCGGCCAGCGCCACTGCGGTCATGCGCCCCAGCCAGGCCTTCAACTCCATCCTTGCCTCGCTGACGCCCTGACCTGCTGACCCTTCTCGGTGCGGCCCGGCGGCGGGGCTGACGCAGCGCACCAGGGTGAGCCGGTGATTGCGCCAGCCCGGGTCATCCGCGACCGCCTGACCCTGCAGATGTCCGCGGTGAACGGGGCCTCCGCCTTCTTCCTCCACAGCATCGGTCCGGCCGCGCCGCTAGGCGAAGGACGCCGAGACGGCCGCGTGGTCGCTCCAGCGCTCGGCGTAGGTCGGGGCCTTGTGCACGGTGACCCCGGTGGCCCGCGCGGCCATCACGGGGGAGGCCAGGACGGCGTCGATCCGCCAGCCGCCGTCGGTGTCGAAACCGCGCCCGCGCCAGGACCACCAGGTGTAGGGCCCCGGACCGTGGCCACCGAAGCGGCGGCCCAGGTCACTCCAGCCCAGGCCGTCGGGGGCGGGGCCGTACCAGCGGTCCAGGTGCGCCCGCTCGGACTCGAGGAAGCCCGCCCGGCCGCGGTTGCCCCGCCAGTTCTTGATGTCGTGCGGGCCGTGCGCCACGTTGAGATCGCCGCACACCAGGGCGGGCTCGTGGCTGTGGTCGGCCAGCCACGCGCCGATCGCCGTGAGGAACCGGTCCTTCTCCGCCGCCCGCTCGCCCTCGGCCTCGCCGGTGTGCACGTACACGCTGGCGACCCGGACCGCCGCTCCGCCCCCGGGATCCGCGACGAGCGCCTCGACCCAGCGGCCCTGGTCGGCGAACTCCGCCGGGCCGATCCCGATCTGGACCCCGGTCAGCGGGGTCCGGCTGAGCAGCGCGACGCCCGCGTGCCCGGCCCGGGCCCCGTCGGCCAGGGCCAGGTGCCAGTCAGCCAGGCCTGCCGCGCCGAGGGCCGCAGCGACCTGGTCCGGGGTCGCGCGCACCTCCTGCAGGCACAGGACTTCTGCCCTGCACCCGGCCAGCCAGGCCAGCCCGCCCCGGCGCAGGGCCGCCCGGATCCCGTTGACGTTGGCCGTCACCACCCCCAGCGCCGCAGCCGCAGCCGGTGCCGGGCGCCGGGTCACCGGGGCCGAACGCCGTTGAGGAACGGCAGGAGCCCGGCAGCGGGCCTGGTGGCGGTGCGCATCATCACCCCGGGCAGGGTCTTCTCCAGGGCGCTGGGCAGTTGGCGCAGCAGCAGGCCGGCCATCAACTCGTCGAGGCGCTCCTGGGTCTCCAGGTCGGCCACTGCGTCGAGCATCGTGGGCAGCACGACCGCCAGGACCTCCTCAGCGGCCTCCTGCATGGCCGTGACGGTCATCTGGCGCATTGCCTCGCTGGCCGCAGCCTGGGTGATCGCCTCGCTGAAGGCCGTGCCCAGGGCCTCGGTGCGCTCGGTGCGCACCGAGCGACCGCGCTGGGCCAGGGCAGCGAGTCGTTCGTCGGCCTTCTGGTTGGCGATCTGGGGGGACAGCGCCCGGACCACGTCGACCGCCCGCATCGAGGCCTCGGTGGCCAGCGCCACGGCTCGTGCGCCGATCCGCCACGACCGTTCGGCGATCACGACGAGGGCACCCAGGGCGACGTCGTCCATCGGGGGCAGCGTGGGTCGGGCGACCAGGGTCGTGGCGGGTGGGCTGGCGACGGTCGATGCGCTGGCTAGCGCGGAGCGCTCGGTACCGGCCCTGCGCCGGGTTGGGGTCGGTGCGGCCGGCTGGGACCGGTCCGCTGCGTCGACCGGCTCCGACCCGCCGGTCTGCTCCTGCGGCTGCGCCGGCTGGGCTTCGCGCGGTTCGGGCTCGGGTGCGACGAACTCGCCCACCTGCGCGGCGAGCAGGGCCCCGACCGCGGAGTGACCGGCGCTCAGGCGGTCCGCGCGACCACCGAGGGCGGCCGCCGCAGCGGCCGCTGCCGGGCTGGTGGCCGGTTGCGCGGGGGCGCTGCGGGCGGCCCGTTCGCGAGCGGTCCCCGAGCGCGTCACGGTGCGGCGGGGTCGCTGCTCGATCTGGCCCGGGCCGGGGGACTGCACGGTCGCCGATTCGGCCGGGGCCGACCGGGTCGCGGTCGGCTTCTTCGCGGTCGGCTTCCGCGCTGCTGGCTTCTGCGCGGCTGGCCCCTGCGCGGCTGGCGTGCCCACCGGTGCCTTCCCCGCTGCCTTCCGCGCAGCCGGCTGCTTGGCGGCCGCTCTGCGCACGGCGGGCTTCTTCGCGGCGGTCGCCTTCTTCGCTGACGTGCCGCTCGGCGACCCCGGCGCGGTCCCAGTGCGTGTGCTGGCCTGTGTGAGCGGCCGGTCTGGGGGGCCCGCAGGTCCGGGGGAGCCCCCAGCCCCGGCGCCTGATGCGCCCTTCGGCGTCGGCCCGCCGGGTTGCTCTGCACTCATGCGTCAACGGTACGCGGTACGGGCCGGGTGCCGACAATCCACACCGGCCCGCCACAGCGGGTTGGGGTACATTCGTCGCCACTGTGGGCGACGTGGGCACAACCTTCGGCATCATCCTGATCTTCACCCTGATCGGGGGCTTCTTCGCTGCCTCGGAGACCGCGCTGGTCTCGCTGCGCGACAGCCAGGTCGGCCGACTTGAGGAGTCCGACCCCCGCCGCGGGGCCCGGCTGCGCTCCCTGCTGGGCAACCCCAACCGCTTCCTGGCCGCCGTCCAGGTGGGGGTCACCCTGGCCGGATTCATCTCGGCAGCCTTCGGTGCCAGCCGGATCGCTCCGGTGGCCGCCGACGCGATGGTCGAAATCGGCGTCCCCCGCCAGCTCGCGGACTCGGTTGCCTTCATCGCCGCGACGATGCTGATCGTGTTCATCTCGCTGGTGTTCGGCGAGCTCGTGCCCAAGCGGCTGGCGCTGGCCCGCTCGGAGTCGGTGGCGCTGGCAGTGGCCGCCCCCATCGACGTCCTCGCCCGCCTGTTCCGCCCGTTCATCTGGCTGCTGTCGGTGTCGACCAACGGCGTGGTGCGGCTGATGGGCTTGGACCCCGACTCCGGCCGGGAGGCGATCACCGGCGAGGAGTTGCGCGGGATGGTCGCCTCCCACGCCGAGCTCACCGCCGAGGAGCGCGAGCTCATCGACGACGTCTTCGAGGCCGGCGACACCGAGCTGCGTGAGGTCATGATCCCGCGCACCGAGGTGGCGTTCCTGGCTGCTTCGATGCCGGCCTTCCGGGCAGCGGTGCAGGTCTCGCGGATGCCGCACTCGCGCTACCCGGTGATCGGCGACTCCCCGGACGATGTCCTCGGATTCGTGCACGTGCGCGACATCCTGGCTCCGACCATGGTCAACCGTTCGGTGCGCCTGGAGGATCTGGCCCGCGACGTGGCGTTCTTCCCGGGCAGCAAGCAGGTGATCCCCGCGCTGGCCGAGATGCGGCGCAGCGGGCATCACCTGGCGGTCGTGGCAGACGAGTACGGCGGCACCGCGGGCATCGTCACCCTCGAGGACCTCGTCGAGGAGCTCGTCGGGGACATCCACGACGAGTACGACCAGAACGCACGAGTGCCGCACGTCGGACGCTCGGGGGCGGCGTTCACCGTCGAGGGGCTGCTGAACCTCGAGGACTTCGCCGAGGAGTCCGGGATCGAGTTGCCCGATGGTCCCTATGAGACGGTGGCCGGGTGGTTCGTCGCCCAGCTCGGGCACCTGCCGACCCTCGGTGACCAGGTGCCGGGTGCGGGCGCGCAGTTCGAGGTCGTCGAGCTCGACGGACGTCGGGTCGCCAGGCTGCGGGTCTCGCCGGCCCGTGCGATCGCAGCCGCCGGCGTCCCGGACACCGAGGGCGACGCCGGCGGGACTGCGGCGGCCGCTGTCCCGGGCGACCCTGCCCCCGACGTCGCGGCTCCGCCGAGCCAACGACAGGCGTGACCAGCACGCGAAGTTCTTTGCGACAATGACGCCCATGTCCGATCGCCCCCGCGTGCTCTCCGGGATCCAGCCGACCGCTGAGTCCTTCCACATCGGCAACTACCTCGGGGCGCTGCGCAACTGGGTGGACCTGCAGGCGGGCTACGACTGCTTCTACTTCGTGGCCGACCTGCATGCGATCACGATGGGTCACGATCCCGCCGAGCTGCACCGGCGCACGCGCGCCTCGTTCGCCCAGCTCCTGGCCCTGGGCATCGACCCGGACCGCTCGACGGTCTTCGTGCAGAGCCAGGTGCCCGAGCATGTGCAGCTGCAATGGGTGCTGGCCTGCCAGACCGGCATGGGCGAGGCCGGCCGGATGACCCAGTTCAAGGACAAGTCGGCCAAGGCCGGGCGCGACCGTGCCACGGTCGGACTGTTCACCTATCCGATCCTGCAGGCCGCCGACATCTTGATCTACCGCCCCGATCGGGTGCCGGTGGGTGAGGACCAGCGCCAGCACCTCGAGCTCAGCCGCGATCTGGCCGCCAGGTTCAACGACCGGTTCGGGCCCACCCTCACGCTGCCCCAGCCGCTGATCGTGAAGGACACCGCCAAGATCGTGGACCTGGCCGACCCGACCTCGAAGATGAGCAAGTCCGCCCCGGCCGGTTGCGTGTTCCTGCTCGACCCGGCCAGGCGCAGCGAGAAGAAGATCAGGTCCGCGGTCACCGACTCGCAGACGCAGGTGCGCTTCGACCCGGCGAACAAGCCCGGCGTCTCCAACCTGCTGACCATCCTGGCCACCTTCACCGGGCGCGCTGTCGCGGACGTGGAGCCCGAGTTCGCCGGTCGGATGTACGGCGACCTGAAGAAGGAGACGGCCGCGGCCGTGGTCGACTTCGTGGTGCCGTTCCAGGCCCGGGTCGCCGAACTCCTGCACGATCCCGCGGAACTCGATCGGCAGATGGCCGCCGGCGCCGGGCGAGCTCGTGAGGTGGCCGCCCGCACGCTGGCCGACGTCTACCGGAACCTGGGGTTCGTGACACCCGGATGAGCGCGAACCAGCCCAGCACCCCCACCGACGTGGGCCCGGCACCCCTGGGGCCGGCCGACGCCCTGGGCGTGGCCGACGTCCTGGGCGACGAGGTGGCGGCATGGCCGATCACGATCGGGGTCGCCCTGCCCATCCCCGAGCCGTTCCTCGGCGAGCTCGGCGCCTACCGCGAGCGCTTCGGCGATCCGCTGGCCCACGCGATCGTCGCGCACATCACCCTCATCGGGCCCACGCCGGTTGCCGACGAGGAGCACCTCGCAGCGATCATCGAGCACCTCCAGGCGCAGGCCGGTCGACTGGCGCCCTTCGAGCTTGTCCTGGAGGGTTCGGGGACGTTCCGGCCGGTCTCCCAGGTCGTGTTCGTGCCGATCGTGGCCGGGGAGGCTGAGGTCCGCGACGCAGAGGCCAGGATCCGCCAGGGTCCCCTGGACCGGACCCTGAACTTCGCGTACCACCCGCATGTCACCGTCGCCCACGACCTCGACCAGGCCTGGTTGGACCAGGCCGAGACGGCCATGTCCGGATACCGGGCCGCGTTCGAGGTCGACCGGCTCGGCCTGTTCCTGCAGGGGACCGACGGGGTCTGGCGCCAGTCGGTGCAGATCCACTTCGGCCCACCCGCCCGGGACTCGCGGCGCTACTCCCATCACCCGGTCAGCATCGCGGTGCTCGACCCCGCGGACTTCCCCGAGCAGTGCGACCGGCTCGGCGAGATCCTGGCCGACGCCGTGGACTCCGGCGCGGGGGTCAACTTCGTGCTGCCGTTCTCGGCTGCCGACGGTGCCCGTTGGTGGCGCGAGCAGACCGACGCGGTGCTCGGCGGGCGACGGATCGTGCTGGTCGCCCGCGACGGCGACGAGGTCGTGGGCACCATCTCGTTGATCCCCGCAGAGGCGCAGAACCAGCCGCATCGGGTCGAGTTCAACAAGCTGCTCGTGCACTCGGCCGAACGTCGACGCGGGGTGGCGACCCGGCTGTTGGCCGCGGCTGAGTCGGCGGCTCGGTCCCGGGGCTGGCGGCTGATCACGCTCGACTGCGTCGCCGGCGGACCTGAGGAGGAGTTCTACCGTCGCCTGGGATACATCCCGATCGGGACCATCCCCGGCTACGCGTTGGCCCCGACCGGCGAGCCGGAGGGCGCGACCTTCCTGTACCTCGCCCTGCGCTGATCGGTCTCGGGTCGCGGCTCAGTCGTGAGTGCGCGTGCGGGTCCCGAACACGCTGGCCGGCGGCGCGGGGGAGCCCGGGGCGTCTGCGTCCCGGTAGGGCTGCGCCCCGGCGCAGAACTGCTCGAGGGCGCGGCCGTGCACCAGGCGAGCCGGCCACGGGTCGCTGGCGCAGCGCCGGGTCAGGACGGTCAGGTCCAGGGCGGGGGCCCCAGCGGGTTGGCCGATCACGATCAGGTTGCCGAAGCGCCGACCGCGCAGGACGCCCGGCTCGGCGGCCAGCGCGACGCGATCGAAGGTGGCAGCGACCCCCGCCACGTAGCGCCGCGCATAGGCCAGCGTTCCCTCGTCGGCGATGTTGGCCACCAGGGTCCCGGTGGGCCCGAGCACCCGATGGACGTGGCCGAACGCCTCGATCGAGGTGAGGTCCCCCGGTGTCCGGGCACTGGCGAACACATCCAGGATGACCAGATCCGCCGAGGCATCGGGCAGCGACTCCAGCGCGGTGCGGGCATCGGCGCTGCGCACGCGGATCTGATTGGTTCGTGGCCATGGCAGGGCGCTGCGGACCAGGTCCACGAGGGCGGCGTCGTGCTCGATGACCAGGTTGCGGCTGCGCGGCCGGGTCGTGCTGAGGTAGCGGGCCAGGGTCATCGCTCCGCCGCCGAGATGCACCGCGCGCAGCGGTCCGCCCGGCAGCAGGTCGATCACGTGTCCGATCCGGCGCATGTACTCGAAGACCAGCCGGTCGGGACGGGCCAGGTCGACGTGCGACTGCTGGGTGCCGTCCAGCAGCAGGATCCAGCCCTCGCGCAGGTCGGCATCAGGCACCAACTCGGCCACGCCGAAGGCGACCGGATGCCGCGAGGTGTCGCGCAGCGTCCGCCGTCCCATGTCCGCCATTGTCCCCCGCCCGGTCCCCGGCGGCAGGCCTGCGACCGTTCGCCAGTGCCCGTGGGGCATGGGAATATCGAGTCCGACAGTGATTGTTCAGATACCTACCGGGGTATAGAGCCCCTGACCGACGACCCCACACGCAAGGGAATGCGCCATGGCAACCACGACCCTGACCGCCGCCGACTTCGAGTCCACCGTCCTCGAGAACGACATCGTGCTGGTCGACTTCTGGGCCGCGTGGTGCGGCCCGTGCCGCAACTTCGCCCCCGTCTTCGAGTCCGCCTCGCAGGCCCACACCGACGTCGTGTTCGGCAAGGTGGACACCGAGGCCGAGCAGTCGCTGGCCTCGGCCGCGCAGATCACCTCGATCCCGACGCTGATGGCCTTCCGCGAGGGCGTGCTGGTCTTCGCCCAGCCGGGCGCCCTGCCGGCCCCGGCCCTCGAGCAGGTCATCGAGGCCGTCCGCGGCCTCGACATGGAGCAGGTCCGTAGCGAAATCGCCGCCCAGAAGGGCGATTCGCAGTAACGTCAGCCTCGCCCGGACCGCACCGGTTCGGGCGGATCGTCCCCGACGGCCCCCGACCGGGCCGGGACGACTCTGCACGACGAAGGCTCGCCACCCCTCGACCCGGTGACGAGCCTTCGTCGCGCTGCGAGGTCAGTCCCGTGCGCGGCGGCGGCGCACCCACCAGATGATCGCCGCGGCCAGCAGCAGCGGCGAGACGATCACCAGCGCGTGTCCCAGCCAGCTCCAGAACTGGGCCAGGCCCTCGGTGAACGACTCCCACCAGGACTGCTGTGGGTTCGGGTCGACCGTGCCCCGCGCATCTTCGGGGCTCATCAGCGCCAGGCTGATCCCCGACATCGAGGTCTGGTTGGCCAGGTCGCGCTGCTGGGCGCGCAGCGAGTCGAGCTCGGACTGGCGCTCGGCGATGGCTGCTTCGAGCTTGATCACGTCCGAGACGCCCGTGGCCTGGTCCATCAGCGCGGTCAGCCGGTCCAGGGAGGTCTCCAGCGCCTTGATCCGGGCATCCACGTCGGTGATCTGGGACCCCACGTCGTAGGCGGACTGCTGCAGTTGAACCACCTCGCCGGTGGCTCGGGCTGCCTCGATCGCCTCGTCGTACGAGGCGGCCGGCACCTCGACGCTCAGCCAGATCCCGGGACCCTGCGGGTACCACGGGTAGGGGTAGCTCAGGCCCAGGTCGCCCCGGGACATCATGTCGGCGCCGTAGGGCATCTCGCCGCCCTCGTTGCCCTGACTGGTCACGGTCTCGGACATGACCCGCCCACCCATGCCCAGCACGGCGGCCACGAACGAGTCGCGTCCGGCCCGCACGTCGTCGGTGCCCACCAGCATGCTCCCCGAGCGGACCAGGGTCGGATCGACCTGCTGGTCCGCGCCCGGCGCGGACCTGGTCTCGCCCGCCGCGGTGTCGGCGGCGGACTGCGGTGCCTCGGCGGCCAACCCGCCGTCGGAGTCCTCCCTGGCCGGTCCGTCAGTGATGCCGCCCGAGGCCTGTTCGGCCACGTCCAGCGCGGCGGAAGAGGACTGGTCCGAACCGGACCCGAGACCCAGGCCGGGCAGCACGCTCGGCACGGCCAGGGCCAACGTCGCGACGCTCGCGGCCACCAGCAGCGAGCCCTGCCAGTGCCGGCTCAGGAACGAGCGCCGGGGCGGCCTGGCCGCTCCAGCGGCGGGGTCGCCTGCGGCGCCGAGGCGGTCCGTGGGCTCGGCCACGTCCACCAGGACCCGATCGAGCAGGCTCGGGCGGACCGACGCCTGGACGCCGGCCTCGGGGTCGGCGTCGGCCAGCAGCGCACGCAGCGCGTCATCGGTGTGGTCCCGGGTGCTCCGGGGAGTGTCCTGGGTGTTCATGATTCCTCCGAGCCGGTGGCTGGGTGCTCGTGCTGGTGTGGTCCCTGGGCGGCGGGGGGCGGCGCCCCGGGGGAGGGTGCGCCGGTGGCCCCCTCGACCGCGGGCCCGGTCACGCCGCGTCCGACCAGGGCGGCCCGCAACCGGGCACGCGCCCGGTGCATCCGGGTCCTGGCGGTGCCCGGGGAGCAGCCGAGCACCGCCGCGATCTCGGCGGGCTCCAACTGCTCCCACGCCCACAGCCGCAGCAGCTCGGCATCGGACTCGGCCAGGTCGTCGAGGGCTGCGCAGACCACGTCGTGCGCTGGGTTGGCCTGCACCACGGCGTCCTCCGGGTTGGGCCCACCGTCGTGCAACGGACGGACCGTGGCCAGCCGCGCACCGAGGCGGGTGCGTCGCGACTCCGAGCGGATCACATGCGCGATCACGTTCCCTGCGGTGGCGTACAGCCACGGCAACGCCTCGGCGGGCACGATGTCGCGGCGACGCCAGGCGGTGGCGAACACCTCGACGACCACGTCCTCGGCGTCCTCGGCGCTGTCCACGCGCCGACGGGCGTAGGCGAGCACGGCCGCGCTGTGCCGGCCGAACAGGTCGGTCAGCCACGTCTCGTCGGGCTGGGCGGGATCGTTGCTCACACCCCTATGTTCCCGGCAGGGGGCCGGGTGTTACAGGGCCGCGCGGCCTGCAGTCGCCGGCTTTCTACTCGAGGGCCTCGGAGACCACCTCGCGGGCCTCGGCCTGGATCCGGGCCAGGTGCTCGGCGCCCAGGAACGACTCGGCGTAGATCTTGTACACGTCCTCAGTGCCCGAGGGGCGCGCGGCGAACCAGCCGTTCTCGGTGGTCACCTTCAACCCCCCGATCTTCGCGCCGTTGCCCGGGGCCTCGGTCAGCTTCGCGGTGATCGACTCACCGGCCAGCTCGGTGGCCCGGACCTGGTCGGGGGACAGGTCGGCGAGCTTGGCCTTCTCCTGCCGGCTGGCCGGGGCGTCCACCCGGGCGTAGGCCGGCGCGCCGAACCGATCGGTCAGGTCCGCGTAGTGCTCGGAGGGGTCGCGGCCGGTCACGGCAGTGATCTCCGCGGACAGCAGGGTGAGCAGCACGCCGTCCTTGTCGGTGGTCCACACGGTGCCGTCCTTGCGCAGGAACGAGGCACCGGCCGACTCCTCGCCGCCGAAGCCGAACGAGCCGTCCACCAGCCCGGGCACGAACCACTTGAACCCGACCGGGACCTCCACGAGCCGCCGGCCCAGGTCAGCGGCGACCCGGTCGATCATCGAGGAGCTGACCAGGGTCTTGCCCACGGCCGCATCGGCCCGCCAGCCGGGCCGGTTGGCGTAGAGGTACCCGATCGCCACGGCCAGGTAGTGGTTCGGGTTCATCAGCCCAGCGCCCGGCGTGACGATGCCGTGCCGGTCGGCGTCGGCGTCGTTGCCGAAGGCCACCTGGAACTGGTCCTTGAGGTTGACCAGGCTGGCCATCGCGAACGGCGACGAGCAGTCCATGCGGATCTTGCCGTCCCAGTCCAGGGTCATGAACCGCCAGGTCGGGTCGACCTTGGGATTCACCACGGTCAGGTCCAGGCCGTGCATCTCGGCGATGTAGCCGTAGTAGTCCACCGCGGCCCCGCCCATCGGGTCCGCACCCAGGCGCACGCCGGCCGCACGCACCGCCTCGAGGTCCAGGACGCTGGGCAGGTCCTTGGCGTACTCGTGGAGGAAGTCGTAGCGGCTCGTGCTCGGCCTGGCCAGCGCGGTGTGCAGCGGGATCCGCTTCACCCCGGACATGCCGGCGGCGATTATCGCGTTGGCGCGGTCCTGGATCCAGCCGGTGGCCTCGCTGCTGGCCGGCCCGCCATCGGTCGGGTTGTACTTGAACCCGCCGTCCGGGGGCGGGTTGTGCGAGGGGGTCACGACGATCCCGTCGGCCAGGCCCGTGGTGCGGTCACGGTTGTGGGCCAGGATCGCGTGACTCAGCGCCGGGGTGGGGGTGTAGGCGTCGCGGGCGTCGATGCGCACGATCACGTCGTTGGCGGCCAGGACCTCCAGCGCCGAGGTCCAGGCCGGCTCCGAGAGCCCGTGGGTGTCCTTGACCAGGAACAGTGGGCCGTTGGTGCCCTGTGCCTTGCGGTACTCCACGATCGCCTGGGTGGTGGCCAGGATGTGGAACTCGTTGAACGAGGTCCGCAGGCTCGACCCGCGGTGCCCCGAGGTGCCGAAGCTGACCTGCTGGTCGATGTTGTCCGGATCGGGCTGCTCGGCGTAGTAGGCGGTGATCAGCTTGGCGACGTCGACGAGGTCGCTGTCCTGGGCCGGCTGCCCGGCGCGCTCGTGTGTCATGGCATCTCCTCTAGGGCTCTGCGGGACGTTCGTGCTCCTGGCGACAGCCGGTCGCTGCCTCGGGCCAGCGTATTGAGCCCGACCGTCTGGGGCGCGGTGAGCGCTGCCGGGACACGGCGCGTGCGTGCCGATCGGGCCCGGCTGGCCGGATCGCGTGGCATCATGTGCCGGTGACCGGCTCGACCCTCTATCGGCGGCTGCCCAATGGCTCGTGGGCCGCCGAGCGCGAGGATGCTCCCGGGGCCCAGGACCAGGCAGGTGCTGCGGCGGCCGTCGCTGCCGCGTCCGGTCAGGCGCCGCTCGGGGCTGCCCCCGCAGGTCCGCCGCCCCCCGGACCGCCGCCCGTCCCCGCACAGCCGGCTGCGGCCAAGCCTCGGCGCCGCTGGGGCCCGCTGCGGATCCTGCGCTGGGCGGTCCTTGCCTACGTGGTGTGGCTGGTGTTCCTGGTCGGGTATGCGGCGCTCACGATGGACAAGATCGACGCCCTCTCACCGGCCCCGATCGCGCAGACCGACGGCACGGTCTGGCTGATGGTCGGCTCCGACAGCCGCGAGGGGCTGACCAAGAAGGAGCAGCGCGAGCTGCGCACCGGCGACACCGAGGGCCAGCGCACCGACACGATCATGATCGTCCACCAGCAGTTGGGCCAATCCCCCACGCTGGTCTCGATCCCGCGCGACTCGTGGGTCACCATCCCGGCGCACACCGCCTCCGATGGCACCGCGGTCCCCGATCGCGGGGGCAAGATCAACTCGGCGTTCGCCTTCGGTGGCGCGCCGCTGCTCAGCCAGACGATCGAGTACAACACCGGCCTGCACGTGGACCACTACATGGAGGTCGGGTTCGGCGGGATCGTCGATCTGACCAACTCCGTCGGCGGCATCGAGGCATGCTTCGACGAGTCGATCACCGACCAGAACAGCGGTCTGGACGTCCAGGCCGGTTGCCAGACCCTCGACGGCGCGCAGTCGCTGGCCTGGGTGCGGATGCGCTACGCCGACCCGAAGGGCGACCTCGGCCGGATCGAGCGCCAGCAGCAGTACATGTCGGGCATGGTCGGTCAGATCCTGAACTGGCAGACCCTGCTCAACCCGGTCCGGCAGTGGGGGATCGTGAACGCCGCCGTCGGTGCGCTGACCGTCGACGAGCGCACCGGGCTGTTCGACCTGGGCCGGTTCGGCTTCGGGGCCGGCCGACTGGCCTCCGGCAGCGGCGAGGTGACCACGGTCCCGATCGACGACACCGACCACTGGGAAGCCGGTCAGTGGGTCATCAAGTGGGACCCGGCTCAGTCCGCCGAGCTGTTCGGCTCGATGGGTGCACAGACCGCACCCGCCTCGCTGGCGCCCACGGGCTAGGGCGCCCTCGCGCCGTCGAGGCTCATCCTGCCGGCGTGGCGAGCGGGCGGTGCTGATCACCGGGCGGGCCTCGCGGTCGCGGCGGGCGGTTGCGGGTTCGGCGCCCCGGTACGCTTGACCCCAGCAATCCCGCCGCTTTCCCGTCGCCCTCCCAGGAGTCAACCGTGGCCCGCGTCGTTGTGGACGTCATGCTCAAGCCCGAGATCCTCGACCCACAGGGCCGGGCGGTGTTCGGGGCGCTGGATCGGCTCGGCCTGACCGGCGTCGCCTCGGTGCGTCAGGGCAAGCGCTTCGAGATCGAGGTCGAGGGAGAGCTCGACGAGGACCTCGCCGAACGCCTGGACGAATTGGCCGGATCGCTGCTGAGCAACCCGGTGATCGAGGACTACGAGATCTACGAGGAGCTCGAGCCCGAGGGTGGCTGCGACTGCGGCGACGAGGGCTGCTGTTCCGACGAGGGACCGGTCGACCTCGAGGCGCCGACTGGGATGGCAAAGCCCTGATGCGCATCGGGGTGGTGACCTTCCCCGGGTCCCTGGACGACCGGGACGCGGCTCGGGCCGTGCGGATCGCCGGCGGCGAGCCGGTGGCGCTGTGGCATGCCGATGCCGACCTGCAGGGCGTGGACGCGGTCGTGCTGCCCGGCGGGTTCTCCTACGGCGACTACCTGCGCTGCGGGGCGATCAGCCGGTTCGCCCCCGCGATGGGATCGATCATCGACGCCGCCCGCGGCGGCCTGCCGGTGCTGGGCATCTGCAACGGCTTCCAGGTGCTGTGCGAGTCGCACCTGTTGCCCGGGGCGCTGACCCGAAACGCCGGTCTGCACTTCGTGTGCCGCGACCAGGAGCTCGAGATCGCCAACGCGGCCACGCCGTGGACACGCGACTACGAGGCCGGTGAGCGGATCGTCGTCCCCCTGAAGAACGGCGAGGGCCGCTACCAGGCCGATGACGCCACGCTCGACGAGCTCGAGGCCGAGGGCCGAGTGATCGCCTACTACGCAGGGCTGAACCCGAACGGCTCGCAGCGCGACATCGCCGGGGTCTGCAACGCGGCCGGCAACGTGGTCGGGCTGATGCCGCACCCGGAGCACGCAGTCGAATCGCTGACCGGGCCGGGCACGGATGGGCTGGGCTTCTTCACCTCGATCCTGACCCATCTGGCCGGCACAGGTTCGGTGGCCGGTGCCGCGCAGGGAGCTCACGCATGACCGACACCGTCGCTGCTGCCGCCTCCCAGTCCGAGGTCGCCCAGCCGTTCGCCGAACTCGGGCTCAAGCCCGACGAGTACGACCGCATCCGCGAGATCCTCGGCCGGCGGCCGACCTCCTCGGAGCTGGCGATGTACTCCGTGATGTGGTCCGAGCACTGCTCCTACAAGTCCTCGAAGGTGCACCTGCGCCAGTTCGGGGACAAGGCCCCGAGCAACGGTGCGCTGCTGGTCGGGATCGGCGAGAACGCCGGCGTGGTCGACATCGGCCAGGGCTGGGCGGTCACCTTCAAGGTCGAGTCGCACAACCACCCCTCCTACGTGGAGCCCTACCAGGGTGCGGCCACCGGCGTCGGCGGGATCGTGCGCGACATCATGAGCATGGGCGCGCGGCCGGTGGCCGTGATGGACCCGCTGCGCTTCGGTGCCGCCGACCATCCGGACACCCGGCGCGTGCTACCGGGCGTGGTGGCCGGTGTTGGCGGGTACGGCAACTGCCTGGGCCTGCCGAACATCGGCGGCGAGGTGGTATTCGACGCCTCCTACCAGGGCAATCCGCTGGTCAACGCCCTGTGCGTGGGCGTCATGCGCCACGAGGACATCCACCTCGCATCGGCCAAGGGCGTCGGCAACGCGGTGATCCTGTACGGCGCGCGGACCGGTGGCGACGGCATCGGCGGGGTGTCGGTGCTGGCCTCCGAGACGTTCACCGAGGGCGGGCCGACCAAGCGACCGAGTGTCCAGGTGGGCGACCCGTTCATGGAGAAGCTGCTCATCGAGTGCACCTTGGAGGTGCTGGGCGCCGGGCTGGTGGAGGGCATCCAGGACCTCGGCGGGGCGGGCATCTCGTGCGCCACTTCCGAGCTGGCCTCCAACGGCGAGGGCGGCATGCACGTCTGGCTGGACCGCGTGCTGCTGCGCGACCCCACGCTCTCGCCCGAGGAGATCCTCATGAGCGAGTCGCAGGAGCGGATGTGCGCCGTCGTCGAGCCGGCGAAGGTCGAGGCGTTCCTGGCGATCTGCGCCAAGTGGGAGGTCGAGGCGGTCGTCATCGGGGAGGTCAACGACTCCGGTCGGCTCACGGTCGACTGGCACGGCGAGCAGGTTGTCGACGTACCGCCACGCACCGTGGCCCACGAGGGCCCGGTGTACGACCGGCCGATCGCCCGACCGTCGTGGCTGACCACGCGGCAGGATGACACGCCGACGCCGGAGCGCCTCGCCCGCCCGGCCGATGCCGCCGCCATCCGCGAGACCCTGATGATGTTGCTGGCCTCGCCCAACCTCGCGGCCAAGGACTGGGTGACCGACCAGTACGACCGCTACGTGATGGGCAACACGGTGCTGGCCCAGCCCGAGGACGCCGGGATGATCCGGGTCGATGACGAGACTGGTCTGGGCGTGGCGCTGGCCACCGACTGCAACGGGCGGTTCGCCGCCCTGGACCCGTACGCCGGCGCGCAGCTGGCGTTCGCCGAGGCGTACCGCAATGTCTGCGTCTCCGGGGCCGTGCCGCTGGCGATCACCAACTGCCTGAACTTCGGCTCGCCGGAGGACCCAGGCGTGATGTGGCAGTTCGAGCAGGCCGTCACCGGCCTGGCCGATGCGTGCCTGACGATGGGCACCCCGGTGACCGGTGGCAACGTGTCGTTCTACAACCAGACCGGTGAGGTGGCCATCCATCCCACGCCGGTGGTCGGTGTGCTCGGTGTCATCGACGACGTGGCGCGGCGCACCCCGATGGCCTGGGACACCGACGGCGACCTGCTCTACGTCCTGGGCGACACCCGCGACGAGTTCGGCGGCTCGGAATGGGCCCACGTCGTCCACGGCCACCTGGGCGGGATGCCGCCACACGTCGACCTGGCGGCTGAGCGCGAGCTCGGCCAGATCCTGGTGGCCGGCTCCCGGGACGGGATGTTCAGCGCCGCGCACGACGTCTCCGACGGGGGCATCGCGGTGGCGCTGGTCGAGATGGCGCTGCGCGCCGGCGTCGGTGCGCGGTGCTGGGTGCCCGACGCGATCGACCCGTTCGTGTTCCTGCTCTCCGAATCCGCGACCCGCGCCGTGGTGGTGGTGGCCCGTTCCGAGGAGCTGCGCTTCACCGAGATGTGCGGCGCCCGGGGGTTCGCCGCGACCCGGATCGGAGTGGTCGACTCCGGCATCGGCGCCGAGCAGGCGGTGGCCGGCGACGGCCAGGCGCTGGTCATCGACGGCGTGCACGGCGCCTCGGTCGTGCTGCCCCTCGACGAGGTCCGCACCACCCGCGCCGCAACCCTCCCCGCCCTCTTCGACTGACGCCCCCCCACCCCGGACGCCTCAGAAAGGATCTGCTCCCGTTCCGACGATCTGCTCCCATCGTGTAGGGAGCAGATCGTGCAACCGGGAGCAGATCGTGGCGCGGCGCTTCGGCGTGCCGGAGGTGCTCACGCGTGGCAGCATCGCCGGTCATGGGACTCGAGGACCTGGAGCAGGTGCTGGTTACCTCGCGCGCCGGGTGGCGGGCGTGGCTGGCAGCCAACGCCGACACATCCCCGGGGATCTGGTTGGTGATGCCCCGACGCGGCAACGGTGATCCGGCGCCCAGCTATGGCGAGGTCGTGGAGGAGGCGCTGTGCTTCGGCTGGATCGACTCCACGGTCCGGACCCGGGACGAGCGGTGGGGGCTGCAGTTGCTCACCCCGCGCAAGCCGAACTCGACCTGGTCGGCGAGCAACAAGGAGCGGCTGTCCCGGCTCGTCCCCGAAGGCCTGATGACCGAGCGGGGACTGCGGGCGATCGAGGTGGCCAAGGCCAACGGCTCCTGGGAGGTACTGGACGCCGTCGAGCGGCTCGAGGTGCCCGAGGACCTGGCCGAGGCGCTGGACGCCCAGCCCGCGGCCCGCGCGTTCTTCGACGCGATGCCCCCGGGAGTCCGCAAGCAGCACCTGTGGCACGTGGTCAGCGCCAAGCGCCCCGCGACCCGCGCGACGCGCATCGCGAAGATCGCCACATCCGCCGCGGAGGGCCGCCGAGCCGTCGGCTGACCCGCCCTCGATGGCTCAGCCGGATCTGCTCCCGTTCCGACGGTCTGCTCCCCTCGCGCTGGGAGCGGATCGTGGCACCGGGAGCAGATTGCGGTCGGCGCGGGCTTCGGCGCGTCGCAGTCCTCGGGTGATCCGCTGGGCGAGGGCAGCCTCGTCCCACAGGTCGGCCCACGTCACGTGGACGACCTCGTAGCCCTGCTCGACCAACCGATCGTTGCGTCGTTTCTCCGCCCAATGTGCGGCGGCTGGATCGCCACGCAGTTCGTACTTCCCGCGGCCGTCGAACTCCACCACCAAGCGCTCCCCGATCAGGAAGTCGACCCGGTCACGGCCGATCTCGACCTGTTCCCTGGGCGTCAGGCCCATCCGGTTCAGCCGCCGACGCAGCAGACTCTCCCCGGGACTCTCGGCGAGTGCGCTGGTGAGGGCCGGCAGCAGACGCGCTCGTCCCGCCCCAGTGCAGTCGACCACCCGGGCGGCGCGCTCGATGAGCTCGCCACGGCGCACCGCGCCCGTGTGCAATGCGGCGTCGGCGATCGCCACGGCCCAGTCCTCATCGAGGATCCGTGCACAGTCCAGCACCGTGAGCACCGGACTGGTGCACAGCACCCCCGCCTGCGTGTCGATGTCCGCCACGGCGACCTCCCGGGAATGCACACGGTGCATGCGCCCTGACTTCGCGCCCCCGCGCCGCCCCATGGTCCGCGAGACGTGGACGGCTCCCAGATGGCGATCGAGCAGGGGCAGGCCCCACAGAGCGGCAGCGGTCGTGTGGCTCGCGACCACCCCGGTGACCCGCGCGAGCACCGCGCACGATCGCACGATGTGGACGGCGACCGGATCGAGACCGTGGGTAGCCGCGTACGCACCGGGCGCGAGTCGGTCGAGTCCGGCGACCATCCGACGCTGCTCAGCCGCACTCACGCCCCGCGCGCGCAGGTCCGAGAGGTGGGTGATCGCGGGGATGTCCACCCGCACAGCCTGAAGGAGGACGCCAGGATCGCACCCATGTCTCGGCACCGATCTGTGGACAACTCCCGCCGCCGTCGCCCGGTGCATCTGCTCCCATTGCGACGATCTGCTCCCGGGCAGATGGGAGCAGATCGTCCAACCGGGAGCAGGTTCCTCGTAAATCCGGCGGGTCCGGGTGGCGGTCACGTGGCGATCAGGGGCAGCCAGGTCGCGAGGTCGGCGCGCGCACCGCTGGCCCGGATCCGACCGGCAGCCGTTGCCTGCACCCAGGAGAGCGCCCCGGTGGCCAGGGCGAGCCAGGTCGTCGCGTCCATCTCGACGACCGCCGAGGGAGTGCCCCGGCGGTGCACGGGGCCGGGAACAGCCTGAACCGCCGCGAACGGTGGGATCCGGACCTCCACGGAGTATCCGGGCGCACGGTCGCTCAGCAGTTGGAGGGTGTACCTGACCGCCAGGCGCTGCGTGGCGCGGTCCGTTGGCTCTTCCGGGCCAGCGGCGGCGCACGCCCGGACAGCGGCAACCCCGTCAGCAGCGGGGATCCGGCGGGCCATGCCCTCATCCTCCCCGACAGCCGCTGGCCGGAGTGATCTGCTCCCGGTCAGACGATCTGCTCCCCCCGTGTCGGGAGCAGATCGTCTGCCGGGGAGCGGATCGGCCATCGGCGTGCACCGGTCCCCTCAGCGGCACCTAGACTGCTGCCCGTGGCGCGCGGCGATGGGAAGCTCACCCATGAGCTCGACCCCCAGGATCAGGGGCCGCGGGACGCCTGTGGGGTGTTCGGGGTCTGGGCCCGCGACGAGGAGGTCGCCAAGCTCACCTACTTCGGCCTCTACGCCCTGCAGCACCGCGGCCAGGAGTCGGCGGGCATGGCGGTCAGCGATGGCCAGCAGATCATGGTCTACAAGGACATGGGCCTGGTGTCCCAGGTGTTCACCGAGGGGGCGTTGGCTGCGCTGCAGGGTCACGTCGCGGTCGGGCACTGCCGCTACTCCACGACCGGATCCAGCGTGTGGGAGAACGCCCAGCCGACGTTCCGCTCCACCGCCACCGGGCACCTGGCCCTGGGGCACAACGGCAACCTGACCAACACCCACGAGCTGGCCGTCCGGGTGGCGGCGGCCCAGGCACACTCGGGCGCCCTGCCGCTGGGCACGACGATGTCCTCGACCTCCGACACCGAGCTGCTCAGCGCGCTGCTGGCCGCCCATCCCGGCGAATCGATGCTCACGGCAGCCGTCGACGAACTGCCGCACGTCCGCGGGGCGTTCAGCCTTGTGTTCATGGACGACACCACCCTGTACGCCGCCCGCGACGCGCAGGGCATCCGCCCACTGGTGATCGGCCAACTCGAGCGGGGCGGCTGGGTGGTGGCCTCCGAGACCGCGGCGCTGGACATCGTCGGGGCCACGTTCCTGCGCGAGGTGGAGCCCGGTGAGGTGATCGCCATCGACGAGCGCGGGGTGCACAGCGACCGGTTCGCGCCCGCCGAGCCCAAGCACTGCCTGTTCGAGTTCGTGTACCTGGCCCGGCCGGACACCCGGATCTCGGACCGCAGCGTGCACGCCACCCGAGTGCAGATCGGCCGGATCCTGGCTGGCGAACACCCGGTGGACGCCGAACTGGTCATCCCCACCCCGGAGTCCGGCACCCCGGCCGCGGTCGGCTACGCCCAGGCCAGCGGCATCCCGTTCGCCCAGGGCCTGGTCAAGAACGCCTACGTCGGGCGCACCTTCATCCAGCCCTCGCAGACCATCCGACAGTTGGGCATCCGGCTCAAGCTCAACCCCCTGCGCGACGTCATCGAGGGCAAGCGGCTGGTGGTCGTCGACGACTCGATCGTGCGCGGCAACACCCAGCGGGCGATCGTGCGGATGCTGCGCGAGGCGGGTGCCGCTGAGGTACATGTGCGGATCAGCTCGCCGCCGGTGCTCTGGCCGTGCTTCTACGGCATCGATTTCGCCACCCGCACCGAGCTGATCGGCCACGACCGCTCCGTGGAGGAGATCCGCTCCTCGATCGGTGCGGACTCGCTGGGCTACGTGTCGCTGGAGGGCCTGACCGAGGCGACCGAACTGGGTGCGCAGAACTTGTGCCGGGCCTGCTTCGACGGCGTCTACCCCATCGCCCTGCCCGAGCCGGAACTGCTCGGCAAGCACCTGCTGGAGATCGAGGTGGCCACCCCGTGAGCGCCACGCACGGTTCTCGCGTCCCAGCAGCGACCTACGCAGCCGCCGGCGTGGACGTCGAGGCCGGTGAGCGTGCCGTCGCCCTCATGCGCGCGGCGATCGCCCGAGCCCAGCGCCCCGAGGTCGTCGGCGGGGTCGGCGGCTTCGCCGGGCTGTTCGACGCCTCGGCACTTCTGGGCTACCGCCGACCCCTGCTGGCCACCTCCACAGACGGGGTCGGCACGAAGATCGACGTGGCCCGGCGGATGGACATCCACGACACGATCGGCATCGACCTGGTCGCGATGGTCGTCGACGACCTGGTCGTCTGCGGCGCCGAGCCGTTGTTCATGACCGACTACATCGCGGTCGGGTCCGTGGTCCCCGAGCGGGTCGCGGCGATCGTCACGGGCATCGCGCAGGGGTGCCGCCGCGCCGGGGTCGCGCTGGTCGGCGGAGAGACGGCCGAGCACCCTGGCCTGCTCGAGCCCGACGAGTACGACGTCGCGGGGGCCGGCACCGGGGTCGTCGAGGCCGACGAGCTGCTCGGCCCCGACCGGGTCCGTGCCGGTGACGTCCTGATCGCGATGGCCGCCAGCGGCCTGCACTCCAACGGCTACTCGCTGGCCCGCCACGTGCTGTTCGACCTGGCCGGCTGGGCGCTGGACCGGCATGTGCCGGAGCTGGGCCGCAGCCTCGGTGAGGAGCTGCTCGAACCGACCCGGATCTATACCCTGGACGTGCTGGACCTGATCGGCGGCGGCGGTGTGCACGCGGTCTCGCACATCACCGGCGGTGGGATCGCAGCCAATGTCGCGCGCGTGCTGCCGGTCGGCCTGCACGGCCAGATCGACCGCCCCACCTGGACCCCGCCGCCCATCTTCGAACTGATCGGCGAGCTCGGGGCAGTCAGCCTGGCCGAGCGGGAGCGCACCTTCAACGAGGGCCTGGGGATGGTGGCCGTCGTGGCCCCCGAGTCAGCAGCAGATGCGGTGCGCCGATTGGCTGCTCGCGGCGTCCCGGCCTGGGTGTGTGGGCACGTGCGTGCGGCCGCTGCCGGCGACGTCTCGGACGCGACCGCCAAGGGCGGCACGGGTGGAACGGTCAGCCTGCTCGGTCAGCACGCCTGAACCAGCGCACGCCTGAACAGCGCGGGTCAGCGTGTCGACGCGTCGCCCGGCTCGTCCGGTTCGTCCTCGGCTGCCTCGAGGTACTTCGCGTACGGGTCGTCGTAGTCGGCCTCATCGGCCTCCACCTCGTCGACCTCGACGGGGGAGGAATGCGCCAGCTCAGCCTGGAGTCGCTCCAGGTCGGTGCTGGGACCGCCGTACTTCAACTGGCGGGCCACTTTCGTCTGCTTGGCTTTGGCTCGGCCGCGCCCCATGGCTCGACCCCCTCCTCCGGTGCTTTCCCGGGCGGTACGTGAACTGACGGCGTGACTCATCCGCACGCCCCAGTGCGCCGATGCGCGATCCAACGACATCCTAACGCCTTCCGGCCGGGACGTGCCCGATCTTGCCGGTGCCGGGCGGCGCGGGTGTCGCGCAGCCGCAGACTGCCGACGTCGTCGCAGGTGCGTCCCGTGGGCCCGACGGTTCACGGGCGTGGCGCTGCCAGCTCCCCCGATGTCCATCGGGAACAATGGGGTCTCTCCGTCTTGTGTGGGTGGCTCATCGGTGTCATGCTCAGCGCGAATGCCCGATTGAGTACGTTCTGCGAACTAACCACCGAGGAGTGCTGCGATGGCTGTACGACATCAGGAAGTCGAACCCCTGCTCACCCCTGCTGAGGTTGCGGCCCTCTTCCGCGTTGATCCCAAGACCGTCACGCGCTGGGCCAACTCTGGCAAGCTGACCTCGATCCGGACCCTCGGTGGCCACCGGCGCTACCTCGAGAGTGAGGTGCGCGGCCTGCTCGACAGCATCCCCGCCCCCCGGGACGGGCTCAGCGGCGACAAGCCTGTGGGCTAGCCCCACGCAGGTCCGGGGCCCGCCGGCCCGACCGGTTCACCGGGTGGCGCCCGTGACCAGCCAGGCGTTCGAGCGCACTCGCCAGACGAACGTCACCCCGCGAGCTACCATGAACAGCGTCAGGGCCAGCCACAGGTCGGTGACCGAGCCCCGCGAGGCGAGCACCCACCAGGCCGCCGGCGCGAAGGCGGCCAGGGCGATCACCTGGGCCACGACCAGGAAGCGAGCGTCACCGGCGCCGAGCAGCACTCCGTCGAGCACGAACACCACGCCGGCCAGCGGCTGCTGAAGTGCCACCACGACCAAGGCACCGGCCACCAGCGCCTGCACCGCCGGGTCCTCGCCGAACAGCCCGGGGACCCACGTGCGCACCAGCAGGACCAGGACCATCAGGACCACGCCGAGGCCGATCCCCCACCGGGTCATCTGCCAGGTGACCGCACGGGCCATGTCGACCGAGCCGGCGCCGAGGTGCCGGCCGAGCAGCGCCTGCCCGGCGATCGCCAGGGCGTCCATGCCCAGCGCCAGCAGGTACCAGACGGTGAAGGTCACGTAGTAGGCGGCCAGCTCCGCGTCTCCGAGGCGGGCTGCGACCACCACGGCCAGCACGAAGACCGCACGTAGTGCGACCGTGCGCCAGAACAGCGGGACCGCGCCGCGTGCGGACACCAGGACACCTGACCGGCTCGGTCGCAGCGAGGCGTCCTGTGCGCGCGCCCGCCTGCCCAGTTGCCACACGAGGAGTCCCGCCGCGAGGGCCTCGGCAACCACGGTGGCCCACGCCGATCCGGCGATCCCCCAGCCGGCCACCAGGACCAGGAAGGCGGACAGCGCCAGGTTGGTGCTCACGGCGATCAATGTCACCCACAGGGTGGTGGCCGTGTCCTGCAGCCCGCGCAGCACGCCGATCGCGGCCATCGCGGCCAGCGCGAACGGGAACGCGAGGCTGGTCGTGCGCAGGTAGGTCAGCGCCTCCGGCGTGGTCGCCGGTGACGTACCGATCCAGTCGAGCAGCTGTGGCCCGAGCAGCCAGGTGCCGGCGGTCGCCACGATCCCCAGGCCCAGGCCCAGGGCCACGCCCTCGATCCCGTCGGTGATGCCCGCGGCCAACTGGCCCGCACCGACCCGCCGGGCGACCACCGCGGTGGTGCCGTAGGCCAGGAAGATCGCCAGGCCGGTGACGGTCGTGAACACCTGCGCACCGGCCCCGAGGGCGGCCAGGCTCGTGGTGCCCAGTGTGCCGACGATGATCGCGTCGGTCAGGGTGAACAGCGGCTGGGCGACCAGGGCGCCGAACGCGGGGATCGCCAGGCGCAGGATGTCGCCCGCGGAGCTCCGCCGCGCCGCGGGGCCGGAGTCCGGTGCCGGGGCCTGATCCATGACAGCGCCGAGACTAGTGCCAGGAGCTGTCCGGCAGCCCTAGGACTGCCCCGCCCGGAGCTGTCCGGCAGCCCTAGGACTGCCCCGCGCTGTCAGCGGCTGTGCCGGCAGGTCGCGGTGGCGCGTCAGCGGGCCCCCCACCCTGGTCCTGGCTGGTGGCCTCGATGTGCTGGATCGCCAGGTCGATGGTCGGGAAGATGCGCTCCTCGGCGAGCACGTCGGACAGGCCCACCGAGTGCAGGAAGTCCAGGACGGGGTCCTGCACGTCGCTCAGGTAGATCACGATTCCCTCATCGGCCATGCGCTTGGCCCAGGTCTTGAGAACCCGCGCGGTGGTGAGGTCGATGGAGTCCTGATCCCCGATCTCGAGGATGATCGCCTGGACCGCAGGCTCGGCCGCCTCGACCCGCTCGCGGATCTCCTTGCGCACCGTCAGGGCGTTGGCGTAGTACAGCTCGCCGAACAGCCGGAGGATGAGAACCCCGGGGACCTGCTCGTAGTCAGGGTGCCGAACGAGGTCGCCGTAGGCCCCCTGGGCGCCCGGGATCCGCCCGAGGGACGCCAGGTAGGGATGACTGGTTCGGTAGATGAAGTAGACCAGGGACGCGATCAGCCCGGTCACCATGCCCTCCAGGACCCCCACGAGCAGGACGCCGAGCATGGTCAGGAAGCCGAACCAGAACTCCGTCCTCGATTCGCGGCGCAGCGTGCGCAACTTGCGCGAGGTGAGGATGTGCCAGAGCGCATGGATGATCAGGGCGCCGAGGACGGCCTCGGGCAGGGAGTCGAACAGGGGCGTCAGGAACAGCAGGGTGAGGATCGTGGCCAGCCACGCGATCAGGTTCGAGAGCTGGGTCCTGGCCCCAGCACCCTCCTTGACCGCGGTGCCGGACATCCCACCGCCCGCGATCATCCCGCCGAAGAAGGAGCTCACGATGTTGGTGGCGGCGTGGGCGTTGAGCTCCTGGTCTGGATCCACCTCGTACCCGTGCTTGTCGGCGAACTCGCGGGCGGAGCCCAGCGCTTCGCTGTAGGCCACGAGGAACACCCCGATGGCCGGCAGCACCATCGCGAAGTACGAGCGCAGGGGCACCGCCGTGAAGTCGAACGAGGGCAGCCCCTGCGGGAGCAGGCCGACGGTCTCGACGCCCGCGGTCCCGGTCAGGTCCAGATACGAGCTGACCATGATCGCTGCGAACAGGACGATCAGCCCCGCAGGGATCCTCGGGTTGAGCGCCGGCAGCGCGAAGAGCAGGAAGATCGAGATCACCGCGATGGTGAACGTGGTCCAGTTGGCCTGTGGCAGCTCCCTGATGATGCCCCCGAGCTTCTGGACGGTGTTGCCCTCGGGCTTCTCCACCCCGAAGATCTTGTTCAGTTGGCCGACGGCGACGAACATGGCCAGGCCCATCACGAAGCCGTCCATCACCGGCTTGGACAGGAACTGCGTGATGTAGCCCAGACGCATCACGCCGGCGAGCAGGAACACCAGGCCGACGACGAGGACGAAGGCAGCGGCATTGGCCTGGGAGGTCGCCAGGTCGGTCTCCCCCTCGGCCACCCCCACGACCACGATCCCGGCCACCGATGAGGCCAGCAGGGCCGAGGTGGCTGAGGTCGGCCCGACCGACAGGTGCGGCGAGGTGCCCATCAGGGCGTAGACGAACAGGGACACGACCAACGTGTAGAGGCCGGCCTGCGGGGGCAGGTCGGCGATGCCCGCGTAGGCCATGCCCTCGGGGACGAGCAACCCCCACAGGGTCAGCCCGGCGATCGCGTCCTTGGACCACCAGTGGCGGTTGTAGGCGGGTAGCCAGGTCAGGATCGGTACGTAGGCCGCGATCCGCTGGCTGCGCGTCGGCGCAGCACCGGTGGCAGCAGGCTGTGCGCGGGTGCCGGTCACGAGCGGGCCCTCCCCTGTGCGTTGTTGGCCGATCGATCCGATACCCGGGCGGCTGGTCCTCCGGCCGATCGGGAGGGCTCGCCGGTAGGTACGGATCAAGTAGCTGGTCGGTCGCCGGAACTCGGCGCCCCCATCCTGCCTGCAGGGACCGGTCGCTGGCCGGGTGAGCGGGGCCCCGGGGCGCCGCACTGCGTCGACGGCGGCGTTCGATGTGCCTCGCTGCGGGCCCCTGCCTGAATCCGCTCCGGGACAGCGCGGAACCCCCTCACGACGGGGGATGCATGAGGGGGTTCCGCAGTGGCCAGGGGCGGGGTCGAACCGCCGACCTTCCGATTTTCAGTCGGACGCTCGTACCAACTGAGCTACCTGGCCGGACGGTTCGCACCGAACCGGTAAGTGTCTCCAGCGACCCCGACGGGACTCGAACCCGCGACCTCCGCCGTGACAGGGCGGCGCGCTAACCAACTGCGCTACGGGGCCTCGCGTTGCTGCGCGGCCTTGGTGCTGCTCGGCCCGGGGGCCGAGGTCCTACTTCCTGCTGCTTGTTCACACCTTGCCAACCACTGCCAACCTCGTCCAACCGTTGGTCTGGTCGTAGCCCCAACGGGATTCGAACCCGTGCTACCGCCTTGAAAGGGCAGCGTCCTGGGCCACTAGACGATGGGGCCGAAGTGCTTGTCGTGCGGACCCTGACCGCTGGTCGGGGACCTCGAGAATCATACGCAACCGGGCCGGGTTTTCCCAAACCGCGGCGGCGGCCAGCGGGCCCAGCCGGCCGGGCGGCCGGGTGGCCACCGCACCCGTGCCCCCGATGCGGCAGGATGACCAGCAGGAGCCGGCCCGTCGCGCCACGGGTCACCGTCAGTTGAGGAGTGCCATGCCTGACCGCCTGAGTCCGCTGGATGTGTCCTTCCTCTACATGGAGGAGCCCACGACACCGATGCACGTCGGGGGCGTGGCGATCTTCGAGGTACCCGAGGCCGGGTTCGACTACGAGCGACTCGTGCACCTGATCCGCACCCGGATCGCCCTGGTCCCGCGCTACCGGCAGCGGGTGCGCTGGGTGCCGGGTCACCTGGCCAACCCGGTGTGGGTCGACGACGAGAACTTCGACGTGACCTACCACGTGCGTCGCTCGGCGCTGCCCCGGCCGGGCACCGACGAACAGCTCAACGAACTCGTCGCGCGGATCATGGGCCGACCGTTGGACCGGACCCGCCCGCTGTGGGAGATGTACCTCGTCGAGGGCTTGGAGGACGATCGCTTCGCGATCCTGACCAAGACCCATCACGCGATGGTCGACGGGGCCTCGGCCGTGGACATCGGCCAGGTCATCCTCGATGGCACCCCGGAACCGCGTGAGGTCCCCCCCGACGGCTGGCACCCCATGCGCGAGCCCTCCTCGGCGGAGCTCATCGCTGGGGCGGTCAACGAGATCGCCCGCTCCCCGAAGGCCGTGGTGGACACCGTGCGGACGTCGATGATCGACGTCCAGGAGACCGTGACCCACATCGGGCGCAATGTGGTGGGCCTGGCCTCGGCAGCCCGAACCGTGTCGCGACCGGCTCGCTCCGGTCCGCTGAACGCCGCGATCGGGGGAGCCCGGCGCTACGCGAGCACCGAGACCGAGCTGGACAAGCTCAAGCGGATCAAGAACGCGCACGGCGGCACCATCAACGACATCGTCCTGACCGTGGTCGCCGGCGGGCTGCGGGCCTGGATGATGACCCGGGGCGAGGTGGTGACGACCCGCAGCTCGATCCGGGCCATGGTCCCGGTGAGCGTGCGCACGCCCGGTGACAACTCCGGGAACCAGATCGCGGCGTTCCTGTGCGACCTGCCGATCGGCGAGCCCGACCCCGTGATCCGACTGCAGCGGGTCCGCTTCGAGATGGACATGCTCAAGGAGAGTGGCCAGATGCTCGGGGCCACCGCCCTGGTCGGCGTGGCCTCGTTCACGCCGCCGACCGTCCACTCGCTGGGCGCCCGGGTCGTCTCGGGACTGTCCCGGCGGGTCTACAACGTGGTCGTCACCAACGTGCCCGGTCCACAGTTCCCGCTGTACGCCGGCGGTGCGCTGATGCTGGCCGCCTACCCGGTGGTCCCGCTGGCGCGCGGCCAGGCCGTCTCGATCGGCCTGACCTCCTACGACGGCGGCATGTTCGTCGGGCTCAACGCCGACCGCGAGGCCATGCCCGATGTCGAGGTGCTCGCCCAGTGCATCGACGACTCGGTGGAGGAGATGCTGGCCACGGTGACCTCCAGCGGCAAGCCGCGACGCGCGAAAAGGCCCACCGCCTAGCCGTTCTCGGGGTTGACGAGCCGATCACCAGTCGCAGGGCGTAACCTGTGCGTTACACATATTCCCGGGTGCGCAGCGCCCCAGACCGATGACCGGGAGGCGAACGCATGGCTGATCGAGAGATTCGTCGGGGGCTGGGGCTGGTGCTCGGTGGTGGCGGGGTGCTCGGCGCTGCGTGGGCCGTCGGCGCGCTGGCTGCCCTGAAGGACGTCCACGGGTTCGAGCCGCGAGACGCCGAGGTGATCGTCGGCACCTCCGCTGGTTCGGTCCTGGCCGCCCTGCTCGGCGCCGGGGCCACCGTCGAGGAGCTCACCGCGCAGGAGCGCGGGGAGAAGGTGCAGACCGGTCCGATCGCGGGCTTCAGCTGGGACATCGGGGCCGTGACCGGCGGATCGCGACCCGGCCTGCCCAAGCTCACGCCGGGGTCACGCGCGCTCATGCGCTCCAGCCTGTCGCGGATCCGGCGGATGCCCCCGACCGCAGTGCTGTCAGCGTTCATGCCCACCGGCTCCAAGACACTGGACCGGGTGGCGCACCTGGTCGAGGGGTTCACCCCGATCGGGCAGTGGTCCCCGCACGAGAAGGTGTGGATCGTCACCATGGACTACGACTCGGGCAAGCGCGTGGTGTTCGGCCAGCCGACCGCTCCCGAGGCTCCGCTCTCCCTGGCGGTGCAGGCCTCCTGCTCGATCCCGGCCTGGTACTCGCCGGTGGAGATCAACGGGCACCGCTACGTCGACGGCGGGGCGTGGTCGGCGACCTCGGTCGATGTGCTGGCCAACATGGGGCTCGACGAGGTCTACGTGATCGCCCCGATGGTCAGCTTCCACCTCGACCGCCCCGATCACCTGCTCGCCCGGCTGGAGCGCACCTGGCGGGTCCAGGTGACCAAGCGCTGCCTCAACGAGGTCGAGAAGGTCCGGGCCGGTGGGACCGACGTGACCGTGCTGGGCATGGGGCCCCAGGACCTGGCGGCCATGGGCGGCAACCTGATGGCCCACGAGAAGCGCGTCAAGGTGCTGGAGACCTCGATCCGCACCTCCATCGAGGCCCTGCGCGACCCGGACCATCTCGGCCCGGATCACCTCGCCTCGGTGGGGTGATGCGCGCCTACCTGCCGATCAGGTGGTCGGACCTGCGCACCCTGTACGCGTCCGGGGAGCTGAGGGGATCGCGGCGCGCCTGTGTCGTCGACCCGCAGTGGCGGGCCGAGGACGCCGAGGTCGACGAGGAGGAGTGGGAGTTCGCGGCGCAACTGCTGGCCGCGCAGGCGCTGGCCGACCGCGAGGGCGGGCTGCTGCTCGCCCTGGACCTCGATCCGGAGCCCACCCAGGCACCGGTGGACGGCTGGCTCGCAGTGCCGGGCCCGCTGCGCCGCACGCAGATCGCTGCGCTGCTCACCGAGGACCTGGCCTGGTACGGCGTCCAGGAACTCGGCGACCTGCTCGACCGGCAGTAGCCAGCCAGCCGCTCCGGGTTCAGAACTGCTTGGTCAGCGCTGAGGTCGCGCCCTTGAGCGTGTCCTTGAGCGTCTTGCGCTGGATGAAGCCGGGCAGCGGCAACGAGGTGTCGATGGTCAGGGTCATGGTGGCCTGGGACCTGCCGCCCTCGTCGATGACGGTCCAGTTGCCCTCCTGGGTCTTCTGGACCTTCGTGGCCTCGGGCAGGTGCCAGGAGAAGCCGTCGTCGGAGTGGGTGTACTCAAGGACGAACTCGTCCTTGGCCACCTTCACGTCGTTGACCAGACGCGCCCGCGAGCACCGGCCCTGCTCATCGTGTTCGAGGACCTCGGACTCGAGGTTGCCCGGGAACCAGTTCTTCTGGTTGTCGATGTCGCGCAGGAACGCGAGCACCTGGTCGGCGGGGGCATTGACGGTGACATCCATGGAATCAGTGACTGCCATGTCCGCCGAGATTACGGACCAACCGCGCTCGTTGCCCGCTGAGCGCCGGGAGTCACTGGCCGAACCACTGCGGGGCGATCTGCTGCTCCTTGCGCAGCGCACGCATGAACTGCTCGCCGACCACGTTCTCCAGCTTCCCGCCGACCAGTGGTACGTGCGCCTTGGCGTGCACCACCACCTCGAGCACCGAGCCTGGCCCCCCGGGCCGCAGCTCGAGGGTCCCGTAGACCTCCATCGGCGCTCCGGCGAAGGTGGCCGTCACGGTGCCGTGCCGTGCTCCGTCCGGATCCGGGTGCCTCCAGGTGTGCACCTCGTCGATGGTGATCGACTCGCCCACGAACTTGCGGGCGGCCGCGGGAATCTTGGCGGGCAGCTTGCGCGAGGAACGGATGATCACGTGCTGGCCGTCCTCCTCGACCTGGGCCGACACGTCGAACGCGGCCATGTGCTCGTGCTTCCAGATGACGTAGTGCGGATCGCAGTGCGCGGCGAAGACCACGTCGGGGGCGACATCGAAGTGGATGGTGCCGGCGAACCTCTTGGGCATGGCTGCTCCTCGTGGGGCGTCGGGCCGGGTGGGTGCCAACAGTGCGGGCGTCGGGTCGATCAAGGGGGACTATAGGCCCCGGCCGGGCGGCCGACCGCGAACGCGCACCAGCACAGCCGTTGCCTCGGCGCGGCGCCTGCTCCGTGAGCGCGACCTCCCGCGCGACGGCGTGGCAAGGTGGGCTGGCGCGCTAGATCGAGGGACCTGTCGTACGGACCCGGAGAGGAGCTGGGCGTGGGCGTGGGATTCGCCGAGTGGTTCAACTGGACCTCCGAGCGCGATGAACGGTTGGCCGCGATCTTCTACCGGCACATCGACCCGACCGACCTTGCCGGGCGCGACCCGGAGGCGGTCGTCGGGACCGTCACCCACCAGCTCGCGGTCGCTGCCACCCGAGCCTCCGGGGCAGCCGTGGTCTCGGTGACCAGCCCGACCGTGGCCGTCGACGGATGGACCGTGGGCCGCAGCGTGGTGAGCATCGTCACCGACGACATGCCGTTCCTGGTCGACTCGGTCAGCGCCGAGCTCAACCGGCTCGGGATCGGGATCCACCTGGTGGTGCATCCCATCGTGGCCGTGACCCGCGCCGAGGACGGCAGCCTGTACAGCGCTGAACCGCCCGCCGCGGGGTCGCATGCCGAGCCGGTCCTGCCGGCCGCCCAGATCGACGGGATGCTCGAGTCCTGGATGCACATCGAGGTCGACTGGCAGCCCGAGCCCGACGCGCTCGAGATGATCCAGGTGAACGTGGCGCGGGTGCTGGCCGACGTACGCAGCGCGGTGACCGATTGGCCCCGGATGGTGGCCGCGGCCCGAGGTCTGGCTGCCGAGCTGGTGGCCGCCGCCCCGCGCGGGGTGGGTAGCGATCAGGTGGGTCCGGCGATCGACCTGCTCAACTGGTTGGCCGCGGACCACTTCACGTTCCTGGGCTATCGGAAGTACCGATTGGTCGGCTCGCCGGCCGACCCGAAGGCGCTGGGCCTGGTCGAGGAGGCCGGTAGCGGCCTGGGCCTGCTGCACTCGCCGCAGGCGGAGTCCACGTCGTTCGCCGAGCTGCCCCCCACCGTGCGCCGCAAGGCCCTGGAGCCCCGGCTGCTGATCGTGACCAAGGCCAACCGACGCTCCACCGTGCACCGCCCGGTCTACCTGGACTACGTGGGCATCAAGGTGTTCGACCGGACCGGGCGGGTGGTCGGCGAGCACCGATTCATCGGCCTGCTCTCCGCGCTGGCCTATACGCAGTCGGTCGAGACGATTCCCGTCGTGTCGGGCAAGGTGCGCCGCGTCCGCGAGATCCTGGGCTTCAGCCGTGGCTCGCACGGTGGCCGCGCCCTGATGGCCTTCCTGGAGAACTTCCCGCGCGACGAGCTGTTCGCGATCGACACCGACGAGCTGGCCACCTTGGCCGAGGCGACGATGAACCTCAAGGAGCGTCGCGCGACCCGACTGTTCGTGCGCCGCGACCCCTACGAGCGCTTCCTGTCCTGCCTGGTCTACCTGCCGCGGGACCGCTACACCACCGACGTGCGACTGCAGATCCAGGCGGTCCTGCTCGAGGCGGTCGGTGGCGCCAGCGTGGACTACACGGCGCGGGTCACCGAGTCGGTGCTGGCCCGACTGCACATCGTGGTCCGGGTCGCGCGCGGGCAGTCGGTGCCCGAGGTCGATGTCGCGGCCCTGGAGGCCAGGATCGCCAAGGTCGTGCGCTCCTGGGACGACGAACTGTCCGCGGCCCTGGTCGCGAAGTCCTCGGAGGCGGGCGCGCATGCGCTGCTGCGCCGCTACCCCGACGGGTTCCCGGAGTCCTATCGCGCGCTCACCGCGCCGGACGAGGCGGTCGCTGACCTCGCCGAGATCGAGGCCCTCACCCCGCAGGCGCCGCTGCGGGTATCGCTGCAGCCGGCGGCTCGGGGCAGCGGCGAGCAGGCCAACGCCCGCCTGAAGCTCTACTCGCACCACGACATCTCGTTGGCCCAGGTGCTGCCCGTGCTGGCCAGCATGGGCGTCCAGGTCGTGACCGAGCGGCCGTTCCGACTGATCCGCATCGATGGCTCGGGCCAGCCCAGCGGGGCGTTCGTGTTCGACTTCGGGCTGCACAGCCCCGGTTCGGCCCGGCTGGGGCAGGTGCGGCGACACTGGGAGCAGGCGTTCCTGGCCTGCTGGGATGGCCGTGCCGAGGTCGACGGGTTCCACGGGCTGGTCGCCGAGGCCGGGCTGGACTGGCGCCGGATCTCGGTGCTGCGCGCCTACGCCCGCTACCTGCGCCAGACCGGTACCACGTTCAGCCAGGCCTACATCGAGGACGCCACGCTGGCCAACCCCCGGATCGCCAGCCTGCTGGTCCAGGTCTTCCTCGCCCGGTTCGACCCGGACCTGGTCGGTGACCGGTCCGCGCTGACCGACGAGCTGCAGACACAGATCGGCCGAGCCCTGGACGACGTCGCGAGCCTGGACCAGGACCGCATCCTGCGCTCCCTGCTCGAGCTGATCCTGGCCACCGTGCGGACCAACCACTTCCAGGCCGACCGCCCGGCGCTGGCGGTCAAGCTCGAGCCCGCGCGCATCCGCGACCTGCCCGAGCCCCGGCCGCGCTTCGAGATCTGGGTCTGCTCCCCGCGGGTCGAGGGCGTGCACCTGCGCTTCGGCAAGGTGGCGCGCGGTGGCCTGCGCTGGTCGGACCGTCGCGAGGACTTCCGCACCGAGATCCTGGGCCTGGTCAAGGCCCAGGCGGTCAAGAACTCCGTGATCGTGCCGGTGGGGGCCAAGGGCGGCTTCTTCGCCAAGGCGCTGCCCGATCCGGCGCGCGACCGGGACGCCTGGCTGGCTGAGGGGGTCGCGGCCTACCGCGAGTTCATCGGTTCCATGCTGGACCTCACCGACAATCTCGTGGGAACCGAGGTGGTCGCCCCGGCGCGGCTGGTCCGCCACGACGATGACGACCCGTACCTCGTGGTCGCCGCGGACAAGGGCACCGCGTCCTTCTCCGACATCGCCAACGAGGTGGCCGGCGAGTACGGCTTCTGGCTCGGCGACGCGTTCGCCTCCGGTGGGTCCGCCGGCTTCGACCACAAGGCGATGGGGATCACCGCCCGCGGTGCCTGGGAGTCGGTGCAGGCACACCTGCGGGTCCTCGGCCTGGACATCGAGACCTCCACGTTCACTGCGGTGGGCATCGGTGACATGAGTGGCGACGTGTTCGGCAACGGGATGCTGCTCTCGGCGAACCTCCGGCTGGTCGCGGCGTTCGACCATCGGCACATCTTCCTGGACCCCGATCCCGACCCGGCGGTCTCGTTCGCCGAGCGTCAGCGGCTCTTCGCGCTGCCCCGCTCCTCGTGGGCGGACTACACGACCGCGCTGATCTCGACCGGCGGCGGTGTGATCCGGCGCACCGCCAAGTCGGTGCCGATCAGCCCGCAGGTCGCCACCGCGCTCGGCCTGCCCGCCTACGTGACCGCGATGGCGCCCAACGACCTGTTGCGGTCCATCCTGCGCGCCCCGGTCGACCTGCTCTGGAACGGCGGGATCGGCACCTACGTCAAGGCCTCCGCAGAGACCCACGACGAGGTGGGGGACCGGGCCAACGACGCCATCCGGGTCAACGGCCGGGACCTGCGCGCCCGGGTGGTCGGCGAGGGTGGCAACCTCGGCCTGACCCAGCGGGGCCGGATCGAGGCTGCCCGTGCCGGCGTCGCCCTGAACACCGATGCCATCGACAACTCCGCCGGTGTGGACACCTCCGACCACGAGGTGAACATCAAGATCCTGCTGGACCTGGCTGCGGCGGCCGGCGAGTTGACCGCCGCCGAGCGTGACCCACTGCTGGCGTCGATGACCGACGAGGTCGCCAGCATGGTGCTGCAGGACAACATCGACCAGAACCTGCTGCTGACCTTCGAGGCCGCCCATGGCGCCTCGATGCTGCCTGCCCTGGGCCGGCTGATGCGCGCCCTGGAGGGCACCGCGGGCCTGGACCGGGAGCTGGAGGCGCTGCCCGACGACGCCGAGCTGGCTGCGCTGGGCGCCGAGGGCAGCGGGCTGACCCGTCCGGAGCTGGCAGTGCTCGTGGCCTACATCAAGCTCGACCTCAAGGAGGCGCTGCTGGGCGGCTCGCTGCCCGATGAGCCGTTCACGGAGCCGTGGCTGGTCGACTACTTCCCCGACCTGCTGGCCCAGCGGCTCGGGGCGCTCCTGGCCCGCCATCCCCTGCGCCGCCAGATCATCACCACCGGGTTGGTCAACGAGCTGGTCAACCGGGGCGGGATCACCTACGCCCTGCGGGCGGCGGAGGAGTCCGGGGCTGGGCCCGCAGAGATCGCGCGTGCGTTCGCCGTGAGCACCGGAGTCTTCGGCCTGCGCGACCTGTGGCAGCGGATCGACGCCCAGGAGGGTGCCGCGCCCAGTGCCGCGCTCAACGCGCTGCGCACCGAGGTGTCGCGCCTGCTGGACCGGTCCACCCGCTGGTTGCTGCAGACCCGCGGTGGGACGCTGGACGTGCCCGGTGAGGTGGCCCGCTTCCGGGGGGTGGTCGCCGAGCTGGCCGGGGATGTCGCGGGGCTGCTGGTCGGCGTGGAGCGCGAACGTCTGGAGCGGCGGGTCTCGGACTTCGTCGCTGCCGGGGCGCCGGCGGACCTGGCCGCGGAGGTCGCCACCCTGCTCGACCTGTTCTCGCTGCTGGACATCGTGGAGATCGCCCGGCGCACCGACGAGGCCCCGAAGGTGGTCGCCGAGCTGTACTTCACGATCTCCGAGCGCTACGAGGTCGACCGTTTCCTGGGCCGGATCACCGCGCTGCCGCGGCGCGACCGGTGGTCGACGCTGGCCCGCTCCGCCCTGCGCGGAGACCTGTACGGGGCCCTGGCGTCCCTGACCGCCAAGGTGGTGCGCGCCACCCCCGACGGGGGCGCGCCACTGGACCGGGTCGTGGTGTGGGAGCAGCGCTACGCCGAGGGGTTGGGTCGGGCCCGGGCGACCCTGACCGAGATCGGCGAGCAGGAGACGTTCGACCTGGCCACCCTGTCGGTCGCCCTGCGCGTCATCCGCACCTTGGCGAGGCAGGGGGGCTGACACGACGTAGGCTTGCCCGTCATGGCGATCGAGATCCCCGTGGCTCTGGCGGAGCTGGAGTCCACCCTGGCGAGCATCGAGTCGGTGCTCGACCTGGCGGCGATGCGCGCCGAGGTCTCCGAGCTCGAGGTGACCGCCTCCGAGCCGAACCTGTGGGACGACCCGGCCGCGGCCCAGAAGGTGACATCCCGGCTGTCCTACGTCCAGGGCGAGCTGCGCCGGGTGTCCACGCTGCGCCAGCGCCTGGACGACGTGCCGTTGCTCGTCGAGCTGGCCCAGGACGAGGGTGACGCCGAGGCGCTGGCCGAGGCCGAGACCGAGTTGGCCGACCTGCAGAGGGCGATCGGCGAGCTCGAGGTCCGCACCTTGCTGGCCGGCGAGTACGACCAGCGTGAGGCCCTGCTGACCATCCGCTCCGAGGCCGGCGGGGTCGACGCCGCGGACTGGGCCGAGATGCTGCTGCGGATGTACACCCGCTACTGCGAGCGGCACGGCTGGCCCGTCGAGGTCTACGACATCTCCTACGCCGAGGAGGCGGGCATCAAGTCCGCGACGTTCGCGGTGAAGGCGCCGTATGCCTACGGAACCCTGTCGGTCGAGCAGGGCACCCACCGGCTCGTGCGGATCAGCCCGTTCGACAACCAGGGCCGTCGACAGACCTCGTTCGCCGCCGTGGAGGTGCTTCCGGTCACCGAGCAGACCGACCAGATGGACATCCCGGAGAACGAGATCCGCATCGACGTGTTCCGCTCCTCGGGCCCCGGTGGGCAGAGCGTGAACACCACCGACTCCGCGGTGCGGATCACCCACCTGCCGACCGGGATCGTCGTGTCGTGCCAGAACGAGAAGTCCCAGATCCAGAATCGCGCGGCCGCCCTGCGGGTCCTGGAGGCGCGGCTGCTCGAGCGCCGCCGGATCGAGGAGCGCGCGGCGATGGACGCGTTGAAGACCGACACGTCGGGGTCATGGGGCAACCAGATGCGCTCCTACGTGCTGCACCCGTATCAGATGGTCAAGGACCTGCGCACCGAGCACGAGACCGGCAACACCGCGGCCGTCCTGGACGGCGAGATCGACGACTTCATCGAGTCCGGGATCCGCTGGCGCCGGCAGGGGGGTGCCGCGTGATCAAGTTCACCGATGTCACCAAGCACTACCCGAACCAGACGCGCCCGGCCCTCGACGAGGTGAACCTGGAGATCACCAAGGGTGAGTTCGCGTTCCTGGTGGGGGCCTCCGGCTCGGGCAAGTCGACGTTCCTGCGCCTGGTGCTGCGCGAGGACCGGCCCACGTCGGGGTCGGTGCATGTCGCGGGCAAGGATCTGGGCAAGATGCCCAACTGGAAGGTCCCGCACCTGCGCCGCCAGATCGGGGCGGTGTTCCAGGACTTCCGGCTGCTGCCGAACAAGACGGTCTATGAGAACGTCGCCTTCGCCCTGCAGGTGATCGGGCGACCCAGCGAACACATCCGCAAGGTCGTCCCGGAGGTTCTGGACCTCGTGGGCCTGTCGGGCAAGGAGCGCCGGTTCCCCGACGAGCTCTCCGGCGGCGAGCAGCAGCGCGTCGCGGTCGCCCGGGCGTTCGTCAACCGCCCCATGATCCTGATCGCCGACGAGCCGACCGGCAACCTCGACCCGGCGACGAGCGTGGGGATCATGCGCCTGCTCGACCGGATCAACCGCACGGGCACGACGGTGGTGATGGCCACCCACGACGCGGCGGTGGTCGACCAGATGCGCAAGCGTGTCATCGAGCTCGACAACGGCGCGGTCGTGCGCGACGAGACCCGGGGCGTGTACGGGGTCGCGCGATGAGAGCGTCGGTGTCGGGGTCGCGGCTCGGGCGGGGGCCGACATGCGGCTGAGGTTCGTCTTCGGCGAGGTCCTGATCGGGATTCGCCGCAACCTGACGATGACCATCGCGGTGATCATCACTGTGGCGGTGTCGCTGGCCCTCTTCGGCGCCGGGCTGATGGTCCGCTCGCAGGTGGACCTCATGAAGGACTACTGGTACGACAAGGTCCAGGTCTCGATCTTCCTGTGCGGGTCGACCTCGACGGTGATCTCGTGCTCGGAGGGCGCGGTCACCCAGGCCCAGCGCGAGGAGATCCGGGCCGACCTCGAGTCGCTCAAGCCCTTGGTGGAGGAGGTGTACTACGAGTCCTCCGCGGAGGCCTACGAGCGGTTCGCCGAGCAGAACCGGGGCGCGCCCATCCTGGCCAACATCACGCCCGACCAGATGCCCGAGTCCTTCCGGGTCAAGCTGAGCGACCCGACCAAGTACGACGTGGTTGCCAGCGCATTCATCGGCAGACCCGGCATCGACCGGGTCAACGACCAGCGCCGAGTGCTCGACACCCTCTTCGCGATCCTCAACGGGTTCCAGACCGGGGCGTTGGTGATCGCTGCGATGATGCTGTTGGCCACCGTGCTGCTCGTGGCCAACACCATCCGGGTCGCAGCGTTCAGCCGACGCCGGGAGACCGGGATCATGCGCCTGGTCGGGGCGTCGAACTTCTACATCCAACTGCCCTTCCTGCTCGAGGCCGCGCTGGCCGCGACCGTGGGCGCGCTGGTGGCGATCGGCCTGCTGGCCCTGCTCAAGGCCGTGCTCGTCGACGGGGTGCTCACCCCGAGCTTCCAGGCCACGAGTTTCGTCGGCTGGGACGTGTGGTTCCAGGTGTCGAGCGTGGTGTTCGTGACCGGTGTCGCGCTTGCCTCGGCGGCTGCGTTGATCACCCTGCGTCGCTATCTGCGGGTCTGAGTTCGCCGGATGTCACCCAGATGGCCCAGGATGGCGAGATCCAGCGCCCAGAGCCTCGACACGGCAGCCCTGGGGGGTACTCTGAGCCCACGCCCTTGGTGATGGGTGTGCACTGGCATGAGGGGTGAGCGGATGCGTGGGAAGCGGGTGGTGGCCCTGGTGGCTTCCGCTGTGCTCGCCCTGGGAGTGAGTGTGGCGGGCCCGGCGATGGCCGACCCGAATGGCGACAAGGAGAAGGTCGACGCGGCCGTGGCTGCGGCTGGCGACGACCTGCGCGCGGCCAACAAGCAGGTCGACAGCGCCATCGCGGACCTCGAGGAGGTCCGTACGCTGCTCCCCGCGGCCCGCAAGGCGCTGACGCAGGCTCGGACCGAGGCCGCGAACGCGCAGGACGCCGACAGCGCGGCCCAGGACGAGTTGGAGCAGGCCACCGCAGCCGCGATCCGCGCCGAGCAGGAGCGTGCCGAGGTCGAGTTCCAGATCGAGGACCTCCAGGGCCGGGTGGGCAACCTGGCCAGGTCGATGTACCAGGACGGGGTCTTCGCCGATTTCGACCTTCTGGTCACTGCGCAGTCGCCGACCGAGTTGGCCGACCGGGCAGCGGCGATCGATGCGGTGTCGCGGGTCAACAACAACACCCTGTCGCACATGGCCGAGATCCGCGCCGAGCTCGCCCTCAAGGAGGCGCGCCTGGATGTGCTGCGCCAGCAGGTCGACGAGAAGCGCCAGCAGGCCGCGATCAAGCTCTCCGAGGCCAACATCGCCCGGGACCGGGCCGCAGCGGCCAAGCTGAAGGTCGATCTCCTCGTGGCCCAGAAGGCCACCGCACTGGATGTGGCGGCGACCCAGCGGGCCAAGGTGCTCAAGCAGTACAAGTCCTACCAGGCCGAGCAGCAGCGGATCGCTGCGCTGCTGGCCAAGGAGGCCGCGGCTGAGGCGGCGCGCCTGGCGGCCGGTGGCTCGTTGAGCTTCACGCCCACGGGCGGCAAGGGCTTCCAGTGGCCGATCGCGGGCGTCTCCGTCGGCCAGGGCGTCGGCCCGCGCGTCCACCCCGTCTACGGCTATCGCTCGTGTCACACCGGAGTGGACATGGGGGCGCCGTCTGGCACGCCGATCCGGTCCACGGCCGCCGGGATCGTGGTGAGCAACACCAGCGGTGGACCCTACGGCAACCACACCCTGATCTCGCACGGCAACGGCCTGTTCTCGATGTACGCCCACCAGTCGCGCTTCGGCGCCAGCGAGGGCCAGAAGGTCAAGAAGGGCGACGTGATCGGCTACGTCGGCTCGACCGGGTTCTCCACCGGCCCGCACCTGCACTTCGAGATCCACGTCGGCGGCACCCCGTATGACCCCATGGGCTGGTTCGGCGGCACGAAGGCCCCGGTCAACTGCTGATGCCCCGCGAGCAGGGTCGGCAGGTGGTGGCCCAGAACAAGAAGGCCCGCCACGACTACCACATCGACGCGACCTATGAGGCCGGCCTGGTGCTGGTGGGCACCGAGGTGAAGTCGCTTCGCGCCGGGCGGGCGAGCCTGGTCGACGGCTTCGCCCAGTTCCAGGACGGTGAGCTGTACCTGCACGGCCTGCACATCCCCGAGTACGCCCAGGGCACCTGGACCAACCATGCGCCGCGGCGGGTGCGCAAGCTGCTGCTCACGCGGGTGGAACTCGAACGCCTCGAGCGCAAGCTCAAGGAGAGCGGGTACACGCTCGTGCCGCTGTCGCTGTACTTCAAGGATGGGTTCGCCAAGGTCGAGATCGCCCTGGCACGCGGCAAGAAGGCCTACGACAAGCGCCAGGTGCTGGCCGAGCGGGACGCCCAGCGCGACATCGCCAAGGAGATGGGCCGCCACCTCAAGGGACGCTGACCCTGGTCCGGCGTGGGCGGTCAGGTGACAGGCGCTGGTCGCGCGGCTACCCTTGAAGGACTGGTTCGCCAGTGACAACTCAACAGGGGGTGACTGGTTTCGACATCGGATGTGATCGAGGTGGAGAAGCGGGCCGAGGATGGCAGTTATCTCGATAACGATCTGCCAAGAAACAACTGCGAACAACACTCGCACCGACGCCAACGCTTTCGCCCTCGCGGCCTGAGCGATATTGCGTCCGTCAGCCCGGGGATGTTTCCGACCCGGACCTGGCGTCATTCAGGAAACTGACCAACTCACCCGGTAACGGGGTGGGACGGAACACCTAACAGTTGCTGGACCGTGCTACCGCGTCGTGCCACACGAAGCGCGGAGGTCAAGAGCACAACAGCGTGGCTGCGCCCGGAGAAGACCCCAAGAGGCACCGATGGACCCGGGTTCGATTCCCGGCACCTCCACAAAGGGCGAAGGCCCCCGCTGTTGCGGGGGTCTTCGCTCTTTGTGCCCGGCGATCCGCGGGAATCGGGAGGAGGCTGCCGCCCGGCGGCGGCCGACGGCTCCCGGCACCTCCACAAAGGGCGAAGGCCCCCGCTGTTGCGGGGGTCTTCGCTCTTTGTGCCCGGCGATCCGCGGGAATCGGGAGGAGGCTGCCGCCCGGCGGCGGCCGACGGCTCCCGGCACCTCCACGAAGTCAAGAGCCCCCGGCAGGACGGGATCCACATGTGCAGCGGGTTCGCGACGGACGTGCTGGGCGGATCCGCTGGCCTGGCCCTACCGTCAGAAGATGAGCTACGACGTGGACCTCGCAGAACGGACTCGGGCAGTCGTGGCCGCCCTGGCCGCGGACTTCACAGAGCAGCAGATGTTCGGTGGGCTGGCCTTCATGGTCGCCGGGCACATGGCCTGCGCGATCAGGGGCGATGACCTGTTGGTGCGTGTCGGGGCATCGGGACGTCCGCAGGCCTTGGCGCGTGGAGCCCGCGACATGGTCATGGGTCGGCGCACGATGCGGGGGTTCGTCGTCGTTGTCGGTGGTGAGTTGCGCGAGGCGGATGCCCTGGCCGGATGGGTCCGGGTGGGCCTGCAGTTCGCGCTGTCGCTGCCACCGAAGCAGCCTGCCCCCCTGCGGAGCACCACGGGGACGGAGCCCTGAGCGTGGCCGCAACGCCCGGAGCGGCTGATCCAGCGCTGAGCCTGCGCCACACGTGACTCATCCCCTCGCGGCGGCCTCGAGATTCCTGCGCGCATCGACCATGGCGGGCCCGTACCAGGACAGCGCCCTGCCTGCGATGAGCACCGTCCGGACCGGCGCCAGCGACTCGGGTCCGTCGTGTGCGCTGAACGGGTACGGCTCGTCGGGCAGGAGCGCGATGTCCGGCCGTTCGGCCAGTATCCGGGCCGGCGCGGCGCGGGGATAGCGGCTGCCCACAGCGGCCACCACGTTGTGCCAGCCCAGGCGCGTGAGCACGTCGTTGACATAGGTACCGGGCCCGACCCACATCCACGGGTCGCGCCACACCGGGACGGCGACCCGCAGGGCGCTGTTCGCAGGCGGCCGGCGCCACGTCTCGTGGGCATGGAGAAGCCAGTCCGGCGGTGCGTCGAGCGCGAGAACCCCGCACAGGAGCCGGTCCAGGCTGTCGAGCGCGTCAGCAACGCTGTCGATCCGGGTCACCCAGACCGGGATTCCGTCGGCTCGCAACCGCTCCACGTCGGCACGACGGTTCTCCTCCTGGTTGGCCACGACCAGGTCAGGGCGCAGGCCCTTGATGGCGGCGAGGTCGGGGTTCTTGGTGCCACGGACCCGGATCACGTCAAGGCCGGCGGGATGGGCGCACCACTGGGTTGCGCCCACCAGCCTGCCGGGCGCACTGATCGCGATGGCCTCGGTCAATGAGGGCACCAAGCAGACCACCCGGGCAGGCGTGGTCGCCAGCCGGAGTTCGGCGCCCAGGTCGTCGCGCATGCGTCCATCCTCCCGCGCGGCGCCGCGGCGTGCCGGACCGCAGCCTCCCGCGCAGGACTGGGTGAGCCATGCTGGGGTGGCGGGCTGGGGACCGGGTGGGCCATGCTGGCGTGTCGGCTGGGGACCCGCTCGTCACTCGATCAGGACAGCTGTACGGGCGCCTCTGCGGTGATCTCGAACCCGGCGGGTATCCGCCATCGCCACCCTGGGGGACCTCCGCTGTTGCTGTCCCCGCTGTCGTGGGTCGAACTGGAGTCCCGTGGCTCGAGATCCCCACCCGCGTGCGTCTCGAGGACGTGGTGCCGCCGACAGAGCGGGCCGAGGTTGGCGGCCACTGTCGAACCGCGTGGCCGGGGCAGCGTGTGGTCGAGGTCGCACCGGTTCGAGGGCTGTCGGCACCCGGGGAAGCGGCAGTGCGGCTCCCGGGCCCGAACCAGCCGAGCCAGACCCGCCGACCGAATCGTGCGGAAGATCACCGGGCACAGCCGGGTGGGGACGGTGGGCGCGTCCCGCGGCTCTCCAGGCAGGGCTCCTGACGCAGGCGATGGTTGTTCCCTCGGACGGGGACGCGCCACCATGTAGTGGTACGGGGCCGGGCGCTACCATCGCCAGGTGGGGGATAGCCAGCAGTCCATGGAACGCGATCCGCAGACCGGCCTGCCCACGGGGCAAGGCGGGGACTTCCTGGCTGAGTTGGCCAGGCAGGTCCAGACCCGATCTCGAGATGAGTCCGCGGCCAGGGGTGCCATCGCACTGGTCGACCTGGACTACCTGACCGCTATCAATGAGCGACGTGGCCACCTGATCGGCGACCAGGTGATCCTGGAGTTCGCCACCCGGCTGCGGGCCGTCGCCCCGGAGGCGACGATTGCCCGGATCGGGGGTGACGACTTCGTCCTGATGTTCAAGGAGCGTCCCCCTGCCGAGGTGGCCGACCTCCTCCTGGACGCCCGATGTGCCGCGCGTGGGCCGATGCCCACCGATGCCGGCCCGGTGGACGTCACCTTCTCCGGCGGAGTCACCACGATGGGCGCCGACCCCGACCAGGCCATGGGCAGGGCCTTCCGCGCACTGTTCCAGGCCAAGGACTCCGGTCGGGACCAGATCCGGGTCTACGACGAGGCCACGGTGTCGTTCGCCGAGGGCCGTAGGGCGCTGTTGGCCCGCATCGACCAACTCCAGCGCTTGGTCGAGAAGATGTCCACCGAGGCGCGCACGGACTCCCTGACCGGCCTGCCCAACCGACGCCGGATGGACGAGGAGGCCCAGCGGGCCGACCGGATCCGCGCCCGCAGGCCGCCGCGCACCGACTCGATCCTGTTCCTCGACCTGGACCGGTTCGGCATGCTCAACCATCGTCGTGGCCAGGAGGCCGGCGACGACGCGCTGCGGGAGGTCGGCATCGTCCTGAGCACCACCTGTCGCCCCGAGGACCGGCCGTTCCGGCGCGGGGGCGAGGAGTTCGTCGTCCTGCTGCCCGACACCCCGGAGTGGGCTGCGGTCATCGTGGGCGAGCGGATCCGACGAGCCATCCTGGACCTCGCTGTCCCGCACGCTGGCCATCCGGACACCCCGCTGCTGACCGCGACGGTCGTTGTCGCGGAGGTCCGACCCGGGGAGCTCACCGACGAGTCCATCGAGCGTGCCGCCACCACGGCCTTCGGCGCCAAGCGGCAAGGGCTGCGCAACCGGGTCCATGTCGCGGAGTAGACCCAGCCCGTCGTCCGGCCGCGACCTTGCCGAGGCTGGTCAGTCCACGGATCCGGGACCTCAGAGCGCTGCGGGCTCGTCCACATCGCAGCCGTCGGTGAATCGCTGCCACAGCGGCGCCACGATCTGAGCATGACGCAGTAGGAACAATCGCTCGTCGAGTCCCTTGCGTCGCATCCAGCCGGTGACCTCGTGACCGGACTTGCTCGCATTGCACGGACCGCACGCGGGCACGACGTTGGCCAGCGTGTAGCGCCCGCCGCGGGCGATCGGTAGGACGCAGTCGCGCTGCACCATCGGTTCGGTGGCGCCGCAGTAGGCGCAGCACCCCCACTCTGCACACAGCCGCGCCCACTGCTCGTCGGTCAGGTCGTGTGTGACCCGTGCCATCCGCCGGGTGCGCCGACGGGCAACGCGGGTCCGGCGGGTTCGGTTGGCCGGCATGCAGCCGAGGCTACCGCCGCACCTGATCGTTGACCCCATGTCAGCGATCGGGCAGTTGCAGTGCCGGATCGATGACAGAAGGTCTCGCCAGTCGCCAGTCGCCAGTCGCCAGACGCCAGACGCCCCCGCGCAGTCGGCCCGACGCGCGCCCGCAGCGGCCATGCCGCACTGTCGCCCGGATGCCCGGCGGTCAAGGCATCCGGGCGTCGCGGCGTCAGTAGCCGCGCGAGGTGTCGTCGGTGGACTGCCCGCCAAGCGCCGCGGTGAACTCCGATCCGGCCATCGGCTTGGAGAACATCGGGTAGTCGTACTTGATGGCGTTGGCGTGCTCCTCCATGCTGGTCGCCCCCACGCAGTCGGTGAGCGTGACGACCTCGAAGCCCTTCTCGTAGGCCGAGCGCATCGTCGACTCGACGCAGCAGTTGGTCAGGAAGCCGCCGAGCGCGACCGTCTTGATGCCCTTGCTGCGCAGGATGAAGTCGAGGTTGGTGCTGGCGAACGCGTCCAGCCCGCGCTTGCCCTCCAGGACGATGTCGCCGGCCTCGGGGGAGACCTCCTCGACGAACTCCGCCCCCCAGCTGCCCTTGACGAAGGCATTGGTGTCCACCACTCCCTTGAGGATCCCGTACGGGTGCTCGGTGATCTCGCCGTAGCCCTCTGCGAACTGGATCGGCGAGTGGATGATGGTCGCGCCGGCGGCGCGGGCGGCAGCCGCGGTGCTCTGGGCGGTGGCGAGCATGTCGGTCTGCTCCATCACGTCGGCGACGGCGCCGTGCAGCGCCCCGCCCTCACTTGTGAAGTCGTTCTGGAACTCGACGAGTACGACGGCGGTGGTCTTGGGGTCCATGTCATCTCCTGGGTCGGGGCGCGGTGGTAGTGGGCAGCGATGCAGCGCTGTCCTACCACAGCCGACGGTTCCTGCGCATACCACGGATGGCCCGCCCGCGCCGGAGTTCACATCGGCGAGACCGCAACCTCGCTCTCCCCGGTGGACTGCGAGATCTCCGTGCCCGCCTGCTCGATCAACTGGTCGGCCAGGTGGCGCAACGCACGGGCGACCGCGACCTGGTCGCCGATCCTCGGCTCCGGAGGATCTGCGGGGCGTCGGTGGCTGACCCCGGTGGCGCGCACCTCGGCCATCGGGTCGGCCACCAGGACCGCGCGCGCGGTCGTGTCCTCGCCCTCGAACACAGAGATCCGCACGGTCCACTGGTGCGCGGCCTGTGGGGCGTCGGAGTCAGCCGCCACGGCCACCGGCGGGCCGGCCTCAGTCTCGGCGGGCGCTTCGCCGACCGGGTGCACGCGCAGTACCGAGCCCGGCCCCGGATAGAGCAGCCCGGTGTGGCCATCGCTCCACCGCACCAGGTACGGCGGCGCGCCGCCCTCCCCGTGCACCTCCAGGATCTCGCCGTCCCGGGTCGGCCGATCGACCTGCTCGCCAGCCATCACGATCCGGTCGCCCACTGATGCCTTCATCGCCCCTCCTCGTTCGAGTGTCCCTGCACCTCCACTCTGCCGCGCCCGAGGGCGCCAAGGAAGGTCCAATGGGCATCTCCTGCACATCGGGCTACGATCCTTCGAAGCCCAGGTGGCGCCGTGCCGCTGCTGACCCTGTGCGATCGGAGGGCGCGTGCTCGACATCCCCGCGGAGCAGTTCGAGGCGCTGGTCGCCGACGCACTCGACGAGATCCCCGCCGAGCTGGCCCGGCTGATCAGCAACTGCGTGGTGCTGGTCGCCGACGATGTGGCGCCCGGCGCCCAACGCCTGCTAGGGCTCTACGAGGGAGTGCCGCTGACCGACCGCGACGGCTGGTACTCGGGCGTGCTGCCCGACCGGATCACCCTCTATCGGTTGCCCATCCTGCGGCTGTGCGGCACCGAGGCCGACGTCGTCGAGCAGGTCCGGATCACGGTGATCCACGAGGTCGGTCACCACTTCGGCATCGGCGAGGCGCGCCTGCACGAGCTCGGGTGGGGCTGAGCGGCACCTGCCGGCTGCCCGCTCACTGGGCAGGAGCGGGGCCTGGCTCAATAGGCTGTTCCCACACTTCTCCGGGAGGTCCCATGCCCGCGTCGACCGATCCACGCGCCGCCGAACGGCCAGCCATGCCCTCGGCCGAGGACCAGCCCCGTGCGGCCCGCCGCCCGGCGCTGGCCGTGCTCACCTCCGGCGGCGACGCCCAGGGGATGAACGCGACGGTGCGGGCGGTGGTGCGCACCGCGATCGCCCGGGGGGCTGATGCCTATGCCGTCTACGAGGGCCTGCAGGGCCTGGTCGACGGTGGGCAGCGCATCCGCAGGTGCGACTGGGACTCGGTCAGCGGCATCATCCACCTGGGGGGCACCATGATCGGCACCGCCCGGTCCGCGGACTTCCGGGTTCGCGCGGGTCGGTTGCGGGCAGCGCGCAACCTCGTCGAACGCGGGATCGACCGACTCGTGGTGATCGGGGGCGACGGCTCGCTGACCGGCACCGACATCTTCCGCAGCGAGTGGTCCGGGCTGCTCGCCGAACTCGTGGCCTCCGGCGAGCTGAGCGCCGAGCAGGCCCACGCCCACCAGCACCTGATCATCGCCGGGGCGGTCGGTTCGATCGACAACGACATGGTCGGCACCGACAAGACGATCGGCGCGGACTCGGCGATGCACCGCATCGTCGAGGCCATCGACGCCCTGGGGTCCACAGCGGCCAGCCATCAGCGCTCCTTCGTGGTCGAGGTGATGGGCCGTCATTGCGGCTACCTGACCGTGATGTGTGCCATCGCCGGCGGGGCCGACTACATCCTGATCCCCGAGGTGCGCCCCGGACCGGGCTGGGAGGACCGCCTGATCGCACGACTGACGGCCGGACGGGCCGCCGGTCGGCGCGACAACCTCGTGCTGGTCGCCGAGGGGGTCATCGACTCCTCCGGCCAGCCGATCACCGCCCAGATGGTCGCCGACCTGGTCACCGAGCGGGCGGGCGAGGACACGCGGGTCACGATCCTGGGTCATGTGCAGCGCGGTGGCACACCCAGCGCCTACGACCGCTGGATGCCGACCCTGATGGGCCATGCCGCGGCCAATGAGGTGCTCGATGCGGGCCCGGATCACGTCTCGGCCCTGATCGGGATCCACAACAATCGCGTGGACCGGATGCCACTGATGGACGCCGTCGCGTCGACGCAGGCCATCCCGGCCCTCATCGAGGCCGATGAGCACCAGGCCGCGCTGGCTGCCCGCGGCTCGTCGTTCACCGAGATGGTGCGCGTCTTCGAGGGGATCGCCCAGCCGGAGCCGATGTTCCCCAGCCAGGGCACGACGATCGGGATCATCCACGCCGGCGGCCTCGCCCCCGGGATGAACGCGGCGGTGCGCGCGGCCGTGCGCTTCGGGATCTCGCGCGGGCACGACATGGTCGGCATCCGCGGTGGCTTCCCGGGCCTGCTCACCGACCGCGTCGAGCCGCTGGGCTGGGAGGCGGTGGACGCCTGGGCGGCCCTTGGCGGCGCTGAGCTGGGCACCAGCCGGACCACCCCGGGTGCCGAGGAGTTCGCCGAGGTCGGCGACGCCCTGGCGCGCAACTCGATCGACGCGCTGCTGGTCATCGGCGGGCATCGCGCCTACATGGCGGTCCGCGCGCTGGCCGCGCACCGCACGGAGCACCCCGGCCTGCGCATCCCGGTGATCTGCCTGCCGGCCTCCATCGACAACAACCTCCCGGGCTGGGAGATGAGCGTCGGGGCCGACACCGCGCTGAACGAGATCGTGCGTGACGTGGACCGGCTGCGGCAGTCCGCCAGCGCCTCGAGACGCGCCTTCATCGTCGAGACCATGGGACGCAAGTGCGGTTTCCTGGCGTTCATGTCCGCGCTGTGCACTGGTGCGGAGGAGGTCTACCTCAACGAGGACCCGCCGACCCTGGCCCGGCTCAACGAGGACGTGGCGGCGATGGTGCAGGGCTTCCGCAACGGTCGGCGGTTCCATCTGGCCATCCGCAACGAGGAGGCCAGCGTCGGTTACACCACCGAGTTCCTGCGCCAGCTGTTCACCGAGGAGTCCGGCGGACTGTTCAGCGTGCGCTCCTCGATCGTCGGCCACCTCCAGCAGGGCGGCTCACCCACGGCTTTCGACCGGGCGCACGCGGCCCGGCTGGCCGCGCACTGCGTCGACTGGTTGACCGGGTCGGTGCTGGCGGGGCGTTCCGACTGGCGCTTCACCGCAGTCGTGGACGGCCACCTGTCGACGATCGCGATCGACGAGGTGGCCCGCGTCTACGACCTGGACGCCCGCCGCCCGCGGGACCAGTGGTGGATGGAGCTCCGGTCGGTCATGGACCAACTCGCATGGCGGCCCAACGCCGACCCGTCGGGAGGATGACGGTGATCGTCGAGACCGCCACGATCGCAGTGGTTCCCGGTCAGGAGGAGCAGTTCCTCGCTGCCCTCGAATCGGCGAAGGCCGTGCTGGCCCAGGCTTCGGGCTGGCTCGGTATCACCGTGCACCGGGGGATCGAGGAGCCCTGCACGTTCCTGCTCGCGATCCAGTGGGCGACCCTGGAGGACCACACCGTGGGCTTCCGCGGTGGGGAGCTGTTCGCGCAGTGGCGCGCCCTGATCGGGCCGTTCTTCGCTGCACCTCCTGTCGTCGTGCACTGGACGCTGCCCTGAGCCAGGCGCCATCCGGGCGTCCCTGCCCTTCGGCCTTGCGGTTAGGGACCATCGGCGGGGCCTTTAGGTACCTCCTGCCGTCGCGCCGGATTTCGCATGCGGCAGGCTAGGGGTGCGCGCCCGCCCGGGGCGCGCATGGACCCGATGGAGTGCTCCTCCCATGACTTTCGCCGGACTCGAGAACCCGCCCACCCAGAACAAGAAGCTGCTCGAATGGGTTGAGCAGGTCGCCACCCTGGCCCAGCCCGCCCGCATCGAGTGGTGTGACGGCTCCCAGGAGGAGTGGGACCGGCTTACGCAGATGATGGTCGACGACGGGATGGCCATCCGGCTCAACGAGGAGCTTCGCCCGAACTCCTTCCTGTTCCGCTCCGACCCCTCAGACGTGGCCCGGGTTGAGGACCGCACCTTCATCTGTGCGCTGGAGGAGCGGGACGCCGGTCCGACCAACAACTGGCACGACCCGGTCGAGATGCGCACCACACTCAAGGGCCTGTTCGAGGGGTCGATGCGGGGACGCACGATGTACGTCATCCCCTTCTCGATGGGCCCCCTGGGCTCGCCGATCTCCGAGCTCGGCGTGGAGATCACCGACTCCCCGTACGTCGTGACGAACATGCGGATCATGACCCGCATGGGCCAGGACGCCCTTGACCTCATCGGACCGGACGGCGACTTCGTCCCCGCCGTGCACTCGGTGGGCTACCCGCTGGCTGATCGCGACGGCAACGTCCGACCCGACCTGACCTGGCCGTGCAACGAGATCAAGTACATCGTGCACTTCCCCGAGACCCGGGAGATCTGGTCCTTCGGCTCCGGCTACGGCGGCAATGCGCTGCTGGGCAAGAAGTGCTTCGCGCTGCGGATCGCCTCGGCGATGGCGCGCGACGAGGGCTGGCTGGCCGAGCACATGCTGATCCTCAAGCTCACCAGCCCGTCGGGCCAGGTCAACCACCTCGCTGCGGCGTTCCCGAGTGCCTGCGGCAAGACCAACCTCGCGATGCTCGAGCCGAGCGTGCCGGGCTGGAAGGTCGAGACCGTCGGCGACGACATCTGCTGGATGCGCTTCGGTGAGGATGGGCGCCTGCACGCGATCAACCCTGAGTCCGGGTTCTTCGGCGTCGCGCCGGGCACCTCGCTGAAGACCAACGCCAACGCGATCCGCACCATGTGGGGCAACTCGATCTTCACCAACGTCGCGCTGACCGATGATGGGGACATCTGGTGGGAGGGCATGACCGATGAGGCTCCGGCCCACCTGATCGACTGGAAGGGCCGTGACTGGACACCGGCGTCGAGCGAGCCCTCCAGTCACCCGAACAGCCGGTTCACCACCCCGGCCGCCCAGTGCCCGATCATCGCCGACAACTGGGAGGACCCCGCCGGCGTGGCGATCGACGCGATCCTCTTCGGCGGCCGACGTGCGACGAACGTCCCGCTGGTGAACGAGGCACGCGACTGGGAGCACGGCGTCTTCATCGGTGCCACGGTCTCCTCCGAGATGACGGCTGCTGCCGTCGGGGGCGTGGGCCAGCTGCGTCGCGACCCCTTCGCCATGCTGCCGTTCTGCGGCTACAACATGGCTGACTACTGGGGCCACTGGCTCAAGATCGGGAAGGCCACTGCACCGGAGAAGCTGCCCAAGGTCTACCAGGTGAACTGGTTCCGCAAGGACGCTGACGGCAAGTTCATCTGGCCGGGATTCGGCGAGAACAGCCGTGTGCTGGCGTGGATCATCGACCGCTTCAACGGGACGGGTGCGGGCGTGGACACCCCGATCGGGATCGCCCCGGCACCTGGTGCGCTCTACCTCGAGGGCCTCGACGTGACCGAGGAGCAGATGGCCGAGCTGTTCGCTGTGGACCCCACAAGCTGGCTGTCCGAGTGCATCCTCACCGAGGAGTACTTCAGCATGTTCGGCGACGCCGTCCCGGCTGAGATGTACGCCCAACTCGAGGTCCTGCGCGAGAACCTGGAGGCGGCCGCCCAGGCCTGATCGGCACGGCCACTGGCCGGGGAGCCCGCAACCGCGAGCCCCCCGGCCAGTCGCATGCGCGGGGCCGCGAGGGTGGATGGCAGGATTCCGCCCATGGACATCGACCTGCGGGGACGCGACCTGCTGCGTGAGGCGGATTTCAGCGCCGATGAGCTCGACGCCCTGATCGCCCGCGCCGCGCGGCTCAAGGCCGACCGGGCCGCGGGGGTCGAGCGGTCTGTGCTGACCGGTCGGGTCATCGCCCTGATCTTCGAGAAGACCTCCACCCGGACCCGGGCGGCCTTCGAGGTGGCGGCGTTCCACCAGGGCGCGCATGTCACCTACCTGGACCCGGTGTCCTCACAGCTCGGGCACAAGGAGTCCCCGGCGGACACAGCCGCGGTGCTGGCCGGGATGTACGACGCGATCCAGTTCCGCGGTGCCGCGCAGTCCACCGTCGAGGAGCTGGCCGCGGGCGCTGACGTCCCGGTCTACAACGGACTGACCGAGTTGTGGCACCCCACCCAGATGCTGGCCGACTTCCTGACCATGCGCGAGCAGTCCGGCGGGGCGCCCTGGCCGGAGATCAGCCTGGCCTACGTCGGCGATGCCCGCTACAACATGGGCAACAGCCTGCTGATGATGGCCGCGATCATGGGCTCGCAGGTGCGGATCGTGGCGCCGCGGGCGCTGTGGCCCGCCCCCGCGATCCAGGCCATGGCCCAGGAGCGGGCCGCGCTCAGCGGGGCGTCGATCCTGCTCACCGAGGATCCGCAGGAGGGGGTCGCTGGCGCCCAGTTCGTGCACACCGACGTGTGGGTGTCGATGGGCGAGCCCAAGGACGTCTGGGACTCCCGGGTGGCGCTGCTGAGCCCCTACCGGGTCGACGCGGCGCTGATGTCGGCCACCGGGCGCCCGGATGCGCGGTTCATGCACTGCCTGCCCGCGTTCCACGACACGGCCACGACGGTGGGCCGCGACGCGGCGCAGCGCTACGGGCTGGCCGACGGGCTCGAGGTCAGCGACGAGGTCTTCCAGTCCGGGGCCAGCGTGGTGTTCGCCCAGGCGCACAACCGGATGCACACCATCAAGGCGCTGCTGGTGGCCACACTCGCGGGGTGACCGACCACTGCTGGCCGCACTCGCGGGGTGACCGACCACTGCTGGCCACGCTCGCGGGGTGACCCAGCGATGAGGGGGGCGCCCCTGGATCAGGCGATGCCCAGCGACACGGGCGCCACGGCCAGGGCGATCTCGTCCGCGGCCGCCGCAGCCCCCTCGCCGCGCTGGCGGGGGAAGTCGGTGAGGTCGATGCGCACGTAGACCCGCTCGCGCTCCTCCTCGGTCATGCCACCCCACACGCCGTAGGGCTCGCGAGCCCGGATCGCGTAGTCGGCGCACTCGACACGTACGTCGCACCGGGCGCAGACCGCCTTGGCCGCGCGATCGCGGCGCAGCCGGGCCAGGCCCCGCTCGTTCTGCGGATGGAAGAAGAGATCCTGGTCCGCGCCCCGACAGGCACCGACCTCCTGCCACTCCCAGGTCGCGTCCACCGGTACCTGGGAAAGCGGCTGCTGCGGCATTGCTCCTCCGTTCCGGGCTCTGCGGCCCGCGCATGGATCTCGGATGTCGGCTGTGCACTCGCTGTCCCTGCAGGCCTGGGGCCCGGATGTGGATGTCCCCTGTGGTTCCCGCGGGCGGTGTTCGCAACGCTACTCACCGTAAGGGTGGATGTTATCCAATGAAACACTGATTGTCGATTGGTAGATTAGGACTAGTCATCACGTTCTGTGTCAGCTCGTCGGATCGGTGCGGCTCGGATCGCCCGATGTGCGGCGGCCGGCTGTGACCCCGATCACTTTCGGTGACCAGTACGTCCCCCGGGTGTCCGCCGGTACCGAATCGGGCACGCCGTGACGCAAGGTGAGCGGGCTAGCATGGCGCGCATGAACCAGACCGAGCCCCTGGCCACCCCGGACCTCTCCGGCGACACCGCGCTGCTCGAGCGCACCGAGAACGCCGATGGCAGCGGCGATCACGAGCGGTTCGCGCACTACGTCGAGAAGGACAAGATCGTGGAGAGTGCGGTCATGGGCAATGCGGTGCGCGCCCTGTGCGGCAAGGTCTGGGTCCCGGGCCGCGACCCGTCGAAGTTCCCCATCTGCCCCGACTGCGAGAAGATCTTCAAGGGTCTGCCCGTCGGTGGTGGCAAGGACGCGTAGGCGCGCGGTGGTGCGCGGCGGCGCCGGCCGGCACGCACGCCCCTAAGCAACGCCCATTCACCGGCTAAAGGCCGACCCACCGGTGTCGCCATGCCCCGTGCACGGGTGCCCCCCGTGGCATCATCGCGGCGGGGCGAGGAGTGTGACGATCGGGAGGTGCCCAGATGGCCAGGCAGGTACGAGGTGCCCGGCGCGGCCCGCTGCGGGCGATCGCGCTGGCCGCACTGGCCGTGGTGATGGTCGCCACCGGACCCGGCGGAGCCCCGCCGCGGGCAGCCGCGGACCCGGGCGGCACGTCCCTGGTCACCGGTTGGCTGCCCAGTTGGGCGACCAGCACCGCACTGCCCGCCGTCGAGGGCAACTCCGACCTCATGTCCGAGGCGTCCCCGTTCTGGTACACGGCCAAGGCGTCCAAGGGCGCGGTGTCGCTGACCTCCACCGTCAGCAGCGCCTCGGCTGCCAGCGTGGTGGCCAGCCTGCGCGCCCGCAAGGTGGCGATCATCCCGTCGGTGGCCGACGGATCTGCCGCCCGGGCGATGGCCGGCATCCTCACGTCCACCCAGGCACGCAGCGCACACGCCAGGCAACTCGTCGAACTCGTCAGCGACAACGGCTTCGACGGCATCGAGTTGGACTACGAGCGCTTCGCGTTCTCCGACGGGTCGTCCACCTGGGCCACGACCCGTCCGGCGTGGGTGGCGTTCGTCAACGAGCTGGGAGCGGGCCTGCACGCCCGCGGCAAGCGGCTGGCCCTGGCCGTGCCCGTCATGTACAACGGCGCGCGCAACTCGACCAGCGGGTACTGGGTCTACGACTACGCAGGGGTGGCCGGGTCGGTCGACTCGCTGCGGATCATGACCTACGACTACTCGGTGTCCCGACCGGGGCCGATCGCACCGCTGTCCTTCCTGCGCCGCACGCTGGACTACGCCGTCACCGCCTTCCCCGCGGCCAAGATCCGGATGGGCCTGCCTGCCTACGGGCGGCTGTGGACCGCGCGCAAGTCCAACGGCGCGCTGTCGATCTCGGGCACCTGCCCGTCGGGTGCACCGCCGTCGACCAAGAGCTTCACCACCGCCACGGCGCGCAGCTACCTGACCTCGCTCGCGGGCCGCACCCCCACCATGCGCTACGACGAACCGACCGGTGAGATGGTCGCGACGTTCGCCAAGAAGTACTCGGGCAAGGACAGCAAGGGCCGCAGCACGTCCTGCGTCGTGGACCACGAGGCGTGGTGGGTCGACGCCCGCGGGGTAGCAGCCCGGCTGCCGCTGGTCGCCCAGTACAAGCTCGCGGGCCTGGCTGTGTGGCACCTCGGTGGCGTGGACGGTGACTCCTGGGACGCTATGCGCGCCTACGCCCAGGGTGCGGCGTGGACCGCGCCGGCGCCGCCGAAGCCGACGCCCACCCCGAAGCCCACGCCGCCCACCTCCCAGCAGCCGAAGTCCAGCACGGTCGTGAAGGTGACTCCCTCCACGACCACGCCCCGACCCGGCAAGAAGGTGACGTTCAAGGTCAAGGTCAGCCCGCGCAGGAAGAACGTGACCGTCAAGCGCCAGATGAAGGTGGGCGGCACGTGGAAGACGATGGCGCGCAAGAAGACCAGCTCCAAGGGCAGGGTCACCTTCTCGGTCCGCTGGCCCAACGACCAGGTCACGCGGACCTACCGGGTCATCACGAACAAGAAGGGCTCGATGCCGCGCGGGCGCTCAGCCACGTTCCGGCTCACCCCGGCCAGGTCGGTGAAGGCACTGGCCTCAAAGGCGTCGACCAGGGTGGTCGTGACCCCGTCCACGAAGGCGCCCCGGGCCAGCAGCACGGTCACGTTCGAGGTCAGGGTCAGCCCGCGCACGAACAACGTCACCGTGAAGCGCCAGATGCTGGTGGGCGGATCGTGGCAGACGATGGCGCGCACGAAGACCAGTTCCACGGGCCGGGCCACCTTCACGTTCCGCTGGCTGACCGGCGACGGCTCGCGGACCTACCGGGTGGTCACCAAGGAGACCAGTTCGCTACCCCGTGGTCGCTCGGCCAGGTTCACGCTGAGCACGCGCTGAGGGAGCAACCTCAGGCGGGCTCGAGGCACGCCTGAGGCAGGTCGAACCACTGCAGGTGCTCCAGCTCCGGGGACAGCCGCGCCGCCGGTCCCCGGCCTCGGTCGACCGCGGCGGCCAGTACCTGACGGGCGTGCGCCAGGTGCTCGGCAAGTGCGTCCTCGCCGGCGCGATCGTCATGGTGCGGGTGCACCAGCGCACCGGTGGCGGGGTCGTAGTGCAGGTCGGCCAGCCGCAGCGGTGGCTCGACCGGGCCCAGCCGATGGCGCCACAGGCCGCTGGTGAACTCGAAGCGGTAGTCCTCGAGCAGCGCCCAGCCGTGCCGGGCGAGCAGGTCCACCGCGCAGACCAGGTACCTGAACACCTCCTCGGAGATGAAGTAGTTGAAGTTCAGGCGCACCCAGCCCGGCTTGATGCCCTCGCAGCCCACCGTGATCTGCGACTCGTAGGCCGCTGAGGTGTCCAGGTCGATGCCCAGCAGCCGGTGTCCGTAGGGCCCGGCGCACGAGCACCCGCCGCGGGCCTGGATGCCGAACAGGTCGTTGAGCATGGCCACGACCGCGTTGTGGTGCAGGTAGGCCCCGCTGGGTGCCCGGACCGTGAACGACACGATCGACAGGCGCTCGGCGGCGATGTTGCCCAGCACGCCGATCGCCGGATTGCTCGACCAGGCGGCCACCGCCCGGGCGACCAGGTCCTCCTCGCGGGCCCGGATCACGTCGGTGCCGACCGCCCGCTTGAGGTCGAACACCAGCCCGGCGCGGATCGACTCGATGATCGCCGGGGTGCCGCCCTCCTCCCGGTGCTCGGGGTCGGTGAGGTAGCGGTGCTCCGAGGGGCTGACGTAGGCGACCGTCCCGCCGCCGACGATGTCGGGCACCCGGTTGGTGAGCAGGGCCTTGTCGATGATCAGCAGCCCGGGCGTGCCGGGCCCGCCGATGAACTTGTGCGGTGAGAGGACCACGGCGTCCTTGGCGGCGCCCGGATCGCCCTCGGGACGCATGTCGATGTCGATGTAGGGCCCACCGGCGGCGTAGTCCCAGAACGCCAGCGCGCCGTGGGCGTGCAGCAGCCGGGTGATGCCGTCGGTGTCCGAGAGGATGCCGGTGACGTTCGACGCGGCGCTGAACGACCCGATCTTCAGCGGCCGGTCCGCGTGGCGCGCCAGCTCCTCGGCCAGCCGGTGGGCGTCGATGTGGCCGTCCGGGCTCTCCGGGATCAGCACCACGTCGGCGATCGACTCGCGCCAGGGCAGCTCGTTGCTGTGGTGCTCGAACGGGCCGATGAACACCACGGGGCGCGCCTCGGGCGGGATCTGGGCGCTGAACCCGTACCGGTCGTCGAGGTCTGCGGGGATCCGCAGGTTCAGGATGCCGATCAGCTTGTTGATCGCCCCGGTGCTCCCGGACCCAGCGAAGATCACTGCGGTGGAGTCGTCGCCGTTGACGCACTCCTTGATGATCCGCCGGGCGTCCTCGCGCAGGCGGGTGGTCTGCAGGCCGGTGCCGCTGGACTCGGTGTGCGTGTTGGCGTAGCGCGGCAGGACCTCGTCGCGGATCACGTCCTCGAGGAAGTCCAGCGCGCGACCGCTGGCGGTGTAGTCGGCGTAGGTGACCCGGCGCCGACCGTAGGGGCCCTCCATCACCTGGTCGTCGCCGATCACGCCCCTGCGGATGCGGGCCAGCAGCGGCGGTTCGGGCAGCCCCGGCGCGGGCGGCGGGATCTCGATCATCGGGGCAGCCCCTTGGACAGCGCGTGGACCAACCGGTCCTGGTGGTAGGTGAGCCAGTCGTAGACCATGGCCAGCCCGCGCATCGGATCGTCCTCGGGCAGGCCGGCGACCGGGTCCGCGCCCTCGAGGGTGATCTCCAGCCGGGCGCCGAGGGTCAATCGCAGGTCGTTGAGCGCCCCGAGCCAGGCCTGTGCCTCGGCCTGGGACAGCTCGGTGGGGTCCGGACGCGTCAGGCTCGCGGTGGCCAGGTCGAGGTGGGCCAGCTTGGCCGTGCGCAGCTCCGCCTGCGTGAACCGGCGGAACTCGTCGGCCTCCTCGGCGTCCTCGTACGCGTCGGGGAACAGCCTGGCCAGCGCCGGGTCCTCGGGTCGGGTCGCGTGCGGGTCGATCCCGACCAGGGCGGCCAGCGGATCGGCGGGCTCGGCGTCCGGGGATGGACCCAGCATGGTGGCGAGCTGGGCGAGCAGGTCACCGAGCAACGAGCGGTCCTGCGGACCCAGGTGCAGCCAGATCTGCCCGTGCCGGTTGCGCCGGAACCCCGGCGGATCGAGCAGCCCCATACCGGCTCACCGGTCCCGGGACACGGTGGCCCACAGGCCGTAGCTGTGCATGGCGGTCACATCTCGCTCCATCTCCTCGCGGCTGCCCGCGCTGACCGTGGCCCGGCCCTCCTGGTGCACGTCCATCATCAGCTTCTCAGCCTTGCTGCGCGAGTAGCCGAAGTAGGTCATGAACACGTAGGTGACATACGACATGAGGTTCACCGGATCGTTCCAGACGATCGTCACCCACGGGGTCTCGACCTCGGCGCGCTCGGTGACCTCGACCTCCTCGACGGGTGCGACGCTCATGGGCCCATCGTCGCATCCCGAGTCCCCGCCCGGAACTGGTCAGTCGCCGGTGACCCAGCCCGGGGTGCGTTCCACGACGCGGACCTCCGGGCCCAGGAAGCGCCGACCGAGCCGGGCGAACGGCTCGGGATCGCCGGTGGCCAGGAAGCGGTGCAGCGGCGCAGGCGCGTCGGTGCGGCGGCCCAGCCGGTGCGCGGCCAGGGTCCGGTAGACGTCCTTGGCGGTCTCCTCGGCCGAGGACACCAAGGTGACGCCGTCCCCGCACACGTAGGACAGGACCCCGGTCAGCAGCGGGTAGTGCGTGCAGCCCAGGACCAGGGTGTCGATCCCCTCGGCGAGCAGCGGGTCGAGGTACTCGTGGGTCACGGCCAGGACCTCGTCGCCGGTCACCACCCCGGACTCCACGAGGTCCACGAACCGCGGGCAGGCCTGCGAGTGCACGCTCAGGTGTGGTGCGGCCGCGAAGGCGTCGTCGTAGGCCCGGCTGGTCACGGTGGCCCGCGTGCCGATGACCCCGATCCGTCCCGACCGGGTGGCCCGCACCGAACGGCGCACCGCGGGCTGGATCACCTCGACCACGGGCACCGGGTAGCGCTCGCGTGCGTCGCGCAGCACGGCCGCAGACGCGGAGTTGCACGCGATCACCAGCGCCTTGACCCCCGAGTCGACCAGGTGGTCCATCACGTCCAGGGCGAAGGCGCGGACCTGGGCGATCGGACGTGGACCGTACGGGCCGCGGGCGGTGTCCCCGACGTAGAGGATCGCCTCGTCGGGCAGCTGGTCGATGATCGCGCGGGCCACGGTCAGGCCACCGACGCCGCTGTCGAAGATGCCGATCGGCGCATCCGGGTCGCCCACGCCGGGGCCCGCGACCGAGGGTGTGACGGACATGACGTCATTCTCGCCCCGGTCACGTCCCGGGGGCCCGCGGGCCACGGTTAGGGTGGCGCGTGTCGGGGTGCGAGGGCCCCCGCGGGAGGGAGTGATCGCGTGCGCCTGACGGTCATCGGGTGCGCCGGGTCGTTCCCCAACGCGGCATCGCCGGCCTCCTGCTACCTCGTCGAGCATGCCGGCAGCTCGATCGTGCTCGACCTGGGCAACGGTGCGCTGGGTCCGCTGGCCGCAGCCACTGACGTGCGCGCGCTGGCCGGCGTCCTGCTCTCGCACCTGCACCCCGACCACTGCATGGACCTGACCAGCATGTACGTGATGCGCAAGTACCACCCGCTCGGACCGCCGCCGGCACTGGTCGTGCACGGTCCGGCCGGGACGCAGGCCCGGATCACCGACGCCTACCGGGCCGGAGCCGGTGAACGCGTCGACCTCAGCACGGTCTACCGGTTCGTCGATCACGGGCCCGGCCCGGTGCGGATCGGGCCGTTCACGGTCACCGTGGTGCCGGTGGCCCACCCGGTGCCCGCCTATGCGATGCGCGTCGAAGCGGGCGGGTCGGTGCTCGCGTACAGCGGGGACACCGGGCCCACGCCGGCTCTGGTCGACCTGGCCAGGGGTGCGGACCTGGCCCTGTTCGAGGCTTCCTTCCTGGCTGGCGTGGACAACCCGACGAACCTGCACCTGACCGCCGTCGAGGCGGGCGAGCACGCCAGCGCGGCCGGCGTCGGTCGGCTGCTGCTGACCCACCTCGTGGCATGGAACGATGCGCAGGCGACGCTGGCGCAGGGGCGCAGCGCGTTCGACGGGGAGCTGGCGCTGGCCGCTCCCGGGATGGTGGTGGACCTGTGACCCGCAGCGATGGGCGCGCACCCGAGAAGTTGCGTGAGATCTCGTTCCAGCGTGGCTGGTCCGAGCATGCCGAGGGCTCGTGCCTGGTGTCGTTCGGGGCCACCCGGGTGCTGTGCACGGCGTCGTTCACCGCGGGGGTGCCGCGCTGGAAGAAGGGCTCGGGCAGCGGGTGGGTCACCGCTGAGTACGCGATGCTGCCGCGCTCGACCAACACCCGCTCGGACCGTGAGTCGGTCAAGGGCCGGATCGGCGGGCGCACCCACGAGATCTCCCGGCTGATCGGGCGTTCCCTGCGGGCGGTGATCGACGTTCGGGCTCTCGGCGAGAACACCATCGTGCTCGACTGCGACGTGCTGCAGGCCGACGGCGGCACCCGGACGGCGGCGATCACCGGGGCCTACGTGGCGCTGGCCGACGCCGTGGCCTGGGCGCGCGGCGAGGGTCTGGTTCGTGCCGACGCCGTGCCGCTGACCGACTCGGTGGCAGCGGTCAGCGTGGGCATCGTCGACGGGGCGGCGTGCCTGGACCTGCACTATGACGACGACGTGCGCGCCCAGACCGACATGAACGTGGTGATGACCGGCTCGGGTCGCTACGTGGAGGTGCAGGGCACCGCAGAGCGCGAGCCGTTCGACCGCGCGATGCTCGACGCGCTGCTCGACCTCGCGGCCCACGGGTGCGCGGAGCTGACGTCGCTGCAGGTGGCTGCGCTCGCGGGCGGCGCCGCGGCAGGTGGTGCAGGGGTCGTCTCGTGACCGATCGGGTGGTGCTGGCCACGCGCAACGAGGGCAAGGTCGGTGAGCTGCGCCGGATCCTGGTCGACGCGGGACTGGACATAGAGCTGGTTGGGGCGCAGGCGTTCGCAGCCCTGCCCGAGATCGCCGAGACCGGCGCCACGTTCGCCGCGAACGCCCTGCTCAAGGCCCGCGCGGTGGCCGCCTACACCGGGCTGCCCGCGGTCGCAGACGACTCCGGGCTGTGCGTGGATGCGCTCAACGCGATGCCGGGCATCCTGTCGGCGCGCTGGGCCGGCGGGCGCGATGACCAGGCCAACCTGGATCTGGTCCTGGCGCAACTGTCCGACACCCCCGACGAGCGCCGTGGCGCGCACTTCTTCTGCGCCGCAGCAGTGGCCATGCCCCCCGGGCGTCACGGTCAGGACGGCGAGTGCCGGGTCGTGGAGGGGACCATCGACGGCATGCTGCTGCGCGAGCGCCGCGGCGCCGGTGGCTTCGGCTACGACCCGATCTTCCTGCCTTACGGGTCGGCGCGCACCACCGCCGAGCTGGACGCCGCCGAGAAGGACGCGATCAGCCACCGTGGGCAGGCCTTCCGGGCGCTGGCCCCGGTGCTGGCCGACCTGCTCGCCGCCCACGCGCACGAGCAGCCCGGTTCGGACTGAGCCGGCTGGCAGGAGGCATGCCCGGCGAGCGTGCCGGCCCCATCAGGCCAGTTCGGCCGTCGCCGGACCGTCGACGACCGCGCCATCGGGGGCGAACCGGGAACCGTGCAGCGGGCAGTCCCAGGTCGCTTCGACGTCGTTCCAGCGCACGATGCCGCCCAGGTGCGTGCAGACGGCGCTGCACGAACGGACCTGCCCGGCGGTGTTGCTGATCGCGCGCGGCGGCAGGCCGCGGGTCACCAGGCCCCTTCCTTCCTCCGGCGTGCCCGAACCGGGGTCCAGCAACCAACCGCGGATCAGGTCCACCCCGACCTGGGCGTTGCCCGCAGCGAGCTCTGCCCAGCCGCGCGTGCTGCTGGCCAGCCGGGGCGCGAACAACTCCGCCCAGGCCGGTTCCTGACCGGTGATGATCCCGGTGAGCGCCTGGGCGGCGGCGGTCCCGTTGGTGAAGCCCCACTTGCCCATCCCGGTGGCCAGCAGCAGGCCCGCTGGCCCCCACGGGCTCTGCCCGACCTGGGGCAGGCTGTCCGCGCTGAGGAAGTCCTGCGCGGACCACCGATGCGTGAACGCCTCGAGTGCGAACGTGTCGCCGGCCCACTGCGCCAGCGCTGCGAGGTGCGTGCTGGCTGGGTGCTCATGGCCGGTCGGGTGGCCGTGGCCGCCGAGCAGCAGCAGCTCTCGACCCTCGGCGTCGGTGGCGGTGCGCAGCGAGTGGGTGGGTGACCCGGCCGAGAGGTACATCCCCTGCGGGACCTGGGTCCGACCCGGGAGGGCTGCCAGCGAATAGGAGCGCGAGGCGGTCGTGGTCGCGAACATCGCGGTCCGCAGTGGGAAGGGCAGCAGGGTTGCCAGGACCACCCGGTCGGCGGTGATCCGCTCCTCGCGGGTGCCGGTCACCACCAGCCGATCGCCGTCGCTGTGCACGGCGTTGGCCCGGTGCGGCCAACTCACCAGCACGCCGGCCGCCCGGGCCCTGGCCAGCAGGACACCGAGGTAGGCCAAGGGATCGACCTGGAGTTGGTCGCGCACCCGGATCGCGGCCGAGGTCGCGAACGGCAACTCCTGCGGCACCTCCACCGGGGCAGGCACACCAGCGGCGGTCATCGCCGCCGAGGCGTCCTGGACCGTGCGCCGACCGGCCTCGTCGGTGGCGTAGGTCCAGGAGTCCCGGACCTGCCAGGGGCCCGGCTGGTCGGCCACGATCGCCGAGATCCGCTCCAGTCCCGACCGGTTGGCCTGCAGGTAGGCGGTCAGTCCCTCGACGCCGTGCTGGGCGCGGATGGTCGCGGCTCGGGTGCCATGCAGGATGCTGGCCTTGGCCGTCGAGTGCCCGGTCGTGCCGGACCCCGGGACGGCCGCGTCGATCACGGCGCAGCCGACGCCCTGCTCGGCCAGGAGCAGTGCGGTGGTCAGCCCGACGATGCCCGCCCCCACGACCAGCACCTCGACGTGCGTCTCGGGCAGCGGATCGGGCTGGGCATCGCCGTGTTCGGCAAGGAAGTGCCACGGAGTGGCCGAGTGTGCGGGCGGAATCAGTGTCATGCTCATCCCCTACCCGCTGCGGGTGGGTCGATTCCTCAGGAACGGTATGCCCGCACCCCTGCCGGGTACGTGACTGGAGGAAGCGACCGCTGGTGCGGTCGTGAGGAGCAACCCCGTAACCCGAGAGGACGGTAGGACGACGTGGCGCAGAGTGTGGCGGACATCAAGAGCGAACTGACCAAGGACAACCTGCGAGAGGACGTGGAGACCCTGGTCGCGAAGGCCAGTTCCTCGCTGGATCAAGCTCGCGGGGTCGTCAAGGACACCGTCGACCAGACGCGTGGCGCGGTCCTGGACACCGTCGACCAGACCCGTGGGGTGGTCAAGGACACCGTGGACCAGACTCGGGGAGCAGTCATGGACACCGTGGACGAGGCGCGTGCCCCCGGTGGCGTGATCGACGTGGCCACCGACACCGTGGACGACGTCTCCCATCGGGTGCTGGCGGCCGCTCGGGAGCATCCGGTCCTCGTCGTGACGGGCGTCGCGGCTGTGGCCGGCGGGACGGCATGGTTGGTGGCGAAGTCCAGGCGCAAGCGCCGCGAGCAGGACGCTGCATCGCAGTAGTCGGCCCACGTCTCCGCAGTCAGGCTGCGCAGCGCTCAGGTAGCGTGCGGGTGGCGGGACTCGAACCCGCACGTCGCTAGGGACACAGGAACCTAAATCCTGCGCGTCTGCCAGTTCCGCCACACCCGCGTGCAGCCAACGTCGCAGTCGGCAGGCTACAGGCCGAGTTCCCGGCGCAACTTGGCCACGTGGCCCTTGGCGCGCACGTTGTACATGGCACGTTCGATCCGCCCCTGCTCGTCGATGACGAACGTGGAGCGGATCACCCCGGTGACGACCTTGCCGTACATCGTCTTCTCCCCGAACGCCCCGTAGGCGCGCAGCACCTCGCGGTCGGGGTCGCTGGCCAGCGCAAATGTGAGGCCCTCGGCTGCGCGGAACCTGGCCAGCTTCTCGGGGCTGTCCGGTGACAGGCCGATCACGGTGAGCCCGGCGGCAGCCAACGCGTCGAGTGAGTCACGGAAGTCGCACGCCTGAGTCGTGCATCCGGGGGTCATGGCCGCCGGGTAGGCGTAGAGGACGACGCGACGCCCGCGATGCTCAGCCAGCCGGACACGGCCGCCGGCGTCATCGGCCAGGTCGAAGTCAGGAGCGGGGTCACCGGGTTCGAGCCGCACGTTCATGGGTCCTCCTGGATGGCGCTGCATGCACTGGTCGGCCCGGAGCCTATCCCGCGATGGCCGGTCCGGGTCCGGGCCGCGTAGGGTGGGCCGCGTCCCGAGATCCCAGGAGGGTGGACCGTGTCCGACTCGAAGTCCAGCAAGGAAGCCAAGGCGCCCGCCCGCACGCCGGCCGAGATCGAGGCCGACATCGATACCACCCGCCAGCGTCTGGTGGGCACGCTCACCGAGCTCGAGGACCGGGTGAACCCGGGCAAGGTCGCGGTGCGCGGCAAGGCCAAGATCAAGAACTTCTACGTCGATGACGACGGTCCCCGGTGGAGGAACGTGGCCATGACGGCGGGGGCGGTCGTGGCCGGGCTGGTGGCGTTGCGCGTCACCAGCCGGTCAGTGCGATGGGCCCTGTCCAAGCCCGAGTCCAAGGTGCCCGACTTCGTCTACATCCCGGTCCCGCGCGAGCAGGCAGGTGCCCTCAAGGCGCTGGTCAGCTGAGACCAGGGCTGATCAGCGGAGGGTCGGCGCAGACGAAAGCCCCCCGGGATCGCCGGGGGGCTGGTACGCCGTGTAGGGCTCGAACCTACGACCCGCTGATTAAGAGTCAGCTGCTCTACCAACTGAGCTAACGGCGCAAGTGCCCTCATAGGTTAGCAGCGCCCCCGCGGCCCGGCCAAACCGCGGTCGCGGGTCCAGCGGCCGCGCGAATCGGCTCGATCAGCGCTCGGGGTCGCTGGCGCCGGCGAGCTGCGCCGAGGCGCTCATGAGGGCCGCCCGAGCGCTCGCCACGGCCTGCGGGTCCGGGGCCGTGCCGCCGGCCAGGGACAGCAGCGCGGCCGCCGAGGACCGCACTTGGGCGCTGGAGGTGGACATCAATGCCACGGCGGCCGCCCGACGGTCATCGGGGGCTTGGCTGGCGAGGTGAGCGAGGTTGGTCTGCAACGCGTCCACGGTCGGTTGCGCTGCCGCCCAGTGGCCGACGATCTCGTGGACCGGGGTCACCGGGTTGGCCAGCGCGGGCACCAGTTCACCGGTGACCCACCTGGCCTGGACCCGCTCGACCTCCAGCTCCTGGTCCCAGCGCCGCTTGCGTGCTGAGCCGGCCAGCAACCAGCCCACCAGACCGACCAGGGCCAGCAGGGCGCCGATCCCGAGCATGACCGGCAGCAGCCCCGAGAACGAGATGTTCCAGTCCGCGCTGGCGGACGGCGAGGCCTCCGGTGAGGTGGTCGTCTCGGTGGGTTCGCTGGGTGGTGGGGCGGTGGTCGTGGACGGCTCGCTCGGGGTCGGCGTGGGTGTCTCGCTGGCTGGCGGGGTCGGGGCGACCGGCTCGCTGGGCTCGTCGCTGGCCTCGGGCCCGGGCGAGGCGGCCGGCTCTGCCCGGACGGTGGCCGTCGGGTTGACGGCCAGGGGCAGGGGGCCCACCGTGGCGCCGCTGATGTCGTCGATCGGCGATGCGGACGGCAGGGCGGGTCCAGGGCGTGCGGCGGGTGCGGCGCTCCCGGCGACCGGGACCAGTCCCAGCAGCGCCGCGGCCAGCATCGCCGCCTGCAGGCCGCGCAGGTGGGTCAGGCGCATGACTGCCTCCCTTGGGGTGGGCCGCTGCGCAGCTCGCAGCCCGATCGGACTCGAACGAGTGTAGCCAGAGTGGCCGGGCCACGGGCCACGGACAACACCGGCCCGGCCCCGCGAGAGCGGTGGACCGGGCCGACGGGGCAGGTCCGCGGGGACCTGCCGGTGGGGTGAGTGACGGGACTTGAACCCGCGGCCACCTGGACCACAACCAGGTGCTCTACCAGCTGAGCTACACCCACCATGACCGCGCAGGATCGACGCGCGGTAGCCCGAGAAGTGTAGCGGACTCAGGGGCTCAGCTCTGCCACCGCAGCCAGCGGGGCGTGGTCCACGACGTGGCCGGTGGCCGCCGCCCGCGCCTCGTCGCGGGAGAGCCCCGGCCCGGGCACCATCAGGGTCTGGCGGTAGAAGCGCAGCTCAGCGATCGACTCCCGGATGTCGGCCAGGGCGCGGTGGTTGCCGGTCTTGGTGGGGGCGTTGAAGTAGGTGCGCGGGTACCAGCGCCGCGCCAGCTCCTTGAGCGTGGAGACGTCCACGAGTCGGTAGTGCAGGTAGGCGTCGAGTTCGGGCAGGTAGCGGGCCAGGAAGCCGCGGTCCACGTACACGCTCGACCCGGCCAGGGGCGCCTTGCCGGCCTCGTGGACGTGCGTGCGGACGTAGTCCAGCACCGCGGCGCCGGCCTCGGCCAGCGGCACGCCGGCCGGGATGTCGGTGAGCAGCCCCGACTCGGTGTGCATGTCGACGACGACCTGATCCATGCCCTCGAGGATCGCCAGGTCCGGTGGCCGGACCACCAACGAGATCCCGGCGTCGAGCTCGGTCAGCTCCGCGTCGGTCACGATCGCGGCGATCTCCACGATCTGGTCGTGGGTCGGGTCCAACCCGGTCATCTCCAGGTCGATCCAGACGAGGCGGTCGTTGCGGGCTTCATTCACAGCCCCGAGCCTACGGCTTCTCGCACCCGTCGTCGGCCCACCAGCGCACCAGGTCCGATCCGGTCACCACGCCCACGAGCCGGCCGAGCTCATCGAGGACGGGGACGGCCTCCTCGGAGTAGCCGGCCATCACCCGGGCCACTTCCGCGAGACCGGCCGTGTCCCGGACGGTGCGCGCGGCAGCCCGTGAGAGCAGGTCGCCGACCACCCGGGCGCGCATCTGCTCGGCGTCCACGGGGATGTCGGTGAGGATCATCCGGTCGGAGATCACGCCGAGGCAGCGACCGTCGTCGACGACGACCAGGTGCCGCAGGCCGGACACGCTGAGCAGTTGCCAGGCGTCCCACAGGCTCTCGGTGGCGTCGATGGTCAGCACCGGCCGGCTCATCGCCTGACCGACCAGGGCGCGCGCCCACTCGGCACCGCGGCGGCGCGCAGCCATCTCGCCGTGCGTGGAGGGCGCGGGCAGTGTCACGTTGTCGGACCGGGACCTGTTCATGCACCGCCTCCACCGTTGGCCTGACGTTCGCCTGGCCTCAAGCATCAACCATGTTCGTGGCGGGCGCCGAGGGGCAGGAGGCCTCGACGGGGGGGACCTAAGTCACGACACGGGCGCTCAGTTGGGCGGCGGCTCGGAGTGCTGGGCGGCCTGCTCGAGGTAGGTCAGCACCTCGGCCATCGGGTACGCCCCGGCCGGGGAGCGCCGACCGGCGCCGGCGAACTGCCACGGGTGTGGTCCGGCCAGCGGGCGGGCGTTGACCTGCCGGGCGGCCAGCCGGTCGAGCTGTGCGGTCAGTGCCGGGGCGTCGGTGTCCAGTCTGGTCGGGGTGCCGCTCCACAGGTTCGCGGCCAGCACGCTCAGGCGGGGGAACGCGCGGTACTCGCGGGCGGCGGTGTCGGGCGTGTACTCGGCCCAGAGCTGGGCCTGGCCACCGAGAACCCGCCCGGGGCTGCTGTCGGGTGCGGTCGGCGGGGTCCACGCGGCGACGTCGGCCAGGGTCACCGGCGCCCCGATCGACAGGGGTTCATCGGGGCCTGCGGCTTCGGCGTAGTCCAGGTAGGTGGGCATCACCGGGGCCATGATCACGTCGTGCCCGGCGGCGGCCGCGTGCAGGCCGAGGTCCGCCGAGCGCCACGGCATCACCACGGTCCGTGCAGGCAGGCCACCGGCCACGTAGGCGTCGTCCCAGGCGATCGGGGTGCGGCCCAGGGCCAGGACCATGCGGGCCAACTGTGCGTTCACCACCCCGCGCAGGCCCTCGATCCCCCCGTGCTGCTCGGCGTGGCGACGGACCTCGCCGGACTCGCGCCACATGGTCAGGTCGGCCTCGTCACCGCCGATGTGCAGGTAGGGCGAGGGCAGTGCGTCGGCAACCTCGCCCAGCAGGGTCTCGATGATCCGCATCGCATCCGGCAGCGGTGAGATCGTGCGTCCGAGCAGGCCCCAGCGCGTGGCGACCTGCTGGGGCGGGGTGCCCGGGACGGCGAGTTCGGGGATGGCGGCGAGCAGTGCGCTGGCATGCCCGGGCAGATCGACCTCCGGCACGATCGTGATCCCGTGGCGCTGCGCGTGCGTGCTGATCTCGCCCAGGTCCTCGAACGAGTAGTGCCCGCCGTGCGGGGTGTCGTCGAGTCGGGTCGGGTCCTCGGCCTCGATGCCACGGCTGTGCCCGACCCAGCTCGCCGCGCGCCAGGACGCCACCTCGGCCAGCGCGGGGTAGGCGTGTGAGGGAGTCCGCCAGCCCTGGTCGTCGGTCAGGTGCAGGTGCACGACGTTGAGCCGGTGCATCGCGGCCAGCTCGATCCAGCGCAGCACCTCGGGCACCGGGGCGAAGTGCCGGGCCACGTCGAGCATGACGCCGCGGTGGCCGAAGGCGGGGGCGTCGGTGAGCGTCAGGGCGGGCAGCGTCCAGTCGTCGCGGCGGGTCGCGGTCACCCGCCAGGCCCCGGCGGGCAGCAGCTGGCGGATCGTGGTGGTGGCCTGCAGGGCGCCGTCGGCTGAGCTCGCGGCGATCGTGATCCGATCTGTGGCGATCTCCAGGTGGTAGCCCTCGTCGGGCAGGTCGTCGTCAGTACGCGTGATGAGGTGCACCGAGCCCGGGCCCGGATCGTCGGGAGCGGGCAGGGGGTCGAGCATCCGCAGCGCGAACCGGACCTGCTCGGTCCACGGGCCCTCGACGGTGATGGGCCGATCCAGGGTCAGCAGTCCGGTTGGGTGCAGATCGCGGGGCGGCCAGGTGTGCGGGAGGGTGGTCATGGACCGATCATCGCGGATCCGCGGGGGGTGTGGGTCGGAGACCGTGGGCTCGACCGTGCGGGTTGGACGCCTTCCAGCACGTCCGACCCACCTGGATCGTCGAACCTGGGACTCAGGTGAGTTGGTCGAGGAACTCCCGGTAGCTGCCCTCGATGGGCACCGCCCGCCCGGTGTCGTCCACGATCACGACGGTGATGTCGGCGTCGACCACGGGCGCGCCCGTCGTGGCCAGGTGGATCTCCTGGTGGAACACCGCGCTGCGGGCCCGTACCTCGCCCAGGCGGGTCGTGATCGACAGCCGATCGCCGATCCCGGCCGGGTAGCGGTAGTTGATCTCCAGGCGCACCATCACCATCTGGACCTCTCCGCCGAGGATGCGCTGGAGGTCGGTGCGCTCCTCGAACCAGGCCCAGCGGGCCTCCTCGAGGAACTCCAGGTACCGAGCGTTGTTCACGTGCCCGTAGAGGTCGAGGTGGTAGCCGCGCACGGTGAGGGCGATCGCGTGCTCGGCGCGGACGGGGAGGCCGGTCATGGCCGGAACGCTACCCGTGCGGGCAGGACCGCCCGCGGACCGGGCAGGCAGGTCCACGACGCCGCCCCGCTGGTCGGCCGACTGGATCCCCGGGACGCGGCCAGTCCTACGATCCCCGACCCTCAACTTGACCACAGACATAGGGACACGCCCCCCTGCGAGCGGTGCGGATCGTCGGCGCATCTGTGGCTGCCCGGCCCCGGCTAGGCTGCGCGCATGGCCAAGTACCCCCTCGCCCTGCTCCCCGTCGTCACGATCGTCGACGGGAGCGCCCGCCTCGCCCCGCCCGGATACGGCGCGTCGACCGCGACCGGCACGCCCGCGCAGTCGATCGCCTCATGGGTGGGCCAGGGCGCAGCCTGGATCCACGTCGTCGACCAGTCCGCGGTCGAGGGTGGCGCGCCGGGACTGCATCACGTGGTCAGGAGCGGGGCGCACCTGCAGTACGCCGGCCACGTCCACGACGAGGCGACCCTGGCGGCAGCCCTGGCCACTGACGCCTCGCGGGTCGTGATCGACCCGGTCGACGTGGACTGGGCAACGGGTGCCGTGGCGGCGCACGGCGAGCGGATCGCGGTCGGCCTGGACATCCGCGCCGAGGACGTCTTCGACGTCGCCGCGGCCATGGAGCGGGCCGGCGTGCGCCGGTTCGTGGTGTCCGACCACGTCGAACGCCACCATTGGCGCCGCGATGACCGGCACCTGCTCGGCGAGTTCTGCTCGGCAACCAACGTGCCAGTGATGGCCAGCGGCGGCATCGCCCATCTCAACGACCTGCACGAGCTGCACGAGCTGGTGCCCCACGGGCTCGACGGGATCATCATCGGCGACGCCCTGTACGACGGCTCGTTCGCCTTCACCGAGGCGATGGCCGCCGGAGCCGACCGGTTCGACATGTTCTACTGGGGCCCGCCGGAGTAGCCCCGGCGGCTATTCGGTCTCGGCGATGAGGCCCCGAGCCCGGGCGACCAGATAGGTCACGGCGGCACCGAACTGGGCGAACGCGGGGTTGCGGGTCTGCCCCGCGCGGTAGCGGTACCAGATCTGCAGCGCGATCACGGCCAGGCGGAACAGGCCGAACACCTCGTAGAACCGCCAGCCGACAGCCGGGAGCTCCAGCCCGGTGCGGTGCAGGTAGTGGGCGACCACCTCGTCGCGGGTGGGCATGCCCGCCACGTTGGACGGTTGGCGGCGGAACGCCTGGAACACCGGGTCGTCGTCGGCCTGCACCCAGTACGCCAGCGACGCGCCGAGGTCCATGAGCGGGTCTCCGACCGTGGCCATCTCCCAGTCGAGCACCGCGCGCACCCTGGACAGGTCGTCGGGGTCGAGTACGAGGTTGTCGAAGCGCCAGTCACCGTGGATGAGGCGGGCACCGACGTCCTCGGGCTGGTGGGCGGCCAACCACGCCATGACGTCCTCGGCGTCGGGGACGTCGTCGGTGTACGCGGCCCGGTAGCGGCCCGACCAGCCCTCGACCTGTCGGCGGACGTACCCGGGGCCCCGGAAGAACTCGTCCAGACCGGTGCCCGTCACGTCCACCGAATGCAGGTCGGCCAGGGCGTCGAACATGCCCAGCGCGAGGCCGCGCGCAGTGGGCGGGTCGAGGGTGATCCCCTCGGGCAGGTCGCCGCGCAGGATGAGGCCGGGGACATGGTCCATCACGTAGAACTGCGAGCCCAGCACCGAGTCGTCCGAGCAGTGACCGACCATGTGCGGCACGGCTGGGTAGGAGGGCGCCAGCAGCCGCTGGAGCTCGTACTCGCGGTGCATGTCGTGCGCGCCGGCGGCCTTCTGCCCCGCAGGTGGGCGGCGCAGGACCAGGTCGCGGCCCGGGTAGCGCAGCACGAACGTCAGGTTCGACGCGCCCCCGCTGAACTGCATGACAGCGGGCAGGCCCGCAGCCAACTCGGGCAGCAGCGTGCGCAGCCAGGCATCGACGGCGGCCACGTCGAAGGCGTCCTCCTCGCGCACCGGGCCGGCCCCGGGGATCTGGTCGCGGACCCGTCCGGCGCCGGGAAGCTCATCGGGCATCTGGTCGGCGTCGGGCCCCGACCCGGGCTCGGTCATGGCCGGGCCACCAGCGGGCGCAGCTCGAGCCTGGCGACATCGCGCAGGTGCACCTCGTCGGGGCCGTCCGCGATCTGCAACGAGCGCAGGCCGGCCCACATCATCGCCAGCGGGGTGTCGTCGCTGACCCCGGCGCCGCCGTGCGTCTGGATCGCGCGGTCCACCACCTGCAGGGCCATCCGCGGAGCCACCACCTTGATCGCGGCGATCTCCCTGCGTGCGCCCTTGGCCCCGACGTCGTCGATCATCCAGGCGGCCTTCAGGGTCAGCAGCCGGGCCTGCTCGATCGCGATCCGGGACTCCGCGATCCACTCCTGCACCACGCCCTGGCGGGCCAAGGGCTTGCCGAACGTGACCCGCTGGATCGAGCGTCGGCACATCAGGTCCAGCGCCCGCTCGGCCATCCCGATCGCGCGCATGCAGTGGTGGATGCGCCCCGGGCCCAACCGGGCCTGGGCGATCGCGAACCCGGAGCCCTGCTCACCGAGCAGGTTCGTCACCGGCACCCGCACGTCGGTGTAGGTGATCTCGGCGTGGCCGTGCTGATCGTGGTAGCCGAACACCGGCACGCTGCGCACGACCTGCACGCCGGGGGCGTCCGTCGGCACCAGCACCATCGACTGCTGGTGGTGGACGTCGGCGCCCGGATCGGTCTTGCCCATCACGATCATCACCCGGCAGCGCGGGTCGTTGGCGCCCGTGCTCCACCACTTGCGGCCGTCGATCACGTACTCGTCGCCCTCGCGGCGGATCGAGGTCTCGATGTTGCGCGCGTCGCTGCTGGCTACCTCGGGCTCGGTCATCGAGAACGCGGATCGGATCTCACCGGCCAGCAGGGGCTCCAGCCACTGCTCCTTCTGCTCGGGGGTGCCGAACATGTGCAGGATCTCCATGTTGCCGGTGTCCGGCGCGGCGCAGTTGATCGCCTCGGGGGCGAGTTCCGGGGACCAACCCGAGAGCTCGGCCAGGGGCGCGTAGTCCAGGACGGACAGGCCGTGGGCGGGATCGGTGCTGTCGGGCAGGAACAGGTTCCACAGCCCCTGCGCACGAGCCCGGGACTTCAGTTCCTCGACCACCGCTGGCAGGTCGTGGGGCGCGCCGGCCGCCGAGAGCGCGCGGCGCTGCTCGGCATAGACCGGTTCGGCAGGGAACACCGCCTCGTCCATGAACGTCTGCATCCGCCTGCGGTACTGCTCGGCGCGGGGGCTGGCCTGGAAGTCCATCGATGCTCCATCCGTGCGGGGTTCGGCGCTGGGCGCCCGCAGGCGCACCTGCGCCCGGTCTGGCGTTGGTACGTTGGCATCGTCCCACTCCCGGTGTTGTCGGTGCAGAGGAGTCCCCATGGCAGAGCCCGCACCCGGTGCGTGGGTGGGTCAGGTGGCCCTGGTCACCGGCGGTGCCTGCGGGATCGGCGCGGGGGTCGCCCGGATGCTGGCCGGCGCGGGCGCGCAGGTCGTCGTCGCCGACATCGACGAATCCGGCGCGCGGGCGGTTGCCGAGGAGATCGGCGGGCTGGCCGTGCGCTGCGACGTCAGCATCCTGGCGGACGACCACGCTGCCGTGGCGGCCGCGGTCGCGGCGTTCGGCGGTGTGGACCTCGTGATCCTCAACGCCGGGATCGACAGCGGATTCACCCTCGACGCCTTCGACGAGGCGGCCTACCGCCGGGCCATGGGCGTGAACCTCGACGGCGTGGTGTTCGGCGTGGCGGCGGCGCTGCCAGCGCTGCGCGCGCGGGGTGGCGGGCGGATCGTGGTCCTGGCCAGCCTCGCGGGGCTCGCGCCGGTGCCGATGGATCCGGTGTACGCGGCGAACAAGGCTGCGGTCGTGAACCTTGTGCGCTCGATCGGTCCGGTGCTCGCCCCGGCGGGGATCGTCGTCAACGCCCTGTGCCCGGGCTTCACCGACACGGCGATCGTCGATCCGGTGCGGGACCTGCTGCGCGCGACGGGCACCCCGCTCATGGGCGTCGAGGACGTCGTCGCGGCAGTGGCTCAGGTGCTCGCATCCGACCGGGCCGGGGAGTCGTGGCTGCTGCAGTACGGGCATCCCGCGCAGCCCTATCGCTTCCGAGGAGTCCCGGCCCCGGACCTGGGGTCAGCCGTAGTCGAAGGACCGGGGGGTGCGCGCAGTGCGGGTCCGGTTCCCGGCGCGGGTGGCGGGGGTGGGGCTGGTTCAGTCAAGGGCTGACGGGCGCAGCGACGCGGTCCCTCGCGAGCGGCGCCGTTGCGCGACCTGGAGCCGAACGGTCGTTCTTGCGGCAGCAGCGCGCCACACTGGGGCAGCCGCAGCCGCAGCCGCAGCCGCAGCCGCAGCCGCAAGCACGGGCTGCGCCTTCTCTTTCGCCCGCGCGATCGTCGCGTCCGATTCCTGCCAGTGCTACTCCGGGAATTGAGGGAGGATGCCCACATGGACCTCGACCACGAGCGCTGCTACCGTGCCGTCGCCAGCCGCGACGCACGCTTCGACGGGGCCTTCTACACCGCCGTGCGCACCACCGGCATCTACTGCCGGCCGAGTTGCCCGGCGATCACGCCCAAGCGCGCCAACGTGACGTTCTTCCCGACCCCTGCGGCAGCTCAGCGCGACGGCTTCCGGGCGTGCCGACGGTGCCGACCCGATGCCGTGCCGGGGTCGGTGCAGTGGAACGTGCGCGGTGACGTGGTGGCGCGCGCGATGCGTCTGGTCGCCGACGGGGCGGTCGAGCGGCTGGGGGTGGCCGGCGTGGCGCAGGCCCTGGGCTACAGCGAGCGACACCTCAACCGGCTCGTGACCGACGAGCTCGGCGCCGGGCTGCTGGCGATCGCGCGAACCCAGCGGGCGCACACCGCGCGGATCCTGCTCGAAACCACCGGCCTGCCCGCCGGGGAGGTCGCGTGGGCAGCGGGTTTCGCGAGCATCCGGTCGTTCAACGACACGATCAGCGCGGTCTACGGTCTGTCGCCGACGGCGCTGCGCCGGCGGGGCCGCAGGGCTGGTCCGAGCACCGCGCCCCCTTCGGGAGGTGCGAGTGGGAGCGGACGGGCGGTGGCCGGTGGGGGCGGGAGCGGACGTTCTGTTGCCGGTGGAGCAGCCGACGGTGGGGCAGCTCGCGGTGCCCGGTCGCACGGTGGCCCGCCGCACGGTGGCCCGTCGCACGGTGCCCAGCCGCACGGTGCTCGGTCGAAGGGTGCCCAGTCGAACGGCGGTCGGCCCGGTAGTGGGACATCCCACGGGAGCCTGGCTGCGTCGGCCGGGCTTGACCCGGGGGGCGCGCTCCAGTCGGCGACACCGATCCGGGTGCGTCTGGCTGCGCGCGAGCCGTTCGATCCGGACAGCCTGTTGGCCTTCCTCGGTCAGCGCGCGATTCCCGGGCTCGAGTCGTGGGACGGAGCCCGATACCGGCGGACGTTGGCGCTGCCCCACGGGCACGCCACCGTGAGCGTGCAGCCGACCGTCGGCGGCCTGGATGCGGACTTCCACCTCAGCGACCTGCGTGACCTCGGCGCCGGGGTGGCGCGCGTGCGCCGACTGTTCGACCTCGACGCGGATCCGGTTGCGGTCGGCGAGGTGCTCGGCGCCGACCCGATGCTCGGCCCGCTGGTCGCCGCCCGGCCCGGTCTGCGCATCTCGGGCAGCGTGGACCCGCACGAGATCGTGGTGCGCGCGATCGTCGGCCAGCAGGTCAGCGTCGCCGGCGCTCGGACCGTGGTGGGGCGATTCGTCGCCGCGCATGGCGAGCCGCTGGCGCTGGCCGATCCGGAGTTGACCCGGGTGTTCCCCTCCGCCGAGCGATTGGCGGCGGCAGACCCGACGGCGTTGTCGATGCCCCGAGCTCGGGGTGCGGCGCTCGTGGGCGTGTGCCGGGCGCTGGCCGAGGGTGGCCTGGTCCTGGACCCGGGTGCGGACCGGCAGGCGGTGGCCGCGCAGTTGCAGGGGTTCGCCGGGATCGGGCCGTGGACCACGGCCTACGTGGCGATGCGCGGACTCGGGGACCCCGACATCATGCTCGCCGGCGACCTGGGCGTGCGCCACGCGGTGGCAGCGCTGGGCGGGGACGACCGTCCGCGCGCGATCGAGCGCGCCGCACACGCCTGGCGCCCATGGCGCTCGTACGCCGTGGCGCACCTGTGGGCCAGCCTGGCGGGCGGTGCGGTTGCGCAACCTGGAGTCGGACGGTCCTCGGCGGGCGCCCCCGCGGCGCAGTCTGGAGTCGGACGGTCCTCCGCGGGCGACCCCGCGGCGAAATGTGGAGTCGGACGGTCCTCGGCGGGCGACCCCGCGGCGCAATCTGGAGTCGGACGGTCCTCCGCAGGCGACCCGGCGCAATCTGGAGCGAAGTGGTCCTTGGCGGGCGGTGCGGTTGCGCAACCTGGAGGCGAACAGCCCCACTTGCGGCAGCAGCGTTCCAGGTTGTCGCAGCCGCAGCCGAAGTCGCAGCCACTGCGCAAGCCGGCCACCGGCTCCGGAGCAGGGCGCACGACATCGCGAACTGGCACGACCCCCGATCGCCCACGACACGTGCGCCACGATGACCCGATCGCCGAGGACAGGATTGCCACGATGAACAGCACCGTCTCCGCGCTGGTACGGCGCACGATCGACAGCCCGGTGGGGCTGCTCACGCTCGTCGCGAGCCCGGCTGGCGTGCGTGCCGTGCTGTGGCCGGGTGAGGACGGGTCGCGGATTGCTCGCTCGATCGCGGACGCTGCTGGCCAGCGCCGTCGCACCGATCAGCGCAGTCCCGCCGATGACCACGACCGCACCACGGCGGGCGAGCGCGCCACGCAAGGTGACCGCGCCGAGTCGGCCCACGTCCGTGCCCAGGCGCACCTCGACCAGGCCGCCGATCAACTGGCACAGTACTTCGCCGGGGAGCGCACGACGTTCGACGTCCCCCTCGACCCGGTCGGCACGGACTTCCAGCGCGGCGCTTGGGCGGTCCTGGCCCAGATCCCCTACGGGCAGACGATGAGCTACCGGGCACAGGCCGCCGTCCTGGGCGACCCGGGCAAGGCGCGTGCGGTCGGGGCGGCGAACGGCCGCAACCCGATCTCGATCATCGTGCCGTGCCACCGGGTGGTTGCGTCCTCCGGGGCCCTCACGGGCTTCGCCGGGGGAATGGACCTCAAGGCATGGCTGCTCGACCACGAGCGCCGAGTGCTGGCAGCCGCTGCCCCTGGGCCAGCAGAGGCTGGCGACGAGGGAACCGGTGAGGGGGCAGGCTCGTAGTGGCCACCCCTCAAGACCGATCCGGTCCGGCGCCGTACTCGCGCTGCGAAGCCATGCCCTGAACCCCCCCGGGCCGGCGGTGGGTTTCGAAGCCGGAAGCCGGTGAGGCCATGCTCCTGGGCCATCCTCAGGACCGCGTCGGGCCCGGCGCGGTGGCCGCGCTGCGATACATGCCCTGAACCGCCGAGTTGTGGTGGAAAGAGCGTGCGTCGCGACCGGCGCCGCGGGGTTTCGCGCTCCGCGTGGTTGAAAGAACCCCGTCCCAGGCCCGCGTTTCAACCATACGGAGCGCGGTTGGCCTGGATCTGTGAGTCGGGAGGGGCTGGTTCAACCAGAAGTCGGCGCTGGGGGGCTCCTGGTCCGCGCAATCCGGTCCGGTCGACAGGCGCCCCGTCCGCCGGCGGCCTCAGCGCTCGACGACCTGCCAGGCGGTCAGCCCCGAGCCCACCAGCGACCCGACCCCGGCCGACGCGCACCCGCTGGTGGACGCGCACGACCCGCAGCCGTCGTCGGCGCACGCCCCCGCGAACACCAGGACGCGCCGGATCCGCCCGGCTGCGGCCAGCGTCGCCAACGCAGTCTCGGCCACCTCGGGTGCGGTACCCGTGCGCCGAGCCACCTCGGCCGTCGATCCGGCACCCGCGCCGACGGCGGAGAGGACCTCGCTCAGCGAGGGGACGGTGGCACGCGCGTGGGCGCCGCTCATGTCAGCAGCACCCCCACCTGGAACACCGCGACGGCCAGCAGCCACGCGAGGGCGAACTGCATTCCGATGCCCACCATCGTCCAACGGGTCCCGATCTGACGCTTCTGCATCGCCAGCGTGGCCACGCAGGGGGTGTAGGCCAGCAGGAACACCAGGAACGCGGCGGCCGCGGCCTGCGGGTGCCCCCCGGAGCTGGCGACGAAGTCGGCGTACACCGAGGTCGACAGGTCCGCGCCCGCGGGGTAGGTCTGGGCCCAGGAGGAGATGACGGCCTCCTTGGCCACGAACCCCACGATCAGCGCCCCCACGGCGTGCCACTCCGCGAACCCGGTCGGGGTGAACAGCACCGCCACCTGCTCGGAGATCCAGGCGTACAGGCTGTCGCCGACCGGCACCTCGCCGAGCGCCCCGCCGACGCCGGGGGCGGGGATGACACCGAGCACCCAGACCACGGCGACCGTGGCCACGATGATGCCCGAAGCCGTCTGCAGGAATCCGCGCAGCCGCATCCAGGTCGCGTCGACCAGCAGTCGCGCCGCCGGCCGTTGGTAGGGCGGCAGGTCGAGCACGAGCGGGTCCGAGCCCATCGAGCGGATCAGCGTGGAGCGCAGCAACAATCCGCCGAGGATGACCAGCAGGATGCTGGTCAGGTACATCACGAACACCACGGTCCCGGCGCTGTTGGGGAAGAACGTGGCGGCCACCATGACGTACACGGTCAGCCGGGCCGAGCAGGACGTGAACGGTACGAGCAGCGCGGTCAGCAGGCGATGACGGGCATCGGGCAGCACGCGCACCGCGGAGATCGCCGGCACGTTGCAGCCGAACCCGACGACCAGCGGCAGGAACGCGCGCCCCGGCAACCCGAGCCGGCCCATCAGCCGGTCGGTGACCACGGCGGCGCGGGCCATGTAGCCCGAGTCCTCGAGCAGGGCCAGCAGGGCGAACATGATCGCCATCAGCGGCAGGAACGTCAGCAGCATCCCGATGCCGCCGATCAGGCCGTTGACGACGAAGCCCTCCACGAGGGTGCCGCCGAGGCCGACCGCGCCCAGCACCGCGGTCGTGGCGTCGGTGACAGGTCCGCTGAACAGGGCATCGAGCGCGTCCTGCAGCGGGGCGGCGACCGTGGTCGTGGCGGCGAACACCGCCCACATCACTGCCAGGAACAGCAGCGGTCCCACGAGGGGGGCGGTGACCCAGCGGTCGATCCGGTCGGTCCAGTTCTGGCGCGCCTCGGCGTCGTGGGTGCTGACCCGGGCGGTGGTGTCGGTGACCCAGGCGAACAGCGCCTCGGCGCGCGCCAGGTCGTCGTCGTCGCCCTCGATGGCGGCCGCGACGTCGCGGACCTGGGTGGGCGGGCATTGGGTGCAGTCCGCGGGGCAGTCGGCGCCGCAACCGGCGAGGGCCGGGGTCAGGACCAGCGGCCTGCGCTGCGGGGAAGCCAGCGACTCGCGCACGGCCTGGGCCAATCGGTGCACGTCACGGCGCCGGGGATCGATCCGCACGACGGCAACGCCCAGTGCCTCAGCCAGGGCCTGCTCGTCGACGCGCACCCCACGGCGTGCGGCGAGGTCGGACATGGTCAGCGCCACGACCACCCGCACGGGCAGCAGTCGCACGTGCGCGGCCAGGACCAGGGAGCGACCGAGGTGGGCCGCATCGCAGACCACCACCACCGCGTCGACCTGATCGCCACCGCGCAGCAGGTCCGCGGTGAGCGCCTCGTCAGGGGACATCGGGTCCAACGAGTACGCACCGGGCAGGTCGGTCAGGGCGATTTCTCCCAGCGCCGGGTCCAGCCACCGCCCGGAGCCCACCTCGACGCTCGTGCCGGGGTAGTTGCCCACGGCCCGCCCGGCGCCGGTGAGCGCGTTGAACAGCGTGGACTTGCCGGAGTTGGGGCTCCCCACGAGCGCGACGCGCGGCGCCCCGCGACTGGCCTGCGGTCCGGGCGTCTCGTGGCAGTTGGTCAGGGTGTCAGACATGGGCCGGCGCCTGCTCGACCTGGACGCCGGTCAGGATGATGCGCGCGACCGCCAGCCGGTCGTCGCCGATGGCCACGATCGCGCCGCGACCGCTGGTGCGGGTCTGCAGCGTGAGGACCACGCCGGGCCGGATGCCCAGTTCTGCCAGACGACGGCTGACCCGCGGGGAGGTCGCGGAAGCGCTCACGACGGTCATCGGCGCCCCCACGAGGGCCTGGTCCAGCGTCATGGCCGGAACAATACCCCATGGTTAGGCTTGCCTAACCATGGACCTAGGTCCCGTGCGACCGGCCGACCGTCCCGGGTCTCTGGGTGCCCGAGCCGCCTCGGATGGCCGGCTCAGTGCCGTTCACGCGAACAGTTCCTGGCCCACGAAGCCGCCGGGCACCGCGACCCCGGGCGGGACGGCGAACGTGGCCGAGCCGACATGCGCGAGGTACTCGTTGAGGGTGTCGCTGCGGGCCAGCGCGGTCTGCACGGGCAGGAACGCGGTGCGGATGTCGCGCTGGTAGGCCAGGAAGAACAGCCCGGCGTCGAGCCGACCCAGGGCGTCGTTGCCGTCGACGTAGTTGTACCCGCGGCGCAGCATGCGCACGTCGCCGTGCGCGCTGGGATGGGCCAGGCGGACGTGCGAGTCCACCGAGATCAGGGGCTGGTCCCCGCGGCCGGTCGCGGTGAAGTCCGGTTCGCTGAACTCGGTCCCGCCTGACAGTGGGGCGCCCTCGGCCTTCGTGCGCCCGATGATGGTCTCCTGCTCGCGCAGGGACGAGCGGTCCCAGGTCTCGATGATCATCCGGATCCGGCGTGCCACCAGGTAGCTGCCCCCGCTCATCCACTCGGGGCCGTCGCCGGGCTGGGTCCAGACCTGCTCGGCGACGTCGGCATCCTCGGCCTTGACGTTGGCCGTGCCGTCCTTGAACCCGAACAGGTTGCGCGGGGTGTCCTGCGCGGTGCTCGTCGAGGACGTCCGACCGAACCCCAACTGGGACCAGCGCACCACAGCGGTTCCGAAGGCGAGTCGGGCCAGGTTGCGGATCGCATGCACGGCCACCTGGGGGTCGTGCGCGCAGGCCTGCACGCACAGGTCGCCACCGCTGCGGGCGGGGTCGAGGTCGTCACCGGGGAACAGGGGCAGGTCGGCCAGCGCGTCGGGGCGCTGCCCGGCCAGGCCGAACCGGTCCCGACCGTCGGTGTCGGTGAACAGGCTGGGGCCGAACCCGAACGTCAGGGTCAGCCCCGAGGGCGGGAGCCCGAGCGCCTCGCCGGTGTCATCGGGAGGCGCATCGTAGGGGCCGTTCACCGGGCCGAACGTGCCGGCACCCCCGCCCTGGGTCAGCCGCGCTGCGGCGGCCGTCCAGGTGCTGAGCAGGTCCACGAGATCCTGGCGGCGGGTGGTGGTGACGTCGAAGGCGGCGAAGTGCAACCGGTCCTGGACCGGGGTGAGGATGCCTTCCTGGTGGGCGCCGTAGAAGGGATGCGGCGCACCGGCCCCGGACCCAGCCGGGTCGGCTGCCCCGGCGGCCATCCCGGCCCCGGCCGCGGCCGCGCCCGCCGCCCCACCGACGGTGCCGGCTCCGATCAGGCCCAGGAATCCGCGCCGCGAGACCTTGGTGGCGCGGGTCATAGGACGACGGTGGCCGTCAGGTGGGACAGGGGCTCGGCCAGCGCATCGACCCCCGCGGCGAGCTCCTTGACCTGCTCGGCGGACAGGTCGGTGTAGAGCACGAAGCCGTCGCCGATGCGGTACTGGTCGAGCAGCTCCTGCACCTCGTCGAAGCGCTGCCCGAGCGCCTCGGCCAGCTCGGGGTCCTTCTGGGCGACCACCGGCTCCAACGAGTCGAACATGACCCGAGCGCCGTCGACGTTGGCCTGGAAGTCCCACAGGTCGGTGTGCGACCAGATCTCCTCCTCGCCGGTGACCTTGCCGGTGGCCACCTCGTCGAGGAGCTCCTTGGCGCCGTTGCCCAACTGGTCGGCCGCGAAGGTCATGCCCTGCACCCGGCTGTTCAGCTCCGCGGTGTCGGCCACCAGGAGGGCAGCGATGGTCTCCCGCTCGGTCGCTGACATCGGTGTGTAGTCCGACGGTGGCCACAGGTCCTTCTCGATGCGGTGCCAGCCGGTCCACTCCTGCCCCTGGTCGAGGTCGGCCTCGCGCAGGTCCAGCTTCGGGTCCAGGTCACCGAACGACTCGGCCACGGGCTCGATGCGCTCCCAGTGCATGCGGGTGGGGGCGTAGGCGGCGCGGGCCTGGTCGTCGTCACCGGCCAGGTAGGCCGCGACGAAGTCGTCGGTGTCGGCCACGAGCTGCGCGCTCTGGTCGCGCACGTACGCCGCGTAGGCGGTGGTCGCCGCGGTGATCTGCTCGGCCAGCGGGCCGGTCGGCCTCAGGTCCGCGCCGCTGTCGGTGACCGTGAACGGCGTGCGGATGCCCTCGCCGATCATGCCCGGCTTGCAGGCGGCGACGTAGGTGCCCGGGGCCGCCTGCACCACGAGGTCCCGGGTCAGCCCGGGACCGATGTTCTCCACCTCGGCCACGATGCGCAGGCCGTCCTCGCCCAGGAGGTAGAACTCGGTCACCTGGTCACCGGTGTTCGCCACGGTGAACACGACGGGTCCGGACGGAGCCTCTGCGGCGGCGAGGTCGCAGGCGGCGTCGCTGCTGGTCACCGAGATGGAGCCGGCCGTGCTGACGGTGCTCGGGTTCTCGGTGCAGCCAGCCAGGGCCACCAGCCCCAGGATGGTGGATGCTGCGCCAACCAGGCGCGTGGTCGTGGTCATGTGTGGGTCTCCTTGGTTCGGGCCGGTGCGGCCGTCGAGGTGGTCAGGGCGTCGGGGGTCGAGTCATCTGATGCGCGCTCGACCACGGCGGCAGAAGGTCTCGGTGCGGGTCCGGCGGGTCGGACCTTGGCAAGGAACAGCCACATCACGGGGACCACGTAGGCCACCCACGCCATGAGTTCCAGCCAGGTGGTCGCCGGTGAGAAGTTCAGCGTCCCCTTGAGCACCGTGCCGTACCAGCTGCTGGGCGGGATCGCTGCACTCACGTCGAAGGCCAGGTTGTTCAGGCCGGGCAGGATGCCGGCCTCCTGAAGGTCGTGCACGCCGTAGGCGAGGACGCCGCCGGCGACCACGACGAGGGCGGCTCCGGTCCAGGTGAAGAACGTGGCGAGGTTCAGCCTCAGGGCGCCGCGGTAGATCAGCCACCCCAGGATCACCGCCGTGCCGAGCCCGATGGCGGCTCCGAGCAGGGGAGTGGTGCCACCCCCGCTGGCCCGCACAGCTGACCAGAGGAACAGCGCGGTCTCCAGGCCCTCACGGGCCACGGCGAGGAAGGCGACGAACGCCAGCGCCCACCCGCCGCGGTGGACCGCGTCGTCGACCTTGGCGTGCAACTCACCGCGCAAGCTCCTGGCGTTGCCCGCCATCCAGAAGATCATCCAGGTCACCAGCGCGACGGCCGCGATGGACAGGAATCCGCCGATCGCCTCCTGCGCCTGGAAGGTCAGCGTGCGCGTGCCGAACGTCAGCACCGCGCCCACCCCCAGTGACAACGCCACCGCAGCCGCGACGCCCAGCCAGATCCGAGCGATCAGCTGCCGGCGCCCGGTCTTGACCAGGTAGGCGATCAGGATGCTCACGACCAGGCTGGCCTCCAGGCCCTCGCGCAGGCCGATGAGGAAATTGCCGAACATGATGTGTCTCCACTCGCTCAGGTAAGCCTTACCTAACTTGGAGGAGACTACACAGAGTTCTGACCGGGACCAACACGTGGGTGTGGGCGCCTCAGGCCGACGTGTCCGCGTCGGACCTGCCATCGCGGACTGCGCGCAGGGCCTGGGTCGCCTCGCCTGCGGTGAGGTCCGTGGCCTGCAGGAGGTCCGCGGCCGAGAGTCGGACCTGTCCGAGCATCGGGGCGGTGAACATGCCCTCGATGGGTGCCGCTGCGCCGATCTCCACCGCGGACATGATCGCCGCGCGCACGGGCTCGGCGGGGGCCTCGCCGGCCAGCACCCCGTCCAGGGCCTGGACGGCCCGGGCCAGCTCGCCCAGGGCCCGGGGGATCGCCTCGGGTACCGCGTCGTCGCGGTCCAGGGCGATGCTGGCCTGGCGGGCCAGCACGCGCAGGTTGCGCAGCGCGTTGTCCAGGTGCCCGCCCGAGTCGGTGTAGGTGCCGATCAGGTCGCGCTGACGCCAGTACCACGGCGACAGTCGCACCGACTCCCGAGTGGCGTCCAGCCCGAGTTGGAAACGTGCCAGCGCCGGGCCGGTGGCACGCAGGTCGGCCAGGACGCGCTGGGCCGCCCCGGCGTCGCGCTGGGCCAGCGCGTCAGCCACGCGCAGGTAGCCCGACGCCACCGCGCCGAGCACCGGCTGCAGGGCCGCGCGACTGTGTCGAGCGGGATCCACCGGCATCAGCAGCGCCGAGACCGCCAGGCCCACCACTCCGCCGACGAGGGCGTCGACGAACCGGTCGATGTTCCACGGGTCCGTGGCCGTCGGTGGTGCCAGGGTGGCGATCAGGATGCCCGCCGAGGCGGCCTGCATCACGAGCGTGGGCCCGCCCCCGACGAGCAGGGCTGCGGTCAGGGCGATCGCCACCACCAGGCCGACCTGCCAGGCGCCGGTGCCGATGCGGGCGATCAACAGGTCGGCGAGCAGGATGCCCACCGCGTTGCCCAGGACCAGTTCGGCCGAGCGCCGCAGGCGCTGGGCCAGGGACAGGGCCACCGTGGCGAAGGCGGCGATCGGCGCGAAGAACGGCTGTTCATGGCCCAGGCCCAGGGCGATCGCGTAGGCCAGGGTGCAGGCGACCGTGGCCTGGAGGATGATCCGCCAGGAGTGCAGCGCCGTGGCGACATTAGCCCGCAGTGGGCGCGCTGCCCGGCGGCCGGCGAGGCCCATGCGGGCGCTGACGCTGGGTCCGTCCGTCGGCGCGGCACCGGGAACCATGGGCCGACCCTACGGCGTGGCCGCCCACGGAGTCCCCGGTTGGCTGCGCACACCAACCCGTGCCGGGAGTCGGTGCAGCGCGCCCCCGCTTGGGCAGCGCCCTGCACCGAACCTGGTTCAGGTCAGCGGCAGGTGCAGTGGCGCTCGGCCGGGACGTTGGCCATGACCTGGTCGACGTGCTGGCCGCAGCCGGAGTAGGTCACCTTGCCGCACGCGCGGCAGATCGCGGGACTGCACATGAGGACTCCTCGGGGTCGTTGGGGATTGCTGGCAATAATACCCCAGGGGGTATCTGTCTCGCAACTCACCGGAAGGGGCGGCGCGCGGACCGGCGCACCCCCTGGCGCGCATGTCGGCCGACTGGATCCGCTCCCGTTTCGCCGATCCGCTCCCGGAATTCGGGGAGCGGATCGGGCAAACGGGAGCGGATTCCCCGGGAAGCCACCCACACCACCTACCAACCCCGCTATCCGCCGCCGCTTGACACCAGACATAGGGGACAGTGCCGGTGCGGGCCTGGGCATGCTGATCGGGCGCCTCTGCGTGGATCTGGGCCGCGTCCCGGTCTCGGTGGGCACCGGTGGCGGCTGCTTGCTCACGGCCCTGGTGTTCGGCTGGTACCACTCCCGGCCCCAGGAGTTGTGCACCGGCCGGGACGCCACCGGGCTGCGGCACTGGTACGCCACCGCGGATGCCCGGCGCTCCCGCAACGACCCCTGCAGCTGCGGCAGCGGGGCCAAGGGGAAGCGCTGCCACGGCGCCCCGACGCCCCGAACGACTCGCTCCGTGCCAACCGTCGGTGACTGATCACTCACCAGGTCCGGTAGTCGCACGGATCGGCTCCCACGGCGGTGGCGGCGCGGGGATGCGGGCCAGGGACGAGTCCACCTCGCCGAACCGCTGCGCGCCGGTGCGCCAGTCGGAGTAGAACGCCGAGACCTCGTCGGCGGTGCGGGCTACGAAGTTCCACCACATGACCACCGGCTCGGGGAAGGGCGTGCCGCCCAGCAGCATCAGGCGGGTGGGCTCGCGCGCTTCGAGGTCGATCTCGTCGTGGCCGGTTCCCAGGGCGGCGAGCTGGCCGGGTCTGGTGGTCGTACGCAGCGCGGCAGGCTGGCCACCGACCAGGATCGGGCCGTCCAGGGCGATCACGGCGTGCTCGAAATCGGGGCGCAGCGCGAAGGTCGTCGATCCGGGCTGCAGCGTCACCTGCATGCCGAGCAGCTCGGTGCCGAACGCCGCCGGTGCGGTGGACCCGAGGTACGAGCCCGCGATGAGGGTCGCCTCGGCCCGGTCCCAGTGCACCTGCGGGAGGTCGGCATGGTGCTCGAAGCCGGGATCGCCGTGACGGGCATGCTCTGGCTGCGCAACCCAGAGCTGCACGCCCTGCAGCGTGCCCCGATAGGTGCCGGTCTTCTCCTCCGCGTGCACGACGCCGCGCCCGGCGGTCATCAGGTTGACCTGGCCTGGACGGATCAGTTGCTCGCTGCCGAGGCTGTCGCGATGCAGGACCGCGCCGTCCATCAGCCACGTGACGGTCTGCAGGCCCGTGTGCGGGTGCGGGCCCACGTCGAGTCCGGCAGTCTCGGTGACCTCGGCGGGACCCATGTGGTCGGCGAAGCACCAGGCCCCGACGGTGCGCAACCGCCGCCTCGGGAGCACCCTGCGCACCCGGACCCGCCCGACCTCGGCCTCGAGCCCGTCGTGGACCTCGATCGTCATGAGCTCAGGCTCGTTGGCGCGCGGCGATCGCGCAAGCGGACGCCCGTGCCCGGCACCGCCGCGCGTTTCGGCTGCCGGGTCTCGATCTGCGACAATCACCGACGAGCGCCGTCGTGCGGCGCTGGGCCCCCGTAGCTCAGGGGATAGAGCGATGGTTTCCTAAACCACAGGCCGCAGGTTCGAATCCTGCCGGGGGCACATCGAGGCGGATGGCCCCCTGCGGGTCAGCCGCCTCGATGAACTCCATTGGCGGCATTCGGGAGGAGGCCCGTTCGCGGGCCGACGGGTCCTGCCGGGGGCACGTATCGATTCGGCCCCTTGCAGCGCCGACGCGGTTTGGTCCAGCAGCCAGGACCCGATCACCGATCCGCAGCGCCACATGCGGGCGAGAACTCGCGTACGCCTGGACCCCTGAGACCGCGAGAGCCGACCGCTGCGCCACGAAGCCCGCGGCGATCAACGAGGGGATCCAGCGAAGCGAAACGTTCATGTTTCCACGAGTAGTGCAGTCGCACGCTTGTTGGGCTCGCCGGGGTCGTGGTCATGCGCTGGCCAGACCTGCTTCGCGTTCCTCAGCCAGCCACGCGGCGTAGCGCAGTGCCTGCAGGACGTCCTCGCGCTCCAGGTAGGGGTAGTCAGCCAGCAGCTCGTCGACTGTCTGACCGGCGCCAATCTCCCCCACGACCATGGCCACCGTGACGCGAATGCAGGCTCGTCCGCCCATCACGGCGGGGTCTGCAGTGATGCGCTCCAACTGCACCATGCGAACCTCCTCCTGGGAACAGACGCCAGTCCCCGTGCCAGAACTACCCTGGATCGTCAGCCTCACCGGGAATCATCGTGGCGTGTCCAGCACCGCGCGGGCCGCGGCCACGTCCTCGGCCCAGACCATGATCCGCCGACCCTCGGTGGTGTCCACCTCGCGGCAGCGCACGCCTGCGTCGACCAGCCGGGAGGCGGCTTCGCGCGACGCCCGGGCGTTGGCCGGGCTGGCCACCGGGATCATCAGGCCGTACTCCTCGGCCGCCCCGGGCATGGGCGGGGTCTCGATCAGCGACGAACTCGTGCTCGCCCAGCGCGCCACGAGGGCCAGGCCAGCCAGCGCAGCCAGCGCCAGCATCGGCCCGTAGAGGAAGGAGTAGGACCCCCAGTTCACGCCCCGATTGTCCGTCCAGGGGGCCGCAGCCGCGACTCGTGGGTCGCGATGAGGTCCCCGGGCCACCTCAGCCCGGGGACCTCGATCGGTGCTCAGGCCTCCCGGCGCCCCCGGGAGGTCATGACTGCTGCGCCGCCCAGTGCGATGAAGGCCACGGCCAGCAGTGCCAGGGACCCCACTCGGGCACCCGTGTCGGCCAGCCCGTCATTGTCCGAACCGTCACCATCGCCGTCGCCGGAACCGCCGGCCTCGGCCTCCGGCGGCGTGGTCAGGTCCGCCTCGGCACGCCCGCAGTCCACCGGAACGGTGACTGCGGCCTGCACGTCCCCGTCGCTGGCCGCCGGCGTGGGCGAGCAGCCGGCTGTGGCCGTGGCCACGTTCGTGACGGTCGTCTCCGGCGGGGCCGTGATGGTTGCGACCACCCCGAACGACGCGCTCGCGCCGACCGCCAGGGACGTCGGGTGCGTGCAGGTCACCGGCTCGGTGACCCCACACTCCCAGCCCGTGCCCTGCGCGGCCACCAGCTCCAGGCCGACCGGCAGGTCGTCGACGACCACGATCGGCTCGACGGTCGCGTTCGGACCGTTGTTGGTGACCACGATCTCGAACAGGGCGCGGTCGTCGTCCTGGGAGATCAGCTCCTTGGTCAGCTCCAGTCCCACCAGCGGGTCGACCACGGCCGGGTCCTGAGCGGTGTTGTTCACGGTGTCGGTCTCCTCGGCCGGGCTGGTCACCGAGACGATGTTGGTCGCCCCCGGGTAGGCGGTCGGCAGCACCTCGACGGTCAGCGTGATCGCCAGTTGCGCATCGACGGCCATCGGCTCGTCTGCGGTGCAGGTCACGAGTTGGCCCTCGGCCGAGCAGGCGACCCCCGCTCCGCTGGCCGACACGAACTCCAGCCCGGTGGGCAGGGTGTCGGTGATGACGACGTCCGGAGCCGGGGTCGGCCCGTTGTTCGTGACCAGGATCGCGTAGCTGGCCTGCTGGCCCACCTGGAACGTGCCCTCGTGGGACTTGGCCACGGCCAGGTCCGTCAAGGGCGGCACCGTCACCTCGTCGGTGTCGGAGTTGTTCGAGTCGTCGGAGTCCGGCGTCTCGGAGGCGACCGAGGCGGGGTTGACCACGCCCGGATAGGCCGACGGCTCGACGGTGACGGTCAGGTCGATCGTCGTCTCGGCCAGCGGATCGAGCGCCCCGTCCAACTCACAGGTGACCAACTGGTCGTCGGTTGTGCAGGTCCAGCCCTCGCCGGTGCCCGACTCGTAGGTCAGCCCGGTCGGCAGCTCGTCGGTGACGACCACGCCACGGGCCACTGACGGCCCCTCGTTGCGCACGAGCAGGCTGAACCCCAGCGGGTCACCGACCCGGACCGTGCCGGTGTGCGACTTGGTGATCGACAGGTCGGCGCCCTCGCCCACCGTGACGGTCTCCGAGGCGTCGTTGTTGTCCTCGGTGCGCTCGTCGGTCGGTGTGCTCACGACGGCGTTGTTGGTGTACTCGCCGGCGCGCACCGTTGGGTCGATGGACACCAGCACCGACAGGGCCGCAGCGGTTGCTCCGGCGGCCAGACCCAGGTAGTCCGGGTCCTCGCCGAGCGTGCAGGTGATGACCTCACCAGTGGCCGGCGGGTCGGTCGCGTCCGGCGCGGCGGTGCACTCCCAGCCGGTCCCGGCGGTGCCGGCGAACGTGAAGCCGAGCGGCACGGTGTCGACCACCACCACATCGGCCACAGCGTCGGAGTCACCCCCGTTGGTCACGACCAGGTCGTAGGTGACCTGCTCGCCGGCCTCCAGGGTCTCGCCCTCCGGCAGCGCCCGGGCAGCCTTGGTCAGGGTCAGGTCGGCGACCGCCCGGACCGGGACGACGGCGGTGCCGGTGTTGTCCGCCGGGTCGTCACCGGGGGTGCTGGTGCTGACCGTGGCCGAGTTCTCCAGTGGCGTGCCGTCGGGCACGCTGGCATCGACTCGCGCCTCGACCGTGATCGGCGGGCCCGTCGCGGGCGCCCCGTCGGGGTCCGCGGCCAGGGTCGGGCGGTCGCAGGTGATGGTCTGGCCCACCGGTTCCGCGCAGTTCCAGCCCTCCCCACTGGCTCGCAGCGGTATGAGGCCATCGGGCATGGTGTCGAGCACGACCACCGAGTCGGCGTCCGAGGGGCCGTCGTTGGTGACCAGCAGGGTGAACGTCGTCTGCGTGCCGGCCGTGACCGGCTCGGTGCCCTCGTGCGACTTCGCCAGTGAGACGTTCACGGCATCGACCACCACCACCGGGACCTCGTCGGTGTTGTTGGTGAGGTCGGGGTCGTTGGTGGGCGAGTCCACGTCGGCGGCATTGACGATCGTCGCCGGACCGGCGTCCGGATCGACGTCGAGGACCAGCCTGATCGGCGGCGCCTCGATGGGGTCGTCGCTCGGTGCGGCCGGGGCGGCCAGGTCCGTGCCCCGCGTGCACGTGACCGTGCGGTCCGCAGCGGTGTACGCGCAGGCCCACCCGTCACCGGTCGCGCTGCCCGGGCCGGGCCAGCTCAACCCGGCGGGCAGGACGTCGGTGACCGTGATCAACTGCCTGGCCACCGACGGGCCGCCGTTGGCGACCTGCAGCGTGTAGGTCACCTGCTCGCCGGCGGTCACCTCATCCGGGGGGACCGTCTTGACGATCGACAGGTCGGCCAGCGTGTCCGTGCCGGTCAGGTCGTCGTCGGTGTTGTTGCCCGGGTTCGGGTCCGGGGTGGGGCTCTTGATCGTCGCCGAGTTGGCGATGTCCCCGGTTGGCAGGTCCTGGCCGATGGCCACCGTGATGGTCAGGACCTCCTCCATGCCCGCGCCGATCCCCGCGCCGGCCGGCATCGTGCTCGGCGTACCGCCGCCCTCGGTGCCGCGCGTGCAGGTCAGGCCCTGGCCCGCGGCGGTGCAGCCCCAGTCGCCCGACGTGGACGTCACTGAATCGAACGTGAGCCCGTCAGGCAGGGTGTCGGTGATGGTCACGTTCGCCGCGGCGTCCGAGGGTCCGAAGTTGGCGACCTGCAGCTCGTAAGTGCCCGTCTGGCCCGCGATGAGGTCGCCGACGTGGCTCTTCTCCAGGGTGAGGTCGGCCGAGCGGGTGACGGGTGTGGTGACCCTCGACTCGTTGTTGTCCAACGTGGTCTCCGGCGTGGTGCCGCTCACCCGGGCGATGTTGACCACGTCGTCGGCCTGTGCACTCGGGATGCCGATCTTCAGCGTGACCTGCCCCGCGTTCTCCCCGACGGCCAGGTCGGTGCTGCGGGTGCAGGTGACCACTCCCGCGGCCTCGGTGCAGTCGTCCCAACCCTCGCCGGCGGCAGACAGGAACTCTGCACCCGGGGGCAGCGTGTCACGGACCACGATGTCGGCCCGGCTCACGCTGGGCCCCAGGTTGGTCACGTCGAGGGTGTAGGTGGCGTCCCGACCAGCCACGAGCTGGCCGGAGAGCTTCTTGACGATCGTCAGGTCCGCCTCTGCGCGCACGGTGGCGGTGGCCGGGTCGGAGTTGTTCGTCAGGTTCGGGTCGAATGTCTTGGCCGTCACGCTGCCGGTGTTGTCGTACGTGGTGCCCGAGGCGACGTCGTCAGCCACGGCCACCGTGATCACGATGGGTGCGAACTGCGCCCCGGCTCCGCTGGCAGTCAGCGTGTCGGCGCCGTTGGTCCGCGAGCAGACGACCGTGCCGGGGGTACCGGCGACTGGTTGCAGCCCGCAGCTCCAGCCCGCACCTGTGGCCGACCTGTGGGTCAGCCCCGCAGGGGTGGTCGGTATCGGGTCGGTGACCTGGAACGGCCCGACGGCCGGGTCGGTGCCGTTGTTGCGCACGACCAGCGTGAACGTGCCCGTGGCGCCGGCGACGAAGTCCCCGGCGGTCTTGTCGATCGCGACGTCAGCGGCGTGGATCCGGGCGATCGCGGGCGCGACGTTGGACTCGTAGGGCCCGGTCAGGTTGCCCGACGCCCCGGAGGTGTCGTCGGCGGCGGCCCGCACCGTGTTGGTGTGCGCCTTGTCGGAGCCGGCGCCCGGGTTGGTGGTGGCGCCTGTCAACGGGACGGCGCGGAACGTGACCGTCGCCACCTGGGTGGGGGCGAGGTTGCCCGCATCGGTCCAGGTGAGCGTCTGCACCGCGCCGTCCAGCGACAGCGTGGGGTTGAGGGCCTGGGCCGCCCCAGCGCCGAACGTGACCGAGGCGGAGTCGGGCTGGTAGCGCCAGTTCGGCGGCAGGACGTCGATCAGGTCCACGTCGCGTGCAGCGCTGCTGCCGGTGTTGGTCACCGTGAAGCGCCAGGCGAACTGGTCGCCGACGTAGGCGATCGGACCGTTGGGCGTGGTCTTGGCAGCCAGCAGAGCCGGGAACTGCGGGGTGACGGTGCGTGCGGCCGAGGGTCCGTCGTACTCGCGGCGGTTCAGGGCGCCACCCGGGAAGCCGAATTCGTAATCCGAGGGCAGTGAGTAGTAGGTGCCGATATCGGCGGTGTTGCGCTTGCCGGTGGCATTGATCGTCGGCGAGGCGGCGAGCTTGGCGGAGTAGGCGAACGTCCGGGAGGTGCCGGGTGCCAGTGGCCCGGGGAGGGTCCAGGTGATCCGCCCGGCCGACCCGTCGGCATTGGTGCCGGAGAGCACCCCACCGGAGGCGGCGAGGGTCGCGGGGTCCACGATGACACCCGCAGGCACCGCATCGGTGACGGTCGCGTCGAACGCGGCGCTCACATCCGGGCCGGAAGCGTTGCTCACGCGTACCGTGTAGGTGAACGTCTGGCCCGGGTCGACGCTGGTGTCGTTGACGTTCTTCGTGATCGACAGCAGGGGCTGCGTCACGTTCACGGTCGTCGTCCTGGGCGTGCCGGTCTCAGTCCACTGCGTGGGTGGGTTGACCGAGGTCGGGTTCTGGCCGTCCACGGTGTTCCAGCGCACGACCACGCTGTTGACCAGGTCCGTGCCGGTCGTGTTGGCCGGCACATCGACCACGCGCGCGGTGTAGACGACCTGGACGATCCGCAGCTGCGTCGAGGGCCCGAGGTCGCCGAGGAACAGCCCGATCCGATTCGCCGTGTTCGGGTCGGCAGGGTCCGGTGCGGCAGTGAGCGGGACCGGGGTGATGTCGGGGTCGCAGGGGTCGCCCGCCAGGGAGCGGCACTGCGTCGACACGACCGCCGAATCGCCCACGGTGGGCTCGGGCACGACACCCACCGGCAGGCTGTCGATCAGTGCGACGTCGTAGAAGTTGACGTTCGGCGGTAGCTCGGCGGAGATCGTGTAGGTGACGATCTCGCCGATGGTCGCGTTGGGCTTGTCGACGGACTTGAACGAGCCGGCCCCGGCCACGGTCAGCGTGCGGCTGTTGGACTGCGAGTAGGGCCGGCCGTCGGTGTTCCCGGGCTGCGTCGGGTCGGTGCGTTCGCCGGCCAGGGAGTTGCCCGAGACGGTGGCGGTGTTCGTGTAGAACTGGGCGCCGACGGCAGTGGTCGTCACCGTGACGGTGTAGTTCAGTTCCACGGTCGGTGCGCCAGCCTGCAGCAGGCCCAGGTTCCAGGCCAGCCGGGTCGTGCCCGTGGGGCAGCCGTTGCCCGGGTCGTCGAGCGTGCCCGTGCCGGGCTCGGGGGTCAGCGTGGCGATCCCCGCGGGGGTGGTGGTGGTGTAGGTCGGGCTCTCCAACCCACTGGGGACGCAGTCGACCACCCAGGAGTCGTGCAGGGGCGGGCGACCGGCGGTGTCGTCCACCTCCAGCGTGAACGTGACGCTCTGGCCACCGAGCACGGTTCCGTTGACGTCGCCGGTCGTGGACTTCGTGATCGTCGGCCTGGGCTCGACCATGTTCACCGTCGCGCGGGCCTGCGCGGTCAGCGGGGTCCCGGTGCCGTTGACCGCGGGCGTCGAGGAGAACGTCGCGGTGTTGCGCACGGCAGCGCCCTGCGCGTTCGCGGGGGCGCTGGCCAGGACCCGGGCAGTGATCGTCATCCGGAACAGCTGATCGGTGCTGGTCGCGTTGTTGTAGACCTGCCCGAAGCGCAGCGTCGGGGCCGTCGCAGTGGTGGTCGTGTCGAGCGTGACGCCGGCGGGCAGCGCTGTCCACGGGCCGCCGGGCGCACCGGTGGCCGACCAGTCCGCTTCCGCGGACAGCAGCTGCTGACCGGCGGGCAGTGGCTCGGTGAACGTCGCGTTGTACACGGTGGTCTGGGCGGGCAGGCGTGCGGCGACCGTGTAGGTCACGACCTCACCGGGGACGGCCTGGGTGGTGGCGGCCGGGGCGGTCTCGGCGCCCACGTTCCCGGGCTCGTCGATCGCGGAGGTCACGCCCTTGGTCGCGATGACCCGCGGCAGGAAGATCTCCGAGTCGTCGCGGGAGCGCGGTGCGTCGCGGTCCACGACCGGGACGGTCGAGTCGATGTTCTCCTCAGGGAAGTAGGGCACGACGTTCTGCAGGGAGTTCAGGACCCCGTAGCTGCGGACGCCCGCGGTGTTGGGCAGGCTGGCGCCCACCGACACCTGCGCGGGGACCCGCACCTGGTAGAGGTAGGACCGGGTGCTGGTCGCATCGTCCGGGGCGGCTGGGTCGTTCTCGACCTGCTCGGCGGACCACAGCGCGTTCTGGTTCGACCGGGCCGTCTCGGTGCCGTCGATGCTGTCAGGGACGGCGGTGTCCTTCCAGCGGATGACGCTGCGCCCCGTCGGGGTCGTGGTGTCGGCGCGGCCCGCTGGCGGCGTGGTCGGGATCGCCGCACCCGCGTCGTAGCACTGCACGGTCATCGCATCGTTGACCGACGGGTCGTAGGTGTACCCCGCGGGCACGACATCGGCGCAGGTGATTCCCACCGGCAGCACGTCCCACAGCTCGATCTGCCGGGCCTCGACCACGTTGGCGTCGGCCAGGGTGCCCTCGTTGCTCAGGTCGACGCGGTAGGTGACCAGGTCACCCTGCTTGACCTCGATGCCGTCGTTGCCGGTCGTCGGGTTCCACGGCTGGGTGTCGCCGTTGACCGACGCGACGCCCTTCACGGTCGCCAGTGGCGGGGGCGGAATGATCCCGAAGTCCTCGCGATCGCGGAACGACTGGGCCTGGCCGGCGCTGTTCTCAATGCGCATCTTGACCAGGTTGCCCACGATCTCGACCCCCCCGGCTTCGGGTGCGCGGTCCACGATCACCGCGAACCGGCCCTGGAACACCGCGCCGGGGGGCAGGGATCGCGCCAGGCCATCGCCCACCGAGCGGCCGAGCAGCCAGATCGGGTCCTGGGTGCCGGCTGCGGCGGCAGTCTCGTTGAACAGCACCTCGCCCTCAGGCAGGTTGTTCTCCCCGACCTCGGCCCCCACCCCGGTCGGCCCGACGAGGCGGAACGAGTTGGCCTCGTAGCTGGTGCCGACGGGGAGGAAGTCGCCGATCACGGCGTTGCGTGTCTGCGTGGTCTCGGAGAACCGGGCAGTGATCTGGAAGCAGATCCGGTCGCCCTTGCGGAAGGCGAGCCGGTTCCGGTCGAAGCCGGGGGCTGCGAGGAAGTCCTCGGTGTTCCCGAAGGGAGTCGGCGACGAGGTGGGGTCACCGGTGCTGGGGCCGTCACAGTCATATGCCAGGGCGAACGAGCTGTCGCGCGGCTTGAGGGCCTTGTCCAGCGATCCTCCCGTGCTGGTCAGCGTCACCTGGGAGTCGTCGACGACCGGCGCCTCACCGCTCTCCTGGCTCTGCCCGCCCGTCACTGCCGACGTCGAGGTCCCGGTGAGCTCGGCGTCGTTGGTGAACGAGTCGCCGGTGGCGATCGGTTGACCGGCCAGCCCGCCAGTCGCCTGCGAGGTGCCCCCGTAGTCGTTGCGCATCCGTGCCGAGTAGGTGATCGTCGTGGTGCCGTTCTGGGCCACCGACACGGGCTCGAAGGAGATCGTCGTCGTGCCGTCGTCGGCCACCACGTAGGACGCATAGGGGGTGGACGGGGTGTTCGCGCCATTGTCCAGGCAGTCCGCCGCCGCGCCCGGCGTACCGGCGGCAGCCAGCGGGCACACCCCGTTGGGCAGCACGTCGGTGACCACGATGCCCGCGCTGGCGACGTACTCCGAGCCGTTCAGGGTCAGGGTGTAGGTCGCGATCTGGCCCTGCGTGAACTCGTTCGGGCTGACGGTCTTGACCATCGCGAGGTCCTCGACCGTGCGGGTCGCCTCGTCCGAGGCGCTGACCGGACCACCGTCCGGGTCATCGAGGATCGGGCCGGTGTAGATGCCCGTGGCGCTCACGTGGTTGGTGATCGACTGCTCGCCGCCGTTCTCACGTGTGGACGGTCCGGTGTTGTTGGCCAGGTTGGCTGCCTGCTCGCCGGACTCCGGGGCGGGGACCGGGTCGGTGAACGCGACGTTCTCGTTCATGGGAATGCCGGCCCGGTACTTCAGGGTCACCGTCTCGGCGGGATCGAGGTCGCCCAGGACGTACTCGACCCGGGTGTAGACACCGGCCGGGTAGCCCTGTGGGTTACCGGCGGCCAGGGTCACGGTGTCGATCGAATCGATCCGCGGCGTGCTGGTCCCGCCGATCGGGGGGCAGATCCCGTCGCCCGCCGGCGGCGGAACGACCGTCAGGCGGTCCGCGCCGTCGTACTCGACAAGCCCGGTCGGCGAGTTGTCCACGTCGCCGCAGTGCAGGAACTCCAGTGCCGCCGGCAGGTAATCGAGCACCGTGACGTCGTTGGTGGCCAGGGCGTCGTTGTCCTGGATCTCCAGGGTGTAGGTCGTCGTGTTGTCGTGCACGCCGCGCAGCAGCTCGCCCTCCGGGCTGGGCTCGGACTTGCGCACCTCGATCGCGCTGAACTGGGTGGTCTGTGGGCCGCTGTCGGCACCCTGCACGTTGGCGGATGCGATCGGGACGCCATCGGCGTCGAACCGGGGCACGACGCGAGGCTGGGCGCTCGCGAACGCCTGCCCCACATTGGTCACCGCCGCGCCCACCGGCAGGACCGTGGCGTCCGGGGTGACGGTGAACACGAGCGTGAAGCTGGAGTTGGGCTGCAGGTCGGCGACATTGGACCAGATCAGGGTCTGTTGCTGGCCCGCCGGCACGGGGGCAGCCGGGATCGCCTGGGGCTCCCCGGCCGCGGCGGTCGCGGTGGACTCGTAGGTCAACCCGGTCGGCAGGACGTCACGCAGCGAGAGGTTGTAGAAGGGCGCGTCACCGGGGTTGCGTGCCGTGATCTCGAAGGTGACCGGGTCGCCGACCAAGGCCTGCCGGGGGGCGGACTTGGTCACGACCAGCTCGGCGGCCGCGGCAGCCGGCCCAGCCGCCCCGAACGTGACGCCACCCACAACCAGCATGGGCAGCAGCAGCGCCCAACTCACGAGAACGGACAACGGGCGCGACGGCGTGCGCAGGAACGTGTTGCTCATCAATACCCCACCCAGGTCGACCTGGCTGTCCAGCACGCGCCAGGCAGCGCGAGCGTACTCGCGGAGCGGGGTTGTTCCTACCCAGCGAGATCCCGGACCAGGATCACGCCCTCGGCGGCGTCCCACACGTGGAACCCGAGCCGCTCGTAGAACGCCACGGCACCGTGATTGCGGGGGTCGACCCCGAGATGAACGCCGGGTACGGCCTGCTCACGCAGCCTCGCGAAGAACGTCTCGACCAGCGTCCGGCCGAGCCCCCGGCCCTGCGCCTCGGGCAGCAGGTCGATGTGCAGGTGCGCCGGATGGCGCGCCACGAGCGCGGGGTCGGGCTCAGGCGGATCGTGGAGCTGGGCGACCAACTGCTCGTCGGCCGTGGTCCGGAGCACGCCCGCCGGCGCGGCCAGCGGATGCCGGGCGCGCACGGCCGGCCACCACTGCGCGGCGCACGCGGCAGCGAACCCGGTCGAGTCCGCGGTGCCCAGCACGTACCCCAGCGCCCGGCCGTCCTGCGACTCGGCCGCGAGCCCGAACCCGTCGGCGAGATGCAGATAGGGCCCGACGTACACGTCGCCGAGCAGGTCCGGTTCGGTGTAGCGGTCCGTGGCATCCGCGCCGGCGTCGCCCGTGCGCAGGCAGATCGAGTACAGCGCCTGCGCGTCCGCGGCACCAGCCTCCCGGATCACCCCGGCTGACCCCGGGCTCATCCGGTCAGCGCGGTCAACCAGGAGGTCAGCGGGTCGATCGCGAAGTAGGCCACGAACGCCAGCGACACGATCCACATCAGCAACGGCACCTGCCGGGCCCGGCCGGTGGCGACCTGCAGCAGCGTGTAGGTGACCATGCCCGCGCCGATCCCGTTGGCGATCGAATAGGTGAACGGCATGATGATGATGGTCAGGAACGCGGGGATCCCGATGGTGTAGTCGTCGAACGGGATGTGCTTGATCTGGGTCATCATCAGGAAGCCGACGATGACCAGCGCGGGGGTGGCCGCCTCGTAGGGCACCACCGAGACCAGCGGTGAGATGAACATCGCCAGCAGGAACAGCACGCCGGTCACCAGGGAGGCGATGCCGGTCCGCGCACCCTCGCCGATGCCGGCGGCGCTCTCGATGTAGCTGGTGTTGCTCGAGGCCGAGGCCATGCCACCGGCGACCGCCGCCGCGGAGTCGACCAGCAGGATCGGCTCGAGGTGCGGGATGCTGCCGTCCTCGCCCACCAGTTCGGCCTCGTTGGCCAGGCCGGTGACGGTGCCGATGGTGTCGAAGAAGTCCGAGAGCAGCAGCGAGAACACGAACAGCCCGGCGGTGATGAAGCCGACCGCCTGGAAGGCGCCGAACAGCGAGAACTGGCCCAGGATGCTCAGGTCGGGGCTGCTGAACCACTGGTCGGGGATGACCGGCACGTTCAGCGCCCAGCCCACCGGGTTGTTCGCGGTGTCGGGGTTGCCGTCGTTGAACGGGCCGACCTCCGCCACGGCCTCGACGAGCACGGCCAATGCCGCGGTGGCCAGGATCCCGATCAGCAGCGCCCCGCGCACCTTGCGGGTCACCAGCACGATCATCAGCAGCAGGCCGAGCACGAACACCAGCGTCGGCCAGCCGCGCAGCGCACCGTTGACGCCGAACGAGATCAGTGGGACGCCCGGGCGGGTGACGCCGGCGTCGACCAGCCCGATCAACGCGATGAACAGCCCGATGCCCACCCCGATCGCGTACTTCAACGCCATCGGCACGGCGTTGAACACCGCGGTCCGGAACCCCGTCAGCACGAGCAGCCCGATGATGAGGCCCTCGAGCACGATCATCCCCATCGCCTGCGGCCAGGTCATCAACGGCGCGATCGTGTAGGCCAGGAACGAGTTCAGGCCCAGGCCGGCGGCCACCGCGAGCGGGAAACGGCCGATGCCGCCCATCGCGATCGTCATGATCCCGGCGATCAGGGCGGTGGCCGCCGAGACCAGCCCGATCGCCACGACCGGGTCGTCACCGCCACCGATGTACTGGCCGTTGATATCCTGCGCGGTGCCGATGATGAGCGGGTTGAGGACCACGATGTAGGCCATCGTCACGAATGTGACCAGGCCGCCGCGAACCTCACGACCGACCGTCGAGCCGCGCTCGGTCAGGGAGAACCAGCGGTCCCAGGCGGGCAGGTCGCTACGGGCAGGGGTGGGCGCGGACGGGTCCGGTGAGCCGGACAGGTCGGTGGGGTTCATGGTCACGGGCGCTGAGTCTAGGCCGCCGCTCGCTGTCACCTCACGCGGCGGGTCACCGGCATCGACCGTGGGCCGTACCCCTTCGATCCCTTGATCGTGCGGGCCTGGACGACCACCACGTAGGTGCGCTTGCGGTGCAGCTTCTTCGTGCGGCAGGTGAGCTTGGTGAGAGTGGCGCCCTTGGCCGTGCAGGTGGCGCGCTTCTTCAGCGACTTGCCGGGGCGCACCTGGTAGACCTTGACGCGGTACTTGGTGATCTTCGGGCTGCCGTTGGCGGCCGGGGCCACCCAGCGGACCCGGATCCGCCGGGACTTCACCCTGGTGCTGACCGTGGTCGGCGCACCGGGGCGGACCTGGGCCACCTTGGTCGGGGCACTGGCCGAGGGTGTGGGTGTGGGTGCCACCGGGGGAGGCGTGGTGGGGACCGGGGTTGTCGGCGGGATCAGGCCGCCACTGACCGGCAGCCCGCTGCAGGACTTGGAACCCCAGGCTCGGCAGTCGACCGGGGCCCCGTTGAGGTTCACCAGGGCGAGTTGGTCACCGCTGTTGGCCAGCAGGCTCGAGGTGCGGCCCAGGTACAGGGTGCTGGCGGTGTCGGTGCCCACCCCCATCGACAGCCGCAGCGTGCCCCTCGCCGGCAGCACCGTCCCCGGCGGGAAGGGGTACTGCCCGCCCTGCCGCGTGAAGGCGTAGCCACCGAGACGGATCGGGGCGCCGGTCGTGTTGGCGAACTCCAGGTACTCGGCTGCCGCGGTGTCCGAGCCCGGCGGGTTGTACTGGACGGCGCCGATGACCACCTTGCCCAGCAGCGGGTCGCGGCAGTTCGCCGGGTCGCAGGGGTAGGTGAACCAGGACCGCAGGTTGCCGTAGGCGTAGCCGGGCTGCACATCGTGGACGTAGGCCCCGTCGCCCATGAAGTAGCCGTCAGCCGAGGCCGCGTTGGCGAACAGCTGGCTGGGCCCGCCGAAGTGGAAGTCCCGAGCGGTGGGTGTCCGCGGGGCGCCCGAACCGGTGAGGATCCGCACGTGGTCCCCGGGCGGGATCACGGTGCCGGCGGGCAGCGTGTAGGTGACCAGGGAGGAGTCGCGCACCGTCCAGCCGCTGACGTCCAGCGAGCTGGTCGCCTCGTTGAGCAGCACGACGTACTCGTTGTTCGCGTCGTTGCCGATCGGGTCCGACACGACCCAGGTGCGTAGCGTGGCCGGGGTCGAGGTGCCGCAGTAGGACGCCGACCAGAGGCCCCGCCGCGTGGCAGCGGCCGTGTCGGCCAGGCGCCGGTAGGCGAGGTTGTGCGTGGGCTCGGGCTTCTCGCCGTCGGAGTTGCTGAACGGGAACCACATCGCGTGCCCGCCGGCGAGCACCGCACGGCCGGCATCCACCCACTGGCCCCCGGTCCGGTAGTAGACCGTGCGCGCCAGGCGCCCGCCGGAGTAGTCGTTCTCGACCGAGCGCGCCGAGATCGAGCGCAGTTGGACCGGCGTGCCCTTGGGCAGCACTGCGGCCAGGGCGGCAGTCGCCGACGCTGCCCGGCACTGCTCGAGGGCCGACCCCCCGGCGGCGCCGGCCTTCTCCGGGGCCTGGATGCCGATCAGCCGGACCCGGCACCCGTCGAGGTCGCCGTCGTCGGCGGGCAGCGTGCCGTCCGCGGCCGTGCGCTCGGCGCAGTAGCTGCGTGCCCCGGTGCTCGCCGGGGCGATGAACCCGGCGTCGCGCGCACTGGTCACATCCACCGACACCGTGTCTCCGTCGGCCACCGAGCGGATCACGCCGGTCTCCCAGGTCTGCTCGGCGGGCGGCGCGGAGGCTGCGGACTGGCCGGACAGGACCAGACCGCCGGCGACGAGGGCCGCGGTGAGACCACCGGTGCACAGGGTGCGCAGGCGCGCGGGGGTCGCCGCAGCGCGCGGTCGGGCATCGGTGCGCCTCATGCTCTCCCCGCTCATCACCACGGACGTCGGCTCCTCACTCGGCTGCGAACGTAGCAGCCGTGCTGCGCGCGATCGTGATAGCGCAGGACAAGGGCTGGGCTATGACCCGGTCAAGGGGATCCGTGCTGCGGCAGGCGCGCCGCACGCATGCGCGCGTGCGGATGTCAGGGGGGTGCGCTTGTATTCGCCCATGGTTGCCATCACTGCCGACGGTCTGGTCAAGGTGTTCCCGAGCCGCTCCGGGGAGGTGCGTGCCCTCGACGGGGTCGATCTCGCCGTCCCGGAGGGCAGCGTGCTGGGCCTGCTGGGTCCCAACGGCGCGGGCAAGACGACCGCGGTCCGGATCCTCACCACCCTGTTGATGCCCGACGCCGGTCGGGCCACCGTCAACGGCATCGACGTGGCCGCCGACCCCCAGGCCGTGCGCCGCTCGATCGGGCTGTCCGGGCAGTACGCGGCCGTCGATGAGTACCTGACCGGTCGGGAGAACCTGCAGATGGTGGGCCGGCTCTACCACCTGGGCTCCCGCGCAGCGGCGGTGCGCGCCACCGAGCTGCTCGAGCAGTTCGACCTGGTGGCCGCTGCCGACCGGCCGACGAAGACCTACTCGGGCGGCATGCGCCGACGCCTGGACCTGGCCGGGGCCCTGGTGGCCCGCCCACCGATCATCTTCCTCGACGAGCCGACCACCGGACTGGACCCGCGCAGCCGGATGGGCCTGTGGGAGGTCATCGAGGGTCTCGTGGGCCAGGGCACCACCGTGCTGCTGACCACCCAGTACCTCGACGAGGCCGACAAGCTCGCGGACTCGATCGTGGTGGTCGATCGGGGTCGGGTGATCGCCCGGGGCACCTCCGACGAGCTGAAGGCGACCGTGGGCGGGGAACGCCTGGCGGTGAGCGTGGACGTCGGTCAGGTGGACCAGGCGCGCGACGTGCTGGCCGGCCTGGCCCTGGGTGCCGTCGAGGTCGACGAGCACGCCCGCTCGCTGGTGGCCCCGGTCAGCGGCGGCACGCGCGCGCTGCTCGACGCGGTCCGCGCCTTCGACGAGCAGGGCATCCACGTACTCGACATCGGCGTGCGCCGCCCCACTCTTGACGACGTGTTCCTGCAACTGACCGGTCAACACGCCCCCGCCGACGAGGGCCCACCCGCAGCCGGCTCCCCCGCCATAACCGACTCGCAGGAGGCCCACCGATGAGCGACCTGGCCCAGTCCCTGTCCGACACCGCGACGATCACCAATCGAAACCTGACCCGGCTGCGTCGTCAGCCCGACTCGATCGTGTTCGGCATCATCCAGTCGGTCATGTTCGTGCTGCTGTTCGCGTTCGTGTTCGGCGGCGCGATCCAAATCCCCGGCGGCGGGGACTACACGCAGTTCCTGATGGGCGGGATCTTCGTGCAGACCGTGGCCTTCACATGCGCGACCACCTGCATCGCGATGGCCGATGACCTGTCCCGCGGGCTGTTCGACCGGTTCCGCTCCCTGCCGATGTCCCGATCCGCGGTCCTGGCCGGGCGCACGTTCGCCGACCTGGCCTTCGCCGGGGTCACCACTGCGGCGATGGCCCTGACCGGATTGCTGGTCGGGTGGCGTACGGACTCCTCACTGCTGAGCGTGCTCGGCGCCTTCGCCCTGCTCGCACTGTTCGCCTACGCGTTCCTGTGGATCGGGGCGGTGATCGGCCTGAGCGTGCGCAGCGTGGAGGTCGCCCAGACCGCCGGGCTCATCTGGCTGTTCCCGTTGACGTTCATGTCCAACGCGTTCGTGCCCCTGGAGTCCATGCCGTCCTGGCTGCAGCCGATCGCTGCCTGGAACCCGATCAGCGCGGTCACCGCTGCCGTGCGGGAGCTGTTCGGGAATGTGCCCGCGGGGGCGGTGGCCCCCGACTACTGGCCCCTGCAGAACCCCATGCTCGCCTCGGTGCTCTGGTGCCTGGTGATCCTGGCGGTCTTCATGCCGATGGGGGTCGCCCGCTACCGGCGGGCCGCCGCGCGCTGAGGGTCACTCCGCGGCCTCGGCGGGGGCTTCGCCGGCACCGTCGTCGGGGACGGTCGTGACCGTGTCCCGGCGCACCCGGTAGCGCCAGACGAAGAACATCAGGCACCCGATCATCATCGGCAGGATCCAGGTGGTCGCCCGGTAGAGGGTCAGCGCAGCAGTCAGTTGCGACTGCTGCGTCTGGGTGGTCAGGCCCAGCAGGGAGGACAGCTGCGGGACGATGATGGCGTTGATCCCCGGGATCGGCAGGACGTTGATCATCATGATCACAGACGTGGCGAACAGCATCTCGGCGGCCGAGAGCACCGAGGCGTCCAGGCCGCTGAACCGCAGGGACATCCCCAGGACCAGTGCGTTGCTCAGGGCCCAGGCGATGTTCGAGGCGATCAGTGAGCGCCGGTTGCTCTCGATCGTCCCGCGCGTCTTGCGTCCGAATCCGACGACCTCCTCCTCGAGGTCCTTCGAGGGGCTGCGGCCGAAGAGGTGCATCACCCAGGTGACGGACCTGCTGATCACGCGCCCCACGGTGTGCGCGGTCGCCTCGCTCTGGACGATCCGGCGCAACAGGAACACGACGGCACCGAGCAGGAGGGTGTACCCGACGAACCAGCCCAGGGCATCTCCCGAGCCCTCGCCGGTCAGCAGCATCGCCGCCAATCCCAGGACCGGCATGAGGAAGGTGGCGACGTAGCGCAGCACGAGGGCGATGAGCACCGAGATCGCAGACTTCTCGTCGGTGAACCCGTAGGTCCGGTACATCGCGAACCGGATGACGTAGTCCCCGGGCGGGGGGACCACGAACGCGGTCATCTGGCCGGTCGCCGACGATTCGAACCCCTGGTAGAGCCGCAGCCCCGGCAGCGAAGCCTTGGCCGCCCAACCCAGGAGCACCATCACCAGGATCCCCGAGAGCGCCAGGGCGATCACCTGGCCCGCGGTCAGGGCAGTCAGGGCGGCCCATACCTGGTTCCAGTCGACCTCCTCGGGCAGGACGACGAAGAACGCGTAGTAGAGCAGGGCGACGAGGATGATCGCGCCGACCAGCTTCACGAACCGCTTGTTGCGCACCAGTCGGGCGACCCGTCCGCGCTCGGGGTCGACCTGCTCGGACTCCTCGCCCTCGGACTCGGTCCCGGGCCCAGAGTTCATCAGGGCCCTCCCTTCGCTCAGGTCGACGCGCGGCGTGCTGGAACCTCTCATGCCCGCCCCGCCGCTCCCGAGTCCAGTCGGCAGCATGCGTAACCATAAGGTCAAGGCCGGCCAACATCGCACATTGATCGGGCTCGGCGTCGTCGGTGGGGCGGCGCGGGAATCTCCGTCGCAGTAGTCTCGTTGGAACCATCGAGCGCCTCGGACCGGCCCGGGGCACGACGACAGACAGGAGAGTCCGTGACTGCGGGGTCCTATGAGATCGACCCGGACGCCCCGGACCTGGGTGCCCCGGTGCTCGTCCATGGGCTGACCGGGTTCATGGACGCGGGGGCGGCCTCGCGCCTGGCCATCGAGCACGTCCTGGCAACGTGCCAGAACTCCCGCGTGGCGACGTTCGACATCGATGCCCTGTTCGACTACCGGGGGCGTCGTCCGCGCACGGTGTTCGCCAGCGATCACTACGCCTCCCTGGACATGCCCGAACTGGTCGTCGACCGGGTCGTCGATGCCCAGGGCGAGCATTTCCTGCTCCTGCACGGCACCGAGCCTGACCTTGCCTGGCAGCGGGTCGCCGATGGCGTCCTCGAACTGGCCGAGGCGTTGGGCGTGCGCCAGGTCGTTGGTCTGCAGGCGATCCCGTGGCCGGCTCCGCACACCCGACCGATCAACATCACGCTGCACGCCAACGACCCCGCCCTGATCGTCGGCGCGCAGCCCTGGGTCGGGTCCCTGGAGGTGCCCGGCAGCCTCGCCGCCCTGCTCGAGGTCCGTCTGGGTGAGGCGAGCCGCCCAGCGATGGGCTTCGCCGCGCACATCCCGCACTACCTGGTCTCCGCGGAGTTCCCGCGCGGGGCCCTGGCCCTGCTGGAGGCGCTGGGCCCGGCCGCCGGCCTGGCGATCCCGCTCGATGAGTTGCGGGCCACCGCCGACGAGTCCGACGCCGACATCTCGATCCAGATCGCCACCAATCCGGAGAACCTCGAGGCCGTGACGACCCTGGAGGCCCAGTACGACGCGCTCATGTCCCAGCGGGCCGCCCAGGAGCCCGGCGCGCCGGCGATGCCCGATGATGCTGACATCGCCGCGCAGGTCGAGGCGTTTCTGGCGCAGTTGGACCAGGACGACCCGCAGTGAACGCACGGATCGGGGCGGACGAGCCAGGTCCCCCGGGCAGCCGCGCCTCGTCCCGGGATCGACGCACGCTCTCGGTGGGCGATCCGTGGGAGTCCCGGGCCGCCGAGGACCGACCCGAGTCGTGGGGTGAGCGCAGCGAGTCCGACGAGGACCGGTTGGCGCACTACGAGGCACAACGCCCCCCCCACCACGGCGGCTGATCGGCGCGCGCTGCTCTATCATGTCGCCGACGCGCGGCCGGACCGGCCGCACGCGAACCAGCCCCATGGGGGCGATCCAGGTGGGAGCGGGACATGGCGGAGCAGTCCGGGGTGATCGCGGGGTTCAAGGACTTCGTGATGCGCGGCAACGTGATCGACCTCGCCGTCGCGGTCGTCGTCGGCGGTGCCTTCACCGCAGTCGTGAAGTCGTTCACCGACTACATCATCAACCCGGTGCTCGCGGCCCTCGGCGGAGCGGACACCTCCGGCTTCGGGTTCTGCATCCGCACCCCCGCGGAGGGTTGCACCTCCGAGGCCGCCACGTTCGTGGACTTCGGCGCGGTGTTCTCGGTGCTGATCTCGTTCCTCATCACCATGGTGGTCGTCTACTTCATCTTCGTGGTGCCCATGAACAAGGCCCGCGAGAAGATGGTGACGCCGACCGAGGAGGTCGTCGTTGAGATGGTCAACGAGGTCGCGCTGCTCACCCAGATCCGCGACCTGCTGGCCGGCGAGGATCGTCCCGCAGCAGCGCCGGTGGCGCGTCCCGACGAGCTCGATCCGCCGACGCGCTGACGGCGCGGACGCTCAGGTCACTCGGTCCTCGGGTGCACCTGGAACGTCAGGCTCGCCCGGGCCTGGGCGCCTGCGATCGCGGCCCCGGTGGGGGAGTCCGCCGCCACGACTATCAGCGGCGCTGAGTGGTCCGTCGGCCCCCCACCCGAGAGCGCCCCTGCGGAGTTGCCCTCGTCTGCGGTCACCATCAGCACCAGGACGTCGCGAGCCACCACCTGCGCCCCCGCGAACGAGATCGGTGCGTCCAGACCGGGCCCGGCGGCGGCCAGGATGTCGATCCGCGTCCCGGGTCTGAGCAGCTGGGCGGCGGCTGCGTCCTCGAAGCGCATCGGCAGCGGGAGCATCCCCGCGGGGACCGACCACATCGGTCCGGGCGCCAGCCGATGGCTGGCCACCGGCTCTCCCTTGGCCAGAGGTGCGCCGAGCACACTGCCGGTCAGTTCCGCCGGGTCGGTGTGGATCCCCGCCGGCAGGACTCCGGCGGGCACCTGCGCCACCACCAGGTCGTGGCGTGCCAGGACCTGGCCGGTGACCAGGTCAGCGGCCGCCACGACGACCGGTCGGGTCGCGGCGCTGGGCGGTTGCAGTGCAACGCCCATGGCCAGGATCGAGATCCCGGCTGCCGTCGCAGCCAGCAGTCGCCGGTGCCGTCGCAGCAACCGCGCGGCACCCCCCTGCCTCGCCGTGGTCCTGCTGCCCATCGTTGCCCCCGTCCGCGCGCCCCACCGGGCTGGGCCCCAGAGCAGGTCCCGCCGCCGACAGTAGGCCGGCACACGGGGTTCGCCCAGCGGCTGTCCACAGGCTCACTGCGAACTGCCCCGAGGGACAGCGCACCGGTTGGACCGCGCCCGCAGCCGGCGATTAGCACTCTGCTTGGTTGAGTGCCAGAATGTGCCCCGAAACGAGCCGGGCCAGGAGGGTGACGATGCCGACCTACGAGTACAGGTGCACCGCGTGTGGCACCCCGCTGGAGGTCGTCCAGTCGATTCACGAGCCCTCGCTGACCGACTGCCCGTCCTGCCCCGACGGCCGGCTGCGCAAGGTCTTCAGCAATGTCGGCGTGGTGTTCAAGGGCAGCGGGTTCTACCGCACCGACAGCCGGGGCAAGTCCTCGGCCGGCGCGCCGGCGAGCGCGAAGTCAGAGGCCAAGGCCTCGGACTCGGGCTCGAAGGACGCCAAGGCCGGCAGCGGGAGCGCCTCGTCGTCAGGGTCGGGCTCGTCGTCAGGGTCGGGCTCGTCGGGCGGCTCCGGCTCGGGATCCAGCGCGGCCAAGACCTCCGCCAGTTCCTGAGGCGCCGCGCCTACTGCTTCAGCTCCACGAGCCCGGACGGCGTCAGCGCCCAGCCGACCGGCTGGTCATGGTCCTGGCGCGGCACAGCGCCGGCGGCCAGCAACTCCTCGTCGTCGACCACCGCCACCGCCCGGATGCCTGGATCGAGCCGCGCCAGGAGGCGGTCGTAGTACCCGCCGCCCTGCCCCAGCCGTGTCCCGGCTCGATCGACCGCCAGGGCGGGCACGAGCACCAGGCGCACTCCGTGCCGAACCAGTCCGCTGGCCGCGCTGCCCACGACCGGCCCCACCGGCGTCGACACCGGGAGTCGGGGGTCGCGTTCGTAGCGACCGTCGTCGAGGGCCCAGTCCAACACCCGGTCCCGGCGCGGGATGGGTAGCAGCACCTGCCCGCCCGACTGCTGCACGAACAGGGCGATCGCGGCGACGTCCGGCTCCCCGGGGGAGGCGATGTACCCTGCCACGGGCGCGGGCCGGCCACGCCCGTCGTGTTCGAGCAGCGCACCGGCCCGCGCCGCGGTCAGCAGTCGGCGGGCCTTCGCGGGAGAGTCGCCCGCAGGTAGGGCGGCGCGTCGAGCCCTGATTCGAGCGCGCAGGTCGGCCTTGGTCGCAGCCACGACCACGATCATGCCCCACGGACCCGACCGCGGGCCGTCGAGCCGGTTATCGTGCGGCCCATGACGACGCCGATCCAGTCGCGCTCCCGGTCGCAGGTGGCGGACCACTGATGCGCACCGTCGACGAGCACCTCACCGAGGTCCTGGCCCGGGCGCGCCCGTTGGAGCCCCTGGATGTGTCCCTGCTGGAGTCGCGTGGCTGCCTGCTGGCCGAGCCCGTGCTCGCCCCGTGGCCGCTGCCGCCCTTCGATGCCGCCGACCACGACGGGTACGCGCTGCTCGCCGCTGATGTCGCCGAGGCCCGCGTGGGGGCACCGGTCTCGCTGACCGTCACCGACGACGTGCCGGCCGGGTACCGGGCCAGCCACGCAGTCACGTCGGGCACCGCCATCCGGATCGGGTCGGGCGCACCACTGCCCCCGGGTGCGGACGTGGTGGTCGCCATGGCCGACACGGATGAAGGCACCGCCGTGGTCAGCGTGCACCGCGCTGCGGCGAGCGGGCAGGGCATCCGGCACGCCGGTGTCGAGCTGGAGACGGGCCGCGAGGTGCTGCCGGCAGGAACGCTCGTCGGGGCGCGGGAGGTGGCCCTGCTCGCCGCGGTCGGCCAGTCGCGGATCACGGTTCATCCACGGCCCCGGGTGGTCGTGATGAGCACGGGCACCGAGTTGATCGAGCCGGGGTCGCCGATGACCCCCGGGCTCATCCCGGACTCCAACGGCTACATGCTCACCGCCGCTGCCCAGGATGCCGGCGCGATGGCCTACCGCGCCGGGCCGGTGCGCGACGAGCAGCGCGCCCTGATGGACACCCTCGAGGACCAGTTGGTGCGCGCGGACCTGATCGTCACCACCGGCGGGGTCACCGCAGGCACCTACGACACCATGAAGACGGTCCTCTCGCGGCTGGGCACGGTCGACTACTCGCGGGTCGCGCTCAGCCCGGGGGTGGCCCAGGGGCACGGCTACCTCGGTCCGGATCAGGTGCCGATCTTCACGCTGCCCGGCAACCCGACGAGCGCGTTCGTGGCCTTCGAGGTGTTCGTCCGCCCCGTGATCCGGCGCATGCTGGGGCACGCCCAGGTGTTCCGGCCGCTGATCCCGGCACGCCTGACCCACCCCGTGGCAGGGGAGCCGGGGCTGCGCACGTACCGGCGCAGCCACCTGCACGGGTCCGCCGACGCGCGGGTGGTCACCCCGCTGGCGGAGCCGGGACTGCTCGGACTCAGCGCGGCCGACAGCCTGATCGTGCTGCCCGAGGGCGCGGGCCAGGTCCCGGCCGGGGCCGCGGTCTCGGTGCTGGCACTGGGCCGGCAGTGATGGCCACCCTTCCGGTGCTGAGCCGCGCCACGGACTTCGGCGTCCTGCGCCTGCGCGAGCTGCGGCGTCGCGATGCGCGTGCCTGGCGCGAGGTCCGCACGCACAACGCGGACTGGCTGGCGCCCTGGGAGGCGACGGTGCCGCCCGACGTGGGGGAGCGGGTGCCCAGCTATCCCGAGATGGTGGCCCGGTTCCGCGCGGAGGCCCGGGCCGGGCGCTCCCTGGCCTGGGCGATGACCCTCGATGGCCGCCTCGTGGGCCAGGTGACCCTCGCCGGCATCACGCTGGGCTCCCTGCGCGCAGCCTCGATCGGCTATTGGATCGACGCCCGGGTGGCCGGGCGCGGGTTGACCCCGATGGCCGTGGCGATGGCCGCGGATCACTGCTTCACGGTCCTGAAGCTGCACCGCCTGGAGATCGTGATCCGCCCGGAGAACACCGCGTCCCTGCGGGTGGTCGAGAAGTTGGGTTTCCGATTGGAGGGGATGCGGCCCAACTTCCTGCACATCGACGGCCAGTGGCGCGATCACGAGGTCTACGCGCTGAACGCCGACGAGGCTCCCGAATCCCTGGCCGACGCACTCAGCGCGCCACACGACGCGCGACACGACCAGCGGCGCACCGGATATCCCCCGACTGGGCCCCTCGACTGAAGTAGATTCCGGCTCGTGACGGGTCTGATCTACGTGGGAATCATCGCCGTCTGGGCTGTCGTCCTGGTCCCGGCGTGGTTGCGCCGCCATGATCATCTCGATTCCGAGCGGTCGGTCGATCGCTTCACCCGCAGCCTGCAGGCGCTGGCCCAGCGCGACTCCCTGCTGGGCATCCCGTTGCCGCGTCCCGACTCGGCTCCCAGCCCGGGCGCTGCGGTGCAGCCGGATGCTGCGGAGGTCACCCGGGTCACCCGGCCCGACCTGTCCGCTGCCACCAGCGCTGCCACCAGTCGGGTCTCCGGCCTCGTGCAGAAGGCGGGGTCACGTGCCGGTGCGGCGGGTGCCGCGGCCCGTCGCCGCGTGGTGCTGGGGGTCCTGACGGCCGGGCTGCTGGTCGTGGCCGGCTTCGTCGCCGGTGGTGTGCTGCTGCCGGTAGCCCTGATCATCCCGAGCGGCCTCATCGTGGCGTTCCTCGCTGTCGCTCGCCACCAGGTGCGTGTTGCCCAGCGCAATCGGCTGGCCAACAGCCCGCACGCGACCGTCACCGCGCCGGTGCGCACGCCTGCCGAGGTCCGCACCGAGACGATGCGGGTGGGCGCCACCTGGGAGGCCCGTCCCACGACGCTGCCGACCTACGTGACCGCCCCTCGTGCAGCCGAGTTCCCCCGGGTGATCGACACCGCGACGCCCGGCGCCTGGACCGCCGCGGCCATGCTGGAGCGCGCTCAGCAGCAGAAGGCGCACGCCGAACGCATGGCTGCGGCCAAGGCCGAGGCCATCGCGCGGGCCAAGGCTGAGCAGGCTGCCGCCGAGGCGCGGTCTCGTGACGAGGCCTACCTGGAGGCACAGACCGCGTGGTCGGCACAGGATGCGACCGCCCCGATGTTCCGCCCCCGCGCCGTCAACGAGTAGCCGGCCGGTCGCCCGAGCGCGTTTGGCTCTGGCCCGCCTGCTGGGTAACCTAAGGGGGTTCATGGGGCTGTAGCGCAGCTGGTAGCGCACCTCGTTCGCATCGAGGGGGTCAGGGGTTCGAGTCCCCTCAGCTCCACAATCGTTCGGGCCTCCCGGTGTTCCGGGGGGCCTGAACGATTGTTCGGGTGTGATGCGGGGACTCGGGAGGAGGCTGCCGCCCGGCGGCAGCCGACGGCTCCCCTCAGCTCCACAATGCCAAGCGCCCGGGGTACTCCCCCCGGGCCCTCGGTCCGATTCCCCGGGACGCCTCCTCGGGAATTGGATGCCCGTGTCGCCAGCCCGTGCTCACCCCCTCGCGGCCAGCGCCCATCAGCAGCGCTGCGCCGGTAGCGTTCGAGCGTCCGCAGCATGCTCAGGAGGAGTGACGTGACCGACGACAGACTCGACCGGATGGGCGCATTCGACGCTGTGATGTGGGGCGTCGAGCAGGATCCGATCCTGCGCTCGGTGATCGTGGCGATGGCGGTGCTCGATGAGGAACCCGAGCTCGACGTGCTCATCGACCGGATCACCCGGATGACCCTCGCAGTCCCCAAGCTGCGCCAGCGCGTGGTCGGCAACCCGGTCTCGCTGATCCCGCCGCGCTGGGAGTTCGACTCCAACTTCGACATCGCGTTCCACCTGAAGCGCTTCCACGTGCCCGCCGATGGCACCGATCGCCCGCTGCTGCGGATCGTCGAGCAGCTGGCCGAGCAGGACTTCGACCGCGACCGGCCGCTCTGGCAGATGGCCCTGGTCCAGGGCTGGGACGGCCAGCGTGCCGCGGTCATCATCAAGCTGCATCACGCGATCACCGACGGCGTCGGCGGGATGGCGATGGCGGCCAGCCTGTTCGACCTCACCCGCAAGGGGGGCGGCACCGCGGGCGAACTGCCGCCGACCCCCGTGGGCGGCATCCTCGGGCTGCCCGGGCGGGTCATCAACGGCGTGAACTTCACCAGGAACGCCGCCCTGCGTCAGGGTGGCGCCCTGATCGAGGGCGTGACTGGACTGGCTGGTCGAGCGATCGCCGACCCGGGGGAGGCTGCGGTCGCTGGCGCGGCGTTCGCGCAGTCGGCGGCCCGGTTGCTCGCCCCGGCCAACGAGCCGCTGAGCCCACTCATGCACGGACGGTCCCTGAGCGTGCGCGTGGCCGTCCTGCAGGTCCCGTTCCGCCCATTCAAGGCGGCGGCCAAGCAGGTGGGGGCCACCTTCAACGACACCTACCTGGCCGCGGTGGCCGGTGGCGTGGCCTCCTACCACGAGGCGCACAACGCCCCCACCGAGTACGTCCGGGTCAACATGCCGGTCAACATGCGCTCCTCGGGTGAGGCCTCGGCCGGCAACGCCTGGGTGCCCGCGCGCTTCCCGATGCCGATCGACAGCGGTGATCCCGTGACCCGGATCAAGCGCCTGTCGCCCATCATCCAGCAGGCGGCCAACGAGCCGGCGCTCGTCGTGAGCAACACGGTCTACCGGCTGCTCACCGCCCTGCCGCAGAGTGCTGCGACCTCGGTGTCCGCCGGGATGATGAAGGGCTGCGACCTGTCGATCACCAACCTCCCCGGACCGCCGATCGGCCTGTTCGCCGCTGGGGCAGCGGTCGAGGCGATCATCCCGATCGCGCCCAAGGGTGGGGCCGCGGCCAACATCGGACTGATGACCTACAACGGCACCGCCTACGTCGGGGTCAACATCGACACCCGCGCGATCCCCGATCCCGACGAGTTCCTGAGCCACCTGGTCGCCGGGTTCGACCAGGTGCTGGCCATCGCCGATCCGAGCGCGCGGACTGTGCTCGGCATCCACTCGGGCACGCCTATCGAGGAACCGAAGCCCTCCGGAGCAGGTCCGGCCACGGAGCAGGCAGCGGCCACGAAGGCACCCGCGAAGAAGGCGCCGGCCAAGCGCGCCGCGGCCAAGAAGGCCGCGGCCAAGAAGGCGCCGGCCAAGCGCGCCGCGGCGAAGAAGGCGCCGGCTGTCGACGAGACCCCGCCGGCGTAGCCGTCTGGGAGGTTCCACCGCCAGCACCTAGCATTGCGCCGTGCCCGCTGAGACCGCAGTGCTGGATCCGGCTGCGCCCACGGGCCACGCAGGCGGGCTGCCCGCGGCCGACACGAGCCGCACCCGGTACCGGCCGCTGCCCTCGCACGGCCTGCGCGGCTGGCTCGGGCCCCTGCTGGTCACCGTCCTGGCCGGGGTGCTGCGCTTCGTGCACCTCGGGCGCCCGGACGCGATCGTCTTCGATGAGACCTACTACATCAAGGACGCCCTGGCGTTGCTCCGGTTCGGTCACGAGCGGGAGGCTATCGACGGCGCCAACGACCTGATCCTGGCCCGCGACGCGCCCTGGGACCAGCTCGCCATCTTCAAGGACAGCCCCGCGTTCGTGGTCCATCCGCCGTTGGGCAAGTGGGTGATCGCCACCGGTGAGTGGGCGTTCGGCATGCAGCCGTTCGGCTGGCGGTTCGGGGTCGCGCTGCTGGGCACGCTCAGCGTGCTGATGACTGCGCGGATCATCCGCCGCCTGACCCGCTCGGACGTGGTGGGCACGATGGCCGGGCTGCTGGTCGCCCTCGACGGCCTGCACCTGGTGATGAGCCGGACCGCCCTGCTGGACATCTCCCTGATGTTCTTCGTGCTGGCTGCGTTCGGCCTGCTGCTGCGCGACCGCGACGCCGTGCGCCGCCGGGCCGATGCGTGGGCCACGCTCTGGGGCGACAACCCGGTCATCCACGGCCCCGGTCTGGGGCTGCGACCGTGGCGGATCGCGGCCGGGGTTGCGCTCGGCCTGGCCTGCGGGGTGAAGTGGAGCGGCCTGTGGTTCGTGATGTTCTTCGGTCTGCTCACGGTGCTCTGGGACGTCGGCCTGCGCCGCGAGCTGGATGCCCGACGACCGATCCGCGGGATGCTGCGCCGCGACGCGCTGCCGGCGTTCGTCAGCATCGTCGGGGTTGGGCTGCTGATCTACATGGCGACCTGGTCGGGGTGGCTGTTCACCGAGGGCGGCTACAACCGGGACTGGGCCGCGACCCATCCGGGCCTGCCGTTCCTCCCCGACGCGCTGCGCTCGCTGATCGAGTACCACCGCGCGGCGTGGGGGTTCCATGTGGGGCTGGACTCACCGCACTCATATCGGTCCAGTGCGTGGTCCTGGCCGGTGATGTCGCGACCGACCTCGTTCCACTACGAGTCGCCCGAGGGCGTCTGCGGCGCGGAGCGCTGCTCGCAGGAGGTGCTGGCACTGGGCAACCCGATCATCTGGTGGGCGGGCCTGCTCGCGCTGGTGCACAACGCCTGGCGCGCTGTGGCCGGCCGGGACTGGCGCAGCGCCGCCCTGCTGGTCGCCTGGTTGGCCGGGTGGCTGCCGTGGTTGGTGTTCCACGACCGGACCATCTTCACGTTCTACGCCGTCGTGCAGGTGCCGTTCCTGGCCGGGCTGCTCGCGATCTCGTTGGCCAGCCTCCCCGGCGGGCCGGATGCGAGCCCCGCGCGCCGGCAGTGGGGGCTGATCGGCGTCGCCGTGTTCCTGCTGGCGGTCCTGATCGCCACCTGGTTCTTCCTGCCCATCTGGACCGGTGAGCTGCTGACCTACGACCAGTGGCGCTGGCGGATGTGGCTGCCCACCTGGGTCTAGTGTCGAGGGCTACTTCCTCGGCATTGACACCATTTCGCAGCAGCTGCTGGATGGGGCACTCATGAGCAGCACCACCGGCATCTCGAACCGCTCGCCAGGCTCACCCGGGCCTCTCGATGCCCTTGGCGGGCTGGACCGGCTGCGCTGGCCATCACGGTGGACGGGGTACACGCTGGCCCTACTGGTCGGAGTTGTTCCTCGTCTTCGCTGGCCTGGCCCGCTCTGCCTTGTGCGCCACCACCGCGTCGAACACCGCGCGCTTGGGCGTCGCAGTGCTCTGGGCGACCAGGCTGATCGCCTCCTTGCGGGTGATCCCCTGGCCCTCCAAGGTCGCCACCCGAGCGGCCAGACCGGGGCCGTCGACGGCCCCGGGCACGGGGGCCGGAGCGCCGGCCACGACCACCGTGATCTCCCCGCGGACCCCGACGCCGGCCCACACCGCCAACGCACCGAGGGTGTCGCGCACGACCTCCTCGTAGGTCTTGGACAGCTCCCGACAGACAGCGGCCGGTCGCTGCGCCCCGAACGCGTCGGCGAGGTCGGCCAACGTCGCAGCCAGCCGGTGCGGGGACTCGAAGAGCACGACGGTGCGGGGCTCGTCGGCCAACTCTGCCAGCCGGGCACGGCGCTCGGCGGGCCGTCGGGGCACGAAGCCCTCGAAGCAGAACCGGTCGCACGGCAGCCCGGAGACCGCCAGCGCGGTGGTGACTGCACTGGGCCCGGGCAGTGCGGTGACCCGATGCCCGTGGTCCAGCGCTGCTCGCGCCGCGGAGAAGCCGGGGTCGCTCACCGAGGGCATTCCGGCGTCGGTGATCACCGCGACCGTGCCGCCGGCGGCCAGCACGCCCAGCAGTGTGGGCAGCCGCTGGCGCTCGACCTCCTCGTAGAACGACACCACGGGGCCGGCGCGGGTGACCCCGAGGTCGGTGAGCAGCCGGCGCAGCCGCCGGGTGTCCTCGGCGGCCACGAGGTCGGCGCTGCGCAACAGGTCGACCAGGCGTGCCGAGGCGTCGGCGGGGTTGCCCAGCGGGCCCCCGGCCAGCACCAGGGTCCCGGTCCGGGGTCCGGCCGCTGCCGATCCGGTCCCGGGCGTGTCGACGGTCCCGTGCGCTGGCATGAGGCCCATCGTGCCGCACGCGTGCCCGCCAGGGGCACCGCGACCGCCAACTAGGATTCGCCCATGAGCCCGACCGGCAAGGCCTTCTACGTCACCACGCCCATCTACTACGTCAACGACGCCCCGCACATCGGGCACGCCTACACGACCGTGGCCGCGGACACGATCTGCCGCTGGCACCGCCAGCGCGGCGAGAAGGTCTGGTTGCTGACCGGCACCGACGAGCACGGCGAGAAGGTGCTGCGCACGGCCGAGGCGGCCGGCGTCACCCCACAGCAGTGGGCCGACCGGCTGGTGGCCGAGCACTGGAAGCCGGTGCTCGAGACCCTCGACGTGGCCAACGACGACTTCATCCGCACCACCGAGGCGCGTCACGAGGCGCGGGTCCAGGCCTTCCTGACCCGATTGAAGGACTCCGGGCACATCTACTCCGGCGACTACGAGGGGCCCTACTGCGTGGGGTGCGAGGAGTTCAAGCTGCCCGGGGATCTGGTGCCCGGCGCCGGTGAGCACGCCGGGCAGCAGCTCTGCCCGGTGCACAGCCGCCCGGTGGAGATCGTCTCGGAGACCAACTGGTTCTTCCGCCTGTCGGCCTTCGGCGATGCGCTGCTCGCGCACTACGCCGACCACCCGCATGCGGTCGCCCCACTCTCGGCCCACAACGAGGTCACGTCCTTCATCCGCTCCGGCCTGACCGACCTGTCGGTCTCGCGGTCCAGCTTCGACTGGGGCATCCCGGTGCCCTGGGACACCTCCCAGGTGGTCTACGTCTGGTTCGACGCGCTGCTGAACTACGCCACCGCGGTGGGCCTGGGCGATGCAGCTCCGCTGCACGGCGCGGCCCAGTTCGCGGCCACCTGGCCGGCGGACATCCACCTGGTCGGCAAGGACATCCTGCGCTTCCACGCGGTCATCTGGCCGGCGATGCTGATGGCCGCTGGCCTGCCGCTGCCCCGGCAGGTGTACGCCCACGGGTGGCTGCTGGTCGGCGGGGAGAAGATGAGCAAGTCCAAGCTCACCGGAATCGCCCCCGAGCAGATCATCGACCACTTCGGGGTGGATGCCTTCCGCTACTACTTCCTGCGTGCGATCCAGTTCGGCCAGGACGGCTCGTTCTCCTGGGAGGACATGAGCGCGCGCTACACCTCGGAGCTGGCCAACGGCCTGGGCAACCTGGCCTCGCGGGCGACCGCGATGGTGGTCAAGTACTTCGGTGGGGTGCTGCCCGCGCCGGGTGCGCCGGCCAACGCGGACCTGGCCCTGGCCGATGACCTGCTGCGTGCCGTGCAGGATGCCGACGACGGCTACGAGCGGTTGGACTTCACCGCGGGGATCGGCGCGGTGAAGACCTTCGTCGACGCGGTCAACCTCTACGTCACCGAGCAGGAGCCGTGGGCGCTGGCCAAGCGCACCGAGGACCCGGTGGCCCAGGAGCGGCTGGCCACCGTGCTCTACACGACCTGCGAGGCACTGCGCGCGATCGCAGTGCTGCACCACGCGGTGATGCCGCGGGCGATGGGCACGATGTGGGCCGCCATCGGCGCCGCCGAGGGTCTTGGTGACCTCGCCGACCAGCGCATCGACGACGTGAGTCGCTGGGGCCAGCTGCCGCCCGGTGTCACGGTCACCAAGGGCGCGGCCCTGTTCCCGCGCCTGATCGAGGAGGCCGCGGTCGGTGGCTGAGACGCGCCGGGTGCCCGAGCGCCCGCCGGCCCCGCAACCCCTGCCCCGGCCGGTCATCGACTCGCACTGCCACATCGACATGCGCGGCGGGGATGAGTCCGAGCTGACCCCGGCCCAGGCGCTGGCGGCGGCGGAGGCGGTGAACGTCACCGGGATCGTGCAGGTGGGTTGCTCGATCCGCGACGTGGCCGCAGCGGTGGCGATGGCCGAGTCACATCCGCAGATCCTGGCGGCCATCGGGATCCATCCCAACGAGGCGCCCCGGTTGGCGGCGGTCGGCGAGCTCGACGCCGCCCTGGCCGAGGTGGAGCGCCTGGCGGCGGGGTCGCCCCGGGTGCGCGGCATCGGCGAGACCGGGATGGACTTCTTCCGCACCCGCGAGCCGGACGCACACGCGATCCAGGAGCAGGCGTTCCGGGCGCACATCGAGCTGGCCCGACGGCTGGGCCGGGCGCTGGTCATCCACGACCGCGACTCCCACGAGGCCGTCATCCGGATCCTGCTCGACGAGCTGGCCGGCGCCGGGCTGCCCGACGTGGTGGTGTTCCACTGCTTCTCCGGCGACGAGGCGATGGCCCGGATCGCCGCGGCGCACGGCTGGTTCGTGTCGTTCGCCGGGACGGTGACGTTCAAGAACGCCCGCGACCTGCACGCCGCGGCAGGTCTCGTGCCACGCGACCGGCTCCTGGTCGAGACCGACGCGCCGTTCCTGACCCCCGCCCCGCACCGCGGCAAGGTCAACGCCAGCTACCTCGTGCCGCTGACGGTGCGCCACCTCGCCGAGCTGCGCGGCGCGGACCTCGGCGAGCTGTGCGACGACTTGTACGCCAACACCCGCGCGGCGTTCGGGGAGTTCGGGTGACCGACCCGGTCGCGCTGCTCGGCCCCGCCGAGGTGCGGGCCCTGGCCGACCGCCTCGGCCTGCGGCCCACCAAGGCTCTGGGCCAGAACTTCGTGATCGACCCCAACACCGTGCGCCGGATCGTGCGGGTGGCCGGCGTGGGGGCCGACGACGTGGTGCTGGAGGTCGGCCCCGGCCTGGGCTCGTTGACCCTGGCCCTGCTGGAGTCGGTCGGCCAGGTCGTGGCCGTCGAGATCGACCCGGTGCTGGCAGGCGGGCTGCCCGAGACCGTGGCCGACCGGGCGCCCGACCGAGCCGACCGGCTGGCGGTGGTGACCGCCGACGCGCTGCGCGTCGTCGCGCTGCCGGCGGCTCCCAGCGCCCTGGTCGCCAACCTGCCCTACAACGTCAGCGTGCCGGTGCTGCTGCACCTGCTGGCCACGTTCCCGAGCCTCGAGCGCGCCCTGGTGATGGTGCAGCTCGAGGTGGCCCAGCGCCTGGCCGCGCCGCCGGGATCGAGGGTCTACGGAGTGCCCTCGGCGAAGGCGCGCTGGTATGCCGACGTGCGGCAGGCCGGGCACGTGGGCCGATCCGTGTTCTGGCCCGTGCCCAACGTGGACTCGGGCCTGGTGGAGCTGGTCCGCAGGCCACCCCCGCGCACGGATGTCGCCCGGGCCGAGGTGTTCGCCGTGATCGATGCGGCGTTCGCCCAGCGCCGCAAGATGCTGCGCTCGGCGCTGTCGGGGTGGGCCGGCAGCTCGAAACGGGCCCTCGCGATCCTGGAATCGGCGGGGGTGGATCCGACCGCGCGGGGCGAGGCCCTGGACATCGGGGCTTTCGCGGCGATCGCTGCGGCAGCGCTCACGTCCTGAGCGAGGCCGCACTACGCTGCTGCGCGTGAGCGCCTCGGTCACCGCCCGGGCTCCGGGCAAGGTGAACATCCAGCTGTCTGTGGGTCGTGTGCGCGCCGACGGGTTCCATCCGCTGGCCAGCGTGTTCCATGCGGTCGCGTTGGCCGAGGAGGTCACGGTCACGCCGGGGGCACAGGGCATTGGGATCGTGATCGAGGAGGTCACCGGTCCGCAGGCCGACGAGGTTCCGCGCGATGCCGGCAACCTCGTCCATCGCGCCGCGCAGGCGCTCGCGCGAGCCCTGGGCCAGGGCACGCCGGACGTGCGGATCGCCATCGCCAAAGCCGTTCCCGTGGCTGGCGGCATGGCTGGCGGGTCCGCGGACTGTGCCGCCGCGCTGGTGGCCCTCAACGACCTGTGGGGTGCCCCGCTGGACCGCGAGGAACTGGCCCGGGTGGGCGTGGATCTTGGCTCCGATGTGCCGTTCAGCCTGCTCGGCGGCACCGCCCTGGGCCTGGGCCGCGGCGAGCAACTGAGCCCGATCATGGTCCGTGGGACGTTCCACTGGGTGTTCGCCACCGCGACCACGGGCCTGTCGACCCCCGCGGTCTACGCCGCCTTCGACCGGCTCACCGCCGACCGGGTCGTGCCGGCGCCGGCCGCCGACCCGGCGGTGCTCGCGGCCCTGATCGCCGGGGACGCCCGCGCGCTTGGGCGCACGCTGCACAACGACCTGGCCGAACCGACCCTGACCCTGCGCCCCGCCCTGCGCGATGTCCTGGACGCCGGGTCGGGCGCCGGCGCGCTGGGCGCGATCGTGTCCGGCTCCGGCCCGACCGTGGCGTTCCTGGCAGCCGACGCCCCCGCTGCCGCACGCGTGGCCGCGGCCGCCGCCGGGTCAGCCCAGGTGCGTTCCACCCACGTCACCACCGGCCCCGCACCCGGCGCGAGGGTCATCGCCCGCACCTGACCGGGCGGGCCCCCGTGGGCGCGCTGAGGGCGCCGGATCAACGGGCGTCGACCTCCGGGCCGGGGTCGGTGACCACCACGACGACATCGCCGTCCACCTCGACCGGACCAGCGCTGACCGGGATCACCACGCTCGCTCCCAGGCCGACCTCGATCGACTGCCCGGTGGTGCGCAGCGTCGCGTGCCCGCCCACGACCGTGAGCACTCGGTAGTTCGGTGCCTCGAGGGTGAACCGGCCGGGGCGGGCCTCCCAGCGCTCCACACAGAACTGCGGGCAGTCGACCAGGACTCGTTGCCGCGCGCCCTCGCCCACATCGCGCCAGGGTCCCGCCGTGTGCGTGGCCGCCTCGTCGTGCGGCGCGGTCACCACCCCGAAGCCCTTGTCGATGTGCAGCTCCCGCGTCCTGCCGTCGGGTCCCACCCGGTCGAAGTCGTAGAGCCGGTAGGTCAGGTCGCTGCTCTGCTGCACCTCGTAGACCAGCACCCCCGGGCCGAGCGAATGCACCGCGCCGGCCGTGACGTTGTAGAAGTCGTCCTGCACCGCCGGCACGCGCACCAGATGCTCCATCAGGTGCCCGTCGGCCAGGGCCTGGCGCAGCTCGTCGGCCGTCGCTGCGTCGTGACCGAGGATCAGCTCGGCACCCGGCTGCGCGGCCACCACGAGCCAGCACTCCGCCTTGCCGCGCGGCTGGGCCTCCAGCGCACGGGCCTGGGCGTCGTCGGGATGGACCTGGACGCTGAGCCAGTCGCGCGGGTCGAGGAACTTGCACAGCAGCGGGAAGTCGCCGGGCTCCGGTCGCCCGCTGACGAGGCCGGCGCTCCACGCCTGGCGCAACGTGAACTCCGCCGGCGCCCCACCAGCGACCTGACCGCTCATCCCGGGCATCCCCGAGACCGCCCAGCACTCACCGATCAGCCCATCGGGCACCGCGGTGCCGAACCACTGCCGCAGCGTCGTACCACCCCAGAGTCGTTCGGCGAAGACCGGCTCGACGACGAGCAGCTCGGGCACGGCAGGCTCCTTGCGGTCAGGACGGTGCGGGATGCGACGGACCGACCCTACTGCGGCGCCCGACTAGCCTTGGCCCATGCCGCCCGTCGTCGCCCTGGAGGACGTCCACGTCGTGTTCGCCACGCGTGCGGTGCTCGCCGGAGTCACGCTGGGCATCGATCGGGGCCAGCGGGTCGGGGTCGTGGGGCGCAACGGCGATGGCAAGTCCACCCTGTTTCGGGTGTTCGCCGGAGTGGCTGAGCCCGACGCCGGCCGGGTCATCCGCACCGACTCCGCCCGGGTCGTGATGGTCGGTCAGTCCGACGACCTGCCAGCGGGGGCGCGCACCGTCCGCGAGGCCACCGTGGGCATCCGCCCGGAGCACGAGTGGGCCGCGGACCCGCGGATCCGGGCTGTGCTCAGCGGCCTGCTCGGCGGCGTCGGTGCGCAGGGTTACGCCCAGGGTCTGGACACCGCCCTCGACGGTCTGTCGGGCGGCGAGCGGCGCCGGCTGGTACTGGCCCGCGCGCTGATCGACCCGGGCGACGTGCTGCTGCTCGACGAGCCCACCAACCACCTGGACATCGAGGCCGTCACCTGGCTGGCCGAATTCCTGACCGGCCCCACCGGTCCACCGACCATGGCCGTCGTGACCCACGACCGCTGGTTCCTCGACGCGGTCGCGAGCACCACCTGGGAGGTCGTCGGGGGCAATGTCCTGCGCTTCGAGGGCGGTTACGCAGCCTGGGTGCTGGCGCGTGCCGAGCGCGAACGTCGCGAGGCCGTGGCCGAGTCCAGGCGCCGGAACCTGGTGAGCAAGGAGCTGGCGTGGCTGCGCCGCGGCCCCCCGGCGCGGACCTCCAAGCCCCAGTTCCGCATCGATGCGGCCAACGCCCTGATCGCCGACGTCCCCGAGCTGCGCGACCGGCTGACGCTGCGCCGGGTCGCCTCGGCCCGGCTCGGGCGCCAGGTGGTGGACCTCGAGGACGTGGCCCTGCGGGTGCCCGGCGCCCCCGGGTCGGGCTCCGCGCCGACACAGCGCACCCTGCTCGAGCACCTCACCTGGCAGGTCGGACCCGGGGACCGGATCGGGCTGCTCGGCCCGAACGGTGCGGGCAAGACCACGCTGGTCCGCCTGCTCACCGGTCAGCGCGAGCCGGATTCCGGGACCGTGGTCATCGGGTCGACCGTCGTCCCGGCGACGCTGCACCAGACGATCGTCGCCGCAGACCCCGAGGACCGCGTGCTGCCCAGCGTGGAGCGCCTGCGCCGCGAGATCGAGATCGGTGGGCGGACCGTCACCGCCGGCACCCTGCTGGAGGACTTCGGATTCACCGGCGAGCGGTTGATGACCCGGATCGGGGACCTGTCGGGCGGCGAGCTGCGTCGCCTCGAGCTGCTCACCCTGCTGATCGGTGGGCCGAACCTGCTCGTCCTCGACGAGCCCACGAACGACCTGGACGTGGAGACGCTGGCCGTCATCGAGGACCTCCTGGACACCTGGCCCGGTTCGCTGGTGGTGGTCAGCCACGACCGGTACTTCCTGGAGCGGACCTGTGACGACCTCTACGCGCTGCTCGGCGACGGCGGGCTGCGCCACCTGCCCCGCGGGGTCGAGGAGTACCTGGAACGCCGCGAGTCGGCGACCGGCAGCCTCCGCTCGACGGGTGCGCCCGCCACATCGGCTGCGCCCGCGGTCGCGGGAGCCACTGCAGTCGCTCCCGCAGCGGCTGCTGGGGCCGTGCGGGGTGCCGTCGCCCACGCGGCGCGCAAGGAGTTGGCGCGGATCGAGGGCCGCCTGGCCAAGCTGGACTCGGCGCAGGGGGTCCTGCACGCCCGGATGGCCGACTCGCACACCGATCACGAGGAGCTCATGGCCCTCGGGGTGCAGGAACGGGTGATCATCGACGAGCGCGCCGGACTCGAAGATCGTTGGCTCGAGCTCGGCGAGGCCCTCGAGTCCTGAGACCCGGAGCCGGGCGGGGCCGGGGCAGGGCCGGTCGGCTCAGGCCTGCGGTGCCTCGAACTGGAGCAGGAGCGCACGCAGGCTGCCGGCCAGACCTGCCCGCGTGGCGGGGTCGAGGTCGGCCAGCAGGTCGCGCTCCGCGGTGAGCAGGTCCTCGAAGGCGCCATCGACCTGCGCCCGCCCGGCCGCGGTCAACGCGACCCAGGTGCCACGACGGTCGTCGAGGACCGGCTCGCGGACCACCAGGCCGCGCTCGGCCAGCCGGTCGATCCGGTTGGTCATGGTGCCACTGGTCACCAGCGTCTCGTCGAGCAGCTGCCCGGGTGTCAGTCGGTAGGGCGCCCCGGTGCGCCGCAACGCGACGAGCACGTCGAACTCCCAGACGGCCAGGCTGTGCGCCGCGAACGCCTGCTCGCGCGCCCGGTCCAGGCGTCGGGCCAGCCGACTGACCCGCGACAGCACCGCGAGGGGAGCCAGATCCAGGTCCGGGCGCTCACGTTGCCAGGCCGCGATGACCCGGTCGACATCGTCACGCGCCTCACTCATGGCTGTTCCCGGGTGACCAGGCTCGGCAGCTTCTCCAGGCCGGAGACGCCGTTCCACGCCATGTTCACCACCTGGGTGATGACCTGCTCCTTGCTGGGCTCGCGCACATCAGCCCACCATTCGCCGGTCAGGGCGACCATCCCCACGAGCATGTGGGCGTACATCGGCGCCAGCTCGCTCGGGTAGCCGTAGTGGTTGTGGACCACCAGCAACTGCTCGGTCAGGTGGTCGGCCACCTCCCGGATGACCGTCCCGAACGTGCCACCGCGCTGGTCGCCGCGGGGGTGCGGGCGCAGCAGCACCCGGAAGCCGTCGGTGTGCGCGTCGATGTAGTCGAACAGGGCGGTGGCCGCCTGTTCGAGCAGCACCCGCGGCCGGTCCGAGGTCAGCGACTCGGTCATCATCGACATCAGCAGGGTCATCTCGCGGTCGACCACGATCGCGTAGAGGCTCTCCTTGTCGCCGAAGTGCTCGTACACGACCGGCTTGGAGATCCGGGCGGCGGCCGCGATCTCCTCGATGCTGGCCCCGTCGAACCCGCGCTCGGCGAAGATGCCCCGGCTGACGTCGATCAGTTGCGCACGGCGCTGCAGGGCGCTCATCCGGACGCGGCCCTGCACGGGTGGGGTGCTGGCGGCCATGGTCCATTGTGACCCCCGGCGCTGGGGCTAGGCTTGCCCCACCGCCGATCCCGGTTCGTCCAACGGCAGGACAGGTGCCTTTGGAGCACTCAATGGGGGTTCGAGTCCCTCACCGGGAGCTCCCCTGGCCGTGCTGTCCGAGCCGGCCGTGACTCTCCGGAGGATCCCCGTGCCCGAGGCCGCACCCCACGTCAGCGCCGTGCTCATCCTCGCCGCGGGCGAGGGCACCCGGATGCGTTCGACCATGCCCAAGGTGCTCCATGAGCTGGGCGGGCGCAGCCTCATCGGCCATGCGGTCACGGCCGCGGACGCGCTCGGTGCCGACTCGTTGGTCGTGGTCGCCGGGCACGGGCGCGAGGCCGTCGCCGAGCACCTGGCCGCGGTGGCGCCGCACGCCCGGATCGCGATCCAGGACCAGCAGCTGGGCACCGGGCACGCCGTGCAGTGCGGGCTCGCGCAGGCGGGTGCCGCCGCCGGGGGCACCGTCGTGGTCACCTACGGCGACGTGCCGTTGCTGACCGGCGCGACGCTGGTCGAGCTGGTCGCGCGGCACGCCGCTGACGGCAATGCGGCCACCGTGCTGACCGCCCGGGCGCCCGACCCGACCGGGTACGGGCGGATCCTGCGGGCCGCGGACGGCTCGGTCGAGGGGATCGTCGAGCACCGCGACGCCACCGCCGAGCAGCGGGCGATCGACGAGATCAACTCCGGGATCTACGCCTTCGCCGGGGACGTGCTGGTCGACGCCCTGGCCAGCTTGCGCCCCGACAACGACCAGGGCGAGCTCTACCTGACCGACGTGCTGGCACTGGCCCGGGCCCGCGGTGGTCGGGTGGCCGCGCTCGTGACCGAGGACGTGTGGCAGACCGAGGGCGTCAACGATCGGGTCCAACTGGCCACGCTGCGCCGCGAGCTCAACGACCGCGTCCTGGAGCGGTGGATGCGCGCCGGCGTGACGGTGGTCGATCCGGCGAGCACCTGGGTCGACGTCACCGTGGACCTCGACCAAGATGTGACCCTCGAGCCCGGCACCATCCTGCGCGGACGAACCACGGTGGCCAGCGGCGCGCTGGTCGGACCGGAGTCGCTGCTGGTCGACTGCGCGATCGACTCCCGGGCCCAGGTGGTGCGCACGCACGCCACCGGTGCGCGGATCGGGGCGGGCGCCCAGGTCGGGCCCTTCACCTTCCTGCGCCCGGGTACCGTTCTGGCCGCGGGCGCCAAGGCGGGGGCGTACGTCGAGATGAAGAACGCCCGCGTCGGCGAGGGCTCCAAGGTGCCGCACCTGTCCTACGTGGGCGATGCCACCATCGGCGCCGGCACGAACATCGGCGCGGCCACGATCTTCGTCAACTACGACGGCGTGGCCAAGCACCCGACCGTCGTCGGCGACCAGGTCCGGATCGGCTCGGACACGATGCTCGTGGCGCCGGTGACGATCGGCGACGGTGCCTACACCGCAGCGGGATCGGTGATCACCGAGGACGTGCCGGCCGGGGCGCTCGGGCTCGGCCGCGCCCGCCAGCGCACCATCGCCGGCTGGGTCCGCTCCCGCCGCCCCGGCACCGCGTCGGCCAGGGCAGCCGAGGCGTCCCCGCAGCCCGCCGCCACCCCCCCGACCCCCCCCGACGGGACCCCGAGTTCCTCCTCGTAGGCGCCCGCGGGGCGTCGCCCAGGTGGAGCAACCGTCACCCGAGCCTCCCCCACGGGGAGCAACCGCCCGCCGCCGGACCGGGCGAGGGGGGCGGTGTGACATCCGGTCGGTCCATCGGCAACGATGTGCCCGACCGCCGCACCCGCTCAAGGAGGCTGCCGCATGGCCGGGCTGACCACATCCCCCAAGAAGCAGCTGATGCTCTTCGGCGGGCGCAGCCATCCGGCGCTGGCCGAGGCTGTCGCCGAGGAGCTGGGCATCGAGTTGACCCCGACGACCGCCTACGACTTCGCCAACGGTGAGATCTTCGTGCGGTTCAAGGAGTCCGTGCGCGGCGCGGATGCGTTCGTGCTGCAGGCCCACACCGCCCCGATCAACCAGTGGATCATGGAGCAGCTGATCATGGTCGACGCGCTCAAGCGCGCCTCGGCCAAGCGGATCACCGTGGTCGTGCCGTTCTACGGCTATGCCCGCCAGGACAAGAAGCACCGCGGTCGCGAGCCGATCAGCGCCCGCCTGGTGGCCGACCTGTTCAAGTGCGCCGGCGCGGACCGGATGATCTCCGTGGACCTGCACACCGCGCAGATCCAGGGCTTCTTCGACGGCCCGGTCGACCACCTGTTCGCCCTGCCGCTGCTGGCTGAGCACGTCAAGTCCAAGCTGGAGGGCCAGCCGATCACCGTGGTCTCCCCGGACGCCGGCCGGGTCCGCGTGGCCGAGCGATGGACCGACGTGCTCGGAGCCCCACTGGCCATCATCCACAAGCGCCGCGACCCCGACGTGCCCAACGAGGTGCGTGTGTTCGAGGTCGTCGGTGAGGTCGCCGGGCGGGTGTGCGTGGTGGTCGACGACATGATCGACACCGGTGGGACGATCGCCACCGCCGCCGCGACGCTGATGGAGCAGGGCGCCCTGGACGTGGTCGTCGCCGCGACCCACGGCATCCTGTCGGACCCCGCCACCGAACGGCTGGCCGCGGCCCCGGTCTCCGAGGTGATCGTGACCGACACGCTGCCGATCAACTCGAACCTGGCCAAGCTCACGGTGCTGCCCATCGCGCCGCTGCTGGCCACCGCGATCCACGAGGTGTTCACCGACGGCTCGGTGACCCGGTTGTTCGACCCCACCCCGAACGGCGATCCCGCGCACTGACAGCGGCGCCCAACCCGCTGGCCGCAGGCCCGCCCCGGCGGTTTGGTGCGCTCCGGCCTGCCCACTAGACTCAGGCCATTCCTCGGCGAGGGTGCCCCACCGACCTAGTGTCGCGGCTGCCGTGATCGACGTGGTGGTGGGTCCCCCCTCCAGCCGAAGGACCAACCACCCCATCTCGAGGAGAACGTGTCGTGTCTGACACTCAGATTCATCTGTCCGCCGTCGCCCGCAGCGACTTCGGCAAGGGCGCTGCCCGCCGGCTGCGCCGCACCGGCATGGTCCCCGTGGTCATCTACGGCCATGGGTCGGATCCCCTGCACGCAGCCCTCGACGGTCATGACCTGGCCATCGCCCTGCGCAAGGCGCGGGCGGTGTTCGTCGTCGACCTCGAGGGCACCGAGTACATCTGCGCACCGCGCGACATCCAGCGCGACGTCGTGCGCCAGGTCATCGAGCACGTCGACCTGGTCGTGATCGACGTCGCCGAGGCCAGGGACCGCGCCGCGGCCCAGCAGGCGATCGCCCACGCGGAGGCAGCCGCCGAGGAGGCCGGCGTCGACGTGGCCGAGGCCGTGGCTGCCATCGAGGCCGCCATCGCTGCCGGCGAGGACCCCGAGGCCGCTGCGGCTGCCGCGCTGGAGCACGCCATCGAGGCCCAGCACGCCCTCGAGGACGCCCAGGCTGCCGAGGCCGTGGCGGAGGCTGCTGCTGAGGCGGAGACCGCGGATGCGGCTATTTCGCCGGCTGACGACCAGGAGTGATCCGGGTTTGTCCGACGCGCCCTGGCTGGTCGTCGGGCTGGGCAACCCCGGCCCCCAGTACGCCAGCACCCGGCACAACATCGGGGTGATGGCCCTCGAGGCTCTGGTCGAGGGCCAGTCCGGGCGGTTGTCCGGGCACCGACGCTGTCGGGCCGAGGTGTTCGAGGGTCGACTGGGTCCGCTCGGCCACGGCGCGACCCGGATCGTGGCCGCGCGCTCCAAGGGATTCATGAACGAGTCCGGTGGCCCGGTGGCCTGCCTCATGGAGTTCTACAAGGTGCCACTCGAGCAGGTGGTCGTCCTCCACGACGAGTTGGACCTGCCGCTGGGTGGCCTGCGGATCAAGCACGGCGGCGGCGACAACGGGCACAACGGTCTGCGCTCGCTGCGCCGTTCGCTGGCCAGCGGGGAGTTCCACCGGATCCGCTTGGGCATCGGGCGCCCACCGGGCCGCCAGGACCCCGCGGACTTCGTGCTGCGCCCGTTCGCGGCGAGCGAGCGCACCGAGGTCGACCTGCTGCTCGGCGATGCCGTGGATGCCGTCGAGGCGCTCGTGCGCCAGGGCCTCGCCGCGGCTCAGAACCAGTTCAACCGCTGAGAACGTGGCAGGATCCCCGCGTGAGCACTGACGCCGAGTTCGCCGTGGAGATCGCCCAGGAGACCGGGCGCGCGTTGCTCGAGCTGCGAACCGGTTTCGGCCCGGTCACCGACGACACCCGGCGGTGGGCGCTCAAGGACGCCGGTGACCAACTCGCCCAAGGCATCCTCGCCGGACATCTGGCTGCCCAGCGCCCGGGCGACGCGGTGCTCTCCGAGGAGGCACCGGACTCCACGCAGCGGCTGGCCGCGGACCGCACCTGGATCATCGACCCCCTCGACGGTACGTCCGAGTTCGGCCAGGACCGTAGCGACTTCGCCGTCCACGTGGCGCTCTGGCGGCGCGACGCCGGGCCGCCCGGGGTTGGTGCGGTGACCGACGCCGCGGTCGACGTCCCCGCGCTGGGTGAGACCTGGCGCACGGACCTGCCCCGACCCTTGGGCCCACTGCCCGCGGATCGAGCCCTTCGCGTGGTGGTCTCCCGCTCCCGGCCGCCGGCCGGGCTCGACGACCTGCTGCGGGCGGTCGCCGCCGACCTCACTGCGCAGGGCGTCACGCAGCACGGGATCGAGGAGGCCAACGTCGGCTCGGTGGGCGCCAAGCTCGGCGAGGTGCTGGCCGGGCGGGCGGAGGCCTACCTCCATCCGGGTGGGCTCAACGAGTGGGACCTCGCAGCCCCGCACGCCTGTGCCCTCGCGGCCGGCCTGGTCGCCCTCGGCCCGGAGCAGCCGTTCAACCGGATGCCGCCCAAGGCCGGCCCGGTGCTGATCTGCCACCCCGCGCTGGCAGAGATCCTGGCGTCGCACTGGACGTAGGACCGCGCCCGCGCCGTCGCCACCGGGTTCACGCGAAACGCCGAGAAGTGGTTGAAAGTCCACCCCGTGTCGGCTCTGGTGACACTCACTGCGCTCCGCGTGGTTGAAAGACCTCGCTCGACAGCGGTTCTTTCAACCACGCGGAGCGCGTTCCAGGCTCTCGGTGCCCGATCCCTGCGGTCTTTCGACCACAACTGCGCGGTTCGACTTGCCGCACTCAGCCCGGCAGTTCGTCGGCGAGGGCCACGGGGCCACGGCGCTGAGATCGTCGACCGACGACGCGACCGGGCGATGGTGGCACCTCTCGAGGTGATCACCCCAGTCGCAGCCGGCGCCTGCCGCGCCGCCGCTGACTGCTGCCGGCCCCGTCCGCCAGTCGTGTCCCCCCCGGTCCCCCGCGGTGCGCGCTGAGCGTAGACCCGGCGTGCGGGGCCAGGTCGGTGCCCCGCGGTGGGACAATGGGTTCCAATCATGGATCTGTCTGGACTTCTGCACGGCCTTCTCGAGGACCCCACCTTCGCCCGCGCGGCACGCGCGCAGGGCCCGCACGGCACGGTGGTCACCCCCGATGCGGGCATCCCGTTCCTCGCCGCCGGCATGGCCCGCGCCCGGCTGGTGCTGGCCGTGACGGCCACGAGCCGCCAGGCCGACGACCTCGCGCATGCCGCCGGCAGCCTTCTCGGCCCCGCACGGGTTGCGGTGCTGCCCGCCTGGGAGACCCTGCCGCACGAGCGGCTGAGCCCCAGCTCGGACACGGTCGGGCGGCGGCTTGCCGTCCTGCGCCGGCTGGCCCATCCCGATCCCGCTGACGAGAGCACCGGCGCGCTGGACCTCGTCGTGGCCCCGGTGCGGGCACTGCTGCAGCCGATCGTCACGGGACTCGGCGACCTGGCCCCGGTGGCAGTGCGGCCAGGTGACCAGGTCGCCCACGACGACCTCGCCGCATCCCTGGTGTCGATCGGCTACCAACCCACCGACCTGGTGGAGAAGCGCGGCCAGTTCGCCATCCGGGGCGGCATCCTCGACGTGTTCCCAGCCACCGAGGAGCACCCACTGCGGGTGGAGTTCTGGGGCGACGACGTCGAGGAGATCCGCTACTTCCGGGTCGCTGACCAGCGCTCCCTGGAGGTGGCCGGCCACGGGCTCTGGGCGCCGCCGTGCCGCGAGCTGCTGCTCACCCCGGCCGTGCGAGCCAGGGCCGCTGCGCTGGCCGCCGAGCACCCGGAGCTGGCCGAGATGTGCACGAAGCTCGCCGAGGGGATCGCGGTCGAGGGCATGGAGGCGCTGTCCCCGGTGCTGGCGCAGGGCATGGAGACCGTGCTCGACGTGTTGGCCCGAGCCACCGACCAGCACCCACCCATGGTGCTGCTGGCCGACCCCGAGCTGGTCCGCACCCGAGCGCATGACCTGGTCGCCACGAGCGACGAGTTCCTCGCGGCCTCCTGGCACAACGCCGCCGCCGGCAACGCCACGCCGATCGACCTGGGTGCGGCCACCTACCGCACGATGGAACAGGTGCGCGAGATCGCCGACGGGTTGGGCATGCCGTGGTGGACCGCCGGGCCGTTCGGGCTGGCCGGCGCCGACGCCGACGGCGAGGTCTCGAGCCCGCAGGACCCCGACGATGCGATCGTCCTGCCGATGAGCGCCAGCCCGGGCTACCGCGGGGACGGCCAGGCGCTGGTCGCCGACCTGCGCGCTGCCCTGGCCGCCGGCCGCCGGGTCGTGGCCGTCACCGCCGGTGCCGGCTCAGCCCAGCGCCTGGCTGAGCAGCTGGCCGCCGCCGAGCTGGCCGCGCGGGTCTCGCCGGGCCTGACCCGCTGGCCGCCGGCTGCGCACGTGGTCACCGTCACCACCGGCCGACTCGGCCGGGGCCTGGACGCCCCGGGTGCTGACCTGCTGGTCGTCACCGAGGCCGACATCCGCGGCACCAGGGGTGCGACCCGGGACATGACCCGGATGCCCTCGCGTCGGCGCAACACGGTGGACCCGCTCCACCTGGCCGCCGGGGACTTCGTGGTCCACGAGCAGCACGGGGTCGGACGCTACGTCGAGATGACCCAGCGCACCGTGGGCGGCAACACCCGTGAGTACCTCCTCCTGGAGTACGCCGCCAGCAAGCGCGGCCAGCCCCCGGACCGGCTCTACGTCCCCAGCGACCAGCTCGACCAGGTGACCCGCTACGTCGGTGGCGAGGCGCCGGCGGTGCACCGGCTCGGCGGCGCGGACTGGCAGCAGACCAAGTCGCGCGCCCGGCGTGCGGTCCGTCAGATCGCCGGCGAGCTGATCAAGCTCTACGCGGCCCGGCAGCAGGCCCTCGGCCACGCGTTCGGGCCGGACACCCCGTGGCAGGCCGAGCTGGAGGACGCCTTCGACTACACCGACACCCCCGATCAGGCCTCCACGATCGCCGAGGTGAAGGTCGACATGGAGCGGCCCACGCCGATGGACCGCCTCGTCTGCGGCGACGTCGGCTACGGCAAGACCGAGATTGCGGTGCGTGCGGCGTTCAAGGCCGTCCAGGACGGCAAGCAGGTCGCGATCCTGGTGCCCACCACGCTGCTGGTCCAGCAGCACCTGCAGACGTTCACCGACCGGTACGCCGGCTTCCCGCTCAAGGTCGCGGCGCTCTCGCGGTTCCAGACCGACAAGGAGGCACGCGAGGTGCTGGCCGGGCTGACCGACGGCACGATCGACGTGGTCATCGGCACGCACCGGCTGTTCAGCGCGCAGACCCGGTTCCGAGACCTCGGCCTGCTGATCGTCGACGAGGAGCAGCGCTTCGGGGTGGAGCACAAGGAGCACATCAAGGCCCTGCGCACCAACGTCGACGTGCTGACCATGTCGGCCACCCCGATCCCGCGCACCCTGGAGATGGCGGTCACCGGCATCCGGGAGATGTCCACGATCGCGACCCCGCCCGAGGAGCGCCACCCGGTGCTGACCTACGTGGGCGCCTACGAGCCCAAGCAGATCTCGGCCGCGATCCGTCGTGAGCTGCTGCGCGAGGGCCAGGTGTTCTTCGTCCACAACCGGGTCGAGTCGATCGAGCGGACAGCGGCCAAGCTGCGCGAGCTGGTCCCCGAGGCACGGATCGCCGTGGCCCACGGCCAGCTGAACGAGCACGCCCTGGAGCAGATCATCGTCGACTTCTGGGAGCGCCGCTTCGACGTGCTGGTCTCCACCACGATCGTCGAGTCGGGCCTGGACATCCCGAATGCCAACACGCTCATCGTCGAGCGCGCCGACACGTTCGGCCTGAGCCAGTTGCACCAGTTGCGCGGGCGCGTGGGCCGCGGCCGGGAGCGGGCGTACGCCTACTTCCTGTACCCGCCGGAGAAGCCGCTGACCCAGACCGCGCACGACCGGCTGGCCACGATCGCCGCGCACACCGACCTCGGCGCCGGCATGGCCGTGGCCATGAAGGACCTGGAGATCCGCGGCGCGGGCAACCTGCTCGGCGGTGAGCAGTCCGGGCACATCGCCGACGTGGGCTTCGACCTCTACATCCGCCTGGTCGGCGAGGCGCTTGCCGAGTACCGCGGGGACGACCGCACCGAGCTGGCCGAGGTCAAGGTCGAGCTGCCCGTGGACGCGCACGTCCCGCACACCTACATCACCGGTGAGCGGCTGCGCCTGGAGGCCTACCGGCGGATCGCGGCCGCCCATGACGAGGCGGGGATCGAGGAGGTGGTCGCCGAGCTGCGCGACCGCTACGGCGCCCTGCCCGAACCTGTGGTCCGGCTGATGGATGTCGCCCGGCTGCGGGTGCTGGCACGTTCGGCCGGGGTCAGCGAGATCGTGCTGGCCGGCAACTACGTGCGGTTCGGCGGCGTGGACCTGCCCGAATCCCGGCGGCTGCGCCTGCTGCGCCTGTACCCGGGCACCCAGATCAAGCCGGTCACGCGCACCGTCCTGGTGCCCAAGCCGAAGCCTGCGACCGTGGGCGCTGCGCCCGTGACCGACGCGGCCCTCGTAGCATGGGCCCGCGAGGTGATCGAGGCGGTCATCCTCGAACCGATCGGAGGACCTACGTGAAGCATCGAGTGCTCGCCCTGGGGCTCGGGGGCCTGCTGCTGGCTGGCTGCAGCGCCACCGGGACCGGCCAGTCCCGCGTGCTCGACGCCGGCCAGGCCGCGGTGTCCGACGACTTCCGCGTCTCCCAGTCCGAGGTCGCGGACTCCGTGGCGGCGGTGCTCAGCGCCACGGACCGGCCGCCCGGCGAGCCGCCGGCCGGTCTGGCGACCGCCACCGTGCAGCGGCTCGTGCAGGGTGAGGTGATCGCCAACTACGCCGAGCGCAACGGCGTGTCGGTCACCGCGACCCAGGTGCAGGAGGGGGTCGACGAGCTGGCCGACCAGAACGGTGGGATGGACGCCCTGACCGACCTGGCCCTGCAATCGGGGATCCCCGCCGACGCCATCGACGACACCGTGCGCACGAACCTGCTGGTGGCCGGCATCGGCGTGCGGCTGGACCCCAGCGGCGACGCCACCTCCCAGCTCGCCGCCACCGGCTCGGCGCTGGCCGAGTACTCGCAGGCGACCAACGTGATCGTGGCCCCGCGCTACGGCACCTGGGACGACGCCCAGCTCGGGGTGGCGACCGGGTCCGCGGTGGCCCCGCCGACAGCGGAGCAGGCGCCCGCGGAGCAGGGCACGCCCTAGATGGACCCCACGGGCCAGCCGCTGCTGGAGCTCATCACCGTGATGGACCGGCTGCGCTCGCCCGGTGGCTGCCCATGGGATGCCGAGCAGACCCATGAGTCGTTGGTCTCCTACCTGACCGAGGAGGCCCACGAGGCGGTCGAGGCGATCGAGACCGGCGACCGCGCGGCGATCCGTGAGGAGCTCGGCGACGTGCTGCTGCAGGTCATCTTCCACGCCCGGATCGCCCAGGAGGACCCGACCGATCCCTGGTCCATCGACGAGGTGGCTCAGGGGATCAGCACCAAGCTGATCTCCCGGCACCCGCACGTGTTCGGCGACGAGACCGCCGACTCCGCAGCCGCCGTCGAGTCGGTCTGGCTGGCCCGAAAGACCGCCGAGAAGTCCCGGGAGTCGGTCCTCGACGGCATCCCGGCCGGGCTGCCCGCGCTGCTGCTGGCGGCCAAGACGCACTACCGCGCCACCCACGGCGGGATCGCCGAGCCCGTTGCCGAGCCCCGGGTCGCAGAGGTCGCCGACCGGGCGATCGCCGAACTGGGTCCGCAGCGGATCGGCGAGTTGCTGCTGGCGCTGGTCGCCGGGGCCCACGCCCATGACCTCGACCCGGAGTCGGCACTGCGCGCAGCGGTGCGCGACTACGCCCAGCGGGTGCGCGCCGCGGAGGCGCAGCGGGTCTGAGCGCGCCCGCCCAGCAGGAGCCAATAGCCCCGAGTCGGTAGGGTGGCCGAACGCGCGGGGACTGATCCGAGGTCGCCCGCTGCGCCCCGGCACACGACCTGATGGGAGTTTCCTGTGGCAAGTATCGATGTGGTGATCGCGCGCGAGATCCTCGATTCGCGAGGCAATCCGACCCTGGAGGTCGAGGTGGCCCTGGAGGACGGCGCCACCGGCCGCGCGGCGGTGCCCTCCGGGGCCTCCACCGGGGCCTTCGAGGCCTACGAGCTGCGCGACGGCGACAAGGGCCGTTACCTGGGCAAGGGCGTCACGAAGGCCGTGGCCAACGTCGAGGACGAGATCGCCCCGGCGATCCTGGGCTTCGACGCCTCCGAGCAGCGCCTGATCGACCAGACGATGATCGACCTGGACGGCACCGCCAACAAGGAGCGTCTGGGCGCGAACGCCATCCTGGGCGTCTCGCTGGCCGTGGCCAAGGCCGCCGCCGAGTCCGCCGGCCTGCCGCTGTTCCGCTACTTGGGTGGGCCGAACGCCTACCTGCTGCCCGTACCGATGATGAACATCATCAACGGTGGTTCGCATGCCGACTCCGATGTGGACTTCCAGGAGTTCATGATCGCCCCGATCGGCGCCGAGACCTTCGCCGAGGCGTTGCGCAAGGGCGCTGAGGTCTACCACGCGCTCAAGGGCGTGCTGAAGTCCAAGGGCTACGCGACCGGGCTGGGCGACGAGGGCGGCTTCGCGCCGAACCTGCCCAGCAACCGTGCGGCGATGGAGCTGATCGTCGAGGCGATCGAGAAGGCCGGCTTCACGCCGGGCACCGACATCGCCCTGGCCATGGACGTGGCCGCGCAGGAGTTCTACGGCCGCGCGCTCAAGGGCTCCGGGGAGGTCAAGGCCAACGAGTACTTCGTCGAGGGCCACGCCAAGACCACCGACCAGATGATCGAGTACTACACCGGCCTGGTCGCCGACTTCCCGATCGTCTCGATCGAGGACCCCCTGGGTGAGGACGAGTGGGGCGACTGGACGGACATCACCGCGGCGCTGGGCGACAAGGTGCAGATCGTCGGCGATGACCACTACGTCACCAACACCAGCCGGATCCTGCGCGGGATCGAGGAGAAGACCGCCAACGCCCTGCTGGTGAAGGTCAACCAGATCGGTTCGCTGACCGAGACGGCCGAGGCCGTCGAGACCGCGCACCGGGCCGGCTTCAAGACGATGATGAGTCACCGCTCGGGGGAGACCGAGGACTCGACCATCGCCGACCTGGCCGTGGCGTTCAACTGCGGGCAGATCAAGTCCGGCGCCCCGGCCCGTTCTGACCGGGTGGCCAAGTACAACCAACTGCTGCGCATCGAGGACGAGCTCGACGACGCGGCACGGTACGCCGGAGCCAGCACGTTCCCGAGGTTCTCGGCCTGACCGTGGGAGGATGGGCGGCATGTCAGCGGGCCGCCCATCCGCACCCACGCAGCAGGAGCAGCTCGACACCCGACGTCCAGTGCTCTCCGCGCGAGCGGGGATCGCCCTGGGCGTCGTCGTCGTCCTGATCGCCATCCTGGCGCTGCCGTTCCGGGAGTGGGTGACCCAGCGGGCCCGGATCGCGGACCTGCAGGCCCAGGTCGCCTGGCACGAGCAGCGGGTGACCGAGCTCCAGTCCGCTGCTGACCGCTGGAAGGACCCCGCCTACATCGAGGCGCAGGCCCGCTCCCGGCTGCACTTCGTGCATCCCGGCGAGGTGGGCTACGTGGTCCTCACCGACCAGGAGCTCGCCGCACCGGAGACGACCGCGACCCGGCCGATGGCCAGTGCCCCGCAGGGCGGCCCCTGGTGGCGGTCGGTGTGGACCACCGTGGAGCAGGCCGCGGACCCGGCCGCCGAGCTGCCACCGGCGGCACCCGCCCCCGCCGAACCGGCGCAGAGCTACACCCAGTGACAGATCCGGTCGACCCGATCGGCGCCGGGGACCTCGAGGTCCTGGCGGCCCAACTCGGCCGACCGGTGCGCGCGGCCCACGATGTGGCCCACCGGTGCGGCTGTCGACGTCCGGACGTGATCCGCACCGAGCCCGCGCTGCCCGACGGGACGCCCTTCCCCACGCTGTACTACCTGACCTGCCCGCGTGCCACGAGCGCGATCGGCACCCTGGAGGCCCAGGGTGTGATGCGCGAGATGGCCGCCCGGCTGGCCACGGACCCCGACCTGGCCGCGGCCTACCGGCGGGCCCACGAGTCCTACCTCGCCCAGCGCGCCGAGCTCGGCGAGGTGGCGCACATCGCCGGGATCAGCGCCGGCGGCATGCCTGACCGGGTCAAGTGCCTGCACGTCCTGGTGGCCCATGCGCTGGCAGCCGGCCCCGGGGTCAACCCATTCGGTGACGAGGCGCTGGCGCTGCTGGCCGGGCGTGGGATCACGCCGGCCACCGCCTGGGGCGGGTCTGCGCTGGGGTGCACGCCATGACCGTGCACCGGGCCGCGGCGATCGACTGCGGCACGAACTCGATCCGCCTGCTGATCGCCGACGTCGACACCGCGACCGGTCGCGCGGTCGACGTGCGCCGCGAGATGCTGGTGGTGCGCCTGGGCGAGGGGGTGGACGCGACCGGGGCGTTCGCGCCGGCCGCCCTGGCGCGGACGTTCGACGCGTGTCGGACCTACGTCGCGATGCTGGCCGAGGCCGGTGACCCCCCGGTGCGGTTCGTGGCCACCTCGGCCTCGCGGGACGTGTCGAACCGGGCCGAGTTCATCGCCGGGGTGCGCCAGATCCTCGGGGTCGCCCCCGAGGTGATCAGCGGCCAGGAGGAGGGCGAGCTGTCCTTCACCGGCGCCACCCGCGGGATCCCCGCGGACGCCCGGGCCCCGTTCCTGGTGGTCGACATCGGCGGGGGGTCCACGGAGTTCGTCCTGGGCACGACCGCACCGACGCACCGCACCAGCGTGGACGTCGGCTGCGTGCGGATGACCGAGCGGCACCTGGCCGGCGACCCGCCGAGCGCGGCGCAGGTCGCCGCGGCCACCGCCGACATCGACGCCGCGATCGCCCGCGCCGGCGCTGCAGTCCCCTTCGATCGGGCCGCCACACTGGTCGGCCTGGCCGGATCGGTCACGACGGTGGCCGCGCTCGCACTCGAGCTGCCGGCCTACGACGCGGGCGTGATCCATCACAGTCGGATCCCCGCGGCGCAGGTGGCCCGGATCAGCGCGGAACTGCTGGCGATGCCCCGGGCGGCCCGGGCCGCGCTCACGGTGATGCATCCGGGCCGGGTGGACGTCATCGGTGCCGGCGCACTGGTGCTGCGCCGGATCATGGCCGCCACTGGGGCCCCGGAGGTGCTGGTCAGCGAGCACGACATCCTCGACGGGGTGGCCCTGGCCGTGGCAGCCCGCGCGGCTGCGGGCAGCTCAGTCCGGCCCTGAATCGCGGCGCCCGAAGAGCCCCAACAACTTGTACCTGGCCACGATCCACTCCCCGCTCCCGACCCAGTCGCCCAGGCCAGAGCCCAGCGGGCCGGGCAGCACGAGGGCCAGCACCCACGCGAAGGGCAGCCCGATGGCCAGGAGCAGCAGTGCGGCCACGGCCATGAACCCCGCGACGACCCAGCGCCGCGACCTGGGCCGGGTCTCGAAGAGGATCTGGTCGCGGCCGGCCGCGAGCATGCTCCCGACGAACGTCGGGGCGAAGATGCAGCCGAAGATGATCAGCGCGTCCACACCGACCTCCGCTCACCCGTAGGCTCATGCCATGCCGAGCCTCGCCGTCACCGTCATCGGTCGCGACCGCCCCGGGATCATCGCTGAGGTTACCGGGGTGGTCGCCGATCTGGGCGGCAATCTCGAGGACTCCTCGATGACCCTGCTGCGCGGGCACTTCACCTGGACGCTCATCGCCGACCTGGCTGCCGACCCCGCGGACCTCGCCGGTCGGCTGGCGCACCTGTCCGCCGACGACCTGGTGGTCTCGGTGCTGCCGGTCGGACCGGAGGAGGGTTCGGCCGAACAGGCCGGGTACATCCTGAGCGTCCACGGTGCCGACCGACCCGGCATCGTGGCCCGGGTCACCACCGCCGTGGCCGGCCACGGCGGCAACATCACCGATCTGTCCACCCGCCTGGGCCACGGCGGGCTGTACCTGCTCGTCGCCGAGATCACCCTGCCGCCGGCGGTCGACGTGGTGGCCCTGGGTGCCGAGCTGGCCCGGGTCGGCCAGGAGCTGGGCGTCGGGGTGTCGCTGCGGCCCGCCGACTCCGACGTCCTGTAGGCCAGGTCATGCCCAGCGAGCCGTCCCTGCACCTGCCCATGCCCGAGCTGCCCCCCGGGGCGCTGCGCCCGGTCGTGGCCGCCCCGCACCCCGCCCTGAGTGCCCGCTGCCTCGAGGTCGACCCGACCGATCCGCAGGTCGTCGCGCTGGCCGCGGACCTGATCGCCACCATGCGGGTGTCCCCAGGGTGCGTGGGGCTGGCCGCCAACCAGGTGGCGCTGGGCTGGCGGTTGTTCGCCCTGGATGTGTCCCGCCACCCCAAGGCGCGCACCACCCACGGCACGTTCGTGCTGGTCAACCCGGTCGTGGTCGCAGCCACCCGCAACGAACGGGGCCGCGAGGGCTGCATGTCGGTGCCGGACTTCACCGGCGACGTGCGCCGCGCCACCCGGATGACCGTCACCGGCGCGATGCCCGGCACCGGGGAGCAGGTCACGATCAGCACGGACGCCTTCGAGGCCCGGGCACTGCAGCACGAGATCGACCACCTCGATGGGCTGCTGTTCCTGGACCGGGTGGCCGGCGCGCACGCCATCCACCCGCGCAGCACCTACCTTTGACCCGCACGCCCCCGTAGCCCAACCGGCAGAGGCAGGCGGCTTAAAACCGCCCGAGTGTGGGTTCGACTCCCACCGGGGGCACCGATGAGGTGTGCGCGGCGCGCGCAGTGGGAAGAACCATGCCGAATCATGCGTTCTGTGATTCAGTGGTACATCGCCCGTCGCGGGCGATGCCTGTACTCGCCGACGTGGAGGTCGACGCACACGATGAAGAACAAGAACCCCGTGTTCTCCCGGATGGACTCCGGGGAGAGCGGTTTCGCCTACGCCGAGGGCAAGTCGGCCTATCAGAGCGCCGGCGGCCAGCAGGCGTACCCGCAGCCCGGCCAGCAGGCCCCCGTCGGCTACCCACCCGTAGCCACCGGCGCGCCGACCGGCTCGAGGTACGAGCCGGTCACCGACCGGATGACCCTCGACGACGTCATCATGCGCACCGGCATCTCGCTCGCGGTGCTGTTGCCGGGCGCCTACCTGGGATGGGTCCTGGCCCCGAGCAACCCGTGGCTGTTCCTGGTCGCGATGCTGGTCGGCCTGGGCCTGGCCATGGCCAACATCTTCAAGAAGGCCGTCAGCCCCCCGTTGGTCCTGGCCTACGCCGGGGTCCAGGGCGTGTTCCTGGGCGCGATCAGCTGGTTCTACAGCGACTGGGCGGCCTCCACCGGGTATGAGGGCAATCTCGTCTCGCAGGCCGTGATCGGCACGCTGGTCGCGTTCACGATGATGCTGGTGCTGTACAAGTCCCGGATCGTGAAGGTCGACGGCCGGTTCATGAAGGTCATGATGGTCGCGATGGCCTCCTACCTGGTCATCGCGCTGGCCTCGTTCGTCTCGGCCATGTTCGGGGTCGGTGGTGGCTGGGGGTTCTACGGAGTCGGCGGGCTGGGGCTGCTGCTCTGCGTGGTGGGCGTGGGCCTGGCCTCCTTCAGCCTGATGATCGACTTCGAGTCGATCACCCGGGGCGTGCAGGCCGGTCTGCCCGCGCAGGAGGCCTGGCGGATGACGTTCGGCCTGCTCGTCACGCTGATCTGGCTCTACCTGGAGATCCTGCGCCTGCTGGCGCTGATCGCGGCCGGTCGCGACTGATCGTCGTCGCACGACGCACGAAGGGCCCCGCAGTCATCTGCTGCGGGGCCCTTCGTCGCGTGTGGGGTAGGGCTACTGCAGCCGCAGGGCGGCCTTGACCTTGTCCATCTCGTGGATGATCGCCGTGGCGTAGCCGTGCGGCAGGTCGTGCTCGTCGCGCAGCCAGTTGACGCGATCGTCGAACCGCGTGAACGACGGGCCGTCCTCGACCACGTCGAACCACTCCTTCAACGGCTTGCCGGTCGCGTCCGGGACGCGATCGACAAGCATCTGGTGGGTTTCTTCGGAGTGGTGCAGGGTCATGGACATCTCCTCGTGGCCGCCGGGTGCTCCCTACCGTAGCCCGCCGGAGTGGGCCGGGGCCACCGGGCCCGTGGCCCGCTACCGTGCGCAGGGTGGGCCTGCTCGCAACACCTCCTGATCCGCGTGATCCGGCCCGGCTGCGCCTCGAGGCGACGCGGACCTGCGACCGGCTGCGCTCGATGTCCGCGGTCCGGCTGGGCGCCCCGGCTGCCTCGGGTGGCGCAACGGGTCGCAGCCGCGCCCGGGCGGCGTTCGACCTCGCGCAGGAGTTCGCCGACGCCGCTGCGGCGCTGGCCGGACACCCGGGGCGCGCGCTGCCCGAACTCGGCGACTTCGCGGTCGGCGACGTCCTGGCGGTCTGCGTCCATGACCTGGTCGAGGAGCTGACCGCGGCCGACGAGCAGCGCCGCGCGCAGGTGTGTGCCTCGGCCGTGGCGCACCTGATCGCGCTGCGACGCAGCCTCTGACCGATCAGGTGGCCTCGCGGTGGCCCGTCACCGGCATGACGGCTGGGTCAGCATCCGGCCCGGCGCTGGGGCCGGGGTCGGGACCGCCGACCCGTGGTACCTGCGCAGTCAGCTCGCGCCGGGGGCCGGCGGGCTGCAGGCCCAGGGCGTCGAGCACCGGCGGCAGGACGTAGGCGCCGATCCGGCGGTAGCCCAGGCCGGAGGGATGGAACCGGTCCGGGCCGAACAGGGCCTCGGCATTGGCCTCGAACTCCGGGCCGAGCAGGTCGTAGAGGTTCACGGTGCGCGCCCCGGCCCGCCCGGCCGCCCGGCGCTGGGCCCTGGCCAGTGAGCGCGACAGTTCGCGCGCCACCCACCGCAGGGGAGGGCCGACGGGGCGGACGGTCCCCAGGTCCGGGCACGTGCCGACCACGACCTGGGTCCCGGCTGCGCTCAGCCGCTCGACGGCCAGCGTCAGGCGCCGGGCCGCGAGCTGGTGGGGCACCAGGTGAGTCACGTCGTTGGCGCCGATCATGATGACCGCCACATGCGGGCGGGCTGACAGGCAGCGGGTGACCTGCCGCTCGAGGTCTGCCGATCGCGCGCCGACCACCGCGTGGTTGATCATGCTCACCGGCCTGCGGCTCGCCGCCGATACGCCGCGGACCAGCACCCCGGCCACGGTGTCCCACGCGGTCTCCGCGCCCAACCCGGCGGCCACCGAGTCGCCGATGATCGCCAGGCGCAGCGAGGTGCCGGTGGTCGGGCCGAACCGGCCGTCCTGGTAGGGCGGCACCCCACGCTGCGGGCCGATCGCCCGGCGCGCCATCCGGGCCTGGGCCACCAGGACCCCGAGGCTCGCTGCGGCCGCGCCGGCCATCCCACCACTGCCCAGGGCAGCTGACCGGCGTGAGGGCCGGGGGCTCATCGAAGGTCCGGCAGCAGGATGCCGGTGTGCGCATGGCAGTCGTAGCCGTGCGGGTTCTTCGCCAGGTATTGCTGATGGGGTCCCTCGGCGTAGTAGAACGGGCGCACCGGCTGGCCGTCGGTGACCGCGGGCGCCAGCTCGGTGCTGATCGGGTCGAAGCCCTGCTCGCGCAGCACCTGGTCGTAGGCCGCCGCGCTGGCCTGCACCAGCTCCTGCTGCTCCGAGGTCGTCCAGTAGGCCGCGCTGCGGTACTGGCTGCCCACATCATTGCCCTGACGCATGCCCTGCGTCGGGTCGTGGTTCTCCCAGAACACCCGCAGCACGTCGATCGTGGGCACGATCTCGGGGTCGTAGGCGACCAGGACCGTCTCGGTGTGCCCGGTCCTGCCGGTGCACACCTCGCGGTAGCTGGGGTGCGCGGTGGTTCCGCCCTGGTATCCGACGGCAGTCGTGTGCACGCCGGGCAGCTGCCACAGCCGCTTCTCCGCCCCCCAGAAGCAGCCCATCGCCAGGTACAGGCTGACCACGCCCGCGGGGAACGGCCCGAGCATGGAGGTGCCCAGCACGACGTGCGTGCGCTCGAGCGGGAAGTCGTAGTCCGGGCGCCCGGCCAGGGCATGCTCGGGGGCCACGGGACCGTCGGCCCGGCCAGAGGTGAACCACATGCCTCCAAGGGTCACCCGGTACGCGGGGCAACGCAACTCGCGCACGTATGCCCGATTGGCCGGCGATGTCGCAGGCGATCCGCCCGGCGGCGGGCCGCCGTTACCGGATCGTTAGCGAACACGACCATCCGTGACCGTTCCGTAGCCGGAAGTGCCAGCCATCCTTGGTGGGCTGCGGGTTGAATACGTCTCACGCACCGCGCTCACGTGAGGATGCGTGCCCGACAACCAAGTCCCACCGAGTCCCACACTGAAGGGGAACCAATGAAGTTGCGTACCGGAATCGTGGCCCTGGCCGCCGCGGGCCTGACCCTCACCGCCTGCTCGAGCGGCTCCGACACCGCCGCGGACGCGACCCCGTCGGCTGATGCCAGCGGCACCCTGAAGGTGTGGCTGATGGACGGAAGCCAGCCGCAGACCGTCGTCGACGCGGTCAACGCGAAGTTCAAGGAGAGCTACCCGAACGTCACCGTGGAGGTCGAACTGCAGCAGTGGGGCGGCATCCAGGACAAGCTGACCACCGCGCTGGGCACCGACTCCACCCCGGACGTCGTCGAGATCGGCAACAGCCTCACCGCCAAGTTCGCCGACGCCGGCCTGCTGGCCGAGCTCGATCCCGGCACCTTCGCGGTGGACGGCATGCTCCCGGGCCTGCAGCCCTCGGGCGAGCTCGACGGCACCCGCTACGGGATCCCCTACTACGGTGGCGTGCGCATCGTCGTCTACAAGAAGAGCGACTTCGAGAGCGCCGGCGTGAGCGTGCCGACCAGCCTGGCCGAGCTCGACACGGTCGCGGCCGCGCTCCAGGAGGACAACGCCGACAACAGCAAGTACTCCGCGTTCTACTTCCCGGGCAAGTACTGGTACGGCGCCGTGCCGTTCGTCTGGGATGCCGGCGGCAACATCGCCACGCAGGACGGCGAAACCTGGACCGGCGCGCTGGACTCCGCGGAGTCCGTGGCCGGTCTCACCACGCTCAAGGGCCTGGTCGACAAGTACTCCCAGGCTCCCAAGGACGGTGACGAGACCAAGAACCTCGACGCCTTCAACACCGGCAACGTCGGCATGATGATCGACTCGTGGTGGGCCCCGGGCGCGCTGAACACCGGCGAGTTCGAGGGCGACATCGGCGTGTTCGCGCTGCCGGGCAGCGCACCGGGCAGCACCTCTCCGGTCTTCTTCGGCGGCTCGGATCTCGCAGTCTCCGAGCAGAGCGCCAACCAGGGCCTGGGCGTGGAGTGGATGAAGATCCTCACCGGCCTGGAGATCCAGACCCAGCTGGCCGCAGAGGGCGGGGTCATCCCCAACCAGGAAGGCGCGTTCGTCGGGCACGACGGCAACGAGTTCCTCGAGGTCGCCGACCAGGCTTCCACGAACTCGCGGTTCACCCCGGTGAGCCCCAACTGGGGCAACGTCGAGAGCTCGGGCGTCCTGCAGGACATGCTGGTCAAGATCTTCACGGACAAGGCGACCGTCGAGGAGGCCACCACGGAGGCCTCCGAGGCGATCACCAGCACGCTCAACGGCTGAGCACCGCACCGATCGGCACGCGGATCACCACCGATGGCCCGGGGGCAGCGCTGAGCTGACCCCGGGCCATCGGCCTGCCAGCACCGCTCCCCGCGGGACTGGGCCCGCGGCGGGGCTACCGTCGCACCCGTTCGGGTCCACATCGACCTTCGAGGAGGCGACGCGACGATGAGCACGACCGCTCCCGCAGTGACGCGAGGAACAGGGGGGACTGGCGCCCCCGGTCCCAGTCAGAACGAACCACGACGCAACAAGCTGGCCATCTGGTTGTTGACGCCGGCGACGGTGATCCTGGTGCTGGTCCTGGGTTACCCGATCGTGCGGATGGTCATCCTGAGCTTGCAGCAGGCGAAGCTGCGCAACATCGTCAAGGGGACCGAGGAGTGGAACAACTTCGCCAACTACACCAAGATCCTCTCCGACCCCTACTTCTGGACCGTGGTCGGGCGCACGGTGGTCTTCACCGCGGTGTGCGTCGTGGCCACGATGACGCTGGGCACGCTGGTGGCCCTGCTGCTCAACAAGCTGGGCACCAAGATGCGCCTGACCGTCCTGGTCGGGCTGCTGCTGGCCTGGGCCACCCCCGCGGTGACCGCCACCCAGGTGTGGCAGTTCCTCTTCGACACCCAGTTCGGCGTGGCCAACTGGGCACTGGTGCAACTCGGGTTCGACCAGTTCGAGGGCTACTCGTGGCTGGCTGAACCGCTGTCGCTGCTCACCCTCGCGGCGATCATCGTGGTCTGGGCGGCGATCCCGTTCGTGGCCCTGACCCTCTTCGCCGGCCTGACCCAGGTGCCCAACGAGGTGTACGAGGCGGCCGCGCTGGACGGGGCCAACGCGTGGACCGCCTTCTGGAAGATCACGGTGCCCCAGCTCGCGCCGATCTTCCTGATCCTGACCGCGCTGTCCACGATCTGGGACTTCCGGGTCTTCACGCAGGTGTTCATCCTGCAGAAGTCCGGCGGGATCGCCAAGGACACCGACCTGCTGGGCATCTATGCCTACCGGGTCTCGTTCTCGGCCAACGACTTCGGCGTCGGCTCGGCCATCGGCGTGACGATGGTGCTCATGCTGCTGGTGCTGTCGGTGTTCTACATCCGGGCCATGATCAAGCAACTGGACGAGGCGGCATGATGAACAAGAAGGGCGGCATCCTCGCCAACACCCTGGCGATCGTCGTGTTCCTGCTGATGGTCTTCCCGGTCTACTGGATGGTCATCTCCTCGCTGAAGCCGCGCGCGGACTTCTTCCTCGAGACCCCGAAGTTCCTGCCCATCCCGGCGACGCTGGAGAACTACACCCGCGTCATCCAGGACAAGGACTTCTTCACCTACGCGGCGAACTCCGCGATCGTGACGCTCGTGGTCGTCCTGCTCTCGATGCTCACCGCCTTCCTGGCCGCGACGGCGGTGGGGAGGTTCAACTTCAAGGGCCGCAAGGCGTACATCATCATGCTGCTGGCTGTGCAGATGGTGCCCTTCGAGGCGCTGCTGATCTCGATGTTCGTGGTCCTGGACTCGGTCAACCAGGTCAACAAGCTCACCGGCGTGATGATCTCCTACCTCGCGTTCGTGCTCCCCTTCACGATCTGGACGCTGCGCGGGTTCATCGCCAACGTGCCCAAGGACCTGGAGGAGGCGGCCATGATCGACGGCTGCAGCCAGGGCCAGGCGTTCCGCAAGATCCTGTTCCCGCTGATCGCCCCGGGCCTGGTGTCGACCTCGGTGTTCGCGTTCATCATGGCCTGGAACGAGTTCATCCTGGCCAACGTGATCCTGCTCGACCAGGGCAAGCAGACGCTGCCGGTCTGGTTGACCTCCTTCCAGGGCGGGATGAAGGAGATCGACTGGGGTGGCCTGATGGCCGGTTCGGTGATGTTCGCGCTGCCGGTGATCGTGTTCTTCGTGATCGTCCAGGGCCGCATCCAGCGCGGCGCCCTCGAGGGTGGTGTGAAGGGGTAGGTTCTGGGCCCATGGGCGGGCCCGTGGTGTGCGTGGACGTCGGCTCCACGTTCACCAAGGCCGCGGCGATCGGCTCGGACGGTTGCGTGCTGGCCGGCGCCCAGCATCCGACCACCTCGGACAGTGATGTGCTGGCGGGCCTGGACGCCGCCGTGGCCGCCCTGGGGATCGGCCCGGTGGCCGACGACGTGCTCGCTGTGTGCTCGTCGGCCGGCGGCGGGCTGCGCCTGGCAGTGGTCGGTCAGGAGCGGGTGATCTCCGCGGAGGCAGGTCGGCGGGTTGCGCTGTCCGCCGGCGCTCGGGTCGTGGCCGTGAGCGCGGGGCGCCTGGACGGGGCCGGGGTCGGCGCGCTGCTGGAGGCCCGGGCCGATGTCCTGTTGGTCGTCGGTGGGACCGACGGCGGCGACGACGAGGTCCTGCTGCACAACGCGCGCGTGCTGGGACGCTTGGCGGTGCGGGCTCCGGTCGTGCTGGCCGGCAACGCCGCGGCTGCCGATGAGGCGGCCGGGTTGCTGGGTGCCCGCCGCCGGGTGGTGCACGTCACCGACAACGTCATCCCGCGGATCGGGACGCTGGCCCCGGGCCCCGCGCGTCGGGCGATCCGCGAGGTGTTCATCACCCACGTGATCGGGGGCAAGGGCCTGTCGCACGGCCGGCGGTTCGCCAGCCTCGTGCGCTGCGCGACTCCCGACGCGGTGCTGGCCGGGATCGAGGTCGTGGCCGAGGTGCTCGCCGACCGGCCGGGCGCGTCCGGGGACGTCCTGGCCCTGGACGTCGGCGGCGCCACGACCGATGTCTACAGCGTGCTGGCGCCCGAGGACCAGGGGCACGACCACGCGGTCGAGACGCTCTGGCACGGTCGGTCGGTGGAGGGCGACCTCGGGATGCGCTGGAGCGCCCCGGACGTGGTCAGCGCAGCCGAGGTCGAGCGGTTGGTCGGGGCAGCGGAGTTGGCTGGGGCGGCGCGGCTGGCCGGGGCCGCGCAGCGGCGGCATCGCGAGGTCGGCTTCCTGCCCGAGTGCCGCGATGAGGTGGCCGACGAACTGGCGTTGGCTCGCCTGGCCGCGCTGGTGGCGGTGCGTCGGCACGCCCGCCCGGGTCCCGACGGTGTGCGGGACCTGACCCACGTCGGCCTGCTGATCGGCTCGGGGGGAGTGCTGCGACACGCTTCTGCCGCGGCGGCGCAGGCCGTCCTCGACGCGGTGCTCACCGACTACGCGGGGGGCTGGCCGCTGCCCCAGCAGGCGCGGACCATCGTCGATCGACGCTACCTGCTGGCCCCCATCGGGCTGCTGGAGCTCGCCGGCGAGGGTACCCGCGCCCGACACCTGGCCGGACAACTGCTGGGCGACTAGCTCGACTCGCAGTGCTCAGCGGGGTGTTCAGCGCGGCAGGCACCAGTCGATCGGCGTCGCACCCTGGTCGACCAGCGCGGCGTTGGCCCGGCTGAACGGTCGCGAGCCGAAGAAGCCTCGGTCGGCGGACATCGGGCTCGGGTGCGCCGAGGCGATGCGGGGCACGTCACCGAGCATCGGCGTCAGCCCCTGCGCGTCGCGCCCCCACAGGATCGCCACCAGCGGGCCGCCGCGGGCCACGAGCGCGCGGATGGCCGCCTCGGTGATCTGCTCCCAACCCTTGCCGCGGTGCGCCCCGGAGCGACCCGGCGCCACGGTCAGCACCCGGTTGAGCAGCAGCACGCCCTGATCAGCCCAGGGCGTCAGGTCGCCGCACGCAGGTGCGTCGCAGCCGAGGTCGGCGTTGAGCTCACGGAAGATGTTGGCCAGGCTGCGCGGGACGGGCCGCACCTCGGGCGCCACGCAGAACGACAGCCCGACAGCGTGCCCCGGCGTGGGGTAGGGGTCCTGCCCGACGATGAGCACCCGGACCTCGGCCAGCGGCCTCTCGAAGGCGCGCAGCACGTGCGAGCCCGCGGGCAGGTAGCTCCGCCCGGCGACGAGTTCGGCGCGCAGGAAGTCGCCCATCGCCGCGATCTGCGGCGCCACCGGCGTCAGCGCGTCCGCCCAGTCCGGGGCGATCAGCTCGGCCACCGACCGCCGCGCCTGCGTAGTCACCCACGCAGGCTATCGGCCATCGTCAGGGCTCTGGCGATGGCCTCGAGTACCTGCTCCGGGCGCTCGACGAGGTCCGCCCAGGTGAAGCGCAGCACGGTCCAGCCTGCCGCGACCAGGTCGTTCTGCCGGGTCCGATCGTGCTGGAACGCCCGTGCGTCGCTGTGGAAGGCGCGGCCATCGACCTCGATGGCCAGGTGGGCGCTGGAGAAGGCAACGTCCAGCACGTACCAGCGCCCACCGGCCCGGACCCGCTGATTGGCGACCCAGCCAGTGAAGCCCGCCTCGCGCAGCAGCGCGAGCAGACGCCGCTCAGCCTCGGACCGGGCTCCGTCGCAGAGGTCCCCGACCAGGGCGCGCAACTGGGCCGCTCCCGAGAGCCTGGTCAGCCGAGAATGCGCCTCGGTGAGCAGGTCGAGGGTCACCGTCCCCTGGAGTAGCGCGCGCTGCGCGATCTCGATGGCTTCGGCTCGCGGGAGGAAGCGAATCAGGTCGACGACCGTGTCGGCCGGCCGGGTCACCGTGGCCCCCGCCACGCGGGTGACCCGCGCCCCCGGATGGGCCAACGTGCGGGCGTCGACCGTTCGCGTGCGGCCGTGGATCAGCCAGGGTCGCGAGCCCAGGTCCGTCACATCCCACGGTCCTCTGCCCAGCAGCACGGCTGCCGACGGCCCGGCCGCGACAGCCCCGGGCAGGGCGAGTAGGCCGGCGAGGGTGTTGGTCCGCAGGTCCAGGGGCAGGCCAGGCAACGCCACGACACCGTTGTTGACCGCGATCAGCAATCCCTGTTCGAGCCGTCTGCGCAGGGTGCGCTCCGAGAGGCCGAGGTCCAGCAGGTGCCGGCGGGTGGCCAGCCCGTGGGCGCGGCGCATGTCACGAACGATCGTCGTCCAGGTTCCGGTCGCCACGTCAGGCCGGTACGTCGCGTCGCCCCAGGCGGCGCCGCTGATCTTGGGACGGATCCGGCCATGTCTGGCCGGATCGCGCCCAACGTTGGCCGGATCGGGTCAGTCTCGGGCTGAGTCGCCTGACGAGGGCGCGTTGCCGTGGCGGGTGAGGGTCTCGGGCATGAGCGCCACCACGCCCAGGGCCACGAGCCCGACGCCGACACCCGCGGCGAACGCCGGTCCGAAGCCCAGCGCGTCGGCCAGGGCGCCGGCGATCAGCGGTCCCAGGATCCCGCCGAGGTCGCCCACCATCTGGTAGCCCGACACCACCTTGCCGCCCGGGCGCCCGCGCGTGACATCGCCGACCACCGCCGCCGAGGCAGGTGCCGCGAACGCTGCTGCCAGGCCGGAGGCCGCCATCGCCAGCAGGAAGCCCCACACCCCGGTGCCCAGCGCCAGCAGGAGCATCGAGCCGGCAAGTGCTGCGGTGCCGACCAGCAGCGAGCCCCGTCGGCCGACGCGATCGGTCCACCGGCTGGCCGGGATCAGCGTCAGCGCCTGCGCGGCGGCTGCGAGCAGGAACCCGATGCCGACCAGGCCCACCCCGCGCTGGAGGCCCTCGGTGACGAACAGCGGCACCAACGAGATCCGCAGCCCGAAGATGATGAAGCCGCTGGACAGGTTGACCATCAGCGCGGCTCGGTAGGCCGCACTGCGCAGGGCGGCGCCCAACCGGGCGGGCTCGAGGGCGGGGGTCGGCGGTGCCGGCGCGCGGCCGGCGGACGGCGCAGCGACCGGCTCGCGGGACAGGTACCGAGCGGCGATCACCCCGGCGACCACCAGGGTCGCGCCGTACACGACGAAGGGCGCCCGGATCGAGATCCCGACGACCGCCCCACCGATCGCCGGGCCGGCGACCCCACCGAACAGGAAGCCCGCCTGGAACGCGCCGGAGGCCTGCCCGCGCTGCTCGGGGGCGCTCGTGCGCAGCAGCAGCGCCATCGCCGAGACCGTGAACATCGCCGAGCCGATCCCCCCGATCCCGCGCAGGACCAGCAGCGCCGCGAACGTCGGGGCAGCGGCGGTGGCCAGCGAGGACAGCGCCACGATCCAGATCCCGATCGACATGATCCGCCGCTCGCCGAACCGGTCGACCATGACGCCGGCCGGTCCCGCGGTGAGCAGCCGCATGAGCGCGAACCCGGAGATGACCGTCGATGCCAGGAACGCCGACACCCCGAAGGTCCGGGCGTACACCGGAAGCGCCGGCGCGGCGATGCCGTAGCCGAGTGCCACCGCGAACGCCACGAACGAGAGCACGGCCACGTCTCGGGGCAGGCCGGCGAGGTAGGGGGTGCGCCGCGCCCACGCGAAGATCCGGGCGGTCACCACAACGGGCCATCCTGCCAGCCGATCGGCCACCATGGGCCCATGCCCGTCACCGTCGAGGCCATCCGCGCAGCCCGCCACGAGTTGGTGGGGGTCGCCCGGCTCACCCCGATGTCCCCGGCCAGCTACCTGGCTGACCTGGTCGGCGGACCGGTGTGGCTCAAGTGCGAGAACCTGCAGGTGGCCGGGTCGTTCAAGGTGCGTGGTGCCCACATCCGGCTGTCCCGGCTGACCGAGGCCCAGCGCGCCGCAGGGGTGGTGGCCGCCAGCGCCGGCAACCACGCGCAGGGCGTGGCGTGGGCCGCACGCGGGCTGGGCATCGCCACGACCGTGTTCATGCCCGAGGGCGCCCCGCTGCCCAAGCTGGCCGCGACCCGGGACTACGGCGCGCAGGTCATCACCACCGGCACGACCATCGACGACGCGCTGGTGGCCGCGCTCGAGTTCGCCGAGCGCACCGGCGCGGAGCTGATCCACCCGTTCGACCACGAGGACATCGTCATCGGGCAGGGCACGGTGGGCCTGGAGATCCTGGAGCAGGTGCCCGACGTGCGCACGGTGCTGGTCTGCACAGGCGGCGGCGGGCTGGTGGCCGGGATCGCGACCGTGCTGGGCGAGTTGGCCCCGACCGTGCGCGTGATCGGGGTCCAGGCGGCCGGGGCCGCGGCCTATCCGGCGTCGCTGGCCGCCGGCCGGCCGGTGGCGCTGGCCTCGATGGCCACGATGGCCGACGGGATCGCGGTGGGCCGCCCCGGGGTGGTCCCGCTGGGCATCATCGCCGAACGGCACGTCGAGATCCGCACCGTGTCCGAGGAGGCGATGTCCCGGGCCCTGCTGATGGTGCTCGAACGCTCCAAGCTGCTGATCGAGCCGGCTGGCGCAGCCGCCGTCGCCGCCCTGCTCGAGGCGCCCGCGGCGCTCGAGGCACCGGTGGTCGCGGTGCTGTCCGGGGGCAACATCGACCCGCTGCTGCTGGCCCGGGTGCTCGAGCACGGCATGATCGCCGGCGGACGCTACCTGCAGCTGCGGGTGCGGATCCCCGACCGCCCCGGCGGGCTGGCCGGCCTGCTCGCGGAGGTGGCCGTGCTCTCGGCCAACGTCATCTCGGTGGAGCACGTGCGCACCACCGTCGGGCTGTCGGTCGGCGAGGTCGACGTCTCGATCCACCTGGAGACCCGCGGCCCCGAGCACTGCGAGGAGGTCGCCGTGGGCCTGCGCGAACGCGGCTTCCGGGTGCGCCGGGAGGCCTGAGCCCGCCCAGTGCGGGTCAGCCGGTGTACGGCTCGACCGCGGTGATCCGCGCCGACAGCTCCTTGCCCGCAGGCGTCGTGTAGCTCACGGTGTCCCCGATGTGGGCCCCGTCCACGGCCACGCCCATCGGTGAGCTGGGCGAGACCACCGCGAGGTCCTCGGGTGCGTGCGCGGCCTCCTCGCGCGAGCCCAGCAGGAAGGTCATCGAACGCCCGGTGCCCAGCACCTCGACGGACACGATCGTGCTGGCCGTCGCCTGGCCCTCGGCGGCCTCGGGCTGGCCGATCTGCGCGCTGGCGAGCGTCTGGGTGAGCTGGCGGATCCGGGCCTCGTTCTTGCCCTGCTCGTCCTTGGCCGCGTGGTATCCGGCGTTCTCCTTGAGGTCGCCCTCCTCGCGGGCGGCGCCGATCCGTGCGGTGATCTCGGCACGCCGGGCGGTCGAGCGCTCCTCGAGCTCAGCGCTCAGGCGGTCGTGCGCCTCCTGGGTGAGCCAGGTGGTCGGGGTGTTCTCGGACACAGCGTTCTCCTGGGTTCTCCTGGGCCTGCTCGGACGTGGTCGTCGAGCCTAACACCGCCGGCTGCGCCAGCCGGCTCAACTGCCCGCGGGGGTCCAGGGCTGCTCGGGGGGCACGATCCCGGGCCGGAACTGCGCCCCGGGGATGCTCGGCGGTGGTCCGCTGATCCCGCAGCCCACCAGGTCGCCGACCAGCGCGCGGTAGGCGGTGCGCAACTCGAAGTCGTGCGTCGTGCGGCCCTGGGCGTCCGGGAGCTCGACGACCGCGTAGGCGACGTCGAAGCCGTCCGGCGCCCGGGCGCGCAGCACGCAGGTGGCGCCGACCTCCTCGCGACGGTGCACCTCGTAGCTGATGGTCATGTGGTCATCGGAGACGGTGGTGTAGGCCGTCACGCCCGCATCGATCGCCGGCGTCGACAGCCGCCAGCCCAGGAAGGTGACCACGCCCAGGAACGCCACGCCGAGCAGCCCGATCGCCCACGGCACCCACGCCGGACGGTCGGTGATGCCGTAGCGCTCGCGCACGTGGGGTGGCCACTGCGACGGGTGACCGGCTGTTCGCTGCTCGGACATGATGCTGCGACACTAGTACCCGTTCGTCGGCTGATTGCTGGGAGGTTGGGATGCACGGTGTGCTCGCGGCGCTGGTCGCCGCCGATGAGATCGACCCGGCGACGGTGCGCCCGGTCCCGATGTCCGCGGTGGTCTTCACGATTCTGGCCCTGACCCTCGTGGTGCTGCTGTGGTCCTTCGTGCGGCACCTGCGGCGGGCCCAGACCAACCTCGGCTCGTCCCGCGAGGGCGACTCGCGCTGATGGAGCGGCGGTCGGGCCTGCATCGGCTGGCCTTCCACGCCCTGACGGTGCTGGCGATCCTGGTCTGCGTCAGCGCCGCCCGGTGGCAGTGGGACCGGGCCAACCGCTCGGAGGTCGACGCGGTGCCGCTGGGGCCCGTCGTCGAGCTGGCCGACCTCGACCCGGCCACGGCCTTCAGCGGCATCCGCGTGGCGCTGACCGGGCGGTTCGACCCTGAGCACGAGGTCCTGGTGGCCCCACGCGAGCGCGAGGGCGCCGCCGGCTCCTGGGTGCTCACCCCGTTCCTGCCGACCCCGACCGCGCCTGCGGTCGCGATCGTGCGTGGGTGGGTGCCTGCCGGGGCGCGTCCAGCGCCGCCGCCCCCCGAGGAGGTCTCGGTCATCGGCGTCCTGGTGGCCGACGCCCGGACGCCCGGGGCTGCGGTGGTGGCCGGTGACCCGCCCACGCTGGCGGTGGTGGACACCGGGGCCCTGGCCACGCACGCAGGCTACCCGCTGCGCTCGGGCTGGTACGCCCTGTCCGAACTCACGCCGAGCACCGCGGACCAGCCGGTGCCGTTGCAGGTGACAGAATTGCCCGGTGCCGAGGTGGGCCTGAACTGGCGCAACGCGGCCTACGCGCTCCAATGGATCGTGTTCGCCGGGTTCGCGGTCTTCTTCTGGAACCGCTTCCGGCGCGACCACGTGGATCTACCTGCCCAGGAGAGCACCCGATGAGCACCCAGTCCCGTCCCGCCGCCAACTCCGCCACCGGCGACCTGCTGCACTCCGGGGCCTACCGGCGCTTCCAGGTGATGGCCTGGGTCACCGGTGTGCTGCTGGCGTTCATGACCGTCGTCGGCCTGCCGTGGAAGTACCTGCTCGGCCATGAGGAGTCGCTGTGGTACGCCATCGGCTGGCAACTGCACGGATTCCTGTACATGGTGTACCTCGTGACTGTGCTGGACGTGGCGATCCGGGCGCGCTGGGCGCCGGGCCGCACGGTGCTGGTCGCGCTGGCCGGCACCATCCCGTTCATGTCCTTCGTCTTCGAGCGGCGCCTCACGCACGAGCTGCAGGCGGGGACCGAGCCCCGATGAGCGTCCCCGACCTTCCGCCCGGCTCACCGGACCCGCTGGGCGCCGCGGCGAAGGTCCTGATCTCCGATGCCGACCGGGCGCGGATCGCCGAGGTGATCGGTGACGCGTACGCCGAGGGTCGGCTCACCCACGAGGAGTACCAGGAGCGGTTGACCACGACCCTGGGCGCGCGCACGGCTGCGGACCTGGTGCCGGCCCTCGACGGCTTGCCCCCGGCCACGGTCTCGACGGCGCTGGCCCCGTTGATCGGGATGTCGCTGCCGGTGCCGGTGCCCGGCCAGGACGTGGACCCGACCCGCGGCTGGTATCCCGAGCGCGGGGTCGAATCGTCAGGGTCCTCGGTGGTCGCCGTCTTCGGTGGGGCGACCCGCAAGGGCGAGTGGGTGATGCCCACCCAGCTCACGGCGTTCGCCATGTTCGGCGGGGTCGAGCTGGACCTGACCCGCGTGACGTTCGCCGCGGCCGAGTGCGAGATCACCGCCGTGGCGATCTTCGGCGGCGTGGACATCACGGTGCCCGAGGGGCTGGCCGTGCACGTCGAGGGCGTGGGCATCTTCGGCGGTTTCGACCAGAGCGCGGAGGGCCCGGGCCGCCCGGGCGCGCCCGTGCTGCGGATCAAGGGTGCGGCGATCTTCGGTGGCGTCGATGTCAAGCGCCCCAAGCGGCGCAAGCTCAAGGGCGGGTCGCAGCGCCCGCAACTGCCCGAGGCCTGAGCGAGCGCACCCGTCGGCTCACACCGCAGTCCCGAGGGACTCGCGGCCGTCCTGGGCCGGGGTCAGGTGCGGGCGCAGCCGCAGCGCGATCGCGGCGGCGACCAGGCAGCCCAGGGCCAGCGTTGCGGTCCACGCCCCGGCGAGGTCGAAGGTCATGAACACCCCGGTGAGCAGGGGTCCCAGCGCGCCCGAGACGCCCCAGAGCACGGACTGGAAGGCGTTGTAGCGCCCGCGCAGGTGCTCGGGGGCCAGGTCGTTGAGCAGGGCCGGTGCCGTGGGTGACCAGAGGGTCTCGCCGATCGCGAACACGCTGATGGCCAGGATCAGCAGGGCCACGGCGACCCATCCCTGGACTGCCAGCGCCGAGCCGAAGATCACCCAGCTGGCCGCCCACAGCAGGCCGACCATGGCCAGGACCCGGGCCCGCGAACGCCCCTTGAGCACTGCGAGCACGAACAACTGCGCCACGACGATCACGAACGTGTTGGCCGCGAACACGAGCCCGATGAACCGCTCCCCGCGCACCTCGGCAGCCTGGCCGAACACGGTGGTCGGCAGGTCGACGTAGTCCTTGATGAACAGGCCCAGCCCCGCGTCGATGCTGCCGTAGCCGAAGGTGAGCATCAGCAGTCCGGCGGCTGCGAACCGCAGCAGGGTCCGGTCGCGCAGCACCTCCCGCCAGCCACCGTCATCGGTGCTGGTGGCCTGCTCCTCGGTGGTGTCGCCGACCGGCACCCGCCCGACGTCACCCATCGACAGCACGGCGACGAACAGCGCCACGTAGGCCAGCGCGGTGTAGGTGTAGAGCCGCTCGAACGTGCTCGGGTCGGCAGTGTTGACGATGGTCGTGCTGATCAGCCCGCCCAGGCCCAGGCCCAGGTTGTTGAGCATGAACCCGAACCCGAACGCGGTGCTCCGATCGGGCGGGGCGACCACGCGCGCGGTCAGCGCCGCCGAGGGCCCCCAGATCCCGCCCCCACCGATCGCCACGACGCTCATGGCCAGGAACGCGGAGGGCGCGGAGTCGACATGGGCGTAGGAGTAGATGCCCGCAGCCTCGATCAGGACCGCCACCAGCAGGACGTGGCGTGGGCCGAACCGGTCGACCAGCGTCCCGAAGATCGGCGACACGAGAAGCGCGAGGACCGCCTGCCAGGCCAGCAGGGCGGTGGCCAGGGCGACCGGCAGGTCGCGCACCTGCGTCAGGTACACGATCAGCAGCGCGAGCGTCAGCCCGTTGCCCAGCGCGTTGAGGAACTGCCCGACGAACAGCCGCCGGACCGGTCCGCGCGCGATCCGGCGCACATCGGCGAGGGCGGTGGCGGCGGGCACGGGGCCATCCTGCCAGCGCAGCCGCTGCGTGCCGCCCCGGCCGGGCGTTTCGCCAGCCGTGCCCAGGTGCGACAATCCCGCACGTGCGCATCGCCACCTGGAACGTGAACTCCCTGCCCGCCCGCTTGCCCCGGCTGCTCGACTGGCTGGCGCGCGTGCAGCCCGATGTCGTGCTGCTCCAGGAGACCAAGATCGCCCAGGACGCCTTCCCGAGCGAGGCGGTCGCGGCGGCCGGCTACGAGTCCGTGCACCGCGGCCAGGGTCGCTGGAACGGCGTCGCGCTGCTGTCGCGGGTGGGGATCGCCCAGGTCGAGACCGACCTGCCCGGGGTGCCCGGCTTCCCCGAGGTCAGCGACCCGCCCGAGGCCCGCTACCTGGCCGGCACCTGCGGCGGGGTGCGGGTGGCTGGGGTGTACGCGCCCAACGGGCGCACGACCCACGATCCGCACTACGAGTACAAGCTGGCCTGGCTCGACGCGCTGGCCGCACACCTGGCGCCGGGGGCAGCATCCGCGCTGCCGTTCGCCGTGCTCGGGGACTTCAATGTGGCCCCTGCTGACGACGACGTCTGGGACATCGCAGCGTTCGCCGGCAGCACGCACGTGACGCCGGCCGAGCGGGCGGCCCTGGAGACCCTGCGCGGCCACGGTCTGGTGGACATCGTGCCGACCATCAGCAAGGGCCCGCATCCCTACACCTTCTGGGACTACCGGGCGGGCTCGTTCCACAAGGCGATGGGCATGCGCATCGATCTCGTCTACGGAAACGAGCCGTTCGCTGCGGGTGTCACCGGGGCCTTCGTGGACCGTGATGCGCGCAAGCCGGGGACCAAGGGCACCCCGGCACCCAGTGACCACGCGCCTGTGGTGGTGGATCTCGACATTGCCACCTGAGGCACCCGGCGCTTTACTAGCGACATGCTTCCCGCCGACTCCCTCAAGGAGCAACTGCAGGCGGTGAAGCCCGTCCTGCGCGGTTGGCTGCACCTGGTGGCGGCGCCGCTGGCCGGGGTCGCCACGATCCTGCTGGCCGTGTTGGCCCCCTCCGGCCTGCGGATCCCGCTGGTGCTGTTCGCACTGACCACCATCCTGCTGTTCTCCGTCTCGGCGGTCTACCACGTCGGGCGGTTCTCGCCGCGGGTCACCGCGATGCTCCAGCGCTGGGACCACGCCAACATCTTCCTGGTCATCGCCGGCAGCGCGACCCCGTTCGCTGTGGCGCTCCTGGGGCCCGGCCCGGCGCGCTCGCTGCTGGCGGTCCTCTGGCTGGGGGCGGTCGGCGGCGCGGTCGTGCGGCTGGCCTGGATCCGCGCGCCGCGCTGGTTGTTCCTGCCCATGTACCTGGCCCTGGGGTGGGCCTCGGCGATGTTCCTGCCCGGCTTCCTGAGTTCGCGGGCCCTGACCGACACGCGGCAGATGTGGGTGCTGGGACTGATCCTGTTCGGTGGCGCGCTGTACACGGTCGGCGCGGGCGTGTTCGCCACCAAGTGGCCCGACCCCTGGCCGCGCTGGTTCGGCTTCCATGAGATCTTCCACTCGTTCACGCTCGGTGCCTGGGCCAGTCACTTCGCCGCTGCGGCGCTCGTGGTGACGGCGGTGCGATAGCCTCCGCACGTCATCGAACCGGTGACGGCCGGGGCAGTCGGGGAGGCGCGGATGGGTCTGGACGACCTCGTCTACGGGCTCTACGAGCGACGGCTGACCAACGATCTGTCCCGCGGGGGCATCCCCCGCCACGTCGGGGTGATCCTCGACGGCAACCGCCGCTGGGCCACCGAACAGGGTTCCACCAGCGATGCCGGCCACCGGGCGGGTGCGGCCAAGATCGCGGAGTTCCTCGACTGGTGCGCCGAGGTCGGGGTCGAGGTCGTCACCCTGTGGATGCTCAGCACCGACAACCTCGCTCGCCCCGACGAGGAGCTCGACCATCTGCTGACGATCATCGAGGACACTGTCGCGGCGCTGGCCGAGACCGGCACCTGGCGCATCCATCACGTTGGCTCCAAGGAGGCGCTGCCCGAACGGACCCGGGCCGAGCTCGGAGCCGCGGAGGCCGCCACCGCGCAGGTGGCCGGGATGCTGGTCAACGTCGCGGTGGGCTACGGGGGGCGCCAGGAACTGGTCGATGCCATGCGCGCGCTGCTCCACGAGCAGGCGGCCGTGGGCACGTCCCTGGAGGACCTGGCCGCCGTCCTGGACGTCGAGCACATCGCCGCGCACCTCTACACCAAGGGCCAGCCCGACCCCGACCTGGTGATCCGCACCTCCGGCGAGCAGCGGCTGTCCGGATTCCTGCTCTGGCAGAGCGCGCACTCGGAGTTCTGGTTCTGCGAGGCGTACTGGCCGGACTTCCGGCGGGTGGATTTCCTGCGTGCGCTGCGTGACTACGCGGCCCGGGAGCGCCGGTTCGGCTCGTGAACGCTGGGTGACCACGCCCCCGCGTGCGGCGTGTCGTTTCCCGGCGGCCGCCGGCGCGCTCTAGATTCGTGCGCATCGGGCGCACCCCGAGCGGCCCGACCTCACAGTGGAGGCGCGCGTGCCGACTGCGACGAAGCCCCGATCCGGCCAGGCCCGCACGACGGCCAACCGCTGCTACGTGCTCGACACGTCGGTGCTGCTCTCCGATCCGCGGGCGGTGTTCCGCTTCGACGAGCACGAGGTGGTCATCCCGTTGGTGGTGATCATCGAGCTCGAGGCCAAGCGGACCCACTCGGAGTTGGGGTACTTCGCCCGGGCGGCGTTGCGGATGCTCGACGACTTCCGCGTCGAGCACGGTCGCCTCGACGAGCCGATCCCGCTCAACGAGCAGGGCGGCACGCTGCGCGTGGAGCTCAACCACTCGGATCTGTCCCGGCTGCCGACCGGCCTGCAGCTCGGCGACAACGACACCCGGATCCTGGCCGTGGCCCGCAACCTGGCCGCTGAGGGCCGCGACGTGGTCGTGGTCAGCAAGGACCTGCCGCTGCGGGTCAAGGCCTCGACGCTGGGTCTGCAGGCCGAGGAGTACCGCGCGGAGCTGGTGGTCTCCACCGGGTGGACCGGCATCGAGGAGGTCGAGGTCGGCTCGCTGGTCGTCGACGAGCTCTACGACAACGAGCGGATCGATTGCGAGCAGACCCGGGACCTGCCGTGCAACACCGGCGTGGTGCTGATCTCCGATCGCGGGTCCGCGCTGGCCCGGGTGACCCCGGACAAGCGCCTGCGCCTGGTCCGCGGCGACCGGGAGGCCTTCGGCCTGCACGGTCGGTCCGCAGAGCAGCGGATCGCCCTGGACCTGCTGCTGGACCCCGACATCGGGATCGTGAGCCTGGGCGGCCGGGCCGGCACGGGCAAGAGCGCCCTGGCCCTGACCGCCGGGCTGGAGGCGGTCCTCGAGCGTCGCGCCCATCGCAAGGTGATGGTCTTCCGGCCGTTGTTCGCCGTGGGTGGCCAGGAGCTGGGCTACCTGCCCGGCAGCGAGCACGAGAAGATGTCGCCCTGGGGGCAGGCCGTGTTCGACACGCTGTCGGCGATCACCACGACCGAGGTCGTCGACGAGGTGCTCGATCGGGGGATGCTCGAGGTGCTGCCGCTGACCCACATCCGGGGCCGTTCCCTGCACGATGCGTTCGTGATCGTCGACGAGGCGCAGTCCCTGGAGCGCAACGTGCTGCTGACGGTGCTCTCGCGGATCGGGCGCGACTCCCGGGTGGTCCTGACCCATGACGTGGCCCAACGCGACAACCTGCGGGTCGGGCGCCATGACGGGGTGGTGGCGGTGGTCGAGAAGCTCAAGGGGCACCCGCTGTTCGCCCACGTCACGCTGACCCGCAGCGAGCGCTCACCGATCGCGGCGCTGGTCACCGAGCTGCTCGAGGACCTGCCCCGCTGACCTGCCCCGCTACTCGCGAGTCGTGCCATTGTCGCTTTTGTGTCTCAGTTCTCATGTGTCGTATGTCACATCTGGCTGTGACATGGATGTGACAGAACGTCGCCTGATGGGCGATTTCGTCGATCGATAGTGTGGCGCAGATCATATTTGGGACCCCTACTGTGGATAACTCGGGTTGGAGTTCGCCCCCACAGCGCTGGCACCCTCCTATGTCTATGGCCCCCTTTCGCACCCGGATGTCCCTGCTCGCGGCCGGCGCGCTCGTCGCGTCGGTTCCCGTCCTGAGCGTCCCGGCCCAGGCTCAGACGCTGTCCCTGGCCGGCGCACCGACCGCCTTCTCGGCGCCCGCGGTCGCTATCCCCGCTGGCTACTCGCTCGGTGATCGGACCCTGCGCAAGGGCAAGCGGGGCGCCGACGTCAAGGCGCTGCAGAAGCTGCTGGGCGTGAAGCAGACCGGCTACTTCAACAAGAAGACCAAGAAGGCCGTCAAGAAGGTCGAGGGAGCCTACGGGCTCAAGCGCAACGGAATCGTGTCGAAGAAGACCCTGAAGTACATCAAGAAGGACGCCAGGGCCAAGTCCCGCGCCGCGAAGAAGAGGTCCAGCTCGTCGCGCGGTGGCTTGCCCGCGACCGGGTCGCCGGCAGCCAACAAGCGGTACGCCGCGGCGTACATCGCCAAGGAGTACGGCTGGGGCTCGTCGCAGATGTCCTGTCTGAGCTCGGTGTGGACCCGCGAGAGCGGCTGGCGCCACAACGTGAGCAACCCGAATGGCAAGTACCACGGCATCCCGCAGACCTCCTCAGCGGTCTGGCGCGGCATGGGCTACTCGAACTCGGCCTACATGAACAACCCCGACGTCCAGATCAAGGTCGGCGCCAAGTACATCAAGAACCGCTACGGCACCCCGTGCAGCGCGTGGTCGTTCTGGCGCTCACACCACTGGTACTAGGCCGGGGGACCCACGGGGATCGAGGTGATGGTCGGCTTCGAGGTCTCGGCGAAGAAGTCGTTGCCCTTGTCGTCGACCACGACGAACGCAGGGAAGTTCACCACCTCGATCTTCCAGACCGCCTCCATGCCCAGCTCGGGGAAGTCCAGGACCTCCACCGAGGTGATGTTGTCCTTGGCCAGGCGGGCGGCCGGCCCGCCGATCGAGCCGAGATAGAAGCCGCCGTTCTCGTGGCAGGCAGTGGTCACCGCGGTCGAGCGGTTGCCCTTGGCCAGCATCACCATCGAGCCGCCGGCCTTCTGGAACTGGTCGACGTAGGCGTCCATCCGGCCAGCGGTCGTGGGGCCGAACGAGCCTGAGGCGTAACCCTCCGGGGTCTTGGCCGGCCCTGCGTAGTAGACCGCGTGGTCGCGCAGGTAGGCCGGCATCGCCTCGCCGGCGTCGAGACGGTCCTTGATCTTCGCGTGGGCGATGTCGCGGGCGACCACCAGCGGGCCGGTCAGCGCGACCCGGGTCTTGACCGGCAGCTTCGTGAGCTGGGCGCGCACGGCGTCCATCGGCTGGTTCAGGTCGACGCGGACCACGTCGTCGTCGAGGTGCTCGTCGCTGACCTCGGGCAGGTACTGGGCGGGGTCGCGCTCGAGCTGCTCGAGGAAGACCCCGTCGGCGGTGATCTTGGCCAGGGCCTGGCGGTCGGCTGAGCAGGAGACCGCGATCGCCACCGGGCAGCTCGCGCCGTGCCGGGGCAGGCGGACCACGCGCACGTCGTGGCAGAAGTACTTGCCGCCGAACTGTGCGCCGATGCCGAACTGCTGGGTGAGGCCGAGGACCTCCGCCTCGAGCTCGACATCGCGGAACGCGTGCCCGCCGGGGCTGCCCTGGGTGGGCAGCCCGTCGAGGTACTTGGCCGAGGCGTACTTGGCCGTCTTCAGCGCATACTCCGCGCTGGTGCCCCCGATGACGATGGCCAGGTGGTACGGCGGGCAGGCCGCGGTGCCCAGGCCGCGCAGCTTCTCGTCGAGGAAGCGCATCATCGAGGTGGGGTTGAGCAGCGCCTTGGTCTCCTGGAACAGGAACGACTTGTTGGCGCTGCCGCCGCCCTTGGCCATCACGAGGAACTTGTAGACCGCCTCGTGGCCGGGCTCGGTGTCGGCGTAGAGCTCGATCTGGGCGGGCAGGTTGGTGCCGGTGTTGCGCTCCTCCCACATGGTCAGCGGGGCGAGCTGGGAGTAGCGCAGGTTCAGGTTCTGGTAGGCCTCGAAGATGCCGCGGGACAGGGCCGCCTCGTCCGGGCCCTGCGTGAGCACCTGCTGGCCACGCTTGCCCATGACGATGGCGGTGCCGGTGTCCTGGCACATCGGCAGGACACCGCCGGCGGCGATGTTGGCGTTCTTGAGCAGGTCCAGGGCCACGAACCGGTCGTTGGGACTCGCGTCGGGATCATCGAGGATTCGGCGCAGCTGGGCCAGGTGCGCCGGGCGCAGCAGGTGCGAGATGTCGCCGATGGCCTCGCGGGCGAGCAGGGTCAGGGCTGCGGGCTCGACCTGCAGGAAGGTGCGCCCACCGGCCTCGAGCTGCGACACCCCCTCGGTGGTGAGCAGTCGGTAGGGGGTCTCGTCGGGCCCGACCGGGAGCAGGTCGGTGTAGCGGAACTCGGTCATGGCCCTCAGGGTAGTCCGGCGGCGCGGATGGCGATTGTGCGGACTCGGCCGGGATGGGCCACCATCTAGTCCATGACCGAACAGCCGCAGGGCCGCGCCTCCGCGCGCGGGCGGCAGACCGGCCGGGACATGGTCCTCTCCCTGGGAGTCGTGGCACTGGTCCTGCTGGGCTGGATGTACTTCTCCCATCCGCGGACCCCGGACCCGATCCGCGAGGTGGCGTGGGCCGGCGTGGCGGCGTCGGCGGCTGAGCGGGCCTCCTACGAGGTCTTGGCCCCGCCGGTGGCGTTCCCCTGGCCGGCGACGAGTGCGCGCGTGGAGCCCCAGTCCGACGGCACGCTGGCGTGGCAGGTCGGCTTCTACACGCCGATGCAGGACTACGCCGCCGTCCTGGCGCGCGGGGTGTTCCCCGAGCAGGCTGGCGCGGCGCAGCAGGAATGGCTCGACGAGCAGACCCGCAACGGCGTGCCGGGGGAGACGGTCACGATCGGCGGGCGCGACTGGGTGCGGGCCGTCGGGGATCCCACGCCCGATGATCGGCGCTCGTTGGTGCTCGCCGACGGTGGGACGGTCACGGTCGTGACCGGCTCGGCCTCGTGGACCGAGCTGGAGACGCTGGCTGGGACGCTGGCGCCGGTCAGTCCGTAGCAGGTCGGCCCGGAGCCGGTCAGTCCGGAGCCGAACTCCCCGTGAGTCCGGGCCGGGCCGCCTCGATCCGTTCCCGGGCGCCGTCCAGGTGTGCCTGGCAGCGATCGGCCAGCGCGTTGCCGCGCTCCCAGAGAGCCAGGGACAGCTCGAGGTTCACCGTGCTCGACTCGAGCTCGGCCACCACCTCGTCCAGGGCGGCACGGGCCTGCTCGTAGGTCAGCGCCGCGAGGTCCTCAGGTGTCCCGCCGGGCAGGTCAGTCATGGGCCGATGCTACGTCGGTGACCTCGGCGCGGAAATGCCCGGTGGCCACTCGCACCCCTACCGCGTCACCTGGTCGCAGTTGGTCAGCGGCATGCACGACACCGCCGACCGGCCCGATGACCACCGCGTAGCCGCGCTCGAGGGTGGCCAACGGCGAGAGCGCACGTGCCCGGGCCCGCAGGTGCGCCAGGTCGCGCTCCCCGGCGGCGATCCGGTGCTCCACGGCGTGGAAGGTCCGAGTCCGGGCAGCGGCGATCTCCGCGGTCAGCCGGGGCAGCAGGCCGGCGGGGTCGGCCAGGACCGGACGGCTGCGGGTCTGCTCGAGCCAGGTGGCGGACTGCTCGAGCCGAGTGAGCATGGTGCGGTCGGCCCGGGCCCGGGCGGTGGAGATGCGCCGGACCTCCTCGGCCCAGTCCGGCACGATCCGCTTGCCGGCGTCGGTGGGGGTGGAGGCGCGCAGGTCGGCGACCAGGTCCAGCAACGGGGCGTCCTGCTCATGGCCGATGGCGCTGACCACCGGCGTGCGGGCCGCAGCCACGGCACGGATCAGGGACTCGTCGCTGAACGGGAGCAGGTCCTCGAGGCTGCCACCGCCCCGGGCGATCACGATGACCTCCACGCGCTCGTCGGCGTCGAGCGCGCGCAGGCTGGCGATCATGGTGCTGACCGCTTGGACGCCCTGGACGGGCCCCTCGCGCACGTCGAAGTCGGCGCCCGGCCAACGGGCTCGCGCGTTGGTCACCACGTCGTGGCGGGCCTGGGCGTTGACCCCGGTGATCAGCCCGATGCGTCGCGGGAGCAGCGGTAGGGCACGCTTGAGCCCGGCTGCGAACAACCCCTCGGCGGCCAGTGCCTGGCGGCGCCGCTCGAGGGTGGCCAGCAGCTCGCCGACGCCGACCGGGCGGATCACGCCGGCGCGCAGCATCAGCCTGCCGTTGCGGACCCAGAACTCGCACTGCACGTTCAGCAGGACGCGCTGGCCGGCCTGCAGCGGCGGCTTCATCGAACGGTCGAGGGCCGCGGTGATCACGATCGAGACCGAGGCGTCCACGTCGACGTCGCGCACTGTCAGGTAGACCTGCGATCCGCTGCGCCGGGACACCTCGACGATCTGGCCCTCGACCCAGACCCGACTCAGCCGCGCGATGTAGTCGCGCAGTGCCACCGACAGCTCGCGCACGGGCCAGGCCTGCTCCGGGGAGCGGCCGTCCCGAGGCGGGGCAGGTGGGGTCGCGGTCACCGCCCGAGCGTACGGCAGGGGGCGGACAAGGCAGGGCACCCTTACCATGGAGACATGTCGCAGCCAGTTCGCAAGGTCCTGCTCGCCGCCCCGCGTGGTTACTGCGCCGGGGTCGACCGGGCGGTGGTCACCGTCGAGAAGGCCCTCGAGCTCTACGGGGCGCCGGTGTACGTGCGCAAGGAGATCGTGCACAACCGCTACGTGGTCGACACCCTGGCCGCACGCGGGGCGGTCTTCGTCGAGGAGGCCGACGAGGTGCCTGAGGGGGCGACCGTGGTGTTCAGCGCCCACGGTGTCGCTCCTGTCGTGCACGAGCAGGCCGCCGAGCGCAACCTGCGCACGATCGATGCCACCTGCCCGCTGGTGACCAAGGTGCACAACGAGGCCCGCCGGTTCGCCGACGAGGGCTACCGCATCATGCTCATCGGCCACGAGGGCCACGAGGAGGTCGAGGGCACGATGGGCGAGGCGCCGGAGGCGATCACGCTCGTGGAGCATCCGGACTCGGTGGCCGACCTCGATCTGAGCGCCGACGAGAAGGTCGTGTGGCTCTCGCAGACCACGCTCTCGGTGGACGAGACGATGCAGACCGTCGACGCCCTGCGCGATCGGATGCCCACTCTGGTGAGCCCGCCGAGTGACGACATCTGCTACGCGACCCAGAACCGCCAGGCAGCGGTCAAGGTCGTGGCCCCGCTCAGTGATGTGCTGATCGTGGTCGGCTCGGCCAACTCGTCGAACTCCGTGCGGCTGCTGGAGGTGGGGCTGCAGTCCGGGGCCAAGTCCGGTCATCGCGTGGACTACGCCGCCGAGCTGGAGCCGGCGTGGTTCGAGGGCGCGACGACGGTGGGGGTGACCAGCGGGGCGTCGGTGCCCGAGATCCTGGTGCGCGACGTGCTTGCCCGGCTCGCGGAGTTCGGGTTCGCCGACGTCGAGGACGTGGACGCGGTGGAGGAGCGACTGGTGTTCGCGCTCCCCCAGGAGCTGCGCCGTGATCTGAAGGCCGCCGGGCGCTGACGGGGTGGGCGGCTGAGGAGTCAGCGAGTCATCTGGTCAGCGGTCGGTCAGGTGCCGGATCGCTGCGAGGCTTGTCGACAGGGCGGTCGCGGCCACGACCCACCCGGCGTTGGGTCCCAGGGTCTGCACCAGCATCAGGGCCTGTTGGGACTGCCAGGAGCCACTGCCCTCGGGCAGCAGGGACTGGCCTGCGATCAGGACGGCGACGAAGAAGGCCAGCGGCGGCATCATCGCGGGCAGGGATCGGTCGCCCGCACGGGTCACCAGCGGTGCGACGATCGCGACGATGATCAGCGTGACATCGGTCCAGAGCCCGATTCGTTCGTGCAGCGCGACCTCGGCCAGGGCCATCCCGATCACCAGGAGGCTGGCGAGCGCGACGACCCGTCCGCCGGGGAGGCCCCGACGTCGCCGACCATCAGGCTTCGCGAACTCAGTGGCCCCGCTGGCCCGATGCGGCCCCGGCGCCGGGCCGCCCCACCCGGCATCGCGCGGGCCGGGGGCGGGGAGGGTCACCCGGTGATCGTAGTGGGACCGGAACCGGAGCCGTAGGTGGGCCGCCGGCCTACCTCGACGCCCCGCGTCAGCGGACACTCTCATCGATCATCACAGCTCGGCCGTCTAGGCCACCGAGGTGCTCGGGTCGGCGGGGTCGCTCGCCGTGCGAGTGCCAGCGGTCAGAACCCGCTGCTCACCCGCGTCGAGCGCACGGGGCTCCTCGGGCCCGTTGAGCTCGCCGGGGTCCGCGCCCCGGCTCGCAACGCTGCGCGGCTGCTGGTCGACCTGGCGCGGTGGGCGCAACTCGTCGGGCAGGCCCTGCAGCTCGGTGAAACGGCGGCCGGTGACCAGCACCCGCGACTCGAGGGACGCGATCGCCTTGTTGTAGGCCGTCACACTGCTGCCCAGCGAGGCGCCGACCTTGTCCAGGTAACCCAGCATCGTGGTCAGCCGCTCCGCGAGCTCCCTGCCCAGCGCTTGGACCTCGCGAGCGTTGCTGGCCAGCGCGTCCTGGCGCCAGATGTGGCTGACCGTCCGGGTCAACGCCATGAGGGTCGTGGGGGTGGCCAGCACGATGTTGCGGTCGAACGCGTGCTCCAGCAGCGCTGGGTCGCAGGCCAGCGCCTCGGAGAGCAGGGACTCCGCGGGCAGGAACATCACCACGAACTCCGGCGCCGAGTCGAACTGGCGCTGGTACTCCTTGCCCGCGAGTCGGTCCACGTGGTTGCGCACCTCGCGTGCATGCGCGACGCGGGCAGCAGCCTGGACGTCTTGGGGGTCATCTGCCTCGATGCCGAGCAGGGCCCGCAGCGAGACCTTGGCATCCACGACCACGGTCTTGTCGGGCCCCAGGTGCAGGACCGCGTCGGGGCGCAGCCGACCGGCGTCGGTGTCCACGGAGGCCTGCTCGGTGAAGTGGATGTCGCGCACGAGCCCTGAGGCCTCCAGCAGTCGACGCAACTGGAACTCGCCCCAGCGACCGCGGACCTCACTGCGGCCCAGCACCCCGACCAGGCGTGCGGTCTCGCGGCGCAGCGCCTCGCTGGACGCGGTGGACGTCTGGGCCACAGTGCGCAACTGCTCGGCGAGCTGGGCCGATGACGCGGTCCGCCCGCCCTCGGCCTCGGCAACGGCCCGCTCGAGGCGAGCCAGCGCGCCGTGGACTGGGGCCATCGCCTGCGCGACTTGTTCGGGAGCTTGTGCCTGGGCCGCTGCGCTGGTACGGGCAGACTCGAGCTCCGCGGCCAGTCGGCCCAGGCGCTCCTCGGCCACCGCGCGTTCCGCGGCCCGCTCGGCCGCCAGCGCCGTCGCCTGCCCCGTCTGCTTGGCGTGCTCCTGCCACCCGCGCAGCACCCAGGCCGCCACGAATCCAAGAACTGCCATACCCAACCCGATCCACACGCTCGTCTGCATGGCTCCTTCCTATCGTGAGGGTCTGACATCCCGGATGACCTCAGGCCGCGCGCACCTGGGCCTCGTCGGGACAAGTGATCGTCGTGGAACCCTGCGGGCTCTGCCACTGCAGCGTGCTGTCCCCCTCGGCAGTCACGCGCCAGCCGCCCTCGTGCTTGAGCCCATGGTGGCGCCGGCAGAGCGCGAACAGGTTGGACTCAGAGGTCGGGCCCTCGGGGAAGGCAACCAGATGGTCCAGGTCGCACTCCCGCGCGGGGACCTCACAGCCGGGGAACCGGCACGTGCCGTCGCGCAGCCGCACGTGTCGGTCCAGCGCCGCCGGCGGTCGGTAGGACAGTCTGCCCACGTCGAGCACGGCGCCGGTGCTCCGGGAGGTCAGGACCTGGCGCCAGCGCGCGTCCCCGGCGGCCAGCCTTCGGGCGTCCTCGGCGGGGATCACCCCGAAACCGTTGAGGATCCCCGGCTCGTCGTTGAGCCCGGCCAGGGACTCGACGGCGATGGTCACCGAGATGGTAGTGGCCAGATTCACCCGACGGCCGCCCTTGTCGTCGAAGCGATCGGCGCGCTGATCAGCCGTGCATCCAGCCGGCAAGCCAGCCGGTCCCAGGACGAGGTCGACGAGGGCGGCGGCCATCCACAGGTCGAGTGGCTCACGAGGTTCGCTGCGGTCGTGCGCCGGATCGCCATTGCGGTCAGCAAGGGCGCAGGCGCGGACTGCGGCGTACACCCGCTCCGCGTCCGCACTGGCCAGGCGGGCAGCCAGGTCGGCGGTTCCGTCACCGCGGTGCGCGATCCACACACCGCGCTCGGCCAGGCCGCGGGAACGCTGCCGCGGACGATCTTCGCAGCCAAGCAGTGCCAGTCGTCGGCGCAGGAACAGTTCCAACCGACGCGCGGTGTGCTCCTCGGCGTAGGCCAGGCCCTCCTCGAGCAGGGCCCGGCACTGCTCCTCGTACCCGTCGAGCGCCACGCCGTCGGCGTCCGTACGGGGCACCTCGAACAGGGCATCGGCCAGGATCCGAGCGCGCGTGCCATCCACCTCGCCCCGGCACAGGGCGGCCCAGACCTCGGGCTGGTGGCGCAGGGTCTCCGATGTCGCCCGGGTAGCCAGCGCGGACCTGCGCGAGACGACCAATGCGCAGCAGAGTTCATCGATGACCTGGGCGCCGGCGGCGCCGGTCGAGGTCTCGTCGGCGACCGCCGCCACGCAGGCTGCCTTCAGCGCTGCGGCCTGCCGACATAGCCGCTCGGCCGCAGCCAGTGCCATGACAGCGGGCCCCCGCATCGCCAGCTCCAGTTCCAGCTCATGATCCTCGGGTGGAACCGATTGGTCGACCTGTGGCCGTCGCCTGATCATTGCCACCAGCGCGTCCACGCCCAGGTCGCTTGGATCGACCTCAGCCCCGGTGTCATCGCGCACCGTCAACAGCAGGTCCAGCATCGACGTCCCCCGTCCGTCTCGCACATATGTTCGAACATGGCAAACTGTACCCCACCGGGCGGACATCGTGCCGGCGACACCTCGTCCTTGTGGACAAGCACCTCGCGCGCCCCGAGCGCTGGGCGCCGATCCGGCGCCGGGTCGGCCGCCGAGGCACACCGATCCCGTGTCGCCTCGCCGCAGAACTCGCCCCGCACGTGGCCAGCCGGCTCGGCCACCCCACGTAGAATCGCGCCCCATGGCCCTGAGCATCGGCATCGTCGGACTGCCCAACGTCGGCAAGTCCACCCTCTTCAACGCGCTGACCCGCAACAACGTCCTCGCGGCGAACTACCCCTTCGCGACCATCGAGCCCAACACCGGCGTCGTCGGCGTGCCCGACTCCCGCCTCGAGGTGCTTGCCGGCATCTTCGGCTCGGCCAAGGTCCTGCCCGCCACCGTCCAGTTCGTGGACATCGCAGGCATCGTCAAGGGGGCCAGTGAGGGCGCCGGGCTGGGCAACAAGTTCCTGTCGCACATCCGCGAGTCCGATGCCATCTGCCAGGTGATCCGCGTCTTCACCGACCCGGACGTCGTGCACGTCGACGGTCGGGTCTCGCCCAAGGACGACATCGAGGTCATCAACCTCGAGCTGATCCTCGCCGACCTGCAGACGCTGGACAGGGCCATCCCGCGCCTGCAGAAGGAGGCCAGGATGAACAAGGACCGGGCTCCCATCCTGGCCGCGGCTGAGCAGGCGAAGGCGACCCTGGAGGCAGGAACGACCGCCTTCGCTGCGAGCCTGGACCCCGCACCCCTGCGCGAGCTGTTCCTGCTGACCGCCAAACCGTTCCTCTACGTCTTCAACGTCGACGCCGACGAGCTCAGCGACGACGCCATGCGCGCAGAGCTCGCCGCCCTGGTCGCCCCCGCGGAGGCGGTCTTCCTCGACGCCAAGACCGAGGCCGACCTCATCGAGCTCGACGAGGCTGAGGCCTTGGAGCTGCTGCAGTCGATCGGGCAGGAGGAGAGCGGTCTGACGCAACTGGCCCGCGTCGGCTTCGCCACCCTGGGCCTGCAGACCTACCTGACAGCCGGGCCCAAGGAGTCGCGCGCCTGGACCATCGCACAGGGCGCCACCGCACCGGAGGCGGCGGGCGTCATCCACACGGACTTCCAGAAGGGCTTCATCAAGGCCGAGGTCGTGTCCTTCGACGAACTCGTCGCCGCGGGCTCGATGTCCGAGGCGAAGTCGCGCGGCAAGGTGCGCATCGAGGGCAAGGAGTACGTCATGCACGACGGGGACGTGGTCGAGTTCCGCTTCCAAGCAACATCAGGGAACCAGAACAAGTAGGCGCTCGTCTCGTACTGTCTCCTGCATGGCAACCGCCGACGAGATCGCTGTGTGGGACGCTGAAGCCGACGCCTTCGACCAGCAGGCCGATCATGGCCTGAACGACCCGGGCGTACGACAGAGGTGGCGTGAGCTTCTCTTGGGTGCACTTCCCCAGCCCCCTGCGCGCATCGCAGACCTAGGTTGCGGAACCGGCACACTGTCGGTCCTGCTCGCTGAGTCCGGCTATGAAGTTGACGGCCTGGACTTCTCTCCCCGGATGATCGAGTTGGCAGGGCACAAGGCGACCGGCATCGACGGAGTACGTTTCACCCGGGGGGATGCGTTCGACCCGTCGCTGCCAGAGGCGACCTACGACGTAGTCCTGTGCCGTCACGTCCTTTGGGCGATGCCTGACCCCGCCGAAGCACTGACGCGGTGGCTTCGGCTGTTGACACCAACCGGCCGTCTGCTGCTCGTCGAGGGCCACTGGTCGAATGACTCCGGCATGCCCGCTGAGCAGACCGTACGCCTCGTTGAAGAAGCCGGACGGTGCGCATCCTTGACCCGTCTCACGGAGCCCGCGTACTGGGGCCGCGACATCAGCGACGACCGCTACCTCGTGGCGAGTCTCGGGACCAGGTAGCCTCCCTCGGGCGTTGGCCGGCCACCTCCGCAGATGTCAGTGCGTTCAGCGCGACGGGCGCCCTTCCTGTCCTGTGCCTGAGCGCTTGATCGGCGCACTTGGCACAAACGCCGAGTTGTGGTCGGAAAACCGCCAGCGGGACGCCCTCGCCACGCGCAACGCGCTCCACGTGGTTGAAAGAGGGCCAGCGCCGCCCAGTCTTTCAACCATAAGTCGGCGTTGAGCGTCCAACGCCCTCCCGCCGGGACCGGGTTCAACCACAACTCGGCGGTTCGCGTCGGGACGGCCCGCAGCGTGGCCGTCCCGGACCACCGGGCACCCGCCCTCAGCCCGAAGCGGCCACCCACTGCATGAGGTGGTCCGGCGTCTGCTCCTCGTTGCCGGTGCCGTCGGTGGACTCCAGGATGCCGAAGCCCCGGCCGGCGTAGAACTCGATCGCGCTGGTGTTGCTCTGGAACACCGACAGGCGCAGCCGCAGCGGGCTCGAGCGTCGTGCCTGCGCAAGCAGCACCCCACCTCGGCACGCATGATCACCACGGCACTGGACGGCGCCCGGTGAGTCGTCGAAGGACAGCCGTGCATCAGTCGGAGTCGCGCTCCGGCGCCCTGCCCTCGGGCATCATCAGGATCGAGGCCACCAGGAAGCAGGCCGCCCCGAGGAACGTCCCGCCATTCGCCCAGGTCTCGTTGACCATCTGCCCATCGGACCCCACGAAGGCGCCGACCGCCGAGAAGCCGAAGAACACCGACCCCCACAGGTTGAGCGCCGTGATGTGCCAGTCGCGCTTGCCGGGTCGCCAGGAGAACCAGCGGTGCCCGGCCTCGCTGAACGCGATCACCGACGACACGAGGAAGCACACGGACCCCACGGCATCGGGTCGCCACACGTACTGCTCGGCCTCGGGGCGGGTCAGGCTGGCGAGCGCGGCGAACGTGGTGACGTTGAAGAACACCGTGCCCACGAACTGGATCCCCGTAGCCCAGAACCCCATGAGCTGGGGCGTCCAGCCGAACCAGTGGCGCCCTGCCGTGCGCACGACCTGCACATAGCTCAGGTAGGCGGCCGTGGTGAAGAACAGCGAGCCAACGAAGAACGTCACCGCGGTGGTGACCGGGCCCGCAGCGTCCTCGAAGGCGGGGACCGGGCCGATCAGGAAGCAGGCCGAGCCGATCACGAACAGCAGCCCGATCCACCAGGTCAGGCCGCGTCGGCCCGGCTGGGTCTTGCGGTGCCGACGCGCCGACCAGTCGACGACCTCGCCCTCGACGGTCCGGTAGTGGACTCTCGTGACGAACGGGCGCGGCCCGAACACCTGGACCTCGGTGGCCTCGGGTGGGACCTCGACCGGCAGCGCGCGCCGCTGCGAGGCGATCAATGCGCGAAGCTCTCCGTGTTGCTGGGGTCGGTGGGCAGCCGCACGGGCAGGGACTCCAAGTAGTCGGTGGCCCGGCGCAGGTCGTCGAGGAAGAGGTCGGCGAGGTCGCGCCCGAACCCGTTGCGCACCACGACCCGCAGTCCGGAGACGTCGGTGAGGTTGTCGGGCAGCGAGTAGGCCGGCACCTGCCACCCGCGCTCACGCAGCTTCGCCGACACGTCGTACACGGTGTAGTTGGTGACCTCGGGCTTGAGCCGGAACAGGAACACCGGCAGCTCGGAGCCGTCGGAGAGCAGCGCGTAGGGACCGAGGTCGGCGATGGCACCCGACAGGTGCAGCGCAGTGTCGCGACACGCCTGCTGCACCTCGCGGTAGCCCTCGAAGCCCAGCCGGATGAAGTTGTAGTACTGCGCGATCACCTGGGCGCCCGGCCGCGAGAAGTTCAACGCGAACGTGGGCATGTCCCCGCCCAGGTAGTTCACGTGGAAGACGAGGTCCTCGGGCAGGTCCTCGGGCGTGCGCCAGATGACCCAGCCGACCCCTGGGTAGACCAGGCCGTACTTGTGCCCGGAGGCGTTGATCGACCGGACCCGCGGGACCCGGAAGTCCCATTCGAGGTCCGCATCGATGAAGGGGGCGACGAACCCACCGGAGGCCGCGTCCACGTGCACCGGCACGTCGGGGCCGCCGGAGGCCGCCAGTGCGTCGAGGGCGTCGGCGATCTCCTTGACCGGCTCGTAGGACCCGTCGTAGGTGGAGCCGAGGATCGCCACGACGCCGATCGTGTTCTCGTCCACGAGCTTGAGCGCCTCGTCGGCGTTGAGCTGCAGCCGGCCCTCCTCGACGGGGGCGTAGCGCGCCTCGACGTCCCAGTAGCGGCAGAACTTCTCCCAGACCACCTGGACGTTGATCCCCATCACGAGGTTCGGCCTGTCGGTGGGCAGCCCGGCAGCCTCCCGGCGCTGGCGCCAGCGCCACTTCAACGCCAGCCCGCCGAGCATGACCGCCTCGCTGGACCCGGTGGTCGAGGTCCCGGTGGCCTGCTCGTGGTCCGGGGAGTTCCACAGGTTCGAGATGATCCGCACGCAGCGCCCCTCGATCGCCGCCGTCTGCGGGTACTCGTCCTTGTCGATCATGTTCTTGTCCAGCGTCTCGGCGAAGAGGCGGTCGGCCTCCTCGTCCATGAACGTGGTCACGAACGTCGCCAGGTTCTGCCGGGCGTTGCCGTCGAGCATCAACTCGTCGTGCAGCAGCCGGTAGGCGACCCGGGGGTCAAGCCCCACGGGCGGCAGGTCGACCTTGGAGATCGCAGCCAGAGCGCCTGGTCGCGCATACACGGGAGCAACCATGAGGGTCTCGAGCTCGGTCAGGTCCTTGCGATGAATGGCCATGGGGTGACGATAGCCACTAGCCGACGCCGGCACCACACCCGGACCTACGGTCGAGCTGGCACGGCGGCCAAGGTGCGGCTCACAGGTGCTTCGTGGCCTCCCGGACCGACAGTGGCGAGAGCTGCTCGCGATGTGCCGCGACGAACGCGCGGATCTCCTCGGGGTGGGTCCGGGCGGCGTCTCGAAGGCCCCAGCCGATGCCCTTGCGCATGAAGAAGTCGGGGTCGGCCAGGTTCGCCACGCACGCGTCGAACAGCAGGCCGAGGTCCACGCGGTTCTTGCGGCCGACCTGGAACACCAACGCGATCCGTCGGACCCACAGCCGTTCGTCGCGTGCCCAGCCGGCCACCACCGGGTCCCAGGCCTGGTGTCGCAGCCCACCTCGACCGATGAGCGTCGACCAGGCATCCACGGTGTCCCACCATGGCCGTTCCAGGGCCAGGTCGCGCAGGTCGAGCAGGCTGGCTCCGGGCAGGCTGGCCACATAGTGGGCGACCAGATCGAGCGCCACGTAGGCGAACTCACGCTCCGGCGCCGCGACGAGCTCGCTGGCCGCGGTGAGCAGGTGGTGCGCGTCCGGCCCCGGGTCGAGGGCGCGGATCCACTGCCGGGTCGCGGCTCGGCGCGCCGGGGTCGCCACACCCAGGTAGGGCGCGACGTGCTTCATGTACGACGCCATCGCCGGGGCGCGGCCCGGGTCCGCCACGGCCGCCAAGAGCGGACGCACCTGGTCGGGCGCATTGACCATGGCGCGATGCTGCCACGCCGGTGCGCGGGTTGCGCCCCGCGCCGGGCGACTCAGGCGTAGCGCAGCAGCACGTAGGGCACCGAGACAGCCAGCGACATCGCCGCGGTGGGCACGCCGTACTTCACCCACATCGAGAACGAGATGTGGTGGCCGTTGCGCGCGGCGATCCCGGCGATCACCACGTTCGCGCTCGCCCCGACGATCGTCGCGTTGCCGCCGAGATCCGCACCCAGGGCCAGCGCCCACCACAGTCCGCCGTCCTCGCCCAGGGCCGGGTGGGCGTTGATGAGCGACCCGACCACAGGGCTCATCGCCGTCACGTAGGGGATGTTGTCCACGATCGCCGAGATCACCCCGGAGCCGAGCAGCATGACCAGCATGGTGGGTCGCGACTCACCGCCGGTCGCTCGCGCCAGGGCCTGGGCGAGCTGCTCCAGGGCGCCGACGTGCACCAGTGCACCCACCACGATGAACAGGCCCATGAAGAACAGCAGGGTCTCCCACTCGATGTCGTCCATCAGGTCACCGGCCCGCAGCGGCGAGATCGCCAGCAGCACCCCGGCGCCGAGCAGCGCGACCACCGCGGGCGCCACCCCGGTCTGCTGTTGGAGCAGGAAGCCCGCGAGGATGCCGACCAGGACGATGCCGCTGCGCTTGAGCAGCGCAGGGTCCTTGATCGCCTCGCGTTCGTCGAGGGCCAGCAGCGCTGCTGCGCGCTCGGGGTCGCCGGTCAACGCGCTGCGGAACATCCAGCGTGCCATCACCACGAAGATCGCCAGGATGATCACCACGACCGGCAGCATGTGCACCAGGAAGTCGATGAAGGTCAGGCCGGCGCGGCTGGCGATGATGATGTTCGGCGGGTCGCCGACCAGCGTGGCCGCGCCGCCGATGTTGGAGGCCAGCGCCTCGGCGATGAGGAACGGGATCGGCGCCAGGCCCAGCCGGTCGCACACCAGCAGGGTCACCGGGGCCACGAGCAGGACGGTGGTGACGTTGTCCAGCAGCGCTGAGGCCACGGCTGTGACCAGGACCAGCATCACCAGCACGCCGTAGGGCTGCCCGCGGGCGATCTTCGCCGAGCGGATCGCCACGTACTCGAACACCCCGGTGCGCCGGATCACGCCGACCACCAGCATCATGCCGGTCAACAGGAAGATGACGTCCCAGTCGATCCCGGTCTCGGGGGAGTAGAACGCCTGCTCGGAGTCCACGATGCCCAGCGCGAGGACGATGCCGGCACCCCCCAGGGCCGCGGCGACGCGATGCACCCGCTCGGTGGCGATCAGGACGTAGACCCCGGCGAAGATCGCGGCGGTGAACCAGGCCAGGGCGCTCACGTGAGCAGGTGCGCCACGAGGGCCAGCACGCTGACCATTCCCGCGTACCTGCCGTCCTCGACCACCGCGACCAGCGGTGCATGCGCCGAGGCCATCGTCGCGGCGATCTCCACCACGGTGGCCTCGCCCTTGACCGCGGGTTCGGGCCAGGCGTCGTCCCGCTCGACCGCTGCCAGCAGGTCCGAGACGTGCAGGGGGGCCAACCGGTCGGCGATGGTGTCCGCGGTGGCCTCGTCCCACACCCGGCCGAGGGAGGGATCGTCGAGCACGTACTGCGGGAGGACCACGCGCAGCACCTGGGACGCGGGCACCACCGTGTAGGTGTGGCCGTCGTGGATCACCACGCCGGGCAGCCCGGAGCTGGTGAGCAGGTGCAGTGCGGCGATCGCGGGCTCCTCGGGGCGCAGGACGGGGGCGAGGATCGCGAGGTCTCGGGCCTTCATGGTGGGCATCCTCTCGCGCGGTGCGGCGGGCGCTGCGAGCGGGCGCCGGCGTGGCGCGTGAGCGTCGCGCAAGCAGGTCTCGGTCGTCCGGCCCGGTCGTCCGGCCCCGTCGTCAGACCCTGGCCGCGACTGCGGCACTCGCCGCTGGCACGGGGGTGTACAGGTAGGCGGGCATGCCCTCGGTCAGATGGACCGTGCCGTCGTTCGTGAGCGCCAGCGCCTCGCAGCCCGTCCCCGCCAGCCACGCCCAGGCCTGCGCCAGGGGCTCCCGGCGCGCCCGGGCCCAGACCGCGGTCGCGAACGCATCGACCCGGCCAAGCTCTGGACCCACCACCGTGACCGAGGCCAGCACGGCCGGGCGCGGCGGTCGTGGACCAGCCGGAGCCGCACCCCAGATGTGTGCCCCGCGCTGGGCCGCGCCTGAGGTCGCCACGGCGAACGGCTGCCCACCGGCCGGTTGCTCGAGCACGGCCACGATGCGCCGGCCGTCCCGCGGATCGCCGATGGCCGCGCGCCACGGCCTGCCCTCGTCGGAGGTTCCACGCATCGCGACATCGCCACCCACACCGAGGCAGGCGTCGGTGACCCCCGCCTCGGCCAGGACCCGCATCGCCGCCTCCACGGCCCAGCCCTTGACGTAGCCGCTCGGGTCGTACTGGCCGGACCGATCGAAGGGATGGAAGCCGCCGCCGGTGCGCACCTGCAGGTCGGTGCACACGGCGACCACGTCGCCGAGCAGTGGCGACAGCTGGGCCAGTGCTGCGTCCCCCGCGCGCCACCGGCACAGGTCGCTGGTGGTCCGGTACGGGGACAGCGCCGCCTCGACCTCCTCGAGCCAGTCCTGCGCCACGCGCACTGCCGCAGCCAGCTCGGCGCGTGCTGCCGGTGTCGCCGTCCCGGCCACCGCCAGCGAGGCCATCGAGCCCATCGTGGGCCACGACCAGCGGATCATCGCCGGTCCAGGATCGACTGCATCGACTCCCGGTACGCCTCGGAGGTGTAGGTGGCCCCGGAGAACGTGTCGAAGGCGACGCCTGACCGCACGGCCTGGGCGTCGAGGTAGGGGATCGCCTGGCTGTTCAGCGTCGCGGAGTGCTGGTCGCCGTCCGGGTAGGCGATCGCGCCGACGCTGCACACCGTCCCGTCCGCGGCGAACTCCATCTGCACCTGTACCGGGCCCCACCGGGTCATGGCCGCGGCACCGGTCACCGCCGTGGGGTCGGCGCAGTCACTGCTGGCAGGCTCCTGGGCGCTCGAGCCGGCATTGCTGTCCGGCGTCGTGGTCGAGGAGTCGGACTGCGCTGAGTCCGAGGTCGACGGGTCGGGCTGCGCGGGTGCGGCCGCGTCGGTCGAGGCATCCCCGGCCTGGCCCTGATCGGCCGCTGCCCGGGTGGCGTGCAGGGCCGGGTCGAAGAGCCACACACTGCTCAGCGCCACGCCGGCCAGGGCCACCCCGGGGGCCGCACGGCGGAACAACTCGTTCATCTCGGGTCTCCTACCAGGCGAATCGTTCGGAATGGATCTGCGCCCTGGGAACCCCGGCGCGCTCCAACTCGCGGCACACCTGGGCCTGCAGGGCCTGCGGTCCGCAGACGAACACAGCGCGGGTGCGCACGTCCGGGACGTTGGCCAGCAGGGCTGCCGCCGTGAACGGGTTGCCCCCGGGGAACGCGGAACGGGGTCCCAGCACGGGCAGCAGCGCACCACCGCGCGCGCCGGCCAGGGACCTCAACTCGTCGGCCAGCGGCAGGTCGTTGGCGCTGTGCGCGCGGGCCAGGACCAGCGGCGCGGAGGTGGGTGGGCAGTCCTCGAGCAGGGCGCGCATCGGGGCCAGGCCGACCCCGGCACCGACCAGGAGCACCCGGCGCCCGCCGGCGCGATCGATGGACATCCCCCCGTAGGGACCTTCGAGGAGCACCCGCGTGCCGGGCCGGGTGGCCAAGGTTCGGGTCGAGCCGTCGCCCAGGGCCTTCACCGTGAGCCGCAGCGTGCCGGGCTGCGGGGCGGCGGACAGTGAGTAGGGGTGCGCCTGCCACCACAGGTCCGCGGTCAGGATCCGTATGCAGACGAACTGGCCGGGGCGGGCCGCCAACTGGTCCACGCCCCGGCCGCTGATCACCAGCGAGGCGACTCCTGGTGTCTCCGGGACGACCCGCGTGATCGTCGTCGGGCGTCGGACGACCGAGCGCAGGACCCCACCCAGGCGGCTGGTGAGGATGATCACCGTCACTGCGATGTACAGCGCGATCCACCACCAGCGCCCGAAGCTGCTGGACGCGATCGTCGACCCGGAGAACAAGGCGTGCGGGAAGGCCAGCGCGACGGCAAGGTACCCGGCCAGGTGCAGCAGGTGCCAGGTCTCGTAGGACAGATGCGCCCGGATCCGTCGCCAGGACGTGAGGCTCACGACCGCGAACAGCAGGGCGGCGACCAGCGCAGCCACGTACCAGTCGGTGCCCAGCAGGTCGACCAGCCCGGTCCACGCATCGCCGAGACCGCCGCCGGCGGCGACCAACGCGGCCGCGACGTGCACCGCCATGCCGAACGCCGCCGACATCCCGGTCCACCGGTGCCAGCCGATCATCCGGTCCAGGCCCGCGGTGCGCTCCAGCCAGGCCGGGCGAGCGGTCAGGACCAGTCCGAACAGGGCCCCGAGTGCGGCCACGATCCCGGCGATCCGGCTGAGCCCCAGCATGGTGTCCACGCCACCAGCGGTGAGGTCGGCCAGCCCGCCGGTCAGCGCCCACAGCCCGATCGTGATCGTGCTCACGACGGCCGCCCAGCTGAGCGGATCCCGCCAGGAGCGCGCGCGGCTCGTCAGTGGACGCCGAGCGGCTCGGTGCCTCGATCGGTTCGTGGCCGATCGTGCGTCGGCGCGGACGGCTCCCGGCGGCGTCGGCGGATCGAGCAGCGTGGTCATGGTCCGACTCTGGCATCCGCACGCAGGTCCGGGCACAGCTGCGAGCCCTGCCTGTGGACGCCCTTACCGACCTCGAACAGCGCCGTGATCGGCGCCGTCCATGAACGAGCCGGGGTGGTGCCTCAGGCGCGCAGGGCCCGATCAATCCGTGGCGGCGCCTGCCTCCTGCGCCTGGGCGGCCCGGCGCCGGCGGCGTCGCCCGCGCGTGGCCAACCGCCAGAGGCCCCAGACGAGCAGGATCACGACCAGCAGTACGACGCCCAGGACGATGAGCAGCCAGCCGAGCAGGCCGATCCGCCACGAGGAGTGCGCATCAGGGGCCGCCTGGGCGACCGTGCCCGCCGGCCCGGCCGAGACGTCGACCACGGCCAGCAGCCCCGCGTGGTCGGTGGGCAGGCACACGCCGCGGCCGGTGATCGGCTCGGCCAGACCGGCGTCGGCGAGCAGGGCCGAGGACTGCTCGGTGGTCGCCACCTGGCTCGGATCGTCGCAGTCCCACAACTGGGCGCCCTGCGGCCACAGGTTGCCGAACACCTGCGCGCGCAGGGCCGTGGCGCCGTTGCGCAGGAACACGTAGTCCAGGCGGTCGGTGAACCCGGCGTCGTTGCCCTCAGCCAGCGCGACCGCCAGGCGCTGCGGATTCGGCCCGGCCAGGTCGCCCTCGGTGCCCCAGGTCCAGTTCTGCGGGTCCATCGCGTCGGGACCCGCATCGGTGAAGCCCGCCCCGATCATCGTCCAGTAGGCGCTGCACGATGGGTCGGCGGTGGCCTGGGTCACCGGGTCGGGCTGCGCCGCGCACACCGCACCGGCCTCCGGCTGGCCCCCGGGGTTGGGACTGCCCAGCGGCCGGGGGTCGCGGGGGTCGGAGTTGAAGTCGCCGATCACGATCGTGGGGACGGTGGTGCCCTCGAGGTCGGCGACCAGTTGGCGTGCCTGCTGCGCGGAGGCGACCTCACCGTCGGCGGTCCACAGGGACTCCAGGTGGGTGGTCACGACCCGCACGGTGGTGCCGGCCACGGCCAGGTCCGCCCACGCGTAACCACGGTCGATCTGGAACACGACGGGCACGACGGCGTAGCGATCGGTGTACTCGCTGGTACCGGCGGCCTGCACGTCAGCGGCGCGGTCCGCGCGCACCAGCAGGGCGTCGCCGATGACGAAGCCGCAGTCAGCGCTGTCGGTGCCGAACAGGGGGCCGAAGGTGTCCGGGTCGTTGACCGTGGTCAGGAACGGGATCGGGGGGATCGAGTAGCCCGGGTTCTCCGCCCGCCCCTCGTCACTCTCGGCCACCTCGTAGCTCACCCCGGCGGCCGCTGTGGCGGCCAGGAACTGCTCGGTGAAGTCGAACACCGGGACCGCCGATTGCCACGGCTTGGGTCGGCAGGACCAGGTCGTGGCCTCCTGCAGGCCGATCACATCGGGCTTGACCAGAGCAGCCTCCTCGGCCAGCAGCTTCACCCGGGTGTCGAAGTCGGTGGCGGCGACCTGGTCCCACATGAACTGGGCGGCCGCGGGCATGTCGGGCAGCAGTTCGAGGGCGACCCCCACGTCGGCGCCGAGGTAGAGGTTGCGCCCCATCACCCGCAGGCTGCCCGCTGGATCGTCCTGGGAGACCGGCGCGACTGCGCCCGCCAGCGCCACCGGGGCCACGGCGCCCGCCCTGGACGACGGAGCCCCCCAGGCCGCAGTGGCAGCCCCGCCGCCGCTGAGCAGGAGGAGCATCGAACCGGCCAGTGCAGTGATCATCGAGGGACGCGCCCAGGTCGTGGTCATGGCTCCGACGGTAGGGCGCCAGGTCGCCACGATGCGCGGCGTGTCAGTCCCGGGCTCTGCTCGTTGGTGTGCACGGAATCGACCGTCCACGTGCCGATTCCGTGCACACCAACGGCACGGGTCGGCGCCTCAGGTCGCGCTTATGCGGGCGGCCAGGTCGGTGGCCGCCGATGCGCGGCGGGCGTCGCCCAGGGTGACGATGCCGCGCTCGGCCAGCAGCGGGATCATCCGGGCCAGCACCTCACCGGTGGCCAGCGCATCGCCGAGGGCGGTGTGCCGGCCGATCACCTCGACCCCGAACCGGGTGCAGACGCCGTCCAGGCCGTGCCGGGCGTCGGGGTCGGGGTCCAGGACCGCGGAGAGCAGCATCGTGTCCAGGGTCAGCGGCTCCAGCCTGATGCCGGCCTCGGCCGCGGGCGGGCCCAGGAACCCGAGGTCGAAGGACAGGTGGTGGCCCACGAGCACCGAGTCGCCCGCGTAGTCGGCGAAGGCTGCGACGACGCTCGTGGCCGGTGGCGCGTCGGCCACCAGTTCGTCGCTGATGCCGTGGAACGCCGTGGAGGCCGCCGGGATGTGCCGACCCGGGTTGACCAGCGCATCGAAGGTGTCATCGGGGCGCACGTCGCGACCGCTGACCCGGACCGCGCCCAGGGAGATCAGCCGGTCGCCGGCCTCGCTGTGCAGGCCGGTCGTCTCGCAGTCCAGGACGGTGAACACGATCTGGTCCAGTGGTGTGGCCAGCCACTCGTCGCGCGAGACCAGCGGGCGGTTCGGCCGGGCGAGGTCGACCGACAGCCCCACCTCGGGGCCCGCGCCGGGTTCCCCGGGTTCGCCGATGATCAGCACGAGCGCGGGCTCGTCGGGCCCGGTGATCCGGACCAGCCGGATCGCGGTCCCCGCGACCACCGCGGACGGGCGCTCACCGGCCATGGCCCGGGTCAGCAGCGGGGTGAGGTCCTCGGCGTCGAACACCCCGAAGATGCTGCGGCCGGCGGCGATCGGGGTGCGCGAGGTCAGCATCCGGCGGGCCGCGGGGTTCACCAGCAGGATCAGCCCGTTGTCGTCGACGATCCCCACGGGCACGTCCAGCCCGCGCAGCAGCGCGAACAGGACATCGCGCTCGCGGGTGAGCTCGGCGTGCGCCCGTGCGAGCTCGGCACCCAGGCGCTCCTCGGCCATCGCATGCCGCTGGGCCAGCACGTTCACGGCCCGCTGCACCGCGGTGGTCCCGGGCAGCCGGTGGGCCGGGTTGAACATCGCGATGATGGTGATGTCGTTGGCGTGCCGGACGTCGTAGCGCTGCTCGGAGCGCCAGGTGCTCCACGCCACCGCGCCGATCCCGGCCACCAGCAGCACCAGGCCCAGGCCCAGCACGACCCATTCGGTGCCGAGCGTCGTCGACCAGCTCCGTGCGGGACTCAGCAGGCAGGTCGGCCACGACCACGGCCGCGGTCAGGGCCGGCACCAGGGTCGCGATCGCGACCAGGATCAGCACGCGCCACTTGGTCATCGGGCACCTCCTCGTGGCGCCGGGACGCGCGGGCTCACAGCCCGGTCCGGAACGTCACGGCGGTCACCGACTGGGTGGCCCGGATCGCCCGGAACGCCTCGCGCAGCGCGGTGCGCTGCTCGTCGTCGAGCCTGTCGGGGTCGACCCGGTCGGTGATCGGGCGGCCCGCGGCGACCTGGGCCACCTGGGCGGCCAGGCGCAGGTCGGCCAGCACCTCGTAGGCGGTGCGCAGCCGCGCGACCAGCTCGCCGGACAGCAGCCCGGCGGCCTCGGCGGCGGCGAGCCGGTCCACGGTGCGCACCGCCCCCGAGCGGGCCGCCAGGCCGTAGAACCGCGCGAGCAGGACCAGGGCCGCCAGTCCGTGGCGCTTGAGGTCGACCGGCCCGCGGGGGAGCCGGCCGAATGCCCCGAGCGGGGTCTCGAACGAGGTCGCGGCGGTGGCCAGGCCGTGCATCAGTCGAGGCGAGTCCGCACCCGTGGCCAGCACCGCCGCCACCGGGCCGGTGTCCAGGTCGCCGACCAGCGGGCGCAGGTCGAGGAACACATCCAGGTCGAGCACGGCCCGCGGGGTGGGTGCCTCGATCCGGGCGCGGGTCTCGGCCGCCCATCTGGCCAGCCCCAATGACCATCGGTCGGCCATGTACTTCCCGTCGCACCGGCGCATCCCGAACTCGGCCAGCCCGGTGATCACCGCATCGGCCAGCTCCCGGGCGTAGCTGCTGGCCGCTGCCCGGTCGTCGGCCCAGATCAGGGCATGATCCTGGTCGCTGGCGCAGTGCAGCTCGCCGCGGGCGTGCGAGCCGAGCGCGACCCAGGCGAACCGGGCCGGTGCGGGCCCGTTGCCGTGCACGAAACCCTCCACCAGGGTGCGTGTGCGCTCGTCGGCCGCGGCGGACAGGGCCGCGCCGCCGCCGGCACGCGCGTTGAGCCCTGCGGCCAGGCCGACCAGCGCGGAGCGGGGTGCGGTGCCCAGTGGTCGGTGCGCTGTCATCGGCGTCCCCTCGCGGTCCAGGCGGGCTGCAGCCGGGTTGCCTCCGGCGTGTGCAGTCGGATCATGATCCGGGCCACCCCGGGGTGCAGCCGGTGCGGGGTGGCGCGCGACACGACGATCATGCTCAGCAGGGCGATCGGCATGGCCCAGGCGGCCGGCTGCGCCAGCAGGGCGGCGGGCCAGCCGTGCAGTGGCAGGGTGGTGGCTGCGGTGATCGCCCCCACCGCCAGGGCGCCACCCACGACCAACCCGGTAGCAGCGCCCGCATCGGTCAGCCGCGGCCACCAGATGCCCAGCAGGAGCAGCGGGCAGAACGTGCAGGCTGCCACGGTGAAGGCCAGCGCGACAGCCTGGGCCAGCGGCAGTGCCTCGGCCAGCAGGCTCAGCGCCAGCGGGGCCAGCACGGCCAGCACAGCGGCCACCCGGAACGACCGGATCGGGTCGGCCACCCGCCGGCTGACGACGTCCTGGCTGAGCACACCGGCCACGGTGACCGTCAGGCCGGTCGCCGTGGCCAGGAACGCAGCCGCTGCGCCCGCGCAGACCAGCGCGGTGAGCAGCTCGCCCACCCCGCCACCGATCAGCGCGCCGGGCAGCAGCAGCACGACGGCGTCGGTGTTGCCGGTCATCAGCAGCGTCGGGGTGTACAGCCGCCCGAGCATCCCGAAGGCCGGCGGTGCCAGGTAGAACAGTCCCACCAGCCCGATGACGATCAGGGCCGTCCGGCGCGCCTGCCGACCGTCGGGATTGGTGTAGAAGCGCACCAGCACGTGCGGCAGGCCCATCGTCCCCAGGAACAGGGCGAACATCAGCGCGTAGGTGCGGTACAGCGGGTGCGACTGCTCGCCGCGCAGTGGTTGCCCCCAGTTCTGTCCGGTGCTGGCCACGGTGCCGCGCACGTGCGGGACCGTGGCCCCCGCGGGCAGGATCAGTGTCGTGCCGGCGTCGACCGCGTGCTCCCCGGCGCCCAGCGGCAGCGCACCGGCCACGGCCACGCCGTCGACCAGCCCGTCCGCGGCCACCACGATCGGCTCGACGACCGTGATCCGGACCGGGGTCGCAACGCTCACCGTGGTGGCCGAGCGGACCGTCGGGGTCTGGTCGTCCAGCGCGCTGGGTGCCCCGTCCAGGCGCCACGCGAACAGCACGAACAGCGCCGGGACCATGATCGCCACCAGCTTGAGCCAGTACTGGAACCCCTGCACCAGCGTCACGCTGCGCATCCCACCGCCGACGATGACCACCAGCACGGTCAGTGCCACGAGCACCCCACCCAGCCACATCGGCGTGCCCAGCACGGTCTGCAGCGCCAGGCCCGCGCCCTGCAGCTGGGGCACGACGTAGAGCCAGCCGATCACGACCACCAGGATGCTGGCCGCCAGCCGGACGGTGCGCGAGTGCAGTCGGGCCTCGCAGAAGTCGGGCAGCGTATAGGCCCCGGAACGGCGCAGCGGCGCGGAGACCAGCGCGAGCAGGAGCACGTAGCCCACGGCGTAGCCGACCGGGAACCACATCGCGTCCGCCCCGCCGGCCAGGATCAGCCCGGCCACCCCCAGGAACGAGGCCGCCGACAGGTACTCCCCGGAGATCGCTGAGGCGTTCCACCAGGCCGGCACCGAGCGCGCGGCCACGTAGAAGTCGCCGGTGGTCCGCGCCAGCCGCGAGCTCAGTGCCGCCAACGTGATGGTGGCGACCACGGTGCCGGTCATCCCGGCGATGATCGCCGCGCTGGTCATCGGCCCTCCACAAGGTCGGTGAACTGCGCCTCGGTGCGCTCGGCGGCCCGGACGTACCACCAGCCCACGGCCAGGATCGCGGGGTAGACCAGCACGCCGAGCAGCAGCCACCACAGCGGCAGCGGCCCGACCTGCAGGCCCCGCACTCCGGGCACCAGGGCGAAGATCAGCGGCAGCGCGGCCAGCGGCACCACCACCATCGCCACGGTGGCCACGCCCAGGCGCAGTTGGGCGCGGATCAGGGCGCGCAGGTAGAGCGCGCCGACCCGGGTCTGCTGGTCGATGTCCTCGGCCACGGAGCGCCGGGCACGTCGGCGGACGTCGCGGCGTGGGGCGCTGATCACCTCGCGGCGGGGCCGCTGGCCGCTGGTCATGATGCCTCCGTGCCCGGGGCCGGCGGCGCGGGTGCGGGGTCGCGATCGATGCGGTGCCGGGCCACCAACGCAGAGCGCACCGCCGGGGTGAACCGGCGGCTGACCGGCACCGACTGACCGGCGCCGAGCTCCACCGAGACCCGCCCGGCGGCCGCGCGCAGCGCCTCGACGTAGGCCCCGTTGACCAGGTAGCGCCGGTGCACGCGCAGGAACCCGGCGTTGGCCCAACGCTGCTCCAAGGTGGCCAGCGGGACCCGGACCAGGTGTCCGCTGGTGCGGGTGCACAGCCGCACGTAGTCGCGCTGGGCCTCGACGTAGACCACCTCGGAGCGCTTGAGGTAGCGGGTGACGCCACCGAGTTCGACGGCGATCGTCTCGTCGGCGCTGGCCGGCTCGGCGTGCGCAGCCTGGGCAGACGCGTCGGGTGGCGAGTCGGCGCCCGACGCGGCCGGCTCGCTGCCGGCAGCCAGGCTGTCCAGGCGTGCGCGCACCCGCGCGACGGCTTGGGCCAGGCGCTGGGCCCGGATGGGCTTGAGCAGGTAGTCCACCGCGGCCACGTCGAACGCGTCGACGGCGTGGTTGTCGTAGGCCGTGACGAACACGATGGGTGGGGGAGCGGCGAACCGCGCCAGGATGCCGGCCAGCGCCAGCCCGTCGATCCCGGGCATCCGGATGTCGAGGAACACCGCGTCGAACTCGCCGGACTGCAGTGCGGCCAGCGCATCAGCGGCGCTGCCCACGGGGGTCACCGTCGCGATCCCGTCGGCCTGTCCGAGCAGGTAGGCCAACTCTCCCAACGCCGGCGGCTCGTCGTCGACGGCCAGCACCCGCAGGCCGGCGCCCACACCGGCAGCCATGCCCGCGCCGTCCGGCTCACTGGTCGTCATCAGCGGCCTCCGCGAACTTCGGCACGCGCATGCTGACCCTGGTACCGGCCATCGGGGCGGTCTCGACCACGAGGCCGCGGTCCTCGCCGAAGGCCACGCGCAACCGCTCGTCGACGTTGGCCAGGCCGAGGTGGTCCCCGGGTTCCCCGGACAGGATCCGGCGGACCAGCGCCGGTTCGATCCCGGCGCCGTCGTCCTCGACGCTGATCCAGGTGTCGGCACCCCGATCCAGCGCGGTGATGGTCACGGTGCCCGGGGCGTCCCGGTTCTCGAAGCCGTGCCGCACGGCGTTCTCCACCAGCGGCTGCACGCACAGGAAGGGCACCCGCACCCCGAGCACCTCGGGATCCACCCGCAGCACCACCTTGAGCCGGTCGCCGAACCGGGCCTGCTCGAGCAGCAGGTACTGCTCGATGGACTTCAGCTCCTCGGCCAGGGTGGTGAACCGTCCGTGCGCCCGGAAGCTGTACCGGGTGTAGTCGGCGAAATCCAGCAGCAGCTCGCGGGCCCGGTCGGGGTCGGTGCGCACGAACGAGGCGATCGCGGTCAGTGAGTTGTAGACGAAGTGCGGCGAGATCTGGGCCCTCAGCACCTGCACCTCGGCCTGGGCGGATCGGGCCCGGGCCCGATCCAGGCCGGCCAGGTCCAACTGGCCCGAGGCGAACGCGGCGACCTCCTCGACGGCGCGCACCATCCCGGGCCCGGGCGGTTGCGGGGAGTAGGCCACCAGCGCCCCGATCACGGTCTCCTCGCTGGTCAGCGGCGCGGCGACCCCGCAGCGGAACAGCTCGGACACCTCGCGCACCTGCCGGCTGGTCAGGACCACCGCGCCCCCCGTGCCCAGGGCGGTGCCGGCGTGGGCGAGCGCATGCTCGCGGTGCCGCTCACCGACCCCGTCCCAGGCCAGCACCTCGCCCAGGTCGGTGATGGCCAGGGCCTGCACCCCGAGCAGTCGCCGCAGGTGCTTGGCCGAGCGGGCTGCGGACTTGGCCGTGAGCCCGCCGCGCAGGGCGGGCGCGGCGAGGCTGGCGATGTGCAGGGCGCGGTAGGTGGCCATGTCTCCCGGGGAGCCGAGCTTGCCCCGGCCGCGCACCAGTGCCGCGACGAGCACGCCGAGGATGATCGCGCCGGCGATCGCCAGCACGGCGACCACCCAGTTGCCCACGCGCGCACGCTACCTGCCGGGGGTGGCGTTGGCGGGGATCAGGGCTTCGGTGGCTGCGTCAGCCCGGCCTGGATCTGGGCCATGATGGTGGGGTCGGCCAACGTGGTGACGTCACCGAGGTCGCGATGCTCGGCCAGGTCCCGCAGCAACCGGCGCATGATCTTGCCCGAGCGGGTCTTGGGCAGCTCGGAGACGATCAGCAGCTGTCGCGGCTTGGCGATCGGGCCGATCTCCTGGGCCACGTGGGTGCGCAGCGTCCCCACCAGATCCGGGGTGTTGTCGATCCCACCGCGCAGGATCACGAAGGCCACGATGCCCTGGCCGGTCGTGGCGTCTGCCGCCCCGACCACGGCGGCCTCGGCCACGACCTCGTGGGAGACCAGCGCGGACTCGACCTCGGTGGTGGAGATCCGGTGCCCGGAGACGTTCATCACGTCATCGACCCGCCCCAGCAGCCAGATCGCGCCGTCCTCGTCGAGCTTCGCGCCGTCACCGGCGAAGTAGTAGCCCGCCCAGCGTGACCAGTAGGTGTCGAAGTAGCGCTGGTTGTCGCCCCAGATCCCGCGCAGCATCGAGGGCCACGGCTTGTCGAGCACCAGGTACCCGCCGCCGCCGGGGTCCACCGGGTGCCCCTCGTCGTCGACGACCAGCGCGGAGATCCCCGGCAGCGGGCGCATCGCCGAGCCCGGCTTGCACTCGGTGACCCCGGGCAGCGGGCTGATCATCATCGCCCCGGTCTCGGTCTGCCACCAGGTGTCGACGATGGGGCAGCGCCCGCCGCCGATGACCTCGCGGTACCACATCCAGGCCTCGGGGTTGATCGGCTCGCCGACCGAGCCGAGCAGGCGCAGCGAGGACAGGTCGTGCGCGGCCGGCAGGTCGTCGCCCCACTTCATGAACGTGCGGATCGCCGTGGGTGCGGTGTAGAGGATGGACACCTTGTGCTTGGCGATGATCTCCCAGAACCGGCCGCGGTGCGGGGTGTCCGGGGTGCCCTCGTAGATGACCTGGGTGGCGCCGTTGGCCAACGGGCCGTAGACGATGTAGCTGTGCCCGGTGACCCAGCCGATGTCGGCGGTGCACCAGTACACATCGGTCTCGGGCTTGAGGTCGAAGACGGTGAAGTGCGTCGAGGCCGCCTGGGTCAGGTAGCCGCCCGAGGTGTGCAGGATGCCCTTGGGCTTGCCGGTGGTGCCCGAGGTGTAGAGGATGAACAGCGGCTGCTCGGCGTCGAAGCTGGCCGGGGTGTGCTCGGTCGGCTGGGAGTCGACGACGTCGTGCCACCACACGTCGCGGCCCTGCACCCAGTCCACCTCGCCGCCGGTGCGCTGCACGACCAGCACGTGCGCCACGCTCGGGCACTGCTTCACGGCCTCGTCGACAGCAGGCTTGAGCGCCATGGCCGAGCCACGCCGGTACTGCCCGTCGGCGGTGATCACGAGCTTGGCGCCCGCATCGTCGATCCGCGAGCGCAGTGCCTCGGCGGCGAACCCGCCGAACACCACCGAGTGCACCGCGCCGATCCGCGCGCAGGCCAGCATCGCGACCACGGCCTGCGGGGTCATCGACATGTAGATGGCCACCCGGTCGCCGGCCGCGACGCCCAGCTCGGTCAGCGCGTGCGCGGCCTGGGACACCCGGCGCAGCAGGTCGGCGTAGCTGATGTGCTCGCTGCTGCCGTCCTCGGCCTCGAAGATCAGCGCCGTGCGCTGGCCGATCCCGGCGGCGACGTGCCGGTCCACGCAGTTGGCGGCCACGTTGAGCCGCCCGCCGACGAACCACTTCGCGAAGGGGGCGTCCGACCAGTCCAGGACCTCGTCCCAGCTCCGGTCCCAGGTCAGGCGCCCGGCCTGCTCGGCCCAGTAGGCCAACCGGTCGGCATCCGCGGCCTCGTGGATCCCCGGCTTGGCGTTGGCCTGGGCGGTGAACTCCGCCGAGGGGGGGAAGTGGCGGTTCTCGTGGGCCAGGCTGGACAGGGCCTCGGTGTGGGACATGGGCACTCCTGCGGGGGGTCGACGCGGTGTGGGCGGTGGGGAAGGAGATGGATGGTCGGCGGTGCGAGGCGAGTTGTTCTGTCAGCGATGCTAGTGGCGCCGTGCGGGCACCGGGGGGGTTCGTCCGCCCCGATGCCCGCACGGATCTGTGCGCAATGGGCCAGGAGCGGCCTAGTGCACTGCGGTGGACTTCTCGGCGCCGGCGCCGGTCAGGGATCGGACCTCCATCTCGGCGAACTTGGCCACGTTGGGCCGCTCCGGGTCGGTCTTGGCTCCCAGCCAGCCGAGGAAGAACGCCAGCGGGATGGAGATCAGCCCCGGGTTGTCCAGCGGGAACCAGGAGAAGTCCACGCCCTGGAGCATCGAGGGGCTCTTGCCGGTGGCCTCGACGACCGGCTTGCCTGACACGACCGGCGAGAACACGATCAGGGTGATGGAGACGATCAGCCCTCCGTAGATGCTCCACAGCGCGCCCCGGGTGGTGAAGTTCTTCCAGAACAGCGAGTAGAGGATCGTCGGCAGGTTGGCCGAGGCCGCGACTGCGAAGGCCAGCGCGACCAGGAAGGCGATGTTCTGGTCCTTGGCCAGGATGCCGCCGAAGATCGCCACCACACCGATCACCACTGCCGCGATCCGGGCGACCCGGACCTCCTTGTCGGCCGACACCTCACCGCGCTTGATCACGCTGGCGTAGATGTCGTGCGCGAACGAGGCGCTGGCCGTGATGGTCAGGCCCGCCACCACCGCCAGGATGGTGGCGAAGGCCACCGCGGAGATGACACCGAGCAGCAGCGTCCCGCCGAGCTCGAAGGCCAGCAGGGGTGCCGCGGAGTTGACCCCACCGGGCGCCGTGGCGATGGTGTCCGGGCCGACCAGGGCGGCGGCACCGAAGCCCAGCACGAGGCTGAACAGGTAGAACAGCCCGATCAGGCTGATCGCCCAGACCACCGACTTGCGGGCCTCCTTGGAGGTCGGCACGGTGTAGAAGCGCATCAGGACGTGCGGCAGGCCGGCGGTGCCCAGCACGAGGGCCATCGACAGCGAGATGAAGTCGATCTTGCTCAGCGTGGACGTGCCGTACTTCGCGCCCGGGTGCATCAGCTTGTCGCCCAGCGGGCTCTTGTCGGCCGCGGCGCCCATCACGTTCGACAGGCTGAAGCCGTACTTGCTCAGCACCCAGAAGGTCATCAGCGCCGCACCCGTGATCAGCAGGACCGCCTTGATGATCTGCACCCAGGTGGTGCCCTTCATGCCACCGACCAGCACGTAGACGATCATCAGGACGCCCACGACGGCGATGGTGATCGACTGGCCGACCCCGCCGGTGATCCCCATGAGCAGGCTGACCAGCCCGCCGGCGCCGGCCATCTGGGCCAGCAGGTAGAACAGCGACACCGCGAGGGTGGACAGCGCCGCTGCCGTGCGCACCGGGCGCTGGCGCATCCGGAAGGCGAGCACGTCGGCCATCGTGAACTTGCCGGTGTTGCGCAGCAGCTCGGCCACCAGCAGCAGGGCCACCAGCCACGCGACCAGGAAGCCGATCGAGTACAGGAACCCGTCGAAGCCGGTCAGCGCGATCGCACCGGTGATGCCCAGGAAACTTGCTGCGGACAGGTAGTCCCCGGCGATCGCGGTGCCGTTCTGGCCGCCGGTGAACGAGCGTCCGCCGGTGTAGTAGTCGGTGGCGGTCCGGTTGGTCCGCGAGGCCCGGATCACCACGATCATCGTCACGGCGACGAACGTCAGGAAGATCGCCATGTTCACCGCCGGGCTGCCGACGGTGGTGTCCGAGGCGGTGCGCACCAGGGTGGCGCTCATCGGATGGCCTCCATCTCTTCACGGATCTCGGTGGCCAGGGGGTCCAGGCGGTTGTTGGCGTGGCGCACGTAGAGGAAGGTGATCAGCGCGGTGGACACGAACTGCAGGAGTCCGAAGATGATTCCGATGTTGATGTTGCCCCACACGGGGGTGGCCATCCATTCGCTGGCGAACACTGCCGCGAACACGAACGCGAAGTACCAGACGAGGAACGCCACGGTCATCGGGAAGGCGAATCCGCGGTACCGCGCGCGCAGCTCGATGAACTGCGGGCTGGTCGCGGCTCGGCTGTAGGCCTCGGGGTCGGGGATGCCCCCGCCGCCGGTGCCGATCGGTGGTGGGTTCGGTGGGCCCTGCAGAGAGCTGCTCATGTCGGTCCTGCCTCCTGGGATCGGGCTGTGCCTGGTGCGCTGGCTGTGCAGACCCAGGGCTGTGGCGTGGATCACCTTCCTGGGTGCCCCGAACGTAGGGGCGCGCGCCCGGGGCATGGAACCGCTGCAGGCCGGGGTGCGGCCAGCGGGCGCCTGCCTCGACCAGAGGTCCGGGGTGGGCCGACGAGCGGTGCCTGTCGCGCGACCAACGGCGGCGCGCCCTGTGCCGCCGGTGCGGGCGACGCGCGCTGCCGGGGCTGACTCAACGATGCGGACAGGTCAGGATGTCGTTCATGGACGTCCACGAGACACTGCTGCCCGGAGTGGGGATCCGCTACGAGTTCCTGACCGCATCGGGGTCCCGGGTCGGCCTCGTGGCCCGGCGCCGCGGGTCAGGTCGACGTGGTCGTCTACGACCGCGACGACCCCGACGTGTGCACCCAGCTGATGACCCTGACCGCGGCCGAGGCCGACACCGTGGCTGAGCTGTTGGGTGCACCGCGGATCGCGGAGCGCTTCGCCGACCTCACCCGTGAGGTCCCCGGACTCGTGGCCGCCCAGCTCTCCCTGGGCCAGGGCTCGCCGTTCGTGGGGCGGACCCTGGGGGACACCCGCCTGCGCACACTGACCGGCGCCTCGGTCGTGGCGCTGGTGCGCGGGGCCGAGGTGGTGGCCGCGCCCAGACCCAGCGAGCTGCTCCGGGCCGGCGACGTGCTGGTGGTGATGGGCACCGACGAGGGGATCGCCGCTGCGCGCGGGTTGCTCGGGCACCGCGAACGCGAGTAGGCGCAGTCGGTGGAGGCTGATCCGAGGTTCCTCGTCGAGCTGGGGGTCCTGCTGCTCCTGCTCGGTGCCGCAGGCACCCTGGCCCTGCGCGTGGGACTGTCGGCCGTCCCCCTGTTCCTGCTCGCCGGGCTGGCCGTGGGGGAGGGCGGCCTGCTGCCGGCGCCGTCGGCGGCACCCTTCCTGGAGTTCGCTGCCGGGATCGGCGTGGTGCTCCTGCTGCTTGCCCTGGGCCTGGAGTTCAGCTCCACGGAGTTCATCGCGGCGCTGCGTCACCATGCCCCCAGCGGGGTGGTCGACCTGCTGCTCAACGCCACGCCCGGGCTGCTGTTCGGGATCCTGCTGGGGTTGCCCCCCGCAGGAGTCCTGGCCCTGGCGGGGATCACCTGGATCTCCTCCTCGGGCATCGTGGCGCGCACCCTGACCGACCTGGGTCGCCTCGGCTACCGCGAGACCCCGGCGGTGCTCTCGATCCTGGTGCTGGAGGACATCGCGATGGCTGCCTACCTGCCCCTGCTGGTCGTCGTGCTGGCCGGGGCAGGCCTGCCGGCCGGGCTGATCGGGATGGCTGTCTCGGTCACCGTCGTGACCGTGGTGCTGCTGCTGGCTCCCCGGGTCGGCCCGGTCCTGGACCGGGCGCTGTCGCATGACTCCGACGAACAGGTCATGCTGCGGGTCCTCGGCCTGACGCTGGTGGTGGCCGGCCTGGCCGAACTCGTGGGGGTGTCCTCAGCCGTGGGGGCCTTCCTGGTGGGGCTGGCCATCGGCGGTCAGACCGAGGAGGCGGCGCGCCGCGTCCTCGCCCCGCTGCGCGACCTCTTCGCGGCCGCCTTCTTCCTCTACATCGGGTTCAGCACCGATCCGGGCACCATCCCCGCTGCGCTGCCGGCCGCCGTCGGCCTGGCTGTGCTGACCGCCCTGACCAAGGTGGGGACCGGATGGTACGCCGCAGCCAGGGACGGCACGGGCAACCGCGGGCGGTTGCGGGCGGGCACGGTGCTGATCGCCCGTGGGGAGTTCTCGATCGTGATCGTCGGGCTGGCCGTCTCGGCCGACATCGCCGGGATCGCCGACCTCGGCCCGTTGGCCACCACCTACGTGCTGCTGCTGGCGATCACCGGACCGATCGTGACCCGACTGGTCGGGCAGCGCAGGGATCAGGCGCCTGCGCCCCAGCCCGCCTGAGTCCCCGGATCGGCCTCGGGATGGCAGACTCCCAGCAGCAGTGCGCAGCGCCGCCGCAACGCACCGGTCACCCACGGCCAACGACGCACCGACCTCCACTCCCGGCAAGGAGCCGCCATGCACTCCGGCATCGACCAGCAGCACCTCGACGAGTCCGTCCGGGTCCAGGACGACCTGTACGGGTACCTGAACGGTCGCTGGCTGGCCGAGCACGAGATCCCGGCCGACCGGTCGGCCGATGGGGCGTTCCACGCCCTGCGCGACGCCTCCGAGCTGGATGTCCGCGAGATCATCGAGGCGGCCGCGGCTGAGTCCGAGCCGGGCACGGTCGGGGCCAAGGTGGGCGACCTCTACGCCTCGTTCATGGACGAGGCGGGCGTGCAGGCGCGCGGCCGTGAGCCGATCGCCGCCGACCTCGCCGAGCTGCGGGCCGTCGCGGACCTGGCGCAGCTGCTGCCCCTGCTGACGCGGCTGCAGCTCCAGGGAGCGGCCGGCGGGTTCCTTGCCCCCTACGTCTACACCGACGCCGCGGACTCCGAGAAGTACATCGTCTACCTGACCCAGGCGGGTCTGGGCCTGCCCGACGAGTCCTACTACCGCCAGGAGTCCTTCGCGGCGATCCGCGCGGCCTACGTGGAGCACATCGCCAGGATGCTGGCGCTCGCCGACTGGTCATCCGACGAGGCGTCGGCCGCCGAGTCCGCGCAGGCGATCATGGCCCTGGAGACCGCGCTGGCCGCCCAGCACTGGGACAACGTGGCCGCCCGCGACGCTCTCAAGAGCTACAACCGCAGGCCGCTGGCTGCGATGCCCGCGTTGATCGACGGGTTCGGGCTCCCCGAATGGCTGGCGGCGCTCGGCGCTCCGCCCGAGCACGTGGCCGAGGTGGTCGTGCGCCAGCCCTCGTACGCCGAGGCGCTGCCCGGGCTGCTGGCCGGGCAGCCGTTCGAGGCGTGGCGCGACTGGCTGGCCTGGTCGGTCATCCGGCGTGCGTCCGGGCTGCTCGACGACGAGATGGTGGCCGCCAACTTCGACTTCTACGGCACCACCCTGACCGGCGCCCCGCAACTGCGCGAGCGTTGGAAGCGCGGCGTCGGCCTGGTCGAGGGCACGCTGGGTGAGGCCGTCGGCGAGCTCTACGTCGCCCGGCACTTCCCGCCGGCGGCCAAGGCCCGGATGGTCGAGCTCGTGGACAACCTCGTGGCCGCCTACCGGGTCCGCCTGGAGTCCCTGCCGTGGATGAGCCCCGACACCCGGGAGCGCGCGCTGGCCAAGCTCGGCGCGTTCACGCCCAAGGTCGGCTATCCCGACAAGTGGCGCAGCTTCGAGGCCCTGGCGATCTCGGCCGACGACCTGGTCGGCAACACCCGTCGGGCCGCACTGTTCGAGGCGCGCTACGAGTGGGCCAAGCTCGGCGGCCCGGTCGACCGGCTCGAGTGGTTCATGACCCCGCAGACCGTCAACGCCTACTACAACCCAGGCATGAACGAGATCGTGTTCCCGGCCGCGATCCTGCAGCCACCGTTCTTCGATCTCGCCGCCGACGACGCGGTCAACTACGGCGCGATCGGGGCGGTGATCGGCCACGAGATCGGTCACGGGTTCGACGACCAGGGCTCGCGCTACGACGGGGCGGGCAACCTCGTGGACTGGTGGACCGAGGCCGACCGTGCGCGGTTCGAGGAGCTGGCCGGGCGCCTGATCGCCCAGTTCGACGGCCTGCGTCCGCGTGGGTTGGCCGAGGGCGGGGTCAACGGGGCGCTGACCGTGGGGGAGAACATCGGTGACCTCGGCGGGGTGAGCGTGGCCCTGCACGCCTACCGGCTCAGCCTGGGGGACCAGCCCGCGCCGGTCATCGACGGGCGCACCGGTGAGCAGCGGTTCTTCCTGGGTTGGGCCCAGGCCTGGCGTAGCAAGTGCCGCGCTGCGGAGGCGATGCGGCTGCTGAGCATCGACCCACACGCGCCCGCGGAGTTCCGGTGCAACATCGTGGCGAACCTCGACGAGTTCCACCAGGCCTTCGCGGTCGCACCCGGGGACGGGATGTGGCGCGAGCCGGCCGACCGGGTGGCCATCTGGTAGCCCGGCGCACGCACTCGCCTCGCGGGGCCGGCGTCAGGTCACGTGCGTCTCGGACCCGCGCAGCACCACCTGCGTGGGCAGCACCACCTGTTCCACCACGCCCATCGGCTCGTCGGCGCGGCGCAGTGCCAGCTCGGTGGCCAGCTCGCCCATCCGCTGCGGATCGTGGGCCACGACGCTGACGCCCAGCGCCGAGGCCAGCTCGAAGTCGTCGAATCCCAGCAGCCCGACCGGGTGCGTGTGGCCGCGGGCTGCCTGCAGCACCCCGATGGCCGCCCGGTTGTTGCCGGCGAACACCGCGCTGGGCGGCTGCGCACTGCTCAGCAGTTGGGCCGTGGCCCGGGTGGCCGAGGAGATGTCCGGGCCGTCGGTGCGGACCAGCTCATCCGGCACCGACAGGCCGTGCGAGGACAGGGCGTCGCGGTAGCCGGCGAGCCGCTCGCGGTGGGTGTAGAGCGACTCGGAGCTGCCGACGAACGCGATCCGGCGGTGCCCGGCGGCCAGCAGCGCCAGCACCCCGGCGCGGGCGCCCACCCGGTTGTCGAACACCACCGAGTCGCTCACGGCATTGGACAGCGGTCGGTCCACGGCCACGATCGGGGTGCCGAACTGCCGCTCTCCCTCGAGGTAGCCGTGGTCCTCGGCGATCGGCACCAGCAGGAGCGCGCGGATCCGCTGCTCGAGCAGGGCCGCGACCACCGTGGCCTCCCGGTCGGCCTCGTCCTCGGTGGCCGCCAGCAGCATCCGGATGCCCTCGCGGGCCAGCACCCGCTCCACGCCGGCGGCCACCAGCGTGTAGAACGGGTTGGTCAGGTCGCCGATGACGAAGCCCACCGTGTTGGTCACCCCGCCGGTGCGCAGGTCGCGGGCCAGTGCGTTCGGCCGGAACCGCAGGGCGGCGGCTGCCTGCTGCACCCTGATGCGCGTGGCGGGGTCGACGTTGAGCGCTCCGGACAGCGCGCGGGACACCGTCTTGGTGCTAACGTCTGCCAGCCGCGCGACGTCTGCCAGCGTCGCGCGACCGGTGGCACGCCGCCCCCCGCCGCTCCCGCTGTCCATCGATGTCATGGTTGGACCATATCCCTCGCTGGGATATTGTCCAGTGCCCGTGCACACAGATAGGGAAGCGCTCTCTGTTGTTACCAACTTGTTACCGAGGTGGCTTGACATCGTGGGACATGCGGAGTTGGCTCAGGGCGAGTCCCAGCTACCCACCGAACAGGAGCGCCGATACATGGACGATGCCGCGCTGTTGGAGATGCGCAGTATCACCAAGGAGTTCCCCGGTGTGTTGGCCCTCTCGGAGGTCTCGCTGACGGTGGGTCGCCCGGAGATCCACTCGATCGTGGGTGAGAACGGTGCGGGCAAGTCGACGTTGATGAAGGTGCTGTCCGGGGTCTACCCGTACGGCTCCTACGACGGCGACATCTACTACAAGGGCGAGTTGTGCAGGTTCCGCAACATCACCGAGTCCGAGTCGGTGGGGATCGTGATCATCCACCAGGAGCTCGCGCTGATCCCCGAGCTCTCGATCGTGGAGAACATGTTCCTGGGCAACGAGCCGAAGAAGTGGCGAGGGGCCTCGATCGACTGGGACCTGGCCAACCGGCGCTGCATCGAGCTGATGGAGCGCGTCGGCCTCGACGAGCGTCCCGACACCCAGATCAAGAACATCGGCGTGGGCAAGCAGCAGTTGGTGGAGATCGCGAAGGCGCTGAGCAAGGACGTCGAGCTGTTGATCCTCGACGAGCCCACTGCCGCGTTGAACGATTCCGATTCCCAGCACCTGCTGAGCCTGATGCGTGGTTTGAAGGGTCAAGGGGTGAGCCTGATCATGATCTCGCACAAGCTCAACGAGATCGAGGCGATCTCGGACAAGATCACGATCATCCGCGACGGTCAGACGATCGAGACGCTGGAGAACGGGCCCTACGTCAGCGAGGACCGGATCATCAAGGGGATGGTCGGCCGAGACATGAACTCCCGTTTCCCGGAGCGGGTGCGCGATATCGGGGAGCCGTTCTTCGAGGTGCGCGACATCTGGGTCAAGCATCCGCAGGCTGATGACCGGTACGTGTGCAAGGGCTCGAGCTTGTACGTGCGCCACGGTGAGATCGTGGGGATCGCCGGCCTGATGGGGGCGGGGCGCACCGAGTTGGCGATGAGCATCTTCGGGCGCAGCTACGGGCACTGGGAGTCCGGGCGGATCGTCAAGGACGGTCAGGAACTCGTGCTCGACAGCGTGGGCGCGGCGATCAGGAACGGCATCGCCTACGTCAGCGAGGACCGCAAGACCCTGGGGCTGAACCTGCTGGACGACATCAAGAGCGCCACGGTGCAGGCCAAGTGGTCCAAGGTCTCGACCAACGGGGTGATCGATGGGCACAAGGTGTTCGTCGCGGCTGAGGACTACCGCAAGCGGCTGCGGACCAAGACGCCGAGCGTGAACGAGGGCGTGGACAAGCTGTCCGGGGGCAACCAGCAGAAGGTCGTGCTGAGCAAGTGGATGTTCACCGACCCCGACGTGCTGATCCTCGACGAGCCCACCCGCGGCATCGATGTGGGCGCCAAGTACGAGATCTATGAGGTGATCTTCGGCCTGGCCGCCCTGGGCAAGGGTGTGATCGTCATCTCGTCGGAGCTGCCCGAGATCATCGGCCTGTCCGATCGGATCTACACCGTGTTCGAGGGTCAGGTGACCGCCGACGTGCCGGTCGCCGAAGCCACCCAGGAGTCCCTGATGAAGTCCATGACATCCGCGCGAGACAGGACAACGGCATGAGCAAGGTGAAGGAATTCCGTGAAGGCGTCTTCGGCAAGGCCGACGTGCGCCAGTACGGCATGGTCTTCAGCCTGATCGCGATCATCACGCTGTTCTACTTCACCACCGACGGGGTCGTGCTCAACTCGGTGAACCTGATCAACGTGGTCGCCCAGTACTCCTACATCCTGATCCTGGCCATCGGCATGGTCATGGTCATCATCGCCGGGCACATCGACCTTTCGGTCGGGTCGGTGGCGGCGTTCACCGGCATCTGTGTGGCCAAGGCGATGGCGGACTGGGGCATCCCGTGGCCGTTGGGCATCGTGGTCGGGATCGGTGTCGGCATCGCGGTCGGGGCCTGGCAGGGGTTCTGGGTGTCGCGGGTGATGGTGCCGGCGTTCATCGTCACGCTGGCCGGGATGCTGATCTTCCGGGGTCTGAACCAGGTGATCGGGCAGTCGGCCACGGTCCCGGTCCCCGAGGGCTTCAAGGTGATCGGGCGTGGCTACATCCCGCAGATCGGGCCGAACCTGATCCTGGGCAACGGCACCCGGATCGTGAACACCACCACCCTGGTGCTGGGCATGCTCGCGGTGCTGTGGGTGATCTGGTTGGAGTTCCGCAAGCGGGCCAAGGCCCGCTCGGTCGGCGCCGACGTGGCCCCGTTGTGGGCCACCGCCATCCGGTTGGTGCTCCTGGGTGGGGTGATCATGTTCTTCGCGTTCAAGTTCTCCACCGGCAACGACGGCACCGGGTTCCCCATCTCCGGGGTGATCCTGCTGGTCCTGGTCTTCATCTACTCGTTCATCATGCGCAACACCACGTTCGGCCGGCACGTGTACGCCGTGGGCGGCAACAAGCGCGCTGCTGCCCTGTCCGGGGTCAGCGTCCAGCGGGTCAACTTCCTGGTCATCGCCAACATGGGCATGCTCGCTGCCCTGGCCGGGATGATCTACATCGCCCGCGCCGGGGCGTCGGGCCCGCAGGACGGCGTCGGGTGGGAGCTCGACGCGATCGCCGCGGTGTTCATCGGCGGTGCCGCGGTCACCGGCGGGGTGGGCACCGTCGTCGGGTCGATGGTCGGTGGCCTGGTCATGGCCTTCCTGAACAACGGGCTGTCCCTGATGGGCGTGGGCCAGGACTGGGTCTCGGTCATCAAGGGCCTGGTCCTGCTCGCCGCCGTCGCCTTCGACCTGCTGTCCAAGTCCCAGGACCGCCCCCAGATCCTGCCCAGCTTCATGCGCCGCACCAAGCAGCACACCGAGGTCGCTGCCAGCATCGGCGCCATCGAGGACGTCCCCGCCGAACCTGTCGGCTCCTGAGCCCGGAGGGCCCATCGGTCCTGCGCACAGATCTCCACCCCAACACACAAGGAGAAACATGAAGAAGTCACTGGTCGCCATTGCGGCGGCCTGCAGTTCCCTGCTGCTGATCAGCGGGTGCTCGACGGAAAGTGAGACGGCTGCTCCGGCTGATTCGGCCGTGGCCTCCGAGAGCGCGATGGCCAGTGGCCAGACCACGACCACCTGCGCCCCCGGCGACCGCATCGGCGTCTCCCTGCCGGCCCAGACGTCCGAGAACTGGACCCTGGCCAAGGCGCTGTTCGAGGAGGGCATCACCGCCGCCGGGTTCACCCCCGACGTGCAGTTCTCCGATGCTGCCTCAGCCGCGGCCTCGCAGCAGACCAAGATCGACAACATGCTGACCCAGCAGGCCAAGGTCATCGTCATCGGCGCTGAGGACGGCAAGCAGCTGACCGGCCAGGTGGAGGCCGCTGAGGCCGCCGGCGTGCCGGTGCTGGCCTACGACCGCCCGATCGATGCCCAGGGCACCGACTACTACGTGGCGTTCGACAACTTCAAGGTCGGCCAGTTGCAGGGCACCGCCCTGCTCGAGGGCCTCGCGAAGCTCAAGGGTGACAGCCCGTGGAACATCGAGCTGTTCGCAGGTGCGGCCACCGACGCCAACGCGCCGGTGTTCTTCAACGGTGCGATGGACATCCTCCAGCCGAAGATCGACGACGGCACGCTGGTCGTGACCTCGGGTCAGACCACCTTCGACAAGGTCTCCACGGAGGGCTGGAAGAAGGAGAAGGCCCAGGAGCGCATGGAGAACCTGATCACCAACTACTACAGCGACGGCACCGATCTCAGCGGCGTCCTGTCGCCCAACGACCAGCTGGCTGAGGGCATCCTGAACGCCGCCACCGCCGCCAAGCTGACCCCGGTCGTCACCGGCCAGGACTCCGAGGTCGTCGCCGTGACCCGCGTCGCCGCGGGCGAGCAGTACTCGACGATCTACAAGGACACCCGCAAGCTGGTGGCCGAGACCCTCACGATGATCGAGCAGATCTGCACCGGCGAGGTCTTCCCGACCGACGCGGTCTTCACGACCGACAGTGGCGTCGAGATCCCCTCGAACTACCTCGAGCCGATCATCGTCACCTCCGAGAACGGCACCGAGGTCTACGCCGACAACGAGGAGCTGCTCGCAGCCTTCCAGGCCGGCCAGTGACCCAGGTCGCTCGCCCGGGCGGCAGGCTGACAGCCTGAACGCTGACTGCACCACCATCAGCAGGGGTGGGTGCCTCTCCGGAGGCCCCCGCCCCTGCTGCATGTCCGCTCATCGCGCCGATCAGGCGTGCCCACACGGCAGGGGGGCGTGTCGTTCACCGCGGCGATCGGCCCCCGTGGCCACACTGGAGCCCATGGCTGAGCGACTGGCACCCGAGCAGACCCCACTGCGGGTCACCTCCCGCCCGGAACGCGTGCGCGGGCGCAGGCGTCGATGGGCCCGCCGGCTGCTGGGATCCGCGCTGGCCCTGGCCATGCTCCTGGTCGGTTCGGTGGGGACGCTGCACTTCCTGGGCATCGAGCGCTCGGCACAGCAGATCCGCGCCACCGCGCTGATCCCCGAGGAGCAGCCGGCCAAGGTCCTGGTCGTCCTCGCCCGGCCCGGCCAGGAGCTGCCCATGGCAGCGACCCTGGCCCAGCTGGACAAGGCTGGTGCTGAGGTCTCGGTGCTCTCGCTGACTGCGGGGGAGGCGCAGCCACCCGCGCTGGATTTCGGCCAGACCCAGATCGCCGAGATCCGCGGCCAGGAGCTCGCCAGGGCCGGGGACCTCCTTGGGGCCGACCGCGTCGAGCTGGCCGGCTACCCCGCCGGTGAGCTGATGTCGGCGGATCCGGACAAGGTGACCGCGAAGATCGCCGAGCAGATCGACGAGGTGGAGCCCTCGGTCCTGCTCACCGTCGGCGACGAGACCGGTGCGGACACCGATTCGCAGTCGGCGGGGGCCTATGCGGTTGCCGCCGCGCAAGCGAAGGACTCGGGCGTCGCCCGAGTGTGGACGGTCACTCGCGGCGAGCGCGAGGTGTCCTGGAACGCCCAGCTCGGCGCCGAGCTCGGCAGCCGCGCCCCCGAGCCGCAGGTGGCGGTGCGCATCGAGGCGAACACGGCGGCCAAGGACGCGGACCTGCTGGCCCACGGCACGCAGAGCCCAGACCTGGCGGCCTCCACCTACCCCTACGCCGACCGGATCCCGGCCTGGGCGTACTTCCGGTTCTGGGACCGCGAGTACTTCGCCCTCACCTGGGGCGAGCCGCTGGAGTAGCCCGGGGCCGCCGGGATTCGGCTCAGGCGATCCGGGTGGCAACGCCCGGCGTAGCGAGCGCCACCTGACCCCGAATCGCCATTTGGCATTCCGCCGGACATGTCGCACCATCAGTCCGTGTTGAGGTGGAGATGGCTGATCGTCGTGGTCGCGCTGCCGGTCGCACTGACCATGTGGCTGGCCCTCGCAGCCTTCTGGCTCAGCCTCTGGGGAGCAGCCAACCTGGCCGTGGCCGTCCGCGTTCAATCCGTGCCCGCGTTGGCTCGGGCCGTGGACGGCGCGGCCCGGTCCGCGGGCGTCGCCTCGTGGATCGCCACCGGCTGGGGAGCTGCCGCGCCCATCATCGCCCCGCTCGAGCGCGCCGCCGAAGCAGGCGTCCAGCTCCAGGAGATCTCGGCTGCGGGCTTGGAGCTCGCCCCGGCCCTACCCTCCGCCCTGGGAATGGACGGCACCCGTCGCTACCTCTTCTGCGGGTTGAACGACGCGGAGCTGTTCGGATCCGGGGGTGCTCCCCTCAGCGGTCTTGTGGTGCAACTGGACCAGGGCGAGCCGACCATCCCCGTCTCGGGTTCGGTATCAACGGACTTGAACCCAGGCAACGAGCCCTATCCCTGGGACGTCTCCGGGGGCCTGCCCTGGTATCGGCCCGGCGCCGAGTACCCGTTCGCGAACTCGAACTTCCACCCCGATTTCCGGGTCTCCGGTACGAACATGCAGGCGGCCTGGAACGCACTGGACCTCGCCGAGGTGGACGGGGTCATCACCATCGACGTCGTGGCTGTGGCGGCAGTTCTCAGCGCGACGGGGCCGGTGACCACACAGGCATTCGGCGAGGTCTCTGCCGACAACGTCATCCGCACAGTCCTGGTTGACGCCTATCGTGACTACCCGGAGTTCCCGCCGGAGTCCAATCTGGCTCGGCAGGCCGGCAACGCCGAGCTCCAGGATCTCGTGATCGAACGGCTCCGCGACCCGCGGACGGCCCTGCGCGCCGTTCGTGCCCTGTGGGATGTCATCCCCGGCCGCCACGTCCAGGCCCATATGGCCGACCCCGCCCTTCAGGCCACCGTCACGGCCCTCGGTGCCGAGGGCGCCCTGTCCCAGCCGTCCGGTGACGTCCTCGGGGTGTTCCTGCAGAGCGGGCCGAGCAAGCTGGCCGTGTTCCAGGAGCAGCGCATCGAGCGGCGGGTGCAGCTCGCAGCGGACGGATCGGCCCAGGTCCGCCAACGTGTGCGATTCACCAACGCCGTGCCCGAGGGATTGGCGGGCGATGCCGACAAGTACCGCGGCTACCTGGCCCTGACCTATCGACAACGGGTTGCGTTCCGGATCCCGGACTCCGCAATGGAGCCGACCGTCGCTGTCGAGGGCGACCGGGAGCTCGTGCGACCGGATGCGACGGGGCCGTTCCCCGACTCGGCCGGTGCCCAGGTGCTCTGGCAGGGCCAGGACCTCGCGCCCCGTGCCCAGAGCGTCACCGAGGTCAGCTATCGACTCCCCGCCGGGACGTTCACCGGCACCGACGGTCTCGAGTACCAGCTCACCGCCGATCCGCAGGCCATGGTGACCCCGCCCGAGGTGGAACTGATCGTCGAGTTCCCCGACGGTTCGGCGCCCACGGGCCCGGCCGAGGGCTGGGCGATCGACGGTGCCACGGCGACGTGGACCGGTACCCTCGACCGGCCCCTGGCCGTGGGCGTGCACGACTGAGGGACCCGGGAGCAGCCCGGATCCGTGGGATGATTGCCCCCCGGGTCGTCCAGCCCCCGGACCCGACCGAGGCACATCGCTCCCTCGGCACTGACGAGGAGAACGACACCCGTGGCCATCGCCCAGCGCACCGACCTGCGCAACATCGCCATCATCGCCCACGTCGACCACGGCAAGACCACCCTGGTCGACTCGATGCTGTGGCAGTCCGGGGCGTTCAGCGCCCACCAGGCCGACGAGGGCTCGGTGGCCGAGCGGGTCATGGACTCGATGGACCTCGAGCGAGAGAAGGGCATCACCATCCTGGCCAAGAACACGGCCGTGAAGTACCGCGGCGTGGGCGCACCGGAAGGCGGGGTCACGATCAACATCATCGACACCCCCGGGCACGCCGATTTCGGCGGCGAGGTGGAGCGCGGCCTGGAGATGGTGCACGCCGTGCTGCTGCTCGTCGATGCCTCGGAGGGTCCGCTGCCCCAGACCCGGTTCGTGCTGCGCAAGGCGTTGAGCAAGCACCTGCCGGTGATCCTGGTCATCAACAAGGTCGACCGGCCCGACGCGCGGATCGCCGAGGTCGTCGACGAGACCTACGAGCTGTTCTTCGATCTGGATGCCACCGCCGACCAGATCGACTTCCCGATCGTGTACGCCTCGGCGCGCGCCGGCCGGGCGAGCCTGAACCGGCCCGAGGACGGCGCCATGCCCGACTCCGAGGACCTCGTCCCGTTGTTCCAGACCATCCTGGGCACCGTCCCGCCCCCGCAGTACGACGACGAGATGCCGCTGCAGGTGCACGTGACCAACCTGGACTCCTCGCCCTACCTGGGCCGGCTGGCCATCTGCCGGGTGCACAACGGCACGATCCGCAAGGGCCAGTCGGTCATGCTCTGCCGGGCTGACGGCAGCCAGCAGCGCGTGCGGATCTCCGAGCTGCTGATGACCGACGCGCTCGAGCGCAAGCCCGCGGAGTCGGCCGGTCCGGGCGACATCATCGCAGTGGCCGGCATCACCGACATCACCCTGGGCGAGACGTTGGCCGACCCGGAGGACCCGCGCCCGCTGCCGGTGATCACCGTCGACGAGCCCAGCATCTCGATGACCATCGGCATCAACACCTCGCCGCTGTCCGGGCAGTCGGGCACCAAGCTCACCGCCCGGCTGCTGCGCAATCGCCTGGACGCCGAGCTGATCGGCAATGTGGCGATCCGGGTGCTGGACACCGAGCGCCCCGACACGTGGGAGGTCCAGGGCCGCGGGGAGCTGCAGCTGGCGGTGCTCGTGGAGTTGATGAAGCGCGAGGGCTTCGAGCTGACCGTGGGCAAGCCACAGGTGGTCACCCGCACGATCGACGGCAAGCTGTGCGAGCCCATGGAGCGCCTGACCATCGACGCCCCCGAGGACTACCTGGGCGTCCTGACCCAGTTGATGGCCCTGCGCAAGGGCCGGATGGAGCAGATGGTCAACCACGGAACGGGCTGGATCCGGCTGGAGTACGTGGTCCCGGCCCGCGGCCTGATCGGCTTCCGCACCGAGTTCCTCACCGAGACCCGCGGCACCGGCCTGCTGCACCACGTCTTCGAGCGCTACGAGCCGTGGCACGGCGAGCTGCGCACCCGGCCGACGGGATCCTTGGTCGCCGACCGCAAGGGTCCGGTGACGTCCTTCGCGCTGTTCAACCTCCAGGAGCGCGGCACCATGTTCGTCGGCCCGGGCACCGAGGTGTACGAGGGCATGATCGTGGGGGAGAACTCACGCTCCGAGGACATGGACGTCAATCCCACCAAGGAGAAGAAGCTGACCAACATGCGCCAGTCCAGCAGCGACGAGCTGGTGCGGCTCATCCCGCACCGGCTGCTGAGCCTGGAGCAGGCCCTGGAGTTCTGTCGCGAGGACGAGTGCGTCGAGGTCACCCCGGCCACGGTGCGCATGCGCAAGGTCCAGCTCGCGGCCACCGATCGGGCGAAGTCGCGCAACCGACGGGTGTAGGTCCTTCGCCGGCTGCAACCGGCGCCCGCGTGCCTACCCAGGATGGCCAGGAGCATCCGGGACCTTGGTCCTGGCTCGGTCGGCCCTAGGCCCCGGAATGATGCGCTCGGCGAGCGTCCTCAGGTAACGAGTTGATAACGGATGCCTGAGCACGGTGGCAGCGGCGGTACTGTGTGCCCGTCTGAGGGGATTGATCACCATTCCTTGCGCGGAACCCGCTCCGCGCCCCGCGGCCGATGACCTCGTCCCGGGCGACGTTGCTCAACGAGAGGACACACATGAGAATCCTTGGACGTAGCGGACTCGCGATCGGGGCGATCGCTGCGGCGAGCGCCCTGACGCTGTCCGCCTGTGGCAGCAGTAGCGAACCCGCGGCCGACACCAGCGCAGGCGGCGCCGCCTCCGGCGCAGTCACCGTCAACGGCAGCCAGCCGCAGAACCCGCTGGTACCGGTCCTGACCAACGAGACCGGTGGCGGCAACGTCATCGACGCGATCTTCACCCGCCTGGTGGACTACAACGCCGAGACCGCTGCCCCCGAGCTGGCGATGGCCGAGTCGATCGAGCCCAACGAGGACAACTCGTTGTGGACCATCAAGATCAAGCCCGGCTGGAAGTTCCACGACGGCACCGATGTGACCGCCTCGAGCTTCGTGAACGCCTGGAACGACGGCGCCAACTGCAACACCGGCGCGCTGAACCAGTACTTCTTCGGCCCCGACGGCGTGAACATCAAGGGTTACGACGCTGTCGCCGGTGAGTACGACGCCGAGGGCAACCTCGACTGCGGCTCGGTCGAGCCGGATGCGGGCATGGAGGGCCTGGTCGTCGTCGACGACACCACCTTCACCGCCGAGCTGGCATCCCCGGTCTCCATCTTCGCGACGATCGTGGGCTACTCCGCCTTCGCGCCGATGCCGGAGATCTACTTCAGCGATCCGGACGCGTTCAAGGCCAAGCCGATCGGCAACGGCCCGTACCAGTTCGTCTCGGCCAAGCCGAACGAGGATGTCGTGCTCACTGAGTACGCGGACTACATGGGCGAGAAGAAGGCCCAGGTCAAGGACGTCACGTTCAAGATCTACCAGACCCCGGACGCCGCGTACGTCGACCTGCTGGCCAACAACCTCGACGTCCTGGACACCATGCCCACCACCGCGCTGGCCGGTGACCGCTGGAAGTCCGAGCTGGGCGACCGTTCGCTGCTCCAGCCGGTCGGCGTGTTCCAGTCGATCACCTTCCCGCTCTACGACGAGGCATTCCAGAACCCCGAGGTGCGCAAGGCCATCTCGATGGCGATCAACCGCGAGGAGGTCATCCGGGTCGCGTTCAACAACACCCGGCAGGCGGCCGACGCCTGGGCGCCCCCGGTGATCGAGGGCTATCAGCCCGCCTGCGGTGACGCGTGCGTGTTCGACGCGGCCAAGGCCAAGGAGATGCTCGACGCGGCCGGCGGGTTCGAGGGCACCCTGACCATCGCCTACAACGCCGACGGTGGCCACAAGGAGTGGATCGACGCGGCCTGCGTGTCGATCAGCAACGCGCTGGGCGTCACGTGCCAGGGCCAGGCGTACCCGACGTTCGCCGAGCTGCGCAACGACGTGACCGAGGACAAGATGACCGGGCTGTTCCGGACCGGTTGGCAGATGGACTACCCGTCCCTGCAGAACTTCCTCGCTCCGATGTACGCGACGAACGCAGGCTCCAACGACGGTGGCTACAGCAACCCCGAGTTCGACGCACTGCTGCGTGAGGCCGCAGGGCAGAGCTCGGAGGAGGCCATCGCCAGCTACCAGCAGGCGCAGGACATCCTCGCCCAGGACATGCCGGTCATCCCGCTGTGGTACGGCGCGCTGACCGCTGGCTGGTCGGAGAACGTCGATGCTCCGCAGTTCACCCCGTTCGGCCGGGTGGACCTGACCTCGCTGAAGCTCAAGAGCTGAGCAAGGCAGGGCGCAGTGCTGTAGGGCAAGAAGGTCCATGACAGATGGGGCGGGAGCTACGGCTCGCGCCCCATCTGGCTTTCCCGGCGCAGAACTCGCGCCGCGAATGGTGGCGTCAGGCGTGTCCCGAAGCCCCATCCGGACTAGTCTGACGCCAACTCACGACCCACCGAAGGGAATCTGATGGGCGCCTACACTCTGCGCCGGATCCTGCAGATGATCCCCGTGCTGCTGGGGACCACGTTCCTCATCTACACCCTGGTGTGGGCGCTGCCCGCCGACCCGTTCGCCGGCCGGTGCGGCGAACGGCCCTGTCCGCAGGCCTACATCACTGCCATGACCGAGAAGTTCAATCTCGACGATCCGTTGCCCATCGCCTACCTGAAGTGGCTGGTCGGGCTGTTCACCGGCAACCTGGGCGAGACGTACACCGGCCTGCAGGTCTCCTCCGAGGTGGCCTCCGCCTTCCCGACCACGTTGAAGCTCGCCGCGGTCGCGGTCATGTTCGAGATCGTCATCGGCGTCAGCGCCGGCGTCCTCGCCGGGCTGAACAAGGGCAAGTTCATCGACAACTTCGTCCTGATCAGCACGCTGGCGGTGATCTCGATCCCCGTCTTCGTGCTGGGCACCACGTTGCAGTACCTGCTGGGCATCAAGTTCCCGATCTTCCCGCCCACCGTCCCCTCCGGGGCACCCTGGACGTCCTTGATCCTGCCGGGCTTCGTGCTCGGTGCCCTGTCGATGGCCTACGTCGCGCGACTCGTGCGTGCCTCGATCATGGAGAACATGCGCTCGGACTACGTGCGCACCGCCACGGCCAAGGGCCTGCAGAGCCGGCGTGTGGTCGGCGTGCACGTGATGCGCAACTCCCTGATCCCCGTGGTCACGTTCATCGGGGCCGACTTCGGCGCCCTGATGGCCGGCGCGGTCATCACCGAGGGCATCTTCAACGTCAAGGGGGTGGGCAACCTCGTGTTCCGGGGGATCCAGCAGCAGGAGGGCGCCCTGGTGACCGCGGTGGTGACGATCTTCGTCCTGGTATTCCTCGTCGTGAACCTGCTCGTCGACCTCCTGTACGGCTTCCTCGACCCAAGGATCCGCTATGAGTAACCCGATCGCCGCTGCCGAGGGGACTGGTGGCAGCCCGATGCCTGTCGGCTCCGAGTTGGACCCGGCACTGAGTGCCAAGCCCCGGTCGCTGGGCCGCGACGCCTGGTCGGAGCTCATCCGCCGGCCCCTGTTCATCGTCTCAGCGGTCCTCATCGTGATCTTCCTGCTGATGGCGGCCGTACCGCGCCTGTTCACGGCCATCGACCCGCGGGACTGTGCGCTGGCCCGCAGCCGGCTGCCACCGAGCTCGTCCGCGTGGTTCGGCTACGACAGCCTGGGCTGCGACGTCTACGCCAACACGATCTACGGTGCGCGGTCGTCGATCATCGTGGGTCTGGCCACGACGATCATGGTGGTGCTCATCGGCGGGTTCCTGGGCACCATGGGTGGCTTCTACGCGGGCAAGACCGATGCCATCCTGTCCCGGATCGCCGACATCTTCTTCGGCATCCCGTTCCTGCTGGGCGCACTGCTGGTGCTGACCACCTTCCCCTCCGGTCCGGAGACGCCCGCCTGGCAGACGATCGGCAAGGTGGTCGCCACCTTGACCCTCCTGGGCTGGCCGACGTTCCTCCGGCTGATGCGCTCCAGCGTGATCCAGGTGCGCACCAGCGACTACGTCGAGGCCGCGCGGTCCCTGGGCGCGTCGGGCAACCGGCTGGTGCGCCGACATGTGGTGCCCAACTCGATCTCCCCGGTCATCGTGGTCGCCACCATCTCGTTGGGCGGCTTCATCGTGGCTGAGGCCGCGCTGTCCTTCCTGGGCATCGGCCTGCAGCCGCCGGTCATCTCCTGGGGGGCACAGATCTCCGAAGCGGTCCCGTGGCTCCGGGTCGCGCCGCACATGCTGTTCTTCCCCGCCCTCTTCCTGTCCTTCTGCGTGCTTTCCTTCATGATGCTCGGAGACGCCGTCAAGGACGCCCTCGATCCGAAGCTGCGGTGAAGGAGCCCTCGTGACCAACACTCCCGTGCTCGGCGACCCGCCGCTGCTCGACGTGCGGGACCTCCATGTGGAGTTCCGCACCCGCGAGGGCATCGCCCGAGCCGTCAACGGTGCCACCTACACGCTGCGTGCCGGCGAGACGCTGGCCGTGCTCGGCGAGTCCGGCTCGGGCAAGAGCGTGACTGCCCAGGCGATCATGGGCATCCTGGACACCCCGCCCGGATTCGTCACCGGCGGCGAGGTGTTCTTCAAGGGCGACGACCTGCTGAAGATGAGCGATGAGCAGCGTCGCAAGCTGCGCGGTGAGTCCATCGCGATGGTGTTCCAGGACGCCCTGTCCAGCCTCAACCCGGTGTTCCCGGTCGGCTGGCAGATCGCCGAGTTGTTCCGCATCCACCGCGGGATGGGTCGCAAGGAGGCGACCAACGAGGCGATCGACGCCCTCGAACGGGTCGGTATCCCGGCCGCCCGGGAGCGCATCGGGGACTATCCGCACCAGTTCTCCGGGGGGATGCGCCAGCGCGTGATGATCGCCATGGCGATGGCGCTGCGCCCCGACGTGCTGATCGCCGACGAGCCGACCACGGCCCTGGACGTCACCGTCCAGGCACAGATCCTCGAGCTGATGGCCGACCTGCAGCGCGAGGAGAACATGGGCCTGATCCTCATCACGCACGACCTGGGCGTGGTCGCCGAGGTCGCGGACAAGGTCGCGGTCATGTATGCCGGGCGGATCGTGGAGCAGTCCTCGATCGAGGAGATGTTCGAGAGCCCCGCGCACCCGTACACCGTCGGGCTGATGGAGTCGATCCCGTCGGTGGAGGCCAAGTCCGGCGAGCTCAAGGCGATCAAGGGGCTGCCGCCGAGCCTGGTGGCACTCCCGCCGGGGTGCTCGTTCGCGCCGCGCTGCCCGCTGGCCTTCGACCGGTGCCACGTCGAGGTGCCCGAGCCCCATGACGTCGGCCCGGGACGGACGAGCCGCTGCCACATCGCTGAGGAGGTGCGCGATGGAAAGCGCTGAGACGGTCCTGCGGGTCGAGGGCCTGGTGCGCCACTTCCCGCTGACCAAGGGTGTGGTGATCCGCAAGCGGATCGGCGAGGTCAAGGCCGTCGACGGCGTGTCGTTCGAGTTGGCCAAGGGCGAGACCCTCGGCGTGGTCGGCGAGTCGGGCTGCGGCAAGTCGACCTTGGGCAAACTGCTGGTGCGCCTGGATGAGCCGACGGCCGGGACTGCGTTCTACCGCGACATGGACATCTTCGAGGCCAAGGGCGACGACCTGAAGAAGTTCCGCCGCTCGGTCCAGATGGTGTTCCAGGACCCGTACACCTCGCTGGACCCGCGGATGACCGTGGGCGACATCGTCGGCGAGGCGTTCGACATCCACCCGGAGGCGATCCCCGGCGGGGACCGCAAGCGGGCGGTCCAGGACCTGCTCGACGTCGTCGGGCTGAACCCGGAGCACATCAGCCGCTACCCGCACCAGTTCTCCGGCGGACAGCGCCAGCGCATCGGGATCGCACGCGGGCTGGCCCTGCGACCGGACGTCATCGTGTGCGACGAGCCGGTGTCGGCCCTCGACGTGTCCGTCCAGGCCCAGGTGGTGAACCTGCTCGGCGACCTGCAGCGGGAGTTCGGGCTGGCCTACATGTTCATCGCCCACGACCTGTCGGTGGTCAAGCACATCTCCGACCGCGTCGCGGTGATGTACCTGGGCAAGCTCGTGGAGATCGGCACCGGCGAGGAGATCTACGGCGACCCCCGCCACCCCTACACCCAGGCCCTGCTCAGCGCGGTGCCCGTCCCGGACCCGAAGGTGCGGGCCCACCGGCAGCAGATCGTGCTGGCCGGTGACCCGCCGAGCCCGGCCAACCCGCCGTCGGGCTGCCGGTTCCGCACGCGCTGCTGGAAGGCGCAGGACCTGTGCGCCACGAAGGAGCCGCCGCTGGTCGTGCCCGAGGGTGCGACCCACCCGGTGGCCTGCCACTTCCCGGAGGACCTGGCCTCCGCGGTGCTCACTGCCAGTGTCCGCAGCGGGTCCAGTGCCGAGCGGCGGTCGAGCACGGACACGCTGCCTGGCGCCTGAGACCTGTGGCGGACCCTACGGAGGAGCAGCCCCCGATCCTGCGCGCGCGCGGGGTCGGGCTGCAGCGATCCGGTGACCGTCGGGGCGCCCTGCGTCGGCGGGGCCCGCAGGTGCGGGCGGTCCATGACCTCGATGTGGACCTCGAACCGGGCGCGGTGCTCTGGCTGGTGGGCGAGCCGGGGTCCGCGATGTCGGCGGCAGGGGTCCTGGCCGGGGTGCTGGAGCCCACGGCGGGCACCGTCGAGCTGTCGGGAACCGACGTCACGCACCCGGGCCGCAAGCAGCGCGCTCGGATCGCAGACCAGGTGACCTGCCTGCTGCCCGACGCGCTCGCCGAGCTCGACGAGAAGCGCACCGCCGGCCAGGTGGTGGCCGACGCCGGCCGGGGTTCGGGTGACCGGAGTATGAGCGGCCGGGGCTCGGGTGACGTGAAGTCGGACAGGCGAGGCTCGGGTGACCCGAAGTCGGGCAGGCGAGGCTCGGGCCGGCGGCGTGCTCGGGTGGATCCGCCCGACCTGGTGGAACTGCTGGCCGCCAGTGGCCTTGCGTCCGGTCGCCACGACGCGCCGGTGCGCGAATTGACCGAGGTCGAGGTCTGGGCGGTGCGAGTCGCCCTGCTGGCGGTCCAGCGCCCGCGGGTGGTGGTGCAGCGTGCCGACGACCCGCTCGTGCCCGCGCGGGTGCGCGAGCGGCTGTCCGGCGTGCTGGAAGACCTGCGCGAGCAGGACGGGACAGCGCAGGTGGTCGTCGCCGAGCGCCTGCCCGCGAACCTCCCACCGCACGCCCGCGTGATGGTGCTCTGCGGCGGGCAGGTGGTGGAGGTCCTGGGCCACGGCGACCTGGATCATCCGTTGCACCCCTACGCCCGGACACTGCGCCCGGCAACGGCCGGAGCAGGAACTGGGTTCGACGCTGGAGCTGGAGCTGGGCCCGGTGCCGCGGACGTGCGTGCTGCGGTGCGGGCCGAGCCGGGCCAGGTCGAGGCCGGCCTGGCCGAGTCGGGCCATGTCGGGTCGGGCCACGTCGGGTCGGGCCACGTCGGGTCGGGCCATGTCGGGTCGGGCCACGTCGATTCGGGCCACGTCGATTCGGGCCACGTCGAGTCGGGCCACGTCGAGTCGGGCCACGTCGGGGCAACCCCAGTCCAGTCGATTGCGGTGGAGGTGGACGACCCCGGCTGCCCCTATCGGGCCACCTGCCCACGGGCCAAGGCGCGCTGCGCGGAGATGCCGGCACTGGCCCGACCGCTCGGTGCGACCCACCCGGTGGCGTGCCACTTCCCGGAGGATCCGCGCCGCCCCGCATCCCGGGCGGGTGCGGCCACGCCGCCAGCGGACGCCGATCACCACGGGTCGGGCGAGCCGACGGCCAGTGAGTTCGCCCAGGGGTGAGGGCCGCCCACCGACCGTGCGCGCAGAGGTCGTGCGTCGCGGGGATGCGCACTAGCCTCTGCCCATGAGCCTTCCCGCGCGCCGCGCCCTGTTCGTCCATGCCCACCCCGACGACGAGACGATCGGCTCGGGCGCCACGATGGCCCACTACGCCGCCGAGCAGGACACCCTGGTGACGCTGCTCACCTGCACGCTGGGCGAGGAGGGCGAGATCGTGATCCCCGGCATGGTCCACCTGGGGGCCGACCAGGAGGATCGTCTCGGCGAGCACCGGCTGACCGAGCTGGCCGACGCGATGGCAGCCCTGGGCGTCACCGACTGGCGGCTGCTCGGCGGCCCCGGCACCTACCGGGACTCCGGGATGATGGGCACGCCGGCCAACGAGCGACCCGAGTGCTTCTGGCGCGCGGACCTGCTGGCCGCAACCGCCCACGTCGTCGCCGTGATCCGGGAGACCCGTCCGCAGGTCGTGGTGACCTATGACGACTTCGGTGGCTACGGGCACCCGGACCACATCCAGGCCCACCGCGTGGCCATGTACGGCATCGCCCTGGCCGAGGCCCCCTCGTTCCGCCCCGACCTCGGCCCGGCGCACCGCGTGGCCAAGGTCTACTGGACCGCGTTCCCGCGCGGGGTGATGCGCGCCGGGATCGAGGCCATGCAGGCCGCCGGTGAGACCACCGGGTTCGCCGCGATGGACCCGGACGACCTGCCGTTCGGCATCGACGACGAGTGGGTGACCACCGCCATCGACGGCGGTGCGTTCTACGAGGCGAAGCTCGGCGCCATGCGGGCGCACGCCACCCAGATCGCCGTGGACAGTGGCTTCTTCGCCCTGAGCAACAACATCGGCGCCCCGGCGATGGCCACCGAGTACTTCCGCCTCGTCCGCGGCGAGGTGGCCGGTCCGCTGGACGCGGACGGCCGCGAGACGGACCTGTTCGCCGGGGTCTGATCCGCCTCGTCGGCACGTGTGCGGCTCGGTGGCGCGATGCTGGCGGCCGGTAGCCGCGCTGCCCCGCGGTCACGCTGTCCCCCCAGCGGCTCGCGACGGCTCGGCCTGGCTGCTGTCGTGCTGCCGGCTGGCTAGTCGAACTCCCCGGCGCCCACGAGTCGCCCGCGGGTGGCCCGGCCGCCGAAGCTCACCGGCCCGACCACCCTGGGACCACCGGTCCCGGCGCGCTCGCTGCCGACGGGCGGCTGGCTGGAGGGCACCTCGATGAGGATCCCGCCCAGGAGCATGGCGCCCCGCTCATCCATTCCCCCGGCGATCCGGCGAGTGTTGCGGTACGAGGCCTCGTCGTGCTGGGCCAGGGCACGCGCCTCATCGGCCAGGACGTCTGCCCTGCGCAGGTGCGCCAGGGCCGTCAGCGGGTCCGCATCTCCGAGCGCGATCCCCTGCGCGTAGGCCTCGTGGGCCTCGGCGAGTCGGTCGCGGGCCTGCACGCCGACCGCGCCCCGCCTGGTCGTGACGAAGCGATCGGCAGACCCCAGCGTGGCGCGGGCGGCGTACCAGGCGTTGGCCATGGCCGCAGCGGCCCGTTGATGTGCCTCGTCCTGCGCTCGGACGGGCCCGAGTGCCCGCCCGAGCGCCGCGTTGGTGTCCTCCAGGGCGCGTCGGGTCGCCAGCGGGTCGTACCCCCCCGAGGCGACCTCCTTGCCGACCCAGCCCAGGGTGTCCCGGGCGTAGTGGCCGCTGGCGGTCAGGTGCCCGGTGACCCCGAGGCGCTCGGCGTCGGCGATGCCCCGCTCGACCTCGTCGAGCAGGCTGCCCACCACGGCGTTCGCCCGCAGGAGCAGCTGCGGAGAGTTGTCCACCGCGTCCAGCAGGGATTCGGCCTGGCCGAGGGCCTCCTCGGCGGCGCGGGCCCGGGCGAGGGCTCCGCGGCGATCGGAGCCCTCGAGTAGCGCCCTGCCGATCGCCACAGAGGCCGCGGCGAACTGGAGCCGCGGGTAGGCCTGATCGAGGTCGTCGAGGAAGTTCGCCACAGCGCCCGGGGGGTACTGGGAGCCCAACTCCTGAAGGGTCGTGCTCGCGCCGGCCAGCCGTTGGCCGAGGCTCACCGTTCGCTCGTCGAGGCGGGTCAGGAGCTCGGCGGCGCGCACCTCGCTGCCGCGCAGCACGTCGAACCTCGGCACCAGGTCATCCAGGCGCGCATCGACCTGACTGCACCGGGTGACGACCTCGGCGAGCAGTACCTCCTCGCGTTCCTCGGGGTCCCGCGTCGGGTGCTGGGCCGCCCGGCGGTAGAGCGCGAACGCCTCAGCGAGCTCCTCCTTGCAGCGTTCCACCTCCGCGGCGAAGTGCTCAGCGGTGTCCTGGCCGACGTCGACCAGCACGATGGCCAGTTCCTGGTCCGAGGCCCGGATGGCGTCATCGACGTCGACGAGGGCGCCGGCGGCCACTGCGCGCAGGTCCTGGATGGTGGCCGGGTGATCCGATGAGTGCGCCGACCCCGACGTGCGTGCGTCGTCGCGGCCCGCAGCCGACTGGGACCCACCTGGCCCGCGGGACCCCCTGGCCCAACGCGATCCGCGCGATCCGCGCGATCCGCGCGATCCGCCAGCCGCACCAGGCGCCCCGCTGCCCGCACGCCCGCGCCAGAGCACGATCCCGCCGGCCGCGCCGAGCAGGACGCCCAGGAGCAGCCACCCCCACATCGCCCGGCTGGGGCCCTCGCCGGCCGTCGCAAGCAGACCGGTCCGGGTGGACTGCACCCCGCCGACCAGTCCCACGGAGTCCGCGAAGCCCGTCGTGGTCAGTCCTCTGCTGCCTCAGCCGCGGCCATCGCAGCGCCGGCGATGCCTGCCTGGTTCTCCAACTGGGCGGCCACGATCTCGGCCCGGATGTCGATCAGGGGCAGGAACTTCGCCGACTTCCGGCTGATCCCGCCGCCGACCACGATCAGGTCCGGGGAGAACAGGAAGTCCAGGTGCGAGTAGAACCGCTGCAGGCGGGGCGCCCACTGCTTGTAGGACAGGCCCTCGCGCTCCTTGGCCGCCGACGAGGCGCGCTTCTCCGCGATCTCGCCGTCGATCTCCAGGTGGCCGAACTCCGTGTTGGGCACCAACTTGCCGTCCAGGAAGACCGCGCTGCCGATGCCGGTGCCCAGCGTGGTCACGATCACCACGCCGTCGCGACCCTTGGCCACGCCGAAGTCGATCTCCGCCAGGCCGGCCGCATCGGCGTCGTTGAGCAGGGTCACCGGATGCCCGGACCGCTCGTTCAGCAGCGCCTGGAAGTCCAGCTCGAGCCAGTGCGGCCCGAGGTTGGCTGCCGAGTGCAGCACCCCGTGCTTGACGATGCCGGGGAACGTGCAGCCGAACGGCCCGGTCCACCCGGCCCGTTCGACCACGTCGAGGACCGCCTGGGTGACCTCGTCGATGTCATAGGACTTCGGGGTGGGGATCTTCACACGCTCGCTGGCCAGCTCGCCGGTGGTCAGGTCCACCCGCGCTCCCTTGATGCCGCTGCCGCCGATGTCCACGCCGAATCCGATTGCCTCCATCCCCGGATCGTAGGGGCGCGACCCGGTGGGTCGCAGCCCGTGGGAGCCATCCGCGCGGGGTCACGCACGGTGCCCGGCGAGTTGACCCGATCGGGTGAACCGACGCTGCGGGGTGCCACTGGTGGCGGGTCGGTGGCGCACCATGTAGGCCACGAGGAGGTGCGACATGTCGATGCTCGACGAGGTGGGCACGGGCCGATTGGCGACGGCGACCAGCGATGTCGGGGCGGCGCGCGAGCGGGCACGCAGCCGTCGGCTGGCCCGGATCGGCGCCGTGCTGGCGCTGCCGCTCCTCTGGCTGTGGTGGCGGATCGTCGACGGCAACCCGTTCGACCCCACCTCCCTGGCACTGCCGCGCATCGACCCGTTCCTGCTGATCGTCGGCGTCTTCTTCGCGGTGATGATCTTCTCGGTGGTCGGGGTCACCCTGATCGCCGGGCGCTCGCCGCACGTGACCTACCGCCCGGAGCAGATCGACGTCGGGCTGGCTGACGTGCGCGGCATCGACCTGGTCAAGGCCGACGTGATCCGCAGCCTGAACCTGTTCCTGGCCAATCGGTCGTTCCGCGCGGAGATGGGCGGTACGCCGCGCCGGGGCCTGCTGTTCGAGGGCCCGCCCGGCACCGGCAAGACGCACCTGGCCAAGGCGATGGCCGCCGAGGCCGGAGTCCCGTTCCTGTTCGTGTCGGCCACCAGCTTCCAGTCGATGTACTACGGCGCCACCGCGCGCAAGATCCGCTCCTACTTCAAGGCGCTGCGCAAGGCCGCGCGCCAGGAGGGCGGTGCCATCGGCTTCATCGAGGAGATCGACGCGATCGCGATGGCACGCTCCGGCGTGGGCTCGTCGGCGACCACGGTGGCGGTCGCCTCAGGGGGCGCGAACCTGACCGGCCCCTTGTGCTGCGGGGGGCTTTCCGGGCTGCCGGCCGGGTCGGTCGGCGCGGCTGCCGCGGCCGGTTCGGGCACCGTCACCTCGGCGATGATCTCCGAGGGCACCGGTGGTGTCGTCAACGAGCTGCTCGTGCAGATGCAGTCCTTCGATGCCCCGGACGGTTGGCAGAAGGTGCAGTCCTGGTTCGTCGACCGGATCAACCTGGTGCTGCCCGTGCACCGGCAGCTCCGCCGGCCCGTGCCGGCACCGGCCACCATCCTGCTGATCGCGGCCACGAACCGCGCTGACAACCTCGACCCGGCCCTGCTGCGCCCGGGACGTTTCGACCGGCGGCTGTCCTTCGACCCGCCGACCCGCGCGGGTCGGCTCGAGCTGCTCGGGCACTTCCTGGACCGCAAGGCGCACGCGGTCGAGCTCGACGACGCCGACGTCCGGGCCGGAATCGCAGCGGTCACCCAGGGCTACACCCCGGTGATGATCGAGCACCTGCTCGACGAGGCGCTGGTCAACGCACTGCGCCGCGGCGACCAGGCCATGACCCGCGCCGATGTGGAGTCCGCGCGGCTGACCGAGGAGATCGGCATGGGCCAGCCGGTGGCCTACACCGCGCACGAGACCCGGCTGATCGCCACCCACGAGTCCGGGCACGCCACGATGGCGCACCTGGTCGCCCCGCACCGGCGCCTGGAGGTCCTGAGCATCATCAAGCGCCGCGAGGCCCTGGGCATGCTCGCCCACGGTGACAGCGAGGACGTCTTCACCCGCTCGCGCTCGGAGATGCTGGCGCTGATCCAGATCGCGATGGGCGGCCAGGTGGCTGAGGAGCTGTTCTTCGGCGACATCTCCACCGGACCCGGCGGGGATCTGGCCTACGCCACCACGGTGGCCGCCCAGATGGTGGGAGCGGTCGGCATGGGTGGGTCGCTGGTGAGCCTGGCCGCGGTGCAGAACGGCGCCCTGGCCGACTCCAACCTCGTGGGGCGCGTGCTGTCGGACCCCTCGGGGCGGGCGGCCGTCGAATCGATCCTCGCAGACCAGAAGCAGGTCGCCCGCGAGCTGCTGAACGCCAACCGGCACCTCGTCGAGGCCCTGCGGGACGCCCTGATCGCCCGCCACGAGCTGGTCGGCCGGGAGATCCGCGACGTGATCGCGGCGGCCGCCCCGCAGGTGGACCTGCGGGTCCCCGCCCCGCTGCCCTGAGCCCCCGGGTCGGCCAAGTGCCGAGTCGTGGTCGAAAGACCGTCGAGATCGGCCCGACGCGGCGCGGAATGCGCTCCGCGTGGTTGAAAAACCCGCCCGTGAGCGGCCGGGTTCAACCACACGGAGCGCACTTGGGCTTCTTGGGCGGCCGCGCGGGAGCCCTATCAACCACAACTCGGCGTTTGGCGTGGGAAGTGCAGGGGGCACCGGCCACGGACCACGGATGAGCTCGCGGGGTGGCCGCCGGCGCACGTGGGGCGGCAGTGACGAAAGGGCGGCTCAGTAGCCGATCCGACCTTCGATGGCAGCCGCGAGCCGGGCCATGAGTTCGGCGGCATGGCGGCGGATGTCACGCATGTCCCAGCGGATCACCCGGAAGCCCAGACGCTCCAGCGACTCCTGCCTGCGCTTCTCCCAGGCCAGCACGTCGGGGCTGACGTACTTGCTCATGCCGTCAGCCTCGCCGATCAGCCGGGCCTCCGGCCAGAGGAAGTCGGGGTACACCTCGCCCTGCGGGGTGCTGATCGGCACCTGCAGCAGCGGAAGTGGGAGGCCGTGGCAGATCATCTCGCCGTAGCTCAGCGACTCGAGGGCGGACTCACGCCGCGGGTCGATCCAATTCAGCATCGCGGCCCACGGTCTCGCAGTGCGCCGCGTCGTCGCCACCTCGGCGGCGTCCAGGAGCGGCTGCCGTGCGGCGGCCAGGCTCGTGGGTCGCGTGTAGTTCTCGCGCAGCCGACGTGAGCCGACGCGCTCGATCAGGGCCAGTCGGGCAGCCGCGTCCAGGGTGATCAGGGCGGCGGGCAGGGGCTGCCCGACTGCGACATCGACCGCGGTCCGCGCGGGCGTGGTCACCACCAGACCGCTCGGGTGGGCGGCACGGTGCGCCGCGGGCAGTCCGCGCACGGCGACCGTGAGCCGCTCGTCGCGCACCGACCTCACCCCCGGGGCGGGTGTCGCGGTGAAGGCCGGCACTGCCTGCGCGGCCGCTCGTGGGTCATCGAGGGCGAGCCCCCACGCGAGGGCCGCGGTCTCGTGGCTGGCGATCAGTCGGGGCCGCAGCAACTGTTGGGCGCGAGCGTGCATCAGGTGCAGGTCGACGGCGTCGGTGGGCACCGCGTCGGCACTGATGAAGACCCCGCGGCCCAGCGCGACGACCCGCCCGCCGGCCACCGCGGTGCGCAGCGCTGCGCGAGTCACGCCCAGCGGCTCGACGTCCGCGCAGGTGAAGGGGGTTCTCGGTGGTTCCCACCGGATCGTGTTGGGCACGGGCCTACCCTGCCGAGCGTCCGACGGATCGGGAACCCCCCGCCCGCCGATCTGTGGACAACCCTCCCCGCGTTGCCCCGTGCTCCCTAACGGGTGATAGGTGCGGGTGCGTGGTTGCTCCACACCTCACCCGGAGGTCTTCATCACAGTCCAGCAGACACGCCGTACCTAACGTCCGTGGTCAGTACACCTGATATGGAGTGGCCTGTTGTCAAGTGGGCAGGTGAAGGCCCCCGCCCGGGGTTGTGTTTCCGGGTGGGGGCCTTCTTCTTGTTGACCGTCGGTGCGCGGGGTGGCCAGCGTGTCGTTGGCGACGCGCGGTCAGACTGATATGCGCGGGTTGGTTACCGCAGGACGGTGGTTCGGCAGGAACGGGACCGCGTGTCTAGAGACGAGCGTGGCCCGGATCGGGCTACTCATAGGTGTTTCGCGGATCGTTCCTCGCGCTGCGACCACCCCGGCGCACCGTCGGACATCTGTGGGCGCGTCGGGCGGGTTCAGTCCAAGACGGCCAGGGACCAGCACCAGCCGGACAGCTCACGGGCGATCGCCACGTTGGCCACGGTGTTGCGTTTACGCCGGTCGATGAACGTGACCCACCGGTGGTGCAGTCGCCGGTTGCCCTCGTCGCCGCGGGCCCGGGCGGCTGCCGGTGCCAACGCCCACCGGTCGCGCATGGTCTTGCCGGCCACGTAGCGGGGTCGGTGGTGCCAGGCCGCTTCGACCAGCAGCCGGCGGGCGTGACCGTTGCCGGTCTTGGTGATCGGTCCCTGGCTCCGGGAGCTCCCCGAGGAGTGCTCGGACGGGGTGAGCCCGACGAAGGCTCCGATGCTGGCGCCGGTGAAGCGGTGCCAGTCACCGATCTCGACGGCCAATGCGAACCCGGTCAGGGTGCCAACCCCGCGCAGGCACCCGAGCCGGCGCACGACCGGGGTGAACTCCGAGTCCGCGGCCATCTCCTCGATTGCGGTGTCCAGCCGGTCCCGGCGGGCCTTCACCGCCAGGACCGCTTCGTAGTCGGAGTCGAAGGCCAGCCGGGTCGTGTTCGAGGTCAGTTGCGGCAACGCCTCCCGGCGCAGCCAGGTGTCGTGCTTGCCGGTCCACGCGTCGCCGCCGTTGTAGACGATGCCGTGTCGCAGCAGCAGTTTGGACAGCCGGTGTCGGGCGCGCATCAGGTCACCGCGGGCGTCCTCCCGGGCCCGGACCAGGTCACGCGCGGCCTCCTGGTCCACTGTCGGGATGGCCACCGGGGTGATCTCATCCAGGCGCACCAACCTGGCCAGATGCAGGGCGTCCTTGGCGTCGGTCTTGACCCGGTCACCAGCCGGGCGCTGCAACTTCGACGGGGCCACCACCTCGCAGCGGATCCCGGCCGCCGTCAACGACCGATACAACCCGAACCCGGTCGGCCCGGCCTCGTAAGCCACCGCCACCGGGCCCGGCAGATCCGCCACCCAGGACCGGATGTGCTCGTATGACGGGGTCAGCTTGGACTGGAACAACTCGCCCGTGACGCCATCGATCGCGGCTGCCGCCACCGATCGGGCGTGCACGTCGAGCCCCACACTCGTACGCTCAGTGAACACCGGGGCCTCTTCCCACAACTGTCGGATAGGCCGAGCAGGCGGCCCCTGCTCGGTAACCCACGAACATGCGTGAGCGAGGCCCCGGCCCGCAACCCCTCAGCAACCCTGAGCGGTCACCCATACCGTCTAGCCCCCGGGCTGGGGAGCACGGGGCAACGAGCAGGTGAAGCCGGCGCCTGCGTCGCGCCGGCACCGTCGGGATGGTTCGCACCCTCCGGGCGATCGTCGGTAGGTCAACCGCCGAGTTGTGGTCGAAAGACCGTCCAGATCGGCCCGACGCGGCGCGAAACGCGCTCCGCGTGGTTGAAAAACCCACCCGTGCGGGCCCGGGTTCGACCACACGGAGCGCGCTTGGGCCTGTTGGGCGGCCGCGTGGGGGCCCTATCAACCACAACTCGGCAACTCAGCCCCGGTCGTTGTCCCCGGCCCGACTTCCAGAAGGTTCGCGTCTGCACCCCGCCTGATCAGGGCGGGTCAGTCGACGCGGACGACCCCACGCGGGGTCAGCAGCGTGACGGCGGCGAGCCCCGGCCCGGCCGGGTCGTGCTCGTCCAACCAGTTGACGTCCACCTCGTCGAGCGGGTGATGCGCCGGTTCTCCCAGCCAGGTCGAGATCCGCTCCGGGGAGCCGGCGATGTCCAGTTGGGCGATGCGCACATCCGCACCACCGGCCGAGGGATGCTCGGCCGCGTCGCCGAGCCAGTGCACGAAGAACGGCACTTGGGCGTCCTCCATGGTGTCCAGGACGCCGATCTGCTGCCAGCACAGGTCGTAGCCGTCGGGGCGCACGCGGTGCCCGGAGACCGCCTGGCGGCCCAGCCGCGCCTCAACGGCGGGCATGTTCTTGACCGAGACCACCCAGCTCATCCAGCCGCCGCCCTGGTCGGCCCGGGCGCGTACGGCCCGGCCGAAGGGCGCGCTGTAGGCAGCCGGATGCTCGAGGGCGCTCACGACCTCGATGTAGGTGCCCCCGGCCAGGGGCAGGATGAAGTTGCGCGTGCCGAACCTCGGGTGCAGGCCACCGTCGGTGAAGGTCGCTCCGAGCGCGGCGCCGATCCGCTGGACGGTATCGGCCAGGTGCTCGACGGGTGCGGCGTACGAGACGTGATCCAAGCGCATGGCCCCATCGAACACTGCCCGCCCACCGCCACGCGCACCGCCCCCCGGATCGAGGCCCAGCGACCCTTGACGCACCGGGCACCCTCGTGGGATGGCAATACCCGCAGGGGTACGCTTTCGCAGGCTGAGGATGCGGGGTGGAGCGGCACCCGCGGGCCCCCGTCGCTAGGGTGGTCGGCACGACGGATGTGCTGTCTCTGGGAGGATCTCGATGGGTGACGCGAAGCTGATCCACGACGACGGCGAGCTGACGCTGGCCGAGCTCAGGGCCACCGACGGCGAGCGTGGCTGGGACACCGGCCTGCTGCTCAAGGAGACCGGCCACGTCGCCTACGACCCGGGGTTCGTGAACACCGCGTCCTGCGAGTCGTCGATCACCTACATCGACGGCGAGGCCGGCATCCTGCGCTACCGCGGCTACCCGATCGAGCAGTTGGCTGCGCACTCCAGCTTCACCGAGGTCAGCTATCTGCTGATCTACGGCGAGCTGCCCACCCCGCGCCAGCTCAAGGAGTTCAAGGCCAACATCGCCGCGCACACCATGCTCCACGAGGACCTGCGCCGGTTCTTCGATGGCTTTCCCCGCGACGCGCACCCGATGCCCGTGCTCAGCTCGGCGGTCTCCGCGCTCTCGACCTTCTACCAGGACTCATTGGACCCGTTCGACCCCCAACAGGTGCACATCTCCACGGTCCGGCTGCTGGCCAAGCTGCCGACGATCGCGGCCTACGCGCACAAGAAGTCCGTGGGCCAGCCCTTCCTCTACCCGGACAACTCCAAGAGCCTGACCGAGAACTTCCTGCGCCTGACCTTCGGCTTCCCGACCGCGGAGTACGTGGCCGATCCGGTGGTGGTCAAGACCCTGGACACGCTGTTCATCCTGCACGCCGACCACGAGCAGAACTGCTCGACCTCGACGGTGCGCCTGGTCGGCTCGTCGCACGCCAACATGTTCGCCAGCGTCTCTGCGGGCATCAACGCGCTGTTCGGCCCGCTGCACGGCGGTGCCAACCAGGCCGTGTTGGAGATGCTGACCCGGATCCACGGGGAGGGCCTGAGCGCCGCCCAGTTCGTCTCCCAGGTCAAGGACCGCGAGGCCGGCAGCAAGCTCATGGGATTCGGTCACCGCGTCTACAAGAACTACGACCCGCGCGCGGCGATCGTGAAGGCCGCGGCCTACGACGTCTTCGACAAGCTGGGCGTCAACGACCCGCTGCTCGACATAGCGATCGAACTCGAGCAGATCGCCCTGGCCGACGACTTCTTCGCCTCGCGCAAGCTCTACCCCAACGTCGACTTCTACACCGGCCTGATCTACAAGGCGATCGGATTCCCGACCCGGATGTTCACCGTCCTGTTCGCCCTGGGCCGCCTGCCCGGGTGGATCGCCCAGTGGCGGGAGATGATGGCCGACCCGGCGACCCGGATCGGCCGGCCGCGCCAGGTGTATGTGGGTCCGGCCGAGCGCCCGCTGCCGCGAGCCATGCCGGCACCTCGGCATTATTGATCTGGCTGGCGACCGGTACGCCCGCCGCTCAGTCGACCAGGCGGGCGGCCCCCGCCGCGACCCGTTCGTCGGTGGCCGTGAGCGCCACCCGTACGTGCCGCGCCCCCGCGGGTCCGTAGAAATCCCCGGGCGCCACCAGGATGCCGCGCTCGGCCAGCCAGCCGACGGTGTCCCAGCAGGGCTCGTCGCGGGTGGCCCAGAGGTAGAGCCCCGCGGCGGATTCGTCGATGCGCAGGCCGGCGCCGGTCAGCGCCGCCCACAGCAGTTCCCTCCGGGCTCGGTAGACCGCCCGCTGGGTGACCACATGCGTGTCGTCGTCGAGGGCCGCGATGGCCGCGGCCTGGACCGGTCCGGGCACCATCATCCCGGCGTGCTTGCGCACCTCGAGCAGCCGGGCGATCACCGCCGGGTCCCCGGCCGCGAACCCGAACCGGTAGCCGGCGAGGTTCGAGCGCTTGGACAGCGAGTGCAGCGCGAGTAGCCCGGTCGGGTCGCCGCCGCACACGTCGGGATGCAGCACCGACACCGGCGCCTGCGTCCAGGGCAGCTCGTAGTAGCACTCGTCGGACACGACCAGAACGCCACGCTCGCGCGCCCACGACACGACCTTGGCAAGGTGGTCGACGGGCAGCACCTTGCCGGTCGGGTTGCTCGGCGAGTTCAGCCAGAGCAACGACACCCGCGCGGGGCCGATCGCCGTCAACGAGTCGGCGACCAGCACCTGCGCGCCGGCCAGCCGGGCGCCCACGTCGTAGGTGGGGTAGGCGACCTGCGGGATGACGACCCGGTCGCTCGGGCCCAGGCCCAGCAGCGTCGGCAGCCAGGCGACGAACTCCTTGGTGCCGATCGTGGGCAGCACGTCGATGCGCTCAGGTGCGCCGAGCCGGCGGGTCGTCCAACGCAGGATGGCCGCGCGGGTGGCCGGCGCCCCGGTGGTCAGTGGGTAGCCGGGCGAATCGGCGGCCGCGGCCAGGGCGTCGGCGATGACCGCCGGGGTCGGATCCACGGGGGTCCCCACCGACAGGTCGACGATCCCGTCAGGATGCTGCTCCGCGCGCTGCTTGTACGGCGCGAGCCGGTCCCACGGGAAGTCGGGCAGCGCCCTCAGTTGTCGTGCTCCTGGGGCGGCAGCGCCTTCACCAGCGGCACGTCCTTGGCGATCAGGCCGAGCTTGGCCGCACCGCCGGGGGAGCCGAGGTCCTCGAAGAACTCAGCGTTGGCCGCGGTGTACTCGCTCCACTGCGCGGGCACGTCGTCCTCGTAGTAGATGGCCTCCACCGGGCAGACCGGCTCGCACGCCCCGCAGTCCACGCACTCATCGGGATGGATGTAGAGCATCCGCTCGCCCTCGTAGATGCAATCCACGGGGCATTCCTCGATGCACGCCTTGTCCTTGAGGTCCACGCAGGGCAGCGCGATGGTGTAGGTCATCGGTACTCCAATCCGGTTCTGCCGATGCCAGTGATCCTAGTGCTGTTCCCTGCGATTGGCGCCGCCGGTGCCGACCGGTTCGAGAGGCGGATTGCGCTATGACCCGCACACCACGTTGGGGGTCGGCTTGTACCGCGTGAAGAAGGTCTCGGTCTTCACCGACCTGCCGTCGTTGATCCGCCGTCGGGTCACCGAGATGTCGAAACCGCGGACCCCGGCCGAGGGCACGCAGCGCTCACCGGTGTCCTCGATGGTGGTGAAGTCGGTGAAGTTCGTGCGCGGGCTGAACGAGGCGGTCACCTCGTCCCACTTCTTGGTCCCCCACATCTCGATCAGGACCCCGTCGCTCTGCCGGGTTGCGCTGATGAGCACCCCGTTGCCGGTCTCGTTGCGCATCTTCAGGTCGAGGTACCCCCAGGCCACCGTGGCCTCCAAGCCTGCCTGGTAGCGCGAGATGTACAGGCCGTGCGGATGCTGCTCGATCCGCTCGAGGCCCGCGTAGAAGCCTGCGGTCCACATCGCGGTGGTGATGATCGACACCCCACCGCCGAGCTCCTCGCGGAACCGGCCGCCGGAGATGATGAAGCCCTCGGTGAAGCCGTTGGCCGCGGTGCGCTCCCCGACCGTGCCGTTCATCGAGAACGTGTCGCCCGGCTTGAGGATCGTGCCGTTGATCCGGCGCGCCGCCTCGCCCACGTTGGTGTAGCGGTAGGCCGCGGGCACGAAGGGCTGGCGGAAGCTGGACAGCTTCTCCTTGATGTTCAGCGCCCTGGCGTCGGCGGTGGTGAAGGCCGCCCGGGACTTCGACAGCTCCACGGGTGCCACGCGGTCGGCCGCCTGGGTCTCGGGCAGCACCGCCAGGACCGCGGTGCCGAGCTCCTCGGGGTCGATCGCCCGGCCCGCGCGGGAGGGGATCACGACCGGCTTGCCGCCCTCGATCCGGATGTCCGCGTTGCGACCGGTCCGTTCGATGCCCTCGAGCTCGCCGCCCAGGTCCTTGTGCAGTCCCTTGCCGTCGAGCTCGGCGACCAGCGTCGTGCCCCTGGCGGTGAACGTGAGGTTGGCGGCGATGTCGGCCGGCGGGATCTCCGCCTCCTGCTCGTCGGCGTCCTCCCCGACGCGCAGGGTGACGGGCAGGGCTACCGCAGGCTCGGCGATCTCGGTGAAGACCCGGGTGGCCTCGGCGTCGCTGATGGCGGTCGGCACCGGGGTCATCGGCAGGTCCAGGGGCGTGGCGACCGGCTGCATGTAGGCCGCCGACACGACATCGGTCGCGGCCGGGACGTCCAGGGAGGCGCCGGGCTCGCCCTTGGTCTCCTTGGCCACCGCCTTCTTCGTGTACCTGATCGTGGGCTCCACCGGGTCGGTGGCCGACTCCGTCGCGATCGGGGCCAGGGCGGCGCCCAGCGCGGTCTCGTCGGTCGTGGTGATCAGGTCGAGGGTGACCTCTCCACGCAGGTGGGCCAGCAGCTCGGAGGGCCGCCAGATGGTGCCGGCGGCCTGCTCCACGGTCGCGTTCCAGTCCACGGCCAGTCCCGAGGTGGCGGGCTCCAACTCGGCTGTCTCCTCGCCGGCGCGCACCTCGATCGGAGCGTCCGCCTGCTCACCGAGCGCTGCCTCGAGCGTGGCTGCAGCCTCCGGCGCGGACTCCCCACCGATGTCGACCCCGCGCACCGAGGTGCCGGCCGGGACGTCGCCGGACACTGCGGCCACGGTCGCGGCATACCCGCCGACGAGCAGCACCACCACACCGCCGATCGCGATCGCGACCCAGCGCCGGGTGCGGCGCGCAGGTGGCTGGTCGGCCGGCGCGGCAGGGTCCTGGGCAGGGTCCTCGAGGGGCGCAGTCACCGACCCATGGTAGGTCGTGCCGGCGGTGGTGCCGGGCAGGCGCCGGCCGACAGTGCGGTGATCGGGGGTCGGGCGACGATCGCTGGGCAGGTCCGGTCGGGGGGTTCGACTGCCGTTCGGGGACCCGGGAGTGGCTCAGGCCAGCGTGTGGAACGTCGAGGAGAAGTACACCAATGGCCCCTGTGCGTCGCCCGGCTCGTGCACCGCGGTCACGGCGCCGAGGACGATGTCGTGGTCACCGGCGGGGACGATCCGGTGGGTGCGCAGCTCGAGGCCGGCCAGCCCGTCGGTGAGCAGCAGGCAGCCGTTGTGTCCGCGCCGGGTGGCGACCCGGTCGAACTGGCCGACCAGGTCACGCCCGCGCGTGGCGAACCATCGGGCGGCGTCCTGGGCCCCGGCTGCCAGGAACGTCACCGACCAGACCCCGGCGGAGCTCACCGCGTGGTGGAAGCGCGAGTCCCGCTCCACGCAGACGAGGGCGAGCAGCGGGTCCAGGGAGACGGTGGTGAACGAGTTGGCGGTCATCGCGTGGTCGACCCCGTCGGCGCGGGTGGTGACCACCGCGATGCCGGTGGCGTAGCGGGCGGCCGCGCGGCGGAACTGCTCGGCGGTCGGCGGGGTCGGTTGGTTCGGCTGGTTCGGCTGGTCCCGGGGGGTTGGTTGGTTCGGCTGGCGGTCGGCTGGTCCCGGGGGGTTGGTTGGGGTGGCGTCGGGGGGCTCGGGTCCAGCTCTTCAGGTGTCGGCTGGGGTGGCGAGGACGCGTTCGGCGCCGACGCGTTCGGCTCCGACTGCTGCGGCTCCGACGCGTGCGCGTCCGACTGCTGCGGCTCCGACGCGTGCGCGTCCGACGCCTGCGGCTCCGACTCCGTGGGCTCCGACGCGTCGTGAGTCGATCCCTTCGACTGGGGCTCAAGCATCGACGCGTCCCGGCGAAGCGGGCCCCGGGAGCGCCGGGTCCTCGTCGGCCAGGGGGAGCAGCGGGAAGCCGCAGGCTGCGGCGAGCAGCATCGACCCGCTCACCAGGTAGGCCAGTTGGCGCGTGCCGGCGCTGAGGATCAGGTCGCCCGCCGCGGTCTCCGAGCCCATGACCAGCGTGGCCGTCAGCCAGCCCAGGGACACCGCGACCGCGCCCCCCCGCGACCCGACCCACCAGGCTGCGGCGCGGGCGACCAGCACGATCGCCACGACCCCGACGATCCCGCCGCTGGGCACGGTCACCGACCCGATCAGGGTCGTGTGGGTCTGCAGCAGGGCTCCGACGAAGCCCAGGAACAGGCCCAGGGCGATCAGGGCAGCGACGCGCATGGGGGTCAGCCTAGGCCGGGAGCGCGCCAGGGGAGGCCAGGCCGGCGCCCTGGCGCAGCAGCGGCCGAGCGCCCGGCTGGTGTGCCCCGCCCGGCCGGAGCCATCCCGCGACGTCCCACGGTCCGCCGGTCCCTGCGGACCCTTCCCCCGAGACCAGCCTGCGAGTGCAGCCCCCACCCTTCCCCCGAGATCAACCTGGGATCGTGTTGACCCTCTTTCGGCAAGAGCATCCCAGATTGTCCTGGGGAGGCCGCGGGCGAGGGCGCGCACCGCTCGGCGGCAGCCTCAGTCGTTGGCGTGCAGGTGCTCGGCCAGTCCGCCCCAGTGCCCGGTGCGTGGCGTCACCTCGAGCGCACCGGTCAGCGAGTTGCGCCGGAACAGCAGGTCGGCCACGCCGGAGAGCTCCACGCCCTTGACGACCTCACCGTCGGGCAGGCGCACCTTGGACCCGGCGGTCACATAGCAGCCCGCCTCCACGACCGATCGATCGCCCAGGGAGATCCCGATGCCGCCGTTGGCCCCGATCAGGGCGCCCTCGCCGATGGTCACCTGCTGGCTGCCACCGCCCGACAGGGTGCCCATGATCGACGCGCCGCCGCCGATGTCGGACCCGGACCCCACGATGACGCCCGCCGAGATCCGGCCCTCCACCATCGAGGGGCCCAGCGTGCCTGCGTTGAAGTTGCAGAAGCCCTCGTGCATCACGGTGGTCCCGGGGGCCAGGTGTGCGCCGAGCCGGACCCGGTCGGCGTCGGCGATCCGCACTCCGGAGGGCACCACGTAGTCGACCATCCGCGGGAACTTGTCGACGCTGAGCACGGTGAGCGCCTCGCCGGCGATCCGGGCGCGCAGGCGCACCTCGGGCAGCGACTCGAGGGCCACCGGCCCCAGCGTGGTCCACGCCACGTTGGCCAGCACCCCGAAGATCCCCTCGACGTTGATGCTGCGCGGGACCACCAGCCGGTGCGAGAGCAGGTGCAGTCGCAGGTAGGCGTCGGCGATGTCGGCCGGCGGCGCGGACAGGTCGGCGATGGTGGTGCGCAGGACGCGGGTGACGGTGCCGCGGATGGGGTCCTCGCCGCAGGCGTCCTCGAGGTGCGCGACCGCCTCGGGCTCGGCGCTGAGCGTGGGTGCGGGGTACCAGACGTCGAGGATCGCCGCGTCGGCGGCGGTGCTGGCGTGGGTCGCGATGCCGAAGCCGGATGCGGGGCAGGTGAGGCGGTCCATGGGTCGGTAGCGTAGGGCAGCGCGCCCACGACCGCGGGCAGCCCGATTGGAGAGCGCCATGCCCCTGGACCCCACCGGCGACGTCGTCGCCCTGCTCGGCGAGCTCGTCGACATCCCCAGTGAGAGCCGCTCGGAGCAGGCCATCGCCGACGCGATCGCCGGGGCGCTGGCGGCGGTCGAGCACCTCACGGTCGAGCGGATCGGCAACAACCTGGTGGCGCGCACCGACTTCGGACTCCCCGACCGGGTCCTGATCTGCGGGCACATCGACACGGTGCCCGAAGCCGACAACCTGCCGCACCACCTCAGTGAGGTCGACGGCCAGGAGCGGCTGGTCGGCCTCGGCTCGTGCGACATGAAGGGCGGGGTCGCCGTCGCCCTGGCGCTGGCCGCCACGGTCAGCGAGCCGACCCGCGATGTGACCTACGTGTTCTACGAGTCCGAGGAGATCGAGGAGCTGCACAACGGGCTCAAGCTGCTGGCCGACACCCGCCCGGACCTGCTGGCCGGGGACTTCGCGGTCCTCATGGAGCCCTCGGATGCCGGCGTCGAGGCGGGCTGCCAGGGCACCCTGCGCGCCGAGATCCATCTGGCCGGCCGGCGCAGCCACAGCGCGCGCTCCTGGCTGGGGCGCAACGCCATCCACGCCGCCGGCGAGGTGCTGGCCCGGCTGGGCGACTACCAGGCCTCGCGGGTGCTCATCGACGGGCTGGAGTACCGCGAGGGGCTCAATGCCGTGCTCATCAGTGGTGGTGTGGCCGGCAACGTGATCCCCGACGAATGCGTGGTCACGGTGAACTACCGGTTCGCCCCGTCGCTGACCGAGGAGTTGGCGATCCGGCATGTCCAGGCGATCTTCGAAGGATTCGACGTGCGGATCGTCGACGTCGCCGCCGGGGCGCTGCCCGGGCTGGCCCATCCAGCGGCTCAGGCGTTCATCGAGGCCACTGACTCCACCCCGCGCCCCAAGTTCGGGTGGACCGACGTGGCCCGGTTCAGCGCCCTGAACGTCCCTGCGGTGAACTACGGGCCCGGTGACCCGTCCCTGGCGCACACCCGCGAGGAGTACGTGCCCACCGAGCAGGTGCGCTCGGTGCTGGCGATGATGCGTACATGGCTGGCCACCCCGGTGCCGCGACCGGACGTCTGGGGCCAGTTGCCCGGCGTGGTCAACCGGATCGATGCTGACCCGCTGGCGACCCGCCCGATGCCAGCCCGCGGCCGGCGCCGCGACTGAAGCGCCCCCGCGCCTCCGCGTCCCTGCGCCCCGCTTCCCCCGCGTCCCTGGCAGTGCCGCCACGCCAGAGTCGCCGAACGCCGGGTTCGTCCACTGGGCGACGCGCGAACGTCGCTGCGGTGGAGGCACCCGGCGCGGGGCGGTGCTGGTCAGGCGGCTTTGATCGCCGAGACGTCGAGCTGGATCTTGATCACGTCCGAGACCAGGACTCCGCCGGCCTCCAGGGCGACGTTCCAGGTCAGGCCGAAATCCTTGCGCGACAGCTCGGCGGTGCCCTCGAACCCGGCACGGACGTTGCCGAACGGGTCGGTGGTCACGCCCAGCGGCTCGATGGCGACCTCGATCGGGCGGATGACGCCCTTGATCGACAGGTCGCCGATCATCACGAACTCGTCGCCGTCGGACTTCACAGCGGTGGAGGCGAAGGTCATCTGCGCGTTGTTCTCCACGTCGAAGAAGTCCGGGCTGCGCAGGTGCGCGTCGCGGTCGGGGCTGCCGGTGCTCACCGAGGCCAGCTCGACACTGACCTGGGCGGTCGAGCCGCTCGGATTGGCCTCGTCGATGACCAGGGTTCCGGCGAACTCCTCGAACGAGCCGCGGACCTTCGCCACCATCGCGTGCCGAGCGACGAAGCCCAGTCGGGAGTGGCTCGGGTCGATGGTCCAGGTGCCGTGGTAGTTGCTGTAGTCGGTCATGGGCTGCTCCTTCAGATCGGTGTGGATGATTGAACTGTCAACAAGATGATTGAATCATGAAGTGAATCCGCGAGCAAGTCGTCCGTCGTTCACGGCGCGGTCGTGCTGAGGTCGCCGCCGTGGACCGGCCCGTGGTTACGTTGGCCGGCATGGACCACACCGAACCGACCACACCCGAACCGACCACACCCGAAACGACCGTCCGCGAATCGACCACACCCGAACCGACCGTCCGCGAATCGACCACACCCGAACCGACCGTCCGCGAATCGACCACACCCGAACCGACGCACCGAACCGGTCACCGAACCGAGCGCGCCGGCACCCACCGCGCCCGAAACCACCGCGCCCGAAACCACCGCGCCCGAACCGACCGTCCCCGAACCAGCTGCGGCCGGCCCGACCGCGCCGACTGACCTCAGTGTCGGGCCGGCCGCCACACCCGTCCCTCGCAATGGGACCCCCGAGGCCGGCCGCGCCAAGGGGCCGGTCCTGCTGCGCCGACACCAGATCCCCGGGACGACCACCGACCAGCGCCTGCTCGACACCCGCGACTCCGGCGACTGGGTGCATACCGACCCCTGGCGCGTCCTGCGGATCCAGGCCGAGTTCGTCGAGGGCTTCGGCGCGCTGGCCACCCTCGGCCCGGCGATCAGCGTCTTCGGTTCGGCGCGCACCCCGGCCGGACACCGCGAGTACGCCCTTGCCCAGCAGGTCGCCGGGCTGTTGGTGGACGCCGGCTACGCCGTCATCACCGGCGGCGGCCCCGGCATCATGGCGGCGGCCAACCGCGGCGCGTGGGAGGCCGGCGGCACGTCTGTGGGCCTGGGCATCGAGCTGCCCTTCGAGCAGGGCATGAACCAGTGGGTCGACCTCGGGGTGAACTTCCGGTACTTCTTCGCCCGCAAGACCATGTTCGTCAAGTACGCGCAGGGATTCGTGGTGTTCCCCGGTGGCTTCGGCACCATCGACGAGTTGTTCGAGGCACTCACCCTGGTCCAGACCGGCAAGGTCACCACCTTCCCGATCATCCTGGTCGGGGTGGCGTACTGGTCGGGCCTGGTCGACTGGCTGCGCGCCACGATGGCCGGCGACGGCAAGATCTCGGCCTCCGACCTTGACCTGATCCATCTCACCGACGATCCGCTGCGGGTGATCGAGATCCTGGCCCAGTCGGCCGAGTATCGCGCCGAGGGCCCTGCTCCGGGTGCGCCGGGTCCGTTCGACCTGTCGCCGGCCGATGGGACCTGACCTGACCCGAGGACCCGGACCTGACGCACACCGGCGTGACCTGAGCCGACGAACGGGACCTGACGTACTCCTCGCGTGACCTGAGCCGACGAACGGGACCTGACGTACTCCGACGGGACCTGAGCCCGACGGACCGGAGGCTCAGTGCCCACCGTGACCCGAACCGTTGGCGGGACGTGACCTGAACCGACCATGGTTCCTGCCGAGCCGCGCGGGCCGTGGCAGGATCATGGTGTGATCGTCCTGTTCGTCGTCGTGGCCATGGCCATCGTGGCCGCCGTGGCCGTCCTTGTGGCCCGCGACCGTCCGCTGCTGGCCGAGGACCCGGTCCGTGGGCGGCCCCTGCGTTGGGACGCCGCGGCCGGTGTGGACGACCAGGACCTGGCCGACGTGCGCTTCGCCGTCGTCCTGCGCGGCTACCGGATGTCGGAGGTGGACCGCGTCCTGGCTGACACCCGCGAGGCGCTGGTGGCCCGGGACGCGCAACTGGCCGAGCTGCGCCGGGTGGTCGCAGCGCTCGGCGGCCACCGAGAGGAGCGCTCCACGGATGCCGCGGCGGGCACGGGCGCCGACCCGCAGCCCACCGACCCGCAGCCCACCGACCCGCAGCCCACCGACCCGCAGCCCACCGACCCGCAGCCCACCGACCCGCAGCACGTCGCCGCCGGCCTGGCTGCGGTTGACCCGAGGGATCGATCATGAGCGCCCGCCGGCACCTGGTCCGCGACGTCATCGTCGACGCCCCGCCCGAGGTCGTGTTCGCAGCCCTGACCGATTGGCCGACCCAGGGCCAGTGGATGCTGGGCACCCACGTCCATGCCGAGGGTCCCGCCCAGGGCGTCGGCGGCCGGTTGCGGGCGTTCACCGGCGTCGGGCGGCTGGGTTTCTGGGACACCATGGAGATCACCGAGTGGGAGCCACCCCGGCTCGTGCGTGTGCTGCACACCGGCCGGGTGGTGCGCGGTCCGGGCATCTTCGAGGTGCTGGCCCTGCCCGAGGGGCGCAGCCGGTTCGTCTGGCGCGAGGAGCTGGAGCTCCCGCTCGGCGCGGTGGGCCGGGCCGGGTTCACCCTGGTGGGCCCGGTGTTCGCGGCCGGCGTCGTGGCCTCCCTGCGCCGGTTCGCCGCGCTCGTGGAGTCCGGCGAGTTGGGCCAGGGCCGCTGAGCGCTGCCCGCTCGGGACATGCCGACCGCCCACAGTCCCACGCAGGATCGTCGCGGGTCCGCGCGCAACATCGGTGCGACAGCGCCACTTGTGTCCCATGACACGGCATTCGTGGGGGATAATGCCGCTATCGACCTGCGTACGGGAGGTCGGCCACCGAAAGGGGACTGCTCATGGCAGCCATGAAGCCACGGACCGGTGATGGCCCGATGGAGGTCACCAAGGAGGGACGCGGCATCGTGATGCGCGTCCCGCTCGAGGGTGGCGGTCGACTCGTCGTCGAGTTGAACGCCGACGAAGCCAGGGACCTGGGGTCGCAGTTGACGACCGTCGCCGGCTGAGCCCAGCACGGATCACACGCGGGCCCCGCAACCCCACCGCTCCCGGGCGGTACGGTTGCGGGGTCCGCGTCGTTGTGGGGAGGGCTCGTGCACGCACTGCCAGACATGCTCGTCGAGGCGGTCGTCGATCCGCTGGGTGTCCCACCTATCGACCCGGAGCTCTCCGCCCGGGTCGAGTCGTCGGCTCCGGGCGTGGTCATCATCGGCGTCCATCCGGGGCACGGCCCTGACGAACCGGCCCGCGTCGACGACGCAGCCGTGGACCTGCTCGCCCTCTGGGGGGTCGACCTTCCGCGCCGGCTGGCGCGTGCCCATGCCTCGGGCAAGCGCGGCGAGGCGCTGTGGATCGACCTCGAGCAGGACGTGCCGGCCGCGGTGATGGCCCTCGGGCTCGGCTCCGGGGCGCCGGATGAGCTGCGCCGGTCGGCTGCGGCGGCCGTGCGCCGGGTGCGCGGGACCGACGAAGTCCTCGTCCTGGCCACCAGCGAACTCGACGAGGAGGGCGTGCGGGCGTTCACCGAGGGCCTGTACCTGGGCTCGCCGGCGCCCACCTGGGCCACGAGTCCGGCGCCCACCCCGCCGGCCCGGGTCCGGCTGGCGGTGGCCGACCTCGAGGTTGGCCGGCGTGCACTGGCCGCCGGCCGCGCGCACGCCCTGGCGACCCTGACCGCACGGATCCTCATCCACACCCCGCCCAACATCGCCGACCCCGCCTGGTTGGCCGGCCAGGCCCAGGAGCTCGCCGCCGCGGCGGGACTGGCCGTACGGGTGCGCGACGAGGTCGAGCTGGCCGAGGAGGGGTTCGGCGGACTGACAGCGGTCGGGGCCGGTTCCGTGCGGCCCCCACGGCTGGTCGAACTGGGCTGGACCGCCCCGGGCGACGGGCCCCTGCGGCACGTGGTCCTGGTCGGCAAGGGGATCAGCTTCGACTCCGGTGGCCTGTCGCTGAAGAAGCCCGAGATGCAGGTCGCCATGAAGACCGACATGTCCGGGGCGGCGGCGGTGTGCGCGGTGCTGGGCGCGATCGCCGAACGCGCGCCGGCGGGTCTGCGGGTCACCGGGCTGCTGTGCCTGGCCGAGAACCTGCCCGGGGCGGCGGCCACCCGTCCCGGCGACGTGATCACACACCGCGGGGGGCTGACCAGCGAGGTGCTCAACACCGACGCCGAGGGCCGGCTGGTGCTCGGCGACGGGTTGGCGCACGCGGTGGCCGACCTCGGCGCGGACGTGGTGGTCGACGTCGCGACCCTCACCGGGGCCGCGACCCTCGGGCTGGGCCGCCGCTATGCGGCGCTGTTCAGCACCTCCGACGTCCTGGCCGGTGCCCTGACCACGGCCGGGCACGCCTCCGGCGAGCAGGTCTGGCGGATGCCGCTGCACGCCGAGTACGCGGCGCGGATCGCCTCCGAGGTCGCCGACCAGGCCAACTCCGATTCGGTACCGGGCCCGGGACCGGGGGCGATCACCGCCGCGCTGTTCCTCTCGCGCTTCGTGGGCGACACCCCGTGGGCGCACCTGGACATCGCCGGCGTCGGGCGCTCCGAGACGGATCGGGACGACCTGCCCAAGGGCGGTACCGGCTTCGGGGCGCGGGTGCTGCTGCGCTGGCTCGAGGCCGGCGCGCCGGCCTGAGGTCTCCGGTTGGGTTCAGACCCGCTCGCGCAACACCGCAACGAGCAGGCCGTCGCCCACCGGCAGCAGGCTGGGCGTGAAGCGCTCGTCGTCGCGCACGGACGTGACCAGGGCGCGCAGGTCGATGGTCTGCGGGTCGCGCTGGGCCGGGTCGGCGACCTTGTCGTGCCAGAGCGCGTTGTCGAACACCACCGCGCCGCCGGGCCGGAGCAGCCGGACGGCCTGCTCCAGGTAGGCGGCGTACTCGGACTTGTCCCCGTCGACGAACACGATGTCGTAGCCGCCGTCGGTCAGCCGCGGCAGCACCTCGAGTGCCCGGCCGGTGATCAGGCGGGTGCGCGCGGGGCTCATCCCCGCTGCGGCGAACGTGGCGCGTGCCACGCGCTGGTTCTCCGCCTCGACATCCACGCTCGTCAGGATGCCGTCGGGGCGCATCCCGCGCAGCAGCGCCAACCCCGAGACACCGGCGCCCGTGCCGACCTCGACCACGGCCTTGGCCTCGAGCAGGGCGGCGACCACGGTCAGCGCCGTGGCCGCGCCGCGCCCGACCGGAGGACAGCCCAGCTCGTCGGCCCGCGCGCGCGCCTCGGTGACGAAGTCGTCCTCGGGCAGCCAGGACTCGGCGTAGTTCCAGCTCGAGGAGTGGGGGGCGGCGACAGCGGCGCACATGGGGCGGCCTTTCGTGGCAGTGGGACTCGTGGCTGGGCACAGCGTAATCGCCGGGGCGCCGGGCGGATGCCCACGGGGCGTCGTACGGCTGCGAGCCGGTCGCGGGGGTGGGGCGCTCCACCCCGACGGCGCCGCTCGCCGATCGTGCTGGTACCAGCTGACCGGGGGGCCGCAGCACGTCTCGGTGGGCCTTACCTCGCCCTGACGTTTCCCGGGGACCCGGCTGATCCAGCGCGTCTACGTTGTCGCACATGACCGTCAGCCATGACAATGAGCCCATGACCGATCAGTACGCAGGGCCCGCGCAGCCCGATGACGCCCCGCAGTCGGGGTCACAGGCACCCGAGCCCGCAGACGGGGCCGATGCCCGCGAGGGGGCCGATCCCGCAGGCGACACGTCCGCCGCGGCCGCCGGTGGGTTCCCAGCTCCGCAGGATGCCTCCCGGGCCAGCGAGCCCGCCGCCGAGCAGGGCGCGCCTGCGGGCTGGGCCACGCCGGCCGGATGGCAATCCCCGGCGCAGGGATCGGCGGAGGCACCGGCGGGCAACGCCTACGCAGCGCCGGGCTCCCAGGGCTCCGCCGCGCCTGCGGGCCACGACCCCTACGCCGGCCAGTCCGCCGGCTACGGCTACCAGGGTGACCCGGGCGCGTATGGATCCCCGAGTCAGCCCGGCGGCTACGGCTACCAGGGCCAGCCCGGCCGTACGGCTACCAGGGCGACCCCGCAGCCCTTGGCTACCAGGACCCAGCCGCGCCGGCGCCGGCCTGGCAGGCCCAGGCCTCGGGCTACCCGGCCCAGCCGGCGCCGGGATACGCCGATCCGGGCGCCGGCGCGTGGAACGACACCGCCGCGTACCCGGCGATGGCCGCGCCCGGTGGTCCCACCGGACCCGAGGGCCCCAGCGGCCCGCCGACCTCGCAGGGAGCCAGGAGCGGCAAGCCGCGGACCGGCATGATCTGGGTGACCGCCGCCCTCATCGGCCTGCTCGCCGGGGGAGCTGGTGGCTACCTGGGCACTCAACTCGCCGACTCATCGTCGAACACGTCCACATCGTTGTCGCTCCCGCAGTCCGGCGTGGACAAGTCCCAGCGCCCGGACGGCAGCGTGGCCTCGATCGCCGACGCGGTCAGCCCCGCGGTCGTCTCGCTGTCGGTCAGTGGGCAACAGGGCTCCGGCACCGGCTCGGGGTTCGTGATCGGCGAGGACGGCTACATCCTGACCAACAACCACGTGGTCGAGGGTGGTGACAACGGCGGTGAGATCACCGTGCAGTTCTCCGACGGTCGCAGCCTCGAGGCGACCATCGTCGGGCGCGACACCGCCTACGACCTGGCGGTCGTGAAGGTGGACGCCTCCGGGCTGCCGACCGTGGTGCTCGGCGACTCCGACGGTGTGGTCGTCGGTGACCTCGCCGTCGCGATCGGGTCGCCCCTGGGGCTGGAGGGCACCGTGACCGCAGGCATCGTCAGCGCACTGAACCGGCCCGTGACCGCCGGCGGCCAGGGCGAGACCGCCTTCATCAACGCCATCCAGACCGACGCGGCCATCAACCCGGGCAACTCCGGCGGGGCGCTGGTCAACGCTGCCGGCGAGGTGATCGGGGTCAACTCCGCGATCGCCACGCTCAGCGACGGCAGCAGCCAGAGCGGCTCCATCGGCCTGGGCTTCGCCATCCCGATCAACCAGGCTCGGCGGATCAGCGAGGAGTTGATCAACACGGGCACGTCGACCAAGCCGATCATCGGCGTCACCCTGGACCGGACCTACCAAGGTGAGGGTGCACGCGTCGAGCAGGTGTCGCCGGGCGGTCCTGCGGAGGACGCGGGCGTGCGCAGCGGGGACGTCATCGTGGAGTTCAACGGCCGGCCCATCGCCGACTCCACCGCGCTGATCGTCGACATCCGGTCGATGAAGCCCGGGGACGAGGTGTCGATGAAGGTCAACCGTGGCTCCGGCTCGGAGGACCTCGAACTCACCCTCGGCTCGGACTCGTCCTCGGGCTGACCGGCTCAAGTACCCTTGGCCCGTGCCCGGGGACATCGGATTCGGCGAGATCGTGGCGATCGTGGTGATCGCCCTGCTGGTCTTCGGGCCGGACCGGCTGCCCAAGATGGCCGCCGACGCCGGGCGAATGCTGCGCCAGGTCCGCCAGATGGCCGCGAACGCCCGGGCGGACCTGGTCGATGCCGCCGGTCTCGAGAACGACCCGGAACTGAGTCAGACCATGCGCGACCTGCGTGACCTCGATCCGCGTCGCGGGCTGTCCGGCATCCTGGCCGACGAGCCGACAAGGTCGCGCAAGGCCCAGGGAGGGGCCGGTGCGGGTGAGGGGATCGCCTCCGCGCGCCCCGGCGGTGCTGCTGGGGCAGTGGCACCAGAGGCCGCCCCCGGTGCCTCGGCCAGCGACGCCGACGCCGCGGGAAGTGCCGGCTCCCAGGGGTCGGCGCCCTCGGGTGCATCGGGCGCTGGCCCATCGCGTCCCGCGGGGCCGACCGCCCCGCCAGTGGTTGCCCCGGCGCCAGCCGTCGACCCGGACTGGACCTGAGCCCGGCCACTCCGCTCAGGCGGCGGCCCGAGCATTGCGGCCTCTGCGCCAAGCAGCCTCAGATCCCTGGGGCGGTTGGACGTTCAGCGGCGATCGTGGCCCGGTTCGCCGAATCCTGCGCCTGGGCCCCCAGGGTGAGCACGGTCGCCGCGACACGCCGAGTTGTGGTCGAACCCGGTCCCCGCGAGGGCGTGGCGACCGCGGAACGCCGAGTTGTGGTCGAACCCGGTCCCCGCGAGGGCGTGGCGACCGCGGAACGCCGAGTTGTGGTCGAACCCGGTCCCCGCGAGGGCGTGGCGACCGCGGAACGCCGAGTTGTGGTCGAACCCGGTCCCCGCGAGGGCGTGGCGACCGCGGAACGCGGAGTTGTGGTTGAACCCGGGCGGTGGCGCCGAGGTCTTTCGACCACGCGGAGCGCGTTTGGGCCAGTCGGTGCTGCGCAGGACGTGTCTTTCCACCACAACTGCGCGTTTCGGCGGTTCAGGAGGTCCGCCCTGCCCAGTTCGGAGCCGGGGCGCTGGTCTGATGGGTGTGGCGGGGTGTTGGGCGAGCCCGGAGCTGGGTAGGGCGCTTGGGACGCCCGGGGATGCTGGCGCGGGGTGCTGGCGTGCGGTGCTGCCGGCGGGGCGCTGGGCCGGGACTAGAGCCGACCGGCGGGCGTCAGGCCCAGGGACAGCCCAGTCAGGCCGCGCGGCCGCTTGCCCAGCCGGGTCGCGATCCCGCGCAGCACCTCAGCCGCAGGAGAGCTCGGGTCGCTGAGCACGAGCGGCGCACCGGAGTCCCCGCCCTCGCGCAGCCGCACATCGAACGGGATCCGGCCGAGCACCGGCACCTCGGTGTTGGTCGCGCGCGAGAGCACGGTCGCGACCTTCTGGCCGCCGCCGGAGCCGAAGATGTCGACCACCTCGCCGCAGTGCGGGCACGGGAAGCCGCTCATGTTCTCCACCACGCCGGCCAGGCGCTGGTTGGTCTCCTTGGCCACCATGCCGGCGCGGACCGCGACCTCCGCAGCAGCCTCCTGCGGGGTGGTCACGACCACGACCTCTGCGTTCGGAAGCAGTTGCGCCGCCGAGATGGCCATGTCCCCAGTGCCGGGCGGCAGGTCGAGCAGAAGGACGTCCAGGTCGCCCCACCACACGTCGGCGAGGAACTGCTGCAGCGCGCGGTGCAGCATGGGCCCGCGCCAGGTCACCGGCTGGGTCACCCCGCCGGGCTTGAAGGGCAGCATCGAGATCACCCGTACCCCGTGGCCGGTGGGCGGCATGATCAGGCCCTCGATCATGGTCGGGTTGCCGGTGGCTGAGAGCATCCGCGGGATGCTGTGGCCGTACACGTCGGCGTCGACCACGCCCACGGACAGGCCTTGGGCGGCCATCGACGCGGCCAGGTTCGCGGTCACCGACGACTTGCCGACGCCGCCCTTGCCGGAGGCGATCAGGTACACCCGGGTCAGCGATCCGGGTTGGGCGAACGGGATCTCGCGCTCGGGGCCGCCGAGCTTGGCGCGCATCTCCTTGCGCTGCTCGTCGCTCATCACGTCGAGGTCCACGGTCACGGTGCGCACATCGTCGAGGGCCTGTACCGCGGTGCTGACCCGGCCGATGATCTCCTCGCGCATGGGGCAGCCGGCCACGGTGAGGTAGACGTCCACATGCACGGCGTCACCGTCGATGCGGACGTCCTTGACCATCCCGAGTTCGGTGATGGGCCGACGGATCTCGGGGTCCTGGACCTCGGCGAGGACGGCATCGACTTGTTCGCGTGTGGGCATGGCAGAAGCCTATGTCGGATCCCAGCGCCGAGCGTCCGGCGTCCGGCGGCCTGAGGAGCGTTGCCCCCCGGGATCGATCCAAGTTTGCGAGCTCTGAGGGCCAGCGGACTTGGATGGATCCCGGCCAGGGCCAGGAGACCTGGATGGATCGCGCCCCGCCCCGCGCCGCGCCGACGCGCACGACCAAGCGAGTCGCCGGAGACGGGCCCTCGAGGGCGGACGTGGAGCAAGCCCGCGAAGCGGGCGCAGCAGTCCGCACTCGAGGGCCCGCGCAGGCGACGACCCAGAACCTGGGCGACGATCCAGACGCTTGGCGCCCCGAAGTTCTGGCGCCCCAAGGCCCAAGCGGCTCGACGACCCGCCGGCACGGGCGGGTCGTCGGGCCGCCTGCTTACTTCCAGATGCGGTCGAAGTAGTCGAGCATCGAGCGATCGGAGGAGAAGAACCCGGTCCGCGCGGTGTTGCGGATCGACATCGCGGTCCAGGCGGCCTGGTCCGTCCAGAGCGCGTCGACCTGATCCTGGGCGTCGATGTAGGCGCGGTAGTCGGCCAGGACGAGGTACTCGTCGCGCATGAGCAAGCTCTGCACCACCGGGCGGAACAGGTCCGGCTCGCCGGGCGGGGAGTAGAAGCCCATGGCGATCTCGTCGATGACCGCCCGCAGCTCGGAGTCCTCGCGGTAGACCGCGCCCGGGTCGTAGCCGGCCTCCTTGCGCGCCACGACCTCGGACTCGGTGAGGCCGAACAGGAAGAAGTTCTCCGCGCCGACCAGGTCGCGGATCTCCACGTTGGCCCCATCGAGGGTGCCGATGGTCAGCGCGCCGTTGAGAGACAGCTTCATGTTGCCGGTGCCCGAGGCCTCCTTGCCGGCCATCGAGATCTGCTCGGAGAGGTCCGCGGCCGGGATGATCCGCTCGGCCAGGGTCACGTTGTAGTTGGCCGGGAAGACCACGGCCAGGCGCCCGGCCATGGCGGGGTCGGCCGCGATCGTGGCGCCCACCTGGTTGATCAGCCGGATGATGAGCTTGGCGATCTGGTAGCCGGGCGCAGCCTTGGCCCCGAACAGGACCAGCCGCGACGGGATCTGGGCGGTGGGGTCCTGGCGCAGCCGGCGGTACATGGTCGCCACGTGCAGGAGCTTGAGCATCTGGCGCTTGTACTCGTGCAGGCGCTTGACCATCACGTCGTACATCGGATCGGTGGAGAACTCCCGGCCGGTGCGCGCCTGGAGGACGTCGGCGAGCTGGGCCTTGTTCGCCACCTTGATGGCGCGCCAGCGCTCCTGGAACGCCGAGTCCTCGGCGAACTCCTCGAGCCCGCGCAGCTTCTCGAGGTCGGTCAACCAACCCTCGCCGACCGTCTCGGTGATCAGATCGCTCAGGCGCGGGTTGGCCAGCTTGATGAACCGCCGCGGGGTCACGCCGTTGGTCACGTTGGTGAAGCGCTCGGGGTACATCTCGGCGAACTCGTTCAGCACCGTCTCGCGCAGCAGTTGGCTCTGCAGCTCGGCCACGCCGTTGACCTTGGCGCTGGCCACGGTGGCCAGGTGGGCCATGCGCACCATGCGCTCGGGGCCCTCCTCGATGATCGACATGCGGACCACCTTGGCCTCGTCGTTGGGGTACAGCGCGCGGACCTGCTCGAGGAACCGGTTGTTGATCTTGTAGATCAGCTCGATGTGCCGGGGCAGCAGGTACTGCAGCAGCCCCACCGACCAGCGCTCCAGGGCCTCGGGCAGCAGCGTGTGGCAGGTGTAGTTGAACGTGCGCCGCGTGATGTCCCAGGCGGTGTCGTAGTCCAGGCCGCGCTCGTCGATCAGGATGCGCATCAGCTCCGGGATCGCGATGACGGGGTGGGTGTCGTTGAGCTGGATGCTCACCCGGTTGGGGATCTCGGTCAGGGCGATGTCCTCCACGTCGGCCACGCGCACCAGGTCGGCCAGCGCACAGGCGGTGAAGAAGTACTGCTGGCGCAGGCGCAGCTCCTTGCCACCGGGCGTCGAGTCCTCGGGGTAGAGCACCCGGGAGATGTTCTCGCTCAGGGCCTGCTGGCGGACCGCCTCGATGTAGTCGCCGGCGTTGAACACCTCGAGGTTGAACTGCGACGACCCGCGCGCCTTCCACAGTCGCAGCGTGTTGACCACCCCGTTGCCGTAGCCGGGGACGAGCAGGTTGTGCGGCACGCCCAGGACCTTCTCCGCGGGGAGCCAGGTGCGCGCCCGGGTGGCCGGGTCCATCTCGACGTGGCCGCCGAAGCTGACCTCCACGGCGTGCTCGCGCTGCTTGATGATCCACGGGTTGTCGTGGTCGAGCCACTGGTCGGGGCGCTCCACCTGGCGGCCGTCCTCGAAGGACTGCTCGAAGATGCCGTACTCGTAGAGGATGCCGTACCCGATGGCGGGCCGGCCCAGCGTGGCCAGGGAGTCGGCGAAGCACGCGGCCAGCCGACCCAGGCCGCCGTTGCCCAGCCCGGGCTCGATCTCCGCGTCGGCGATCTCGTCGAGGTCCAGTCCGAGGCCGCTCATGGCCTCGCGGGCGACATCGGTCAGGCCGGTCGCGAGCAGGGCGTTGCCGAGCTGGCGGCCCATCAGGTACTCCGCCGAGAGGTAGATGACGGTCTTGTCCGGGCCCTGCCCGCGGTTGCTCACGCTGGTTGCCAGCCAGTCGGCCATGAGCCGGTCGCGGACCGTGTGCGCCAGGGCGAAGTACCGGTCGCGCTCGCCGGCGTGGGCGAGGTCCACGCCGCGGTCCAGACGCAGGTGGTCCAAGAAGTTGTCGGCGAACTCCTGCGAGGTGGGCACGCGGGTTTCGGTCGTGGTCATGGGTCGCTCCATGGGCTCGGGCTGAGGTTCTGGGGAGTTCACGGTAATGGGTGCCAAGGAAGATCGCGCGCCCTGCGTGGGCCCATCGCGGGGTGTTGGTCAGAGGTTCGCGGGGCCCTGCCCAGGGCGCGGTTCATCGTCGCCGACGTGCTCGGAGTTGGGGGGCCGGACCCCCTCGACCGAATCCGCCAACATGGCGCGCAGCTCGTCGGCGAGGTCGCGCACCTCGCCGCGCAGGAAGTCGCGGGTGGCCAGGTCGCCGGTGGCGATCCGCACCGAGGCGATCTCGCGCGTCAGGTACTCCGCGTCGGCGACCAGGCGCTCGGTGAGGTTGCGGTCCTCGAAGTACTGGACCTTGTCTCGGTCGGCCTGCCGGTTCTGGGCGAGCAGGATCAGGGGGGCGGCGTACGAGGCCTGCAACGAGAGCATCAGGGTCAGGAAGATGAACGGGAACTCGTCGAAGCGCAGGTCGACCGGGGCCAGGGTGTTCCACAGCAGCCACGCCACCACGAACGCGGTCATCCAGCCGATGAACCGCGCCGAGCCGATGAACCGGGCCACCCGCTCGCTCCAGCGGCCGAACATCTCCGGGTCGTACTGCGCGGTGATCGTGCGGGTGCGGTCGCGCGGCTGGTCCAGGCGCGTGCGGGCGGGGTCGCGGGCCATCGGCTAGTCCTCCCCGTCCTCGTCGTCGGGCTCGGAGTCCAGGTCGCGCCAGTCCTGGGGCAGCATGTGGTCGATCACGTCGTCGACCGTCACCGCACCGAGCAGCCGGTCGAGCTCGTCGACCACCGGCAGCGCGACGAGGTTGTAGGTCGCGAAATAGCGGGTCACCGTGGACAGCGGGGCCTGCGGGCCGACCGGCTCCATGGAGTTGTCCACGACGGCCGAGACGAGCTTCGAGGGCGGTTCGCGCAGCAGCCGCTGGAAGTGCGCGACGCCCAGGAACTTGCCGGACGGGGTGTCCAGGGGCGCTCGCACCACATAGACCTGGGCGGCCAGCGAGGGCGAGACCTCGGGGCTGCGGACCCGGGCCAGCGCCTCGGCGACCGTCGCGTCGGGCAGCAGCATGATCGGCTCGGGATTCATCATGCCGCCGGCGGTCAGCTCGCCGTAGGACAGCAGCCGGCGCAGGTCCGCCGCCTCGTCGGGCTCCATCTCCTGCAGGAACTGCGCGGCCTGCTCCGGGGTCAGCTCGGAGAGCAGGTCGGCGGCGTCGTCGGGCTCCATGACCTCGAGGATGTCGGCGGCGCGTTCGAGGCCGAGCTCGGTGAGGATCTGCACGCGGTCGTCCTCGGGCAGCTCCTCGAGGACGTCGGCCAGCCGCTCGTCGTCGAGGTTGCGCGCCACCTCGAGTCGGCGCTTGTTCGGCAGGTCCTGCAGGACGTTGGCCAGGTCCGCCGGGCGCAGCGCGTCCATGGTGGCCAGCAGGCTGTCCACGCCCTGCTCCGCGGCGGTGCCGCCCATCGACAGCCCGTCGACCTCGTTCCAGGCCAGGGTCGTGGCCTCGCTGCGGCGCCGGAACCCGCGGTGCGCGCGCCCGGCATGCACCCACATGATCCGCCAGTCGCGGTTGCGGTCCTGCTGGATCGCGGCATCGACGACGACGGCCGGCTGGTTGGTGGCGCGGACGGTGACGCGGCGGTCGAGGAGCTCGCCGATGACCAGGGTCTCGCCCGGTCGCTGCTGGAAGCGGCGCAGGTCCAGGCGGGCTGTCACCACGACCTGACCGGCGTCGATGGACGTGACCCGGGTGATGGGCAGGAAGATCCGGCGGCGCGGGGGCACCTCCATCACGAGGCCCAGGATCCGGGGCGGCTCGCGGTCATGGCGCAGGACCACGACCAGGTCGCGGACCTTGCCCAGCGTGTCGCCCGCCTGGTCGAACACCCCGATGCCGGACAGGTGCGACACGAACACGCGCGCGCTGGTGCCGGTCATCACGGGGTCGAGGCTACTGGTGGCGGGCGCGTGCGGGCCGCAATGACGCCCCGAGGCGCGCATCGTCGCCGCCCTGTCGTTGGTGTGCACGGAATCGACCTCTGAGTTGTCGATTCCGTGCACACCAACGCGGCCGCGGGGGCGGCGTCGCGGGGCAACCTGTGGATGAGCGCTGTGCGTTGCGGGGATGTCGGGGGATCGTGCGTGAATGGGACCGCGTGCATGTGACCGTGGACGTTCCGCGGCGCTCGGGGCGGCCGCCACGGGTCACCCCGGCCCGTGCGGTGCTCGACGCCGCCACGTGGGCGCGGTCCGCTCGGGAGCGGCTGTTCCTGCTGGCCGGCGCGGTCCAGCAGCGCCTGACCACGCCCGACCAGATCCGGCGGCAGCTGCGATCCAGGGGGCGGGTCGCGTTCGCCGGCGAGATCCGCGACGTGCTCGACGAGATCGAGGGCGGCGTCACCAGCACCGCCGAGGCCGACTTCCGCCGCGCCTGTCGGGCGCGTGGCCTGCCCACCCCGCGGATTAGGGTCACGGGGTGAGCGCCGCACCCTCCACCCACCTGGCCAGGCCGCCGGTGGCCGACCTGTGGCTGCTGGGCGTGGCTGTGCTGGCGATCTCCACCTCGGGTCCGCTGATCGCGGCGTGCACCGCCCCGGCGCTGGCGATCGCGTTCTGGCGCTCGGCGCTCGGGTCGGGCGCGACCGCGGGGTTGGTCGCGTGGCGCCACCGTGCCGAGGTGCGCGCCCTCACGGGGGCGCAGTGGCGGCTCATGGCGTGGGCCGGAGTCCTGCTCGGGGCGCACTTCGCGACCTGGGTGCCCAGCCTGCGCTTCACCACCGTGGCGTCCTCCACGGCGCTGGTTGCCACGCAGCCGGTTTGGGCCGCGCTGATCGCCCGGCGTCGGGGCGTACTGATCCCGCGCGCCGCCTGGGTGGGCATCATCGTGTCGCTGGCCGGGGTCCTGGTGCTGACCGGGGTCGACTTCGCGCTGACCCCGAGGGCGTTGATCGGCGACGCGCTGGCCCTGGCCGGGGCGGTGCTCGCCGCGCTGTACGTCACCGTGGGCGAGCAGGTGCGCGCCAGCACGTCGAACCCGACCTACACGGCCATCTGCTACGCGGGGGCAGCCGTGAGCCTGCTCGGGCTGATCGCCGTGCTTCGGGTGCCGCTGATCGGATTCTCCGCCCGGGACTGGGCCCTGATCCTCGCGATCACCCTCGGTGCGCAACTGCTCGGGCACTCGGTGGTGAACCGGGTGCTGGCCACGACCTCGGCGACGGTGGTGTCCCTGGCGATCCTGTTCGAGATGCCCGGCTCCACGCTGATCGCCGCGGGATGGCTCGGCCAGATCCCGCCCTGGCAGATCATCCCGGCGGTGGTGCTGCTGTTCCTCGGAATCGCGCTGGTGATCCGGACCACGACCCGCTCCGACGACCCACCCTCCGAGCTGCCCCCGGCCTGAACCCGGACTCAGCCAGGACGGCTGACCCGAGCGCCGCGCCGCCCAGGGTCCGGGCCGACCACCCTGCGGCGACCTGCCCCCGACCTGCCCCGCCCGACCTGCCCGACCTGCCCCCGACCTGTCGATCAGAGCCGACCTGCCCCTCGACCCGCCCCCGACCAGAGCGATCAGAGCCGACCTACCCGACCGGGTCGACCAAACCGCGTGACCTCAGGCCTCGAGCGCGGTGATCGCCTCGTGGAAGGCCAGCGTGCGCTCAGCCGAGGCCACGTGCAGGTTCTCGATCATCCGACCGTGGTAGGTGACCACGCCCGACCCGCGCCCGGCCTCCCACGCGGCGAGGATCCCACGCGCGTCCTCGACCGCCTTCTCCGAGGGCGCGAACGCCTCGTTGGCCGGCCCGACCTGACCGGGGTGGATCAGCGTCTTGCCGTCGAACCCCATCTCGCGGCCCTGCTGGCACTCGGCGGCGAACCCGTCGGCGTTCTTCACATCGTTGTAGACGCCGTCGAGGATGGCCCTGCCCGTGGCGCGCGCGGCCAGCAGCGCCAGTCCCAGCCCGGTCAGCAGCGGCTGGCGGCCGGGCACGTGCTCGGCGTAGAGCTCCTTGGCCAGGTCGTTGGTACCCATCACCAGCACCGACAGCCGATCGGAGGCCGACGCGATCTCAGCCGCCCGCAGCATCGCGATCGGGGTCTCCACCATCGCCCACAGGGTCGTGTGCTCCGGGGCGCCGTGGGCCTCCATCGCGGCCACCAGCGTCCGGACGGCCTCGGCGGAGTCCACCTTCGGCACCACGATCGCGTCCGGCCCGGCGGCGCACGCGGCAGCCATGTCGTCGGCGTGCCACTGGGTGTCGGCACCGTTGATCCGGATGGTCAGCTCACGCCGGCCGTACTCCCCGGACGCCGCAGCGGCGCACGCCGCGTCGCGCGCGGCCGGCTTCGCGTCCGGCGCCACGGCGTCCTCGAGGTCGAGGATCAGCCCGTCGCAGGCGATCGTCTTGGCCTTCTCCAGGGCGCGCTCGTTCGACGAGGGCATGTAGAGCACCGAGCGGCGCGGTCGCAGCGTGGTCATGCCGGCACCTCGATCGCGTCGTAGGCAGCGCGCAGCTCGGGGTCGATCTCGGCCAGCTGCTCGGCCAGGGCGACCATGACCAGGCACTGCTTGAGCGAGGCGTCGTCCTCCATCTTGCCGTCGAGCATGACCGCGCCGGTGCCGTCGCCCATCGCGGCCACCACCCGCTTGGCGTGCGTGATGTCGGCCACGCTCGGGGCGAACACCCGGTTGGCGATCGCGATCTGCTTGGGGTGCAGGGTCCACGTGCCCACGCAGCCGAGCAGGAAAGCGTTGCGGAACTGGTCCTCGCAGGCCACCACGTCGGCGATGTCGCCGAACGGACCGTAGTAGGGGTAGATGCCGTGCGTGGCGCACGCGTCGACCATGCGCGCGATCGTGTAGTGCCACAGGTCCTGCTGGAAGATCGTGCGCGGCGCCTCGATCGCACCGTCCACCGGATCGGCGCGGACCAGGTAGCCCGGGTGCCCGCCGCCCACGCGCGTGGTCTTCATCCGGCGGTCCGCGGCGAGGTCGGCCGGGCCCAGGGACAGTCCCTGCATGCGCGGGGACGCGCCGCAGATCTCCTCGATGTTCACCACGCCGCGGGCGGTCTCCAGGATCGCGTGGATCAGGATCGGGCGGGTCAGCCCGGCCTTGGCCTCGAGCTGGGCGAGCAGCCGGTCGACGTAGTGGATGTCCTCGGCCCCCTGCACCTTGGGCACCATGATCACGTCGAGCTTGTGCCCGATGCCCGGCACGAGGGTGGTCAGGTCATCGAGCACCCAGGGGCTGTCCAGGGCGTTGATCCGGGTCCACAGCTGCGTGGGGCCGAAGTCCGTCTCTTCGGCGATGCGCAGCAGGCCCTCGCGGGCGGCCACCTTGCGGTCGGCCTTGACGGCGTCCTCGAGGTTGCCCAGCAGCACGTCGACGGTGCCGACCATGCCGGGCACCTTGGCGGCCATCTTCTCGTTGCTCGGGTCGAAGAAGTGGATCGCGCGCGAGGGCCGCGCGGGGATGTCGGTCAACGGCGTGGGCGCCCCCACGGCCAGGGGGCGGAAGAAGTCCTTGGGGCTCTTGGTGGCAGACATGCTTCGCACCGTAGCAAGGCGGCGTGTCGAGGCCGCCGCGGGGTCCGGCCGTCGTTGGTGTGCACGGAATCGACCTCTCGATCGTCGATTCCGTGCACACCGACGCGGGCGCTGGGGGCCGCGCCCGGCTCAGGCGTCGTTCCAGATGTCGTCACCGGGGATCGTCAGCCCGCCCGCGGGTTGGTCCTGCCAGGCGCGGGGGTCCTCGATCGGCTCCAGGTGGGTGGCGATCACGCTGTCGGGCAGCACCTCTCGGATCCCGGCCTCGACGGCCTCGAGCAGGTCGTGCCCCTGGGCCACGGTCCACGCACCGGGCACGAGCACGTGGAAGGACACGAACCGCTGCCGTCCCGACTCGCGGGTCTGCACCGCGTGGAAGCGCACGTCGGCGCCCTGATGGCGGCGCAGCACCTCGACGATCAGGGCGTTCTCCTCCTCGGGCAGCGAGGCGTCGAGCAGGCCCATCGCCGAGCTGCCGATCAGCCGCAGGCCGGCGAGCACGATGTTCAGCGCCACCACCAGCGCGATGATCGGGTCGAGGATCAACCAACCGGTGATGCCGACCAGCAGCACGGCCACCAACACGCCCACCGAGGTCCACACATCGGTCATCAGGTGCTTCGCGTCGGCCTTCAGCACGATCGAGCGGTGCCGACGACCCGCGCGCATCAGGAACCCGGCCACGGCGAAGTTCAACACCGAGGCGAGCATCGAGATCACCAGGCCGACCCCGAGGGACTCCAGGGGCTGCGGGTCGAACAGCCGTGGGATCGCGGTGACCATGATCAGGCCGGCGGCCACCAGGATCATGATGCCCTCTAGCAGGGCGGAGAAGTACTCCGCCTTGCTCAGCCCGAAGTGGTGGCGCTCGTTGCCCGGCTTGGCTGCCGCCTTGAGCGCCACGAGCGCGACCACGCCGGCGACGATGTTGACCGTGGACTCCAGGGCGTCGGAGAGCAGGCCCACCGAACCGGTCAGCAGATAGGCGCCGAACTTGAGCGCGAAGACCACGCTCCCGACGCCGATCGACAGCCAGGCGTACTTGGAGAGGTCCTTGGGCACGTGCACGGCGTACATCCTCCCATCGCGGGAGGTCACCCGCCCCCAGCGTGCCGGAGCTCGCCCCGCGCGTGCGCCCCGATGCAGACCACCCGCCGTGCGCAGTTGCTGAACTCCAGTAGATACTGGCCAGTAACAAAGCACCGTCGACGATGGAGGCACCATGGCTCGCCTTGCCCAGACCGAGGGCCTGACCGAGGACCAGCGCGAGATCCTGGCCGCGGTCCGCGACTTCGTGAACAACGAGATCATCCCCCACGCCCAGGAGCTCGAGCACTCCGACACCTACCCCACCGAGATCGTCGAGGGGATGAAGGAGATGGGGATCTTCGGCCTGATGATCCCCGAGGAGTACGGCGGCCTCGGCGAGTCGCTGTTGACCTACGCGCTGTGCGTCGAGGAGATCGCGCGCGGCTGGATGAGCGTCAGCGGCATCATCAACACCCACTTCATCGTGACCTACATGATCATGCAGCACGGCACCGACGAGCAGAAGGCCAAGTACCTGCCGCGGCTGGCCACCGGCGAGATCCGCGGCTCGTTCTCGATGTCCGAGCCGCACTGCGGCTCCGACGTCGCGGCGATCACGTCCAAGGGCACGCCTGACGGGGCCGGGGGCTACAAGCTCACCGGCCAGAAGATGTGGCTGACCAACGGCGGATCGTCCTCGCTGGTCGCGGTGCTCGTGCGCACCGACGCCGATGCCGCCGAGGGCGCCTCGGTGTACCGCAAGATGTCGACGTTCCTCATCGAGAAGCCGGCTGGCTTCGGCGAGGTCCTGCCCGGGCTGACCATCCCGGGCAAGATCGACAAGATGGGCTACAAGGGTGTGGACACCACCGAGCTCATCATGGACGACTTCGCCCTCGGGGCTGACGAGCTGCTCGGCGGGGAGCCCGGCAAGGGCTTCTACCAGATGATGGACGGCGTCGAGGTGGGCCGCGTGAATGTGGCCGCGCGGGCGTGCGGACTGTCGGTGCGCGCCTTCGAGCTCGGTGTCGAGTACGCCCAGCAGCGCCACACCTTCGGCAAGGCGATCGCCGAGCACCAGGCCGTGTCGTTCCGGCTGGCCGACATGGCGGTCAAGGTCGAGGCCGCCCACCAGATGATGGTGCGCGCCGCCCGCAAGAAGGACTCCGGGCAGCGCAACGACCTGGAGGCGGGCATGGCCAAGTACCTGGCCTCCGAGTACTGCAAGGAGGTCGTCGAGGACTCGTTCCGGATCCACGGCGGCTACGGCTACGCCAAGGAGTACGAGATCGAGCGGCTCTACCGCGAGGCGCCCATGTTGCTGATCGGCGAGGGCACCGCGGACATCCAGCGGATGATCATCGCCCGCCGGCTGCTCGAGGACTACAAGCTGCGCTGAGCGCGAGTCGGTGCCCGCCGGATGCCCGGCGGGCACCTGGCGTTCTCGGTCGCGTTGCGCGGCGCGCAGCAATCCGGGCGGGGCGCGGCGGCCGCCGCGGTCGGTCATCGCACCGACTTCCCGACCCGCTCTGAGCACGATCGGATGCAAGATCAGTGCGCCTAGGGCATCATTCGCAGCGACGGCGCCCGACGGCGGCCACACGCAGGAGGGGGCGCACCCGGATGACGGCGGTGCTCGACGTGATCCACGGCGACGAGGAACTCAGCCTCGACGAGGCGCTGCTCAGCCAGGCCGAGAACTGCCGGGCGTTGGGCTCGCCGCTGTCCGGCGACGTGCTCGACGCCCTGCGCGCGGCCGGCCGGGCCGACGGGCCGCTGGCGCTCATGCTGGCCGGGCACCAGGTCGTGCGCGGTGGTGACCTGATCGGGCTGCGTCTGCTGGCCGCCGCCCACCGGCTCGTGCTCTCGCGGCGGTCCCCCGGGCTCGGGATCTACTTCCCGACCGTGGGTGGCACGGCGCCCAGCGACGACGCAGCCCGGGCCGGGCTCGGCAAGGCAGTCGTCGACGCGTTCCTGGCCCATGCCCAGGTCGTGCGCACCTGCCTGGGCCGGATCCCGCAGACCAACGAGACCGGGCGCGCCCAGCCGCTGCGGGGTGCGTTGGCGCGGGTGGTCGCGGCGCACGGCCAGCCGATCCGCCTGCACGAGCTGGCTGCGTCGGCGGGGTTGAACCTGCGCGCTGACGTGATGCCGTGGGCGCATGTGCCGATGAGCACCCCGGTGACGATCGTGGAGCGGGCCGGCTGTGACCTGCGACCGCTGGACGCCGGGGTGGCCGAGGACCGGTTGACCCTGGCGTCCTACATCTGGGGCGATGACCTCGCCCGGTTCGAGCGGCTTCGCTCTGCGTTCGCCCTGGCCCATCGGGTGCCCGCGCGGGTGCAGACGATGGGCGCCACGGAGTACGTGGTCGCCCTGTCGCATGCCGATCCGGTGCCCGGCCAGACCCTGGTGATCTGGCACTCGGCGACCTGGTTCTACCTGGACCGCGCGTCGCGGGTCGAGCTGCGGACGGCGATCCGGCGGCTGGCCGCGCGGGCGACTTCGACCAACCCGCTGGTGCACGTCTCCTGGGAGTGGAAGCGCGACGCGCCGGACCCCGCCCGCTCGTACGCGCTGGTGGGTCGCTCGTGGCCGGCGGCAGGGGCGTGGGCGCCGTGGCGCCCGGGGGCAGCCGTGCAGCTGGGCTCCGGGCCGGCGCATGGGATGCCCGTGCGGTGGGCCGAGCCCAAGCCGCTGTCCAGTGATCCGCTGGAGTACTGAGCGTCCGACTGGGTGGGGGCGCGCCGGGTGGGAGCTGCGCGAGCCGCGGCGCACAGTTGGGCCCGGGGCGGACAGCCCTGTGACCGACGCGATGCGCATCTGAGTGGCCGCCGGCCAGGGCACGACGCGCGCCCGAGGCCTGGGCCAGGCGGGGGGCCACCCGTGTGACCGCGCGATGCGCAGCTGCGCGTGCCGGCCGGCGAGGGGACGACTGCGCGCGTGCCCTGCGGATCGGCGGCCCTCGGGGTTGGTCAGCTCGCGGGAGCCTTGGCCCTGGCCTTGCGACCGCGTCCGGTCGGCGCCTCGGCCTGGGCGGTGGGTGCCGTGGCCTGCGCGTCGGGCGTCGTGGCCTGCACATCTCGTGCGGCGGTGTGCGCGTCCTTCGCGTCGGCGTGGTGGCAGTCAGCGCCGGCTGGCATGGGCAGGTCCAGCCAGACCACCTTGACCGGACCCCGCAGGCGCCACCCCCACCGCGCGGAGAGCTTCTCGACGATCTCCATCCCGCGGCCACCCTCGTCCTCGGCGTGCGCCTGGCGCGGCAGGGGTGTCGAGTCGGCCGCGAAGTCGCCGACCTCGAGGCGCAGATACCCGTCGCGGACGTAGGCGCGCACGTCGATCGGCCCGTTGGCGTGCTTGACGGCGTTGGTCACGAGCTCGGAGGCCAGCAGTTGGGCGTCGTCGGTGATGTGCGCCAGTTGGGCCTTCGTCAGGAAGCGGTCGATCGCTCGACGGGCTTCGCGCGGGGCCCGCACGGTGTTCTGGAGTATTTCGTGCAGCGCCATGCGCCCGGCATACCCCTTTCTGCGAGGTTTCACACCCAGTGTGGCCGACGACTTGGGTGTGTCGAGTGGCTGCGGGCCCGCGGGCTCGTTGCTGTGCACGGAATCGACGTCTCAGTTGTCGATTCCGTGCACGTCAACGAGCGGGAACGGCATCCGCGGAGGGTGACCCGACGCTGCCCAGGATCTGGTCGAGCAGGGCCGCCGTGCCGTGCGGGTCCTCGGTGTTCGGGTTGTGGCCCCGTCCGGGGATCTCGCGCCAGGGCACGCCGAGGCGGGCGGCCATCCGCTGCTGCCAGGCAGGGGGCCAGGCGTCGTCCAGGGCGCCGGTGACGACGGTGACGGGGAGCCCGGTACGGGCCAGGGCGGCCGCGGTCGCCTCGGTCTGGTCCGGGGCGCTCATCAGGATGTCGCTGTAGTCGGCCAGCGCGATCGGGTCGTTGGCGATGAATCTGCGGGCGCAGAACTCCGCGACCTCCGCGCTGGGCGGGTCCCAACCACCAGCACGGTCCAGGACCTCCTTGTGCGCCCAGATCTGCTCCATCGGGGCGACGGCCAGCATGGCCTGCAGCCCCACCAGGGGGGCGTGACTGCCCGCGGGCAGGGCGCCGGGGCCGGAGCAGATCGGGGTCCAGGAGGCCAGCCGCTGCGGCTGCGCCAGGACGAGTTCGCGGGTCACCAGCCCGCCCATCGAGTGCCCCACGAGGTGCACGCGGCGATCCGGGGCGAACCAGTCCAGGACCTCGGCGACCACCGCGGCCAGCGCGGGCAGCGTGTTGCTGCCCCGCGGCCCGAGGCCGGGGAAGCCGCCCTGACCGGGCAGGTCCATCGCCGCCACGCGCCAACCGAGCTCGGCCAGCGGCTCCAGCATCGCGAGGAAGTCCTCCTTCGAGCCGGTGAACCCCGGGACGAGCAGGACATCTGCCGCTTTGGCCCCAGACGTTCGGGGCTCGGCGATCAGGACCGGGGCCGGCGCGTCGGGCGGCGCCAGAACCGCCACGCCGTCGGGCATGGCGATGAAGGGAGGGGTGCTCATGACGTGCACAATAAGGGCAAGCAACCTAGCGAGTCAGGGACCGGGAATGACACGCATCATCGCCATCGCCAACCAGAAGGGCGGCGTGGCCAAGACCACGACCGTCGCCTCCATCGGGGCGGCGCTGGCCGAACTCGGTCAGCGGGTGCTCGTGGTCGACCTCGATCCGCAGGCCTGCCTCACGTTCTCCCTGGGATTCGACCCCGAGACGCTCGAGTTCTCGATGCACGACGTGCTGCTGGGTCGGGTGTCGGCGTCGATGGCGATCGTCAAGACCGACGAGGGCATGACCCTGCTGCCGGCCACGATCGACCTGGCCGGGACCGAGGCCCAGCTGTTGACCCGCACCGGGCGCGAGTTCGCCCTGCGCACCGCGCTGGAGGACCTCGTCGGCGAGTACGACACCGTCCTGCTGGACTGCTCGCCGTCGCTGGGCGTGCTGACCATCAACGCGCTGACCGCCGCGCACGAGGTGCTCATCCCGCTGCAGTGCGAGACGTTGTCGCACCGCGGCGTGGGGCAGCTGCTCGACACGATCGCCGACGTCCGGCGGATCACCAATCGCGACCTGGTCGTGCTCGGCGTGCTGCCCACGCTCTACGACGCGCGCACCAATCACTCGCGCGCGGTGCTGGCCGACATCAAGGACCGCTACGGCCTGGACATCCTCGGCCCGGCGATCCCGCGCTCGATCCGGTTCGCCGAGGCGCCCGCCGCGGGGCGTTCGGTGCTGGCTGCCGGGGGGCGGGTGCGCGGCGCGCAGGCCTATCGGCAGCTCGCGCGGGGCCTGGTCGAGGGCACCGCGACCACCCAACCTGATCCGATCGGAGCCCGAGGATGACCCAGTCTGACCTGATCGGAGCCCGAGGATGACCCAGAGCCAGCCGACGTTCGACCGCGTTCGGACGCGGGCCGCGCAGCCGACCGTGACGCCGGTCGACGTGCAGGGCAAGTCGGCGCTGTTCAGCGGTGCGCCGATCAACCCGTCGCTCGGGTCGGTGGTGATCACCTGCTCCGGGTGCCACGTGGCCACGCTGGTGTCCTACGCCCGGGCGCTGAAGCTCTCGGTGCCCAGCATCCACCTGCCGCTGATGCGCCGGGCGTACCCGACCTGGCTGCGCTGCCCCGCGTGCCAGGAACGGCACTGGGTGAAGGTCCGTTTCCACTGAGTCGGTGAGGCGACGCTGCGGCTGGCCTCCGGCGGTGGTCGGATCGGCGTGGCGGTGGCGTGCGGCCGGCGCGACAAGCCGGTTGGGATGGCCGCCGGCGCGACTCAGGTCGGCCGCGCAGCACGCGCGCTCACGGACGGACCGTCGAGATGTGCGTGCGGCTTCTGTTCGCCGACCGTACCGTGCTCCCTGACTGCCCCGGTCCCCTCGCGGTGCGGAGTCGACCCCGCGGTGGGCGGGTCAGCTGTCGGTGGTGGGCTTTCCGGCGTCGCTGGACACCGACTCGCCACCTCGGGTGCGGCGTCGGCTGCGGTTGCGGCGACGGGCGGGCTTCTGCTCGCCCGTCCCACCTCCGCTGCCGCCGGTCGACTCCGGGCCCGTCGAACCGGAGCTGGACTTCGCCGTCGGGGCGCCGTCCTTGTGCCCGTGGCCGATCGTCTGGCCGTGGTGGTGGCTGTGCCCGCGGGAGCCGCTGCGGCCCCCGGAGCCACGCCCACCGTCGCGGCCGCCGCGGTCGCGCGCGTTGGGCTGCCGCCCGCCGAGATCCTCGAGCACCTCAGCGTCCAGGCCCTCCTTCGTGCGCGATGCGCGCGGGAGCGTGCCCTTCGTGCCCGGCGGGATGTTCAGGCCGGTGTAGAGGTGCTCGGAGGTGTGGTAGGTCTCGATCGGGTCGTGGAACGCCAGACCCAGGGCCTTGTTGATCAGTTGCCAGCGCGGGACGTCCTGCCAGTCGACGAACGTGACCGCCACACCCGATGCGCCGGCGCGCCCGGTCCGGCCGATCCGGTGCAGGTAGGTCTTCTCGTCGTCGGTGCACTCGTAGTTGATCACGTGCGTGACGCCCTCGACGTCGATGCCGCGGGCGGCCACGTCGGTGGCCACGAGGATGTCGACCTTGCCGTTGCGGAAGGCGCGCAGTGCCTGCTCGCGGGCGCCCTGGCCGAGGTCGCCGTGGACGGCGCCGGCGGCGAACCCGCGCTCGGTGAGCTCATCGGCGACGACCTGCGCGCGGCGCTTGGTCCGGCAGAACACCATGGAGGGGCCGTGGCCCTCGGCCTGCATGATCCGGGCCAGGATCTCGACCTTGTTCAGCGGGTGGACGCGCCACACGTGCTGCTCGGTGGCGGCCACGGTCGCCGAGTCGTCATCGGGATTGATGGCGCGGATGTGGGTGGGCTGGGTCATGTAGCGCCGCGCGAGGCCGACGATCTGCCCGGGCATGGTCGCCGAGAACAGCATGGTCTGGCGGGTCGCGGGCAGCATCGACACGATGCGCTCGACGTCGGGCAGGAAGCCCATGTCGAGCATCTCGTCGGCCTCGTCGAGGACCAGGACGGCCACGTTGGACAGGTCCAGGATCCGCTGGCGGGCCAGGTCGATCAGGCGCCCCGGGGTGCCGACGATCACGTCGACGCCCTTGTTCAGGGCCTCGACCTGAGGCTCGTAGGCGCGGCCACCGTAGACGGCCAGGACGCGTGCCCCGAGCCCGGAGCCCGCGGAGGTCAGGTCGCTGGCGACCTGCACGCAGAGCTCGCGGGTCGGCACGACGACCAGGGCCTTCGGGGCGCGCTGCAGCGTGGGGGACAGTGCGGCGTACTCGTCGGTGCTGGGCGTGGGGATGCGCTGGAGCAGCGGGATGCCGAATCCGAGCGTCTTGCCGGTGCCGGTCTTGGCCTGGCCGATCAGGTCGCGGCCCTCGATCGCCTGCGGGATGCACATCTCCTGGATCGGGAACGCATCGATGATGCCGGCCTTCTCGAGGGCGGCGGTGATGGGCGCAACGACGCCCAAGTCTGTGAATGTTGTCAAAGCTCTCCTCAGTTGTGGGCGCGATTCTACCGTGCGGGCGGCGGCGGGCCATGTGCACGCGCCCCGCGGCGCCCGGGCTGCGGTCGTGCTCGCTGCCGTGTTCCTCCTCGTGGGCGTCGATGCGGCGACGCTTGAGTGGAGGAACGCCGAGGGTGCTGGCGCTGGCGTGGAGAAATCGCGAGCCGTCCGGGGGCCGGCGCAACGGAGTGGTGCGGGGCCGGCGCACGGGCCGGTGCGGCGCCCAGCGAGTTCCTCCACGTGGGCGGTATCGGCGAGACGGTGCGGTGGAGAGACGCCGGAGTGGCTGACCCTGGTGTCGAGGAACCCGTCTGCGGGTGGGAGATCGGTGCGGGGCGGCGGCTTGGGGCGCTGGTCCGGCTGCGCGTATGGCGGGCCAGCGGCTACCTTTCGGGCATGGCTGTGGACAGTGCTGGCGTGGGTGCGGGTGCCGGGGCCGACGAGGGCGCCCCGGTGATGCCGCGGCCGTCGTTGGATGATCCGGACTACCGGCGCGGCGTCATCCAGATGCTCGGGCTGCTCGGAGCTGGTGAGTACCTGGCCTTCGAGCGGCTCGTCAACGAAGCGTCGCTGGCCCCGACCCTGAGCCAGCGGCTGCGGGTGGCCGACATCGCCGCGGGCGAGCTCGCGCACCACCGGCACCTGCGTGATCGCCTGATCGAGTTGGGTGCGGACCCCGACGAGGCGATGGGCGGGTTCCTCGAGCCGCTGGAGCGCTACCACGCGATGACCGCGCCGAGCGACTGGCTCGAGGGCTTGGTCAAGGCGTACGTGGGCGACTCGATCGCCAACGACTTCTACCGCGAGATCGGCGCTGTGCTCGATGAGGAGACCGCCGAGCTGGTCCTCGAGGTGTGCGCGGAGTTGGGCAAGACCGCCGTGGTGGTCGACGAGGTGCGTGCCGCGATCGAGCGCGATCCGCGGATCGCCGGCCGATTGGCATTGTGGGGTCGGCGGCTCGTGGGCGAGATGCTGTCGCAGGCGCAGACCGTCGCCGCCCAGAACGACGACCTCGCTGATCTGGTCATGAGCGAGAACGTGACCTCGCAGGTGGATCTCATGCGCCTGCTCGGGCGGCTGACCTCGGCGCACGTCGAGCGGATGAACGCCCTGGGCCTGTCGCCGTAACCCGCAACGACCTCAGACCCCGCAGCGGCCGCAGCGAGCTCGGATGCGTGTGGGTGAGCGGCGTGGCAGCCTGCCCGCCCTGGGCCGGGGCGATCCGGCAGACGACCGCTGCGTGGTCCATCGGCGCACCAGCCCAGTCGCCGCCAGTCGCGCAGCGGGGCGGCCTCCCGGCACCGCCAGCCGAGCGGCGGGGCGGCGGGGCGGCGGGGCGGCCTTTCCGGTCCCAGGCACGGCGACGGGGGAGACGATCGTTCGGGTGGTCCGCGGTGCGGCAACCCAAGCCCCCGCGAGTCGCGGTGCGGCTGCCCCCAGTCCTGGACGCTGGGCGACAACAGACGAGCGCTGACGCGGCGACGGTCGTTCCGGGTGTCCAGCGTGCGGCGTTCGGCTCCCCCCGCGTCAGAGGGTGCCGAAGCCGACCTTGCGCGACTCCGAGGCCGCGATCTCCACGTAGGCGAGCTTCGCCGCGGGCACGACCACGCGCCGGCCCTTGTCGTCGACCAGGTCGAGCACTCCCTCGGACTTCATCGCCTCCGAGACCTTCTTGGCCACGGAGTCGGGGGAGTCGGTGCTCTCCAGGACAAGCTCGCGAGCCGCCTGCTGGACTCCGATTCGAACCTCCACTGTGGATCCTCTCGCCTAGCTGTTGGTGGTTGGGGTGGTCAGGGGGAAATCGGAGATGCCGCGCCAGGCCAGCATCGACATCGCCTTGGCTGCGCTCTGCTGGGAGATGCGCGCCGGTGAGTGCAGCCAGTACCGCGCGGCGGTCTGGGCCATGCCGAGCAGTCCACTGGCCAGCAGCATCGAGGTGTCGTCGTCGAGCTCGGTGTCCTCGCGGATGACCTCGGCGATCAGCATCGCGCAGGTGTCGTTCGTGCGGGCCACGCGGGTGGCGGCCTCGGGGACGTTCGTGAGGTCGGACTCGAAGATGAGACGGAACGCGCCGGCCTCGTGGGCGACGAAGTCGAAGTAGGCCTCGAACGTGGCGCGCACGCGCTTGCGGTTGTCGTGGGTGGAGTCCAGGGCGGTGCGGACCCGGTCGATCAGGGCGCCGCTGCTCTCGTCCAGAACGGCGAGGTAGAGCTCGAGCTTGCCGGGGAAGTGCTGGTAGAGGACGGGCTTGGAAACGCCGGCCAGGTCGGCGATCGCGTCCATGCCGGCTGCGTGGTAGCCCTGCGCCACGAAGGCCTCGCGGGCCGCCTCCAGCAGTTGCGCACGCCGTTCCTGACGAGGCAGGCGCCCGGAACGATCGGTCGTCACGGTCATGGCCTGATCCTAGACCCGGGGTCTGGCGACGCGGGACCGGTCGCCCTGCGCCGTCGGCGAACCGCGGGCCCGCGGGCGATGCGTCCGGCCGACGCTCGTGCCGCGGCTCAATCGCCTGGTCGGACCCGCCGAGGCTGCTGCGCGGCAGGTGTTCGACCCGGCCGAATGGTTGGGGACCCGCCGAGCCTGATGTGCGGCAGGGGTTCGACCCGGCCGAATGGTTGGGGACCCGCCGAGCCTGATGTGCGGCAGGGGTTCCTTCCCGGCTGAAGCGTCGAGCAGTCGCTCAGCTTGCGGTGGCGAACCTTGCCGTGGATGTGGTCGTTCGCGCGCCGGTCGGGACACTCGATCGAGATCCTTGCCGTAGATCTGGTCGTCAGAGTTCACCTGCATTCCTGAGCCAGCGACCAGATCTGCGGCAAGGTCGGCTGTCGGGTTGCTGCCCATGCTCGATCACGACCAAATCTATGGCGAGGTTGGCCGGTTCGACCTTTGCGTTCGGTTGAGCGGCGGGCAGGCAGAAGGATCGCCCCGGTGAGAAGGGTCCCGAACGAGAGCGGCCTAGGCGAGCGGGCGGCCCGGGGATGAGCGGCGCGGGGGATGGGCGGTGCGCATGGAGGGCGCAACCCGGGTCCGCCAGTGCGCCAGCTGGTGCGGGCGGATGGGAGGACTGCTCCGGGTACACCAGCGAGTGCGGGTACACCAGCGAGTGCGGGTGCACCAACTGGGGCGGCCGGTGCCGGTACAGGTAAGGGCGGAGCGATCCTGGTGTGGGTGCTGCGGAGGATGGCCCGGGGTGCGGGGCGGTGCGCTGTGAGCAGGCGGCTCGGGGTGAGGGGCGGGCCGTGTGAAGGAACCACCCGTGTGAGTTCGGGTCCCGGCGAGTGTGGGTGTCGTTCAGCGGGGGGCGCGGGCTTCGAGGGCGGCCAGGATGCGGGCGATCACGGCGCCCGGGCGCAGCCGCATCTCCTCGCTGGTCCAGCGGATCACCTGGAACCCGAGCTCCTCGAGCGCCTGCTGGCGGATCTTCTCGCGAGCGAGGCTGTCGGGGGTGTCGTACTTGCCCAGGCCGTCCGCTTCTCCGATCAGCATGTATTCAGCCCACAGGAAGTCGGGGTAGACGGTGCCCACCGAGGTTCGGATCGGGACCTGCATCGCCGGCAGGGGCAGCCCGGCCTGACGCATGCGCCCGTAGCTGAGGGACTCGAGGCCGGACTCGCGTCGGAAGTCGGCCAGCGGAACCACGTCGCGCAGGTGGCGTCGCGTGAACTGGGTGGCGCCGTGCTCGACCACTGCGAACAGACCTGCGCGGACGTTCTGGAGGTGACGCTCGGACAGGTACGCATCGCGAACCCGACTCGCGCCCACGGAGTCCGCGAGGATCATGCGAGCTGCGGAGTCGAGGGTGATCAGCGCCTCGGGTAGCTCGCGGGTGGATGCGATGTCCACCGCAGTCCGAGCCAGGGTGGTGACCAGCAGGTGGCTGGGGTGGGCGACCCGGTGGCTAGCGGGGAGGTCGCGTACGGCGATGGTCGCGCCGGGCAGGGCGAGGGACCGCCAGCCCTCGCCAGCGGGTGCGATGAAGGCGGCGGGGCTGGCCGCGGCGGCGGCGAGGTCGTCGAGGTCCAGCCCCCAGGCGAGGGCCGCGGTGTGGTGGCTGGCGATCATCCGCGGGCGGCGCACCTGATGAGCCAGGGCGAGCTGCAGGTGCCGGCCGGCGGGATCGGTGCGCAGGGCCGATGTGCTCACGTAGACGCCATCGATGAGCCGGGTGACGCTGCCGTTGGCCTGCGCGGCGCGCACCATCGAGCGGGTGACGCCAAGTGGGGTCACGTGGTCCAGGGCGAACGGAGTTGTCGGTGCAGTCCACCGGGCGGCGCGGGTCACAGGGCAACCCTTGTCGCGAGGGCGGCTCCGTGGTAGCCCCTGCGGACTGATCTGTGGAAAAGTCCAGATCTCCACTCGCTGGGACGGTGGCTGGAAAGGCCGCTCGAAACAACGGTCAGGGGGTGCTCGGGAAGGTGGCCTCAGATGCTGCTGGGGAGGTGCCCTGGGAGGTGACCTGGGTGGAAGGGGAGCGCCAGCGCGAAGGTCGTTGGGGTGTGCAGAGGTGACTGCTGGGGATGCGCCCTTGTGGCAGGCCATCGCGGCGAGCGTGCGAGCGCGTCCGCGCGCGCACCGTTGCCGCGTCGTCGGCGTGCAAGCCATGCCCGTGCCCGAGCGCGCCGCGTTCGATCTCGCTGCGCTCCGGCGCTTGTAGGGTGACGGCCGTGACGGAGAACGCCGACCCGCGGCCGCACGAGGTGTCGGTCGTGATCCCGGTCTACCAGGGGCAGCACACCCTGCCTGCGGTGGTCGCCGAGCTCGCGGACTCGCTGGCCGTGCGGCGGTCCCCGGCGGGGCGGGCCTATCGGGTCACTGAGGTCATCGTCGTCCACGACTGCGGTCCAGACCGCTCCGACGAGGTCATCCGCGCGCTCGCCGCGCAGCACGACTGGGTGCGTCCGGTGTGGCTGAGCCGCAACTTCGGGCAGCACGCCGCGACGCTGGCCGGAATGGCGGCCTCGGGCAGCGAGTGGATCGTCACGATGGACGAGGACGGTCAGCACGACCCGAAGCGGATCGGCGACCTGCTCGATACCGCCATGACCCAGCAGGCCGACGTCGTCTACGCCAAGCCGACCAACGAGCCCCCGCACGGCGCGCTGCGCAACACCGCCTCCCGGGGCGCCAAGTGGCTGGTGGCGCGGATGGCCAAGGGTGCGCCGGCGGCGGACTTCTCCAGCTTCCGGTTGATCGTCGGGGAGATCGGGCGGTCGGTGGCGGCGTACGCGGGGCCGGGGATCTACCTGGATGTGGCGATCTCGTGGGTCGCCCGCCGGATCGCCACCTGCCCGGTCGAGATGCGCGACGAGGGCGACCGACCGTCGGGCTACAGCGCCCGGAGCCTCGTGTCGCACTTCTGGCGGCTGGTGCTGTCCAGCGGGACGCGGCCGCTGCGCTGGGTCAGCGTGCTCGGGGCGGTCGCGGTGCTGCTGGCTCCGCTGCTGGGCATCGTGCTGGCGATCGGGCGCTCGACCGGCCGTTGGGACGCGCCGGGTTGGACCTCGACCATGATCCTGCTGATGGTCTCGACCGGGGTGATCCTGTTCAGCCTCGGCGTGATCGCGGAGTACGTCGGGATGGCGGTCAACATGGCCATGGGCAAGCCGCTCTACCTGCCGGTGCGCGACCCGCTGGACGGTCCGCTGGGGCGGGAGGGTCCGCGGGGTGGGGACGCTACCCAGGGCCGGGAGGGACTTGAAAACGCCGAGGGTCGGGCCGTCGGTGAGGGTCGGGCGGACGACGGGAGCGAGGACGGTCCGCTGGGTCAGGTAGGTCCGCTGCGCGAGGGCGGTCCGCTGCGCGAGAAGGGTCCGCTGCGCGAGGGCGGTCCGCTGCGCGAGAAGGGTCCGCTGCGCGAGGGCGGTCCGCTGCGCGAGAAGGGTCCGCTGGGCCAGGACGGTCCGCTGGGCGAGAAGGGTCCGCTGCGCGAGGACGGTCCGCCGCGCGGGGAGGGGTCTCCGGCCGCAGACGGGGCCGGGGCGTGAGCTTCGCGCCGCACGTCGACCGCCCGCTGACCTGGGTGGTGGGGGCCGGCGGGCTGGTGGGCTCGCACGTGGCGCGCGCGCTGTTGTCGGCGGGGCACGAGGTGCTCACCACTGTCGTGCCGTGGGATGACGAGGACGCCGCCGTGCAAGCGCTTGCGATCGGTGCCCGACGTGTGGCCGACGGTCGGCGCGGGCGGCCATGGGCGGTGGCGTGGTGCGCAGGGGCCGGCGTGGTGGCGACCGGGGAGGACACGCTGGCCGCCGAGGTACGGGTCTTCGGCCGGGCGCTCGACGCGTTGGAGGCTGCGCTCGCAGGGTTCGCCGAGCGGGAGGTGGACTCGGAGGAACTGGAACGGAAAGGACTGCGACCTGAGCGCGAGCCGGGCAGGGGTCCTGGATCGGTGCACGACTCGGGGCGGGGCAGGGGGCATGGGCCACGCCGGGACGTGCGCAAGGGGCTGGGTGCGGCGTCCGTCACCGTGGGTCGCGTCGATGTCGAGGGCCCGGGAGCCGGGGGCCTGGGAGCCGGGGGCCTGGGAGCCGAGGGCCTGGGAGTCGAGGACGCCGGAGTCGGGGGCCTCGGAGCCGAGGGCCGCTGGGAGTCGAGGACGCCGGAGCCGAGGACGCCGGAGCCGAGGACGTCGGAGCCGAGGACGCCGAACACCGGTCTGTCGCTCCGGGGCAACTGCCCGACGACCTCCGTGCGGGCGGCGTCCTGCTGCTGGCCTCGTCCGCGGGCGGGCTGTACGCGGGGTGCGCCGAGCCGCCGTTCGACGAGGCGACCGTGCCGCGTCCGCTGGTCGCCTACGGCCGGGCCAAGCTTGCGATGGAGTCCCGGGCCGCGGAGTTCGCGCAGCGCACGGGGGTGCGCGTGGTGCTGGGTCGGCTGGCCAACGTGTACGGCCCCGGCCAGCGCCTGGGCAAGCCGCAGGGCCTGCTCTCCCAGCTCTGCCTGGCCGATGCCACCGGCCGGCCGCTGCCGGTGTACGTCTCCCAGGACACGATCCGCGACTACCTCTACGTCGGCGATGCGGCCCGGATGATCGCCGGCAGCATCGAACTTGCCCGAGCCGAGCCGCCGGGTGCGGTGATCACGAAGGTGCTGGCCTCGGGCCACCCCGTCACCGTGGGGTACGCGATCTCCGAGGCTCGGCGGGTGCTCCACCGGCGGCTGCGGACGGTTCCGGTCGGGGGCGCGGCCACCGGGCAGGTGCTCGACCTGCGCCTGCGTTCGCGGGTGTGGCCAGCGATCGATGCACTCGCGGCGACGACCCTTGCGTCGGGGCTGGCCCGGACGGCGGCGGACGTGCGCGCCCGGGTGGTCGCCGGTGGTCCGATCGACGGATAGCCGCCGTGGGTGGGCTGGTTTGAGGTCAACGCGCCGCGTCGCACCTGAGATTGCAAGGATGCCCCGCCCGCTGCCCGCTGCCCGGCGCCCGCCGCCCGCTGCGCGCTGGTCCATTGATGCCCACGCACCCGTGATGACCCAGCGACGAGGTCGGACATCGACGTGAGTCACGCCGGCGTGGATCAGTCCGCCAGGGCCGAGTCCCGTCGTCGTCCCGGATGGGACGCGGGTCGCCGCCGGTGTCGAGGTGTGTCGTCCGCCTCCGCGGGTCGGGGTCAGCGCCCGCGGGTGGCCGCGAGGAACACCGACGATCCGAAGGGCAGGTTTCCCCGCCGCAGGGCGATCCGATCCGCCCGGGCCAGGCGCAGGAGGGCGGCGTTGACCCGGGGAGGCAGCTGCGGCAGGGCGACGATGTCAGCAGCGCCTCCCGCGCGGGGGCGGCGCACGCGGCGGGCCAGCCGCTCGGCGGCGAACATCGGGAACACGGACGCGAACCCGTAGGTCGCGCGGTCCACCATGAACCCGGAGCGCTGCACGGCAGCGACGGCGCGGGGTCGGGTGTAGCGGCGGTGGTGGCCGTTGGCCACGTCGAAGTCGCTCCACGCCCAGGTGTAGGCCGGCACCGACATGAGGAACCGCCCGCCGGGGCGCAGGACCCGGCGCACCTCTGCCAGCGCGGTCGCTTCGGGGTCGCAGTGCTCGATCACGTCGAAGGCGGTCACGGCGTCGAACGTGCCGTCGGCGAAGGGCAGGGCGAGCGCGGAGCCGCACACCCCGCCAGCGCCGAGCCCACGCGGATCGATGTCCAGCGAGACGGTGCGCCCGGTGGCGGCGCGCAGCCACCCAGCGCTGGGCCCGTCGGCGCTGCCCAGGTCGAGGACGAGCCCGGCATCCTGGACGTGCTCGCGCAGGGCCGCCTCCAGCAGGTCGGCGCGGGCGACGTACCACCAGTAGTCGGGGGCGGCGATGGACGCCGAGCCCCCGTGTCCGTCGCCCTGATGCACGCGGGCAGCCTATCGCCGGCCGGACGGGTGCCTCGGGTCCGAGTCACGGATGCCGGTCGGTCAACGGCATGCGCCGCGTCGTGGCTGAAGGCCGCACGTGGCGGCCCATCGAAGCCGGAGGAGCCGCGGTGGTAACGCGGCAGGAGTGCATCGCGCTGGCGGGATAGCGTGCGGGGGTGCGGATCCTGTATGTGTGCACGGCCAACATCTGCCGCTCCGCCTCGGCCCAGCAGTTGCTGCGCGCCGCAGTCGCTGAGCACCCGGAGCTGGCAGGCACTGAGGTGCGCTCGGCCGGGACCCACGCGATTGTCGGGGCACCAGGCTGCCGGGTGGCGCCGGCGCTGGTCGGGCACGCCGGGGAGCACCGTTCCCAGCAGCTGACTCCGGGGCTCGTGGCGTGGGCGGACCTGATCCTGACAGCCGCGCGCGACCATCGTCCGCCGATCGCCACGCTCTCCCCGGCGTCGCGCAGCCGCACGTTCACCATCAGGCAGGCGGGCCGGATTGCCGACTGGATCGTGGATATCGGGATGATCGCCGCCGCGCAGGAGCCCGGCGACCGGCTCGAGCGCTACCCGCAGGGCGATCCACGTCGCCTCGTGCCGGACCTGCCTGAGCGCGCCGATGCTCGCGCGGCCTGGCTGGTCGCGGAGATGGATGCCGCGCGTGGGATGGCGCCCGCGTCACACAGCTCGCAGTCCACTGCGGCCGTGCCCTCGCTGCCGGGCGAGGCACACGTCGATGACGTCCTGGACCCGCACGTCCTGGGCATGGGGCTGCACCAGCTGGGCTTCGAGCAGCTCCGGGACTCGACCGACGCGCTCGTGCGGGTCCTGCGAGGGGTCGCGCGGGCGAAGTGACGCTGCCTGGGTAGACGACCGGCGAGAGGCCGTCCGCGCCCGCCGCCGCAGCCACGCAAGGGCGTTCACGGCCCGGGTCACCCTGGGGAGGCGTCCTCGAGCGCCGCGTGGAGATCGGTCTGCCCGAAGTCGTTGCCGACGAAGAGCAACGGCTCGCCAGCGGCCTTCGCCAAGCCGTAGGACAGGCAGTCTCCGAAGTTCAGGCCCGCCGGGTGGCCGCTGCCCTTCCCGAAGTCCGCGTAGGCCGCTCGGGCGGCCCTCGCCTGGGCGGCATCGAATGGCGCCGGCTCGATGCCCAACAGTGCCAGGAGCTCATCCAGGCGACGGCTGAGCACTGGGTCGCCCACACGGTCGACCACGGCGGCCGCCTCGACGTAGCTGGCCGCGGAGATCCGCGCGGCCCCGGCGGCGAGGATGGCCTCCGCGAGCTGTTCGGCTGCAGGCTCGCCCCGAAGGATGGCGATGATGGCCGAAGTGTCGACGATCATCGGGGGAGGCCAGCGTCGTCGTACAGCTGCGCTGTCGGGTCGGCGTAGCTGCCGTCAGCGTCGGCTCCGAGCCCGGCGCGGGCGAACCGGGGCGCAGTGTCGGCGATCAGGGCGCGGAGTCGATCCCGGGGTTCGCCCTCGGCCGTCTGCGCGGCCTGGTGGGCGGCGAGCAGTTCTGCTAGCCGGGCCTCGATGGCGCTGGCCACGGCCTCGGACTTCGACTCGCCGGTGAGCCGGGCGAGCTCGTCGATCGACTGCAGGGTCTGTTGGTTCTTCAGGTTGAGCGCCATGGTGGTACCTCCGTTTGCGAAAAGGTACCAAGGGTACCTTCGTGCGTCATGGTGTACCGGAAAGGGGAGGAGGGTCGAGTCGTCGTGAACGCCCCCGTGTGGAGCCTCAGTCGGTGCTGCCAGATGATGGCCGTCCGAGTCCCGTGTCGCGGCGATCGCCCCCTGAGCGTCGGGCGATCTCACGCCGGCCGCCCAGGTCGTCGACGAGTCGTCGAACGTCAGCCCCCAGCAGGCGCAACTCCTCGAGAGCGCCCAGAGCGGCCGCAACGCAGGTGGCCCCGCGCGCCGTGAGGGTGACCGTCGTGACACCCGAGTGCGAAGCGATTACGCACTCGAAGGCGTGAGCGATCGCATCCTCGAGGTCCTCGGTGATGGGTGCGAGTTCGAAGACAAGTTCCTTGGAGCCCCGCTTCATGTGGATAATCCTCAGACCGAGGGACCGCCCGTCCAAGGGGGCGCGGTAGTAGTCCCCTCCCGGGGCCGGGCGTTCCCGAGGGCTCCCGCGGCGGGCCGACTACTCGACCGTGATCGTGAAGTCCCCGGACTGGCCAAGGATCGGAGCGTCGGCCGACAGGGAGACGGCGTCGGACACGTCCTCCTCCGGGACCACCGCGCGGAAGGTCAGCGTCTGGCCCATGTCGAGCGTCATGTACGCGGCCAGGTCGTCGTTGACCATGACAGGTGCGGTGATGACGGACATCGTGCCGTCCTCGTTCGGTATCACGAGCACGACGGACTCACCGGCCAACTTCTTCGGGACCGTCACGGTGACCTGGACGGGCTCCCCTGCCCGCGAGGTCGAGCTGGAGAGCTCCACCTCCACTCCCCGGACATCGTCGGACTCCTCGGGGGCGGGGATGGTCGTGGGGCTCGCTGAGGCGATGACGCCCGCACCTGCGGACGCGTCACCGGTCGGCGCTGGCTCGCTGGCGGAGGCTGCCGTCCCGGAGGGCGCCGGTTCCTCAGGTGCACTCGACCCCGTGCACCCCGTCAGGAGAAGGCAACCTGCCGTTGCCAGAGCGGCCATGGTCCTGATCCCCGTTGTTGTCAGCATGGGGGCATGGTAGGCAACAACCGCCCAGGAAGCCGCCTCGACGCGCGAGCGACATCCTCAACGCCGCGCAGCCGGATACGTGGGCGAAGAGCCCGCAGGCCCAGTGGGTGCCTGCCTACGGCGCTGCGGACGCCGAGGGGCTCCCGAGCTGGCAGGCATCGGTGATCTTGGCCGAGGACGACGTGAGCTCCGTGCGCATCTCCTCGGTCGACGAGGTGAAGCGGACCTGGGCAGCACGGACCTCCTCCTCGCTCGCGCCGTCGGCCACCAACTGCATGACCTCCGCATAGCCGGTGCCCGCGGATCGATTGGCAGCCACCTCGTCGGCGGTCACCAGTTGGAGCTCGCCGGCGGAGACCCAGAGGTTGTCGAACGTGGCGAGCAGCGCCACTCCCGAGGCTGCATCCTCCGGAGTGGAGGCCAGGGCTCCCAGGCTGGTGGCGATCGACGCGTATGCCTGGCACCACTGCTCGGTCGTGACCGCGAGCCGTGCCCGAGCCGGGGGCCGATGAGGCGGACACCTGCGTAGTGCCAGCGGCTTCGGATCCGTCGCCGGTGCACGCGGACAGCGACAGCGCCAACGCGAGTGCCGCTACGCAGGGGACCGCACGTCGCACGGTGGAAGGCATCTCTAACCTCTCTGTCGGTCTGCGGAAGCGTAGCCGCCTGAACCCAACCCGGGCGAGCAACGCCCGCTGCCATCGTTCCCAGGGGCCACCCTCTGGCTCGCTGGGTGCTGATGGAGAAGCCGACTATAGAGGCACATAGGGCCGCATACTGCTGCGACTGCCTGCGAAGGTCACCGGCGCAAATTCGATCACTTCGCGTGTTCGAATGGTCACAATAAATGACATTCGTCGGCGTTCTCGCCCGTCCCATCAGTGGACCACCTGTGGCGGCCAGGGTGAGCACGAGCCGCCGGGACGCCGGGCATTCGACTACTTTCCGTGCTCAAGCGTTCACAATGAATGACATTGAGCGGCAATTCGGACACGATCCTCAATGCCCCCCATAAATGTCCCCCATGATCAGAGCCTTCTCGCTGGCGCTGCAAGGGCAGGCTCCACTAACTTGCGCGCAGCCTGTCCGGGAAATGCAGAACTAGCGGGGTCACGTCATGGCACGATCGTCGGGTTTCAAGGTCATCAACATCGTCGCTGTCCTGGCGCTGATCCTCGCGCTGGCAGGTCAGGTGGGGCGCTCGGCGCTGCCGGCCGCGGCCGCCCCGGTCGGGACCTCGACGGGAGGCGTCCCGACCAGCGAGACCGACGAGGCGAACGTGCCGCACTACTTCGGGCCGTGGCCGAACTGGGCGAACAGCCCCCTGACGACTCCCAACGTCGAGGTGGAGATCCTCGGCGATGGCTCCGGTGCCAAGGCCATCGCGACCGTTGGGGGCGACGGCGCGGTCACCGAACTCACGCTGACTGATCCGGGCAGCGGCTACACGCAGGCCACCGTGGCGATCACCGGTGCCGGCAGCGGTGCTGCGGCGAGCGCCACGGTGGCCGGCTCGGGCGCCGTCACAAGCGTGACGGTCGACACCGGGGGTTCCGGGTACACCGCGCCCACAGTGTCCTTCGCCGGCGGCGGCGGTGCCGGGACCCTGGTCCAGGTCGGCAACACCCTGCGGGACCGTGCGTACGCCACCGACTACCCGAACGTCAGTGAACCTGAGCCCGCGCTCGTGGTGCTCCCGACGGCCCTGCCCGCGGGGACGCTCACGCAGTTCCTGACCTGGAACCAGGCCGACCAGGGTGCCAGCCAATACCCGTCGGCCGGCAAGAAGTTCAGGGGCTATGTCCTGCGCCCCACCGCAACCGCTGACGAGTACCAGGTCGTGTTCGCCAGCGCCGAACTCACCGTCCCCGTGCTTGCGGACCCAGGCGTGTCCCAACCGGCCGCCTACCCGGTGGCCGACGTTGCCGTCCAGGCCGGCGACGTGCTCGCGTTCTACGGCGCTGGCATCCCGCTGGACAACAACGGGGGCAGCGACACGCTCAGCTACCCCGCGCCGACCGCACCGGTGCAGGACGCCACGATCGCGCTCGGCGGCGCCGAGTTCCCGGTCAACTCCCAGGATCGGACCTACTCCTTCGCTGCGACCATGCTTGACGCCTCCGGGGTGACCACACCGGTCCCGGCCAGCGCCACGGCCTACGGAAGCGTGGACGCGATCACGCTCGATGCCCCCGGCGCCGGCTACACGTTCCCCACCGTCGGCATCGACTTCCCGGATGGGCCCGACGGCGTGCAGGCCACGGCCCACGTGGTGTGCGCAGAGACCAACTGCAACAACAACGGCGATCCGGTGACGATCACCGAGGTGGTCGTGGACAACCCGGGCTCCGGCTACTCGACCGCGCCGGGCATCGTCGTGCGCGACGGCACGCAGTTCGATCCCATCACAGTCATCGACGGCGAGGAAGCCAAGGCATCGGCCTCCTTGACCCTCAACTCGGTGGTCGTGGACCAGCCGGGTGACGGCTACATCTCGCCCCCCACCGTCACGATCAACGACGCCGACGGCAACGGTGCCACGGCCACCGCCACGATCAACGCCGGAGCGGTCACCGGGCTCACCCTCGACGCACCGGGGGCCGACTACATCACGCCAGGCATCAAGAAGTTCGAGGACGACCTGCCGCTGACGTGCACCCCACCGAACTGCCCGACCACCGGAAAGTACCTGCCGGTCGCCGTCCCGACGGTGAAGACCTACATCGACGACGAGGGCACGCCGATCGAGGCCGACGAGTACGTCATCGGCCTGGTGCAGTACAAGGCGAAGTTCCACAAGGACCTGCCCGCCACGATGGTGCGCGGCTACGTGCAGTTGTGGACATCAGAACTTGCCGACAAGGGGATCCCAGCGGGCCTTCCGCTGGCCAACGAGCTCATGGACGGCTCCTTCGTCGACACCGGCTACACCGCGGTCACGCCGCCGCAGTTCCTCGGCCCGTTCATCGGGGCGACCAAGGACCGGCCGGTCCGGATCGTGTTCCGCAACCTGCTCCCCACGGGCGATGACGGCGACCTGTTCCTGCCCGTCGACAGCTCGATGATGGGTTCGGGCAAGCTGCCCATGGACATGGACATGGTCGTCGCCGGCAACGGGAAGGTCACTGACGAGGTCCGCGTCCCTGACTGCACCAAGGCGCCCAAGGCCCTCGACTGCTTCAAGGACAACCGGGGGACGCTGCACCTGCATGGCGGGATCACGCCGTGGATCAGCGACGGGACGCCCCATCAGTGGATCACCCCGAAGGACGAGAACACCCCCTATCCGCAGGGCGTCAGCGTCCGCGACGTGCCCGACATGGTCGGCCCGGACGGGGCCGGATGCGAGGCCAAAGACGACGGCTGCTCGACGTTCTACTACACCAACCAGCAGAGCGCGCGGCTGATGTTCTACCACGACCACGCCTGGGGCATCACCCGCCTGAACGTGTACGCCGGCGAGGCCGCGGGCTACATGATCACCGACGCGATGGAGCAGAAGCTCATCGCTGACGGGACCGTGCCCAGCGACCAACTGCCGCTGATCGTCCAGGACCGCACCTTCGTCCCCGGCCCCGAGCAGTTGGCAGCGCAGGACCCGACGTGGGACACCGACCGCTGGGGCGGGGAGGGCAACTTCTGGTACCACCATGTCTACATGCCTGCCCAGAACCCGGGTGACGCCTCCGGCATGAGCGCCTACGGGCGGTGGATGTACGGGCCCTGGTTCTGGCCGCCGGCCAAGGACACCGTGTACGGGCCGATCGCGAACCCCTACTTCAACAAGGACCCCAACGCGGACCCGCCGTTCAGCGAGGACCTGGCCGTCCCCTGCAGCGTGGACGATCCGAACACGTGGCAGTACGACACGGATCCCTACTGCGAGCCGGAGATGATCCCCGGCACACCGAACATCTCGGCGGGCATGGAGCAGTTCAACGACACCCCGATCGTCAATGGGGTGGCCTACCCGACGACGACGGTGGATCCCAAGTCGTACCGGCTGCGCGTGCTCAATGCGGCCAACGACCGGTTCTTCAACTTCCAGTGGTACGTCGCTGACCCGGATGCGGCCAACGGCGACGGCCAGTCCGAGGTCAAGCTCAAGAAGTCCGAGCTCGAGGCGGCCCAGCTCGACCCGGTGATCTTCCCGACGCCGGACACCGATGGCGGCGCCCTGGACGGCCCGGACTGGATCCAGATCGGGACCGAGGGCGGATTCCTGCCCGCGCCGACGGTCGTCGACGGCCAGCAGGAGACCACCTGGATCACCGACCCGACCCGGTTCGACGTCGGCAACGTGGACAAGCACTCGCTGCTCCTGGCTCCCGCTGAGCGAGCGGATGCCATCGTGGACTTCTCGAAGTTCGCGGGCAAGACGCTGATCCTCTACAACGACGCCCCCGCGGCCTTCCCGGCCCGTGTGCCCTCGTACGACTACTACACGGGAGCCCCGGACCTCAGCCCTGTGGGCGCGCCGAAGATCCTGCCCGGGTACGGGCCGAACACCCGCACCATCATGCGGGTCAAGGTCGCCGACGCGGCGCCGGCGGTGGCATTCGACATGACCAAGTTGAACAAGGCCTTCCGGCACACGGCGGCTGGGGGCGGGGTGTTCGAGGCCTCGCAGAACCCGATCATCGTGGGCCAGAACACCTACAACTCCGCCTACGGCACCAACTTCACCGGGACCGGTGACTGCAGCGCCGCCAGCACGACGCGGTGCGACGGATACGTCCGGGTCGACGACACCGACGACTTCAACTTCAACACGCTCGCCAAGCCGAACGAGAAGAAGACGATCAAACTCGAGCCGAAGGCCATCCATGACGAGATGAACTCGTCGACCTTCGACGAGTTCGGCCGGATGACGGCCAACCTCGGCATCGAGGCTTCGCCCCCGACGCCCGGTGCGCAGAACGTGACCCTGTACCCGTACGTGAACCCACCGACCGAGCTGATCGACACCACGAAGCTGCCCAAGATCGACGTGACCTACGAGAACGGCGAGGCAGCCAGCAACGTGGATATCAAGCCGATCGGGCTCGCCGATGACGGCAGCCAGCTCTGGCGGGTGACCCACAACGGTGTGGACACGCACCCGATCCACTTCCACCTCTACGACGTCCAGGTGCTCAACCGGGTGACGTGGGACAACATCATCAAGCCACCGGACCCGGAGGAGCTGGGCTGGAAGGACACGGTGCGCATGGCGCCACTGGAGGACACGATCGTGGCCCTGCGCCCGATCATCCCCGAGCTGCCCTGGGAGGTCCCGAACTCCGTGCGGCTGCTCAACCCGATGATGAAGCCCGGGTCGACCGACATGTTCAACAGCATCGACCCGCAGGGCAATCCGACGACTCCCATCGAGAACAAGCTGGTCAACTTCGGGTGGGAGTACGTCTTCCACTGCCACATCCTCAGCCATGAGGAGATGGACATGATGCGGCCGCAGGCTGTGGCCTACCCGCCGCGGAAGGCCGACGGGCTGACGTTCGCGAAGGTCAACTCGGGTGGGGCTGAGCGGGTCCAGGTGACGTGGAACGACAACTCGATCGCCGAGACGTCCTACGTCCTGCAGCGCATGGACGGCACCGATTGGGTCGACGTCGGGTCGCCAATCGAGAGGGCGCTGGACCAGCCCAACACGAAGGGCACGACGGAGAGCCGTGGTCGACCGGACTCGGACGTCAGGTGAACTACACCTACCGGGTCGTGGCCAACAACCGGGTCGGATATCTGGACGAACCGGTTGCACCGGCGGTGGGGTTCCCGGAGGTCACGGCGAGCTCGCAGTCGGACCCGGCCACCTACGACATCAATCCGCCGGTCGTGACGGCGATCAGCCCGAGCCACGGGCCCGATCGCCGGCGGCACGAACGTGACCATCACCGGCAGCTCGTTCGTCGCCGGGGCGACCGTGGCCATCGGTGGCGTTGCAGCGACCAATGTCGTCGTGGTCAGCGACACGTCGATCACCGCGAAGACGGCTGCGCATGCGGCGGGCGCGGTGGATGTCGCGGTCACGAACCCGACGAGCGGCGCCGGGGACGCTGGCGGGTGGGTTCACCTACGTGGCGCCGGTGCCGTCGTCGGCTCCGCAGGGTGTGTCGGCGGCGATGAGTGGGTCGAGTGCGGTGGCGGTGTCGTATGCGGCGCCGGCGTCGGATGGTGGGTCGGCGGTGACGTTGTATGCGTGTTACGCGTATACGGCGGCCAGTGGGGGGTCGATGGTGACCGCGGGGTCGACGACCTCGTCGACGAGTTGCACGTTGAGTGCGGGCCTGGTGGCCGGGTACGACGTACTTCTTCGCGGGCGCGGGCCCGGAACGCGGTCGGGTGGGGGCCGTTGTCGGAGTTGGTTGCCGTGTCTGGTGTCACGGGTGCCCTTCGGCGCCGCAGGGGGTGTCGGCGGCGATGAGTGGGTCGATCGGTGGCGGTGTCGTATGAGGCGCCGGCGTCGGATGGTGGGTCGGCGGTGACGTCTGTATGCGTGTTACGCGTATACGGCGGCCAGTGGGGGGACTCTGGTGACCACGGCGACGACGACCTCGTTGGGTTGCACGCTGGGTGCGGGGTTGGTGAACGGGTCGACGTACTTCTTCGCGGTGCGGGCACGCACCGATCTGGGGTGGGGGCCGTTGTCGCCGGGTCCGGTTGCTTTCTCGGGTGGCCTCTGTCGGCTCCGCAGAGGGTGTCGGCGGCGATGAGTGGATCGATGGTGGCGGTCTCGTTCGAGGCGCCGGCGTCGGATGGTGGGTCGGAGGTGACGTTGTATGCGTGTTATGCGTATACGGCTGCCAGTGGGGGGACTATGGTGACCTCGGCGTCGACGACCTCGTTGGGTTGCAGCCTGGGTGCGGGGTTGGTGAACGGGACGACGTACTTCTTCGCGGTGCGGGCCCGGAACGAGGTGGGGTGGGGGCCGTTGTCAGCCGGGTCCCGGTTGATTTGTCGGGTGTCCACTGTCGGCTCCGCAGAAGGTGTCGGCGGCGATGAGTGGATCGATGGTGGCGGTCACGTTTGAGGCGCCGGCCTCGGATGGTGGGTCGCCGGTGACGTCTGTATGCTGTGTTATGCGTATCCGGCTGCCAGTGGGGGGACTATGGTGGCAACGGCGACGACCACCTCGTTGGGTTGCAGCCTGGGTGCGGGGTTGGTGAACGGGTCGACGTACTACATCGCGGTCCGGGCACGCACCGATCTGGGGTAGGGGCCGTGGTCAGCCCGGGTCCCGGTTGATTTCTCGGTGGTCCTCTGTCGGCTCCGCAGAATGTGGCGGCGGCGATGAGTGGATCGATGGTGGCGGTCACGTTCGAGGCGCCGGCCTCGGATGGTGGGTCGCCTGTGACGTCAGTATGTGTGTGGCGCGTATCCGGTTGCCAGTGGGGGGACTCTGGTCTCGACGGCGACGACCACCTCGTTGGGTTGCAGCCTGGGTGCGGGGTTGGTGAACGGTTCGACGTACTACATCGCGGTCCGGGCACGCACTGACCTGGGGTACGGGCCGTGGTCAGTGCGAGTGCCGGTAGAAGTGGTCTGAACTCTTAGCCTCAATCTGTGAGTGTGGCCCACGGCCACACTCACAGATTGAGGGCTAGCCTGCTCTTTCATGCGGGTGTTGATCGGTCGTGAGGTGTGTCCGGTTTGCCGGTTTCTGGGTGGTGGTCAGGGTCGGGGCATGTTGGTGGCCCGGTGGGTGACCGGGTGGGATGTTTCGGGGTCCTCGGGTCGGGCGCGGTCGCGCGGCGGGTCAGACGAAGGCCGCGCGTATTCGGTGGAACCCTGCGGCGATCTGGGCGGCCCAGCGCCAGGTCTTGTCCAGGCGTAGGTGGGTGCGTCGCGCGCCTCGGGTGATCCGGGCGGCGACGTGCAGGACGCGGTAGCGGAACGTGTGGATCTCGCAGCGGGCCAGCGCTGGGGTGTCAGCGAAGCTGATGAGTTGGGTCCAGGTGACCAGGTCCACCGCGGTGAGCACGACCTCCAACCAGGCTGCGTTCATGGCTTGGCCGTGGCAGGGGAAGTTCCGCAGCCCGCTGGCCTTGGCCTCCCGGATCCGGTCCTCAACACGGGCGTGTTGGCGGTGGCGTAGTTCCAGGCCGGCGGCTTGCCCGGGGATGATCCCGCGTGGGGTGTTGGTCAGGAACCCGGTGATCCGGTGCCCGTCGAGGTCTGTGAACCTCAACTGCGCCCCGGGATGCGGGCGTTCCTTACGCAGGATCACCCGGGACCCCGCCGGCCAGGCGGACAGGTCGATCATGTCGGTGATCTCGAATACCCACGCCCCCTCGCGCAGGTCGACCTGCCCGGTCTGCAGGGCTGGGTCCCAGCACTGCTCGGGGATCAGGTCCACGACCTGGCGGACCCGGGTATCGATCGGGAACTCGAAGGAGAACTCGACTCCCCGTTCCACGCACGCGTCAGCGAACAGGTGAGTTGCCCCGGCGGAGTCCGACCGGGCCAGCACCCGCGGCGAGTCCTCATCCCCGGGACGGGGCCGGAACCCTGCGGGTAGCTGCTCCAGGGCCAGGTCCAGGACGGTGATGTGGTCCTTGGCGGTGTTGGACCCGGCGTTCCCACGCCGCAGCACCCCAGCCAACGCCTCCCCGCCGGAGACCTCGGGGCGGTCCAGGAAACACAACAGCGGATGGAACCCGAACGTGTGCTTCCACGTCGGGGCAGCGAACTCCTTCTCCGAGTGCGCGATCGTGATCGTGGCATCGACGTCCAGGCACAACTCACCACCCACCGCCGGAGCGGCACCTGCAGCCCACGCACGCCCCCGCGCGGCGGCCCGCGCCGAGCGCACCCCCCTTCAGATGCACGTCATCGATGCGGTCCAGCACCCGCCACGTCGTCGGCACGACTCGGTGAACGACCCACGCGGACACGGCCGTTCCCGGCACCGCCACCGCGACTTGTGCCAGACCAGCCGTACCCGCGCCGGCCCGTAGGGCACGTCCCGCGGGTGCGTCACCGCCGAGCCCTTGAACGACGTCGAGATCACCCCACACTCCGGGCAGCCCGCAGGGAACCCGTCGGCGGTCCTGGCGTGCACGACCCGCCCACCCTCAGCGTCGAGATCGACCCTCACCACAGTCAACCCCTCGATATCGAGCAGGCGGGTGGCAGCACCCTCGACCTCGCCGGGACCGCCCTGAACCTGCGTAACCTTGACCAAGCCCGTGACCTCGCTTCGTGACCATGAACTGCCGCAACAGCCATGATCACGAGGTCGCGGGCACTCTCACGTCAACGACGCGACGACCCGCGTGCCCGGTCAAGTTTGAAGAGCCGCTATGCACCGGCCCCAGTCGCGGGGTTGGATACCGGTCCGTTCCGGCCCAGCGCCAAATGCATGGAACGCGGCATCACGAGGCGGACTGAGACACACCCCCCTGACGCCTCCTCCTCGAATCGCGTGCTGACCACCCCCAGTTGAGTCCCCGATAGTGGTGTAACGCGGTCGGCTTGATCGAGCGCCCGGCATGTCGCTGGGACGTAGACGCGGTCACCGCGTGATCCTTCGAGTGAACATTCCACAGCACTCTCGAAAGGAACCACCACGATGACCGCACCTCACATTCTCAACCCTGCTGCCCTGCTGGAGAAGGGTTTGTCTGACGCGTCGCCGGACTTGATGCGTCACCTGCTCTCGACGGTGATCAATGCGCTGCTCTCGGCCGAGGCCGACACGGTCTGCGGCGCTGACTGGGGCCAGCCGTCCCTGGACCGGGTGAACTCCCGCAACGGCTACCGCCACCGCGAGCTGGACACCCGGGCGGGGACCATCGACCTAGCGATCCCGAAGCTGCGTTCGGGTTCCTACTTCCCCGAGTGGCTGCTCGAGCGCCGCAAGCGGGCCGAGTCAGCGCTGATCAGCGTGGTCGCGACCTGTTACCTGCTCGGGGTGTCGACGCGGCGGATGGACAAGCTCGTGCAGAGCCTGGGCATCACGACGCTATCGAAGTCCCAGGTGTCGCGGATGGCCGCAGACCTCGATGAGCAGGTGGCTGCATTCCGCACCCGTCCGTTGGGAGACGCGGGACCGTTCACGTTCGTCGCGGCGGACGCGTTGACGATGAAGGTCCGCGAGGACGGCCGGGTGGTCAACGCGGTGGTGCTCGTGGCCACCGGGGTGAACGCCGACGGGCACCGGGAGGTGTTGGGGGTCAAGGTCGCCACCAGTGAGACCAAGCAGGCGTGGAACACGTTCTTCGCGGACCTGGTCGCCCGCGGCCTCACGGGGGTCAGGCTGGTCACCTCGGATGCGCATGCTGGTCTGGTCGAGGCGATCGCGGCGAACCTGCCCGGGGCGTCTTGGCAGCGGTGTCGAACCCACTACGCCGCGAATCTGATGAGCGTGTGCCCGAAGTCCGCGTGGCCGGCGGTCAAGGCGATGCTGCACAGCGTCTATGACCAGCCCGACGCCCCCGCGGTGCACGCCCAGTACGACAAGCTGCTCACCTCGGTGACCGACAAGCTGCCCGACGTGGCCGAGCACCTCGACGCCGCCCGCGCCGACGTGCTCGCGTTCACCACCTTCCCCAAGCAGATCTGGAGACAGCTGTGGTCGAACAATCCCAACGAGCGGTTGAACAGGGAGATCCGGCGCAGGACGGACGTGGTGGGCATCTTCCCCAACCGGGACGCGGTCACCCGCCTCGTCGGGGCGGTCCTGGCCGAGCAGCACGACGACTGGGTTGAGGGACGACGCTACTTCTCCCTGGACGTCCTGGCCCGCGCCAGGGCGACCGAACCGCCCGCCTTGCCCGCACCCACTCTCGACACGGAACTGGAGCCGGCCGCATGACCAGCACCACGAGCACCCACCAAGAGGACCTCGAACGCCTGGCCGCTGGCCTCGAGACCGGCTTCTGGGACGACCACGGCCAACCCGCGCCCTGGCCCGATGACATCGACGAATGGAGGCCCTCGAGCAGCGAACCCCCAACCCCCGAACCCGGACAAAACCCCTTCTAACCACCCCCCACTCGAAGAATCAGCCGTACACCACGCCCAGGGACTTGACCCCACCCCCGGCCCGGGTCCCACCGCTCAGTCGGGCGCCGCCAGTGATCCGGCCGAGGTCGACACGTGGAGCGCAACCTCCTCCCCGATCCAAGGTGACGCTATTGCCCTGCGTTCGGCGACCGGGAACCCCTGCGTTTCGAGGAGGTGCACCGCGTCGTTGACCGACCTCCACGACGTAGCCGCCCAGTGGATTAAATTTAAGCTCTTCGTGGCTGCCCGTCAGAAGGTCGACATGGGTTGGCCGTCCCGCTTCAGCACGCGTCGGCCCTCCGCCCAGGACCTTGGGTAGGTCAAGGGCGTGGTCGAACCAGTGGCAGTAGACGGCATCGACCGATGATCCGGAAAAATCAACTGGTGGAAGTCACCCGGGAGGACCCACCGATCGTCGCCTCCCGGCTCAAGGTCGATGCCGACCGCAAACGCGCCCACGTCGTGAAAGGCCCTCACCTCGGTACCTAGCCTGGCGGCGAGACAGAGCACTGACCTCCCTCTGAAATGGCGCCCTGCCATCCGCTGCGCCAAGCCGAGTCGAAAGTCGACATCGTATGCCGATAGATCAAGTGTGGCGAGCTTGTCCGCTGGTGAGCCACGTAATCAGCGTAGGAAGGGTACGTTCGTACCCCCAGACCGTCTGACGAGTCCTCCAAGTCCCCATGAGCCGGCGGCCTGAGTGCGTAGTTCAGTCTGGCCCAGCCCGCGGGCGTGGTGAGCGCCCGGAGTGATCGCCACGGATTCCTCCCGCCTCGTCTGGCCGCGCTGAGCCGCCATCTTGCAGATTCCCGCATGGGCCCTCCCGACGCCTCCATCCTCGCACCGATGCTCTGCCCGAACAATGTGTCCTCAGAGAAGCCCATAGTAGCTACGGGGCTGGTGACACGGCAGCCACAGGACAGGCTCCTGCGGGTTGGCAGCGGCTGCCTGTGCACTAGCAGGGGCCCGGCTCCGGCTCAACGCGTCCGCCAACACGGACGGCTTGAAACACCCCGGTGACTTCGAGTTGCTCTGAACCGCTCAGCAGTTAGGACGACCGAGCAGTTGAACTACCACCGCGAGATCCACCAGTCCAACGTCTTTCGCAGGCCAGCCTCAAATGGCTCTGCCTCGGCCATCGGGAACAAGTGCCTAAGGTGCGTGTTGTCCGCTTGCGAGTCTCGGACATCCCCCACCCTCGGCTCGACATGTTCAACGGGAAGGGTCCTCCCGAGCAGCCTCTCCAAGTCCGACACCACCTCTAGCAGGCTCCGCCGGGTGCCGAATGCAAGGTTCACGGGTACGTCGGACGCTACTTGACCCGTCGCCGCCTCACTTAGGATTCGGGTTACCAAATCAACGCACGTGAAGTCCCGCGTTTGTGAGCCGTCCCCGTGGACGGTGAGCACACGCCCAGATAGGGCGGCCTCGATGAAGGAAGGGATCACCGCAGCGTAAGCGTGACCCGCCGCCTGTAGAGGGC
>CAWCUF010000008.1:0-41927 GCA_963798745.1 uncultured Actinomycetes bacterium
AGGCCAGTCCCCGGTTTCCCGGAAACTGGCCTCTGACCTGCTACGACACTGGTAGCGGGGGCAGGATTTGAACCTGCGACCTCTGGGTTATGAGCCCAGCGAGCTACCGAGCTGCTCCACCCCGCGTCGGTTGCTCCAGTGTAGGTCAGCCCGGGACTACCGACCAAATCGAGGCGGCTCACCACCTCGAACCCCCGACCCGACCACCACTTCTACCCACGCCGCCAGCACTCATCCGGGACCAAAGTCCTACCAACGGTGTAATTACGACGGTGCACGACGCTGGCCCGGGGGCAGGCACGTCCCTCACCTCGGGCCGATCCCGCCATCGGCCCGGGATACCGTTGCGCGGTGACCCTCATGGTGAGCCTCGGCGACTCCTTCACCGAAGGCATGTGCGATTCCGACCGACCCGACGGAAGGCACCTGGGCTGGGCCGACCGGGTCGCCGAGGGCCTGGCTGCCGCGGACCAGCCCGAGCTGCCCGCACCCGTCCGCTACGCCAACCTCGCGGTGCGCGGCAAGCTGCTCGACCAGGTCGTCACCGAACAGGTTGGCCCCGCAATCGCCATGGGTCCCGACCTCATCACCTTCCACGCCGGCCCCAACGACGTGTTGCGGCCAGGCACCGACCAAGCTGCCCTGATGGCCCGATACGAGGCTGCCGTCGAGCGCCTGCTGGCCACCGGCGCCCAACTGGTCCTGTTCACCTCACTGACACGCGCAGGGGGCAGCGGGCAGTTCGCGGACCGACTCGAGGCGCGGTTCACCGCGTTCAACGACGCGATCCGCGACGTGGCCGCGCGCCGCTGCTGCCTGCTGGTCGACGACGAGGCAGTCACCGCCCTCACCGACCGACGCTTCTGGGCCGTGGACCGACTGCACCTCAACGAACTCGGCCACGCCCGGGTCGCGGCCAACGTGCTGGCCACCCTCGGGGTCACCGATCCCCAGATACTCGGCGGCCCCATGGGCTGGTGGACCGAGCCGCTGCCCGCGCCGCCCCCGGCCGACCGCCGCGCAGCCCTGGCCGCGGACGCCGCCTGGATGCACCAACACCTGCTGCCCTGGGTGGGCCGCCGGCTGCGCGGTCGTTCCAGCGGCGACGGTATGCGCGCCAAGGATGTGCACCCACGCCCGGTGGCACCGACCTGACACCCCGGCCCGCCCGGGGGACTAGCGTGGTCGCCACTGCCCGGGACCACATCCCCGGACCCACCCCGACCCTGCGGAGGACCGCATGCCCACCACCCTGATCACCGGCGCGAGCTCCGGCCTCGGCGCCGAGATGGCCCGGCAGTTCGCTGACCTCGGCCACGACCTGGGCCTGGCCGCCCGCCGCATCGAGCGCCTCGAGGAGTTGCGCGCCGAGATCCTGGCCGTCCACCCCGACCGCCGCATCGAGATCGCCGCCCTGGACGTCAACGACGACGATGCCGTGTTCGAGGTGTTCCGCGGATTCGCGACCGACTTCGGCACCGTTGACCGGATCATCCTCAACGCCGGCCTGGGCAAGGGCGCCCGGATCGGCTCCGGCAAGTACTACGCCAACCGGCAGACCGCGATGACCAACTTCGTCGCCGTCCTCTGCCAGGCGGAAGCCGCCATGGAGATCTTCCGCGCCCAGAAGCGCGGGCACCTGGTCTTCATCTCCTCCATGTCGGCCATGCGCGGCATGCCCAAGGCGATGACCGTCTACGCCGCGACCAAGGCCGGCGTCGCGCACCTGGCCGAGGGCCTGCGCAGCGAGCTGGAGGCCACCGCGGACCTCGACATCCGCATCTCCACGATCTATCCGGGCTACATCCGCTCGGAGATGAACGAGTATGTGGAGAGCGCCCCGTTCATGGTCGACACCGAGACCGGCGTGCGCGCGATGGTCGACGCCATCGAGAAGGAGAAGGCCGACGCACGCGTCCCGAGCTGGCCGTGGTGGCCGATGGGCACCGCGATGCGCTTCGCGCCCCTGGGGGTCGTGCGCAAGATGATGTGACCTGTCGTTGGTGTGCACGGAACCGACCTGTCAGTTGTCGATTCCGTGCACACCAACGAGGGGCCGAAGACCTCTCAGCCGAGCATCTTCGTGGCGATCCGCGCCAGTTCCGCCGCAGGATCGCGTGTGACGCCGGTGTGTATCGGGCCGGGCTGGATGACCACGCTGCGGGGAGCCGTCAGCCAGCGGAACCGTCGGCCCGGATCGCCCTGGCCGGCTTCCCCAGCTGCCGAGTTGCCCAGTGCGACGTCGCGCGCGGAGGTCAGGGCCGCAGCGATCGCGTCCAGGTCGGCCTCAGGCCAGAGCGCGCGCACCGGGCCCAGCTCGGCCCGCACGTCCACCCCGAGGAACGCCGCCTGCTGGCAGTAGAGCAGTACCGCCCCGTTGACGAACTCCCCACGGTCGACCCGGGGAACGATCCGCAGGACCGCGTACTCGAACGCCATCGCGGTCACGGCGCCACCTCGTCGTCCACGGGGACACCCGCAGCCTCTGCATCTCCCGAAGGGGTCGCGACCGAGGGCCGCGTCTCCGGCCGCGGGGAGTCGACGACTGCGGGACCCACCCGCAGCTCGGGGATCCAGTCCGGCGGACCGCCGCTGGCGCGCGCAGGCACCCGATGACCCCGATCGTCACGCGCCGGCCCGCGCGCGACAGCCTCGGCCAGGGCCGGCACCCACACCTCGCGCGCCGCGAGCCGCGCCAGCAGGAACTCCCGGTACGCCGCACGCACCGCCGCCTGCCCTCCCCACGCGAGGCCATCGGCCTCGAGCCACTCCGCAGGCACCGCCCCCACCGCAGCATCCACCAGTGCCGGCCAGTCGAGTTGCGCAGCCGCGGCATCGGCCGCCGCCACGTCCGGCCGGCACTCGAGCAGCGCGTGGTCGGCCACCGCGTACGCCCGCTGCGCGAAGGACCGCACCTGGTCGTAGCGCCTGGGTACCCACGCGTGGTGGAACGTCAGCGCCGCACCGTGGTCGATCAGGTGCAGCGCCCGGTGCCAGAGCAGCAGGTTCGGGTTGCGCCACGTCCGGTCCACGTTGTTGACCAGCGCGTCGAGCCAGACGATCCGCCCGGCCAGAGCAGCGTCCACCGCCGGCATCGGCCCCACGTCCAGCGCACCGGGCAGGAAGTCGATCCCGAGGTTCATGCCCACGGAGGCCCGCAACAGGTGCTGCACCTCCTGATCCGGCTCCGCCGGCGCCAACTGCGCCGACACGGCCACCGGCGTCCACCGCGGCACCCGCAGCCCCAGCCCCGCGGCGAGCTGCGCGCAGATCACCTCGGCCACGAGTGCGCGCGGCCCCTGGCCGGCCCCGGTGAACTTCACGACGTACATCCCGAGGTCGTCGGCCTCCATCAGCCCCGGCAGCGACCCACCCTCGCGCAGCGGCGTGACGTACCGCGTCGCGCGCACCGGTTCCATGGCCTCAGGGTAGGGCCGCCGCACGTCGCCCACTCGACGCAGCCCGCCGCCCACCTGCCGAACGCACCCACCGCGCACCAGCTGTTCAGGGCTAGGCTCAGCCCCGCCACCACGACCGGAGGAGCTGCCGGATGACCCCCCTGCCTGCACTGCTCCTGCTGCACGGCCTGGGCGACGACGGTGCCTGCTGGGGCCCGTTCGTCGCCCGCCTGCGCCGCCGCGAGGGATTGGCCGATCTCCAGGTGCGAACCCCCGACGCCCCGGCGCATGGCGGGCGAATCGCCGCACCCGGGCAGTCGCTGGCCTGGCCGGACCTGCTGGCCGACGCCGTGGCCAACGCCGAGGAGCTGGTCGCCCGATCGGGGCGCCCCCTCGTGTGCGCGGGGCACTCGATGGGCTCGATCATGGCCCTGGGCGTCACGGCTGCCCGACCGGACCTGGTCGCGGCAACCTTCCTCGAGGACCCGCCACTGGGCGGTGGACCCCCACCCGGCGTCGATCCCGATCCCAGCGCACCGATCGAGCTGACCGGGTTCCGCGAATGGTTCACCGAACTGCAGGCGATGCCCCCCGACCAACTCGTCGCCGAGGCTCGCGCGGAGCATCCGAGCTGGGACGCCGACGAGTACGAGCCGTGGGCACGGGCGAAGCAGTCCGTCGACCTGGCCGCGTTCGCCCGCCCCTTGGTGTTCATCCACTCCGCGATCGCGCAACTCCTGCGCGAAGCCCACCCACCCGTCATCGTCGTAGCCGGCGATCCCGAGCTCGGCGGGGCCCTCAGCACCGGTGCCGGCGAACAGCTCGCACGCCAGCCCGGCTGGACGGTGCATCGGCTCCGAGCGGGCCATGACGTGCGTCGCGATGACCCGCAGGCCACCGCCGACCTGCTGGCCGACCTCATCCGCTCGGTGGCGACGTGAGCCATGGCCACCTCACCCCGGGTCCACCCGATGCCCTGACCGGGGTCCCTACCCCTCCGCTGAGCCCCGCCGAGTCGGCGGCCGCCCAGGCCGCTGACACCCCCACGGGCTCGACCGCGGCCGCGATCGGCACCGCCCCCACCCGGCCCGCCGACGCGAGCGCCCAACCCGGCTTCCACAAGCGGCCGGCGCTGGGCTACACGCTGTACCTGTGCGGCGCGCTGCTGTTCGGCATCAATGGCACGGTCAGCAAGGTCCTGCTCACCTCGGTCGACGACGCCGCCCGGGTCTCCCAGCTGCGCGTCACGGCCGCGTTCCTGATCCTGCTGGGCTTCGTCGCAGTGACCAATCCGCGCTCCCTGCCGCTGCGCCGCCACGAACTCGGCCCGGTCGCTGCCTACGGACTGCTGGGCGTGGCCATGACCCAGTGGCTGTTCTTCGTGGCCCTGACCCAGCTGCCCGTGGGCATCGCCCTGCTGATCGAGTTCACCGCCCCGATCATGGTCGTGCTCTGGGTGCGCTACGGCTGGCACCGACCGGTGCGCAACACCGTCTGGCTGGGCCTCGCGCTGGCGCTGGCCGGGCTGGCGATGGTGGCCCAGATCTGGGAAGGCCTGACCCTGAGCCCGCTGGGCGTGGCCGCGGCGTTCGGTGCGGCCATGGCCCTGGCCATCTACTACCTGCTCGGCGAGACCGCGAGTGAGCACCGCGACCCGGTCTCCCTGACGCTCTGGGGCTTCGGCTTCGCCGCCCTGCTGTGGGCAGTGGTGCTGCCGTGGTGGCGCTTCCCGTGGGAGGCGCTCTCCGGTTCGGCGACCCCGCTGGGCGCCGGCACCGCGCAGGTGCCGCTGTGGGGGCTCGCCGGCTGGATGGTCGTCCTGGGGACCATCGCCCCGTTCTGGCTGGTGCTCGCTGCGATCCGGCACATCGGAGCCGCGGGCGCCAGCATCATCGGGATGACCGAGCCGTTCGTGGCGTCCCTGGTGGCGTGGGCGGTGCTCGGCGAGGTCCTGACCCCACTGCAACTGCTCGGCGGAGCGGTGATCCTCTCCGGCGTGGTGATCGCGGAGCGCGCCCGAGCCTGACCACCGCCATCGCACGCTCGCTCCCCCACATCCGCTCCCCCACACCCGCTCCCCTACGCTCCACGCGCCGCCCACCCCCCCACCTCGGATTCATCCAACAATGCTGGTCGCCGGGCCAGTTCATCCAAGATCCCTGGGGCTCATCGACCTCGAACTTGGATGGATCGGCACAGGACTGCGGGACGCGGGTGTGCGAGGACCGAGCGGCGGGAAGCACTGGAGAGCGGGCGGCGGAGCAGCGGGGGGGGCGGACAACGGGGGGGCGGCGAACGGGGAGCGACAGGGTGGCGAGCGGGGGCGCGCCCGTCAGTCGTCTTCGTCGAGCTCCTTCACGAACGCGCGCACAGCCTCGTCGTAGGCCTCCGGGTCGACGTTCCAGGACAGCACGTGGTCGGCGCCGGGAACCACCACGTAGGTGCCGTCGCGGCCGGCGCCCGCTCGCATCAGCCGATCATTGACCGGCTGCGGGACGGTCTTGTCCGCCGCGCCCTGGAAGGTCAGCAGCGGCAGGCCCTCCAGCCCAGGATCGTCGGTGTAGTCGATCGCCTTGAAGTCGACCCCGTACCGGAACGCCACCGCGAGCCGCGCCACGTCCTCCAGCGATTCGGGGATGGCCAGGCCGCCGATCGGCAGCGTCCGGAACTCGGCCGCCTCGTCGATGACGTCCTGCAGGCTCGATGCCGGGGAGTCCAGGATCACCGCGTCCACCTGCCGGGCAAGCGCACCGCGTTCGAGGAAGCCGAGCGTGACAGCGCCACCGTGGCTGGTCCCGCCGAGCACGACCGTCGACGCCCGCTCGTCGAGCGCGTAGCGCACGGCAGCCTCCAACTCCTGCCACTCCGAGCGCCCGTAGGAGACCATCCCGTCCGCCGGGGCCGGGGCGCCCTCGTCGCCGGTGTAGGTGATGATCACGACCGTGTAGCCGGACTTGTGCAGCGGCCGGGCCATCCGCAGCATCTCCGAGCGCGACGCGCCCTTGCCGTGCGTGAGGATCGCCCACTTGCCGTCGTCGCGCGCCGACTTCTTCGCATCGATCTGCCACGCGGGGAAGGTCCGCCCGTCCAGGGTGACGATGTCCACGTCCGTGGCGTCCAGGCCGGCCTGCTCGGGGTCCAGCCACACGTCACGGGTCAGTCCGTAGCGGTCACCGATCCGCGGGTTGTCCCCGATGACCTCGATGACCGGGCGCGTCTTGTCCCCGTCGCGGTCGCGGATCGCGGGGCCGACCACCACCAGGGACTCCCCGATGACCAGGCTCATCTGCGAGGAGTCGAACTTCGTCTCGGCCCGGAACTCCTCGTCGGGGCGGATCGTCACCAGCATCCGCTCGCCGGTGGCGTCCACCGCGGTCACGTTGCCGGTCTGCAGGCTGGCCGGATCGTAGGGCTCGGACTTGAGCGCGTCGGCGTAGACCTGGCTGGAGAAGAACCAGCCGCCGCCGAGGTAGAACACCCCGAGCAGCGCGATCACCCCGAAGAGGATCACCCACGGCCACTTGCGTCGTCGGGCACCGGACATGGGAGATAGCCTCCCAGATCGGGACGATCCTGTCAGAGGAGCGTCCCGACGCCCGGCAGTCGGGCGTCCCAGTTCGGGACGATTCAGAGGAGCGCCAGTGCTCGGGGTGCTAGTCGGGGTCCTTCACCCAGTGCGCGAGCTGCTTGGGCAGCGTCTCGCCCCGGAAGAACGCCGGCGCCCGCACGTTCCAGAACGCCATCACCGGGATCGCCAGGAGCATGCCGATCACGCCGATGATGAACACCGTGCCCACCCCCCGGAAGGCGTTGCCCGAGCCGTAGTCCGGGTCGGTCATGTTGCGCGCCTCGAGCACCAGGACGGCCATCAGGATCACCGAGGAGATCGCCGGCAGGATCACCTGCCCGAAGGCGGTGCGCACCGAACCGAAGGCGGTCCGGTGGAAGTACACGGCACACGACAGCGCGGCCACGATGTAGTACACGCAGATCGAGATGCCCACGCTGTAGACCGAGTCCTGCACGATGGCGTCACTGGTCAGGCTCAGGCCGAGGTAGATGGACAGGCTGAGCAGGCCCATGAACCAGGTGGCGAACTTCGGCGAGCGCGAGGCCTCGTCGACGTTGGCGAACCTGTTGGGCAACGCCTTGTAGGTGGCCATCGCCAACAGGCCGCGCGCGGTCGGCATGACGGTGGACATGGTCGCCGAGAACGCCGAGATCCCCACGATCAGCGCGGCCACGACCGCGCCCTGGCTGCCGACCACCTCGCTGGCCATGACGTTGAACACGTCGTCGATGTTGTCCTCGAAGGTGATGCTCAGCGGGTCGGCCTCGTCGATGCCCGCGTAGGCCAGCGCGGCGATGGCGAAGATCACGTAGGTCACCAGGATGATGCCCATCGAGATGATGCCGGTGCGCCCGGCCTCGGCGGCGTCACCCGCGGACTCCTCGCTCATCGCCAGCGAGGCGTCGAACCCCCAGAAGATGAACAGGGCCACCAGGAACCCGCCCAGCATCGTGTCGAAGCTGTCGATGGCCATCGGGTTGAGCCACTGCCAGGAGAACCCCTCCGCCGAGGGGGCACTGTCCCCGCGCAGCACCGCCAGCAGCAGCAGGCCGGCGAACAGGATCAGCCCGCCGTACTGGATCACCGTGAGCGTCAGCGTGGTGCGGGAGGACTCCTCGGCCCCCCGGGCCACCAGCCAGGTGGTCAGCAGGATGAATCCGGCGGCGATGCCCATCCGCAGCAGCAGCGGCGGGTCCTCGAGCCCGGCGACGGTCACCACGGAGTTGACCATGATCTCGGCCGCGCCGACCCCGGCCAGGGTGCTGGACAGGAACAGCCCCCACCCGCCGAGCCAGCCGATCCGCGGGCCGACGGCCATCGAACCCCAGGTGAACACAGTGCCGGAGTCCCGGGCCACCGTGGTCATGTGCTTGTAGGCCAGCGCGACGAAGAACATCGGGATCACCGAGATCACGAAGATGATCGGCAACTGGTAGCCGGACTCCAGCGCCCCGTACCCCAGCGCGCCGGTCAGCGAATAGGCCGGAGCGGTCGCGGCCAGGCCGATCGCGACTGCCGCCACGATGGACACCGAGCCCTTGCGCAGGCCCTTCTCGCGCAGGTCGTGCGCCCCGACCTGCGCATGCTCGTGGGCGTGCTGGCCGCGCGGGCGCGCCCCGCCGCCCTTGTTCGGTGCGCTGCCGCCTCGGCCGTCCGATGCAGGTTTCACGTGCTCGCCTCCCATGCGGGCCGGCTGCCCGAACCGGGCCGCCCGGTCGATGAGCCTAGCGAGCCCCGAGCGGGCATGAGCGACCGGAGACGCCGCCGCTCAGCGCCGGTCGCTCAGGTCACCAGCAGCCCGGCGGCCGCGGCCGGAGCGGCTCGGCCACCGGGCAGCCGCGAGCCGGCCGACGACAGCCGCGCCCCGAGCCCCCACACACCCCGCCCGACCGGACGAGCGTGCGCCGGCTCAGGCGGAATCCGCCGGCACGTCTGGCGCCGGCGACACTTCCTCGACCGGCGGCACGGCCGGGTCCGGCTCCCCGGAGGCGGCATCGTCAGGTGCCGCTGCCTCCGGCGCGGTCGTCCCGGTGATCCGGCGCTGCGCGGCGGCGGCGCGATCCAGGGCTGCCTTCAGGTCGTCCTGCGCGCTGCCGTAGGCCGCGAAGTCACCCTCGGCCAGGGCTGTCTCGCCGCGGATGAAGGCGTCCTGAGCATCGGCCAGGGCCTTGATCAGGTCGGCTTGCGCGTCCTCGGTCGGCTCCCCGGCCCCCTCCCCCGGGTCACCACCATCCTGTTCTGGGGCCTTGCCGGAGAACACGTCGGCCAGCGCCTCGGTGAGGGTGTTGCGCAGCACGGTCGTGTCGCCGTAGGTCACCAGCACCTTGCGCAGCAGCGGGAAGCCGGCGGTCTGCGCGGCGCGGACGTACACGGGCTCCACGTAGAGCAGCCCATCGCTGACCGGCAGCGAGAGCAGGTTGCCGAACTCGACCTCGGCCCCACCGCGGCGCAGCAGGGTCAGCTGCTCGGCGATCGCGGGTTCGGACTCGAAGTTGTTCTGCACCTGGGTCGGCCCGGGCACCGTGGTGTTCCGGGGCAGTTGGAGCACCCGGATCGTGCCGTAGGTCGGCCCCGGATCGGAGTCCACCGCCATGAACGCGGCCAGCGTCTGACGGTTCTTCGGCGCGAACGTGGTCGTCAGGGAGAACCTCGGTTGCGTGGTGCCGGGCATCCGCAGGGTCAGGTAGTACGGCGGCTGCGGCGAGGAGACGGCCCGGTTGGTCGGGTCATCGGGGATGGTCCAGAAGTCCTGGCCGTTGTAGAAGCTGGCCGGGTCCTGCACGTGGTAGCGCGAGAGGATCTTGCGCTGCACCTTGAACAGGTCCTCGGGGTAGCGGAAGTGATCCACCAGCTCCTGGGGGGCCGCATCCAGCGGGGTGACCGTGTTGCCGAAGGCCTTGGTCCAGGTCTGCAGCAGCGGGTCGGTGGGGTCCCACGCGTAGAGGGTCACCGTGCCGTCATAGGCGTCGACCACGGCCTTGACCGAGTTGCGCAGGTAGTTGATCCGCGCGCTGGGCAGGGCGGTCACCGAGGTGGAGGTGGCGGTGATCGCATCGGTCGTGGCGTCGCTGAGCGTGGTCCGCGAGGAGTACGGGTAGGCGTTGGTGGTCGTGTAGGAGTCGATGATCCACTTCACCCGGCCGTCGACGACCACCGGGTACGGGTCGCCGTCGGTGGTCAGCCACGGCGCCACCTTGTTGACCCGGGTGACCGGCTCACGGTCGAACAGGATCACCGACTCGGAGTTCACCAGCGAGCTCAGCACGATGTTCGGGTCCTGGAAGCGCGCTGCGAACAGCAGCTTGTTGAAGATGTTGCCGACCGGGACGCCGCCCTCGCCGGTGTAGGTGTTGTTGCGCTGGCCGGTCGGCGAGGTGTCGTCGGGGAAGTCCAGCTCACGGGGCTCGCTGCCCTCCGGTCCGCCGACGATGGAGTAGTTCGGGGACTCCTCGCCGAAGTAGATGCGGGGCTGCTTGATGTCCAGCTCACCGATCGGGGGGATGTCGGAGGCGAAGAAGCCGGGCCGGCCGTCGCCCTGGATGGTGTTGTCGTAGGCGGCCACGACGCCGAAGCCGTGCGTGTAGACGGCGTGGTCGTTGGCCCAGTTGCGCTCCCCCACGCCGTCGAGGTTGACCTCGCGCACGGCGATGACCGCACCCCGGTCGGTGCCGTCGAGGGCGTAGCGGTCGATGTCCAGGATGTCGGGGAACGAGTAGAAGCCGCGGATCTGCTGGAGCTGGCGGAACGTGGGCGACACGACCGCCGGGTCGAGCAGGCGGATGTTGTCCAGCGTGCCGGCATCCTCCTGGAGGGTCTCGACGCTGGCCGCGCCCTCACCGGAGTAGTCCTGGAAGTCCGCGTCGGCCAGGCCGTACGCGGCCCGGGTGGCGTCGATGTTGCGCTGGATGAACGGCTGCTCGCGCACGACCTCCGAGGGCTTGACCTGGAACTGCTGGACGATCGCCGGGTAGATCCCACCGATCACCAGCGCGGAGACCGCAAGCAGCCCGGTGCCGACCAGCGGCAGGATCCAGCCCGCCCGGAACGCGTTGGCGAAGAACAGGACCGCGCAGACCAGCGCCACGACCACCAGGATGTTCTTGGCCGGCAGCACCGCGTTCACGTCGCGGTACTTCAGGCCGGTGAAGCCGTCGACCAGCGGTTCGGCCTTGATCGCCAGGCCGTAGCGGTCCAGCCAGTAGCCCATCGCCTTGAGCAGCATGAACAGCCCACCGAGGATGGACAGTTGCACGTGCGCCGCCCGGCTGGTGCGCGGTGAGGGGCCCTGCAGGCGCAGGCCGCCGTACACGTAGTGGGTGATCCCAGCGGCCAGCAGGCAGATCAGCAGCACGGCCACGCCGAACCCGAGGACGAAGCGCAGGAACGGGTACTGCAGGGCGAAGAAGCCGATGTCGGTGTTGAACTGGGGGTCGGTCTCGCCGAACGGCGTCGAGTGCCGGAAGGCCAGGAAGGACTGCCACTGCGAGGAGGCCGACATCCCGGCCATGACGCCCAGGAGCGCGGGCACGCCGATGAGGATCAGCCGGTGGAAGGGCTCCAGCGTCGCGCGATAGCGCTCGAGGGAGACCTGCTCGGCCGAGACCACTCCCAGTTCGGGCTGGGATCGGTGCGCGAGCCACATGGTCACCCCGACTGCGGTGGCCATGATCAGGCCGAACAACAGGAACAGTCCGACCTGCGTGATCAACAGGGTGCTGAACACAGAGGTCTTGTCCACCGAGGCGTACCAGAGGTAGTCGGTGTAGAAGGAGGTGAAGATCATGAACGCGATCCCGAGCACGCCCAGGACGATCAACGTGGGGACCAGGGGGCCGGGTTTGCGGGCCGGTGCGGTCGGGGCGGGTCGTCGGGGCGGGGTCGGCATCTCGAAGCTCACAGGGGCAAAACTACCTGTTTCCGGGCGATCCCACTGCCGACGCTGACCCGCGGACGCCCCCACGGGGGCTGGGCGGGCCTCCTGGGGCAAGGTTCCGCGGAAGGCGTACCGGCGCACAACCTGCCCCGAACGTACTCCGAACGTGCCCCGGTCCGGAGCCGACCCGTGGTGGCGGCGGTGGCGGTGACGGTGGAGGTAGCGGTGGTGGCGCCTGGCGGCGTGGTGGTGGTGCCTGAGCGCTCCGGGTCGTGACGGCTCAGGCTGCTCGGGCCTGGGCCGAGTCGCCTGCGCCGCAGCCTGCGCGCACCGAGGCCGACACCCCCAGGATCGGCCCGGCTGGGACAATGGCGCCCATGGACTCCCCCGACCTGTTCGCCGCTGCCATGGACATCGAGCGCCACGTGGCCTCGCAGGGCTGGGACCAGCCCGCGCTGCTGTTCGCCCTGGTGCCCACCGAGCGCATCCGCGCCGACCAGCCGGAGCTGGCCGCGGAATTGGGCGTGACCGACGGCGGCCCCGCGCTGACCACCTTCGAGCAGCCCGCTCCCCCCGACGAGGAGGAGCTCGACGAGTTCCTGGCCCGGATCGAGTGGCCGGCCGAGATCGTGGGCGCCGCGCTGGTGGTCGAGCGGCTGGTGCTGCCGCCCGGGGCCGAGGCCCAGATCGCGGACCGACCCGACGCCGCGGCGGCCGCCCGCGCGCACCCCGACGCCCGGGACATGCGGATCGTGGCGGCCGTGACCCGCGACGGTGACCGGATGTGCGTGCTGCGCCTGCGCGGGGTGGTGGCGGGCGCCGATGATCCTCCGGCCGGCAAGCCCGCGGCCAGTGGGTTCGAGTCGGACGACGCGGCCCACGCGGACCTGGCCTCCCCGTCCGAGGGCGCGTCCCCCGCGCAAGAGGCGCCCCAGGGCCTCGGCGGCCCGCCTTCCGAGGGGTCGCACACCGTCGGCGGTCCCGCTGCCGACGGGTCGCACACCGTCGGCGGTCCCGCTGTCGACGGATCGCAACGTCCCGGCGGGCTCGCGCCCGATGCGCAGGACGAGGTCCTCACCGGTCCCGATCTCGTCCCCGGCCTGGCCGACGCCCTACTGGCCACGTTCCACTGAGGGCGCCGCCCCCCGCTGGTCGGCCGACTGGATCCGCTCCCCTTTCGCCGATCCGCTCCCGGAATTCGGGGAGCAGATCGGGCGAACGGGAGCGGATTCCCTGGAACGCGTCCTGGGACTTGACCACAGACATAGTGACCCCCCGCCGCCCCCGCCGCCCAGCCCCGCGCCAGGCGGATCGATCCAAGATCGCTGGGCTGCGAGCGACTTCATCCAAGTCTCAGGGGCCCCGCGGCTCGCGAACTTGGATCAATCCCGACCGTGAGCAGGAGGCCAGGGGGCTCGGCCGTGGGCAGGGGCTCGGCGCTTGGGCGGCAGCGCGCGCCTACTCGCTGGTCACTGTGAGGCCGTCTCCGCACTGGGGGAACTCGGCTTCGGGGGTCTTTGCCCACTTCTCCACTGTGTCCCGCGCCTGTGCCAGCGTGGCCACTGGCACGACGGTCAGACCGTCGGGGACATGGCCGATCACCTCGTCGCAGTTGCTCTCCGGGGCGAGGAACAACCCGACCCCGGCCCGCTGGGCGCCGACCAGCTTCTGCTGGATCCCGCCGATCGGCCCGACGTTGCCCGCCGGATCGATCGAGCCGGTGCCCGCAACCTGTCCGCCCCCGTTGAGGTAGCCCTCGGTGAGCATGTCCACGATCGCCAGCGAGAACATCATCCCCGCACTGGGCCCGCCCACGTTGGCGTCGGTGAAGTCGATCTCGAACGGTGGTTCGTAGGCGATCCCGACCGTGATGCCCAGGAACGGTTGCGGCCCGCTGCTGGCATCCGGGGCGGAGTCTGGTGAGCCGTCCGGCGCGGTGTCCGGGTCCGCGGTCGGCTCCGCGGTCGGATCGGCCTGGGGGGGTGGGTTCGGATTGGCCTGGGTGACCACCTCGAGGGTGACCGGCTCGGGGGCGGCCCCCGGTTCGGGGCGGCGCAACACGTCGAGCGTGACGGTGTCGCCCACCTCCCGCTCGCGCACCAGCCGGCCGACGTCCGCGGCGGTCTCCACCGGCTCGCCGTCGACCTTCACGATCTGGTCACCGGCTTCGACGACTCCGTCGGCGGGCGTGCCACCGCCGACCACCGTCACCACCACGGCCCTGGTCGTGGGGATCCCCAACTCGTCCATCGCCGCGGCGATCGAGTCCGACTGCGACAGGGCGAACAGCTGGTCGTTGCGCTCGGAGACCTCCGCCCCGGTGAACTCGGGTCCGTAGAACGCCTCCCGCGGTACGACTGCCCGGTCCGGCGAGGCCCAGCCGACCAGCGCCTCACCGAGGAACACCCCGCCCGAGGACCCGCCGCGCTCGGAGATCGTGGTCATGTCCAGCGCCCCGGAGGTGGGGTAGGTCGTGGTCCCGGAGATCGTGATCAGCGGCTCGCCGTTCACCTCGCCGATCGTGTTGTACAGCGGTCCGGGGCTGAAGACGAGCAGCGGCAACTGGGTGATCGACGCGATCGCGATGAACAGCCCACCGGCGATCACGCCCCGGCTGATGGCCCGGGCCCGGGCGCGTTCGCGGCGGGTGCGCGGAGGCGTGCCGCCCCACCAGAGGATCACGCGGTCCCAGCGGCTGAGCCGGGCAGGGTCGGCGAGCAGCGGTGGCCCGGCCTGCCCTGCGGGCACGGGGGCGGGATCGGACTGCGGCCCGGAATCCGACAACGCGCTGGACTGCCATGCGGATTCCGACGCCAGACCGGGCTGACCCGCCGGAGCCGGCCCGGGATCTGTCTGTTCCGCGGAATCCGACATCGGACCAGACTGACCCGAGGGAGCCTGCGTGGGACCGGACTCACTCCCAAGATCGGGCCTCGGATCGGTCATGTGCGCGTACCTGGCGGCGGTTGCCCCAGTGCCTCGGCGAAGCGAGCCAGATCACGAGCATCCTCGGCCGAGCCGGGTTCGGGGCGTGGCCGCGGCCGTCCGCCACGAACTCCCGCGACGCGCGTGAACACCCAGGCAGCCAGGGTGGCGGTCACCGGGATGAGCCACCAGATCACGTCGCCTCCTGAGGGTGCGGTGCTGCGCGGGAGCCTACCTCGCGGCGACGCGCGGCAGCGGACAGCAGCATCCCCGCGTCGGGACAACCCCGTCCGCCCAGCGTCCCGGGCCCGCCCGGACCCCGCCCGCCCGGACCCGCCCGCCCGGACGCGCCAGCCCGGTAGTGGCCAGCCCATCGGCGGCCAGCCGATTCCAGCCATGATCCGAGTCGCCCACACGAGCACAGCGCTTCTCCGCAAGAACCACGGGAATCGGCACATCGCCGAGCGCACGCCTACCCTTGAGCATGGCCCGTTCCCACCCGGGCCGGTGAGAGGAAGGCAGCACCCATGAGCAACCTCCCCTTTGGTTTCGGAGCCTCGGAGCCGGACGACCAGGGCGACCCACAGAACCCGTTCGACATGGCCAACCTGGGCTCGGCGCTGTCCCAGCTCGGCGCGATGCTGCAGGGGATGTCCACCGACGCCTCGCCGGGTGCGGTCAACTGGAACGCGGCCTCCGATGTGGCCCGCCGCACGATCGCTGCCAACGGCGACCCGGTCGTCGCCGACGCGCAGGCCCGCGCGGTCATCGAGGCAGTCCGGCTGGCTGACCTGTGGCTGGACCCGGCCACCGAGTTCCCGACCACCGGCGCCGGTGCCCGTGCGTGGAGCCGATCGCAGTGGCTCGAGGCCACGATGCCGGCCTGGCAGGAGATCATCACCCCGATCGCCGAGCAGGTGCAGGCCTCGATGGGCTCGATGATGCCCAGCACCGAGGATCTCGCCCACGGTTTGCCCGAGGAGCTGCGCGCGATGCTGCCCGCCGACATGCCCATGGACCTGACCGCGATGCTCGGCCCGATGATGGGCATGGCCCGTCAGATGGGGGCCAACATGTTCGCGATGCAGGCAGGTCAGGGCTTGGCCGGACTGGCCGGTGAGGTGCTGGGCGCTGGCGATGTCGGCCTGCCGTTGACCGCCGACGGGGTCCCCACGCTGCTGCCCGAGAACGTGGCGGCGTTCGGCGGGGGCCTGGGCATCGAGCCCGGCGAGATCGCCCTCTACCTGGCCCTGCGCGAGGTCGCCCACCAGCGGCTGTTCGCCCATGTGCGCTGGCTGGGGCCCACGGTCCGCGGGGCGGTGGCCGAGTACGCCCGCGGCATCGGCCTGGACGTGGGGGCGATGGAGCAGGCAATGCGCGAGATCGACATGACCAACCCGGCCAACCTCCAGGAGGCCCTGTCCTCGGGCGTGCTGGCCCCGAAGGACACCCCGGAGCAGAAGGCCGCCCTGGCCCGCCTCGAGACCCTGCTCGCCCTCGTCGAGGGGTGGGTGGACCACGTGGTCAGCGCGGCGATCGGCGATCGACTGCCGACCGCGGGTCGGTTGCAGGAGGCCGTGCGGCGCCGCCGGGCAGCCGGTGGGCCGGCCGAGAAGACGTTCCAGACGCTGGTCGGGCTCGAGATGCGCCCGCGTCGGCTGCGCGAGGCCGCAGCCCTGTGGGCCGAGCTGGAGAAGGTGCGCGGGGTGGCCGGGCGCGACGCCGTCTGGGCGCACCCGGATCTGCTGCCCGGGCCCGACGACCTCGACGACCCGTCGTCGTTCGTCTCCGGGTCCTCGATCTCCGACGCCGACCTCGCAGCGCTGGCGTCCGGGGAGTTCCAGGGCGACGCGGCGCAGGCCGACGCCGCCGCGGACGCCGAGGCCGACGCCCGACGCCGAGGGGCGCCGGGGCCGGGGCCGACGCCAACACTGCCGCGCCGGCGGCGGCGGACGTGGCTGGCGATGATGCGGCGATTGCGGCCGACCACGAAGCGGGCGCGGCGGATCAGGCCGCAGACGCGGACGGTGCGGACGCCTCCGACGAGCCCGGGACCGATCACCCGGGTGCGCAGGACGATCCACGCGGGTGATCGATCGGCTGGTCGCTGATGCGACTCGGGTGCTCCAGGACTGGCGACCACCCACCGAAGTTCAGTCGCACACGCGTGGTCGGGTGCTCGACTTCCTTGCCGAGCACCCGAACACGGCCGCGCACCGAGACCTGCGCGCCGGGCATCTGACCGCCAGCGCCCTCGTCCTGGACCACGCCCACGAGCGAGTCCTGTTGACCCTGCATCCCCTGGCCGGGCGCTGGTTGCAGCTCGGCGGGCACCTGGAGTGCGCCGATGCCTCGCTGGCCGGCGCGGCTGCCCGTGAGGCCATGGAGGAGTCGGGCATCGCCGGCCTGGTCCTTCGGCCGGGCCCGATCGGGCTGGACTGGCACGACGTGACGTGCCGCGACAGCACTGGTGCGCCCGGGGGCAGCAGCCACCTGGACCTGCAGTACCTCGCGATCGCACCGCCCGGCGCCGAGCCGCGGATCAGCGACGAGTCCCTGGACCTCGCGTGGTGGCCTGTGCGGGCGTTGCCCGACGGTGCCGACGAGGTGGTCCGGGGTCTGGTCGCCCGGGCCCTTCAACTCGGCCCGACCTGACGGGTCGATGCTGGTTCAGCTGGTCCAGTTGGGCGGGGCCGGTTCGGCTGGGCCGGGTTCGGCTGGGCCGGTTCGGCTGCCAGCTGTCGGTCGGTTCCGGCGTGGGTAGTCGTGCAACCAACAGCCCCGACGAACGGAACCCCCGGAGTCGCATGGCGCACGGAGGTCGACCCGTTCGTGCGCCCGTTATCTCCGGGGGTCCTTCGGTGGTGAACGTATTCACCTGCCGTTCCTGCGTCAATACCCCTGGGTAACCCGCATGTGGACGGACTGGGGATGAGCTGGGGATCGACTGTGGAGGACGTGGCGTGTCCGTGTGGACGTGTCGTGGAGAACCTGTGCACAACCATGGTGATCGCACCCACGACCCCGTCCTGACCTGCGACGTTGCCCTGGCGCGGCTGTGGATCGAAATTCGTGACCTGCGACACGCCGGTAGAGCTTGGGACACGCCCGCGCCCGCGCGTGGACGGCCGTGGCCGAGGTCGTGATCGACCCGGACGCCCCGCCGAGGTTTGTCGACGCAGGGTACGGACGTGCGCAGGTACCGCGACCGCTCGGCCGGAATGGGCCGGCCGACGATTCAGCGTCCGGTGAAGTTCGGGGTCCGCTTCTCCCGCAGCGCAGTCAGGCCCTCGACGAGGTCGTCGGAGGCAAGCGTGACCGCTTGCGCCAGGCCCTCCCATTGGGTGGCCTCGTCCCAGTGCCGCGGCCCACCGTCGCGCAGCGCGACCTTGGTCAGTCGCGTGGCCACCGGGGCGGTCCCCGCGACGGCCAGTGCCCCGGTCAGCGCCTCGTCGGCGAGCTGGTCATCAGTCAGGACGCGGCTGACCAGGCCCAGGGCGAGCAGCTCGGGGGCGGCGACCCGCCGCCCGGTGAACAGCAGATCACGCGCCGCGGCCACGCCGGCGACCTCGGTGAGCAGGAACGTCGAGAGCATCCCCGGGTGCATGCCCATCCGCAGGAACGGCACGGCCATCACGGCCGACTCGCTGGCCCAACGCACGTCGCAGGCCAGCGCCAGCGCGGCACCGGCGCCGATCGCCGGACCGTTGATCGCAGCGATCGTGGGCATCGGCAGGTCCCTGATGGTCAGCCAGGTCGCGTAGTAGGCCAGCATCCGCTCGCGCAGCACGGACACCGGCTCGTGCGAATCGGCTCCGATCCAGGAGGTGTTGCCCCCCGAGCTGAATGCGGTGCCCTGACCGGTGAGCAGGACGGCGCGCACGTCGGAGTCGGCCCCGATGGCGGGGATCAGCCGCCCCCAGGCCGCCGTCATCTCCAGGCCCATCATGTTGCGCCGGTCGTGGTCGGCCAGCTCGACGACGACCAGGTGACCCTCGCGACGCACCGCGAGCTTGTCCACCGCGGGGTCGAAGCCGGCGCAGTCCAGGGGCACGTGCGCGCCGGCTGGGCTGGCGTACGCCGGCGTGGGCGGCGCAGCGCCCGGATCGCCGGTCGCCGCGGGGGTCCGGGCTGGTGCCGGGGCAGGTGCGGGTGCCGAGGCGGGTTCGTGCTCAGCGGCTGGGGGATCGTGAGGGGCGGACATGTGGTCAGGCTAACGGGGCGCCTTGTCCTCGGATCGGGGGGTGCTGGCGTACTGTGCATCCCGCACGGCCGGTGCCACTAGGGCCCGGCTCCCCCCAATCTGGAGGACGTCATGTCGATCGAGAGCTACACCGGCGAGGCCTACTGCGTGAAGTGCAAGGAGAAGCGCGAGTTCACCGGGCACATCGAAGAGGTCAACAACCGCCGCATGGCCAAGGGCATCTGCCCCGTGTGTGGCACCAAGGTCGCCCGCATCCTGGGCAAGGCCTCCTGATCCACGCACCACCACGGCCGACTGATCCGGGCACCACCGGCCGAGATCCGGCACAGTGTCGGGTCAGGACGGACTCGCCGCACACAGAGGGGCGTCCCCGCACCGGGGCCGCCCCTCGTGGCGTCCCGGAGCTGGGTCGGGGCCGCCGACGGCCTTGGTCTGGAAATGGCCGGCTGAACCGCTGAGATCGGGGGCTCCTGGCACTCAACGCCGAGTTCTGGTTGAACCGGTCCTCCAAGGGAGGGCTCGGGCGGCTCAACGCCGAGAAATGGTCGAAAGAGCGAGCGACAGCACGGATCTTTCAACCACGCGGAGCGCGAATGGGGCCGATCGGGTCGCCCGTTGCCTGCGGTTCAACCACAACTCGGCGTTTCAGCGCAGGTGCCATCCGCGAGCGCAGATGAGGCACCCTTGAACGCCTCGTTCCGGTCCGCCGTCCCGGCACGGGTCGCGGGCCCAGCACTGCGACGGGGCCGGGCTGCCGGGGCTCGGCAGCGACCGGGTGCGGTGCGGTGCCAAGCGGCCCTGCGCCCATGCGGTGTGGCGCCCGGAGCCGCACAATGGACACATGCCAGATCTGCCCGTGCGAGCTCTGACCCGCAGCGCCAAGATGGCGGCGCTGCCGCTGGGTCACGCCGGGCGCGCGGCGTTGGGCGTGGGCAAGCGGATCGGTGGCGCCCCGGCCGAAGCAGTGGCCGCCGAACTCCAGGCACGCACCGCTGAGCAGATGTTCCGCGTCCTCGGCGAGCTCAAGGGCGGGGCGATGAAGGTCGGCCAGGCGATGAGCATCTTCGAGGCCGCCCTGCCTGAGGACGTGGCGGGTCCCTACCGCGCCACACTGACCAAGTTGCAGGAGCAGGCCCCCGCGCTGCCCGCCGACCGGGTGCACGCGGTGCTGGCCGAGAACTTCGGCGCGGACTGGCGCCTGCTGTTCCAGTCCTTCGACGACCGGCCGGCGGCCGCAGCCAGCATCGGCCAGGTGCACCGCGCGGTCTGGCAGGACGGCCGCGACGTCGCGGTCAAGGTCCAGTACCCGGGGGCGGACAAGGCCCTGATGTCCGACTTGGCCAACGCCTCCCGGATGGCCCGGATGATGACCAGCTTCGTGCCTGGTGTGGACCTCAAGCCGCTGCTCGACGAGGTCGCCGCGCGGATCTCCGAGGAGTTGGACTACGAGCGCGAGGCCGCGTCCCAGCGGGCCTTCGCCGCGGCGTACCGCGACGACCCAGACGTCGCCGTGCCGGATGTCGTGGCAGCAGGACACACGGTCATCATCTCCGAGTGGCTCGAGGGCACGCCGTTGTCCAGGATCATCTCCGAGGGCAGCGTCGAGGAGCGGAACCTGGCCGGGCAGCGCTACCAGAGCTTCCTGCTCTCGGGACCGACGCGCGCAGGGCTGCTGCACTCCGACCCGCACCCGGGCAACTTCCGGATCACCCCGGACGGCCGGTTCGGCGTGCTGGACTTCGGGGCGGTCGGGCACCTCCCGGACGGGTTCCCACCGATGGTCGGCCACCTGCTGCGCATCGCGATGGCGGGTGACGCTGACGCGGTGCTCGCCGGCCTGCGCGAGGAGGGGTTCGTGCGCACCACGACCTCGATGGAGGCCCACGGCCTGCTGGACTTCCTGGACCCGTTCGTGGATCCGGCGCGCACCGAGACGTTCCAGTTCAGCCGGGAGTGGTTGCGCGGTCAGTTCGGGCGGCTCAACGATCCGCGCAACCCGGACTTCGCGATCGGGCTGAAGCTGAACCTGCCTCCTGAGTACATGTTGATCCACCGGGTCTGGCTCGGGGCGATCGGCGTGCTGTGCCAGTTGAATGCCGAGATCGAGATGCGCTCGGAGCTCGAGGCCTGGGTGCCGGGGTTCCTGCCCGACTGACCTCGCACAGGCGGCTCACCGTGCGCGATGACCGCTGGGCCAGGCCCACGCCGCAGGCGGTGCCGATACGGGTCCAGGTCTCGTTGCGGAGGAAGCATCTCACGACCTGCGGGGGAATCCTTCAGCCCGGTGGTCGTCCATCTGGCCGTTGCTGCGACCCGCATGACGTCGCTGCGAATCAGCGCGTCGGGTCGGTCGAATCAGGCACTGGGTCTGGGTGGCTCACCGGCGAACCAGGGGCCAGCAGGTCCAGCAGTTCCGCGCCGTACGAGTCGGCCTTGGCCCGGCCGATTCCCGGGATGTCGAGCAGGTCTCGCACTGATGCCGGCTGGCGTTCGGCCAGGGCGGTCAGCGTCACGTCGGTGAAGATGACGAAGGCAGGGACGCTGCGGTGTTCGGCGGTCGCCGCGCGCCACTGACGCAACCGCTCGACGAGCCGCTCGTCAGCACTGCCCGGACACGTGCGACACCGGCCGAGGGTGCGCTCGGCCCCAGTCACCAACCCTGCGCCGCAGACCCGGCAACGTCCCGGAGGTCTTCGGCGGCGTTCCCGCGCGCTTCCCGAATGCCCCTGGCGCACCAGTCCCGAGGGGGTGGCCTGGGTGCTGACCTCGCCACGCGCCCGCAGGTCGGCCAGGAACCGGCTGGCCGTGCGCGGTCGGCCGGACCGGGTCATCGCCCACGTCACCACGAGCCGGTCGCGCGCGCGGGTGACACCCACGTAGAACAGGCGACGCTCCTCCTCCACGCGCGCCTGCGTGTCGGCGTAGACGATGGGCAGGCTCCCCTCAGCCGCACCGATGATGAACACGACGTCCCACTCCAGGCCCTTGGCCGCGTGCAGGGTCGCGAGGGTTACCCCGTCGGCCGTGGGGGCATGCGACAGGTGCGCGCGCCGCTCGAACTCCGCGACGAGTTCGGCCATTGTGCTCCGACCAGGGACGGCGACCTCTTGGGCCAGGGCCAGGACCGCAGCCAGGGATTCCCAGCGCTCCCGGGTGGCTCCACCGCTCGCCGGTCCGCCGGGTTGCCAGCCCATCGCAGCCAACACCGCCCGCACCTGCTCGACCAGCCCGTTGACGTCGGCGCCGGGCAGCGTTGGATCAGCGGTGTCCTGGCCTGCGTGGGTGTTCGAGGCGATCGCGTGCCCGCGCATCCTCGTCACCGCCTCCCGCACCTCGGGGCGGTCGAAGAACCGCTCGGCGCCACGCATCACGTACGCGATGCCGGCGTCGGCCAGCGCGACCTCGACCGGCTCGGAGGACGCGTTGGTGCGCATCAGGACCGCGATGTCGCGGGCGGACGTTCCGGCGGCGAGCAAGTCCTGGATCCGGGTCGTGACGGTCGCGGCCTCGTCGGCGTCGTCGGCGCACGCAACGATCTCCGGGGCAGGTCCTGATGGGCGCTGGGATCTCAGCAGCACTGCGGCGGGTGGCCCCGTCCTGCGCGACCCCGCTGGGGTGCCTGCGGGTCCCCGCCGACCACGGGTCGTGACCCCGGCGCCGGGCGCCGCTGCGCGGATGACGGCGTTGGCGGCGGTGACGATCTGCGGGCTGCACCGGTAGCAACGGTCCAGCCGGACCTCGGTGGCGTTCGACCAGCGCCGCGCGAACTGCCCGAGCGCGTCTGGGCTGGCACCGGCGAAGGAGTAGATGGTCTGGCTCGCGTCGCCCACCACGCACACGTCATCGCGCTCACCCAGCCAGGCCGTCAGCATTCGGTCCTGCGCGGGGGTGATGTCCTGGTACTCATCGACGGTGAACCAGCGGTAGGCCCGGCGCACCTCGTCGGCGATGTCGGGCCGGTCACCGAGCAGCGCCACCATGCTGAGCAGGACGTCCTCGAAGTCGATGGCATGCGCCCGAGTCTTGACGTCCTGGTAGGCCGACATCACCTGGGCGATCCCGGGCAGCTCGATCACCTCGGACCCGGCGCCCACGGGTGTGCGCCCGGCCGCGGCGGCCGAAGCTGGGTAGTCGCCGACCGACACCAGCGACGAACCGGCCCACTCGATCTCGGCAGCGAGGTCGCGGACCAGGGGCCCGGCCGAGCGGATGCCCAGCTCTCGGCAGGCCTGGGCGACCATGCTGGCCTTGCTGGCGACCAGATCCGGGAACGGGCCGCCGACCGCCCCCGGCCAGAAGTAGCGCAGTTGGCTCAGCGCTGCGGAGTGGAAGGTGCGCACCGCGACGGAAGGCACGCCGAGTTGCGCAAGACGGCCGCGCATCTCGCCGGCCGCGCGGTTGGTGAACGTCACCGCCAGCCCGGTGCTGGCCGCATGCGCGCCGGACTCGACGGCGTGGGCGATCCGGTGGGTGATCGCACGCGTCTTGCCCGTGCCGGCGCCGGCGAGCACCACGACCGGACCGGTCAGGGCCTCCGCGACGAGGCGCTGCTCCGGGTCGAGTCCATCCAGCACGTCTGGCATGTCCGGCATTCTGTCAGCCACCTCCGACATCCCGCCCCCTTCCTCCCGCGAGCGGCCCGGCCCGCCCGCCGCCCCACCTCCGGCTCGGCCGCAAGCCCCGCCTCCCCAGGAATCGATCCAAGATCGAGGGGGCGCGGGCCCCGGAGACTTGGATCGATCCACCGAAAGCCGAGGAAACTTGGATCGACCCGCGCTGGCCGGGCATGGTGGCCGGGCGATGGTGGCCGCGCGGGCGGCGAGCGGCGGGCGGCGGGCGGCGGGCGGCGGGCGGCGCACACGACACCCGATCCACCCGGCCGGCTTGCGAGTGCCATCTGCCCAGGAATCGATCCAAGCTCGAGGGCGCGCTGGCCCCCGAAAGTTGGATCGATCCACCGAAAGCCGACGAAACTTGGATCGACCGCGCTGGCTGGCGGCGGGCGGCGGGCGGCGGGCGGCGGGCGGCGGGCGGCGGGCGGCGGGCGGCGCATACAACCCGATCCACCCGGCCCGCCGCACGCCTGCCCAGGAATCGATCCAAGATCGAGGGGGCACGGGCCACGGAAACTTGGATCGATCCACCGAAAGCCGAGGAAACTTGGATCGACCCGCGCGTGCTGGCCTCGGGCGGCGGGGACGGGCCGCGGCGGCCGGGCCCCGGGCGGGTGGTGGGGGCGGGTGGTGGGGGTGGGTGGTGGGGGTGGGGGGTGGTGTGGGTGGTGGCGGCCGGGAGGGGCGACTGGCGCTGGGTGCGGGCGGCTACCAGCGGCACCATTCGTCGGGCAGGGGCTGGCCGAACCAGGTCCGCACCAGGTGATGGGCGATCGACAGCCGCCCCGGCAGGCGCACCTCGCGCGCCTCGCACAGCGCGGGCAACTCGGCCCGGCTGATCCAGCGAGCTTCGGCGATCTCCACTCCATCGGGGCGCGGCGCGGGTCGTAGGCCGCCGATCCGCGCGTGATATCCGAGCATCAGGGACGCTGGGAAGGGCCAGGGCTGGCTGCCGAGGTAGGTCGTGGTCAGCGGACGCAGCCCGACCTCCTCGCCGATCTCGCGCAGCACCGCGGACTCGGCCGACTCACCAGGCTCCACGAAGCCGGCCAGCGTGGAGAACGCTCCGATCGGCCAGCGAGTCTGGCGGCCCAGCAGCGCGTTGTCCTCGTCGTCGAGCAGCAGGGCGATCACCGCCGGATCGGTGCGGGGATAGTGCTCGGTGCCGTCCTGCGGGCAGTGCCGCCACCAGCCCAGGCCGGCGACCTCCGTGGGAGCGCCGCAGCGCGGGCAGCGCACATGGGTCGCGTGCCAATTGGCCAGGGCGACGAGTTCGGCGAGGATGCCGCGCTCGTCCGCACCCAGCCGCAGCGCCACCTCGCGCAGGCCCGCCCACTGGGCCTCGGGGGCCACCGCGGACTCGCTGCGATCCACGACCCGCCCACACCAGGCCCGCCCCGCCCGGTCGACGCCGAGCAGGATGTCCTCACCCGATCCCGGGGCGGCAGCATGGGCTACCTCAGCGCCCCGGTGCGGATCGGCCAGGCCCAACGACACCGCCTCGTCGGGGCCGCGCAGGACGGGGGTGGCGCCGTCCCGGTCGAGCAGGAGCAGGACCCGATCCTCGGGAACGGCCGACCAGCCCGACGTGCGCAGCTCCGCACGGCGGTCGAGGACCTCGTGGCCGAGGGCGGGGCAGAGGCGATGGATCCCGGGGCCCTCGGACATGGGGCCACCGTACTGGCCGATCGGCCCGCGCGACCCGAATCCTCGCCCACCGAGATCGACGCGGGGTCCACACCGGAGCACTCGCCATGGAGCCCCGCCACCTTGGGTCGGCTCGTTCATCCGATCCAGCGCTGCGCCGCGCCGCGCCACCGCCGACAACGCTCACGAGGAGCACCGGCCCGGGCGCACCTACGAGGAGGAAGTCGTCCCACGCTCGTGCCTTGGAACACCCCTCTCCTTCGGGGCCTGCCCGCCACCGTCACGACGAGGAACGTCCCCCGGGGGTAGCCCAGCCGGAGGAACCCGCGGGCAGCGCTTGGGCGAGGGGCCCGGGCCACACACAGGACGCAGCCCGTCCAAGTCGCCCGCACGCGTCCGGGGGCCGGCGAGACTGCTGGCCGCCGGACGATGTGACAGGGTGGGCGCCGTGCGTGTGGCGACCTTCAACCTCCTCCACGGGGTTCCGCTGCGTGACCGCGCGGCAAGCGCCGCCGAGAAGTCCGAGCCTGGGCCGGGCCGGGGCCGCGCCCGCGGCGGCGCGCGACCCGGGGCTTACGCGCAGCCCGGTGCGAACGCCCACGGCGCGAGCGCGGCCGACCCGATCGTCGCGGCCGCGACCGACGGCGTGGCTGCCACCGAGCGGCAGAGATGGTCACCGGACGTCAGCGACCCTGCCGATCTGCTGCACTCGATCGAGGAACTCCTGGAGGCTGGTCCGATCGACGTGATCGCCCTGCAGGAGGTCGATCGCGGCCAGAAGCGCACCGCGGGCGTGGACCAGGCCCGGCTCGTGGCCGAGGCGATCGGCGCCAAGTACTGGCGATTCGTGCCCAGCGTCCGGGGCACGCCTGGGATCGCCTCCGAGGGTGCCGCGTGGGTGCCGGCCACCAGCGCCGACGACCCGCCCGGCGACCAGAGCGACTCCGAGGAACCCACCGCGTCGGAACCTCGCTACGGCGTCGCGCTGATCAGTCGGTTCCCGATCCGAGGCTGGCGAGTCACGCGGTTCCCACCCGCGCCCGTCTCGATCCCGCTTCTGGCGCCGAGCGAGGACGGTCGACCGCGAGCCATCCGAGTGCCCGACGAGCCGCGCTCGGCGGTGGCCGGGATCGTGGAGACGCCACACGCGGACGTGACGGTGGCCACCGCGCACCTCTCGTTCGTACCCGGCGTGAACACCAAGCAGCTCAACGAGTTGCGCGCGTTCGTCGCGGGAATGCCCCGGCCGATGATCCTCATGGGCGATTTCAACACCCCCGGCGGCATCCCCGGACTGGTCACCGGGTGGGAGCAGGTCGCCCGTGTGCCCACCTTTCCGGTGATGCGCCCGCGCATCCAGTTCGACCACATCATGGCTGACGGCTGGACTGCCCCCGCGTTGGCGCAGGCGCGGGCCAGTGCGCGCGCCGTTCCGCTGCCGGTCAGCGATCACTGCGCGCTGCTCGCCGACTTCCCGAACCCCTGAGGCTCCCGCGGTAGTTCGTGATCGCAGTCGGCAAGCCGCTGGACCCGTGCGGTACGAGCTGACATTCGATCGCACCACCCGCACACCCGCGCCGGACCCGGATCACTCCACACGACGCCGATCCCCCTCCCCGGTCAGGAGGGCTGCGATCCCGTCCGCATCGGGCAGGTCCGCTGGACGCACAACGGTCCCGGAGCGGACGAACGCGAACGCCGCCCCGACGGCCTCCACCGGGACGCCGCGCAACTCAGCCCAGGCCAGCCGGTAGATCGCCAGTTGAAGCGGGTCGGCCACGTCCGCCCGTGAGGTCTTCCAGTCCACGACCTCCCACTCCTGCCCCGCGAGTGCGTCCGGTCCGGCTGGGAAGACGGCATCGATCCGGCCCCGGATCAGGCGGCCCCCGACCGAGACCGCGAACGGGACCTCGAGCCCGACCGGGGTGCGCGCGGCGTACTCCAGCGACTCGAACGCCGCCTTGAGCTCGGCCAGCTCCGCAGCCGAACTGATCGACTCGTCCGCGGCGCCGGGGAGGTCGTCCTCGGTGATCAGCGGCAGCACCCCGAGCCTGGCCTCCACCCAGGCGTGGAAGGCCGTGCCCAGTTCGGCATGCGGGTTGCGCCGGCGGGGCATCGGGCGCAGCAGCGACTCGGCGAACTGCCCTGGGTCGGCGGCGACCTCCATCGCAGCCGATGCGGAGAGAACCCCAGGCAGGACAGCCACCGACTCCCCGTCGGACGGATGATCGACGCGGGCGAGCAGCGCGCGGATCGTGGCATCCCACGCCGCGATGCGCGGCGGCAACTCAGGGGTCTCCCGCTCCCAGGGGTCGGTGCTCGGGCCGGCATCCAGCAGCGCGGCCACCGCCCGCGCCGCTGCCGGTGCGCCCGCCGAGTCGCCGGAGTCTGGGGCCGGCCAGGGCGCTTCCACGATCTGGTCGAGCATCGGGTTGGTCGCGGCGAGCGTGGGGGCATCGTGACCGTGGCCCTCGGGCTCGGTGCCTTCACCGGACCGTGGGGAGCCGGCACCCCCGAGGGCACCGCCCGCAGACGCCTCCCGTCGCGCGGCGGCCGCTGCGGAGCCGAGGTCGAGAGGGCCGGCGGGCCCCGCGTCCGGGTCAGGCACCCATGGGTCCGCCCCGACCCCCAGCGTGGCCTGCTCGCGCAGCGACTCCAGGTACTCCGAGGGCCCGCGCTTCTTGACCTGGGTCTCGCCCCACCAGTGCCCGGTGGCGATCAGCGTGTGCTGGGCGCGGGTGACCCCCACGTAGGCCAACCGATCGTCGCCGGTCCGGTCGTGCCGACGGCAGGACTCGAGGAACGCGTCGAGGTCCTTCTTGGCGTAGCCGGTCAGATCGGGGAGGACGTGGCGGTCGTCGCGAAGCTCGCTGGGCACGACGTGGGCGTTGGTCGTCCACCGTTCGGAGCCCTTCCCGCCCGGGAACGAGCCACGACACACGTGCGGCAGCACCACCACGGGGAACTCCAAGCCCTTGGCCTTGTGCATGGTCATCAACTGCACCGCACCCGGGACGATGGGCAGGTCGACCTGCTCGTCGGACCCGAGCTGCTCGGCGGCCTCGAGATGGGCCAGGAACGCGCCCAGGCCGGTGCGCCCGTCGGCATCGCTGAACCCCTCGACCAGGGACAGCAGGCCCGCGAGCCCGACGTCGCCGATGCCGTGTCCATCACTGGCGAGGTCGGCCTCCACGCGAGCGCCGGTCACCGCCAGCACGGTGCCCACGAGGTCGGCCAGCGGGGCGCCGACATGCCCCTGGAGCACCCGCAGCTCGTCGCGGAACGCGGCGAGGCGATCCCTGGCGGCCTGCGACACGTACGGGCCCGGGTCGGCGACAGCTTCCAGGAGGCTCGGGCGTTCCACCGGGTCGGTGTGCTCACTGGCCTGGGCCAGCTCGTCGCGCAGCCGCTGCTGACCCACCGCCGAGCTCACCAGCGCGGGTCGGCGACCGGCCAGTGCGAGGGCTCGCGCCCCGAGCTGGTGCAGGTCGTGGGTGCCGATCCGCCAGCGCGCACCTGCCAGCAGGGCGACCACGGAGGTGTTGTCACCCGGGTCGGCCAGGACTCGCAGGGTGCAGAGCACGGCGGTGGCGTACGGGCTGCTGGTCAGGGCCGCCACCCCGGACACGGCGGCCGGCACGCCTCGCGCCGTGAGCAGTGCCTGCAGCGGGCCGAGTTGGTCGTTCGCGCGGCCGAGGACGGCGATGTGCGCCGGTGGGGTGCCCGCATCGACGAGGTCGCGGACCTGGTCGGCCAGCCACGCCCGCTCGTCGGCGATGGTCCCCAGCAGCGCGGCGCGCACGGTGGCCGGCGCCGGCTCCGGCGGGCGCAGCCGGGCCACCTGCGGATGCTGGGCCCGCAGCCCGTCGGCGATCCCGTTGGCTGCCTCGAGGATGGGGGTACCCGAGCGCCGGTTGACGCTGAGCACGCGGATCGGCGCCGAGCCGTCGCTGAAGTGGGCGGCGAACGCGTCGATGTTGGCCACCGACGCGCTGCGCCACCCGTAGATGGCCTGCATCGGGTCTCCGACCGCGGTGACCGCCGTGCCCGCGAACAGGGTGGACAGGATCACGCGCTGGGCGATCGAGGTGTCCTGGTACTCATCGAGGAGCACCACCCGGTACGACTGGCGCAGGCCGGCGACGAGCTCGTCGGAGCTGCCGACCAGCTCCGCGCACAGCCGCATGTGGTCGGAGAAGTCCAATCCGCCCACATCCGTGCGGGCCTGGCGCAGCTCGTCGACGAGGTCGGCGAGCTCCAGACGCTTGAGCGCGGTGTCCCGGATGGCCTGCACGGGTTTCGTAGGCTTCGGCAGGTCGCTGATCGCCGCGACGACAGCTCGATCGTGCGCCCGCAACTCGTCGGTGCTGATCGTCTGCTCGGCGAGGTTGGCATCGAGCCGGACGACCTGGCTGGCCACGTGGATCGGACCGAGCGTGGTGACCGACAGCCGCCGCGTGCGGCAGACGATCCGGTAGGCCAGTTGCGCGACGGCCGCCCCGGAGAGCAGCCGCGCACCCGGCTCGATCCCCACTCGGAGACCCTGCTCCTCGATCAGCCGCCCGGCGAACGCGTGGTAGGTGGCGATGGTCGGCTCGCCGATCTCGTCGCCGCGATCTGCCGGGTGCTGGGCGCGCCAGTGGTTGAGCTGGGTCGTCACCCGGTGCGCCAGTTCGGCTGCCGCCTTGTTCGTGAACGTCAGGCCCAGGACCTGATGCTCGGCCACGTAGCCCGAGGCCACCAGCCAGAGCACTCGCGCGGCCATCACCGCGGTCTTGCCGGTGCCTGCGCCGGCCACGATCACGAATGGCTGCATCGGCGCACTGACGCACGCCCACTGCTCGTCGGTGAGGGTCAGGCCCAGCAGGCGGTCGAGTTCGGCGCGCGGCATCGGCACCGGGTCGGGCAGCGCCGGCGGGTTCGATGTCGCCATCAGGACTCCTCTCCCCAGAGCGTGCCCTGGACCGGACGGGGCGGGTCGACCGGTCGTGTGCTGTCGGCCGGTGCGAGCGGCGCGGGCGGGCGCTTCGCCGGCCGGTCGTCCGAGTCCGACGGGATCGGCAGGGCCGGCCCGGCCCCGGCCGGGGAAGCCCCGCCTGCGGAGTCCGCGCCCGTAGCCCCGCCGCCAACGCCGGTGTCGCTGCCCACGGACGCCCCGCTGGGAACGTGCACCGGGCACATGAACCTGAACGTGCACGAGCCGCACCGGCTGTTGCGGCGCGCCGGGTAGTCCGGACCGGTGGCCAGCCGAGCTGCCTCCACGACCAGGTCGTTGACCCAGGTCCAGCCCTCGTCCAGGGGGGCCTGATGGCGGACCTTCGGCATCCCATCGGCATAGCAGTCACCGACATGCACGAGCTCTCCCCCGCCGAGGGCCAGCGGCGCAACCTCGGCGCCCCGTGAGCCCTCCGCACCCTGTGAGACCTCGGCTCCGGCAGCGTCGAGCGCACCCAGACGCAGCGCCAACTGGTAGATGCCCAGTTGGGGGTTCTGCGCCGCAGCACCCGCGGAGACGGCGGTGCGCCCGGTCTTGAAGTCAACGACGTGCAGCCGGCCGGAGTCGTCGCGGTCCACGCGGTCGATCGAACCCCGCAGGCCGACGGGCGAGGACGTCCCCTCGACCGGGACAGTGAAGCTGATCTCACTGCCGACGACCGCTCGCTCCGAGGCACGATGCCACGACAGCAGGGCGGCGATCCGCTCGTCGACGCGCTGGCGTTCCATGACCTGCTGGTAGTGGGCGGGGTAGGGCATGGACGGCCAGATCGCGTCCACGAACGGCGCGATCTGCGCCGCATCGGGCTCGATGTCACCACGCGCCAGGGCGTCAGCGACCGCGTGCACGACCAGCCCGACGGTCGCCGTGGCTCCCGACGGCGTGCCGGCGCCGACCCGCTTCTCCAGGAACCAGCGCAACGGGCAGTCGCGCAGGCCCGCCACGGCCGAGGCCGAGAGCATCAGCGGCCGCTCGGCGCGGACTGGGACCCCCTGACCGTTGCCGACCTCATCCACGCGGCGCCCCGCCTGAACAGGCTCCCCCGCCTGGGCAACCTCCCCCGCCTCGTCCTGGTGAGCCCTCTGAACCCGCCGGCCCGTCAGGTCCTCCGGCGCCCCTTCCGCCACCCCGCCGCCCATCTCGGCAGCCACGGACCCGGTCAGCGGCGCCGCACCCCACCAACGCGCGGGGTCGGCCGTGGCCAGGGGGCCGAGCGGTCCACCGCCCCGCGCCCGGGCGGCGAGCGCGGCCAACCGCCGCACGGCTGCCCCGCGCAGCTCCTCGACCTCGAGGTCCAGCGAACCATCAGCGAGCACCCGTACCGGGGCCTGGGCCGCCTCGCGCAGCACACTGACCAGTCCCTCGGCGGACATGGGCGTCGCGGACCGGGCCGGCATCGCCTGGATCGGCTGACCCAGCTCGGCGAGGAACCGGGAGGCCTCCAGGCCACCGTCCTGGGGCTCGGCCACGGCGCTGACGACCAGGTGGCTGCGGGCCCGGGTGCAGGCGACGTACATCAGCCGGCGCTCCTCGGCCAGCAGGTCAGCGCGGGTCTGGCCCTCGATGCGGCCCCTCGAGCCCAGCTCGGCGACATGCAGCAGGTCCGAGCGCAGCCGCAGGTCCGGCCACTGGCCCTCCTGCACGGACGCCACCACCACGAGCTCCCATTCCAGGCCCTTGGCCCGGTGCGCGCTGAGCAGCCGGACCTGGTCGCGGTCGGCATCCCTGGCGCTGCGAACCTCCTGCGGGATGCGCAGCGCGCGCACGTCGTCGAGGAACGCACTGAGCGCCGCCGGCCCCCGGCGCTGCGGCGGCAGCCGACCGGCCAGCTCGAACAGGGCGATCACGGCGTCGAGGTCGCGGTGCGCGGCCGCGGTGGCGCCGGTGGAGCCGGGCCGCAGCGCGACGGCACGCAGTCGCTGCGGCCAATCCGTGCTGGTCCACGCCGCCCAGAGCACCTCGCTGATCATCTGGCCGTCTGCGGTGGCCGACCGAGCCGCCCGCACCGCGCGTCGCACGCGTTGGATGGCGGGGCGGGCCGCCCGCGGCAGCCCGTCGAGGTCGGGATCGTCCGGGAGCGTCGACGAGCCAAGCAGCGAGGTCAGCAGCGCGTCGGACGCCTCCAGCGGCGCAGCCTGCGACCCCGCATCGACAACCACGCCCAACCGGGCGCGCGCCTCCTTGGCCCGGACCAACAGCGCCCTGGCCACGCCGCGGATCGTCACCGCGTCGAGGCGACCCAACGGCCCGGCGAGCAGCACGCGACCGGTCTCGTCGGGCATCGAGCCGGCATCCACGGCCAACCCGAGGACCGCCAGCAGCACCCCGACCGCCGGCTCCTCGGCCAACGGGAGCTCATCCGGCGGCAGCCAGACCGGCACGCCGGCCGCCCGCAGCGCCCGCGCCACAACCGGGCCGCTCACCGCCGGGTTGCGCAGGAGCACCGCCATCTGCGACCACGCCAACCCGGGCCGCCCCGAGTCCCCGGCATGCGCGCGCAGCAGCGTCTCGGCCACGCCGGACGCCTCGGCGGTGGCCGTCGGGAACGTCCGGACCGCCACGACCGCGGGGCCCGGCGCAGCAACGGGCGTGCGGTGCAGCCGCTGAACCGCTGCCGGCAGGGGCGCCAACGACAACGGACCGAGCACCCCGCCAGCCGCCTCGGCGAGGGTGCGCGGGAACCTGCGGGTGGTGCGCAGGACCTCGATGCGCGCCGGCTGGCCGCTGGGGTCGGCGAACTCGTCGGGGAACCGCAGGATGCCGCGCGGGTCGGCACCCCGGAACCCATAGATCGCCTGGTCGGGATCCCCGACCGCCACCACCTGGGCACCACCGGAGGCCAGCCCGCGCAGCAGCGCGACCTGCGCCGGATCGGTGTCCTGGTACTCGTCGACCACGACCAGCCGGTACTGCTCGCGCAGCGCCCGGCCGGCCCGGGCGTCGTGGGCCAGGACAGCCGCGCGCAGGATCAGCTCCGAGTAGTCCAGGCTCCCCTCGAACTCGAGGGTGGCCAGGTACTCCTCCAGGAAGCCGCCGAGCGCCTCCCACACCGGCATGCCCGCCCGCCGGCCGATCCGGGTGAGGTCCCGACCGTCGAGGCCCTGCCCGCGGGCCCGGGCCAGCAGCCCTCGAACCTGCTCGGCGATGCCCCGGGTGCCCACCGCCTGCGCCAACGACGCCGGCCACTGCAACCGACCCTCCTCGATCGCGAAGGTGAGCAGCTCACGCAGCCGCGAATCCTGCTCGGCAGCCATCAGCAGGCGCGGCGGGCTGCCGTAGCCGGCGGGGTCCCCGTACTGGCGCAGCACGCCGTAGGCGAACGAGTGGAACGTGGAGACCACGGGCACCGGACCGCCGCCCAGGCGGGCACTGATCCGGTCGGACAGCTCACCGGCCGCCCGGCGGCCGAACGTCAGCGCGAGGATCCGCTCGGCGGGGATCGGCTCCTGTGCGTCGGCGATCCGAGCCACGACCAGTTCGGTGAGCGTCGCGGTCTTGCCCGTCCCGGGCCCGGCGAGCACCAGCAGGTGGCCGTCGCGGTGCTCGACGACGGCACGCTGTTGTGCGTCGAGCTCCAGGGCAGGGACCTGGAGCGGGCGAGTACTGTCCAGACGCACGGACCCGCCCGGACGCTGCGCACTGCCCGCAGCCCCAGATGGGCGCCCAGCAGAACGCGCAGCCCTGCTGGAACTCCCCCGCCGCCGGTCGCCGGTCATCGCACCTCCTCGCCGGCCCCTAGGCAATCACAGAGGTCTGACAGCGCCTCGCAGCCCCGCGCCCCAGCGCTCCCGCCGCCCCCTCCAGGTCGGCCGACTGAATCTGCTCCCCTTTCGCCGATCTGCTCCCGGAATTCCGGGAGCGGATCGTCCGAACGGGAGCGGATTCCCCGGGACGCGTCCCGACCTACCGGCCCCGAGTACCTGCCGCCGCTTGGCCACAGTCATGGGGACACTCACCGCAGCCCCGCGGCCAGCCTTCGCCGGGCGCCCCCCGCCGGGCCGTCCCGACCGCCCGGGTGGGGGATTCATCCTGAACGGGGGAGGCAGCGCGGGTAGCTCACGCCCAACACTGTTGTCCGGGTGGAGAGGCCGCTCGCGGGCGCCGGTGCATCGCGGGTCCAACGAGGCGGAGGTAGCCCTATGACCGATACGACAAGGCCTGGGCGCGAGGTCCTGCCGATCCCGGATCGTACGAGTCCCGGGCTGGTCACCTACGACGCCAAGGATCCCGAGACCCGGTTCCCGCCCATCCACGCCCAGCGCCCGCCGGCCGGTGCGCCCAACGTGCTCGTGGTGCTGCTCGACGACATCGGGTTCGGCGCGTCCAGTGCGTTCGGCGGGCCGGTGCGCACGCCGGTGGCCGAGCGGCTGGCGGCCCGCGGGTTGAGCTACTCCAGGTTCCATACGACCGCGCTGTGCGCGCCGACCCGGGCCGCGCTGCTCAGTGGCCGCAACCACCACTCGGTCGGGATGGGGTCGATCGCCGAGACCGCGACCTCGGCCCCGGGACTGACCGGGCTGCGGCCCAACACCAAGGCCGCCCTGCCCATGACCCTCAAGCTCAACGGGTACTCCACGGCCCAGTTCGGCAAGTGCCACGAGGTACCCCCGTGGCAGACCTCACCGATCGGCCCGTTCGACGCGTGGCCGACCGGCGGGGGCGGGTTCGAGTACTTCTACGGCTTCATCGGCGGGGAGAACAACCAGTACTACCCCGCGCTCTACGAGGGGACCACCCCCGTCGAGCCCGACCACGGCCCCGAGGACGGCTACCACCTGACCGAGGACCTGGCCGACCGGGCCATCGACTGGATGCGCACCCAGCAGTCACTGGCCCCGGACAAGCCGTTCTTCGTGTACTTCGCCCCGGGGGCCACCCATGCCCCGCACCACGTCGGTGCGCAGTGGTCGGACAAGTACGCCGGCCAGTTCGCTGACGGCTGGGATGCTGCCCGTGAGGCCAGCTTCGCGCGCCAGAAGGAACTCGGCGTCATCGGACCGGACGCCGAGCTGACCGCGCGCCCGGACTCGATTCCCGCCTGGGACGACATGCCCGAGGACCTCAAGCCGGTGCTGGAGCGCCAGATGGAGGTGTACGCCGGATTCCTGGAGCACACCGATCACCATGTCGGCCGGGTGATCGACGCCATCGAGGCCATGGGTGCCCTCGAGGACACGCTCATCTACTACATCATCGGCGACAACGGGGCCTCGGCCGAGGGCACCGTGAACGGCGCGTTCAACGAGATGGCCAACTTCAACGGGCTCGCCGCGTTGGAGACACCGGAGTTCATGATCGCGATGAAGGACAAGCTCGGAACCCCGGAGGCCTACAACCACTACTCGGTGGGTTGGGCGTGGGCGATGTGCGCTCCCTACCAGTGGACCAAGCAGGTGGCCTCGCACTGGGGCGGCACCAGGAACGCGACGATCGTGCACTGGCCGACGGGCATCACCGCCCGGGGCGAGGTCCGCACGCAGTTCACCCACGTCATCGACGTCGCCCCCACGATCCTCGAAGCCGCCGGCATCCCGGAGCCGACCTTCGTCAACGGCGCGCAGCAGTCCCCCATGGAGGGGACCTCCATGCTCTACAGCTTCGACGACGGGCAGGCCACGGAGCGTCACGACCTGCAGTACTTCGAGATGTTCGGCAACCGCGGCATCTACTTCAAGGGCTGGAGCGCGGTCACCCGGCACAGCACCCCCTGGTTGCCCAACGAGGTGTTGCCGGAGTTCGACGACGACATCTGGGAGCTCTACGACGGGTCCACCGACTGGAGCCAGGCCACGGACCTGGCCGGCGAACAGCCCGACCGACTCGCAGCCCTGCAGCGGTTGTGGCTCATCGAGGCGGTGAAGTACAACGTGCTGCCGATCGACGATCGGCGCTTCGAGCGCCTCAACGCGACGATCTCCGGGCGACCGCAACTGGTGTCGGGCAACACCCAGGTGTTGTTCCCCGGCATGAAGCGGCTGTCCGAGAACAGCGTCCTGGACATCAAGAACCGGTCGTTCTCCGTGACCGCGGTGCTGAAGTCGCACTCGGGGCCGGACACCGGCGGAGTGATCGTCGCACAGGGCGGGGGCTTCGGGGGTTGGGCCCTGTACGTCAAGGAGGGCCGTGCCAAGTTCGTGTACAACGTGCTCGGCCTGCACGAGTACGTCGTCGAGGCGGACCGCCCGCTCGCAGCGCCGGAGCGCCAGATCCGGATGGTGTTCGACTACGACGGCGGGGGCCTGGCCAAGGGCGGCACCGCGTCGCTGTACTACGACGGTGCGCAGGTCGGCCAGGGTCGGGTGGACATGACCCAACCGCTGGTCTTCTCCGCTGACGAGACCACCGACCTCGGCGACGACTACGGCACTCCGGTCAGCGCCGACTACCGCGGGCAGAGCCGGTTCAACGGTGGCATCGACCTGGTCCAGATCGACGTCGGCGACGACGACCACTCCCACCTGATCGACCCTGTCGAAGTCGCGCGGGTGGCGATCTCCCGGCAGTGACGCGCAGCGTCGCACCGAACCCCGGCGCCACGCTCTGTATGCTCCGTGCGGCACCGCCACGACCCGGACACGAGGAGTTATCACCATGGCCCGCAAGTCGCTCGTCGCGCTGATCACGGTGGGGATCCTCGCACTGGCCTTCGCGGTGTCCCTGATCAGCGCGGTGCAACTGCTCGCCCCTCGGGACATGCCGTTCGGGGTCACCGGGCCCTCCCCGGTCGTCAGCGCCGTGCAGCAGCAGTACAGCCTGGACCTGCAGACCTACGCGAACGAGGCCGACCTGACGGCAGCGGCCGAGAGCGGCGACATCTACGGCGGCTACGTCGTGGGCTCCACGACCGACACCCTGGTGACCGTCCCGGCGAAGAGCTTCTTCGGTGAGGTGTACCTCCGGGCCGGTTTCGCCGACGCAGCCAAGCAGGCGGATCGGACCTTCACGAACACCGTGGTCGCGCCGCTGCCGACGGCCGACCGGACGGGTGCGGTGGTGGGCCTGTTGCTGCTGCCCACCCTGGTGGGGGGCTACATGATCGCCTCGCTGCTGTACTCGGCCAGCCAGAAGGCCGCCGCCCCGGGGCGGATCGCGATCGTCCTGGCGTTCGCCGCGGCGGTCGCGCTGATCACCGGCCTGGCCGCGGGCCCGATCCTCGGTGCGATTCCGGCCGGCACCCTGCTGCCCCTGGGGCTGGCGCTGTTCCTGGTCACCGCGGTCGTGGGTCTGTCCGCGGTGGCGATCCAGGCCCTGGTGGGCAGGCTGGGCTCCCTGGTGGTCGCGCTGCTGTTCATCGTCATCGGTGGGGCCGGCGCCGGCGGGGGTGGGGTCGCCCTGCTCCCGAACTACTGGCAGACGCTCGGCGGGCTGTTCCCGCCCCGGCACGCGGTGGAGCTGTACCGCAACGTGCTGTACTTCGACGGCAACAACATCGCGTGGCCGATCGTCGTGCTCCTCGCCTACGGGCTGGTCAGCCTCGCGATCATCGTGGTCAAGACGCGACGTGCCGCGCTCGCAACCCCGTCGGGGGCCCCGCAGGAGCCCGCGGCGCCGGGGCGTCGACGGATCGTGCCCAAGGACCTCGTCGCCCCCGTCGGGTTCTCGCTGATCCTCACCACCTTGTTCGCGTTCAACTACATGAGCTCGGGGCATGAGCCCGTGGCCCGGGACATGCCCTTCGGCGTGGTGGGCTCGCCCTCGCTGGCCCAAGCAGCACAGGGCGATCTGTTGTCGCTGGACCTCATCGAGTACGACTCCAAGGATGCGGCGACCCAGGCCATGGACCGGGCTGAGATCTACGGGGCCCTGATCACCAGCGAGTCGGGCACCGAGCTGATGGTGGTCCCCTCGATGAGCGATATCGCCCCGCTGGACCTGGCCGCCAACTTCGAGCAGGCGGCCGCCGGCACCGGTGACACGATCAGCGTGAAGGCCTACACCCCCACGCCGCTGGCGCCCAAGGACCCGTTCGCCCTGGTCGTGGCCACGCTGCTGGTGGCGCTGCTGATCGGGGGCTACATGTCCGCGGCGTTGCTGGCCACAGCCGTCGGCTCGGCCTCAGGCCACTGGCGGGGAGTGTGGCTGGCCGGGTTCGCGGTCGTCACCGGGTTGGTGCTCGACCTCGCGACCACCTTCTGGCTCCAGGGGATCCCGACGGACTCGTTCTGGGTGGCCTGGCCGATCATGTCGCTGATCATCCTGGTGGTGGCCCTGTTCGCTGCCGTCCTGCGTCGGGCCCTGGGCCCCGCCGGCATCATCGTCACCCTGATCGTCATCCTCCAGTTCGGCAACCCGTCCTCGGGCGGGTCCAACGGCGCCGCCTACCTGACGGCGTTCTGGGACGAGGTCGGTCCGTTCCTGCCGCCCCGCAACGCTTTCCTGCTGCTGCGCAACACCCTGTACTTCGATGGCAACAACATCGCCCAACCGCTGGCCATCCTGGTGGCCTACGCGGTGATCGGTGCCGCCATCCTGGCGTTCCTCAACTGGTTCCGATCACCGGAACTGGCCGTCCCCGGCCTCCACGACCGCGACACCACCCAGGCGGCCGGTGTGGCCATCCCCGTCGGCCCCATCGCCTGAGGGACCGTGCCCCGCAGCATGGGTCGAAACCCCGCCGACCCGTGCCCGCGACGTGCAAGCGCTCCCTGCTCGTCGGCCCACATGCGCCAATGCGCCCCGGGACCAGCCGTTCGTGACAACATCTGGGCATGATCGAGCGCCGCACGAATCCGGTGGCGCCCGACGGAGCCACGACCCCGCAGCCGGTGGACGACCACACCGGCGACCAGCCCACCAGCACACCCGAACCGACACCGGAACCGACACCGGAACCGGCGCCTGACCCGGTGCCTGACCCGACACCCGAACCGGTGCCTGACCCCACACCTCCCTCACCCCCCCGCTCGACCGCGGCCAAGTCCCAGCAGACCCTGGTCGTCGAGGAGGGCATCTTCCCCTCCCGGCTGCGCCGGCCCCGCGACCTGCTCGCCGGCCTGCTGGCCCTGGTCGGGGCGGCGCTCGTGGTGATCATCGCGGTCGCCGCCGAGCAGACGGTGCTGGCCATCGACGACGACCTGGCCAACGCCCAGCGCTCGGTGCCCGACCTCATCTGGGGCGGGCTGAGCTCGCTGGCCGGCCTCGGGCTGATCCTGCTGCCACTCGTGGCCTCCGTCTCACTGCTGCTGCGCCGGCGCGGTCGGCAACTGCTCGAGGCGATCGCCGCACTGACCGTGGCGGCCATCGCCCTGACCCTGATCTCCACCGCCGTGCGTGAGTTCGGCTCCCAGGCCCTGTACTTCTCGCTGACCGGTTCCACCGTCAACGACGAGCTGGCCTACCCGACCAACCCGCTGCTCGGCGCGCTGGTCGCGTTCATCACCGTCGCGCGGTTGATGAGCCGGCCGCGCTGGAACGTCCTGATCGTGGCGATGGTGGTCGTGGCCATGGTGGTCGGGTCTGTCGGCTCGGGCAGCACCAGCACCGCGCAGCTGCTCAGCTTCCTCGTCGGCCTCGCGCTGGGCCTGCTGACCCGGTACGTGCTGGGCACGCCGACCACGCGGCCGGCCGGTTCCGACGTGGCCGGCACGCTGCTCGACGCGGGCATCCCGCTGGTCATGCTCCGGGCGCGGGCGGGCACCGAGTCCGGTCGGCACTACATGGCGGTGCGTGCCGACGGGGGCCATCTCGAGGTGGTGGTCCTGGATCGCGACCTGGAGGGCTCTGGGGTGGCCCCGGCCCTGTGGCGCTCCATCCGGCTGCGCGAGTCCAACGACTCAGCCAGCGGCCTGAGCATGGGCGGTCAGGTGGAGCGAGCCTCGATGATGTCCTACGCCGCGGAGGTCGCCGGAGTGCCCAGCCCACGGCTGGCCCTCGCGGCGATGGTCAGCGCGGACTCCGCCCTGCTGGCCTACGAGGCAGCCGACGGCCGGTACGTCGCGCCGGGATCAGGCAACAAGAGCGACCGACCCACCGACGAGGAGCTCGACGTGGCCTGGCGGGCGTTGGCCGCGATGCAGGCCAGGTTCCTGGCCCACCAGAACCTCAACGCCGAGCACGTGCGCTATGCCGGGGCCGCCACCCACCTGACCGGCATGGAGTCCGGGACGGTGGCCGCCGGTGATGTGGTGCTGCGCCTGGACATCGCCGAGCTGCTGGTGACCCAGGCCCTGCAGACCGACGTGCGCAGCGCGGTGGCTGCCGCGCGCCGGGTGCTGGGCGACGAGACCGTGCTGCGTGGGCTGCCGGTGCTGCAGCGGGTGGCGTTCAGCGGTCCGACCCGCACCGCCCTGCGCGCGGACAAGGCGCTGCTCACCGACCTGCGCGAAGAGCTGTTGACGATCAATCCGGCCGTCGACATGGCCCCGATCGACCTCGAGCGGCTCAAGCCGCGCACCCTGTTCACGATCCTGCTGGGAACGGTCGCCGGCTACCTGCTGCTCTCCCAACTCGCTCAGGTCAACGTCACCGAGGTACTGGCCGACGCGGACTGGCGTTGGGCCGGCGTGGCGCTGGCCCTGTCGGCCACCACCTACATCGCGGCGACGCTGAGCCTCTCGGGTTTCGTGTCCGAGCCGCTGAGCTTCCTGCGCACGATGCAGGCCCAGTTCGCAGCCAGCTTCGCGACGCTGGTGTCCCCGCCGACGCTGGGTGCGGTGGCCGTCAACGCCCGCTACCTGAATCGTTCGGGCCTGCCACCGGCGGCTGCCGCGGCCACGGTCGGCGTCTCCCAGGTGGCTGCGCTCATCGTGCACGTGGGGCTGCTGCTGCTGTTCGGCATCGCCGCCGGCACGCAGGCCGACCTGCAGTTCAATCCACCCCGCGCGGTGATCATCGGGGTCGGGGTCGTGGCCCTGATCATCGGTGGCCTGGCCTCCATCTCGCGCATTCGGCACTGGCTGGCCAGCCGGATCCGCCCGCTGGCCGAGCAGGTCATCCCGCGCCTGGCGACCGTCGCGCAGCGGCCCACGAAGCTGGTCGAGGGGTTCGGCGGGATCCTGCTGCTCAACCTCGCGTACTGCCTGTGCCTGGTGGCCTCGGTGCGCGCGTTCTCCGACAGCCTGACGATCGCCGCGATCTGCTTCGTCTACCTGGCCGGCTCGACGCTGGGCCAGGCCGCCCCGACGCCCGGCGGGTTGGGCGTGGTCGAGGCCGCGCTGGCCGCGGGGCTGACCGCAGCGGGGATGGACTCCGCGCTGGCGGTCTCGGCGACGCTGCTGTTCCGCACGGTCACGTTCTGGATCCCGACGGTGCCGGGATGGTTCGCGTTCCGCAACCTGACGGCGAAGGGGTTGTTGTAGGGGCGAGAGGCGACGCGCACCCTCCACTACCCTGACCATCATGGCGAGCAGCACGGAACTGAGGGACTGGCTGGCCGCCGCCCGCAAGGAGGAACTCGTGCGCCGGACCGCGCACTGGATGAGCGAGGCCGTGACCGACCCTGGCCAGGGCTACCGCGAGGACCCCGGACTCACCGGCCAGCCGATCATCGACGCGCTGGTCGCTGCCGCTGTGGAGACCGTGGCGCTGCGCCGTGGCGCGGAGCCCCCGAGCTGGGCCTGCGCGCCTGACCGATTCCTCGATCACTTCTGGTATCCGGGGCCGCGGTCGCTGTTCCCCTGGGCGCTCGCGCACGCCCCCGCCCCGTTCAAGCTCCGCGGCGTCCTGATCGAGGCTGACTCACTCGCGAGCGTCTGATGGACC
>CAWCUF010000009.1:0-163930 GCA_963798745.1 uncultured Actinomycetes bacterium
AGGACGAAGCCGACCTTGTTCTTACGTGCGAACACGGAGACTTCCTCGTCGATCAGGCCCCTGCGAGCTGCGGTGTTGTCGGTGCGTGACATCGCGCCTCCTCAGGCATCTCGGTGACGACACCTCCAGGGTCGGTGCTTGGGGCTTCCTGCCGTGAGGGTGTCATCACCCGGGATGATCCCGAGGTGTCCTGGGTGACCCGGGTGGACTGTCCCGGGTGTGACGGTGGGCTGCAGGTCGGCACCCGTGGCTACGCGGGCGGCGCGGGCTGGCGTCAAGATCGGCCTGCCACTGTGGAACGATATCGCGGAGCCGGGTACCAGCCGCCCACTGTCCGGCGGGGACGTGGCCCGTTCGTCCAAGGCCGTGAGCAGAGGCGACCACCTCAGCGGAGAAAGCACTGAAGCAGCTGATGAGCGCGTCACAGGCGGCGTACGGACTCACGCTGGAGCCGTTCAGCCAGTGCTGGATCAATGGTCTTGGCCATCGTCATCTCCTTGCTGGTACAGCTTCAGGTCCGCTCCGGTGGCGGGCCAGGCATTGATTCCGTGCAGGTCACCGTCGAGGTCGCGATAGGCGATCACGACCAGCACCCTCCCGGCGGATCGGGAGCGGTCGATGAACCGCGAGGCTCCCATGCGGGATTTCGGGTCTGCTTCGAGGGCTAGGAGGTTCACGTCTGCCATTACCTCCTGAGTCCACTCCGGTTCGATGTCCAAGCCCCCGGCGCGCGTTTCGCGGAGTGACTCACCTTCTCGACCCTGGTCCCGACGGTTCGATCGGAGCGGAGGCGTCTCGATCAGGAACCGGACAACACGCCGGCGCCGTGATAAGGACAGCAAGGAAGACGCTCATCCCCCTGGCGGTTCTCGCCTAGATGGCGGTGGTGCTGGGCGACACACTCTCCACACCCGGGTGACAGTCGTCCTACGCTGCCGATGCGGCCCGGGCCTTCGCCGGGATCAATCATGACGGGCGCCGACTGGCCCGACTGGCCCTCCCAGACGCGGGCGAACCAGGCGTTCCATGCCTCCTCGGCGCGGATGGGTACCTGCTTCTCCAGACTGATCTCCCACTCGTCGCGCCCGTGGTAGTCACCGAAGCCTTCTGGGTCCAGGTACCTCGATTGCTCTTCGGGGAACGTCATGGCTGCCGACCTCGCGCCTGATTGTTCATTGGTTCACCGTATCAAGGTTCTAGAGTGGGCGATCACTCTAGATTGGGGTAGGCTGCGGGGATGGTCAGGCCGAGACAACACAGCCGAGAAGGAATCCTTGCTGCGGCAGCGCTGGTGTTCCGCGACGTGGGCGTCACTGCCACGACGGCACAGATCGCGAAGGCCGCGAAGGTTTCGAACGGCACTCTGTTCAACTACTACCCCACCAAGCAGTCCCTGATCGACGCGCTCTACGTGTGGCTCAAGGCAGACCTTGCCGGGGCGATCGGCACCATCGAGTCCACGATGCCGCCGCGTTCGCAACTGCATCTCATCTGGGACCGTTGGCTGGATTGGGCCCGGGATCATCCCGACCGGCACGCCGTCATCCATGTCCTGCATCGTTCCGGCCTGGCCAGCGACGCCGCCCGCTCCGAAGCAGGTGAGCACTTCCAGGTCCCCGCTCGAGTACTGGCAGACGCTCAGGCCGCTGGACTCTTCGTGGACCTCCCGACCATGTACCTCGTCGAGATCATGGAACAGCAACTCGACCACGCCGCCACCTCCCAACTCGACAGCCGAGCAGAAGAGATCGCGTTCAACGTGATGTGGAACGGCATCACGAGCACTGCGCCCGGCGAGCGCGGGTGAACCGCAGAACCCCCCGCGTGCCCGGAATCCCCCAAGGCCCGTTCGCGACCAGGTAGACCCCGAAACCCAACCACCACCACCGCAAAGGGCGCTCCACACATGACGAAGGCACCACAGATCACGGACTGGAAGATCCAGCAGCTCGAGGACCTGACGGGCAAGCGATACCTCATCACCGGCGGCAACTCCGGAATCGGGCTCGCAGCAGCAGCACATCTGCGTCGGGCGAACGCCGACGTGTTCATCGCCTGCCGCTCACGCTCCAAAGCAGCTGACGCAGCAGCCCGGCTCACTCAGATCCACAGCGACGGGGCCGTGGAAGTCATCGAACTCGACCTGGCCAGCCTCGACTCAATCCGATCAGCGAACGACGAGATCCGCCGCCATACCGACGGCCTGGACGCGGTGATCAACAACGCCGGTGTCATGCAGACCCCTCAGCAACAGACCGCCGACGGCTTTGAGTTGCAGTTCGGAACGAACCATCTCGGCCATTTCATGTTGAACCACTTGGTCTTCGATCTGATCACGGCTCGGTCGGGTCGCGTCGTTCCTGTGAGCTCGATCGCACATCGGCAGGCCGACGGCATCAACTTCGATGACCCGATGTTCACACGCGACTACTCACCGACGAAGGCCTACGGCCAGAGCAAGCTCGCGAACCTGATGTACGGCCTGGAACTCGCCCGCCGACTCGACGCCGCCGACTCAAGCGTGATCTCCGTGACCGCCCATCCCGGTTACTCCGCGACCAACCTGCAGAGCTCCGGACCGACCGGGTTCTTCAAACTGCTGTACAAGGCAACGAACGCGCTGATGGCGCAATCCGCTGCTGACGGCGCTGTTCCCGAAGTGCTCGCCGCCGCAGGAATCGAAGCAGAGAACGGGGCCTACTACGGGTCGACGAAGTTTGGGGAGACGCGTGGGGCCGTCGGTGAGTGCCAACCCTCCGACGCAGCACAGAACCAAGCCGCAGCCAGCCGTCTCTGGTCCCTCAGCGAAGACCTCCTGGGCATCAAGTTCACAATCAACCCGACATAGACCGAGCCCACTGCAGACTCGGATCGACAGAACCCGGATAACCCGCAACGGTCCCACCGGCGGGAGCAAGACACCCGCCGCCCGCGCGTGGGAGTGCCGCGGGTTTGCGGCGTCCGTTGTCGCGGGCGTTGCGTGCGGAACTCGGGGGGCGTCGGCCGGGTGTTGTCATAGTTGCCCCGGTTGGCGTGGCGTGGGGTGCCCGTCGATGTTCCTCGGGAAGGAAGGCCGGATTCCGGAAGGCTTGGAGAGCGCTGGCGGTTGAGCGGGCGGGCCTGCCGCATGTCGTCGTGACCGCTTCGCTCTGGCGCGGGGTGTGGGTCAGAGGAAGTCGCGGAGTCCGATCTGGCGGGTGGGGTGCCGCAGCTCGGACAGGGCCTTGGACTCGACTTGTCGGATCCGTTCCCGGGTCACGCCCTGTACCCGTCCGATCTCCTCCAGGGTTCTCGGTTTGCCATCGACGAGGCCGAACCGCATCCGCATCACGTCAGGGCCCGGGTCAAGTGGTCAAGCACTGCCGGCTCGCTCCGACCGGGGGCCCATCCAGCGGACAGAGTCGCGGCACGACCAATCCTGCGTTGGAGAGAGCGCTCTCACGGCTCGGGGTGGCGCGCCGCCGCTGACTTGTCAGCCGCGATCGTCGGCCCTGCGCGGCACCCGCTGGTCGTCCAGGGCGGCTCCCGCTTCGGGGGTCATCGGCTCACCGCTCAGGGACTGGCCCTGCCTCGCTGGCAGACGCCCCGCCTGCACACCGCCCATCGAGATGCGTCCTGTGCGCCAGTCGTCTCGCGGCGAAGTGACCGCCGCGCCAACCGGGTCGGGCAGGCGGGTCCGGTTGCCGCGGCGCGCGAGGACTCACTCGACGCTAGGTTGGTTGCATGACTTCTCGCGTCTCGCAGCAGCGCATGAACCGCAGGCCCCTGGGCGCCCGGAGCGGGCTGGAGGTGTCTGAGGTCGGGCTTGGGCTCTGGGCGGTTTCGGGCAGCGAATGGGGCCCTGTCCAGGACGAGGAGAATCTCGAGGCGATCGAGTCGGCACTGGAGTCAGGCGTGAACTTCTTCGACACCGCCGACGTCTACGGAGGCGGTCACTCGGAGGAGTTGCTGGGCCGAGCGATACAGACGAGGCGCGCGGCGTTCGTCGTGGCCACGAAGATCGGCTGGATCGACTTCGACGGCGAAGCGAACCGCTCACAGTACGACAGCGTGGACAAGCTGGTGGCCGGGGTGGAGGGGTCGCTGCGCCGCCTGGGTACCGACCGCATCGATGTCATCCAGTGCCACGTGGACTACCCCGAACCCAACACGCAGGTCTTCATCGAGGGGTTTCGGCGACTCAAGGAGGCCGGAACGGTCCGGGCGTGGGGGGTCAGTACGAGCGATCCCGACCACCTGCGCCGATTCAACGCCGACGGTGACTGCGATGTGCTGCAGACCGACTACTCCATCCTCAACCGGACTGCGGAGGCGGAGCTCTTCCCCTATTGCCAGGAGAACGGGATCGGCGTGATCGTGCGTGGTCCGCTCGCGATGGGCCTTCTCACGGGCAAGTACACGACCTCCGACACCTTCCCGGAGGGTGACTTCCGGCGGGCCTGGATCGAGGACCCCGCACAGCACGAGCAGTTCCTGCGCGACCTGGACACCGTGGACAAGTTGCGCGGCGTGGTTCCCGACGGCGAGTCGATGGCGCAGTTCGCTCTGCGGTTCGTCCGCAGCCATCCAGCGGTCAGCACAGTGATACCCGGTGCCAAGGACCGCCGACAAGCCGAGTCCAACTCGGCCGCTGGGCTCAGGCCACCGCTGTCAGATCAGGAGAAGGCGGCCGTTGATCGACTCGTCTCCCCGGGGGGCGGCCGCAAGATCTGGCCTGCGTAGACATCCAGGGCACACGGTCGCGCGTGCGTGTTTCCCTGCTGGGGCGCGTTGCGCTGCCGTCCTCCCAGGTCGCGCAGCGATCGCGGTGCCTTGGTTCGATGCCGCCCGCACTGACCACTGCGATGCTTGCCCCGGGCGCGATGGGCGGCAAGAGGGACGCGCTTACGGGGAGGTCGGTGTCTGTTCGGTGACTGCTGTCTGGACGCACTCGAACGCCGTCCGATAGGCCGCGTGGACGCCCTGGGTGGCACCCTCCACGTCCCGGGCTCACAACCGTTCGAAGGACTGCGATCCCTGGACCAGATACGTGATCCGGTCACTCCAATGATTGCCGGTCCAGTAGGCGCCCATGACCACCCGATCGTCGGCGCCCGTGATCGGGACCGTCATGACGACGGAGCGGGCACCGCGTGCTTGAGTCGATGTTTCGGCTGGCTGTCCGATGAGCTGTACGTGTGGTCGGCGCGAAGGCGGTAGTTGGACATGGCCCGGTACGAATGCCTCGACCGGCATCGCATCGTCGTGATGCTGTGCAAGCCTGGCGCCGAGTCGTACTTGCGTGCCGCCGGGCATCTTCGCCTATCGCCCCCCTGGGGCAGGCGTCACGACGCATCACCGGCCAGCCCGTGGAGCGCCTTCTACTCTGACTGCCCAGCGCCAAGCCCCTTCACCGCGCCGCCGCCCGCCCACCGGCCGCATGCGCGAGGGCCTGCCGAGACCGGTCCCAGCCACTTCATCCATCGCGCCGGTGGTATCCCGACTGCTGAGACCTGGCCGGAGGACACGTCGAGCCAGGCGAGTCGCCTCGCGAGGCTGTCCGTCGGGAATGCCTCGAAGAACTCGGTGTCAGGTCCGAGACCCTCAACCCGTCCCGATCACGACCAGCGACCCCACCCTCGACATGCAGGCGTTCCTCGTCACGCGCTGGGACGTCGAGCCTGTCAACGCTGCGGCTGCTGGCCGACCGCCGCGACGAGCTGTCAGCGCGGTCGCGGTCGAACTCGCTCGCCTCTCGAAGCAAGAGGGCATCGACGCGCATTGGCCACGGACTGGAGATCACCGCATGACACTCTCAGGTGCAACCGCCATCATCCAGGTGAGTTGCCGGCCCCGGCAGCTGATCCTCATGCGGAACCGGATCATCAGTTGCGGATGAGAGCACGAACGCACACCCGCGAGCCGGACCTCGACGGGGTCGGGTAGCAAACCGGGCCGTCGAACCGTGTTCCACAAACGTGCGTTTGCACAAGCAGGCGTTTGTTGTAGCGTTGAGGTCGGAGGTGACCCCGTGGCTCAGTCGCAGGTGGTGCTGGATCGCGCTTTTGGTGCGCTGTCCGATCCGAATCGCCGCGCCATCTTGGGGGTCGTGCGCAGCGGGCGGCGGGCCGTGGGCGAGATCGCGCAGGAGCTCGGGCTGTCGCAGCAGATCGTGTCCCACCACCTCAAGGTGCTCCACACCGCGGGTCTGGTCACGGGAACGCGATCGGGCACTCGTCACCTGTACGCGGTCCGAGTCGATGGACTCGTCGCCGGGAAGGCGTTCTTCGACGACTTCTGTCCGAGCGGCTGAACATCCTGAAGCAGGTTGTCGAGCAGTCCGTGTCGGGAGATGCACGTGGCTGAGCATCGGACCACGATCGACATCGACGCCCCACCCGAGGTCGTCTTCCCGTTCCTGGTGACCGATGCGGGCATGACCGCCTGGTTGGGCCAGTGGGCGGCACTCGAGCCGCTACCGGGGGGCTCGTTCGCCGTCGACATCGCCGGCTATCCGGCCCGGGGGTCGTTCCTCGTCGTGGACCCGCCTCGACGAGTGATGGTCTCCTGGGGGTTCGCCGGGAACGAAGACCTGCCACCGGGAGCATCGACCGTCTCCTTCAAACTGACTGCCATCGCATCCGGAACCCGCGGGGCGGCCTCCCGGGTCAGGTAGCGGCGCCGCACGTAGCGCCCGCGCCCAAGCCGAGCACGGCACCATCTGGACGGCGGGCCAGATCGAGGTGTGGCGGGCCAAGGCCGCCGGGCTGCGCAAAGCCCAAGTCGAGTCGCCCGCGCGGTGGCCGCGGCCAACAACGCGGTCAAGGACGCCATCACCGACGCCCCAGAGCTGACCCTGGAACAGGCCGCAGCCCTGACGCCGTGGGGACCGACCCGACGCGGTTCGCGGACCTGCTGGCCGCCGCGGAGAAGGGGCCGGTCACCTTCGAGCACCGACATGGATCGCGGCAAGTCCGGAAGCCGAGGGCGTCGCGCGCCAAGTCCACCTCCGGACCCGCGAGGTAGGCGTCGAACCCGGCGAGCAGGCAGCGAAGACCCCGAAAGAGGTCCGCAGCTGCTCATGGGACATGGCGGCGAGGTCATCGCGGCCTGCGCTCGCGTTCGCCGGACGACGTCACCGGTTCCGCTGAGCCGCTCGACGGTGTCCGGATGGGAATGGTTGCGAGGCAGTCGCTACGGGACCAACCGTCACGCGACACTCGCGGATAGACGTGACGTCGTCCGTCTGGGTCGGTAGCTCAACGCTCAACGCGACGGTCCTCGCGGGCTGGATCTGAGGCTCGGGCAGCGTGTTCGCTGGAGCCACCACTGTTCAGCGGGTGGGAATCGCCTTGGTCCGGTAGGTGACGCAGCCGTGGTGGTGTTCAGTTGGCATGCGCCGGTGAGTGGTTCGACTCGGATGCCGTGCCGAGCACGATGGTGAGGACCCCGGTTGCCAACAGCGCCCCGCCGATTGGCGGCAGGGACGTTGCCACCTGTGCGGCGGTTGCACGGGCGCCAATGAACTCGATGACGACCCCGGCGGTGATCAGGCGTGCCCCCACCGTCGCGGAGCGGGCCAGGGGGACGTTGAGGGCCTTGGTGACTTCGGCTGAGCCTGCCCCATCGGTGACGCTCGCCCTACAGTGGACGTGTGAGAGCAGCGGTGTCACGTGAATACGGACCGCCGGACGTTGTCCGGATCGAGGAGATCCCGGTCCCGAAGCCTCACGCGGGTGAGGTACTGATCAAGGTGCATCTGAGCACGGTGAACCGCACCGACTGTGGATACCGGGCGGCGCACCCGTTCTTCATCCGAGCTTTCACCGGTTGGCGCAGGCCGAAGCGGACCGTGCTGGGCACAGAGTTCGCCGGGCTGGTGGAAGCGGTGGGATCGGGCGTGGGACGGTTCATGGTCGACGACCGGGTCTTCGGCTACAGCGAGCCCGACTTCGGAGCCCACGCGGAGTACCTCACGGTTGACCAGGATGGCCCGGTCGCGATCATCCCCGAGGGGGTCTCCGAGGAACGTGCAGCCGCCGCCACCGAGGCCTCGCACTACGCTCTGGCGATCATCCGTAAGGGCGGGATCGAGCCCGGGCAGGATGCCCTGGTCTACGGGTCCAGCGGAGGGATCGGGTCGGCAGCCGTGCAACTGCTCAAGGTCCTTGACGTCAATGTCACTGCGGCGTGCGGACCGGAGGCCGTCGACCTCATGGCCCAGATCGGCGCGGACCGGGTGATTGACCGCACTGCCGAGGACTTCACGCAGGGCAGCGATCGGTACGACGTCGTCATCGACGCCGTGGGCAAGAGCAGCTTCAGCAAGTGTCGACCGGTGCTGCGCCCCCATGGCAGGTACCTCACGACGGATCTCGGTCGCGGATGGCAGAACCCGCCCCTGCAGCTCGCGACCAAGTTCGGTCGTGGGCGGCGGGTCATGCTGCCGACCCCGCAGCCGTTCGACAAGGCGCTCATCGAGGAGTTCCAGGAGTTGCTGAGCACCGGTCAGTTCCGGCCGGTGCTCGACGAGCGGCGCTTCGATCTGGGCCAGATCGTCGAGGCGTACCGGTACGTCGAGTCACAGCAGAAGATGGGCAACGTTCTGCTCGAGGTGGCACCAGCCCAATCCGATCGGTGATCGGGCGGCAGGTTGCTCCAGGCGCGACCTGCCTCGGGGGTGGATCGCGAACACGCTATGGCTCCTAGCGGAGCTACGCTGCATCTCGGCATCGGTGATGCGTTGGCACCAGGGACAGGTTTTGCGCACGTAGCTGCTCGAGGCTGGCGACGACCCGGACAGTGAACTCGTTCAGGTAGCTCTGCAGGTGCGCCTCGTCGACCGAGCCCTGGTGGGTGCCCAGTAGCCACCGTTTGGCCAGGAGGAGCACCGCTACCGGGGCGAGGGAGCCCCACCATGCTGGTCATGCTTGGTGGCCGCGTGGGCAGGGCACGGGCGGCGGTCGGGCGGAGCTTGCTCGACGTTCGCCTGCACCGGGACCCGCCCGGTCAGTGGTGTGGCTGTCACGACTCACGCGTCGCGGGCGCGACAGCGGGCACGTAGTGCGCCGCCTCACCAGGTCGGGGATGACAGTTGTCATCGTGGGCTGCCCGGTTGGTCGCCGGTCAAAGCCAGCCGCGGTGTCAGGCAGGTCGGGCCTCAGTCCGACGAACGTCCGCGTCCTTCTGGGCAGGAAACGACGCCCGGCAGCCGAGACCGAGCATGCTCTCGTGGTGTGTCCACATGCCGGATTGACGCCGTCGTCGCTGCCCTGGCGGACGTGATTCCGGTCTGGGGTCTACGGCTGTGGATCGGGTCGCGAGTGAACGGTTGGGCGGAGAGTGAGGGTTCTCTGAGCGCCAGGTGGTGTCGACCTGCAACAGATCTGGACCGATGGGGTTGTTCACCACGAGGGCGGGCTGGCAGTCAGGGTTCTGGCTGGGTGCTGGGCCGGGGCACGGGTTGGCCACGGTTGAGGGTCTTCCATCCCCAGATGGTGCCGATGACTCCGACCGCGAGCAGGAGGAGCGCGAAGTTCGTCCAGCGGCCCAGGTTGGTGGCGAAGAACTCGGGCAGGAGTGCCGCCGAGGCGTTGCCGAGGGTGTGGAAGGTGATGGCGACCAGCAGGCTTCCCGAGGTGTTGTTGTACAGCCAGGTGTAGAGCACGGCGAGCAGCATCTGCTGCAGGATGAACTGCCAGGCTGGGATGGCTTGCTGAACCGTGCCGTCGATGAGGAACAGCGGCAGGTGCCAGGAGCCCCAGATCAGGCCCAGGATGAGGCTGGCGGTCAGGGCGTTGCGCCCGCTCTGCAGCCGGTCCAGGGCGTAGCCCCGCCAGCCGAACTCCTCGAGCCCACCGCCCACGAACAGGATGATGGCGATCGTGCCCAGGACCGTTGCCAGCGAGGGGACCGCCCAGTCTTGAAGATCGTCGCCGGCCAGGACGAGGACCAGGGTCGTGAGCACCCCGACCGTGGGAAGCAGCAGTAGCGTCGGTAGCCACCATCGCTTGTCGAAGTTCGTGGCGAACGCCCGACGCAGCAGGCGTCCCATGCCCGCCCGTCCCGACTGGCGGCCGACCAGGACGAACGCGGCCACTGTTGGTCCCAGGACGGCGAACAGCCCCAGTAGCCCGACGATCTCGGGTAGGTCGGTCATCGCGGTCGAGCGAAGGACGCTAGGCAGCCACAGCAGCCAGGAGATGGCGAACGTCAGGGCGACGAACTGGCCCAGCTGCCGCCGATCCGCCGGTGAGGTGCCCAGCTGGCTCACGGGGTGCCGCATCCCGGGACCCTAGCGGGGTGCGACGGATGTGGTCCACGTCGGGAAGGACGTGGGTCTGCGGGGAAGAGAGCGTCTCTGTGATGGCAACAGTGTCGTCGGGGTCGACCTGGACGTCCTCCGACCGGTCACTCGCCAGCGCGAAGGTCAGGCACCCTCCGCAAGCAGTGCGACAGCGGCCATGGCGTGCGGCCCGGCCGGCGAGACCGCGTCGGGATCCGCCACCGCAACGCTGCCGACGTGCCGGGTCCCTTGTGCCTCGCCGACCATCTTTCCTATGTTCGGTTCTGTGAGGGTGGGATGTTCGCGTGGCTTCCCCGTCAGCCGACAGCGCTTGACGGCTGGCACCACCGGCGACCGGGTTCCTGGAATCCCTCCCGGCCGGAGGTGACGCCGACGCCCCGCCAAGGGCCCGTAGGTTGCCGGTTCGAGCCCCGCGGGGCCCACAAGCTCTGCGGTTGCTCGGTCGTGGGTGTCAGTATCGGCGCCGGAGCAGTGGGGCCACGTGCGGGTCCTGCGATGCCCAGGTGAGTGCATCTTCAGGGGATTCGGGCAGTTGCCCGACCCGCTTGGCCATCTCCCTGGCGGCGACGAACGAGTCGCGGTACCGGTCAGATCGGTAGTCGCCGATCGTGGATGCGTTGGCCATGGTCCTTCCTCAAGGTCCTGCTGGGTGTTGGGCGGGAGAAGTGCAGGGCCGGCCGAGGGTTCCTCGACCAGCCCGGCACACCCAAACCGGTTGCACACCCATACCGGTTGGTGGTGGCGTGTCAGCCGACGCTCGTGGCTTGTCGGTAGTTGCGCCACCCGCCGTGTGCGGTGATCTCCGGGTGCCCCTGGGCCATCTCCCGGTCGTAGAGGATCCCTGGCACCGTGCGGCCGTCGGCGAGCTCCACCGGCCCGCGGTACAGGCCCGCCGGTTCCCGTTCGACCACCTTGAGCAGCACCTCGGTGGGCAGGGTGTAGAGCTCGCCGGGGATCGATGCCCCGGTCTCGCCCTCGGTCACCCGGTACATGCCGGGGTGCACGTCGCCGATGCTGTGGACCCGGTAGACCGGTGCCGTGGCGACCTCCTCGACGAACTCCGCGCCCTCGAGGTTGCCGTGCAGCTCCAGGCCACGCATCAGGGTGCCGTTGACGAACAGCAGCCCGTCGTCGAGCTCGGTGTTGACCTCGTTGCGGGCTGCCCAGGCGAACCAGCCCAGGACCGCGGCGAAGCCCAGGTAGCCGATCGTGATCTGCTGGGAGGCGTTCCACGCCACGGCGTAGGCGTTGATCAGTCCGACGAAGGACAGCCCCGCGGCGATCAGGGCCGTCACGGAGGCGGCCACCAGCCGGCGGTCGATGACGAAGGCTGCGATGGCGCCGAGCAGGATGCCGACCAGCACCGATCCCTGTCCGAACAGCTTGAGCCCGTCGTAGATGACCCCGTTGGAGATCAGCACGTCGACCCCCACTTCCTCGACGCTGGTACCGGCACTGGCCAGGGTGTTGTCGATCTGGCCGACTGCCCACTCCGCGAGGCTGGGCAGCATCGCCAGGACGATGGCCGGGGCGTAGCGCCGGCTGTTGACGTTGAAGGCCTGCGCGCCGATGACCAGGCCGATGAACAGCAGGACGGGCACCAGCGACTGGACCGGGAACACCGCCAGGAAGGTGGCCACCAGGCCGGTGGTGCAGACCACGGCCACCACGATGCCGGTCACCAGCGAGTACCCGATCCGCCCGCCGGCCTGCTTCCATCCCGGGTGCCCGATGTAGACCGCAGGCGGGAACGGGGAGCCGAGGAAAGAACCGACAACGGCGCCCAGGCCGTCGGCGGACAGCACCTGGCGGACCGAGTAGCGGTCCCCGGCCGCAGCCGCGGACTCCACGTTGGTCATACCCTCGGTGAAGTTGTAGATGCCCAGCGGGATCGCCGAGGCGAGCAGCGGGGCGATGTCCTCAAGCCCGGTGAGCACGTCGCCGCTGGGGAACGGCAGTTGCAGGGCGAGGCTGCCGATCGAGTCCCCGACCGCCGTGGTGGTCAGGATGTCCGACCAGCCCAGCGCCACCGCGATCCAGGCCACCGCGGTCGACACTCCCACGGCAAGCAGGGCGACCGGGGCGCCGAACGGCATCCGACGGCTGCCCAGGAAGCCCAGCAGGATGAACGCGAACGCGATGAAGCCGATCCACGCCGCCTGCCACATCTGGGCGGCCGGGCGCATGGAGATGAAGGTGATCGAGATGCCCGCCAGGGCGCCCAGCAGCGCCGCGCGCGGGGTGATCCGGCGGATGTAGGGGCCGAAGAACGCCCCGATCAGGACGATGATGCCGATGATGAACGCCCAGGCGAGGCCGGCGCGCCAGGCCTTCATCGGGTCACCGGACTGGATGAGCACCGGGAGCATGACCACGAACACGACGATGAACGTGTGCGGCACGCTGGGGCCGTACGGAAGCGCGGTCACGTCGGTCCGGTTCTCCCGCACGGCCAGGCGCCGGGCCAGGAAGGCGTACCAGATGTTGCCCAGCGGCAGGGCGATGCCCAGCGCGGGCAGGATCCGCCCGTAGACCGTGTCCACCGGGATCTGCACGACGTACAGGCACAGCCCGGTGAGCACGATGACGTTGAGCAGCACGTTGGTGCCCAGTCCGAACAGGCCGTTCCAGTCCCCGCGGGTCCACCAGGGGATCCGCAGCGCCCCTGCCGATACGGATCCCCTGGGCGCCGATGCCGTTGCGTTGGTCATGTCCTCACTCCTTGATCGTGTCGGTCGACGAGATGGCGGCCAGCAGGGCGTCGCTGGAGGTGACCCATCCCACGATGCCGCCCTGAGCCGAGAACATGGCCAGGGCAGAGGCGTGGAACTCGGGGAAGTAGGAGCCCGTGGCGTCCGAGAGGATCAGGCACTCGAAGCCGCGGTCGTTGGCCGCGCGCACGGTGGTCTGCACGCATACCTCCGTGGTGACGCCGGTGACGATCAGGTGCGTGATCCCCCGGGCGCGCAGGATGGTCTCCAGGTCGGTGGCGTAGAACGCGTCCTTGCCCGGCTTGTCGAGCACGACCTCGCCCTCGACGGGGGCGAGTTCGGCGACGATGTCGTGCCCGTGCGACCCGCGCACCAGCAGCCGACCCATCGGGCCGTCGTCGCCGATCCGCAGCGACGGGTTGCCCCGCTCCCGCTTGGCTGGGTAGAGGTCGGTCAGGTCGGGGCGGTGCCCCTCGCGGGTGTGGATCACGGTGGCACCGTGTGTCCGGAACGCGGTCAGGACGCGCTGCGTGGGCTCGATGGTCGTGCGCAGCAACGACACGTCGTTGCCCAGCGATTCACCGAAGCCCCCGGGTTCGACGAAGTCGCGCTGGAAGTCGATGCACAGCAGTGCTGTGTGCTCGAAGTCGAAGGCGAACGGGTACGGATCCGCCGGGGTGGTGATCATGGGTGGTCCTCCTGTGGTGGCGTTGCTGGGGTCGTGGGTTCGGTGCCGGGAGATGCGGTCCCGGCGAGGATGTGCGTCCCGGCGGAGCTTCGCAGGGCGTCGGGAAGGCAGCTGATCGAGGTGATGATGGCCCGCCGCCCACCGCCGTCGAGGAATTGCAGCGCGGACTCGATCTTGGGTCCCATGGACCCGGCGGGGAACTCTCCAGCGGCCAGGTGGGCGCGGGCCTGGTCGGCGCTGACCTGGGACAGGGCCTGCTGGTGTGGGGTGCCGAAGCCGATGTAGACCTGGTCGACGCCGGTGACCAGCACCAGGGTGTCCAGGTCGATGCGCGCGGCCAGCAGGGCGGAGGCGCGGTCCTTGTCCACGACGGCATCGACGCTGTGCCAGCCGTCGTCATCGCGGGCCACCGGGATCCCACCGCCGCCCGCGGCGATCACGACCGCCCCGGAGTGGGCCAGGGTCGCGATCTGGTCGGCCTCGAGGATGTCCAGGGGCAGTGGGCTGGGCACGACCCGGCGGTAGACCCCGTCGCTGGTCTGGACCACCGACCAACCGGCCTCGATCGTGCGCAGTCGCGCCGTGTCGGCGCTCATCGTGCCGCCGATGGGCTTGGTCGGGGCATGGAACGCGGGATCGGTCGGATCGACCTCGGTGTGTGTGAGTACCGTCGCGGCCCGGGTCGTCAGCCCCCGTCGGTGCAGGGCGTTGTTGATCTCCAGGGCCAGGATGTGCCCGATACCGCCCTGGGAGTCGGCCACCGCGAGCCACAGCGGCAGGTTGGGCAGGCCCTCGACGACCGCCTCGGGTGCCACGAGCTCTCCGCGGCGCAGGATGTAGCCGACCTGCGGGCCGTTGCCGTGGCTGACCACGATCGCCCAGCCCTCCTCGACCAGTTCGGCCAGTTGGGCGCCGAACTCGGCTGCCCGTTGCGCCTGGCGGACCAGGGAACCGTCCTCACCCTCCCTGACCAGCGCATTGCCGCCGATCGCGATCAATGCCGTGCCGGTCATGCGCGGGCCTCCGAGTCCGAGACGAGGTAGCCGACGGCCTCGAGGAACACCTCGGGCGGGGCGGTCACGATGCCCGCGCCGATCTGCCCGATGCCAGCCTCGCGGTGCGCGATCCCGGTGTTGATCACCGGCAGCACGCCGGTGTCCAGCACGCGCAGGACGTCGATGCCGCTGGGGGTTCCGGTGAAGTTCAGGCTCGGGATGGAGTAGGCCGGATGCGCTCGTGTGGTGATGCGGCGCATCGACCGGGTGATGTCCAGTGCGTCGGCGGGGGTACCACCCACGAACTGCGTGATCGCCGGCGAGGCCGCCATCGCGAACCCGCCCAGGCCCAGGGTCTCGGTGATCGCGGAGTCCCCGAGGTCCGGGTTGGCGTCAGTGATGCTGAAGCCGGGGAAGAACAGCCCGTCGGCCGGGCCGACGGGGGCGGTGAACCATCGCTCGCCGGTTCCGGCCACCCGCAGGCCGAACTCGACGCCGTTGCGGCTCATCGCGGTGACGATGGTCGAGTCGGCGATCCCGATGGCGGCGTCGGTGGCGAGCTTTGCCGCCGCCATCGACACGTTGAGCATGAAGTGGTCGTTGTCAGCCAGGAACTTCAGGACCTCCAGACCGTGCGGGGCGGCTGCGATCGCGGGCGCCATCCGCCGGGCGAACAGGCTGGTCGCGGCGACGTTGCGGTTGTGCCCCTCGTCGCCCATCATCAGCGCTTGCGCGACGATGCTGGTGACATCGATCGGGCCGGTGTCGCTCAGCGCCGAGTCCAGCACCGGGCCGAGCACGTCTCGCATCCAAGCCAGCCGGGTCAGCACCTCCTGGTCGTAGGCGCCGAAGCGCAGCACCTTGCCCAGGCCCTCGTTGAGGGAGGCGAACGCTGCACGGCCCTGGTCTGTGACGACGACCACCGGCATCGAGGGGGCCAGGACGCCGGCCATCGGGCCCACGGCGCCGTGGTGGTGGCAGGGGGCGACCTCGATCTGCCCGTCTCGCAGCTGTTCCAGCGCGTCGGCTTCGTCGGTGGCCCAACCCTCGAACAGGGCTGCCCCCATCAGGCCCCCGAGCATCGGACCGCACATGCGCTCCACCTCGATGGGGGGCCCGGCGTGCAGCAGGAGCCGGCGCTGGGCCATCGCCGGGATGGCCTCGACGGCCGGTTGCACGCCGGTCAGTTGCGGGCGGACCGCGTGCATGGCGGCCACGGCCAGCTCATTGGCGGTCTGGGTGCGCTCGGTATCCAGCGACACCATGCTCCGGGCGGCTTCCGCGTCTCCGAACGCGGGCGGTCGCCAGTCCAACTGCACGACATGCTCGGGCTTCACGCCCTCGACGATCAACGGCAGTCCGACGTTGAGCACGCGCACACCGGCGGTGATCATGGCTTCTCCTCACGGTCAGCCGGGGCCGAGGCCCGGGCGGCGGTGTCCAGCGCGATGGCGTACCGGACGGCCGCGGCGTTGGAGGGCAACAGGTGCACGCCTGCCTCGCGCAGGATGGCTCGTTGGTCGTCGATGCCCTGGGGATCGGCGGCTGTGCCGCACACCGAGCCGATGACCACCAGCTCCCGACCGTCGCTCTGGGCCGCCAGCTGCGCAGCGCGGGCGGCGTGGGCCAGGGGAGTCGCCGGATCCGGGGAGGACCCGTGGCCCAGGACGAGGTCGACGAGCAGCAGCCCGATCTCGGGGCGCTCGCCCGCACGGGCGACGTGGTCGGCGCGCGCGGCGGGGTCGATCATCGGATGCGGGCGTCCGGCGGTGTACTGGTCATCGCCGAGGTCCAGGATCTCGGCGCCCAGCCCGGAACGACCGAGCAGGATCTTGGCCTCGGAAGCCAGCGTGCCCCCGGTGTACAGGCCGAGGATGCCCGGGCCTCGGGGCAGCGTGGGCGCCGAGGCCTCGACCGGCTCGGGATCCTCAGCCGCAGCGAGGGCGCGACCCGCCAGGGCGGCTGCGGCAGCAGCGCCGCCCTCAAGGGTGCCGCGCACCGGCACGGGTCCATCGCTGTCGTCGAGGCCGAGCAGGCAGGCCACGGTGGGTCGGTCCAGCGCGGCCAGCTCTTCGAGCAGTTCCGTGGCCACCCGGGGCGCGGGCGGCTTGGACACCACCACGATCACCTCGACATCGGGATCGGCGGACACCTTCTGCAGTGCGAGCATGGTCATCAGACCACCGACATCGTCGGAGAGGTCGCGTCCACCCACGCCGATGATCTGCGACACCCCGACACCGGCGGCGTCGAGCAGGCAGGAGACCTCCTGGGCCCCGGTCCCGGACGCGGCCACGATCGCCACCGGTCCGGGACGCACGACGTTGGCGAATCCGAGGGGGACCCCATCGACGATCGCGGTGCCGCAGTCCGGGCCCATGAGCAGCAGCCCGCGCTCGACGGCGATCTCCTTGAGCCGCACCTCGTCGGCCACGGCCACGTTGTCCGAGAAGCAGAAGACGTGCAGCCCGCTGGCCAGGGCCTGCTCCACCACGACCGGGGCGTAGGTCCCCGGGGTGGAGACGGTGGCGATCGTGGCATCGGGGTCCAGCGCCAGTCCCTCGCGCAGCGTCTGCGCCGCAACCTCCGCGGTCTGCCCACCGGGCGCATCGTGCGATGTCAGCCCGGCCTCAGCGGCCTCCAGCGCAGCATCGGCCTGGGCCTGGTCGCCCGCACGGACCGACAGGATGAGGTCATCGGGCGCAGGGCTGACCCCATCGGGCAGCATGCCGGCCTCGGTCAGGATGGTCAGGTTCGCCGGGGTGGCCATCACCGCACCGACGCGCAGGACACCCTCGCGGCGCTGGGCCACGGACGCCAGGGCCATCAGGGTCACCGAGTCTCGGTACAAACGCGGGAACACCTTCACGGACAGGACATCTGGGGCGGTCATCGGCTTCTCCGAGCGGGGTAGTGGGTGAGTGTCAGGCAGTGCGGTGCAGCAGGGCCGGCTGGTCAAGCGATGCGGCGGCCATGGCGACCAGCCCGTGCAGCAGATCGATCCCGGAGGTCGCCCCCCAGCCCCGCGCCGCGCGGTATGCGTCGGGGACAGCGGCTGGGTCGCCCAGGGCCGCGGCCAGGTAAAGGAAGCGTTGGCTGAAGCACCCGTTGAGGGCTGCGCCAAGTTCGTGCCGGGACGCCGCGGTGGTACGGTCCAACAGTCGGATCACGCTGCGGCGCACCGACTCGTGCGCCTGCTGGGCCCGGTGGTCGAGCAGCCCATTGCAGGTCGCCAGACTGGCGCCGGCCAGCACACCGACGAGCACATCGTCCCCAGCCGGCGTGGAGCCGGGGCCGGCGCCGATCAGTTGCTGCACCAAGTTGTTCGTGGCCGTGGCCTCGCCGGCGACGATCGTCTGGGCCAGAGCTGGTGCCAGGGCCCGCTGCCGGTTCGGGTCCATCGCGGTGTCGGCGAGCCAGGCTTCGTCCACCGTGAGCAGCAGCTCGTGGCACCTGTGCACCGCAGCGGAGTCCACCGCAAGATGTGGTAGGCGCAGGTCCACGACCGTGCGGCGATCGAAGTGCAGGTCGCGCCATGCCCGCAGGTCGACCATCAGGCCAGCCCGATCAGCCAGGCGCACGTGACCCAGTAGGTGGGTGGTGGCGAACGAGTCCGGGACCTGGATGCCACCGGGGACCAACCCCCGGTCACCCCACGTCACCACAACAAGGGTGCGCCGGCTTTCCCCCGGTCCGGCGAGCACCGTGCCAGACTGTCCGACATGGACGATGCGCAGAGCGCGACTCGTGGCCCAGTCGAAGTCATGGGCGACCCGGATCCACTCCGGAAGCGGCTGCTCGAACGGCCTCATGTGGGGAACGTACGTCAGTCGGGGTGGTGGGCGCAGCATCCGCATCGGACGACGTTTCGGGTTCTGGTTGTCCGATTAGGACGAAGGAGTGCGTAGATGGCAGGCGTGACGGTCGGGGAGATCCTCACCCTCAATGCGATGAACGGCGCCTATGTGCTGGCTGGTTCGGCCGGTCTGGACCGGGTTGTGACCGGTGCGAACGTCATGGAGGTCCCGGACATCGAGGCCTTCGTCAAGGCCGGTGAGATGCTGTTGACCACCGGATTCCCCGTCCGGGAGCGACCCGAGCGCCTGGTCGAACTGGTCCCCGAACTGGCCAACCGCGGTCTGGCGGCGCTGGCCATCAAGCCCATGCGGTACCTGACCCAACTACCCCCCGGTCTGGCCGACGCTGCGGAGCAGTACCGGCTGCCCATCCTCGTACTGCCCGATCACACGTCGTTCAACGACGTGATCGGCGCCGTGCTGGCGATCGTGTTGGCCGACTACGGTGCGGAGCCCGCAGGTGCGGAGACCATCCGCGAACGCCTCACCGGGGTGGCACTGTCCGGTGGCGGCCTGGACGGCATCGCAGTCGCGCTGTCCTCCGCGCTCGATCGACCGGTCACCATCGTGGATCAGGAGTCCTACGTGATTGGGACCGCCCCCGAAGCGGCCGCCTCCCGGGGTGCCCCGTTCGGCGCCGCGGGGGACGCGGTCTCGGAGCAGCAAGCCCTGTGGCGATTTCCGGTGACCGTCGGGGGGGTGGAGCGCGGCCAGGTGCTCGTGGGTGGGGACCGGGAGCCGACCCTGGGGCAGCGTCGGCTCATCCGGCAGTCCTGCTTCGCAGCAGCCATGCACATCGCCCAAGCGGTTGCCAGCCTGGAACTGGACCGAAAGATGCGCACCCTGTTCCTCGAGGAACTGGTCACCGGGGTGCACGTCGACGAACCAACCGTCCGTCAGCGGTCGTTGCTGTTCGGCTGGGACCTGGCCGCACGGAACGTGGTCCTGGTGGGCCACTGCCGTCCTGAGGTGCCCGACGCCGCGGTTGCCGCAGCCGCTCGACGAGTGCTGCCACGGGGGTCATTGGCCTGGCAGCGGGGCAGTGAGGTCGTGGCCATCGTGCCTGCGGATCCGAACCCCACCGCTGCCCGTCGACGCGAGGCCCTGTCCACGCCGCTGCCGACGCTCTGGCGGTTGGCGCTGCTCGATGCCGGCGCCCAGTCGGCCGTGGTCGCCCAAGGACCCGGGGCCGAGGCTCCCGCGGACCTCTGCACCAGCCACACAGGCGCCCGGGAGGCGATCCGGATCGCCAGAGCCGCGGGGATGACCGCCGTGCGCCACGACGACCTGGTCCTGGAGAGGTTGCTGCTGGCCAACCCGCCTGCGCTGCTTCAGGAGTTCATCGCCCACCGGGTCGGCGACCTCGTCCGGCACGACGAGACCGCCGGCGCGGAACTGTGCCGCACTCTGGAGGTGTACCTCGGGGTCGGCAACGGGGCCGAAGCAGCCCGGCAACTGTTCATCCACTACAACACGATGAAGCATCGCCTGGCCCGCATCGAGGAACTCACCGGAGCCGACCTGCACGACCCACGGACCCGACTCACGCTCGCCCTCGCGTTGGAGGCCCGCAAGCTCACCACCGTCCAGGACGGATGAGCGCCGATTCTGACGGAGTCTGCATGTCCGTTGGCAGGGGGCTTGAGATCGGCCTCAAAGCCTCGCCGCCCAACGAACCAGTGGGGGGACTTGGTCTCCTTCCGGCATGCCGTTGCGGTCTCGCGCCCGTCGCGTCCTCGGCGGACTGGCTGGCGTCCACCTCGACGGCACGGTGCAACCGAGTCCCGATGATCGGCAGTTCAAGGTTCCATCCCCGGATGGTGTCAGCGCTCACCATGGTGGGACCCACCCGGCCCAGCGGGCGCCGCCAACGGCGGCGGCTCCGGCTGCAAGGTGCTCCGGGACCCGTAGGATGCGGACGCGCGGTGGGTACGAGTTGAGAACGACGTCGAAGAACATGTTCCAGGTGGCGTTCTCCCCATCGCCACACGCGGCCGTACCCCTCCAGCCCTGCTCGGCCGCGGAAACGAGGACCCTGGCAGCATCGTCAACATGGAGTTGGGCGAACCGATTCTCACCTGGGCCGGGGAAGAAGACCAGCCGTCGGCGGTTCGGCCCGAAGGGCAGGCTCTGCGGACCGTGCACGTGGGGAAGTCGCACCGGGGCCACGCGCGCGTCTGGGCTTCGGCAGCCACCCAGGTCGAGCCGGCCAGGTCGGTCGACCGCCGGGTGGAGTCCAACGATCGGATAGTGCTCATGCCGCGGTCGTGGCTAGATTCAGGGCATGGACACGAGGCAATTGGCGGGCCGGCGCAGCGACGTGCGCAGGACCGGAGCGTGACCGATGCCGCTGCATTCCCTCGAGCTGCTGCCTGACCAGGCCGGTCAGCATGTGATACGTCGAGACTGGCGGTTGTTGAGCCAGGCAGGCCTCAGGTCCCAGTTGGACCACCGTGGTGCCACCAACGCGCCGCACCTGACCCTGGTGGCTGCGGCGGAGATCGGCCCGCAGGTGGAAGCGCTCGCGGTGCAGCTCATCGCGCCACTGCTGCCCATCCGGGCCCGGTCCTCGGGGCTCCTGATCCTGGGCGCACGTCGGCTGACCGTCGCTCGCGTCGTCGATGTGGCGGACCATGTCATGGCGATTGTGCTACGGCTGCGGGGAGCCGTGGACGCGCCCCAGCATCCCGGCTGGCTGCCCCACCTGACGCTCGCCCGAGGGCTGCCCCGCTCCGACATGCAGGACGCGATCGACGTACTCGGCCACGATGACGTGGAGCTCTCGATGACCGAGCTCCGACGCTGGGATCCGGGCAGCCGGTCGGTCACCTCGCTCGCGACCTCCCAGGAGAGGGAGAATACGTTTGAGTGGCCCTGATCGACGACCGCGAGAACAAAGGCTCCGATACCCGAGACTGCGTGGTTGTCACCACGGCGCCGCTGACCGCACTGGAGGTCGCACCACGGATGGCGCTATCATCGCCGAATGACGATGAGTGTCAGCGTCGCAGCAAGCATCTCTGATGGCCTCGACGAGACAGCAGCCGGCCGAGCCGCTGCCTGCCTGTTCCGGGGGATGAGCGACCCGTCGCGGGTGACGATCCTGCGCCATCTGCTGCTCGGCGAGCACAACGTGGCCGAGCTGACCACGCACCTGGGCCTCGCGCAGTCGACGGTGTCCAAGCATCTGGCCTGTCTGCGCGACTGCGGACTCGTGGACTCCCGCCCAGCCGGCCGTGCGTCGGTGTTCTCCCTGACCCACCCGGATTCGGTGTTGAAGGTGTTCGCCGCCGCCGAGGAGCTCCTCGCAGCCACCGGCGACGCCGTGGTGTTGTGCCCCAACTCCGGCGAAGGAACCATGTGAGATGACCACCCACGCCCACACCCACGCCGCCGCCTACGTCGAGGACCCGACTCGACGCCAACAACTCGGCCGCCGCGCCCAACTGCTCGCGGCCGCCTCGGTGTCCTACAACCTCATCGAGGCCGTGGTCGCGATCACGGCCGGGCTGGTCGCCGGGTCGGTGGCACTGGTCGGCTTCGGGCTGGACTCCATCGTCGAGATCAGCAGCGGCCTGATCATCCTGTGGCAGTTCCGCCACCAGCTTCCCGAAAGCCGCGAACGGCAAGCGCTGCGGCTGATGGCACTCTCCTTCTTTGCACTCGCCGCCTACGTCTCGTTCGAGTCCGTCCGCGCGCTCGTCACCGGCCACGAGCCGGAGTCCTCCCCGGTCGGCATCGGACTGGCAGCAACTTCGCTGGCGATCATGCCGTTCCTGTCCTGGGCCCAGCGCCGCACCGGCAGGAGCCTCGGCTCCAACGCCGTGGTCGCCGACTCCACTCAGACCCTGCTCTGCACCTACCTGTCCGCGGTGCTCCTCGTCGGCCTGGTCCTCAACGCGACCCTCGGCTGGTCCTGGGCCGATCCCATCGCGGGGCTGGTCATCGCCGCCGTCGCCTTGCGCGAGGGACTCCAGGCCTGGCAGGGCGAGGGCTGCGCCTGCGGTCCGACCGCGACCGGTGAGCCTGCGCTCACGACGAACGCGGGCCGTGGCTGCGACGACGGGTGCTGCGCCGACAGCGAGATCGGTCAACCAACGCGGGTCCAACGAACCTGACTACCCACAGCCGCCGCGGCGGTTCGGTCCGGGCCACGAGGTGACGCACGAGTCAGGCGAGAATACGTGTGGTCGGGCCCGTGTACGCAGACAAGGGTCGGCTGACACCCGAGATCCACGAGCACGGAGCTTCGAAGGAGGGCTCCTCGGCAGGAGGAACCTGATCGCAACGACCTGCGCCAGGCAACTCACCGCAGTCGTGGCGATCAGCATGCTCAGCGGGATTGAGACGAGGTCGCGAGCCAGGGGAGCGCCAGTCGGGAGGGCATCCCCAGTGGTGGCGATGATCAGGACGGCGTAGGAGTTGTTCGCCCAGTGCAGCCCCATCGGCGGCCAGCGGCAGCCGCAATGGCGATGGACCTGCTCATCTCTCCGATCACACCCCTGCGCTACGTCGGTTTTCGATCCAACGGTAGCGACTGGCAGCCATGGCCATCGTGGCCGACACCCCCACGTCTCGTCCAGCTTCCTCAAGGAACACCTGCAACTCAGCGACTCCGACCTGTCCAAGCAGATGTCCGCGCTGGAGTCCGCGGGCTGCGTGAAGCCGACCAAATCATGGGCGCGGGCGGGGTTCGAGCACCTCGTTCTCGATCACACGCGCCGGTCGCGCGGCCTACGACTCGCACCGCGCCGCACTGACTGCCCTGCTCGACCTCGCCCCGGCGTCGGACGATCAGGCGGTCTGAGTACCCGGCCTTGCCCCCTCCACGCGGTGGGCAAGCGCGAGCAGGTCCTGGGCGCATCGGTCTGGCTGTTGGGCGTGCAGGTCGTGATGGGCCCCGACGTACCAGACGACCTGCGCGTCGACGATCTGCTCGCCGGCCTCGGTCACTGCCGTGGGCTGCGTCGGGACGGCGTCGACGGCGGCCATGACCACTGTGGGGACCCTGACCCGTGCGTACCGGCTGCGTGGGTCGTCGGCCCAGAGCGAGTGGACGATGCTGCGGTGGTGCGCGCGCGTGAGGTGGGGGCGCGCCGTCCCGTCCGGGAGGTCGGCGAAGTTGGCCAGCGACCCGAGCCGGCCCTCCTCGGGCCAGTCCGCGTGCCAACTCTGGGACTGCTGCTCAAGCCACTCGAGGGTGAGACCATCGAAGCGCGGCGGTGCCAGCACTGCCCAGCACTCGTCGAAAGTCGGGAACTGGTCGGCCAGATGGATCCACCCACCGTCGACCAGGGCGAGTCCGGCCACGCCGCCACCGGTCGCGGCGAGGGTGAGGACCACGTTCCCGCCCCAGGACTGCCCCGCTGCGATCGGTGCCCGCTGGCCGGTCCAGCCGAGTTCACCGATCAGCGCGGCCAGGTCAGCGGCGGCTGTGGCGGTGTCGTAGCCCTCGGCACTCTGCTCCGACCGCCCGTGACCGCGCAGGTCGACGGCCAGCACCTCGTGCCCGGCGTCGGCGAGCCGTCGGGCGACCCCGTCCCACAGTCGGGCGTTGGAGGCCAAGCCGTGGACCAGCAGGAAGGGCCTGCGCGGCCCCGGCCAGCGTCGCACGGCCAGCCTCGGCCCACCCCGGAGTTGGACGTCGCCCTCGTTCACCACCAGACGAGCATCCCAGCGCGCACCTGTCTGCGCACTCGCACGCCGCACCGCTCTCCCATGCGCTGCCGGGCCACCGCGTCACCCGTTGCTGCGGCCAACGGCGACCGGCCCTCAGGTCACCGACGCCTCGTAGATGCTCTGGATCGACTCATCCAACGCGGCATCGAAGTCGGCCTCGCTCTGGCTCGCCGACAGTCCCGCGGTCAACGCCCGCGAGAAGCTGGCGACCACGCCGTGCTGGCGGGCCAGTCGGGCGTTGGCCTCCTCACGGGAGTACCCGCCGGACAGGGCCACCACCCGCAGTACGTTCGGGTGCGCGACCAACTCGGCGTAGAAGTCGTCCTCCTCCGGCGGCGTCAGCTTGAGCATGATGAACTGCTCGGCGCCGAGCGCGTCGGCCTCGGCCAGCATCGCCTTCTTGAGCAGCGTCTCGGCCGTCGACTTCTCCGGGGAGTGGATGTCGATCTCGGGCTCGATGATCGGCACCAGTCCGGCGTCGATGATCCTCCGGCCCACCTCGAACTGCTGGGCGACCACCGCGTTCACGCCGGCTTCGTTTCCCATCTTGATCACCGAGCGCATCTTCGTGCCGAACACGCCGTGGCTCAGGGCCTTGTCCAGCACGGCGGCCAGGTCGGGCATCGGCTTCATGACCTGCGCGCCGTCGGCCTCCTCGGCCAGCCCCTTGTCGACCTTGAGGAAGGGCACGACGTTCTTCTCCTGCCACAGGTACTCCGCCGCACCCTTGCCCATGATCTGGCGATCCATGGTCATCTCGAACAGGATCGCGCCAAGGATCCGCTCACCGGTGAAGACCGGGCTGGTGATGATCCGCGTCCGCATCTGGTGGATCAGGTCGAACATCTCGGCCTCGTCGGAGTAGCCGGACTCCTCGATCCCGTAGAGGCGCAGCGCCTTCGGGGTGCTGCCGCCGCTCTGGTCCAGTGCGGCGATGAATCCCTTGCCGCTCTTCATCTTCTCGAACTGCTCGGTGCTCACGACTTCACATCCTCCTGTCGACTGAACTGTCCCTGGCTGCGGCAGCCCGGGTGAGGACACCACCGCCACGTCGACTCGACCGGGCTGTCCGCTCGACGTCGACGCGAAACCCTGTCATCTCCGTCCTACGCCCCCGCGGCGACACAGTCAAGGCGACTGATTCGGCGCTGGTCCGCGCCAGAGCCTCCGGCGCCTCCTTGCTTCATCGATCCGGCACTTGATCTGCCAGATCGATGACACAAGGGCCGGCCGCGGACGCGTGGCCAGCCGGCACCCGGGTTCAGGTCAGCAACTCGTTCAGCCGGAACACGTACTGGCCCACATCGACGCCGAGGGCATCGGCCAGTCGCGGGCACTTGGCCTTGAGGAGGAGGTAGATCCTGCGCTCGGCGCCGGACAGGGCCTCGAAGTTGCCCTGGCCCTTGCTGATCACGATGTCGGCAGCGTCGAACAGTGTCACGAACTCGGGGCTGCACTGCGCCTGGATCGCGCCCGGCGCGGCACACCCCGTCGACACGATGCGTGCATGGGCAGCGATCCCCACCACCTGCGCCTCCCGGGCCGTCACGTCGTTGATGATCGGCTGGTCGCGGACTTCGAACACCACCTCGTGACTGCGCGACAGCTCCGCGGCGAGCACCTCGTCGAACACCGCCGGCTGGCCATCCGGGCCGCTTCGAGGGCCTGGCGCAGCATGCAGGGCAGGCAGTCCAGGAACAGTTCCGTCGGCTGCCCGGTTCAGATCGGCAGCGCGGGGGCGGTGGCCCGGCTGGCTGCGTGCACGGCCGTGAGCATCCCGCGCAGGAAGATCGAGTGCAGCGGACCGATCGCCTTCTCGGCGGTCGGCGCCCCGCTGGTGGCCAGGATCGACAGCGCCCGCGACAGCGCGTGCGGGCCGGCACCGTCGAGGGTGTCGACCAGCAGCTCCCCGAGCTTGCCCCGTTCGATGGCCATGGTGACCATCCGGTCGAAGGTGTTCTCGGGCGTGAACACCCGGGCCTCGCGCGGCACCATCGAGTGCGCCCCCCAGCGGCACACCTCGTAGCAGACCCCGCATCCCAGGCACTTCTCCGGATCGACGATGGCCCAGTACGGCCGCAGCCCCTGGCCCTCGTTGTCCACCACCGTGATCGCGTCGGCCGGGCAGCGCCGGTAGCACTTCTTGCATCCGCGGCACTTGTCCAGGTCGATCTCCGCGACCCAGTTCGAGGACACGATCGCCCCAGCGATCCCGTGCCGCCGGATGGACTGCATCATCCCGCAGCAACAGCCGCAGCAGTTGCACATGTAGCTGATGCCGTGCTTGACGTTGTCCGCGGTCTGGGCCAGCCCGGCCGCCTTGGCCATGGTCAGGATCTCCAGGCCCTCAGCGTTGCTGATCTCCTCAGCGATCCCGGAGCGCACCAGCGCCCGAGCCACCCCGCCGAAGGTCAGACAGGTCCGGGTCGGCTTGCCGCACCCCTGGCCGATGAGGTTCGTGTGCGTGCGGCACGGGCACTGCGAGACCGCGATGCGCTCGGCCTCGGCCACGATGTGCGTGGCCAACTCCCAGTCGAGCACCTCGACCTGCGGGTCCTCGGGCAGTGACTCCTCGCGCACCAGGGAGCGGCCGATCTGCGTGCTGCCCGCGAACACCGCGTGCGCGAACGAGTCGTCGGCGTACATGTACTCGTGGAACAGCTCGGCGAGCTGATCCATCGGGGCGTCCTCGCGGACCCGCATGAACGTGAACTCGAAGAATCCGATGACCACCGGGGCCAGCGCGACCTGCCGGGCGCCGCCGTGTTCGAGGTCGAGCACCAGCCCCTTGCCGGCCATCGAGTCGACGATCGGATCGAGCTCCTCGACCGACCGGCCGGTGCGGCTGGCCAGCACGGACATCGAGCAGATCGTCGGCATCAGCGCGGCGATCCCGGCCTCCTCCTCGGTGAACAGCAGCCGCAGGATCGCCTGGAACACCGCGGAGTCCGGCGCCCCGGTGGGCATCCGGTCCAGGCGTTGCTGCAGGCGCTGGTAGGCCAGATCGGGGTTCGCGAGCAGATGTCCCATCGAACGCCTCCTTGGGGCGGGCGGACCTGCATCCAGTCAACTCCCGATGGCATCGGCGGTTCAGGGTCGAAGGTCACGCGGACCAGGTGGCCTCGATCACAGGTTGATTCATCGATCCGGCACTCTTGCCGCCAGATCGATGAAGCAAGCGGGCAGTCATTTCGTTCCGACGCCGCGCGGGTGGAAGGTGGGGCCCGTGAGTGCCCCCGAGAGGACCGGTTCGACCCCCCGACGGGGCCCTCGAACGGCCAGCCCGAGCATGGTCGGCTCGGCGCTGGTGCTCGTCTCGATGACCAGCGTGCAACTCGGGGCCGCGGGCTCGGTGGCTCTGTTCGACGAGATCGGACCGGGCGGCACCGCGTGGCTGCGCCTGACCTGGGCCGGGCTGATCCTGCTGGCCGTGGTGCGTCCGCGGGTCCGCGCGCTGACCGCTGGGCAATGGCGCGCGGCGGTCCTGCTCGGAGCCGTGTCCGCCGCGCTGACCCTGTCCTTCCTGGCCGCGATCGATCGGCTGCCGCTGGGGACCGCCGTCGCCGTGGAGTTCCTCGGCCCGCTTGGTGTGGCGACCGCTCAGTCCCGCCGCCGCAGTGCCCTGATCTGGCCGGTCATCGCAGCTCTGGGCGTGCTGGCCCTGACCCGGCCGTGGTCCGGGGACCTCGACCTGATCGGCCTGGGCTATGCCCTGACCGCGGCGGCCTGCTGGGCCGGCTACATCTTGTTGACCCAGCACGTGGGCGACGCCCTGCCGGGCCTGACCGGACTGGCGATCTCGCTGCCGGTCGCCGCCCTGGTCGCGACCCCGTGGGGGATCGCGCAGGCCGTGCCGAACCTGACCTGGCTGATCGTCGCGCAGGGTCTGGGCCTGGCCATCCTGCTGCCGCTGGTGCCCTACGTCCTGGAACTCTCCGCGCTGCGGCGGCTGACGACCAGCGCCTTCGGCGTGCTGATGAGCCTGGAGCCCGCGATCGGAACGGTCGTCGGTGCGGTGCTGCTCTCCCAGGGCCTGTCGTTGTTGCAGGCGACCGGCATCGCGCTGGTGGTCGCAGCCGGCATCGGCGCCGCCCGCCAGGGGGCCCGCCCCTGATCACCGGCGAGCTCAGCAGTGCTGCATGCTCGATTCGGCCGAGGAGTCCGCCAGATCGACCACGCGAGCGGGGGGTCAGCCTCCGATGAGTTCCAACGGTTCGACGTCGCCGGCGGGGGTGAAGTCGAACACCTGGCCGAGGAAGGACAGCTCCGCGTTCAGGGCGGCGATCCGGTTCTCCGCGCGGCGGAACCCGTGCCCCTCGCCGGCGAACGTCAGATAGGCGTGCGGCACCCCGCGGACGGCCAGCGCGGCGACGATCTGCTCGGACTGTGCCGGCGGCACCACGCGGTCCTCGAGTCCCTGCAGGGTGAGCAATGGACTGGTGAAGCCGTCCAGGTGACTCAGCGGCGAGCGCGCGGCGTACACGTCGGCCGCCTCGGGCAGCGGGCCGACCATCCGGTCCAGGTAGCGGCTCTCGAACTTGTGCGTGTCGCGCGCGAGGGCGGCCAGGTCCGAGACGCCGAAGTAGTTGATCCCTGCGCTGAACGTGTCCCGGCGGGCCAGCGTGGCCAGCACCGTGAAGCCGCCGGCGCTGCCCCCGCGGATCACCAGCCGGTCGCCGTCGGCCAGGCCCTGGGCGACCAGGTGCTCGGCGGCGGCGCACGCGTCGGCCACGTCGAGCTCGCCCCAGTTGCCGCGCAGCGAGTCGCGATACGCGCGCCCGAGCCCGGTGCTGCCCGCGTAGTCCACCGACGCCAGAGCGAACCCGCGGCTGGTCCAGAACTGGACCTCGAGGTTGAACGACGGATCGGCGGCGGACGTGGGCCCGCCGTGCAGCGTCACGATCAACGGCGGGCGCTCGCCGGCGGGGGCGGTCACCCCCGGGTTGGTGGGTGGGTAGTACCACGCGTGGGCGGTGCGCTCGCCCGAGTCGAACGACACCCGCTGGGCGCGGCTCACCTGTTCGGGATGCAGGCCAGTGGCCGCGGCCGGGCGCAGGACGCGCAACTCGGTGGGGTTCGCGGCAGGGATCTCGACCACCTCGGGCGCGCGGTCGGCGTAGGTGGCGATCGCCACGAGTCGATCCCCGTCCGCCACCAGGGCGCGCAGCGACCGGCACGCCAACGCATGCTCGACCGGGGCCCCGTCCGCAGCGACCTCGACCAGCACCGCGTGACCGTCGCCGGAGGTCGCCGCCCACACAGTGCCGTCCTGCGTGGCGGCGAGGGCCTCCTGCCCGAAGACCCAGGCCGGGCCGCCGACCTCCCGATCGGCTGGGGCGAGGGTGATCAGGTGGTCGCGACCGTCCACCCGGTGCACGTTCCACCACCCGGTCCGGTCCGAGATCACGTGCAGCGCGCTGCGCCGCCCCCACAGCGGCTGCATGAGCGACTCGTCGGGCCCGCCGGCCTCCTGCTGGGCGGCCACGACCTGCAGCGCAGTCCCCGAGTCCTCGAGCCGGCCGAGCCACAACTCGGTGTCGTCCCACGGCATGTTCGGGTGGTCCCAGGTGACCCAGGCGAGCTGACGGCCGTCCCGGCTGATCCGCGGTGCCGCCACGAAGTCACGGCCGGAGACCAGCACGTGCGGCGCGGCGCTGCCGTCAGCGGGCAGGGCGACGAGCTCGTTGTGCACGTCACGAGCCGGGTCCGGGCCCTCGTGGCGCTCGCGCACGCACACGACCCATCGACCGTCCGGGGTGACTCGGCCGTCGGCGTAGCGCCACGCGCCCGGGGTCGGCGGCTCGGGGGTGATCGGGTGGGGTACCGGGTCACCCGGGTCGACCCGGTACATCCGCTGATCGGCGAAGTTCGTGGTGAAGACCGTGCCGTCGTGGACCCACCAGGCCCCGCCGCCGTACTCGTGCACGCGGGTGCGAGCGTTCAATCCGTCGGGCAGCACGTCCTGCGGCGCCCCGTCCGGCGCCAGCTTGACGATCTGCTCGCGACCGCCCTGCGCGGGTCGGTTCTCGCTCCACCACGTGATCCCGCCCTCGGCCCAGACGGCCGTGGGCGAGGTGGCCGCACCCACGACCAGCTCAGGGGTGACGACAGAGGGCCAGGTTCCGTACTGCGCCGGGGCTTCCATGCGAGTCGACTCTACGACGCCTGGGCGATCACCGTGAGTTCGACGGCCGCGACGGACCCGCCGACCAGGCCCTCGGCCGTGCGCACGGCCTTCTTCACCGGCAGCACGTAGGTCCGGCGCTTGCTGTCGGGGAACAGCGACGTGCGCCAGGTCGTCGCCCCGATCGTGACCTCCACGCGCACCGACCCGAAGCCGCCGGCCCGGGCGCCGAACTGCTCCTCGATGTCGTCGGCAGCATCCTCGGGCACGCAGAGGAAGTACCACGACGCCGAGGCCCCCCATTCCCAGAGCTCGCTGGAGAACGAGTAGCTGGGCGCAGTCACCCCCGAACCCTACGGCGGGCGACTGCCGAACCGTGGCCACCCAGGCGCGCGGTGCCGGCTCGAAGACCGCTGCCACCGCAGGACCATCGCCTGACTTCGGCAAGGTCACGATTGTGTGTCAATGCCAGTTTCCGGCGGCCTCACGGGGGCGTCAGCACGATTCGAGGCTAGTTTGGAACTGATGTCCGATCCAGCGGGACCCGGATCGGACAGTTCTGATGACCTCAACTGATGGAGACGTAATGCGTTATCCGAAGGTCCACCTCCTGCGCTCAGCCGCCCTGCTCGCCTCCGTCGGACTCATCGCCGCTGGCTGCAGCAGCGGCAGTGAGAGCCCAGAATTTGCGAGCAGCGGCGCCAACGCGCTCGAGGGCGTGAGCCTCACAGTCGGTTCCAAGGACTTCACCGAGAACATCCTGCTCGGCGAGATGCTCGTCCAGACGCTGGCGGCCCAGGGCGCCGACGTCAAGAACCAGACGAACCTCGGCGGCACCTCTGTGAACCGGACGGCGCTGCTCACCGGCGACATCGACGTCTACCCCGAGTACAACGGCACCGGCTGGACCGTGCACCTGGGTCAACAGGACCCCAGCAAGGACCGCCAGGAGCTCTTCGACAAGGTCTCGGTGATGGACCTGGCGGAGAACAACATCAAGTGGGTCGGGCTGTCGCCGTTCAACGACACCTACGGATTCGCGGCCAACGGCGACCTCGCGCAGGCCGAGGGTGGGTTCGACCTGCAGGGCATGGCTGACTACATGGCCGCCAACCCGCAGGCCACGCTGTGTATGGAGACCGAGTTCCCAGATCGCCCGGACGGCCTGGTGCTGTTCGAGGAGGCCACCGGCTTCACCGTGCCCGACAGCCAGATCCAGATCCTGGACACCGGCCTGATCTACACCGAGACCGCCAAGGGTGCGTGTGATTTCGGCGAGGTCTTCACCACCGACGGTCGGATCCAGGCGCTGAACCTGAGCCTCGTCGAGGATCCGGGCGTGTTCATCCTCTACAACCTGTCCTACACGTGGAACGCGGACACGTTCGACGAGCACGCCGAGATCTACGAGCCGCTGATCGACACGATCCTCGCCCCCCTCGATGCGGCGAAGATGGCCTCGCTGAACGCGCAGGTCGATGTCGAGGGCGAGTCCGCCGAGGACGTCGCCAATGCGTACCTCACCGAGATCGGCATTCTCTGACACCAGGCCCCACACGCCGCGCAGGGCGGGTTGCGGGTTGCCCCGGTTCAGACCCACGCGTGCCCCGGTTCAGACCCACGCGTGCCCCGGATCAGAGCCCGCGCGGCCTGAGGAACCGCTCCATGAGCGCCCCGATCCAGTCGAAGGTCAAGGCGATGATGGCGACCATCCCCGCCCCGACGAGCAGCACCGGGTTCTGCTGCAGCTTCAGCCCGGAGCTGATGGTGATCCCCAGGCCGCCGCCGCCGATCAGGAACGCCAGGGTCGCCATGCCGATGTTGATGGTCATGGCGGTCCGGATGCCTGCGATGATGACCGGCACGGCCAGGGGCAACTCGATGCGGAGCAACGCGGTGCGCTTGGGCATGCCCATGCCGCGTCCGGCCTCGATGATCGACCGGTCCACGTTGTCCAGGCCCACCATCGTGTTGCGCAGCACGGGCAGCAGGGCGTAGAGCACCAGGGCCCAGATGACGGTCGTGAGCCCCTGGCCGAGCAGGAGCAGGAAGATGACGAGCAGCCCGTAGGCGGGAAGAGCCTGCCCGGCGTTGGCCACCGACAGCACGCCGGGCCCGAAGCGGCGCATCGACGGTCGGGTCAGCAGGATCCCCAGTGGGACCGCGATGGACACGACCAGCAGTGTCGACCAGAACGCGATCGTGAACATCTCGATCGTCTGCGGCCAGAGCTTGGTGTCCCAGTCCAGTGCGCTGGCCTGCTGGAAGTTCACCTCCGGGTCCAGCCCCAGGCTGCGGTAGTAGATGAACAGCAGCAGCGCGAGGGCGAGGATGCCCAGCGGGGCCAGGGCCAGACCGAGCCAGGAGTTGCGAGCCTGGCTCGCTCCGACTGCTGCCACGGCATTGTCGGTCGGGTCGTCGTCGCTGGAGCGCGTGCGGTCCAGCGTGATGCTGGGAATGAACTCACTCATTGGCGGCCGCCTCCAGCGTGACGTAGTGCGCCTGTGCTTCGGAGCGGAGCCTGCGGATGACGGAGGTGAGGTGGCCGATCTCCACGACCCCCACATAGCGTCGGCGCCAGTCCACGACGCAGGCCATCCCGGTGGAGGACTTGAGCATCTCCTCGAGCGTGTCGTGAAGTGTGGCGTTCTGCTCCACCTCGCTGCGTACCTGCTGACCGCGGAACTTCAGGTCGCTGGCCGTGTCGACCTTGTCCAGGTCTGCCTCGCGCAGCCAGCGCAGCGGCCGCCCCTGCTCGTCGAGGAGCAGGATCCATTCGCGCCCGGATCCGGCCAGCGCCTCGCGGCCGACGGCCAGCGGATCGTGGACGGTCAATGTCGGGTAGGGCTCCAGGTCGAGGTCCTCGACCCGCTCGAAGTGCAGGCCCTTCAGCGTCGATCCGGAGCCGATGAAGTCGTCCACGAAGTCATCGGCCGGCAGGGCCAGGATGCGCTCCGGGGTGTCGATCTGGCGCACGGTGCTGCGCTCGCCGAGGATCGCGATCCGATCGCCCATCTTGATGGCCTCGTCGATGTCATGGGTGACGAACACGATGGTCTTGCGCAGCTCGGACTGCAGGCGCAGGAACTCGTTCTGCAGGCGATCGCGGGTGATGGGATCGATGGCACCGAACGGCTCGTCCATCAGCATGACGTCGGGATCGGCGCCCAGCGCACGGGCCACGCCCACGCGTTGAGCCTGCCCGCCGGAGAGCTCCTTGGGGTACCGGTCGCGGTACAGGGCCGGGTCCAGGCCCACGAGATCCAGGAGCTCGTCGACCCGAGCGTGGATCCTCGCCTTGTCCCAGCCCTCCATCTTGGGCACCGTGGCGATGTTCTGCGCGATGGTCTGGTGCGGGAACAACCCGATCTGCTGGATCACGTAGCCGATCCGGCGGCGCAGCTTGTCGGGATCGACGTCGGTCACGTCCTCGCCGCCGAAGATGATGCTGCCCCCCGACGGTTCGATCATGCGATTGATCAACCGCAGTGTCGTGCTCTTGCCGCACCCGGAGGGTCCGACCAGGACGAGGATCTCGCCCTCGTTGATGTCCATCGTCAGCTCCTCCACGGCAGGAGTGGCCGAACCCGGGTAGACCTTGGTCACGCGTTCGAGGTGGATCATGGGTTGGACGGCCATGGGATCTCCTTCTAGTTGCGCAGGCCGGGGGACGTCGTCAACCGCTGGATCACTGCGAACACCAGGTCGAGCAGCAGGCCGAGCATGACGATGAACACGGTGCCGACCCACACGGACTCGGCGGCGCCGGGCAGCCCCAGTCGGGTCAGGCCGCCCTGGATGAACTCCCCGAGCCCGTCACCGCCCACGAGGACGGTGATGGCCGCGATGCCGACAACCATGAGGCTGGACACCCGGACCCCGGCCATGATGACCGGCCACGCCAACGGCAGCTTGATGCGCACGAGCTGCTGGGTGGTGCCCATGCCCATGCCTCGAGCGGACTCCACGACGGCCGGGTCCACCTCGCCCAGGCCAGTGACCGTGTTGCGCAGGATCGGCAGGATCGCGTACAGGAACAGTGCCGCCATGGCAGGTGCGTTGCCGATCCCGAGGATCGGGATGAACACCGCGAACAGGGCGAGCGAGGGGATGGTCAGGAAGATCCCGGCAATGCTGAGCGTGATGGCCCGTGCCGAAGGGTGGCGTTGGACTACGATCCCGAGCGCGACGGAGAAGACCGTCGCCGCGGCGATGACCACGAGCACGATCTGCATGTGCGCCCAGAGGGCTTCGAGGATGTCGTCGTAGTTCTTGATCACGTAGTTGAACCAACTCGTGAGCCCCTCCATGAGCTGCCCTCCAGGCGCCCGCACTGGATCGGGCACGGCAATGTGGTCGTCCGAGACGGAGCGACGTGTGCCTTCGACAGTAGGCGACGACCCGGGACCTGTCAGGTTCGATCCGATACTGCGACACAACGGCGACAACGACTGCCGGGGAGTCTGGCGTGCTCAGCGCGTGCTCAGCGCGATGGCCGATGGACCCGGTTCGAGGGAACAATGGCCGGCATGGCGTCAGTTCTGCGCCCCGCGTGCGACGGTCAACCGGGCGAACCGATCTTCACCTCCTACCGCTGAGCGTGCCACGGGCGCGGCCCACCCTCACCTCCTGCTCGGACATGGACAGGTCCCTCCGGCATCCCGTCCGCCGCCGTTCGGCTCGACACTGGCCGACGACCAGGGGTCTCAACACCCATTGCGCGGTCGAAGCGTCGCGACGGTCCACGGCGGGCGGTGCCTGCCCGGCGTCGGTCAGTCGCTGCGATCGCGACCCGCGACGTGGGCCAGCACGTCTGGGTCCGAGGTGCGCAACCGGCCCATCACCTCGTCGGCGGCACACGTCAGCAGGTCGATGTCCACGCTGGTCGCCGTTCTCGACGTGACGCGCCACACCGCCCCGGAGTCCTCCCAGCGGCGCAGGACCGCCACGGGATCCTCCGGCGGGTGGGTTGCCTCAGCCGGGGTGGTCAGGGCAGGTCCACAAGTGCTTGTGCCCGGTCCCAGGCGTCGTCGTCCAGGGCGATGGCGGCCGCGGGGAACAGGCCGTTCTCCTCCTTGTTGATGTGCTCGCGGAGCAGGTTGTAGAAGCGGTGCAGTGCGTCGAGATCGCCAGTGCCCAGTGCCGCCAGTTGCTCGTCGAGGTCGCGATGCTCGGTGCACAGCTGATCGACGTGGTCACTGAACTCGGCGTCCTGGGCCATCTCGGCGAACAGGGTCCGCTCCTCGTCGCGGGTGTGTGGACCCAACAGGTTCGCGAGGGCGACGGCTGCCGCAGCAGCCTGTACCTGAGCGCCGGACTCGATCGACTCCCGGAGCTCACCGGCGGCATTGACGATGTCCTCGTGCTCGGCGGTGAACCGGGCTATCACGGTGAAGGATCTGCATCCGCAGTAATCACACACTCTGGGATCTCCTGTCGAAGGTGAGGGCCTCAGGCCTGCTCGAGATCTCGGGCCGACCTACTCGCGGGGGCACGTTCGCGCGTCTGTCCGGGACGCGACTGCCGATCATCCGGTGACCTCGATGACCCCGTGCGCGCCCCGTTCGGCATCGACCATCACATGGGAGACGAACGGGTAGTGCCCAGCCTCGGGGAAGGTGAGCTCGACGAAGCCACCCTGGGCGACCTGCAGGCCGAGCGCCTGGCCGGCACCGGGCCCCGGGCGCAGCAGGTAGCTGCCCTCGGAGTAGACGGTGTCGAACTGGCCGCCGACGACGTGGAACGACGTGGCCCGGTTCGGCCCGATCGCCAGGACCCAGACGCGCACGCGCTGGCCGACCCGGGCGGTCAGGGGCCGGTGGTCGTACTGGTTGGCGTAGCCGTTGAACACGACCAGGTCAGGGCGTTCGGCCAGCATCTTGTCCGCATCGACTGGACCACCCGGATCGCCGAGGTAGAGCTCGGACTGCAGGAGCACGTATTCATGATCGACCGGCTCGAGGTCGGGCGGGTCGATGATCACCGCACCGAACATGCCGTTGGCGATGTGCACCGACATGGGCATCGTGGAGCAGTGGTACATCCAGATCCCGGCATGGTCGGCGGTGAAGGTGTAGTTCAAGGTCTCCCCTGGCGGGATGGTGCGCATGACCTCGTCGGGTGCCACCTGGCCGGCGTGGAAGTCGATCGAGTGCCCCATCGTCGTGTCGTTGCGCAGGGTGATCTCGAAGATGTCGCCGATCCGACCGTGCAGGGTCGGCCCGGGCACGGTGCCGTTGTAGGTCCACATCAGTTGGCCGACCCCGGGTGCCACCTCGCGGAGGATCTCCCGGGCGGTCAGGGCCAGCGTGTGGACGGTGCCCTCGGGTACCGGGCCCAGCTCGGCCGGGTGGGCGAAACCGGAATCGGGCGAGCGGCCCAGGTCGATCAGTCCGGCGGCCCCAGCGCCAGCCGAGCCGACAGCGGGGTCGGTGCCCTTGCCCATGTCCATGCCCGCCTGCGGCGAACCGGAGGGTGCGGGATCAGCCTCGCCGGAGGCTGGCGGGTCGCCGATGACGACCACCTGCAGGGCCATGCCCATCTGCCGGTGGCCGGGCACCGAGCACCAGCCCGTCAAGTCGCTGGTGATCACGCCGGCGTCGATGCGTCCGGTCGAACCGGGGGCCAACAGTGCGGTGCGCGCACCGGACTCGAGGACCAGGTCGTGGCTGGTCGTGGGATCGGGGTTGCGGACGGTGATGACCAGGTTGTTGCCCGCCGGCACCTCGATGCGGGCTGGGGTGAAGCGCATGCCCTGCGCCACCACGGTCACCGCCGTGGTCTGTCCGGTGGAGGCCACCGCGGCGGTGCCCCCGGGGTGCCCGGAACTCGGCGACGGGCTCGGACCCGCGGCGACTCCGACGGCCACGGCCAGGGCAACCACAGCCAGACCGACCATCGCCGATGCCCGGCTCCGCTCACCCGACGAGCTGGGCGGATCCGCCGCCCGGGTGCGGACCGGACGCTCCGCGCCGTCGCGGTGCGAGTCGGCCAGGGCAGCCCGGGCCCTGCGGGCGACCCGGCTGGTGTCGAGCACCAGGAGCACGAAGCCAGCCAGCCCGGCGACGACCAGGGCCCAGCCCAGCCAGGTGACCAGGGGCGGGGTGGGCAGCAGCGCCAGGAGGAGTCCGCCGTTGACCAGCACGATCCGCACCGGCCCGGCCCGACGCATCGAGGCGTTGGTCCGGCGGGCCACGCTCGGCCCACCGCCGAGGGCCACCGGCAGCAGGTAGGACAGGGCGCCGACCAGCATCTGCGCGGCGAAACCGGCGGCCACCGCAGGCGTGACCCAGGCGAGCCGGTCGTGCGCGTGGCTCCAGCTGCTGGCACTGGCCAGGTCGACAGTCAGGAAGACGACGATCAGCACGAACCACGACACACCGGCCAGCAGTGACCAGGTGGCCACGTCGGCGGCGGGCTTGGCGCGCAGGGTCCGGGCGAACGGAGCGGCGAGCACCCAGATCCCGGCCAGGTAGCCGACCAGCCCGGCAGCCGCGCCGAACCGCACACCCGCCAGGACCATCACGACACTGAGCAGCACCCCACCGGCCAGCAGGGGCAGGGCGCGGGTCGCGGCGCGCTCGGCGCCCTCCACCATCCGGGTGCGCAGCATGGTGGGCCACAGCGTGACGATCGTGCCCGCCACGGTGATGCCCAACCAGCCCAGGACGTTGGTGACCACGTGGGCCACCAACAGCCGGCCCGAGTCCTGGGAACTGGTACCGGTGATCATCAGGGTGCCCAGCAACGCCCCGATCGGTAGCAGCACGGCCGCCGTCACGTAGTAGCGCACGATCATGGCGAACCGCGCGCTCAGGGCCCCGCGCAGCTGCCGGTACAGCGAACCGGCGTGCCAGGCAGCCGCGGCCGCCACCGCACTGGCTCCGACCAGAACCAGGGGCCCTCGGGCGACCAGGACCCCGGTCACCACCAGCAGCGCACCGCTGTTGAACAGGGCCAGGCGGACGGTCTGGCGCCGGGCGGCGCCGGGGACGGACGGCGTGTGCAGCAGCGTGTCGGCGAAGTACTGGCTCCACACGAGGATCGAGTGGCTTGCTGCCCCGAGGACGACCAGGTGGATGACCAACCAGCGGGGAGCGGGCAGGGTGCCGTGCAGCACGGTGGCGATCCCGGCAGCGAGCAGCCAACCGATCGCCGGTAGGTCGCGCAGTGGGGAGAAGCCGCGTCCGCGGGATGCGGACGTGGGCCTGGGCCCGGTCATCGCCGCCCCCCTGCCCGGGCCCCCGACCAGAGCGCGACCGCCAGGGTCTGGTCTGAGGTCAGGTCAGGGGTGACAGGAGGCATGGAATTCACCTCTGCGGGGCGGTGCCGTGTGGCGTCATGGTCAGCACGCAGGCCCCCGGCTGGGCGAAGGGCGTCAGCACGACGCGTGTCGTGCTGTCCGACCACTGCTCCAGGGCGCCCTCGACGAGGCCCTGATGGATGCTGCACACGATGTCGGGGTAGCGCTCGGCGACGGCCAGCAGCGGACACCGGGTCAGCCGGACCACGGTGGCTGCCGGCCCGGTCTGCGGGGCGAACCGCAGCTCGTCGAGCAGCGCGACGGTTGCCTGGCGCACGGCCAGGGAACCACCACCAGCAGCAGCCGCACCGCCGCCGCCGCCCACCACCACCACCGCTGCTGGCGGTCGGAGGTGTCCCGCGGGCAGCGAGCTCGGCACCCCAGGTTCGTCCAGCCCTCGTCGCGTCCCGGACGGGATCCGCACTGTGCTCGTGCATAGCCGCAGCGAGGGTGGCGGCCAGGCCTTCGTATTCTGCAACGCGCGGATCGGCACTGCTCGGGAGGGCGCGGTACTGCCACGCGGGGCGACCCCTGCCGACCGGGATCGACCTGGACCGAGCGACCAGGCCCTGGGCCTCGAGAGCAGCCAGATGCTCACGCACCGTGTTGGGGTGCAGTGCGCTCAGGGTGCTCAGCGCCGACAAGGCAATCGGCTCCTGCTGGCTCGAGACAGTGCGCAGCACCGATGCCTGCGCCGCCGTGAGCCGTCCGTCCCCGGACGCAGGGTGGCTCGCGTGTTCCGGTCCGTACCTGGGCGCCTGCACGGGCGGGACGGAAGTATTTTCCACGGCTCGAGTGTAGGTTATTCGCACAGCATTCCGCTACCGCCGGTGCAGCCCGCCAGGGAATGCGGCTACTTCGGGATCTTGCCGAAGCAGCCCTGGGGACCGGCCAGCCCTGCCCGAGAATCTGTTCGCCCACCGGCATGACGATCCGCGGCCCGCGGCACACCTACCGGGGGGATGCCCGTGTCGCTGCTGCTGACCGATCTGGTGGGCCAACCGCCGCGCCATTCAGAACCTTGCCGCCCTTGTGGTCGTCAATCACCCGATGAACCAGCCCGGAAGCCAACCTCGCCGCGCATGTGGTCGTCGCGCGGGAGCTGGGCGTGGGTTCCAGCGACCAACAACCCGGCGAGGTTCGCCAGGTGGCGGAGTTCCGTGGCTGCTAGCGACCACATCGACGGCAAGGTGTGTCTTGATGCACCTCAAAGGAACCTCAGGAGCCCGATGGCTGCTCCCAGCGCTGAGATCTCGCGGACCGGTGGCGCGAACAAGGGCCGTCCCGGCGAGCGGTGCATGTCCGTGCCGATCATCTTCACCATGAGGGCCAGCGAGTGGATGGTGTCGGTGTCCGCGCCCTCCTGGCCGCCGGCTGCGAGAAGCGCAGTGCGGGTCAGGGGGAGCCGGGCACCTCCGCGGCCAGTTCCGCCTGCGCTGCCACTGCCAGGCCGGCGAGCCAGCCCATCGCGTCGAAGCTCGACGTGGGTGACCCGTCGGGATTCCATACCTGCACATCCAGATCGCTGGGCATCGGGTCGGGTGCGGTCAGGGTCGCTGGGCTCAGCCGCAGCCCGCCACCACGCTCGGAGAGCAGGCGTACGGCGCGCACGAGTTCGCCCGGATCCTCGGGCAGCAGCTCGGGCGGCAGCCCGAGCCGGCCGGCCACAAGTGCGCGGCGGAAGGCCACGACCTCGGCCGGGCGGCCAGCGGTGAGTCGCTCGTCGAAGACGGCGACCGCCAGGGAGGCGTCGAAGCTCAACCCGCGGCGCCAGAGGTGGGTGCCACCGGTCAATGCCCACGCATCGTCGACCAGCACGCTCGTGGCGTCCAGGTGCAGGGACCGCCCAGGTCCGGTCGACGGGTTGAACACCGCCAGGCGCTCCCCGGCGGCGGCCCTGAGGGCGGCCAACGCCGAGAGCACGCCCTTGTCGCGGACGCGCTGCAGCTTGGCCGGGGCACCCGGCGCAATCTCCGTGGGCAGGCAGATCAGGATGCGCAGCACCGGGTTTGCGCCCGCCCGATCGACCAGTGTCTGCCAGACGCCCAGCTCCGCGTCGTCGGCGCCGAGGGCCAGTCCGTCGAGCGCTGGGGTCTCGATGTAGACGAAGTCCTGGGCGCGGTCGAACGCCGCGGCCAACGCGGTGGCGGCCTCCCGGTAGCCGCGCGCCGCACCGAGAAGCCTTCGGTCGATCGCGCGGAGCATGCTGGTCGCGGCGGCGTCCGCACCCGCCGGGATGGTGATGCCCTGCCCTGTCAACCAGGTGCGCACAGCGTCGATCGGACCGTCGAACGGGAAGGCGTCCAGCCCGACCGCACCCAACGCCGCGGTGAGACCCGGCTCGGCCTCGACCCCGAAACCGACTGTGCGCAGGGTCGCCGCCCAGGATCCCGGTACCGTCGGGGCGCCCGGTGCGGCCAGCGGGGTCGACGCGTCGGCGGCCAACTCGACGGTGGTGCCGGCCACCCGCTCGCGCAGGATCTCAGCCACGCCGACCACGGCCGGTCCACGCAGCCGGGCGCCGGCACCGTGCCGCTCGTCGTCCGCGGGCGCCCCGGGGTGTCCGCTCTGGTGCGGCAGCAGCTCGTGGTGCGCTCCCAGGGGGCGCACGCCGGCGACGAGTCCGTCGGCCACCGTGGCGGACAGCACTGACGCGGCCACCTCGTCGCGGGCCTGGGTCGGCAGCGGGGACCCGACCTGGACCAGCCGCTCGAGCCCGGTGCGCAGGATCTCGGTGACCGTCGCGGTTCCGGCCAGGGCGGCGGCGTCCTGGCCACCGCGCCACCCCCGCCACGCCGGTTCGGTGAGCTGGACGACGTCGCCGGACGCCAGTCCTGCGGCCACCGTGGCCGCGTTCCAGTGCCCGGGCTCGATGCTGGTCGGGTCGACCAGCGCCGGCGGGGTGGCCAGGGCCACCAACGTGGACCCGGAGGACAACGATCCGGCGGGGATAGCGCCGGTGAACGACTGCCCGGTCTCACAGGCCACGACCGTGTCGGTGACGCCCGACAGCACCGGCATGATGCCCCCGACCGGCGCCGGGCGCTCCAGGCGGACCTCCTGGTAGCGCGTCGCGCTGACCGCGGTGACGACCATGACGTCCAGGCCCATGCTGTTGCCCGGCGCCACCGCCCCGTCGGCCAGTCGGACCACGGCCCGGACCGTCCCGGTCGCGTCGACCAGGCAGCCGCCACCGGCGCCCCGCTCGTGCCGGCCGGTGGTGGAGTCGAAGTACTGCGGCCACACCCGGACCCACGCGCCAGCCAGCTCCGGGTCGAACGTGGTCTGCACCAGGACGCGCTGCCCCACGACCGTTCCGGCGTCCTGGGTGCCCCCGCCGGTCAGCGCGGTCATCGTCACCGGATTCGGCAGGAGGGCGGGGGCCGCGACGTCGGGCAGGGTGGGGGCGGTCAGGGCGCCGGCGGCATGGTCGAGCACCGGGGCCACGAGCGTGGCGTCGCCCGCGCCGAGCACCGCGACCAGGCCGGCCATCGCCTCGTCGGTCGTCGGCAGTAGCACGGACTGGTCGGCTGCGACGGTGGCGCGCTCGACGAGTGTCCGCGTCGCGGCCCGCTGCTGGTCGGCGGCCCGCCGCGTCGCGTCGGTGCCTGCCCCGGACGCAGGTACCCGTGGTTGACCGAGCAGGTGGCCCTCGACGTCGACCAACGCCACCCGGACGAAGTCGCGGGTGACCGAGCCGACCGGACCGCCGGCCCAGAGGTTCACCGCCGCCCCGTAGTTGCCAGCCGGAAGCGCAGCGACCAGCGGCCGGGGTGCGTCGTCGGCCGACCCGCCGGTCAGGGCGAACCCGGCTGCGGCCGAGGCGCTGCCCCGCACGCGCACCGGTCCGGCGCCGTCGAGGTTCGTGACACTGAGTCGGCTCAGGGCCGCCTCGGAGGCCGGGGCATCGTCGGGGCCGACCAGCTGCACGGTGAGCTGCGCGGCGACCGTCGCGGTGCGCGCAGCCACCCCGGGCGCGCGCAGGTTGGTGAACGAGGTGGCCAGCCGCTGCCACCAGTCAGCCACGGCACCGGGGTCGATCGACCGTCCGCGGGCATCGAAGGCGAACATCCGCACCGCCGCCGATGCGGGGAACTGGAGCAGCTTCTCGCTGGCGCCCTGGAACACGCCCGGGCGCTTGAAGTCGGTCATGGGTTCGGTGGCGGTGCCCAGGGCCCCACCCTCGAGGGTGAGTCCGACGTGCGCAGCCTGCTCGGCGGGGGAGCCGGCCGGGATCGAGGGGTGCAGCCGGGGCTCGAGCGCGGTGAGCGTGGCCGGTCCCTCGGGCAGCTCGAGTGCGAGGAACCGGACCGGGGCCCGGGTCGCCAGCCCCGCGACCGGGGCGCTGCCATCAGCCGGCGGCACATCGGACAGCAGGGCGCCCAGACGTTGCTCAACCTCGGGCAGCAGCCGGAACACGGCCACCAGCCGGCCGGCGGTGAACGGCGGCGCACCGGAGGGCCCACGCAGCCCGGCGAGGATCGGGGGCCGGGTCGCCGTGGCCACGGCCAGGGACAGCAGGCCAGCGGTGGGTGGCAGCCAGTCGGTCCCCGCGGGAATCGTCACCGAGACCGACAGGTCCTCGCCAGGCACCGGCAGCGACACATCGGTGGAGAACCACGGACCCAGGGTGGGCGACTCCAGGCCCAGTGCACCGGGCTCGGGGATCAGGGCGGTCATGGCGCCTCCTGCGGATCGCTGGGCAGCGACGATCGCCCGATCGGGTCGGTCACCACCACCCGGTAGCGCGTCCCGGCCACCGCCGCCGGGTCGGGATCGACGACGTCGAAGGTGCCGGTCACCTGCGCCCCCCTGCCCACCGGCGGCGGCTCCTGCCCGGGCAGGCTGCGCAGCAGGCGCAGGGGCTGACCGGCCAGCTGCCGGTAGACGTCGATCACGTAGCCACTCGTCCCACCGCCAGCCAGCGGATCGGGATGGGTGAACCGGATGTGCACACCGAACGCGTCCCGGGTGACGGCCAGGTCAGCCACGGCCGCCGGTGGGCCAGGCGGCATAGTCGTCGTGGCCACCGCTGCGGAGGGGCGCGACCACTGCCCGACCGGCCCGCCACCCGGCGCGGGCGCGCCCTGGACCTCCACGCGCCAGGTGTAGCTCAGCCACGCGGACAACGACTCGCGCGGCCCACCGGGGGAGTCGCCCGTGTCGAGGATCTCGAACGTCTGGGCCGCGGCGGCGCCGCCCGCATCGGCCGGGCGGGCCGGCACGGTGCCCTCGCCCACGACAGCCATGAGCATCGGATCGGAGGTCGCCGTGGCCCGGCGCAGTCGGTAGCGCGCCGCGGGCGTCGGGCCGACCGGGACGGTCACCGACAGCTGTGCGTGCAGGTTCCCGTCGTCGTCGACGATCGGCGCCACGGCCAGGATCGGCACCGGCGGGACCAGTTGGTTGGGCACGGCGCGGGGTAGCAGCGGGCTGGTGGCGAAGTCCGACTCGACGCTCGCGGCGCTGACCGCGACCACGCGGTAGAGCACCAGCACCGACAGCGATCCGGACACGTCGTGGGTGAACACCGCGGGCCCGCTGGTGGGTCGCGGCATCGGGTCGGCGGTGAGTTGCAGCCACCACCGCCGCGGCAGGAACTGGCGGTGGGCGTCCCATGCGGCACCCCTGCTGGGCGCGTCCGGGGCGGCGTTCAGGGCGCTGAGCAGGGACTGTGCCTGGGCGCTCGTCGGGGCCTGCCCTGCGTCGCCCGGGGCCAGTAGGCCCGCGGCGGCGTCGGTCACCTTGGCGCGCAGCGTCGTCTCGTCGGCGACGAACACCCGGTAGGCGGCCTGGCCGGTGCTCGGCGTCCAGGTCAGGGTCGCGCGGGCGCGGCCGGTGGCGTCCGGGCGGGCGGTGTAGGTCAGGGTCGGGGGGATCACGACCGGTGCCGGTGGCCGGGGGTCGTGCAGGGTCGCGTTCTTCGGCTCGGACGGGTCGGAGTCGGCCCCGGCGCTGTCGGTCCAGATGGCGGTGATGGTCACCGTGCCGGACTGGGTCGCCAGCAGCGCGGGCCCGGGCACCTCAAGGACCAGCACCTCCGCGGGTGCGTTGGGGTTGGGCAGGGGGTGCACCGTGGTCACCGGTGGTCCGCCGCCGGTGACCACGGTCAGCTCCAGGTGCGCCAGCAGCCGGCCACCCGCGGGCAGCCCGGTCACCGGGGGCACGGAGACCTCGACCCGGACGACGCCGGCCAGTGGGCCGGTCGGCACGGGGGTCGGCACCGTGGGCGGTCGTGTCGTCAACGTGAACACCGGCCGCGGCGGTCGGGGGCGGACCGCGGAACCGAACGTGCGCGCAGCCCACGCCGACCAGCGGCCGAACCAGTCGAGCTGGGCCACCTGCCAGGTGCCGCCCGACTCTGCGACCGAGCGGTCGGAGAGCTCACCGCTGGTGGCGGTCACCGCGGCAGCGCTGGGCTGGGCGGTGAGCAGCCGACGTCGGCCGACCGTGTCCTTCGGGTTGCGCTCCGCCAGCGCGGCGCCCGTGGGTTGGGCCATCGCGGAGCCGAGGCCGGCGGCGGGGACCAGGTTCTCCAGGCCCAGGGTGAGCTCCCGGGTGGCCGTCGGGGGTTGCGCCGGGAGCCAGTCCCCGGCTACCGGGGTTCCCGACGAGGGGGTGCCCGGCGAGTCCAGCGGGACCGTCGTGGTCGCGGCCAAGCACGACCCGCGCGGTGAGGTACGGACCGCCGCGCATCCGCTTGACCTCGTCGGCGTACTCCATGAGTTCCGGGGCCCGTTCGGCGATCGCCCGCAGGGCCTTGACGCCGTCGTCGGACACCGTCCCGGGCGCCAACGTCCGGTCCAGGCGTTGGCCCTTCAGTGCCCGCCAGTCCGGGGCGAACAGGGCGTCGACCACGTAGGCCATCACGACCAGCTCGCCCTGCGGGGGTTCCTGGTCCAGGTCGAGCAGGCCCAGCCAGCGGGCGATGCCGGGATCCACCGCGCCCTGCAGCAGGTCCATGATGATCGGCCACTGCGAGCTGCCCAACGGGGCGCCGTTCGCATCCACGAGCTGCTCGTCCGCGGTGAGCAGGTGTGGGGGCGCGGACAGGTCGTTGATCAGCCGGTCGAGGGTGACTTCAGGCTGCCTGCTCAGGGCTGCGATGCGGGTCAGTTCCTCGGACGGCGGCACGGGGGCGCACGCCGTGGGGGAGGCCGCCAGCGGCGACTCGTGCATGCCCAGGCGCTGCGGGGCACCCCGCTTGACCCGGGCGATCCCCTCGTCGCGACCGTCGGCGGGCCCGGCGTAGCGTACGCCGGACTTCGCGGGCAGCGGGGCCAGGCGGAATCGCTCGAAAGCCGTGACCTCCTCGGCCGGCAACCACGACAGCGAATGAACCGTGCCACTGCCGCGCACGACGACGCGTTCCAGGTGCGAGGCGTACACGTGGTACGGGGCCCGGCTGCGGATGGCCACGGGGGCGTCGCCGTAGGGCGTGGCCACCACACCCTCCACCCGGAACGCGGCCGTCCGGGGTGGCCGGACCATGAACCCGGGCGGCAACTCGGGACGCGGCAGCCCCGGGATCGCCGGGAAGTTCACGAACGGTCCACCCGGCGGGTCGAGCGGGGGCCGGATCGGGGGCCGACCGGGGAACGGCGGATTGATCGGTGGCCGGCTGGGCAACTGCGGCCGTGGCCGGACCGGATCGGCGGTGGCATGCACGACCGCCCAGCAGCAGGTCTGCCCCCGGGGCAGGTAGCCGGTCACCGGGTTGTCCGCAGTGACGTGGAACGGCGCGGCCAGGATGCGCCCCTGGGAGTCGACCCACGTGACGTCCGAGCGGGTGTGACCCTTGGCCATCTTGCCCAGACTGATCCTCCCGATCGCCATCGGCACGATCGGCAGGCCCAGCAGCGGGTTGGTGAGCACCCGGTAGTGCAGGCCCGGGGCGAGGTGCGCATCATCGCCGCTCATCACGGCCTGGCCGGAGAACGCCCAGGAGGGGATCAGGTTCATGTTCCTGCCTCCATCCGCACCGAGCGCGGAACATCGATGGCGAACCGGCGGCCGGTCACGATCGAGGTCGTCGTGGACCCGCTGGCGCCAGTGACGGTCCGGGCCAGGCTGATCCGCAGCTCGTCGGCGCCGGTCACCAGCGACGGTGCGGCCGGGGTGAGCAGGACCCGGGTGCCCGCAGCGTTGCGAACGCGCTGCAGCAGGCCGACCGTGCCGTAGTGGGCCGCCGCCACAGCCAGGCTGGTCCGGCCGGTCCGAACGATGGCCTCGGGGGCCTCCAGCAGCACGCCGGCCAACTTCCAGTCCTCGTCCTCGCGCAGCCACAGGATCGACGTGCGGGCCGTGTCGCTCAGCGGCCACGGGTCCAGCCCTGCCGCGGCCAGCAGGGCATCGAGGTCCTGGTCGCTGACCGAGAGCGGCCCGGCCGGAACCTCGGCGGTCACCATGGCGTCGGCTGCGATGAAGGCCGCCGGGTCGCCGGTGCCGAAGCCCAGCGCCTCGAGCAGTTCGGATTCGTTGCGGTAGCGCGAGGCCTGGAAGTGCGCCCGGGAGATGACGGTCTCCTCAGCGTCCGGGGCGCCGGCCGGGGTGGCCAGCAGGATCAGGTCGTACCAGGCGCCGGGTACCAGGTCGGCGGTGAGCTCGCCGGTCGTGCCGCCGAGGTTCGGCTCCTCGAGGCAGGGGGCCTCACGGATCGCCTCGAGCATCCGGCGCTGCCCCTCAGGGCGATACTCGTCGAACAGCGGCAGCCACACCAGCGCGAACGGTTCGTCGGCGGGATGGGCGGCCGCGGTCAGGCTCCCCGGCGGCGGGTCGGTGCGCCGCAGCCGCAGCCGCATCGAACGGCCGTACAGGGCGCTGAGCTGGTCGGCATGGTCGACGGCCAGGTGCACCAGCAGCGTGTCGTCGAGCAGGTGCGGCGCCGATCGGGTGTCGGGCTCGAAGGCGATCAGGTAGCGCAGCAGGGACCGGGGGTCGAAGTCATGCTCGTCGGTGAGTTCGGCCGGGGGCACCCCGGACACCGTGGAGGTCGCGGCGGTGCGGAACCGGTAGGACTGCACGGGGCCGTCCTTCCAGCCGTTGGCGGGTGCCGCCGCCGGTGGCTCGGGCTGGCTCTCGGACTTCAGCCACCCGTCCCACTGCCACGAGACCCGGATCGTGTACCCGTGGTCGGCCTCGAGCAGGTCCTTGCGTGCCGGCGACTCGAGGCCGCGCAGCGTGATCAGGTTGCGCAGGTCCAGGGCGTAGCCCGCGTTCGCCTCCGCCTCGGCGGCCGCCTTCGCGCTCACGCCGCACAGCTGCACGAGGCCGACCCGGCCGGCGTCCGCGCGCCCGGTGCCTGACCACTCGCGGATGCGCACCATGGACCAGGACTGCTGCGGATCGCGCGGCGCATAGCGCACGAGCATGCACGTGCCCGCCCCGGCGGTGATCCGCTCCTCGACCTCGGCGATCCACTCCTGCTCACCGCCCCCCACGGCCGTGCCGAGCACCACGGGCATGCTGGCGGTCGTGGCTTCGTCGGGTTCCTGCGGATCGGCGCCCGCCTCCCAGCAGATCGACACGACGCCGACCTCGAAGTTGCCCCCGCGCAGTTCCACGCGCACGATGCCAGACCCGCGCAGGACGATGTCCACCGGGCCCCGGCCCTGCCGTGCGAAGGCGTCGTCGGTCTGGGCGCCCTGGGCGTCGAACGAGGCTGCCTTCACCGACCCGCCCAGTGGCATGACGCTGACCACGACCTCGTCGGCCGGGTCGGGCAGGTGCAAGACCATCCCCTTGTCGGGGAAGTGCAGCGTCGCCCCACCGTTCGGGGCGCCGCCCAAGGTGCGCATCGCGTCACCGCGCGACTCGATCTTGACCGGGCCGATCGCGTTCGACCGGCCCACGTCCGTTCCGGGTCGGAAGTGGTCGGCGACCACGGCGCAGGCGCGGTCCGGCTGCTCCCGGGGGCGCTTGCGCAGGTCCCGGCAGACCACGAGCAGCAGCTCGGGATCCACGACCTCGGGGGCCAGCCGGCCGCGCAGCTCGGTGGTGCGCACGGTGAAGGAGTAGGAGGTGACGTTCGCCAGCCACCACACGTCACCGAACGGGCTGGCGCCGACCTGTCCCGGGGTCAGGGCCCAGCCCTGGGCGGACAGGTCGGGTGCGACCTCGGACAGCGCCCGGCCGAACGCGCGCTCGCGGGTCAGCCAGGTGAACCGGGAGGGGAACGGCGGGATGCCGGCGTCGGTCGTCCGGAAGGCCGCCGCGTCGATGCCCGTCCGCTCGCCGCCGGCGCCCAGGGCGCAGTTGCGCGCTGCTCGCGGCGGCGGGTCACACAGCCGACCGGGGACCTGGGCGGGGTCCGCGTCCGTGCCCGCACCGCCCTCGGTGAGCCAATAGGTCCAGGGACTGGGATCCCAGGCGAGCAGGGCCAGGAACATGCCCTCGGACTCCGAGACGGCGACGTCGCCGTCGGCCAGCACGCCGGGGCGCGCGGTTGGCAGCCACCAGCCGGAGTCCAGCGGACCGGTCAGGGCGGGTGCGCCGTCGGGGATGATCTCGACCCCGGTCAGCCGGTAGGCGTACTTCAACTCGCTGGTGCCCGACCAGACCGGTCCCGCGGGGCCGTTGCCCGGGGCGAAGGCGCTGCCGGCCAGGGCAACACCCAGGTGATGGGTGAACTCGATCACCGGCACCGTGTCGGGCCAGACCGTCTGGTCCGGACCCGGAGCGCCCGTGCCGGCCAACGCCGTGGTGAACCCGCGGCGGTCGGTCAGCGACACCTTGCCGATCGGCGGTGGCGGCGGCGGCGCGGTCGGGTCCAGCGAGTCCCCGATCTCGACGCCCACGCAGCCCTTGATCGAGAAGAAGAAGAACGACACCGAGCCGCAGAACTCGCCCTTGAGGTTGACCTTGACCCCATCGTCCTCCCAAACGGTGGCCACGATGCTGCCGGTGGCCGAGATGGAGATCACGACCAGGCTCAGCTCGCCGCGGACGAAGATGCCGCCCTTGAGGATGAACGGGTCGGTGCCGAAACCGACGAGGATCTTGGCGGAGGCCTCCAACTTGATCGGGCCCGCCGACCAGCGGATCTCCCAGCCCGCCCCGAAGCCGATGGAGAATCCGTCGAAGTTGAAGTCGGGGTTGTCCCCGAGCCGGTGCAGCTGGCGCTCCTCGACCATCAGATAGGAGAACGCCGAGACGTCCAGGGTGCCGGGCAGCAGCGTGATCGTCACCGGGTCGCCGGGCCGGCCCTCGCTGACCACCCCGTCGGAGCCGATGCGCACGTAGGCGTCGGCGGGAGTGCTTGGATAGGGGAAGTAGCCGTCGATGGGCAGCAGCAGCTCGAGCACCTTCGGGATGGTGTAGCGGCCTCGCACTCCGACCATCACAGCCTCGTCGTCGACGGCGATCAGGCCCAGGATGCTCAGGCTCGGGTCGGCCGGGGCACCCTGCGTGCTCGGGGTCACCGCCGGCTTGCTGACCAGCTTCGCGTCGATGCCGAAGATCACGGTCGGGTCGGGGAAGGCCACGACCAGCATGCCCGTGGCGTTGAACGTGAACGCCTGGTCGGGCAGGGTGCCCACGATCATGCCCAGGCCGATCGCCCACTGCCCGCGCTCCGGGCCGAACTTCGACTCGGCCGGGACGTCGCGGAACCACGCGATCTCCCGACCCACCGGGTCGTTGTCGAAGCCGCTGGGCAGCTCGCGGGCGCCGTTGGAGACGAACTGACCCAGGAAGCCGAAGATGCCCAGCCCGGTGGCGCCCAGGGGGATGCCGACGGGTAGCAGCAGGCCCAGGCCGATGGAGAGGAAGTCGTGCGCGGGGTCGAACGCCAGGGCGCCCATCGCCTTGGCCCCCACGCTGACCAGATCGAGCTCGATGGCCGCCTTGAACGCACCGCCGTCGCCGAGCACCAGCCGACCCTCGCCGCGCAGGACGCCGGGGATGTCCACCCCGACGGCCAGCCCACGCAACTCGGCGCTGAACCCGTCGTCGTCGAACGTGGCGCGGACCGTCGCGCCCTGGATCGAGACCACGCCGAGGTCCAGGGCGAACTCCAGGTCGCACTCGAACCAGCTCGACCCGACCCCGGCACGGGTGGCCACGACCTGCAGCAACTGGCCCAGCGGGCCGTCGATCATCCAACGACCGGGGTCCGAGACCTCGAACGACACGTCCTCGAAGACCAGGCCGAACTTGTCGTACCACTCCTCCGCGGAGTCGTCGAACTCCAGGCCGACCTTCTTGTAGCGCACCTTCAGCGGGTGGCCGTCCTCGGTGGCCAGGGCGCCCAGCCCGGAGGCCTCGATGTCGAACCCCACCGCTGCCGTGTAGTCCAGCAGGACCCGGGTGCGGAAGCCCGCGGCGTCGGTGAGGCTGCGCTGGCGATGCTCGATCTCGGCCGAGTGGATGACCACCTCGCCGTCCTTGGCCACGGTGGCCAGCACCCCGGAGGCGATCGCCAGGGCGGCGACCCGGACCATCGCCCCGTCCACCCCGGAGGCGCCGATCCCGGCCAGCAGCGCCGGGGCCAGCGCCAGCGCGATCGCGAGGAACTCGGAGTCCAGCGCGGCCAGGCCCTCGGGGTCCCCGGAGGAGGCGATCGACAGCGAGAACACCGTCTGGCCCGAGCGGGCGTCGTGGGTCCACCGGCCGGTCAGCGTATAGACCTCGGTCGAGGGCACCCCTGCTGGTTCCGAGGGCGCCCGAACCGGCACGTCGGAGTCGCCGCCGCCCGGGGCGGGGATCGTCTGCACGTTGGTCGTGGCCCACTCGAAGGTGAACTCCGCCTGGGTGGGGATCGCGTCGGCGGGACCGGTGACGGTGGGGGAGTCCCAGACCACGACCAGGCGGATCAGCCAGGCCAGCCGCGGATCTCGGGACTCGGGCGCGGCGATCTCGTCGGCGTCCGCGCCGGGCACGTAGCTGCGGCGCAACGCGGGGTCGAGCTCCTGGCTGTCGGTCGGCTGGAGCTGATCGGTGGCCTGGGCGCCGGGTGGGGGGGTGTAGGTGCCGCCGACCGCGAAGATGTCGGCGCGCCGGTACCGGACCCGCTCCGGACGGGTGGTGAGCTCCCCCCAGGCCGCCCGCTCGGTGGCCGAGAACTCGCGGGTGATCAGCCGATTGGCGCCCTTCTGGTCAGCGGTCAGCGCTGGGCCGGAGATGGCGTCCTGGGCGGCCGCCTGGGCAGCACTGGGCACGTTCTGCTCGCCGCGCGCCAGGGTCGATCCGGCGGGCAGCCAGCCCGAGACCGCGGTGGCGCGGTCGGTGGCCAGGCGCCGGTTGTAGTCGTCGGAGGCCAGGTCGCAGCAGCGGCCGATCACCACGAACTGGGCGCCGGGGAAGAACGCCGCCCACGCCCGGACGGTCGACTCGATGGTCCCCTCCATGGTGCGCGGCACGTAGGCGCCGAACGCGACCGGGTCGCTCAGGGCGTACTCGAACCGGATCTCCAGGCGCCGGACCTCCTCCTCGGTCACCGCGGGCGCCGGTTCCGCCGGGTCGGTGGGCGTCCCCACCCCGATCGTCACCGCGGCCAGGCCGCCGTCGGGCACCGCCACGGCACCGCCGGCGAGCGTCGCTGCCGGGCTCGTCGGGTTCAGCGACCCGTCGCGGTGGAAGGCGTCGAGGTCGTAGGTCGCCTCGACGCCGCGCACCGACAGCAGCGCGCCGGTGGCATCGTGCACCCCGTCAGCAGCCCCGACGAGCAGATCTCCCTCGGCCAGGACGTCCACGCGGATCCGGCGGGTGCGCTCCTCGGCGTCGGTGACGACCACGTAGCTGGTGCCCGGATCGTTGCTCGGGAACAGCGCGAAGTCGGGCCCGGTGCGGGTGTGCGCGTCCGGTCCGGTCCCGTGCGCCCAGCGCAGTCCCGCGGCGTCGGCGGGGTTCAACGCCGACTCGAACTCCAGCAGGTTCAGCGCCTGGGCAGTGCCCGAGACGGCCACCACATTGGCGATGTCCACCGCCCCGACGTGCACGTTGACCGCCGCAGCGTGCTGCGGTTCGGCCTCAGCCTGGGTGAACTTGTACCTGGTCGCCTCATCGAGCACCTGGCGGTCCTCGACCTGCTCGGAGAACTGCCCGCTCATGGTCTGGCCCACCGAGGTCGTGAACCAGCCGGTGTCGTTGGCGACCACGCGGGAGCCGTCGGGCAGGGTCCAGCGCATCTGCGGTTGCGTCACCGCGCCGAGGGCCGAGGGGTTCAGGGCCGCACGGATGCGCCCGGTGCTCGGTGTCCCGGTGACGAACGGGACCTCCAGCTCGCGACCCGAACCGGTCGGGGTCCGGGGGTGCTCGGTGCCCTCGAAGTCCTGCAGGAACGACACCGCCGCCGCATTGATCGGGGTGCGTCCGAGCTCGACGGAGATCTCGCCCTGCATGCCGGCCGGCCGGCCGAGCAGCACGTCGCGCACGCCGACGGTGACCTTGTCGACCAGGGGTGCGTTCGGGGGCAGGAACAGCGTGGCCTCGGCGATCGAGATGCCCTGCCAGGCCGGGGTCTGCCCGCGGGCGAGGATCTCGGCGGGGGTGATCAGCTCGGAGGCGTCCCACACCAGCCGGTCGACCGTCATGCCGACTTCGGAGCTGGCGATGAAGAAGCTGACCGGGTCGAACGTGACCCGGTACACGGCCCCGTTGGGGGCGGCGGGGTCGAACGGGTCGGGCCAGTCCACGAACCGCACGGCGTCCCCACCGCCGCCGGACAGGTCGATGCGCACGACCCCGGAGCCCACGATCTTGACGTTCTTGCGGGTGGTGTCGGCCAGCAGGTGGGCCACGACCCCCGGGGCGGAGGGCACCAGGGTCGCGGGGCGCAACCCCGGTACCGCGATGGCGATCCGGTCCACGACCAGGTCCAGGAAGGCGCTGGCTCCCGCCGGTTCCAGGGTCTGCCCGGCGGCCGGCGCGCTGCGGGTGCGCACCAGGCGGAACGGCAGCCCGGTGTTCAGGCCGGGCACCTCCACCGGCCAGCCGCGCAGCGCGGGGAAGCCCAGGTCGCTCAGGGGCTGCACGACCCCGGTGTGGATGATCGCCCCTGGGCTGGTGGTGCTGGCGTGCGACACCACGGCGAGGTTCTCGAGTTGCTCGGCGAGCGCATCGGGGATGATCGCCTGGCTGCCGGGAGGGGGCTCGGCGAGGTCGAGAATCGAGATTCCGCGCTTGGCCATCGCTGGATCCGTCCGTCGGGATTAGTCCCAGGTCTGGGGAGTCTAGGCCCGGCGCAGCACGCAGCGGAAGGGTTTCAGGACAGAGAGTTCGGTGAGGCTACCCTTCTGAGCACAAGGGTGGCGACGCCTCGAACTCACCTGTTGGCGGGCAGTGCGAGCATTCCGCCGAGCCGGGCGGTGACGATCTGCTCGGCCTCGGTCATGATCCGGGTGACCAGCTCCTGGCAGGTCGGGACGTCGTGGATCAGCCCCGCGACCATGCCGCAGGACCAGGCACCGGCGTCCATGTCGCCCTCGAGCATGATCCGCGGGTAGACGCCGGCCACCTGCTCGATGATGTCCTCGAAGCGCAGGTCCGCACCCAGTTCGCGCTCCTTGGCCAGCAGCTCGTCGACGGCCGCGTTGGCCAGCACCCGCTCGGTGTTGCGCAGCGGGCGCATCACCAGCCGCGTGTCCAGCTCGGAGGCGGCCACGATGGCCTGCTTCACGCGCTCGTGCACCGGGGCCTCGGCGGTGGCGATGAACCGCGTGCCCATGTTCATCCCGTCGGCGCCCAGGGCCAGGGCGGCCACCAGCGAGCGGCCGTCGGCCATGCCCCCGGAGGCCACGAACGGGATGGTGAGCTCCTCGGCCGCGCGCGGCAGCAGGATCATGTTCGGCACGTCGTCCTCGCCCGGGTGCCCGCCGCACTCGAAGCCGTCCACCGACACGGCGTCGCAGCCGATCGCCTCGGCCTTCAGGGCGTGGCGCACCGAGGTGCACTTGTGGATCACGGTGATCCCCGCACCCTTGAGCGCGGGCATGAACGGCTCGGGGTTGCGCCCGGCCGTCTCCACGATCCGGACCCCACCCTCGACGATCGCGCGCAGGTAGCCCGGGTAGTCCGGGGAGGCCACGGTCGGCAGGAAGGTGAGGTTCACGCCGAACGGCTTGTCGGTCAGCTCGCGGCACTTGGCGATCTCCGCCGCGAGGTCCTCGGGGGTCTTCTGGGTCAGGCCGGTGATGATCCCCAAGCCTCCGGCATTGGACACCGCCGCCGCCAGCTCGGCGAACCCGACGTAGTGCATGCCGCCCTGGATGATCGGGTGCTCGATGCCGAGCAGCTCTGTGATGCGGGTCCTCATGGCTTCGACCTCCTGGGTGGCGCCGGCGTGGGCGCGCGGCGGGGTTGTCCACACCCGAGGCTACGTCCCCCCAGCCGGACCACCCGAGGCGGGCCGGTCCCTGCCTCTCCGCAAGCATGGGCAAGGGCGCGGGTTCTTCCGGCCCGCCAGCCGCCCACTGGGTCTACGGTGGATCGGTGATCAGCGGCCTGCAGGTGTTCCTCGGTCGGCTGCTGCTGATCGTGCTGGCGGCCGCGGGCCTGCTGTGGCCGCTGCTGGCCGGACTGGACACCGGTGCCGAGACCCCGGCCGACGATCCCGTCGTGATCACCGACTACGCCGCGACCCTCGACGTCGCCGCCGACGGTGAGTTGCGGGCGGTCGAGGACATCACGGCGGCCTTCCCGGCCGGCCGGCACGGGATCTTCCGGTACTGGGACGTGGCCGATTCGGCCGATCCCGGGGTGCGCTACCAGCCCGAGATCACAGGCATCACGATGGACGGCCAACCGGTGCCCTTCGAGACCTCGTGGGCGTCCGGGAAGCGGTTCGTGGTGGCCAAGGTGGGCGACCCGGAGCAATACCTGAGCCCGGGGGAGCACCAGTACCAGATCAGCTACACCATCCCGGGGGCGATCTCGCCGGCCAGCGCCGGGGCGCAAGCGACGTTCGCCTCCTCGGACGGGGAGCCGGCCGGGTCGGTCGGTTCGACCTTCCTGTGGGACGTGGTCGCACGCGGCTGGGAGATGCGCATCGAGCAGGCGCGGATCATGATCAACCTGCCGGAGGCAGCCAGTCAGGTGCAGTGCTCGGCGGGCCGGATCAGCGCGTCCGACTCGGTGGACCGGGCCCAGCCCTGTGGCATCGAGGGTGCGGGCACGGCGACGGTCACGCTCACTGCCGCCGACCTGCCAGCGCGCAGCGGGATGAAGGTACGGGCGTCGATGGCCATGCCCGCCCCGGATCGCGCGACCGTGCCCTGGTCGGTGGCCTGGGACCCGGTGCTCGGGCGTTCGGTGCCGGCGGTGGTCATCGTGCTGGTCCTGGCCGGCGCGGGCCTCGTCGCGGGCCTCACCTGGGCGCGGGTCGCTCGTGAGGACCCACCCGGCTTCCCGGTGCAGTACGCGCCGCCGGACGGGCTGGGCCCGGTCGAGGTCGTCTACCTGCACACCGAGGGCACGGGCCCCAACCCGTTGGTCGCGACCCTGCTGCACCTGGCCGACCGCGGGCTCGTGCGCCTGGACAGCACGAACCCCGACTCGTGGACCGTCACCGCGGTGGCGACACCGGAGGCCTGGCAGGGTCAGGACCCGGTGGCACAGGCAGTGGCCGACGCCCTGGGTCTGCGTGACGGAGCCAGCTTCTCGGTCCAGAAGGACTCCATCTCGGCTGGCAAGACCCTGGGCAGGGCTCGCGACGCGATCGCCCCGGCGGTTCGGGACTGGGCTGATCGGGCCGGGTTGGTGCGCCTGGAGGCTCGCGAGATCTGGGGACGGGTCGTCTGGGGCCTGTGCGGCCTGCTGGCCATCCTCGGGTTCACCGGTCTGCTCGCACCCACCATGTGGGGCCTGCCGTTCGCCGCGTTCGCGATCGGTGGGGCTGGCCTGCTCGCCACCGGCGTGGGCCGGCGCCGCACCACGACCGGTCGGATGGTCTGGGCGCGCGCCGGCGGCTTCGAGCGCCTGCTGAGCACGCCTTCGGCCGAGGACCGGTTCGACTTCGCCGCCCGCAAGGACCTGTTCATCGCCTACATCCCCTACGCGGTCGCCTTCGGGGTGGCCGACCGCTGGGCGGCGAAGTACCGCGCGGCCGTCGGCAGCGATCCGCCGGTGCCGGCCTGGTATCCCTACCACTACGGCGCCACATCGGCCGGGTTCTACTCCGGCGGGGACTTCGGCACCTTCTCCTCGGCGTTGTCATCGTCGATCTCGGCCTACAGTGCCTCCCAGTCGTCCTCGTCGTCCGGCGGTGGCGGCGGTGGCGGTGGTGGTGGCGGCGGGGGCGGCGGGTCCTGGTGAATAGCACACGGAAGGTGGCACGCTCGTGGAACTCGTGATCGCACTGGTCGTCGTCGCGGCACTGATCGGGCTGGTGGTCGTCGGGTTCAACCGGCTGCGCCGCCTGGACGTGCTGGCCCAGGAGGCACTCGGCGGCATCGATGTGCAGCTCACCCGGCGCGCGGACCTTATCCCCAACCTGGTCGAGACGGTCAAGGGCTACGCCGGCCATGAGCGCTCCGTGCTCGACGACGTGACCCGGGCACGAGCCGCCGTGAGCGCTGCCGCGCGGGGCGACTCGGTGGAAGCGCGGTCGGCTGCGGAGGGCGCGCTGGACCGCGCCCTGGTGAACGTCATGGCGGTCGCCGAGGCCTACCCGGACCTCAAGGCGTCGTCGAACTTCGCAGACCTGCAGCGGCAACTGGGCCAGACCGAGGACCAGCTCGCGTTCGCACGCCAGTACTACAACGACGCGGTCAGCCAACTCAATGCCACGGTCGTCACCCTCCCGTGGCTGTGGTTCACCGGCATGGCCGGGGTCCACAAGCGCGACTTCTACGAGTCCCCCGAAGCCCACGACACGCCGCCCACGGTGCGCTTCTAGTCCCCCCACCCGGCAGACGCTTCCCTCGTGATCGCCAGCAGAGAGGCGGATCGGCAAGGACGCGCAAGCGCCTTCCGCGTGGACGTTGCAGGAGGGTCTGCCTAGGCTGGCAGCGGACCGGTCGTCGAGCCGAGCGGCCGGCAGTTCGGCTCAACGGAGGCCCCGGATGTCCGCGACCCAGTCCGCCACCGATCCCACCGCGGCAGCCACCACCGGCCCGGCCACCCGCGACGGTGTCCAACTGATCGCCTACGCCGACCGGTTCGGCGGCTCGATCTCCGGGTTGGGCGAGGTTATCGACGGTCCGCTGAACGGGGTGTTCGCCGGGGTGCACATCCTGCCGTTCTTCACCCCGTTCGACGGTGCGGATGCGGGCTTCGACCCTTCGGACCACACCGAGGTGGACCCCCGGCTGGGCACCTGGGACGACGTCCGCACGCTCGGCGCCGACCACACCCTGATGGTCGACATGATCGTCAACCACGTCTCAGCCGACTCCCCGGAGTTCCGTGACGTCGTCGCCCGCGGCACCGACTCGCCACACGCGGGGCTGTTCCTGACCATGTCCGACGTCTACCCGCAGGGTGCGGACGAGGCCGAGCTCGTGGGCATCTACCGCCCCCGGCCGGGCCTGCCGTTCACCCCGATGACCCTCGGTGCGGACAAGCGGCTGGTCTGGACCACGTTCACCGCCCAGCAGATCGACATCAACGTCGACGACCCCGCGGGCCAGGCCTACCTCGACCGGATCCTGACCACGTTGGCCGGCGCCGGTGTGACGATGATCCGCCTGGACGCCGCCGGCTACGCGGTCAAGCGCGCCGGGACGTCATCGTTCATGACCCCGCACACGTTCGCGTTCATCGACCGGCTCACCGAACAGGCCCGCGCCCTGGGCATGACCGTCCTGGTCGAGATCCACTCGCACTACGAGCGTCAGGTGGCCATCGCCGCGCAGGTGGACAGGGTCTACGACTTCGCACTGCCGCCCCTGCTGCTGCACGCGCTGTACTCGGGGTCCGGGCAGGCGCTGCGCCGCTGGCTGGCGATCCGCCCGACCAACGCCGTCACCGTCCTGGACACCCACGACGGGATCGGGGTGGTCGATGTCGGCGCCGACCAGATCCCCGACGAGTCCGGCGCCCGCCGAGCCGGCCTGCTGACCCCCGACGAGGTGGACGCCCTGGTGGAGGGCATCCATACGCACTCGGCCGACCAGTCCCGGCTGGCCAGCGGGTGGGCGGCCTCCAATGTGGACGTCTACCAGGTGAACTGCACCTACTACGACGCGCTGGGCCGCGACGATCACGCGTACCTGTTGGCCCGCGCCATCCAACTGCTCACCCCGGGCATCGCGCAGATCTACTACGTCGGGCTGCTCGCCGGCACCAACGACCTGGACCTGCTCGCCCGCTCCGGGGTGGGTCGCGACATCAACCGGCACCACTACTCGCGCGCGGAGATCGACGAGGCGCTGGAGCGTCCCGTCGTGACGGCGCTGCTGAACCTGATCCGGCTGCGCAACAGTCACCCGGCGTTCGACGGCGGGTTCGACGTGCGCGGCGAGGGGGCGCAGGTCGAGTTGGAGTGGCGCGATGGCGACGCCCTGGTGACGCTGAGCGCCGATCTGGCGACCCGCGCCGCGAGCCTGAGCGCCACAGACAGCTCTGGCGCGCTCGTCGAGTGCGCGGACCTGCTCACCGGAACCGCCGCCCTACTCGCCTGAGCCGCTTGCATCATCGATCTGGCACTTATTCTGCTGGATCGATGACACACGGGGACGCCAGCGGCCTGCGAGCGTTCGGCACCAGGCTGTCAGCGTCAAATTGTATGTACCATACATGGTATGACTGAACCCGAGAACACCGTGCCTGCGCCCATCCTGGTCACCGGGGCGCTGGGCAACATCGGCCGCCAGGTGGTGACCCGGCTGCTCGACCGAGGTCGCGTGGTCCGCGCGGCCGATACCGACGTGGACGCGGTCCGCGCCGTGTTCGGCGACCGCGTGCAGGCGGTCCGGTTGGACTTCACGGACGCAGCGACGTGGCTGTCGACCTTCGAGGGCGTGGAGGTCATGTTCCTCATGCGCCCACCGCAGTTGAGCAACATCGCCCGGGACATGGTGCCCTCCCTGGAGGCCGCGAAGTCGGCCGGTGTCACGCACGTGGTCCTGCTCTCCCTGCAGGGCGCCGAGGGCAACAAGGTGGTGCCGCATGCCAAGATCGAGGCCTGGCTGCGCGGCAGCGGCCTGGCCTGGACATTCGTGCGCCCCTCGTTCTTCATGGAGAACCTCACCGGCACCCACGTCACTGACATTCGCGATCGCGACGAGCTCATGGTCCCCGCCGGCAAGGGTGCGACCTCGTTCGTGGCGGCTTCGGACATCGCTGACGTGGCGGTCGTCGCCCTGCTGGATCCTGCCACCCACGCGATGCGCGCCTGGACGCCGACGGGCCCGGAGGCGCTGACCTACGAGCAGGTCGCCGCTGAGCTTTCCCGCGTCCTGCGCCGGCCGATCCGCTACCGGCGCCCTGGTGTGCTGCGCTACGCCTGGCACGCCAAGCGGACGCTGGGCATGCCGCTGGCGATGATCGGGGTCACCACCGCGATCTACACGGTCTCCCGCCTGGGCAAGGCCGACGGCCTGACCATCGACGTGCGCACCGCCACCGGGCATGCGCCCGTCGCCTTCGCTGACTGGGCCCAGGAGCACCGCGATGCCTGGACCCGCTGAGGCCCGGCCACCGGCGTCTGAGCGGGGAGTGGCGGCTGCGCCACCAGTGTCGCTGGCAACCGACGAGACCGAGTTGCCGGCCGGCCTCGCGCAGATGGACCGCGCGCTGATCGGCCTGCGCCACCTCTGGCGCACGCCCCCGCAGGTGCAGGATCCCGCCCTGGGACGCATCGACATGTCCACCGTCTGGATCGTCGACGCCCTCGCGCAGGCGCAGGGCGAGCTGACGATCCGCGACCTTGCGGTGGTCCTGGACGTCGCGCACTCGACCGCCAGCCGCTTGGTCGACCGCGCCGAGGCCTGCGGCGCGATCGTCCGTGCGCGCGCGCGCACGGACGCCCGGATGGTCGCAGTGCGTCTCACCGGCCCGGGGCAGGAATTGGCCCGCACCTCCCGGGCGTTCCGCGGTCGCCACCTGCATCGGGCAACGGCAGGATGGACCGACGCGGAGCGCAGCACCTTCGCCGACCTGCTCACCCGGTTCGCCGACTCGGTGGACACCCTGGACACCACGTTGTGAGCCCGGCCCGGACCATCGCGCCGGCCGCACCGACCAGGTCGCCCCTCACCTACCTCCCGCTCATCCACCTCCCGCTCACCACAGCAAGCGAAAGGCACACCCATGAAGATCGCTGTCCTCGGAGCCACCGGCCGGACCGGGACCCCGCTCGTCGACGAGCTGCTCCGCCGCGGGCATGAGCTCTCGGTCCTCGTCCGCACCCCCGACAAGCTCGGTGAGCGTCGCGACCGGGTCCGCGTGGTCACCGGCAGCAGCACCGATCCGCAGGCCCTCGACCAGTTTCTCGAAGGCGTGGACGCCGTCGTCTCCGCGTTGGGCCCGACCAACAAGGAGGCCAACCTGCACTCGGAGACAGCCAAGTCCCTGGTCGCGGTGATGCCGCGCCACGGCGTCACTCGGTTCGTGGGCATCAGCGGCGCCGGGATCGACGTGCCCGGCGACCAGAAGGGCGCTCGGGACAAGGTGGTCTCGTTCCTCATCCAGAAGCTCGGCGGCAAGGTCGTGGCCGACAAGCCGGCCGAGTACCGGGTCCTGGCTGCCAGCGACCTGGACTGGACCCTGGTGCGCCCGCCGCGCCTGCAGGACGGACCGGCCACCGGGCGGGTCGACCATGACGCGCACACCCCCGGTCGGTCCAGCTCGATCAGGCGCGCGGACCTCGCGGTGTTCCTGGTCGACGTCCTGGAGCACGGCCTGTACAGCCGTCAGGCGCCATTCGTCTCGCAGCGGTGAGTCCTGACCCGGCGCCGTTGGACCGCACGGGTGACGTGGCGCCAACCGGCCCCCGGGATGGCGCATACTGACCCCACCAACGGGGACATAAAGGACACACGATGATGCACACGTACGGGGGTCGCCGACCGATCGCGGCCGGCATGGCAGCGGCGATGGTGGTCAGCCTCGCAGCCCTTCAGTCCGGCAGCCCGGCTCATGCCGACGACAGTCCACTGCCCGGCATCACCCTCGTGGTGCCGGCCAGCGATGTGACCGACACGGACACCGACCTCGCGTCGGTCGCCCGCGAGGTGGTCGTGGTCGCCGCCGGCCCGAACGGGCCGCAGGTCACCAAGCTGCGCACCCGCAGCGCCCACGATGCCCGCGTGCTGGCCGCCGATCTCGACGCCCAGTCGGGGGTGTCCGCAGGGGCCAACAGCCTCCGCAGCGCACCGGAGCCGATCTCGGCCCACGACAGTGCCGTGCGCCGCGCCTCGATCGACCTGCCGGCACCGGCTGCGATCCGGTCGGCTGCCCTGCCCACGCTCGCCGGCGAGCCGCTCGGGTCCCAGCAGTGGGGGCTGCGCGCGGTCAACGCTGAGGCGGCGTGGGCGGTGACCCGCGGATCGGGAGTGATCGTCGCGGTCGTCGACTCCGGGGTGGATGCCACCCATCCAGACCTGGCCGGTCATGTACGTCCCCAGATCGACCTGGTGGCCGACGGGCTGGTCGGGGACCCCGATGGGCATGGCACCCACGTGGCCGGGGTCATCGCCGCCGCGCTGAACGGGGTCGGCTCGGTCGGCCTGGCCCACCAGGTGACCGTCCTGCCGGTGCGGGTGCTCGACGCCGACGGAGCCGGTGACGACGCCACCGTCGCCCAGGGGATCATCGCCGCGGTGAACGCCGGCGCGCGGGTCATCAACCTCTCGCTCGGTGGGGACGGGCCCAGCAGCGCCCTGGACAGCGCGGTGAAGTTCGCCGTGGATCGTGGGATCACGGTCGTGGCCGCGGGGGGAAACAGCTACGACCAGGGCAACCCCGTCGAGTACCCCGCGGCGCTCCCGGGCGTCCTGGCCGTGTCCAGCATCGGCACCGACGGCGCGTCGTCGAGCTTCGCGAACACCGGCTGGTACATCGACCTGACCGCTCCCGGGGAGGACATCGTGTCCACGATCCCCGGGGGGCGCTGGGCCGTCGGGGACGGCACCTCGATGGCCGCCCCGTTCGTCTCGGCCGCCGCGGCCCTGGTCCGCGTGGCCAACCCGACCCTGGCCAAGTCCGCGGTGGACAGTGCGCTGCTGAGCACCGCCCGCGATGACGAGGACGCCGATGGCCGCGACGACTGGTTCGGCTACGGGCTGCTCCAGGCGGACCGGGCAGCGCTGCAGGCTGCCCGTGCCCCCGGCGGCCTCCAGGCCCCGGTCGCGCCGACGCCCACGCCGACGCCCACCCCCAAGCCCAAGCCGACGCCCACGGCCAGCGTGAAGGTGAAAGCCACCAGTGGCCGCTCGAAGCTGTTCGTGGACGTGAACCCCAACAAGGGCTCCGGCCACTGGAGGTTCCAGGTGCAGTCCAAGCGGAGCAACGGCTCCTGGAAGGCGCTGAAGTCCTACCGGACCAAGGGCAGCGCCGAGACCCGCACCCTCAACCTGAAACGGGGCACCTACCGCGTGGTCGTGACTGGCAAGTACGGCTACCGGGGCGTCACCTCGAGGCCGGTCTTCCTGAAGAAGTAGGGCCGTCTCGACCTGGCGCCACGTGGTGGGGCCACGGCGTGCCGGTGGGTGCCGCGACGCCCGCAGTGATCCTGTGCCAAGGTGGAGGTGTCACACGTGCTGCATCGTCGGCACGGCGGCGCAGCGAAGGGAGCACTTTCCATGACTGACCACGGCGGCGGGCCCTATGTCCTGGACATCGAGGCGACCACGGTCGACAACGACACGTTCCGCACCACCCTCTGGACCGGCGAGCACCTGCAGTTGACGGTGATGGCGATCCGCCCCGGCGACGACATCGGCCTCGAGGTCCATGAGGGCAATGACCAGTTCCTCCGGGTGGAGGGCGGCACCGGTCGCTGCCAGATGGGTCCGGCTCAGGACGACCTGCCCTTCGACGAGCAGGTCGGCGACGGCTGGGCGATCCTCGTGCCCGCCGGCACCTGGCACAACGTGTCGAACGTGGGCCAGACCGACCTCAAGGTCTACGCCCTGTACGGGCCGCCGGACCACGAGCCCGGCACGGTCCATGGCACCCACGACGACGCCGAGAACGACCCGCACGAGCACTAGCCGCTCCCGGGAAATCTGCTCCCGTTCGCCCGATCTGCTCCCCGAATTCCGGGAGCGGATCGGCGAAACGGGAGCGGATCCAATCGGCCGGGCAGCGTGCGGCGCCGGGCATCCGGGGATGTCAGGTGGCACCAGGGTGCTGCGTCCACCACGATGGGGCGCATGCGGGAAGTGCTGGTCGTCGGGGCGGATGCGTGCGGGGCGACGGCGGCGTCGGCCATCAAGCGGTCGTTGGGCGAGGACGTGCACGTGCTGGTGCTCGAACGCCAGCAGTGGACGTCCTACTCCGCCTGTGGCATCCCGTACTGGCTGTCCGGGGAGGTGCACGGCCCCGAGGGCCTGGTGGCGCGCAGCCCTGAGCAGCACCGCGACAACGGCCTGGACCTGCGCACGGGCTGGGAAGCGACCGAGATCGACGCCACCGGTCGCACGGTCACCGCCGTCGAGTTGAGCACCGGCACCGAGCACGTCCTGAGCTACGACGAGCTGGTGATCGGCACGGGTGCCACGCCGATCCGCCCGCCCATCCCCGGCATCGACCTGCCCGGCGTGCACGGCATCCACACCCTCAACGACGGGCTGGCGGTGCTGGACTCGTTGGCGACCGCCCGTGCCGAGGGACCGGCCGGGACCGAGGATGAGCCACTGCGCGCGGTCGTCGTGGGCGCCGGCTACATCGGCATCGAGATGGCCGAGGCCATGTGCGCACGCGGCCTGCGCACCACGGTGGTGGACCTGGCCCCGCAGCCGATGAGCACACTGGACCCCGACATGGGCGCGCACATCGCCACGGCGATGGCAGCCCAGGGGATCACGTTCCGCGGTGGCCAGGCGGTGCAGCGCTTCGAGGCGGGCCGCGACGGGCGGATTGCCCGCGTGGTCACGGCCGACGAGGTCCACGACGCGGACATCGTGGTCCTGGGGATGGGCGTCCGGCCGAACAGCGCGCTGGCGCAGGCTGCCGGGCTCCCGGTCGGTGCCCACGGCGGCATCCGCACCGACGAGCACATGCGCGTGCTCGGCCACGAGCACGTCTGGGCCGGCGGGGACTGCGTCGAGGTCCGCGACCGGGTGTCCGGCCAGGACGTGGCCGTCGCCCTGGGCACCCACGCCAACAAGCACGGCCGGGTGATCGGGGAGAACCTCAGCGGCGGGGACCTGGTGTTCCCCGGGATCGTGGGCACCGCCATCTCCAAGCTGTGCGACCTGGAGGTCGGGCGCACCGGGCTGCGCGAGGCGCAGGCACGCGACCTGGGCCTGGACGTGCGCACCGTGACGATCACCGCCACGACCCGAGCGGGCTACTTCCCCAGCGCCGAGCGCGTCACGGTGAAGATGCTCGCCGAGGCAGGGACCGGCCGGCTGCTCGGAGCCCAGATCGTGGGCGGCGCGGGAGCGGGCAAGCGCATCGACGTGGCCGCCGCCGCTCTGTGGAGCGAGTTGACCGTCGAGGACATCACGAGCATGGACCTGGCCTACGCCCCGCCGATGTCCCCGTTGTGGGACCCGGTGCAGGTCGCCGCCCGCAGGTTGGCCGGGATGATCAGGAGCTGACGGCGCCTTCCCGGCGCCCGCCAGGCCCGCCCCCTTGCTACCGGGCCCGCGCGCTGCGTGCCAGCCGAGGGCGAACCGATCTCGGAACTGTCCGCAGTTACCCTTGGCGCCATGGCCACCGCACGCACGTCCCGACCTGTCCGCACCGCTCTGGGCCTGTTGGCAGCGGTCGCGCTGACCAGCCTGCTCTCCGCGTGCGCTGGTGAATCGGTCGCGGGTGACTCGTCCGCGGCACCCCCGGAGTTGGCCGGAACCGCCTGGAACCTCGCGGTCTTCACCCACGATCCGGGCGGCGAGAAGCCGGCCGTGGCCGATGCGCCAGCGCCGCTGGCGTTCGCCGAGGACGGCACGATCGCCGGGTCGACGGGCTGCAACCGGTTCACCGGCACATTCACCCAGGACGGCTCGGACGTGCGCATCATGCCCGGGCCCATGACCCAGATGGCCTGCGTCGATCCGGTCGCCGAACAGGAGGCATCCCTCATCCCAGCGATGTCGCAGGTGACCACCGCCGCGACCGCGGGCGCCGACCTCGAGCTCAGCGACTCACAGGGCACCGTCCTGTTGGTCTACACCCCGGGATCGACCACCCTGGTCGGCAGCTCGTGGCAGGTCACGGGGATCAACAACGGAGCCGACGCTGTCGTCTCCAGCGAGCAGTCCGCTGCCGCGACCGCACAGTTCGGCGAGGACGGCACCCTGACCGGCAGCGGTGGGTGCAACACGTTCAACGCCACCTACACCCTCGACGGATCCGAGGGAGTCGTCATCGGTCCCATCGCCTCGACCAAGAAGGCGTGCCCGGAGCCGGTGCAGACCACCGAGGGGCAGTACTTCGCCGCCCTCGAGGCATCCACGACCTATCAACTCGAGGGTGACGCCCTCACCCTGCGCGATGCCGACGGCGCCACCCAGGTGACGCTGCGCGCTGCGAGCTGAGCAGCCCCCGGCGGCTCGGCCCGACCCCCGGGCCGTCCGGATGGGTGAGGGGTCCACCCCCGCAATTCAAGACACCCGTTCCAGACTCCGACATACTCCCCGGTGGCCCACGCCGACGCGCGCGTAGATGCTGGGCCGCCGGAGGAGAGGGGTACGGCCATGGTGGGTTCACTGCGTGGGATCACGGTCGTCGGGCTGACCGCTGTCAGCCTGTTGGCCGGGTCGGCATCGATGGCCGGGGGCACGTCGATGGCGATGGCCGCCCGGCCCACGACGGTGCCGCACACCGCACTGGCCACCTCCGCGCGCCCCGCGCCCGTACCCAACGCGGTCCGGGTGGGGACCTACAACGTGATGAAGTCCACGCGTCTGAAGTCCCGCTGGCCATGGAGCGCTCGGCGAGTCGCACTGCTCAACACGGTGCGGGCCACGCGCCCGGACGTCCTGCTGGTCCAGGAGGCCAACACCCAGAAGTGGGGTGGGAGGACGCATGTGGAGGACGTGCGCCGGGTCCTGGGCAGCGCCGGCTACCAGATCGCCTCGATGGAGTACAACAACTGCACGGCCTGGTGCACCCGGGGCGCGCACGTGTTCTACAACCCCGCCCGGATCGGTCCGGTCGCCCCACCCAGCGGGCGGCTGCCGTCAGCAGGCATGCTCGGGCTCTCCCAGATCGCCGGCCTGGGCTTCGGCAGCATCCAGGACCGGGCGGCGTCGTGGGCGTTCCTGCGTCCGGCGGGCAGCAGTCGCACCACGCTCTACGTCTCGGTGCACCTGCCCACGAACAAGAACGCAGCCGGTGAGCGTCTGCGGGTGGCGGTCGCGACCAAGCTGCGGCCCTGGGCCAACAGGCTGATCGCGGCCAGTGGGTTCGGTGCTGTGGACCTGGTGATCGGCGGGGACCTGAACTCCTATGCCAAGCGCCAGCCGAACGGCGCCCAGCGGGTGCTGACGACGGCCGGGCTGGTCGACGGCGCGACAGCACCGCTGGTCGTCAACGGCAACTTCGGCACCGTCAACTACACGCCCAAGACGCGCAAGTACAAGGGCTTCCCGCCGCGGCCGTACTTCTACAAGCGCAACACGACCCGGATCGACTACGTGTTCGCCAGCGTGAGCCCGCTGCGCCACGAGGTGGTCCTGCAGCTCGCGGCCGACGGCCGGTTCGACAACCGGTTCCGGGCCTCGGACCACAACCTGGTGCTGGTGGACCTGCCGCTGCGCTAGCCGCGCCGGGCCGGTCGGCCCGCGTAGGGGGCTGCGGCCGTCGCGTCCGACGCGGGGGGGAGGGGGGGAGGGCCGGTGGGTGTCGGTGATTGGTCGGGTCAGTGGTGGTGAGAATCGTGGGCGGGGTCGTCGAGGAACCCATCCCAGTCGTGGACGCCGCCCAGACCGTAGGCGACCTCGAGGTTGCGCCGGGTGCACACGGTCTCCGGCGGCCCCGCGGCCACCACCCGCCCGCTGACCAGGACCACCCAGTCGGCCGCACGCGCCTCGTCGAGGTCGTGGGTGGTCAGGATCACCGTGCAACCATCCGCGCGCTGCTCGTGGATCAGGGAGTCGATGGTCGCCGCTGAGTTGATGTCCAGACCCGTCAGCGGCTCGTCGAGCACCAACAACTCGTGGTCCTGGGCGATCCCCTGCGCGATCAGCACGCGTTGACGCTGCCCCCCGGAGAGTTCGTGCATGTGCCGACCGGCCAGAGCCGTGATCTGCATCCGCTCCATCGCGCCGGCCACGGTCGCCCGATCACTGTCGCGGAACCGGCCGAACAGGCCGCGCTGGGGGAGCCGACCAAGGCCCACCACCTCGCGCACGGTGATGGGCGTGGCCCGCGGCACAGGAGTCGCCTGCATGACGTAGCTCATCCGCGCACGCGCCTCGTTCGGGGGCACGCCCAGCACCTGCAGGGTGCCGGAGGCCACCGGGACCAGCCCAGCCAGCGCCGAGAGCAAGGTGGACTTGCCCGATCCGTTCGGGCCGATGACCGACACCACCCCCACCTTCGGGATCTCGAACGTGGACCGGGCCAGCGCGACATGGCTGCCGTAGCGCAGTTCCAGGTCGCGGGCGATGGCGATGACTGGGTCGGTGCTCCGCGGGGTGCTCACGTGCTCGCCCCGGTCACGGCCGCATCGTCGGCGGCTCCGCCCGCCGCTGCGGCCGATGCGCGATCAGCGTCGTGCGCCTGCCTGCGCCGGTGCACGCGCTTGGAGATCGGCAGCACCAGGAAGAACAGCGCGACCGGGAGGACCGCCATGGTCGCCGACGCGGCCGTGCCGAGGTGGTAGCTCAGGACCAGGCCGGCCCACACCGAGAACACCGACAGCACGGCAGCGCCGAGCATCATCCGGGGGACCGTGCGGGCCACCAGTGAAGCGGTGGCCGGCGGGCCGACCAGCAGGCCGAACACCAGCAGAGTCCCGACCGCCTGGAAGCTGCCGATCACGGCCGTGCCGATCAGCACCAACAGGGCAGCATGCGCGAGCTTCGGACGCATCCCCAGCAGGTAGGCCTTCTGCTCGTTGAACGACAGTGCGAGCAGCGGCCGGTAGAGCGCGAGCGAGGCGAGGATCACGATCGCGGCCAGTCCCACCTGCCAGGTCAGGTCCGCGCGGGTCACGCCCAGCGCGTCGCCGAACAGGATCGAGGTGAGGCTGCCGGTGTAGCTGTCCACCTTCGAGATGATCACCACGCCCAGGCCGAGCATCCCCACGAACAGCAGGCCGATCGCGGTGTCGTCGTTCAGTGCGGTGTTGCGCCGGACGGTCTCGATCAGTGCCAGCATCACCAGGGCAGCGACCGCGGCGCCCAGCAGAGGGCTGAAGTCGAACGCCACCGCTGCGGCGATCCCAGGAACCACCCCATGGGTGAACGCGTCACCGAAGAACGCCATCCCGCGCAGCACCAGCCAGGTGCCCACCACCGAGCACATCAGCCCCGCGAGGATCCCCCCGGCCAGCGCCCGCTGCTGGAAACCGAGCGCGAACGGGTCGGTGAGCCACGCCATCCATGCCACGCGCGCAGCCTAGGCCCTGAGCCACGAGGACGACGTGCGCGCCCGCAGCCGGGTTGCGGCGCCCAGCAGTCGCTGCATCCGTGTGGGCCTAACCGCGCAGCGCGGCGGAGATGCTCTGGGCGTTCGTGGTGAGCATCCCCTGGTAGTCCTCAGCGCCCGACCCGGGGCCGCCAAGGCTGCCCACGAACAGGGAGACGACCTCGACGTCGCCGACTTCAGCGGCCAGTGCGTCGACCAGGACCTCGGAGTCTGTGGTGTTCGAGAAGATCGCAGGTACCCCCGTGTCGCGGATGGTGCCGGCGAGGGCGGCCAGCTCCGCAGAGCTCGGCTCGGCCAGCGTGGAGCCGCCCGGGATGACGGTGCCGGCCACGGTGTAGTCGTATGCATCGGCCAGGTAGCCCAGCGCGTCGTGGTCGGTGACCAGGATCCGCCGGTCAGCAGGGACCTCGGCCAGGGTGGCGGCCACCTCGGCGTCGAGTTCGGCCAGCTCGTCGTGCAGGCTCGCGCCGCAGGTGCCGAAGGCCGGATCGCCGGTCAGTTCCGTGAGCTGCGCGCCGATGAGCTCTGCTGCGGTGGCGACCCGAGCGACGTCGTGCCACACATGCGGATCGTCCCCATCGTGATCGTGGCCGTCATCGTCGGCGTGCTCCTCGGCAGCGTGCGCACCGAACGGGATCGGGTCCAGGAGCGGGGCCACCTCGAACACGGTCGCACCGTCCTGGGCGGCTGAGGCGAGGCTGTTGGCCAGGCCTCCCTCGAGACCCAGCCCGTTGGCGATGACGAGGTCCGCGTCGATCATCCGGGCGACGTCCTGCGCCGACGGCGAGTAGTCGTGCGGGTCGGCGCCCACCGGCATCAGCGTGCTCACCGCACCGGTGTCGGCGCAGGTCACCACCTGCCTGGCGATGTCGCCCCATACGGTCGTGGTGGCCACGACGGAGACCCCGTCCGCGTCGGCAGTTGCTGTGGGGTCAGCGGCCGAGCAGCCCGCCAGCGCCAGCGCACCCACGCCGACGAATGCGACGGCGCGGCTCCACCGCACGGGTGCACCTCGGGGACCCCCTGTGAACATGAGCTGCCTCTCCTTCACGGCGTAATGAGAATCAGTCTAGATTAGCCTGGGCCTGGGTGCCAAGTCTGTGCGCAGCTACCCTTGCGCCATGACTGAGTCGCCCGCGCGCCCCCGCCAGCGCACGACGCGCCAGCGGGTCGCGGTGGCCGAGTTGCTCGCCGATGCCGGGGAGTTCCGCAGCGCCCAGGAGATTCATGCCGAGCTGCGGTCCCGGGGCGCTTCGGTCGGCCTGGCCACGGTGTACCGCAACCTCGGGCACATGGCCGAGCTCGGCGAACTCGACACCCTGGTGCGCGACGACGGCGAGACGCTCTACCGGCGATGCAGCGATGTGCATCACCATCACCTGGTGTGCCGCGAGTGCGGGCACACGGTGGAGATCGTGGGCCCCGGTGTGGAGCGCTGGGCCGATGCGGTCGCCGGCGAGCACGGGTTCAGTGAGGTGAGCCACCAGTTGGAGCTCTTCGGGCTGTGTGCCCGCTGCCGGGCTGCCGTCGGCTGAGTCCCGGTACCGCTGAATCAGGCACCACCGGACCCCGCGCCACCGAACGGGGCACCGCCAAACCTGGTACTCCGCACCGCCCCCGCCCACCCCGCTGGTCGGCCGACTGGATCCGCTCCCCTTTCGCCGATCCGCTCCCGGAATTCGGGGAGCGGATCGGGCGAACGGGAGCGGATTCCCCGGGACGCGTCCTCGGGAAACGGCTCATCACAGACATAGGTACCCCCCGCGCCACGCACCCCGCGCCCCACCCCTCACAGGCTGAGGGTCGGGATCGCCGCCCCCGGCGCGCGCAGCGCACGACCGGACTGCGGCAGTTCGGCCAGAGCTGCGACGTGCCGAGCGCGGGCGTCGGCCAGCGTGTCGGTGTCCACGCGATCGCCCGCACGCATGAGCGGCACCACCAATCTCCGGTCTGCCTCTTCGACCGTCGCCGGCGGTGACTGGTCCGCGCGGCCCGCCCAGACCAGCTCGGCGCTGGCCACGCCGTCGGCGCCGATCCTGCGTGCAGCCGCCTTCTGTCCGGCGAGGTTCGCCTTGCCGCCGGCTGCGGTCTTGGCCACGGGCCGGCCGTCGACCTCGACGACCTTGAGCACCAACCCCGCCGCAGGCGAGCCGGATCCCGTCACGACCGACGTGCCGACTCCGTAAGAGTCCACCGGAGACCCCGCCAGCTCCGCGATCGAGTACTCGTCGAGGTCGGAGCTGGCCAGGATCCGGGTGCCGGTGGCGCCGGCCGCGTCCAGGGCCCGGCGCGCCTCGCCGGCCAGCGCACTGAGGTCCCCGGAGTCCAGCCGGATCGCGCCAAGGTGCGGGCCGGCGACCGCCAGGGCGTTGGCGATGCCCGCCATCGTGTCGTAGGTGTCCACCAGCAGGGTCGTGCCCACCCCGAGGGCGGCGACCTGCGCGGCGAAGGCGGCGGGCTCGTCGTCGTGCAGCAGCGTGAAGGAGTGCGCGGCGGTGCCGGCGGTGGGGATCGCGTGCCTGCGACCCGCCTCGACGTTGCTGGTCGCGTCGAAGCCGGCGATCCACGCGGCCCGCGCCGCAGCCACCGCCGCCTGCTCGTGGGTGCGCCGCGAACCCATCTCGATCAGGGTTCGTCCGCGGGCCTGCACCCACATCCGGCTGGTGGCCGAGGCCACCGCGACGTCGTGGTTCAGGACGCTGAGGATCAGCGTCTCGAGGATCACGCCGCTGGCGAAGTCGGTGCGCAGCGTCATCAGCGGCGATCCGGGGAAGAACAGCTCACCCTCCCGATACCCGTCGATGTCCCCGCTGAACCGGTAGCCGGCCAGCCAGTCCAGCGTGCTGGCGCTCACGATCCGTTCACTGCGCAGATGCTCGAGTTCGGCGGGCCCGAAAGTGAAGTCTGCGATCAGTTCCAGCAGGCGGCCGGTCCCCGCGTTGACGAAGTAGCCGCGGTCCGCCGGTAGCCGACGGCCGAATACCTCGAACACGCACTGCCGCTTCGCGGTGCCGGCCCGCAGCGCCGCGTCGAGCATCGTGAACTCGTAGTGGTCGGTCAGCAGTCCGGAGCTCGCAGGCATGGGCCGAAGGCTACGGTCCGCAGGGCAGTGAGTCGCGTGGCCCGTCAGCGCCAGTGCCGACCATCACCGTTCGCAGGAGGTGCTGACGCTCAGGGAGGCTGAACCGTCGTCGTTGGCCACCAGTTGCACGAGCGCGTCGGCGCCGTTGAGTGGCAGGTAGAACCCGACGAGGCGCGAGCCGCTCGGGTCCACCGAGTCCTCGATGAACTCCACCCCGAGCCGAGTGGCCACGGCGGTGAGTTGGTCGTCGGTGACCGCGTCCGGGCCGATCGAGGAGCCGGAGCTGTACTCGCCCAACCGCCGGTCCGAGTCGTTTCCCCACGTGTTGACGCACGCCAGCACCCGAGTGCTGCCCTGGACCGGCGGCTCGGCGAGGTCCAGCGCGCGCAGCGTGGCCTGCGCGGCGGCGATCGCGCCCTGGCGTACCCGTTGCTCGGCGGGGTTCTCGTCGGGCAACGTGGTGGACCACTGGGTGCTGGCTGGTCCCGGGCCAGGGTCGGGGCTGCAGCCGACCAGGAAGCCCGCCGCTGCGAGCGCGATCAGCGGCCCGGCCAGCGACCGCCGCCCGGTCCGGGCGCTCCCGGATTTCGAAGGCAGACTGGACACCCCCCTCACCCACGCTCTCGGTCGAGTCGGTCGTGTCGGCGCATGACCGAAGGCTACGTCCCCCGGACTGCAGCCACCGGCAAGCACGCCCACCTTCCGCCGGGACCGGAGCCCAAGAGCCGGACCTCCAGCACCCGGTACGCCCAGGTCGAGCCGGCGATGCACGTCGTCGGGGATTTCTCCGACCTACCTACGGTGACGTAACCTTCGAGTGGTCGGCCAGGGACATGACTTCGCACTGGGGACTGCTCCAGACCGGTGCTGGATTCGGATTCACCAACAGGCGTCATCGGCATGGTGCCGCTGTCCCGCTGGCCGGGCCGCCCAACCGTCGCCAGGCCATACCCAGAAGACAAGGGGGATTCCGACGTGACCGAGCCGCACGCGCAGGCGCAGACCGACAAATCCGCCACGCCCGCCGAGCACGCAGTGGCTGCGCTCAAGCCGAAGCTTCGCGGGTGGCTGCACTTCGGCGCCGGCCCGCTGGCGCTGCTGCTCGGCCTGGGGCTGATGGTCGTCACTCCCACCGAAGGATTGCGCGCTGCCGTCGCGGTGTACGTGCTGACCACGGTGCTGCTCTTCGGGGTCAGCGCCGCCTATCACCTGGGCGCCGGCCGGCCGAGCGTGAACTCGTTCCTGCGCAAGCTCGACCACGCCAACATCTACCTGTTCATCGCCGGCTCCTACACACCGTTCGCCGCCGCGCTGGACGACGCCCGGCTGCGCTGGACGATCCTGATCCTGGTGTGGACCATCGCGCTGGTCGGCCTGCTGCTGCCGATCGCCTGGCTGCACGCGCCGCGCTGGGTCACGGCCGGGTCCTACCTCGCGCTGGGCTGGGTGGCCGTCTTCTTCCTGCCCGCGCTGTACAGCGCGTACGGCGCCGTGACGGTCTCGCTGCTGGCGATCGGCGGCCTGCTGTACACGGTCGGCGGTGTCATCTACGCCCGCAAGAGCCCGAACCCGCACCCCGAATGGTTCGGCTTCCACGAGCTGTTCCACGCCTTCACGATCGCCGCCTACCTGGTCCAACTGGTAGCGGTGGCCCGAGTGGTGACCGGCTGACCCCGTGCCCACAGCGGTGACGAGGAGCCCCTCGAATCGAGCGGCCTCGAGCGTCGTGCCGCGACCCGAGCTGTCGCCGGGGAAGTTCAGCGCCGCTGACCGGGACGGTACGCGGCTAGCAGGCGCATGCTGCTACTGGTCGTAGACGTCGCGTCGGTGTTCCAGCCGGACGACGACGACCCACAGGAGTTCGTCCTCGACGGTGTAGACGATTCGATAGCCCCCTACCCGAACGCGCAGGCCTGGCCGGCCTCGGAGCGCACGCGCTCCGGGAGGTCGAGGCTGACGGAGCGGGCACCGTCAGGAAGCCCACCCGGGGGTGGGCACTGGCTGCGACTCGCTCACAGGCCTGCGTGTCTCCAGCGTCGCTGACGATGCAGGGCAGAGCCGTGGCGACCCCGAGCGCAACGCCGAGTGCCGTCATTGCCAACAGGATGCGACTGCTCAATGCATGATCCCCCGCTCCTTTTCTGGTCCCTCGTGGATCGGGGCGATGCAGTCCAACTTGAGCGGCCCGGCTCCGAAGCCATGGATGGGCCAAGTCGGGGATACCGCCCGGCAGGCCCTCCGGGTCGCGAGGTTCCGAGGTGCGTCGGCAGAACTCGGCGACATGGCGTACGACGCCATCCTGCGCAACCTGGCCGTTGAGCCAGAGATCAAGCCCGGAGCAGCGCGCGTTTCGCGGTAGACGCGCCGAGGGCACGCCCTTCTCACCGGCCTGAGCTGGTGACTGCACTTGTGCCCGTCTGGGTCGGGCGGCGGAGGCGGCCCTGGCTGGTCGCGATGCCGGCGAGCACGATCACAGCTCCGAGGACCTGGTTGACGGTGACGTGCTCGCCGAGGAACGCCAACCCGACTGCGACGGCCACCACGGGGGTCAGGTAGGTGACGGCGCTGGCGGTCGCCGCGCCAGCGGCCGCGATCACGCGGAAGTTCAGCACGTAGGCCAGTCCAGTGCCCAGGGCACCGAGAGCCAGCAGTCCTGCGAGGGCGCTCGGGGTGACCGGGCCACGTTGGGGCGGTGCGAGCGTGGCCTGAGCGGCCAGGACAGGCAGCAGGAAGGCTGCCCCGAGCAGAACCTGGGCTCGGCCAGGTCCACGCGTAGGTGTCAGTCTCAGGGGCGGGGAGTCGGGCTGGCGACGCAATCCCCGTCGTGAACCCTTTCGCACCCAGCGAGTGGCCCTTGCGATGCTCTGGGTCAACGGCTCCTCACGAGATTGGGTCAAGATGGCCGACCGTCGACAGCATGCGCCCCGCAGCCGCGTCCCATTCATCGGTTCGCTTCCCAAAGGGGGCGGCGGTGTCAAGCGCCGGGCGCAGGGTCGCGGGTCAGGGGTGCACGAACTGGGCTGCGCTGAGCCGGGCCGCCTCGTCGCGACACCACAGCCCCACCAGGCCGCGGAAGTGCGCGATGTACTGGTCGTGCTCATTTGGCGGGAAGGTCGCGCGGACGGTGTCCACGATCACCGCGTCCATCCCCGGCCCGCTGAACCACTCGAGGGCGATCTCGTCGAAGTTGCGCAGCCGGGAGTCGCACCAGTCGTAGTAGCGCCCGGCGTCGAAGTGCTCGTCGGCCAGGCGCCGGTACCCGGCGAGCTTCTCCTCGTAGGTCAGGTCCTCGCGGTCGCCGATCGCGAAGTACCGCGAGGTCTCCAGGTCCACCGAGTTGGGCCGGCCCGTGACCAGGCAGTACGCGCTCCACTTCACGAGCGCCTTCATCGCCCACGGGAAGTAGTAGTGCAAAGAGGTGATCGCCACGTCCGGGCAGGCGTTGGCGTAGTCGATCGGGTAGACCTCGTCGCGGGCTCCGTCAGCACCGCGCTTGACCAGCATCTCGCAGGAGTTGAACTCCCACCTGAAGAACGCGTTGACCGTCCGGTTGATCGTCACGCACTCGTCGCCGGCCTGCGGGGAGAGGAAGTCGTGGTCCACGGCGTAGCGGTCGTGCATGGGCCGCTCGGGTCGGAAGTGCATGACCATCGTCTCGGGCCCGATCGACAGCGAGCGGGCGAACACGTCGTGGTCCTCAGCGGCCTGCAGGTGCATGAGCATCTCGCCGGAGTCGTCGTAGGCGCGCAGCAGGTCCGCGCGGGAGTCGACGCGTGACACGCCGCGCCATCCGCCGCCGTCGAAGGGCTTCATGTACATCGGGTACCCCACCGACTCGGCGATCTGCGCCAGGTCGAAAGGGCGGTTGTAAGCCGCCGCGGTGTAGGCGTACTTGGCGTTGTCCAACGGGTTCTTGTAGGGCACCAGCACGGTCTCGGGGATCCTCAGACCCAGGCGCATCATCGCGCAGTAGGCCGAGTGCTTCTCCATGGACTGGAACGTGAACGGGCTGTTGAGCAGGTACACGTCGTCCATCAGCGAGGCCTTCTTCAGCCACTCGCGGGGCACGTAGTACCAGTACGCGAGCCGGTCGATCACCAGCTCCTGGCGCGGCTTGTCGCGCAGGTTGAACGGCTCGATGGTGGTGCGCTCGGTGGCGATCCGGTGCGATCGGCCGTGCGCGTCCGGGATCGGGCCCATGGCCCGGACCAGCGACTCGAAGGCCACCGGCCAGTCCAGCTCCGTGCCCAGCAGGAGGCCGATGAGGTGGGTGCGCGTGTGTGCGTCGGTGGAGGTGTCCATCGGTTCCTCGGATCTAGAAGGTGGCCAGGTAGGTGTGGGCCATCCGGTGCCAGGACGGCCAGTCGTGCGGGGTGTCGGTGCCCCAGACGTCCAGGTCGCACCAGATGCCCTTGTCCCACAGGGCGTGGGCCAATGCGCGCGAGGAGGGCAGCGCCTGGGTCGGCTGGACCTCGAAGGCCCCCGAGCCCACCACGAGCTGCACGTGCAGCGCGCTGCGCAGCCACGCCAGATGATCGCCATGCAGGTTGGGCACGTTGGCCATCGGATTGTTGAAGTACATCGCCTGACCCTGCTCACCCCAGGCATGCCAGGTGCCGGGGTCGTAGTTGCCGGAGAAGCCGATCGCGTGAGGGACCAGGTCGGCGCGGCGCAACGCCAGGTTCACGGCGTGGAAGGCCCCCATGCTGGTGCCGGCCGCCACGATCGGCCGCGGCCCGCCGCAGTCGCCATGGATCGCTGGGACGACCCGCTCGGTGATCCAGTCGTGGTAGGCATCGTGCCGGCGCGCCCGCTCCTCGCTGGGGATCTCCCGGTTGGACCACGACCAGTGGTCATTGGCGGTCACGGCGTACACCTTGATCCGGCCCGCCTCCAGGGCAGGGGCGAGCGCATGGATCATCGCGTTGTCCTCGAGGTCGTGCGCACCGCCGCCCTCGCACGGGAAGAACAGCACCGGGGTGCCCCAGTGGCCGTAGGCCATCACCGTCCCGGACGTCCCGAGCGCCGGTGACCAGACCGCCCATTCGTCACGCCGCATGGTCCCCCAGTGTGCTTGCTGGCGGCGGGCGTTGCCCGCCCACCCGCCGCCGGTCCGCGTCGTGCCCTTCCCCCAACAGGGGCCCGAGGCAGGGCCCTTTCCCACGGCCCCGGGCACCGGCGCGGCAGTCGGCACTCGGCCATCCGACCGGGGCGCCCCGCAGGGTGCTGGCGACCGCTACATCGCCGATGACCAGGCCGCGACCAGCAGGTCACGCAGGCTGGGGTCCAGGCTGTCGCGCCAGCCCGTGTAGGTGTGGGCATCCGGGTTCTCCACCAGCGCGGTGGGCACGCCGATCCGGGTCAACCGCCGGGCCAGGGCCCGGTTGTTGTCCAGGTTGTCCTCGCCGGTGCCACAGGTCATGCCCAGGTGCAGGTCGGCCAACCGTTCGGGCTCGGCATCGATGCCGGCCACGAACCGCACGATCCGCGGGTAGTGCTGGTAGCCGCTCTCCTGGGCATCGAACTCCGCGGTGAAGAACGACCCGGACTGGCTGAACACCCCGGCGAACACCCCCGGGTGCAGCGTGGCAGCGTGCAGCATCGCCAGACCGCCCAGACTCGCCCCGACGCCGACGGGGCGACCGGTCGTGGGCAGCGCCCCGGTGACCTGGGGCAGCATCCCGCCGACCAGGGCGCGGGCGTAGGCCGGCGAGGCGGAGTAGCTGCGGTCCCGGTCGACCGGATCGAGCAGCAGCACGCGCGCGCGCAGCGCCGGGTCCAGGTGCGCCAGCATTCCCAGGTAGCCCAGCAGTCCGGCGAGGTCGGCGTACTCCGGGCCGTCGTGCACGACGATCAGGGGCAGCGGCTCGGACGGCGACGAGTCGGCCGGCACGCGCAACTCACCGCGCACCGCCACCTGCGCCGCGGTGTCCACGACCGGCTCGGGGGAGTGCGGGTGCGCCACCAGCGCGCCGTGCGAGCGGCGCAGGCGGTCATCCACCCGCGGCCCGGCGATGACCCCGGTGCCCGGGACCGGCGCGGTGACGTAGCCATGGACGGCTGCTGTCCGCAGCCACCATGGCGGGGCGTACCCGGGCAGTTCGAGCACGCTGTGCTCCCCGAAGACGGTGCGCACGCGCAGTGGGTTGGCCGGATCGGGGGCGGTCACCTCCGCGCCGTCAGGACCACGCAGGACGATCAGGTACTCCAACCGGCGTACGGGTGGGCGCGGCAGGTGGGCGGCCCAGACCTCGCCCAAACGCGTGAAGGCGGGGCGGGCACCGAACTCGCGCAGGTGGAACCACACCCGCTGCGGGACCCAGCCGGGTTCGAGGTCCTCGAGGGCGACCTCGAAGGTTATCCCCCCCTCGTTCATGTCCACCCGCGGGCCCGCACCCATCAGCCGGCGGTCCGAGGGCTGTACGCGCGCTGGGGCATGGGCGTCAGTGTAGGGACGACAGGTCGCCGGGGCGGCGCTCCCTGGGATTCGTCCTCCGGTCTGGGTACCGGCTCCGCGACGCCACGCGCAGGCATCCAGGACCTGGCCGACCCAGCCCGGGCCGGCCAGGGCGGGGCCCCGCGGTGGCGACCAATGGGACAATTGCGTCATGTCGGTGACTGTCCTGTGCTGGTGCGACCCGCTGCGGCGGGCCTGATGGACGGCTCCGAGCGCTCGGCGAGCGCACACGCGGCCGGCGCAGCGATCGCCCGGGTGACCCGGGCCGCGGCCGGCACCCATGCAGTACTGGCCGATGCGACCCACCGTGCGCTGGCCCCGCTGGGCCCGGCCGGACAACGCCCGGTGCAGGCCGTCACCCGGATCCAGCAGGCTCAGTTCGTTGCCGTGGAGCTCACCGCGCTCGGCGTGGCCGCCCTGGCCGCGCCGGTCGCCAGGGCCACCGCCTCGCCTGACGCGGTGCCGGCCGCCGAGCGGCCACCAGCGGTCGTCTGGCTGGCAGCCCTCGGTGGTGCGTTCGGCGACAAGCTGGTCGCCGACCACCGGGTGCGCGCCCTGACCGTGCCGATGTCCGTGCGCGAGCAGGGCGCCCTGGTCGAGGTCCCCGGCCGCGGCGAACCGCAGCTCGACGTGCACCCCACGGTGGTGGTGCTCGTCCACGGCCTGGGCAACCACGAGGGCATGTGGGGTCAGGCGCACCTGGCCGCTGTCCGCGCGCGACACGCGACTGCGCTGACGGTCCGGTACACGACGGGGCAGGCGATCGCCGACTCCGGCGCGGAGCTGGCCACCCTGCTCGAACACCTCGTGGGCACCTGGCCGGTGCAGGTGCAACGACTGGTCCTGGTGGGCCACTCGATGGGTGGCCTGGTGGTCCGCGCCGCCCTGGCAGACGCCGGCGCCGCCAGGGCTGGGCAGCCCGCCTGGCGGCCGCTGGTCACCGACGTGGTCACCCTGGGCACGCCGCACACCGGAGCTTCGTTGGAGCGCGTTGCCGCGCGTTCGCTTGCCCTGGCGTCCGCGGTGCCCGCGGCTGCCCCGATCGCCGCCCTCGGCGACGAGCGCAGCCTGGGGATCAAGAACCTGGCCCGGGCGGCGGAGGTGGCTGCGGCCAGCCCGGGGCCGACCTGGCACCTGGTGGCTGCGACCATGCGGGAGCCCAATCCGCAGGGCCCCTTTGCCCGGGCCCGATCCGCAGCCCGGGGCCTGTTCGGCGACGGGCTGGTCACCGTGGACAGTGCGTTCGGGATCGACGACGGCCTCGTCGGCCATCGGCTGGTCATCGAGGGGGCGGACCACCTCGCGCTGCTGGGCCACGAGGACGCGGCCGCCCTGGTCGGCACGGTCCTCGACACGCGCTGAACTGAACCGGTGGCCCATGATGGTTCGGTGCCCCGGTCCGCCCAGTCCGCCCCGCGGCCGGTGCCGGGCTCGACGCCACCCCCGTGGGCGATCTACTCGGCGGTGTTCGCCGGCGGGATGCTCGGCGGGACCACCCGCTACCTGGTGTCCCTGGCGGTCCCGGCGCAGCCCGGCCAGTGGCCGTGGGGGATCTTCATGGTCAACCTCCTCGGCGCATTCGTCATGGGGGTGCTGCTCACCGGCTGGTTACGGCGGGGGCACGTGGCGCATTCGTGGCGGCCGTTCCTGGCCACCGGCGTGCTCGGGGCGTTCACGACGTGGTCGACGTTCATGTCCGACACGCACTCCCTGATCGTCACCCGTGGCGCGGTGTTCGGTGCCACGTACGTGCTCAGCGCAACCGTCCTGGGCGTGGGCGCTGCCGCAGCCGGCTGGTGGACGGCAGTGCGTCTGGTGCCCGCACGCAGCGAGGTCCAGCGATGAGCGGCCTGATGGCCGAGCTCAGCTCGCTGCACCTGGTCGGCGTCGCTGCAGGGGCCGGCCTGGGAGCGGTCTGCCGCTCGGCCGTCGATCGGGGTGTGGTGGCGCGCGTGGGACCCACCCGACTGCCCTGGGCCACGCTGGCGGTCAATGTGCTCGGGTCGCTGCTGTTGGGCATCGCGCTGGGCTGGTCGGCGGCGGTCGCGACACAGGAGGCCGCCACCATCGAGCTGGTCATCGGCACCGGGTTCGCCGGTGGGCTGACCACCTACAGCACGTTCTCGTTCGAGTCGTTCACGCTGCTGCGTGAGGGCCGGCCCCGCGCGGCCCTGGCCTACGGCGCGCTGACCGTCGGCCTGGCGTTGGCAGCCGTGACCCTCGGGATCGCAGCAGGGGGCCGGCTCACCGGGTGATCGGGCCGGCGTACTGGCCGGGCGGCAGCGTGAGCACCTCGGTGCGGCTGCCGTCGCTGATCGTGATGCGCTCCACGGTCGTGGGCGGGTTGGGCGGCTCGCTGTCGTTCTCCCCCGTGGGGGGCACCGGGATCCGCTGCAGGTAGATGAAGCGCCCGTCGGCCGAGCAGCCGACGACCGGGTCCGCCTCCGACCAGCTCACCTCGGCGATCGGCGAGGGCCCGATCACGATCGCGGTCTGCGGGTCCTGCGTGCTGAAGCCGAGCACGGAGTCCGCACCGATCGGGCACAGCGGCACCCAGTCGGCCGGCGAGGTGCCCACGGGGGTCGTCGACCCGTCGTTGAGGTCCAGGCGCAGCACCTGGGCCGCGGCCGGCTGCTGCGTCTCGATGTCCACCGGACGGGTCACGATCAGCACCTCGTCGGCCGAGCCGCTGCCCATCATCATGTTCAGGTCGGGGAACGGGCCGAACTCGGCCAGCGTCGAGCCGTCGGTCAGCGAGGACACCAGCACCGAGCCCTGCGTGGGGCCCTCGCCGGTGACCGGATCGTTGCCGAGCTCGGTGGTGCGCGCCAACCGCTGGTCGTCCAGGACGGTGCACACCGAGTAGCTCAGGCCCTCGCCGCCGCACCAGTCCGGCGCCGCCAGCTCATCGCGCACCGAGCCGGCCTGGTAGACCTGCACCGCCGTCGTCCAGTAGTTGGCGAAGGTGCCGGTCACCGTGAGGTCGTCCAGGCCATCGACGATCCCCGGGAAGTCGGTGTCCCCAGCGGGCTCGCTGAACAGCGTGCTCGACCTGCCCAGGGTGCCGTCGGGGTTGATCGGGTACCCCTCGTAGGTCAGCGTCCCGGCGCCGTAGTCCCAGTTCGAGACGTACATGGTGCCGTTGCCGCCGGGACTGCCGGTCGTGGCCGACGCGCTGGCCGGGGGATCTCCGGGCGCCGGATCCTCAGCCGAGGATCCGCACCCGGACAGCAGCAGCGCGCCGCCGGTCACCAGCCCCAGCACGCAGGACCATCTCGAACGCGAACCGCGCATGTCGACCCCCTCCACGGGGCCCACGATGGACCCTGCAGGGCCCGCGCGTCCAGTACCTGGCGAACCTGTGTCCGTACGGCGAGCCGGTGATAGCGTGAGCCCACCACGACAGGGGAGCGCGCGAGCGCTGAGAGTGCGGACTCCGACCGCAGACCCTCGAACCTGATCCGGATCATGCCGGCGAAGGAAGTCGTCGCCCCCTGGGCGTGGCAGTAGCCCAGGAGGTTCCCATGTCCCGATCCGCGATCAGCGCCCAGGCCAGTGCCCGCTCCTGGCGCACCCTGGACATCGTCACGGTGGCTGTGCTCGCCGTGGTGTCCGGGGTGGTCTTCTGGGCCTGGAACCTGCTCTGGACTGCGACCGGTCCGGCCTTCGCAGCCTTCCCCCCGGCACAGGCGCTGCTGTACGGCGTGTGGCTGGTGCCCGGGGTGCTGGGCATGCTGGTCGTGCGTCGCCCCGGTGCTGCGCTGGCCACGGCCTTCCTGGCCGCGTCGGTGTCCTGGCTGCTCGGTGCCTGGTGGGGGCTCTCCGTGCTCTGGTACGGGGTCCTGCAGGGGCTGGCCCCCGAGGGTGTGTTCGCCGCCGGACGGTACCGGCGGTTCGGACCCGTGATGGCCGCGCTGGCCGGCGCGGCCGCCGGGGTCGTCCCCGGGGTGCTCGACCCGGTGTTCTGGTACCCGGAATGGACTGCTGCCTGGAAGGTGGCCTTCCTGGCATCGAGCATGATCTCCTCAGCCGTCATCGCCGGCCTCGGGTCGTGGCTGCTGGCTGGTCGGCTGGCTCGGACCGGCGTGCTGGATTCCTTCCCGCTGGGTCGGGAGCGGGTGCAGGCCTAGCCTCCAACCACGCGGAGATGGCCGGTGCCCGGATCGTCGCGGACGGGTGGGCGTATGCCTACCCGGGGCGTGCCGACCCCGTCCTGGCCGACGTCACGCTGGCCGTCGATCCGGGGCAGCTCGTGGTGCTCATGGGCGCATCGGGCTCGGGCAAGTCCACGTTGCTCGCGGCGCTGGCCGGGACGCTGCCCGAGGGGTCGGCGGCCGGGCGACTCGAGGTGTCCGCCGACGACGCGTCGGCTGGTCCCACGGGTGGGCGTCCGGATCCGTCGCGCGTGCTCCCCGGTCCGCCGCGTGTCGGCCTGGTCCAGCAGGAGCCCGAGGCCAACGTCGTGATGGATGGCGTCGGCGACGACGTGGCCTTCCCGATGGAGAACGCAGCAGTGCCCACTCAGGCAATCTGGCCGCGGGTCGGTACGGCACTGGCTGAGGTCGGCCTGGACGTCGAATGGGACCGACGCACCGGCCAGCTCAGTGGCGGCCAGCAGCAACTGCTGGCGCTGGCGGCCGCGGCGGTCGCCCACCCGGACCTGCTGCTCCTGGATGAGCCGACCGCCAACCTCGACCCGGGTGCGGCAGCCGCCGTGCTGGGCGCCGTTGCGCGGGTGCGGGCCGCCGAGGGGTGCACGGTGCTGGTCGTGGAGCACCGGGTGGAGCCGTGGCTGGCGCAGGCCGACCGGGTGCTGCTCGTCGAGGACGGTACGGTCCGCGACCTGACCCCGGCGGACCTGCGCACGCACCTGGCGACCCGCCCCGAGTCGGCCGCCCGGATCTGGCTGGACCACGATCACCTGCCGGCGCGACCCCCGACGAAGGGGCCGGGAGGCCAGGTGCTGGCCATGGCGGGTGTGGTTGTCGCCGGGCGATTGGCGGCGACGAGCCTGGTGGCCCGTGCCGGAGAGGTGGTAGCCCTGACCGGGCCGCCGGGCAGCGGCAAGTCCACCCTGCTCTCGGTGCTGGCCGGTCTGTTGGAGCCGACCGCAGGGACGGTCTGCCTGCACACCGGCTCCGGCGTGGCGCCATCGGGACCGGCCCCCACCGGTCCCACTCGCTGCGACCCGTGGGACTGGCCCGCCGAGGAGGTCGCGGCCACGTTCGGGGTGGTGTTCCAGAACCCTGAGCACCAGTTCGTGACCGGGCGGGTGCTCGACGAGGTGCGGCACGGGCTGGCTGGAGCGGGCGTCCCGCCGGCGCAAGCCCGCTCCCGTTCGGCCGAGATGCTCACCCGGCTGCACCTGACCGCCCTGGCCGAGCGCAACCCGTTCACGCTCTCGGGGGGCGAGCAACGCCGCCTGAGTGTCGGGACCGCGCTGGCCATGGATCCCGGGATCCTGCTCCTCGACGAGCCCACCTTCGGCCAGGATCCGACCACGTGGGCGGAACTCGTGGCCATCATCGCCGACCACCGCGACGCCGGTGGCACGGTGGTCCTGGCCACCCACGACCCGGCGCTGGTCCAGGCGCTGGCCGCCCGCGAGATCCGGCTGGCGGCACCGCACATGGAGGCGGTGGAGCGGCCAGCACCGAGCGCACCAGTACCAAGCGCACCGGACCCGGCACCAGCACCAAGCGCACCCGAACCGGCACCAGCACCAAGCGCACCGGACCCAGCACCAGCACCAAGCGCACCCGAACCGGCACCAGCACCAAGCGCACCGGACCCAGCACCAACACCGTCAGCAACACCGGCACCGGAACCGGCCGCGGGGGCGCCAGCTCGGGCAGGGGGGCCACCTCCGCCGGCGTCGGGCGCCCGGCCGTCGGCAGCGGCGCCAGCGCATCCCGCGCCGAGTGTGCCTAGTGCGCGGAGCCCCGTGGGTCGCTTGCGCCGCCTGGACCCACTCGCCCTGGTCGGTGGCGCGATGCTGCTCAGCGTGGCGGGGCTCACCTCCGGGTCCGTGGCCCTGAACCTGGCGCTGGCTGCCCTGGCCGTCGTGGTGGCGTTGCTCGGCGGCCTGCCACGACGGCGGGTCACCCTTCTGGCGGGGCCGGCCCTGCTCGCCACCGCCAGCGTGGCGCTGTCCAACGCGCTGCTCAGCGAAGCCGGCATCACCGCAGCGACGGCCTGGACGTCGGCGGCACTGCCGGCCAGTCGCGTGCTCGCAGTTGCCCTGCCCGGACTGGTGGCGGCGGTCGCGGTGGACCCGACGGGCCTGGCCGATGCGCTGGTCGTGCGGCTGCGAGTGCCGGCACGGGCGGCCTACTCCGTGCTCGCCGGATTGCGCCTGCTGCCCCTGCTCGCCGACGAGTGGGCGGTGCTGGGCCGGGCCAGCCGGGCCCGCGGCCTGGCCGGGCGCGGAGTCCGAGCCCGGGGGCGTCAGTTCGCCTCGATGACGTTCAGGTTGCTGGTCGCCGCGTTGCGCCGCGGCGGACGGTTGGCGGTGGCTCTCGACGCGCGTGGGCTCTCGGCCGGCCCGCGCACGGTTGCTCGCCACGTTCGCTGGGGCTGGCCGGACACCGCCTCGATCGCTGTGGCCGCCGGGCTCGTGGGCGTGGCCGTCCTGGTGAGCGGGGCTGGCATCATCGGGGGATGACTGATCCCAGCAACGCCCAACCCGCCGCATCCCCCACGAACCAGCCCGCCGTTTGCGACCGCGAACCAGCCGACCGCTGCGACCGCGAACCAGCCGACCGCACCCGTCCTGGTCGAGCGCCGCGGCCACGTGCTGCTGATCGGGGTCAACCGACCCGCGAAGCGCAATGCCTGGAACCTGGCCACGATCGACGCCGTCGCCGCGGCCTACGCCGACCTCGCCGCTGATCCGCAACTGCGGGTCGCGGTCGTGCACGGCATCGGGGAGCACTTCTCGGCAGGTCTGGACCTGGCCGAGGTCGGCCCGGCGGTCGCCGCCCGGGGTCCCGGCGCCCTGTCCGGGGACCATGGGGTCGACCCGTTCGGCGTCTGGGGGCCGCCCGTGGGCAAGCCGGTGGTGCTGGCCGTGCAGGGCATCGCCTACACGCTGAGCATCGAGTTGGCTCTGGCCGCCGACATCGTCGTGGCCGCCTCCGACGTGCGCTTCCGGCAACTCGAGGTGGGCCGCGGGATCATGCCGTTCGGCGGTGCCACGTTCCGCGCGCAGGCCAGCCTCGGCTGGGGCAACGCGATGCGCTTCCTGCTCACGGGCCAGGAGTTCGGCGCGGCCGACGCGCTGCGGATCGGCCTGGTCCAGGAGGTCGTCGAGCCCGGCGGCCAGCTGGCCCGGGCCATCGAGATCGCCGAGCTGATCGCCGCTCAGGCCCCGATGGCGGTGGCCGGCACACTCGCCAACGCGCGGGTGGCCCGCGATCACGGCCCGGCGGCCGCAGTCGAGCACCTGCGCGAGCTGCTGCCCAGCGTCCTGGCCAGTGCCGACGCCGCGGAGGGCGTGCGCTCCTTCGTGGAGCGCCGCGACGCCCACTTCACAGGCAGCTGACCCCACAGCGCGGCGCGAACCCCGGCCGTCCCTTCGTTGGTGTGCACGGAATCGACCAGCCAGTTGATTCCGTGCACATCAACGCCACGGCGGGTCGGCCGCGGCTAGTCTCGGGGCGTGAGTAGCGATGACCTCGTCACTGCCGAGGCGCCCGGTGTGCGGATCACGGCCTGCACGCGGGGCGCGCACCTGATGACCTGGACCACGCACGGCGTCGAGCGGCTGTGGATGTCACCGTTGTCCGGGTGCGAGCAGCCGGGCGCGATCCGGGGCGGCGTGCCGGTCCTGTTCCCCCAGTTCGGGACATTCGGGCCGCTGGCCAAGCACGGGTTCGCGCGCACGGCGCAGTGGAAAGCCCTACCTGCCACGGGGAGCCCGCACAGCGCAGAGCTGTCCTTCGAGCTCACGGACTCCCAGGCGACCCGCGCGATCTGGCCGCACGAGTTCCACGCCCGGCTGGACATCGACGCCTCGGCTGAGCGCCTCGAGCTGGTGCTCAGCGTGACCAACCGGGGCACCACGACCGCCCGCTTCACCGGTGGGCTGCACACCTACCTGACCGTGGCCGACCCGGACGCCAGCATCTCGGGGTTGGCCGGCTGCCGGTGCTGGGACGGCGTCTCGACGAGGTCGCCGCACTTCACGCAGCGCGTCGAGGGTCCGATCCGCGCGCTGGACACCCAGGACCGGGTCATGGCCGGCCCCGCGCCCGACGTGGTGCTCGATGACCACATGCTGGGCCGGGTGCACGTCACCGCGGAGGGCTTCGCCAACCGGGTCGTCTGGAACCCGGGGCCCGGGCACGGGCTGCCCGACGTGGCGCAGGGGGACGAGGCCCACTTCGTCTGCATCGAACCCGCGCTCGTGGAGCCCGTCGCGCTGGGTCGCGGTGGTGCCTGGCAGGGCCGTCTGCTCCTCACACTGGGCTGACCCGCTGACCCGCTGACCCGCTGACCCGCCGGGCTGATCGGCTCACCACGCCGGGGAGCAGCAGCCCCAGCAAACCGCCGACCACCCGCCGCCCACTGCCCTCCGCGGACTGCGGGCCGCACCTCAGGCTTCCCGCACCAGCCACTGCCCCCGAGGCCAGACCGCCCGCGTCACCCCGGAGCCGGCGATCATGCGGCGGCAGCCCTCGCAGGGTTCGTGGGTCACGTAGATCGTGGCCGACTCCGCGCGGCTGCGGTCGGCGTAGAGCAGGCAGTTCTGCTCGGCGTGCAGTGCCACGCAAGCCCCGGCGCCGGTGTCGTACGAGCTGCCCGGGGCCACCGTCTCGGCGTCGAGCAGGCCGCGCGGGCACTCCCCGGCCAGGCAGGACGGCCCGCCGGAGGGGGCACCGTTGTAGCCGGTGGCCACGATCCGATTGTTCGTCACGAGCACCGCGCCGACCTGTCGGCGTCGACAGTCCGCGCGGGCGGCCACCGCGGCGGCGATCCCCAGGAAGTAGTCGTCCCAGCCGGGACGGGTATGCACCATGGAGGTGATTGTGGCCCCGGCCCCGGACGACACGTCGTCCGGGGCCGGGGGCCACAGGTCCTAGCAGAGCAGCGGAGCCTCAGCGCAGGGCGTCCTTGATGGCCGAGGCCGACTCGGCGGCCTCGTTGGCGTTCTGGTCGGCCAGCGAGTCCACGCTCAGGAACTTCCACGCAGCCCACGCCAGCACGGAGCCGACCAGCGGGGCGAGGATGAACAGCCAGACCTGGCCGAGGGCGTCACCGCCGGCGAACAGCGCGGGGCCGAACGAGCGGGCGGGGTTGACCGAGGTGCCGGTCAGCGGGATGCCCACCAGGTGCACGGTGGTCAGCGCCAGGCCGATGGCCAGGCCGGCGAAGCCGGGGGCCGCGACCCGCTCGGTGACCAGCAGGATGACCAGCACGAACGCCGCGGTGAGCAGCGCCTCGAGCACGAAGGCGCCCGGCATGTTGATGGCGCCGTTGTCGTAGGAGTTGGTACCCAGGCCGCCGGTCTGGTCGGTGACGTCGAACGAGGAGACGAACAGCTTGAGTACCGCGCCACCGACGATAGCCCCGGCGAACTGGGCAGCGACGTAGAGGCCGGCCTCCGCAGCGGACATGCGCTTGGCCAGGAACACCCCGAGGGTGACGGCGGGGTTGACGTGCGTGCCCGAGATCGGGCCGAATGCGTAGGCCAGCATCAGCACGGTCAGGCCGAAGGCCAGGGCCACGCCGACGGTGCCCGAGGAGGGGCCGGCGCCCTCGACGCCGACCCCGCCGGCGATGCCGAAGACGGCCGCGCCGACTGCCAGGAAGACGAGCAGGAATGTGCCGACGAACTCAGCACCGAGCTTGCGGGACATGGTTGAGCCTTCCGAAAGGTGGAGGAACGGATGCGGGCGGAATCGTACCCGTTGCATGGGAATCCGCATGCGCTCGAGCGGGAGTCCGCGCGCCGCGCGGGATCGCATGGCCAGCGGGGAGGCTTGTGCCGATCTGTGGGTCACGCCGGCTGCGAACCCCGTGCGCCGGTGGCTGGGATCGGGCCGTCGACGTCAGGAGGGCAGCAGGCCCGCCGCCTCGACGTCGGCACGCAGCGCAGGGTCCGACGGTTCGGTCAGGTGATGGCCGTCGGGGAACACCACCACCGGGATCGACTGCCGACCACCGTTGCGGGCCTGCATCGCTGCCATCGCCTCGGCGTCGGCGTCCACGTCGAGGTAGGTGTAGGGCACGGCCAGGCGGTCGAGCAGGCGCTTGGATCGGCGGCAGTCCGGGCACCAGTCAGCGCCGTACACGGTCAACTCAGCCATGGCCGCGATCCTGCCACAAGCCGGCGTCGCGTGGCGCTCGTCAATCACGCGACCTGGGGGGTGTCTGTGGTCGAGTTGTGGAGGGTAGTCGGGTCTGGAAGGTCCGTTGGTTCTTGAGCAGGGCGTAGATGAGGACGCGTCCCGGGGAATCCGCTCCCGTTCGTCCGATCCGCTCCCCGAATTCCGGGAGCGGATCGGCGAAAGGGGAGCGGATCCAGTCGGCCGACCAGCGGGTCGAGGGGTCCCGAGCCTTGGTCGTCCGGTGCCGCGGACGCTCAGCCCGACCTGCCCAGCCAACCGACCGCGGCCAGCACGAGCGCCGTCGTTCCGAACGGGATCGAGGCCTCGTCGATGTCGAAGTTGGGCCGATGCAGGTCCAGGTGGTCCCGGCGCCCGGGCCAGTGCGTGCCCAGCCGTGCGTAGCAGCCCGGCACGTGGTCCTGGTACCAGCCGAACGTATCCCCACCCCACGAGTGCGGGGTGTCGCAGGCTGCGTCCGGCCCACCGGCCAGCAGCGCTGCGCGCGCGAACGTACGGGTGGCCTCTGCGTCGTTGCGCACCGGGGTCACGCCAGGCTGGTGGGACAGGTGCCAACCCAGGCCGTCGGGCCGGGACCCCTGGTGGCCCTGTGGCCCGGGCCGCAGGTCGGTGCCGAGCAGCCGGGCCAGCACCCGGGGCAGGATCGTGAGCAACGCCTGGGAGACGGCGGCGTCGGGGGTTCGCACCGAGCCGGTCAACTCAGCCTCGGCCGGGATCACATTGGACGCCGAACCGGTGTGGATCGTGCCGAACACGACGCGGACCTCACCGGGCTCGGCAGCCCCGGCATCGCCGGCAGACCCGGCATGGACATCTCGTGCCTGCCCGGCGCCTGCGCCGTCCCCGGCGGCTGCGGCCAGCGTGGCGTCTGCGGCCTCTGCGGCCAGCATCGCGTCGGCCTCGGCCTGGACCGCGCCGGGCAACTCGCGGACCACCCTGGCAACCTCGTCGGCGAGGTTGACGGTCAGGGCCGGTCGGGCGGTGTGCCCGCCGGGCCCGAACATCGAGATCGCCATGTGGTGGGAGGCCGAGGTCAGCGGGCCGATCCGGAATCCCAGCTTCCCGGCGTCGATCTTCGGGTCGCAGTGCACGCCGAAGATCGCTTCGACCTCGTCCAGGCCACCGTCGGCGATGACGTCCAGCGCGCCACCGGGCAGCGACTCCTCGGAGGGCTCGAAGATCAGTCGAACCCGCCCGCGCACCTTGCCCGAGCTGATCAGTTCCTGCAGCACGAGTCCGGCGCCCAGGACCACGGAGGTGTGCACGTCGTGGCCGCATGCGTGGCAGGCGCCATCGTGCATGGAGCGGTAGGGCACGTTGTTGACCTCGTCCATCGCCAGCGCGTCGATGTCAGCGCGCAGCGCGACCAGTGGACCCTCGTGGCCGATGTCGCAGATCAGCCCGGTGCCGACCGACAGCACCCGCGGACGCAGGCCCTGAACCATCAGGCGTTCGCGCAGTGCGGCCGTCGTCTCGTGCTCGGCGCGACTGATCTCGGGCCTGGCGTGCAGCCAGCGGCGGGTGTAGACCAGCTCTCCGGAGCGGTGGGTGACCATGGCGCGGGCCACGTGCAGCAGGTCAGGGTCGATGGTCATGTCGGGCAGCTCGCCGAGTGCCTCGAGCGGTGACCCCTGCACGTCGATGTTCATCTCCTAGCCTCCGACCCGGTCATGGGCGAACTCGCGGCGCAGCAGTTCGACCACATCGCGCAGGGTGCCGCCGGCGGCGATGACTGCGCGCTGCCGGGCGTAGCTCGGTCCGTGCTCGAGGATACCCAGCACCCGGTCGAGATCCTCAGCGGCTCCCAGGGCCTCGGCGTCCGGGCGCACCCGAGCCACCCACGCCCGCACCTCGTGCGCCAACCCGGTCACGCGGCCGTCGCCGTGCACGAGCTGGGCGTCGATGCCGTAGCGGGCCGCCCGCCACTTGTTCTCCTGGAGCACCCAGTCCGGCTCGCGCGCCGGGAGCTGCCCGGTGTCGAAGGCCCGGCACAGGTGGGCCACCGCGGCCTGGGCCAGGGCGGCCAGCGCGCACAGCTCGGTAAGGGTGGCCATCCCGTCACACATCCGCAGCTCGACGGTGCCCCAGCCGGGGCTGGGTCGGATGTCCCACCACAGCTCCTTGACCGTCTCGATGGTGCCGGCGCGGACCAGCACGTCGGCCAGGGCCTCGAACTCGGCCCAGTCGGCGAGGGCCGGCGGCAGGCTCGCCGAGGGCATCGACTCGAACACCTTGAGGCGCATCGAGGCCAGGCCGGTGTCGTCGCCGAACCAGTACGGGCTGGACGCGGACAGCGCCACGAAGTGCGGCAGCAGCCCGGTCAGCGCGTTGGTCACCGCGATGGCGTGCTCCCCGGAGGGCACGCCGACGTGGAAGTGCACCCCGTGGATCATCATGCGGCGGGCCGGCCAGGCGATCCGCTCGACCAGGCGCGCATAGCGCTCGTCGTCAGTCAGGCGCAGGTCGTTCCAACTGGAGAACGGGTGCACCCCGGTGCCGATCAGAGCCAGGTGCCGGCGGCGCAGGATCGGGTCCAGCTCAGCGACAGTGGCCGCGAGGTCGGCGTGCGCAGCGGCGGGCGTCGCGCAGACGCCGGTGACCAGTTCGAGCGTGGACTGGAACAGCTCGTGGTGGATCCCCGGATGTGCCCCGCCGGGATGCCCCAGGCCCACCTCGCGAAGCACCTCGGGTGCCGCGCACTGCAACTCGTCGGTCTCGTCGTCGACGATGCCCATCTCGAGCTCGATGCCGAGGGTGTGCTCCGGCGACCCGTGGAAACTGATGCCCATCCGTGCTCCGTCCGGTCCGCCGCCCTCGTCGCCTGATGGGACCACAGGGTAGGCCCACTACCCTGACGCTGTGCTCCCTGATCCCGTCGCCAGCGCGGTGGCCAGCGGCGGCCCCGGCAGCGCCGCGGTCGCGGCCGGCAGCGTGGCCACTGCCCGGGCGGGTGCGCAGGTGCTCGCCGCCGACGGCAATGCGGTCGACGCCGTCCTCGCAGCCACCTTCGCAGCGACCGTGGCCGAGCAGGCCGTGGCCTCGTTGGGCGGTGGCGGCTTCCTGATGGTCCGCAACCCCGGTGGCGAGGTGCTGATCCGGGACTGCTTCGTCGACACCCCCGGCCGGGGCCTGCCGGTTCAGGAGCTCGACCTGCACTTCCTGCCGATGGACGTGCAGTACCCCAACACCGTCCAGACCTTCCACGTCGGGATGGGTTCGGTGGCGGTCCCCGGGCTGCTCGCCGGGATGCTGTCCGCGCACGACGAGTTCGCCCGACTTCCGCTGGCCGCCCTCGTCGCCCCGGCCCGGCGGTATGCCGCCGAGGGTGTGGTGATCGAGCCGGCGCAGGGGATCCTCACCGGTCTGGTCCGCGATCTCGTCGGGATCAGCCCGGAGAGCAGGCGGCTGATGGAGCGCGACGGGCGCTGGCTGACCACCGGCGACCTGATCCGCAACCCCGACCTGGCCGGCTTCCTGGACCAGGTGGCCGACGGGGCGGTCTCCTCGATCCGCAGCGGCCCGTTCGCCACCCCCCTGCTGGCGGGGATGGGTCAGGGCGGCGGCCTGGTGACGGCGGCTGATCTGGAGGCCTACCAGGTGCTCGCCCGCGACCCGGTCGTGGCCACCCGCGCGGGGCACGCGTTCTTCACGAACCCGCCGCCCTCGTTCGGCGGGTCGATCATCGCCGACACCCTGGCGCGCGCACCTGCCTTCGATCCCCGCGACCCGACCGCCTGGCTGGCCCTGATCGGCACCCTGCTGGACGCCACCGCGCACCATCGCTCCGGTGGGGGGCTGCGCGCGGCCACCGGCACCACCCATGTCAGCGCTGTCGATGCCCAGGGCATGGTCGCCACGATGACCACCTCGAACGGCGTGACCGCGGGGTTCGTGATCCCCGGGACCGGGATCCAGCTGAACAACATGCTCGGCGAGGCGGACCTGAACCCCGACGGCTTCCACGCGGTACCACCGGGCCAGCGGATCGGGTCGATGATGAGCCCCTCGATCCTGGTCGGTCCCGATGGTGGCGTGGTGGCCCTGGGCACCGGCGGCTCGGAACGGATCCGGTCCTCGATGGTCGAGGTGGTCATGCGCCTCGTGGACGGCGGCCAGTCCCTGGCCGAGGCGGTGTCCGCGGCGCGGGTGCATCCCGACGACCGCGGCCTGCAGGTGGAGCCGCACCTGGGCGCCGACGTGATCGCGGGCCTGGTCGACCCCCCGATGGGCCCGCTGAACGTCTGGGCGGCGCACAACCTGTTCTTCGGCGGGGTGAACGCGGTGGCCCGCCATCCGGACGGCTCGGTGCACGCCGTCGCCGACGGTCGCCGCGGCGGCGGCGCCATGGTCGTGCGTCAGCAGTCCTGAGCCCCCCGCCCGGCTGACGCGCGCGTCAGCCGGGCGGGGGGCTCACCATGCGCGTGGCCCGTCGAGCATCCGGCTCAGTCCGGCGGCTCGTGGGCGAGGATCCGCCACGAGTGCCCCGGCACCACGTGCAGGTCCGGCGCACCGGCCGCGGAGTCGGACTGCACCTCGATGCGCGCTCCCGGCAGGTGGATCGGGAAGTGCACGGGCTCGTCGGCGACGTTCAGCAGCGCGGTCAGGCGGGGGCCGGTCCCATCGGCCGCAGTCGCCTGGAGGGCCATGGCCGTGTTGGTCAGGTGCGTGATCGTCGGCCGGGAGCGCGTGAGCCAGGTGTGGTGCGCGCGCATCGTGATCAGTTCTCGGTGCAGCGAGTGGATCGGCCACCCCCACGGAGCCAGCCCCTCGGGCCGGTCGGGGAACATCGGCCGGACCGCCTCGTCGCCATCGGGCCGGTCCTCCTTGACGCCCCGGAAGGCTTGTTCGTCGCCGTAGTAGATCGACGGGGTGCCCGGCAGGACGAACAGCGCGGCCAGGGCCAGGCCCAGGTGGCGCGGATCGGTCAGGTTGCTGGCGATCCGCGTCACGTCGTGGTTGCCCATGAACGTCAGGGGCGGGTGCTCGGAGGCATACTCGGCCAACCGCTCGACCTGCCAGCTCAGGTCGAAGTAGTTGGCCTCGTTCAGTGAGCGCCACAGCGGGCGCCACAGCCCGTAGGCGGTCACCGCATCCAGCGTCGTCTCGGCCAGGATCTCGGCGGGCTCGCCGTGGATGTACTCCCCGACGAACCACGCGTCGGGATGCCGGGCCCGCACGCGCGCCAGCACCTCGCGCCAGAACTCCGGGGCGAGCGCGTAGGCGGCGTCCAGACGCCAACCATCCGCCCCGCGGCTCAGCCAGTGGTCCATCACCTCGACGACGTAGTCGATGACCGCGGGTTCTGCGTGGTTCAGGGTCACCAGGGAGCCATGGCCCTCGAACACGTCGTACTCGGGCTCGTCGTCGCGCCGCGGCCAGCGCAACTTGAACCAGCGCGCGGCCTGCGCAGCGGCCCCCTGCGGGTTCGGCCCGGCCGACCGGGCCACCTGGAACATGGGATGCTCCCAGGCCACGTGGTTGAAGACCCCGTCGAGGAGCACTCGCATGCCGCGCTCGTGGCAGCCCCGGACGAGGTCGTCGAAGTCCTGGTCGTCGCCGAGTCGGTGATCGATGTGCAGGTGATCGGTGGTGTCGTAGCCGTGGGTCTGGGAGGCGAAGATCGGCCCGAGCTGCAGGCCCTGGCAGCCCAGGTCGCGGGCGTAGTCCAGCCAATTGGACAGGTGGCGCAGGCGGTGTACCACGCCGTGCACCTGATGTGACTCGGCCTCGGCGCCCGAGAATCCCAACGGGTAGACATGCCACCACGTCAGACCATCTATCCAGTCCGCTGCCACGTCCCCAAACCTAGGGCAGCACGGGGCTGGTCGCAGGGATCAACTCACCTGGAGCCCAGAATGACTTCACTCACCGTGACCAGTCGAATGGGTCCCGTGCACAGGTAATGCACAAGTTGTGGACAAGTTTTGACAGCCAAGCCGACGGTCCCGCACACTGGGGCACGTGAATCTGGCCCTGACCGAGATGCGGCGCGCGAAGCTGCGCTTCGGCCTCCTGACGGCTGCTGTCGCCCTGCTGGTCTTCCTCATCGTGTTCCTCTCCAGCCTCTCCGGGGCCCTGCTGCGCGCCTTCACCGGAGCGATCGAGTCGCTGCCGACTGATGGTCTGGTCTACTCCGACACCGCCCGGGCCAACGTCCAGGCCAGTCGCCTGGACCCGGAGATCGTCGAGCAGGTGGCGGCGGTCAACGGGGTGACGGCCGCTGGCTCCATGGCTGTGCTCTCAGCCAATGCGACGGTCGCCGGGGAGCCCGACGAGCTGCAGCTGATCGGGGTGACCCCGGGCAGCCCGAGCCAACCGGTGGACGGCCTGCGGGAGGGCCGATTCCCGACCGCGCCGAACGAGGTCGCCCTCGATGCCTCCGAGGCCCCCGCCGGGCTGGGCGAGGTGGTCCGGGTGAACGGGTCGCAGACCGACCTGGTCGTCACCGGGCGCTTCGTCGGCACCCAGCTCGGCACCGACACGGCGTGGCTGACCGCGCAGGGCTATGCGGATCTGCTCACGGAGCTGAACCCGGGCCTGCCGGTCGTGCCGATCAACGCGGTCGCGTTCACGGTCGACGCCGGGGCGGACCCGGTTGCGGTCGCCGCGCAGGTCCAGCAGGCCGTCGCCGGCACCGAGGTGCTCGACCGCGACGCCGCCATCGCCGCGATCCCCGGCGTCGAGTCCGTCAGCCAGACCTTCGGCCTGCTCGTGGGCATCACGTTCGTGATCGGAGTCGTCGTCGTGGGCTTCTTCTTCCTGATCCTCACCGTCCAGAAGCTGCGGACCTTCACGCTGCTGCGGGCCACTGGTGCCTCGATCAGGTCGCTGGCGCTGACCGTCACCGGCCAGATCGCTGCGGTCGTCCTGCTGGCCTCCGCGGTCGCCGTGGCGCTGGCCTGGGGCGCCCTGCAGGGGTTGGCCACCGGGCTGCCGGTCTCGATCGAGCCGCTGACGATCGGCTCGGTGGTCGCCGCCGTCCTGGTCGCCTCCCTGGCCGCGGGCCTGCTGTCGGTGCGCCGGATCGCGGGCATCGACCCGGCGACCGCGGCGGGTGCGCGATGAACCTCGCCATCGCCGAGTTCCGGCGGGCCAAGGGCCGCTTCGCCTCGATCACCGGTGCGCTGTCGCTGATCGTGTTCCTCGTGCTCGTGCTCGGGGCGCTCAGCGACGGGTTGTTCTTCGGCGGCACCGGGGCGATCCGCTCGAGCACCGCCCAGGCGTACGCCTTCTCCGCGGATGCGCAGGGGTCACTGATCCGATCCCGGCTGCCGCTGTCGGCCGAGTCCGAGTTGGAGGCGCAGGACGGCGTGGTGCAGGCCACCGCGATCGGCGCCCTGATCACCTCCACCTCCAGCGTCCCGGACGGTGCGGACGTGGTCGTCATGGGCTTCGAGCTCGAGCCGGAGCCGGCCGGGGTGCCGGGGACGGTCCTCGAGGGTGCGTTGCCCAGCCCCGAGCGCCCCGACGGCGTCGCGGTGGACAGCACGCTGGCTGACCAGGGCCTGGGCGTGGGCTCCTCGCTGACTGTCGGCGGGGTGAGCGTGCCGGTGGTCGGGATCGTCGACGACGCCGGGTACCAGGGCCTGCCGACCGCGTGGCTCGCGCTGGACACCTACGACCAGATGCGCGCGGCGGTCCGCCCGGAGTCCGCCGGACTGGAGCCCACCGCCGCCGTCTTCGGCCTCGGACTGGCCGAGGGGGTCAGCGCAGAGCAGGTCAGCCCCCCACCCGGGATGTCGATCGAGAGCAACACCGACACCTACCTGTCCATCCCGGGCATCCAGGAGCAGCGCTCCAGCCTGAATGCCATCATCTACGCCAGCCTCGCTGTGGCGGGCCTGGTGGTGGCGCTGTTCTTCGCCCTGGTCGTGCTGGAGAAGCGCGAGCTGTTCGCCGCGCTCAAGGCGCTGGGCGCCTCCACCGCCCGGTTGGGGTCAGGGGTGGTGCTCCAGGCGCTGGGCGCCACCATCACCGCCGTCATCGTGGGAGCGGGCGCCGCCTGGGTCGTCGGGCAGGTGCTGCCCACCGACATCCCGTTCCTGTTCCGCACGCAGACCCTGGCCGTCTCAGCGGTCCTGACTGTGACCGCCGGCGTGGTCGGCGCCCTGCTGTCCCTTCGCCGCATCAGCCGGATCGACCCGGCCACCGCCCTAGGAGGCACCCTGTGACGACCATCCTGACCGTCGACTCGGTCACCAAGACCTATGGCCAGGGCCACACGGCCGTCACCGCGGTGCACGAGGCCTCCCTGAGCGTCGACCAGGGCGAGTTCGTCTCCCTGCTCGGCCCCTCCGGCTCGGGCAAGACCACCCTGATCTCCATGATCGGCGGGCTGCTGACACCCACGTCAGGCAGCATCAGGGTCGGCGACGTCACGGTCAGCGAACTCGGCGCCAAGGAGCTGACCACGCTGCGCGCCGAGCGGGTCGGGTTCGTCTTCCAGGCCTCGAACCTGGTGCCCTTCCTGACCGCGCGCGAGAACCTGCTCTGGGTGGCCGGGCTGCGCAAAGACCAACGCGGCCGCTCGGCGAAGAAGGCGGCTGCCGAACGCGCCGACCAGCTCCTCGATGAGCTCGGACTCACCGAGCGGGCCGGCAACGTGCCCGAGAAGCTGTCCGGCGGCGAGCGCCAGCGGGTGGCGATCGGACGCGCCCTGATGAACGACCCTGACCTGGTGCTGGTCGACGAGCCCACCGCCTCCCTGGACACCACGATGGGCCGACAGGTGGTCCAGCTCATGGCCCGGGAGATCAAGGACCGGGGCAAGACCGGGATCATGGTCACCCACGACCTGCGGATGGTCGAGTACACCGACCGGGTGTTCGAGATCACCGACGGGCAGCTCACCGACGGTGGCGACCCGGTCGAGCTGGCGGCTTCCGCGGCGCACTAGCCCCTGCGCGCAGTCTGGTGATCCATTCGCCGTGCGTGTTCGAGCGAATCGCCTACGCAGAACGTCGATTCGGCTTCGGTTGAGGCCCGCGACGGCCGATGATGCCAGCATGCGCACCCCTGCCCTGAAGTCGCTGGCCGTCGGCCTGGCCGTGTCGGTCGCCTCCGTGGTGCTGGTCACCGCCCCGGCGCCCGGCGCCGCCGTCGAGTCCTACCCCGTCCGCAGCGACGGCGTGCTGAGGTTGGCGGGCTCGGGCTGGGGCCATGGCCGGGGGATGAGCCAGTGGGGCGCCTACCAGGCCGCGTCGCAGGGCCGGGGACACGCCGAGATCCTGGCGTTCTACTACCCGGGCACCGTCCTGGCCACGCTGCCGAGTGCGAATGTGCGGGTCCTGCTCACCAGCGACACGGGGCGGGACCTGATCGTGCGCGCCGCGCCGAAGCTCACCGCCACCTACTCCACAGCGGCCGGTCAGCAGCGGGTGGTGCTGCCGCGCAAGCCCACGCGGTGCAAGTCCTCGGCCACCCGCTGGCGGGCCCGGGCTGTGAGCACAGGGATCCGGCTCAGCGCGTACTGCAAGCGTTGGGTGACGGTCGTGCCGGGTTCGAAGGTGCGCTCCGGGGCCATCGGCTTCGAGGTGCCCGGCGCGCTGATCGGCACCCAGAACGGCATCCACAAGCGCGGCTACCGCGGCGCGGTGGCCGCACTTCGCACCGGGTCGCGCTCGGTCCAGGTCATCAACACCGTGCCGATGGAGCAGTACCTGCGCACCGTCGTGGCCGCGGAGGTGTCCCCCTCATGGCCGCGCGAGTCGCTGCGTGCGCAATCGATCGCCGCCCGCAGCTATGCCGCACACGAGGCGCTCGGCCGGTCCAAGTACGCCTTCGACGTCTACGACTCCGTGCGGTCCCAGGCCTACCGGGCGGCCGTGGCCCACGACTCGCGCTGGCGGGTCGTGGCCAGCCGCGAGCACCCCGCCACGGATGCCGCGATCGCGGCCACCGCCGGGGTGCACGTCACCGTCGCCGGGACCCCGGCACTGACCCAGTTCAGCGCGTCCAACGGGGGCGCCACCGCCGCCTCGCCACTGCCCTACATGCGGGTGCGGGCCGATCCCTGGGACGCCGTGGCCACCGCGAACCCACGCCTGACCTGGACCGACTCGGTGAGTGCCGGTGCCCTGCGTGCCCGCTGCCCGAGGATCGGCACGCCCACCTCGGTCCGCGTGCTCGCGCGTGAGGGTGCCGGTCGCTGGGGTGGGCGGATCGCCGCTGTCGAGCTGGTCGGCTCGGCGGGCACGTGCACGTTGAACTCGGACTCCTCGATCCGCTCCGCGTTCGGCGTCTACAGCTCGATGTTCACGATCACCGGGTAGGAAGCGCGGGTGCCGTCGGGTACCGCCGCAACGCTGCGCTCAGCGCTGCGCTGCCCCCGCCCCGCCGCCGTTGCTCAGTTCGACGGGAGTTGATGGCCCTCGGAGGCCTGGACCACGACGAAGCCCTGGCCGGTCAGCGCGAGCTGGTAGGCCTCACCGGAGCCGCGCCCGATCAGTGCACCGGCCTTCGCCGTCTTGCGCAGGCCCGAGCGCAGGGTCGTCGACCACGCCACCGCGCTCTGCATGTCCACGAAGGTCGGCACGTCGACGTTGAGCACGACCGGCGTTCCGTGGACGGTGATCGCCAGGACGCCCGTGCCGGTGAACGTGGTGTTGAACAACCCGCCGCTGACGATCGAGGCGCCCTCCACCCGGGTGACGTCCCAGCTCAGCGAGCTCTCGAAGGCCAGGACGTTGCGGCCGTTGACAGTGACCGACTCGCCCTCCAGCCACAGCAGGGAGATCTCGTCGGCGTCGCGGGCCAGGAACACCTCGCCGCTGCCGCTGACCTTCATCAGCGACATGCCCTCGCCGGTGAACGCCTTCTTCAGGAACTTGCTGGCCCCACCGCTGCCCTCGTAGGCGAAGTCGACATCGCCCTGGTAGGCGACCATCGAGCCCTGCAGGGCGAAGAAGTGCCCACCGGCGCCACCCAGGCGCACCTTGAGCATCCGATTGTTCTGTTTGGTGAAGGTGCCGGGATCAGTGGTCGCCTCGGTGTTGGCGAACAGGTCGCTGCGCATCGCGCCAGTCTAGGGCGCTGCGGGCTCCTCGGGCTTCTCCGGGTGCAGTTCGACGTCGTGATGGTTGATGTGCGGCGGGCCCTCGTAGGGATGCAGGTCCGGGTGCGGCACCGTGTGGTATTCGTGCATCTCGGCCTCGGGGGGCAGCATGGCGGCGATGTCATCGGCGTCGGTGGCGTGCCGCATGAGCCGCCAGGCCCAGGTCAGCAGCGCGGTGATGGCCGTCAAGCTCGCCACCCACCCCCACGGGTCCGGGAACGTGGTGAGCTTGAAGGCCACGAAGCCCACCACGGCCGCCGCGGGCAGCGTGAAGATCCAGGCGACGACCATCTCGCCGATCTTGCGTGCGTTCAGACCGCTGCCCGCCGCGGCCCCACCGCCCATCACCGACGCAGCGGCGGCCTGGGTGGTGGAGATCGGGATGCCCAGGTTCGTCGCGCCGAAGATGGAGGTGACCGCACCGATGTTGGCCGCGACCCCGGAGTTTGCGTTGAGCCTGGTGATGCGCAGGCCCATCGTCTCGATGATCTTCCAGCCACCCCACATGGTGCCGAACGCGATCATCGAGTACGCCGCCAGCTCGACCCAGACCGGGATGCCCTGGTCGACCCCGAGGTACTCGCCGGAGACCAGGGCGAACGCGATCACGCCCATCGTCTTCTGGGCGTCGTTGGCGCCGTGGCCGAAGGACACCGCGGCTGCGGAGACGATCTGCAGCCACTTGAAGGCCTTGGCGTCATCGGCCAGATGCGTGACCCGCTGCAGCAGGGCCACGAGGTACATCGCGAGGAACGCCACGGTGAATGCCACGAGCGGCGAGATCACGATCGCCAGCGCGGCCTTCTCGATGCTGCTCCACTCGATGACGTCGGCCCCGCCCGCGGACAGTCCCGCTCCCAGCAGGCCACCGATCAGGGCGTGGCTCGAGGACGACGGCATGCCGACCGCCCACGTGAGGTAGTTCCACAGGATCGCACCCAGCAGCGCACCGAAGGCCACTCCGAGCCCCACGGGCACACCGCCGGACTGATAGCCCAACGACTCGACATCCACGGTCTTGGCCACGGTGTTGGCCACGGCTGTGCCGACGACGAACAGCGCCACGAAGTTGAAGAACGCCGCCATGTAGACCGCATGGCGGGGCTTCATCGCCCGGGTGGCCACCACGGTCGACGTGGAGTTGGCCGCATCGTGGAAGCCGTTGGTGAAATCGAACAGCAGCGCCAGGAGAACGACACCGACGACGGCAACGAGGACCATGTCCATGGCGCTCAAGGTAAGCCCACAGCCCCCGGCTGTTCACCGCGGGGATACCTCAGAGGACGGCGTCCGCCCGAGAGTTCACCTCGTGTTCATCTTGGTGTCTGCCGTGGGACATCAAGCCAGGGTGGTCACGGCGTGGATGACCAGACCGGCCAGGGCTCCCACGATGGTGCCGTTGATCCGGATGAACTGCAGGTCGCGACCCACCGCGAGCTCGATGCGGGTCGCGGTCTGCGGTCCGTCCCAGCGCGCGACGGTGTCGCTGATCACGCTGGTGAGCTCCACCCGGTAGTCCGCGACCAGGTGCACCACGGTGTCGGTGATCCAGGCGTCCAGGCGGGTCTGCACCGCCGGATCGGTGGCCAGCGTATGGCCCAGCTGCGCCAGCGCGCCGCTGACCCGGGTGCGCAACTCGCTGTCGGGGTCGTCGGCTGCCTCGAGGAGCACACGCTGGGCGGTCTCCCAGATGCGGTTGACCGAGCGCTGAACGTCGGGGTGGTCGTACATGTCGACCTTCGCCTGCTCGACCCGCGCCTGGGTGCTCTCGTTGGTCCGCAGGTCCTCGGCGAACTGGGTCAGCATCCGGTCGATGGCTTGGCGGACGTCATGCTCGGGGTCGTCGCGCACAGCGGTCAGGAAGCGCACGAGCTCCAGGTGGATCCGGTCGCCGACGAGGTCGTCGACGAAGCGCGGAGACCAGCCCGGGGCCTGCTTGGTGACCAGCTCGATGATCGAGCGCCGGTTGGTCGCCACCCAGGCGTGCAGTCGCTCGGCCAGGACATCCACGATCCCGGTGTGCGCCCCGTCGGCCACCACCTGGCCGAGCAGGTGGCCCAGGGCGGGGGAGACCTCGGTGCGCGCGACCCGCTCGGCCAGCACCCGCTCGATCATGGTGCGCATCTGTTCCTCGTCGAGGACGGCCAGCAGCCCGCGCACCGCACGGCCCAGCTCGCCGGACACCCGCGTCGCGTGGTCGGGCTCGGCGAGCCAGACGCCGGCGCGCCGGGTCACCTCGGCATCGGTGACCTTCTCGCGCACGACCTCGTCGGTGAGGAAGTGCGTGCCCACGAACTCGCCGAGCGTGGCGCCCATCTGGTCCTTGCGCGTGGGGATGATCGCGGTGTGCGGGATGGGCACGCCCAGCGGGTGGCGGAACAGGGCGGTGACCGCGAACCAGTCGGCCAGGGCGCCGATCATGGCGGCCTCGGAGCCGGCCTGGACGTAGCCGATCCAGCCTGCGGGGCTGGCCCCGTAGCCGATCAGCGTGGCCATGAAGATCACCGCCGCCAGGCCGAACAGCCCAGTCGCGACTGCCTTCATCCGACGCAGCCGAGCGCGACGCACCTCGTCGGAGCCGCCCCACGGGCTGGCCAGCCCCGGTCCGGTGCCGGCGGGAGCAGTCGCGGTCGTCACGGCCCAGAGTCTAGGTGCCCCGTCTGCGGGCAGGGCGCGAGGCGCTGGTCAACCCAGCAGGGATGTGGCCACCTCGCGGTGGAACGCCACCGACAGGGCGAGGTCGTCGACGTGGATCCGTTCGTCGGCGTTGTGACAGCCGGACTCGACCACCTGCGCGGGGGTGGTGGCGATCGGGCTGAACCCGTAGGCGACGGTGCCGAAGTCGCGGCGCAGGTACACCGAGTCGGTGAATCCGGTGCTCAGCATCGGCAGCGGCTCGGCGCCGACCTCCTCGGCCAGGAACGCTCGGCAGGCGTCCCAGAGCGGACCGGTGGGCGGGGACTCGTTGCCCGCGACCGAGGGCACCGGGAAGCTCAACTCGCACAGTGCGGCGAGGTCCCCGAGGCGGGCGCGGACGGCAGCCAGGACCTCGGCGTCGGAGCTGCCCGGCAGGAGCCGGGCGTCCAGGCCGACTCCGACGCGGGCCGGGATCACGTTCGAGGCTGGGGAGCCGTGCAACAGGGTCGGGGCCATCGTCGTGCCGCTGAGCGCCGGCAGGACGAACGGGAAGGTGGGGTGCAGCGCGGTGGCCCGCGCCAGCGCCGCGGGGACACCGATTGCCTCGGTGGTGCCCGCACCCAGCAGGGCGTCGAGGGTGGCTCGCAGCGTGTGGTGGTCGCTGGGCTCGGGCTGGCCGAGGCCGATCGCGGTCAGCACCGCGCCGAGGCGGGGGACCGGGTTGTCGCCCACCCCGGGCATCGACGCATGACCTGCCTCGCCGAGAACGTCGACGCGCACCGGGCAGGTGCCCTTCTCACCCACGCCGATCGCGGCCATGAGCCGTCCGTCGGACAGTCGGTAGGGCAGCCCGCCGCCCTCGTTGAGCGCGTAGTCGACGGCGAGATCGGGGCGGTTCGAGGTCAGCCAGTTCATGCCGACCGTCGCCGCACCGTCCTCCTCGTCGGCGGCGACCAGCAACAGCAGGTCACCACGCGGGCGGAACCCCTCGCGAGCCAGCGACGCGAACGCCACGGCGCGCGCCGCCACCTCGCCCTTCATGTCGAGCGCACCGCGACCCCACAGGTACCCGTCAGCGTCGAGGAACGCGGCGAACGGTGGATGGGTCCAGTCGGCGGCGTCGGCCGGCACCACGTCGCTGTGGCCCACGAACGCCAAACTCCGTGGCGGCGTCGACCCAGCACCAGCACCCGCTGCCCGGCCCGACCCACGGAGCCACGCGATCAGGTTCAGCCGCGCCGGGTCCGGGCCGACGAGTTCGGCCGTGACCCCGTTCTGCGCCAGGTATGCGGCCAGCGCGTGGGCGACCTGCGTCTCGTTGCCGTTCGTCGAGTCGATGCGCAGCAGCGTCTGGGCCAGCGCGATCACCTCCGCGCGCAGGTCAGCGGCCGCAGCCGTAGCGGTGCTCAGGTCAGTCATGGCGCCCATCGTTGCCTATGCCCCAGGCCCCGCGACCATGGGCGTCGACCTGGCGCCCTGGTGCGCCAAGAACAGCAGGTCGTCTCCAGATCGTTGGGAGCGGGGGTGGGATCGGGCGCGTGGTCGGGAGTGGGGGCGGCGCGTGGGCAGGTGGGCGGATCTGGCGCGAGGGCAGGGTGTGGGATCAGGCGCGGATCAGCCGCGGATCAGGCGCGGATCAGGCGTTGCGCTCGAACATCCCGGCGACCGCCGCCAACCCGAGCACCGAGCGTGCGGCGTACTCCGAGCGCCACATCCCGCCGTGGCAGGACCCGTCGACGAACAGCTGCATCGGGTGGTCGATCGGCACGTCCGGGTTGGCGCTCGACTCCGGGTTGCGCAGGTCGTGGACCAGCAGCGCCGCCATGATCGCGTTCGAGGTGTCGGGTTCGAAGATCTCCAGTCCGAACCGGTCGGCGCCCGCGTACGCCGCCGCGAGACCCTTGTTCTTGACCACGGAACGGGTCCGGGTGCTCGGCGCCACGTTCAGCGACACGCGCACGCCGTCCTCCCGGGCGGCCATCGCGCGCCAGCGCTGCAGACGCTTGGCCAGCAGGTAGTTGGGACCCTGCTGGGCGACCAGGCAGTCGCAGATGCCGTACTCGACGCCATCGGGGGTGAAGATCGTCTCCGGGTAGTTCTGTTCGAACTGTCCGATGAGCCGCAACGGCGAGCGTGCGAAGCGCCACAGTCCCGCCGAGCGCCACCGCCGACGGGACTCCTCGACCGCCTCGATCGGTGCGGCGAACACGTCGGTCGGCGTGGCCAGCCACGCCAGCATCACGTCGTGACCCGCCCCGACCAGGTCCATGCTGAGCGCGTCGATGGCCAGGGACACGCGCACGTGCAGCGGTCCATCGGCGTAGACGTAGTTGCCCAGCGTGAACGGCCCGCCGATGCTGGCCAGCCAGGTCCGGATCTCGGGGGTCTGGGTCAACAGGTCGGCTCCGGCCACGGCGGCCAACGCATCACCCTGCAGCTGGGTGCGATCCGGCATCCCGTTGGGGACCGGGATCCGCATCCGGCCGGCCCGGCCCTGCGCCTGGGCGATGACCCGACGCCAGAGGTCCGGACGGGGCAGGTCTACCGCCCAGACTGTGGCCTCCCAGTCCAGAAGGCATGCCGCGGGGCCCATCTCCGCACCGACGCCGAGCACGGCGAAGTTCACGCCGGTGAGGTCCAGCCACTCCGGGTGGGCCATCACCGCCTCCAGCGCGTGCGCGAAGCTCGGCTCCACCATCCCGGAAGCCACCCAGACGTCGAGCTGATGACGCAGATCGGCGCCGGCGAGCTGGCGGCCGTGGTAGGGGATCACCAGCTCGGTCACGGCACGCCCGGTGCCGACGACCTCGGCGGTGTCGAACCCCGGGTCCCGGTGCTCAGCCATCGCCGTGACCAGGTCGGTGGTCTTCCCGTCGCGGGTGAACGTGAACCGCTGATACAGGCTGGCCATCGCGTCGCGGCTCATCGCGACCGAGCCACCGGGGGCCACCAGGCCGGACTCCACCAGCTCCCTGGCCGGGGGCAGGTAGCCCTTGCGCCAGTTCGAGATCCCCTCGATCCGGACGGCGAGCTCTGGGTCGGTGGCCCGCGCGGCATCGGCGAAGACGGCCCGCCCGGTGTTCATCGACGACTGGCGGCCGCCGTCGATCGGGAAGTCGATCCCACGCTGGGGGTTGAACTCGGGCACCCGGGCGCCCTAGCCGCGCGCGTCGATGGTGCGCTGATACACGTCCACCGTGATCTTGGCGATCTTGTCCCAGCCGAACTGGTCGACCGCGCGCTCGCGGCCGGCCGCGCCCATCGCCGCAGCGCGGGCCGGATCGGACATCACCGAGGTCAGCGCCGCAGCGAGCCCGGACTCGAAGCCGGAGCCGTCGGCCTCGTCGTAGTGGACCAGGTGACCGGTCTCGCCCTCGACGACGACCTCCGGGATCCCGCCGACATCGCTGGCCACGACCGCCGTCCGGCAGGCCATCGCCTCGAGGTTGACGATCCCGAGCGGTTCGTAGACCGACGGGCAGGCGAACACGCCTGCGTGGGTCAGGGCCTGCACCAGGTGCGCACGGCTGAGGTGCTCATTGACCCACACCATGTTCGCCGCGCCCTTGGACTCGCGCAGCGCAGCGACCCCAGTCTCGACCTCCGCGCCCAGCTCCGGGGTGTCCGGTGATGAGGCGATGAACACCAGCGGGATGTCGGGGTCCATGAGTGCCGCGGCCTTGAGCAGGTGCGCGATGCCCTTCTGGCGGGTGATCCGCCCGACGAACAGCACATAGGGCCGGCTCGGGTCGATCCCGACCGACTCGATCAGGTCCGTGTTCGGGTCGGGCTGGTACAGCTCGGTGTCGATGCCGTTGTGCACGACCTCGACCTTCGCCGGGTCGACATCGGGATAGGAGTCGAGCACGTCGCCACGCATGCCGTGGCTGACCGCGATGATCTTGTCCGCACCCTCGTAGGCCGTCTTCTCGATCCACGACGACAACCGGTATCCGCCGCCGAGCTGCTCGGCCTTCCAGGGTCGCTTGGGCTCCAGCGAGTGTGCCGAGATGACGTGCGGGACATCGAGGTAGAGCCCGCCGGCGTGTCCGGCGAAGTTCGCATACCAGGTGTGCGAGTGCAGCAGCTCCACGCCCTCGCTGGCTGCCACCATCGCCAAGGAGATCCCCATCGTCTGCAACGAGGCGTTCGCCCCGGCCAGCGTGTCGGGTACCTGGTGGGCGTTGGCGTCGTCGCGGGGTGCCCCCCAGCACTGCACATCGACATCGATGAGCTTGCGCAGTTCCCGCGCCAGGTACTCCACATGCACCCCTGCGCCGCCGTAGGCCTCCGGGGGCCATTCCCGTGTCAACAGTCCGATCCGCATGTCGGGAAGCCTAGGCCCGGCGCGAGCGTGTTGCGCGCTCGCTGGGCGCTGGAGCAGCTGGCCGCTTCGCTCCGGCGCGCCTGAACCCGGGGCGATGGCTACCGTGGAGGCATGCCGAACAATCCTCGCGTCCTTGGAATCGTCCTCGCAGGTGGAGCAGGCAAGCGGCTGATGCCGCTGACCGCCGATCGGGCCAAGCCCGCCGTCCCATTCGGGGGCAGCTACCGGTTGATCGACTTCGTGCTGAGCAACCTGGTCAACGCCGGCTACCACCGCATCGCGGTGCTGACCCAGTACAAATCACATTCCCTGGACCGGCACATCACCCAGACCTGGCGGATGTCTAGCATCCAGGGCAACTACGTCACCGCCGTGCCCGCCCAGCAGCGCCTCGGCCCGCGCTGGTACACCGGGTCAGCGGATGCGATCTACCAGAGCCTGAACCTGATCGAGGACGACGACCCGGACTACCTGATGGTCTTCGGCGCGGACAACATCTATCGGATGGACCCGCGCCAGATGCTCGAGCAGCACATCGACACCGGCGCCGCGGTGACCGTGGCGGGCATCCGCAAGCCGCGCGCCGAGGCCACCGAGTTCGGTGTCATCGAGCAGGACGAGAACTCGACGAAGATCATGGCGTTCCACGAGAAGGTGCCCGACCCGCCGGCGATCCCCGGCTCCCCGGACGAGTCGTTCATCTCCATGGGCAACTACCTGTTCACCCGGGACTGGCTGGTCGACACGCTGCGCTCGGACGCGGCCGACGACAACTCCGTGCACGACATGGGCGGCAACATCATCCCGGCCCTCACCTCGCAGGGTCTGGCCCATGTCTACGACTTCGGGACCAACCTGATCCCAGGCGAGACCGAACGCGACAAGGCCTACTGGATGGACGTCGGCTCGATCGACGCCTACCACGAGGCGCACATGGATCTGGTCAGCGTGCACCCGATCTTCAACCTGTACAACAAGCAGTGGCCGATCATCAACTCCTCGCTGGGCTCACCGCCGCCGGCGAAGTTCGTCGAAGGGGGCAACGCCCACGAGTCCATCATCGGGCCGGGCGTGGTGATCGCCGGCGGGCATGTCCGCTCCTCGGTGCTCTCCCAGGACGTGCGGGTGGCGCAGGGCGCCTATCTCGAGGGTGCGGTGCTGCTGCCCGGTGTGCGGATCGGTCGTGGCGCGGTGGTGCGCAACACGATCCTGGACAAGAACGTGGTGGTCCCCGACGGCGCCCAGGTTGGTGTGCACCTGGAGAACGACCGCGAGCGGTTCACCGTCTCCGAGGGCGGGATCGTGGCGGTGGGCAAGGGCGTCACCATCTGAACCATCGCGCGCCCGCGGCCCGACCCACTTCCCAGGACCTACTTCCTGAAGGCCTTGCACTTGTCACCCAGATGCGCTGCGGCGTCCTCGCGGGCCTTCTTGCGCGAACGTCGACCCGGACCCGTCCAGCCACAGTCGCAGCGGGCCTGGGTGAAGTTCTTCTTCTCGACCAGGTGCAGCGGGCTGTCGTGCCGGCCGATGTCAGCCACGCTGTGGTCCTTCTTGCCCATCGGGCCTCCTCGCTCGATCGAACCCTACGGCCCGAACTCCTGCGGGCTAGGCTTGGCCCATGTCAACCAGCACCTGGACTGTCACCGGAATGACCTGCGAGCACTGCGTGAAGGCCGTCACCGAGGAGGTGTCGGCGATCGACGGCGTCACCTCCGTGGACGTGGACCTGGCTACCGGGCGTGTCACCGTCACAGCGGCTCATGACCCGAGCCGCGAGACGGTCGCCGCTGCCGTGGACGAGGCCGGCTACGCCCTGGCCTGATCGTGAGCGCCATCGAGGTCGTCGAGGTCAGCGCGCGTGATGGGCTGCAGAACGATCCTGCCCGGCTGAGCACCGCGCAGAAGGTCGAGCTGATCCAGCGGTGCGCCGCTGCTGGCCTGCGCCGTGCGGAGATCGCCTCGTTCGTGAACCCCCGGCTCGTGCCGCAGATGGCCGATGCCGAGGCCGTGGTCGCCGGAGTGCATGCGACTGTGCCCGGACCTGCCTCGTGGATCGGGCTGGTACTGAACACGCGCGGGTTCCAGCGGGCGGTCGCGACCGGGGTCGACGAGGTCAACTGCGTCGTATCGGTCACCGACGAGTTCTCGCGCGCCAACCAGGGCATGTCCAGCGCGCAGACGATCGCAGTGGTCGCCGAGGTGGTGCCCTTGGCACTGGCCGCGGGGATCCGGCCCACGGTCACCCTGTCGGTGGCCTTCGGCTGCCCGTTCGCCGGGGAGGTGGCCCTGGACGACCTGCGCCGGGTGGTACAGGCGGTGGCCGGCACCGGCGTCACGGAGGTCGCCATCGCCGACACGATCGGCGTCGCGGTGCCCCGTCATGTCGTCGAACGGGTCGCAGCGACCCGGGCACTGATCGGCGACCTGCCGCTGCGCGCGCACTTCCACAACACCCGCAACACCGGCTACGCCAACGCCCTGGCCGCTGCGGATGCCGGGGTGGACGTGCTCGATGCCAGCCTCGGCGGCATCGGCGGCTGCCCGTTCGCGCCCAGGGCCACCGGCAACATCGCCACCGAGGATCTCGTCTTCGCCCTGCACCGCAGCGGCTTCGCGACCGGGGTGGACCTCGACGCCGCCGTCGCGGCCAGCGAGTGGCTGGCCGGGCAACTGGACCGCGAACTGCCCGCCTACCTGCCCAAGGCGCGGCCCTTCCCGGCTGCCTGACCCGGGTGCCCTGATGGGGCAGCCACTGATCGGTGCCACGGATCTGCGACCGCTCATCGGCGAACGTGTCCGAAGTCACAGAGCTCGACCGTGCTCGTGACGTGAACCGCACAGCCGGTGTTCACCCCACGTTCATCGCGACAGCGCCAGCCATTCCCACAGCAGCCCTAGCGTCCGTGCTGTCCGACAGACCTACGAACACAGGAGCAACCACGGTGAAGAACCGTCTCGTCGCGGGGGCCGCCATCTCGGCCGCGCTCGCGCTCACCCTCGCCGGCTGCAGCGACTCCGGCACCACCGACAGCGGCGCGTCCGGCGACGCGGGTTCGGGCCTCTCCGGCAGCATCAAGGCCTCGGGCTCCTCGGCCCAGAAGAACGCGATGGCCGAGTGGATCAACGCCTTCCAGACCAAGAACGAGGGCGTCACGATCGACTACCAGGCCAACGGGTCCGGCGCCGGCATCCAGGACTTCATCAACAACCAGACCTCCTTCGGCGGCTCCGACGCCGCCATCTCGGGCGAGGACAAGACCGCAGCCGATGCCCGGTGCGCCGGCGGCGAGGCGATCAACATCCCGATGGTCGGCGGCGCGATCGCCCTGGCCTACAACCTCGAGGGCGTCGACAGCCTGACGTTGACCCCCGAGGTCATCGCGGGGATCTTCGACAGCTCGATCACCAACTGGAACGACCCGAAGATCGCCGCCGTCAACGCGGGCGTGACACTGCCCGACGCCGCCATCGCCCAGTTCCACCGCAGCGATGAGTCCGGCACCACCGCCAACTTCAATAGCTACCTGGCGGCCACCGCGCCCGACCTGTGGACCTACGAGGCCGGCAAGCAGTGGAACGCTCCCGGGGGCCAGGGCTCGAAGGGCAGCGACGGCGTCGCCTCATCGCTGACCTCGACGCCGAACTCCATCGGCTACGTCGAGCTCTCCTTCGTCCTCGACGGCAGCCTCAAGGCAGCCATGGTCGACAACGGCGGCGGAGCGGTCGAGGCCACGTCGGCCAACGCGGCCACGGCGATCGAGAAGGCCCAGGTCGTCGGCCAGGGCAATGACCTGGCCCTCCAGCTCGACCCGACCATCGCTGAGGCCGGTGCCTACCCGATCGTCCTGGTGACCTACGAGATCACCTGCTCGAAGGGACTTCCGGCCGCCGACCTGGCAGTGGTCAAGCCCTTCCTGCAGTACACGGCCAGCACCGAGGGCCAGGGCATCCTCGAGGGGATCGGCTACGTCCCGATCACCGGCGAGCTGCTCTCCAAGGTCGAGGCCTCCGTCGAGGCCCTGGCCTGACGAACACCTGGTGAACCGGTTCTGGGGCGCGGACCGCCCGCGCCCGTGCCCCAGAACCGCATCCCCTAGCCTGAACACCATCCCAGACATGAGACGAGACCAGGATGGCTGACGCGACGACCAGCAGCGGGGCCTCGCCCATCAGCGGCGCGAGCGTGCGCCGGGGCGACCGGGTCTTCGGCGGTCTGTCGAAGTACGCCGGGATCGCCGTCCTGGTCATCATGGCCGCGATCGCCGTGTTCCTGGTGTGGAAGTCCGTCCCGTCACTGACGACCAACACCGCCAACTTCTTCACCGAGCAGTCGTGGAACCCCGACGGCGACCCGGCTGTGTTCGGCATCGCGGCGCTGGCCTTCGGGACGCTGGTCTCGGCAACGATCGCCATGATCCTCGCGGTGCCCGTCGGGATCGGGATCGCCCTGTTCATCGTCCTGTACGCCCCGAGGCGGCTGGCTGCCACCCTGGCCTTCATCACCGACCTGCTCGCGGCCGTGCCCTCGATCATCTTCGGCCTCTGGGGACTGCAGGTCCTGATCTCGGGCAGCGAGGGCGTCCAGCGCTGGATGAGCGACTACCTCGGCTGGACGATCATCTTCAACAACACCCTGGACCTGTACGGCAAGAGCATCTTCATCGCCTCACTCGTGCTGGCCATCATGATCCTGCCCACGGTGGCCGCCGTCAGTCGCGAGGTGATCCTCCAGGTGCCCTCCGGGCACAAGGAGGCCGCGCTGGCGTTGGGAGCCACGCGCTGGGAGATGGTGCGGATGGCGGTCTTCCCGTTCGCCAAGCCGGGCATGATCTCCGCGGCGATGCTCGGGTTGGGTCGCGCTCTCGGTGAGACGATCGCCGTGGCGCTGATCCTCTCGGCGGCCTTCACGATCAACGTCCATCTCACCGAGCCCGGCGGCAACACGTTCGCCGCGAACATCGCGCTGAAGTGGAACGAGGCCGGCAGCAACGGCCTGTCGGCCCTCATCGCCAGCGGCCTGGTGCTGTTCTTCCTCACCCTGACCGTCAACATGATCGCCCGGTGGATAATCGCCCGGCGCGCGGACTTCTCGGGGGCGAACTGACATGACGACCTCGCTGGACACCCGTCCCTCGACCTACGACTCGCTCAAGGGCGGCACGCTGCCCCGATGGGCCGCCGGGCTCGTGGGCGTAACCGCCGTGGGTGCTGCCGTGGCCCTGAACGCCACGACCGGCCTGGCGGGATGGTTCGGCACGACGGTCGTCGGCGCGCTGGTCTTCGTGATCGTGCAGAGCATCTGGAGCTTCGCGGTCGAGGGCAGGCGTCATGCGGTCGACCGCCTGGCCACCACGGCCGTCTACTCCACCTTCGTGATCGCCATCGTCCCGCTGGTCTCCGTGCTGTTCACGGTGCTGGTCAAGGGCCTGACGGTGATGAGCTGGGACTTCCTGACCCTGTCCATGCGCAACGTCAGCCCGCGCAGTCCAGGCGGTGGCGCCGGTCATGCGATCGTCGGGACCCTCGAGCAGGTCGCGATCGCTGCAGCGTTCGCGATCCCGGTCGGCATCCTCGCCGCGATCTTCCTCGTGGAGTACGGGCGGGGCCGGCTGGCGAGGTCCATCTCGTTCTTCGTCGACGTGATGACCGGCATCCCCTCAATCGTCGCCGGCCTGTTCATCTTCACCGCCTTGGTGCTGGGCCTGGGGCTGGAGCGCTCGGGATTCGCCGCTGCCCTGGCCCTGGCCATCCTGATGCTGCCGGTGATCATCCGGACCACGGAGGAGATGCTGCGGATCGTCCCCAACGACCTGCGCGAGGCCTCCTACGCGCTGGGGGTGCCCAAGTGGCGGACCGTGCTCAAGGTCGTGCTGCCCACGTCGCTGGCCGGGATCGTGACCGGCGCCATGCTTGCTGTCGCGCGCGTGGCCGGGGAGACCGCCCCCCTGCTGCTGACGACGTTCCTGACCCAGAGCTACAACAACAACCCGTTCTCCGGGCCGCAGGCCGCACTGCCCACGTTCATCTGGGACCAGATCACCAGCGGCACGCCAGCATCGGTCGACCGGGCCTGGGCCGGGGCGTTGGTCCTGATCACCCTGATCATGTTCTTCTACATCGTCGCGAAGCTCCTTGCCAACCGCTTCGCACCGAAGGGATGAGGCCACCGCCCATGAGCAAGTCGATCACGATGAAGGACGTCGATATCTACTACGGCTCCTTCAAGGCCGTCGAGGCCGTGTCGCTGGAGGTCGCCCGCAACTCGGTCACGGCGTTCATCGGGCCCTCGGGCTGCGGCAAGTCGACGGTGCTGCGCACGATCAACCGGATGCACGAGGTGATCCCCGGTGCCCGGGTGGAGGGCAGCGTGCTGCTCGACGACGAGGACATCTACGGCAGCGGGGTCGACCCGGTCAACGTGCGCCGCACGATCGGCATGGTGTTCCAACGGCCGAACCCGTTCCCGACGATGTCGATCGCGGAGAACGTGCTTGCCGGGGTGCGCCTGGCCGGCGAGCGCATGAGCAAGTCGCAGGCGGCCGACGTCGCGGAGGAGTCGCTTCGTGGGGCGAACCTCTGGGAGGAGGTCAAGGACCGCCTGGACCGGCCGGGGTCGGGGTTGTCCGGTGGCCAGCAGCAGCGGCTGTGCATCGCCCGGGCGATCGCGGTCAAGCCGCAGGTGCTGCTCATGGACGAGCCGTGCTCGGCGTTGGACCCGATCTCCACGTTGGCCATCGAGGACCTGATCCGCGAGCTGGTGGAGCAGTACACGATCATCATCGTGACCCACAACATGCAGCAGGCGGGTCGGGTGTCGGACACCACGGGCTTCTTCAACCTCGCCGGGGTCGGCCAGCCGGGTCGGCTGGTCGAGATGGGGTCCACCACCGACATCTTCTCCAACCCGACCCAGTCGGCCACCGAGGACTACATCTCCGGCCGCTTCGGCTGATCGGCCGAGGCTTGGCTCAGTCGCGTTCAGCGAGGGCTGCCAGCCGTCTGAGGGAGGCCTCCAGGCTCTCGGACGTGGTCGCGCGGGCGCGAGGTAGGCGCCTCTCGTCGGTCAGGGCGGTCCAATCGTAGGTGTGCGTGACGCGGGTGTGTGACGAGTCGATCGGGTGAAGCTCCCATCGCCAGAGGTGCCCGGGCGGTTCCTGCCCCGGCTCCGCCGGCAGCCAGGCGATCCGGGCACCCTCGTCGAACTCGACCACGTGGTTCTCCCGCACCGTGCCCTTGGTGATCGTCATGGTGAAGACCGCGCCGACCCGGCGGACCCGCTGGCCGGGCTGCGCCTGCGCGAGATTGTCGTTGCCGTCCCAGCGAGGCTGTTGGGTGGGCTCGGCGATGAGTTCGAAGATGCGCTCGGCGCTGGCTCGAATGTCGCGGCTCGCGCTGACGATGCGGGGGACCTGGTCGTCGGTGGGCATGGCCCCAGTACAGCACGCCGGAGACGGTCTCGATCCGTGCCGGGCATGGGACGGCGCCACCCCGGCAGCGGATCCTCCGCCTGGACCCACTGCCCAGCCATGCGTTGCGCCCTCGTCCGGCCCCGCCTGATCGCATTGCTGGGCCGTGGAGCTGCGGGAGCGCGCGATGGTCCAGGGCCCGCCCGCCCGGGCCGCAGGGGATGCAGGGGATGCCTCCCGGGTGACGCAACCGAACCGGCCGTTCTGGGGCGGTCGCGGCTCTCCGCCTCCTTGCGTCGAAGTCAATCGCCCGGCCCAGCCTCGATCAGAACGGCCGTTTCGGGTGCGCGAGCATGCTCTCGTCGGCCGCTCGTCGGGATGGCAGCGGGCGCTTGGCCACAGATGCACCGGGAGGGGCTGTTCGGGATGACCCACCCCGGTAGTGGTGGAGCGACGACAGCGGTTCGGGCACGGGCTCGCCGGTGTCGGCTGCCCCGAGGAGCCGCCGCTCGGGCTCAGCCGTGCACGGGGGGTAGGTCGTGCAGCTCAGCGGCAACCGTGCGCACGGTCAGGTCGACCGGGCGGTTGGCCCAGGTCCGGTGGAAGACGAAGAAGCTGCCCGGTGCGACCCGGTGCACCAGGCGCGGGCCGCCGGCTGCTGAGCGCAGCCGCTCGAGCTGGGCGGGGATCACCGGCCGGTGCGAGCACAGGACCGTCGGCCACGGTTGGCTGAACACCTCCACGGTGCGCTCCAGGCCGGGCTCGGCGTAGGTACCGAACGCGTCCTCGCTGATGCTGGGCTCCAGCCGGATCCCCGAACCGAGTGCGGCGGCCATCGGGCGCAGCGTGGCCAGGCACCGCTCGGCGTCCGAGGAGTGCAGGTGTCGGATGCCGAACGCGCGCAGGATCGGGATCAGTCGTCGCGCCTCCCACTCGCCGCGCTCGAGCAGCCCGCGCGCGGGGTCCGAACGGTCCCGTCCGGTCCGTCGCGCCCAGTCCACGCGCTTCTCGGCCGTGGTGTGCCTGAGCAGGACGAACGGGATCGTCGGTGGGGTGCGTGCGGCCAGCGCGATCAGCTGGCCGTCGCGGGGGTAGGTCATCGCGGCGACGGCGGCCCTGGGCCCCAGCCAGCGCAGCCGGTCCACCTCCTTGTTCTCCACGAACTCACCCTCGGCGATGCTGGCCCGCCAGTACTCGACCTTCTTGGGCACCCCCTCCACCCGGTAGTGCTGGGTGGGCAGCCCGACGTCGAGGATCGGCCGGTAGCCGGTCTCCTCGACGCACTCGCGCACCGCAGCCTCGATGCCCCCCTCGCCGGCGTCGAGTTTGCCCTTGGGCAGTGACCAGTCGCCACGCCGGCGGCGATGGATCACCGCCACCTCGAGGTCCTTGCCCAGGCCTCGGGTCAGGACGACGCCGGCGGCGTTGATCTCGGTACGCGCGGAGCTGGCCACCGGTCAGCCCAGGGAGGTCTGCGCCCGCTGACGCCGAACGCCGGGCCATTTCTCGGTCATCTTCACGCGCGCGATCAGCTCGCACTCCACCTGGTAGGCCGACAGCAGGCCCAGGGCGAACCCAGTGGGGCCGTCGAAGTGGTCGGCGAGCTCGCGGCAGGCCTCCTGCGCGATGTAGGCATCCTGGTGCTCGCCGAGCTGCTCGGTGACATCGCCCAGCGAGCTGGCCAGGCCCTTGGCCGACGCGCCGAACACCGGAGCCAGCGCCTCGGCGGCGTACCGGGCGCGCTTGGCAGTGATCCGGGTCTCGTGCCATTCGTCGGCCGGGCCGTGCAGGGTCAGGGCCTTGACCTCCTTGGCCAGTTTGCGCCACGCCTTGTCGAACAACGGCGGCAGGGCCTCGCGGGAGGGGGCCTGCGCTGCGGGGGTCAACCGAGGGTCGTTGGCGGCATCGACCAGCGCGTCGAGCAGGGCCAGGTGCCGCTCCGAGCGCAGGGCTGCCAGGGCCTCCCCGCGCCCGGCCGCGACCTTGGCCGTCATCATCGGGTCGACGTGCTCGTGGATCAGCGCCGCGTCGGTGGCGCTGAGCTCGTCGGCGTGCGCATCCAAGCGGGCCAGCAGCACTTCGGAATCCCGGCTCAGGCCCAGCTCGGAGGCCGCCCAGCCCAGCTCGTCGCGCAGGTGCCGAGACCAGTCGGTCTCGACGAGCGGGCCGAACACGCGCAGCCCGCTTCGCAGCCGGCGGGCAGCCACCCGCATCTGGTGCACCGAGTCGGGCAGGTCCTGGCGGACCCGCGCATCCTGGAGCAGGAAGCGGCGCACGTGGGTGACCAGGTGGGCGTGCACGGCCTCGCCGGCGGGATCGTCCGGGCCCACCAGGTCGGGCTCGGGCACCTCGGGAGCGCCGTCGGCCGCAGGGCCCAGGACACTGCGGGTGCGTGACATGCCACCTGGCACGGCCCCGTGGGCAGCCAGCAGGTCGAGCACGGGTGTCAGCGCGGCTGCGCCGTCCTGGCCCAGCGAACTCAACGTGAGCTCGCGGAACCGCCCGGCCACCACCTTGCCGTCCATGATCGACACGACCTCGTCGACCAGCTCGCCCACCGGCTCGTCGGCGTCGTCGAACAGGACCGCCACGCTTCGCTCGATGGACAACTGCGCCACCCGGATCAGTCGCTCGCGGCGGGCCAGGGCAGTTGCCGCGTCCACGAGCTCGGCAGGCACCCGACCCGGGCGACCGGCCGACAGGGGCAGGGCCACCTCGTCGGCGGCCGCATCACCGACTGGCGGCAGCTGCAGATGCCAGCCCGCGTTCGAGCCCCCGGCGTGCCGGGTCAGCATCGCCCCCCACCGGATCAGGCGCAGGTCCGCGGTGTCGTAGTAGTCCTGCGCCACCGTCTCGGTCGACCCGCGCTCCACTCGGCCGATCCCTGTGGCCACGGTGGTACCAGCCAGGCCGGGCACCGTGCCCACCAGCTCGGGCATGCGGAACAGGGCGTGGACGCGCAGGTGGTGCGCTGTGGCGTTCGTCGACTCGGTCACGCGGGGAGCCTCTCGGGTTCAACAGCGGGATCGGGGGTCAGCATCGCATCCGAATATGAACAGCAGATCACGCGGTCGTCCGGCGCGAGCGCGTCGACCGGGAGTCGATCATGTGCTCCTGCAGGTCGATGCACTGCTCGCCCGACGCATCCTGGGTATGCGGGGCCCAGGTGCCGTCTGGCTGACTGATCCAGGCCTTGGTCGTGTCATCGAACCCCCGGTCGAACAGGTCCGAGACGTAGCTGGCGTGCTCGGCACCCAGGCGCACCAGGACCTCCACGCGTCGGTCGAGGTTGCGGTGCATCAGGTCGGCCGAGCCGATCCACGTCTCGGTCGCGCCGCTGTTGGCGAACTCGTAGGCACGGCTGTGCTCGAGGAACCGACCGAGGACCGAGTGCACCCGGATGTTCTCGCTGAGGCCGGGCACTGCTGGTCGCACGGCGCAGATGCCGCGCACCCAGATGTCGACCGGCACGCCGGCCCGGCTGGCCCGGTAGAGCGAGTCGATGATGCCCTCGTCCACGATGGAGTTGCACTTGAAGCGCACCCGCGCGGGCAGACCCGCCTCGTGGTTGGCCACCTCGCGCTCGATCCGCTCGACCAGGCCGGCCCGGATCGAGTGCGGCGCGACCAGCAACCGCTGGTAGACGGTGTTCATCGAGTAGCCCGAGAGCACGTTGAACACATGTGAGACGTCCTCGCCGACGGCCGGGTCGGTCGTGAGCAGGCCCATGTCCTCGTAGAGACGTGCGGTCTTGGGGTGGTAGTTGCCGGTGCCGATGTGCACGTAGCGGCGCAGCTTGTCGCCGTCGTCGCGCACCACCATGCTCAGCTTGCAGTGCGTCTTCAGGCCCACCAGGCCGTAGACCACGTGCACGCCCTGACGCTCGAGCTTGCGTGCCCAGGTGATGTTGGCCTGTTCGTCGAACCGGGCCTTGATCTCCACGAGGGCCAGCACCTGCTTGCCTGCCTGGGCGGCGTCGATCAGGGCATCGACGATGGGCGAGTCCCCCGAGGTCCGGTACAGCGTCTGCTTGATCGCCAGGACCTTCGGATCGGCGGCGGCCTGCTCCAGGAAGCGCTGGACGCTGGTGGAGAAGCTGTCGTAGGGGTGGTGCAGCAGCACCTCGTGGTCGCGCATGGCCTCCAGCACGTCCGGCGGCGCGGCGGTCTCCACCTCGGTCAGCTGCGGGCTGGTCTTGGGCAGGAACGGGGCCTCCTTGAGGTCCTCTCGATCCAGGCCGACGATCGTCCACAGGCCGGTCAGGTCCAACGGACCCGGCAGTGCGAAGACCTCCTCGTCAGGGATGCCGAGCTCGCGCACGAGCAACTCGAGCACGTACGGGTCGATGGAGCGCTCGACCTCGAGACGCACGGGTGGGCCGAACCGGCGGCGCATCAGTTCGCGCTCGAGTGCCTTGAGCAGGTTCTCGGCGTCGTCCTCCTCGACCTCGACGTCCTCGTTGCGGGTGACCCGGAAGGAGTGCTGCTGGAGGATGTCCATGCCGGGGAAGAGGTCCGAGAGGTTGGCGGCGATGACGTCCTCGAGCGGGACGAACCGCTGCGGGCCCACCTCGGCGAACCTCGGCAGGCTCGGTGGCACCTTGACCCGGGCGAACAGTTCGGTACCGGTGCCTGGATTGCGCACGACCACCGCGAGGTTGAGGCTCAGCCCCGAGATGTAGGGGAACGGGTGCGCGGGGTCCACCGCCAGCGGGGTCAGCACCGGGAACACCTTGTCCAGGAACATCTGGCGCAGCTCGGCGCGCTCGTCGTCACTGGCCTGGTGGTAGCGCAGCAGCTGGATGCCCTGCGCGCGCAGCCCGGGCAGCACCGAGCCGCCGAAGCATGCGGCATGCCGGTCGAGCAGCGCCCGGGTGCGGCGCAGCAGGATCTCGAGCAGGTCTCGGGGCATCAGGCCGCTGGCGGCGCGCACGGCGATCCCGGCATCGATCCGTCGCTTGAGCCCGGCGACCCGGACCATGAAGAACTCGTCGAGGTTGGAGGCGAAGATGGCCAGGAACTTGGCCCGTTCGAGCAGGGGAAGCGCCTCGTCCTCGGCCAGCTCCAGGACGCGCTCGTTGAAGGCCAGCCAGGACAGCTCGCGGTCGGCGAAGCGGTCGGACGGCAGCGGTTCGGGCTCGGTCGGCTCGGGATCGTGACCCCGTGTCCCCAGCACGGATGCTGTCACGGTGTCGGACACGTCCACCTCCTCGCGGGCCGCGGCGCTGCCCCCGTCGTGGAGCACCGCGCAGCGGTCCTAGGAGTCTAGCGACGGAACAGTGTGTCGCTGTCCCAGGCGGCGAACCCGAGCGCCCGGTAGAGCGAGATCGCGGCCGTGTTGTCGGCATCCACGTACAGAAGAGCGCTGGACAGGCCGCGCTGGCGCAGGTGACGCAGGCCCGCGACGGTCAGCGCCCGGCCCAGGCCGCGACCGCGTTGCTCGGGGTCCACCCCCACCACGTACACCTCGCCCAGCGGGTCGTGCACATGACCCGGGCCCGGGTGGTCGGCGTGGTCGTGCAGGTGCCCGGTGCCGTCGCCGGGGGCTGCTGTCGTTCCCGCAGCGTGGTCGTGGTCGTGCACCTTCGTCCAATGGAAACCGACCAGCCGGTCGGCCTCGTCGTGGGCCAGCAGGAAGCCGGTCGGGTCGAACCACGGCTCGGCCATCCGGCGATCCAGGTCCGCTGCCGTCCACCCGCCCTGGTCGGGCAGGTCGGTGAACGCCCGGGCGTTGAGGTCCAGCCAGTCGGCGCTGTCCCGATCGGGCTCGAAGGAGCGCAGGCGGATACCGGCGGGCAGCACGAGCGCCTCGATGGGTGCGAACAGTGAGCGACGCAGTTGCAGCAGGCGACGGACCTGGCGCAGCCCGTGCGCCGCAGCCAGTTGTCCGGTGGCAGCGGAGGTGCCGTGCGCCCAGAGCCGCAGCCGGCCGGGGTGCTTGTCGGCGACCCGGACGGCCTCGGCGATCAGCATGCCGCCCACGCCCCGGTGACGGGCCGCGGGGCTCACGGCCACCTCCGCAGCCGGACCCTCGGCCAGGTCGGACAGATCGAGGTGGGCATAGCCCAGCAGGGCTCCGGTGACCGGATCCTCGGCCAGCACGTGCGTGGCGGGCCCGCTGCCGTGCCGCAGGTGCAGCACCACGTGCTCGCTGAGGGGATGCGCGCCGTCGGCGTGCGCGGCCGCCTCGGCCAACGCCAGCACGGCGCGGACCTGGGGCCCGGTCAGGTGCGAGGTCGTGCGCAGGTGGGCGACCTCGGCGCTCACCGCAGCGCCGGGTCGGTGGGGGCCGGGTCCGTGGGGGCCGGAGCCCTGGGGGTCGAGTCCCGGTGGGTCGAGTCCCGGTGGGCAGGGTCGAGCCCGGCGGGGTCGCGCAACGTCGCCGCGGTGTGCACGTCGAGGGCGACGTCGTCCTGGCGCGGTGGGACGAACCGGTAGCCCACGTTGCGCACGGTCCCGATCAAGCTCTCGTGCTCCGCGCCGAGCTTGGCGCGCAGCCGACGCACATGCACGTCCACGGTGCGGGTGCCGCCGAAGTAGTCGTAGCCCCACACCTCCTGGAGCAGTTGTGCGCGGGTGAACACCCGGCCCGCGTGGCTGGTCAGGAAGCGCAGCAGCTCGAACTCCTTGAACGTGAGGTCCAGGCTGCGCCCGCGGATCCGTGCGCTGTACGCACTCTCGTCGATGGTCAGGTCACCCAGGCGCAGCTCGCCGTCGGAGTCCACCTCGTCGGCCACCGCGACCCGGCCGATGGCCAGGCGCAGCCGGGCCTCGACCTCCGCGGGACCAGCGGCATCGAGGAGCACGTCGTCGATGCCCCACTCGGCGTTCACTGCGGCCAGCCCGCCCTCCGTGGTGATCAACAGCACCGGGCACTGGACACCGGTCTGCCGGATCAGGCGCGTGAGGGCGCGCACGTGCGCCAGGTCGCGCCGACCGTCGATCAGCAGCGCGTCGGCCGGCGGGGCGTTGAGCAGCGCGTTGGCCTCGGCGGGCATGACCCGGACGTGGTGGGCCAGCAGTCCCAGCGCGGGCAGGACCTCCCCGGACGGGCCGAGCGAGGCGGTCATCAGCAGGAGCCTGCTCATCGAGGGTCACCTCGCCGGTGTTCGGGGGCGGAATGCGCTCAAGGATACGACAGCGCGGGAATCCCGGCCGGGAGCCGGGCGTTGCACAGGCCATGACCGGGGTCTACCTGCTTGTGATCGTGCTCGGCGCCGCGACGGCGTTCGGGCTGTGGCGGCGTTCGACCGACGGGCGGATGCGCCCGGTCGAGGGGACGTCCGATCCCGTTCGGGGTGTGTCGGAGCCGACCCTGCACTCCATGGAGACCGGGGGAGGAACCCCGGACGATTCCGAGCCGCTGGTGATTCACGGCGAGCCGATCGAGGTCGCCCAGCACGCGGGGGGGCACGCCGCCGACGTACTCGGACCCGAGGCCCTGGGCTCCGCGCTGGGCGAGCAGGCCACCCTCGTGCAGTTCTCGTCGGCTTTCTGCAGCCCGTGCCGGGTCACCAGGACCGTGCTGGGCGACGTCGCCGGGATGGTGCCCGGAGTGGTGCACATCGAGGTGGATGCCGAGTCGCACCTGGACCTCGTGCGCGAACTGGACGTGACCCGCACGCCCACCGTGCTCGTCCTGGACCGGACGGGACGGATCCGGTCGCGGGCCACCGGCGCACCACGAAGGGCCGACGTGATCGCCGCGCTGGGTCAGGTGGTCTAGCAGGGCTGGGCCGGAATCGGCCCCCCGGGCTACCCGGTGGTCCCCCGCAGCAGGACTCCGGTGGCGATCTCCAGGACGCATAGGGCCACGAGCCGTACGGTGCGTGCATCCTGAGCATCCGCGCTCGCATCCACCTCGGTGAGGTCCATGCTGACCACCCGGCGGTCCCGGGCGGCCAATCGGGCGGCCGTGCGCAGCTCCTCGGCGCTGATCCCACCGGGCAGCGAAGCCGGACAGGCGGGCGCCACTGCGCGGTCGCAGACGTCCACGTCGAGGTCGACGTGGACGCGACCGGTGGGACCCGAGCCGGCGATCTCCAGGGCCTGGGCCATGGCATCGGCCATCCCGCGCCGCGCCAGTTCGGCGCGGGTGATCACCGTGATGCCGTGCTCCCGGGCCCGGGCGGCGTACTGGGGGGAGTTGGCGAAGTCGGCGATGCCGACCTGCACGATGCGCTGGCCTGACATCCCGAGATCGAGCAGCTGGCGCACGGGGGACCCGTTGGAGGCTCCCTCGCGCAGGTCGTGATGGGCGTCGAGGGTGATCAGGCCGTCGGCGCGGGCGCCGTGCGCCACGGCCCTGGTGATCGAGTTGTCCCCGCCGAGCGCGAGCACGAGCGCGTCGGGGACCGTGCGGACGGCGTCGACGGTCTCACGGCGGCCGCTGGGGGTGTCGGGATCGCGGACGTCGCCGAGGTCGACGAGCATCAGGTCAGCCAGGTCCAGGTGCTCGCTGGTTGCGTAGGTCGAGAATCCGGCCAGGGCGGCGCGCACGGCCGCCGGCGTGCCGTCGGCGCGGCTCGGGGACAGCGATGTGGTGTGCGCGGGCACGCCGAGCAGTGCCATCTGCGGGCGGCGTGGGTGCTGGTCGCATGGCCGGCCGTGCTCGGCGGTGCAGGCCTGGATCCAGTCCGATGCGCGGGGCCAATTCGGGTCCTCAGCCATGCTGTCCCCGATTGGCGGGGCGCACCGGGGCACCGGCTCGCCACACCTGGTCGATCAGGTCCACGCCCGGACGGTACGCCAGGTGCACATGGCTGGGGGCGCCGAGCGCGATCACGTCCGCTGAAGAGCCGACGGCGATCCGGCCCACGTCGGTGCGGCGCAACGCGGCTGCCCCGCCCACGGTGGCGGCGGCCAGGGCCTCGGCCGGGGTCATCCGCAGCTGGCTGACCGCGAGCGCGATGCACAACGGCATGGACGTCGTGTAGGACGTGCCCGGGTTGCAGTCGGTGGCCAGGGCCACCGTGGCCCCGGCCGCCAGCAGCCGGCGAGCGTCCGGGAACGGCGACCGGGTGCCCAGTTCGGCCCCGGGCAGCAGGGTGGCCACCGTCCCGGACTCGGCCAGCGCGGTGACGTCCGATGTGCTCAGGAAGGTGCAGTGGTCCGCCGACGCCGCTCCGTGGGCCGTCGCCAGCGCAACACCGGCGCCGGGCCGCAGCTGGTTGGCGTGCACGCGCAGGCCCAGGCCCGCGGCGCTCGCCGCCGCGAGCACGACATGGGCCTCGACGGCGTCGAACGCGCCGCGCTCGACGAACACGTCGGCCCAGCGGACGTGCGGGGCGCACGCGGCCAGCATCGGGCCGGTGACCAGGTCCAGATAGCCGGCGCGGTCCTCGGCATGGTCGCCCGGCACGACGTGGGCGCCGAGGAAGGTGACCTCGTCGGTGAACTCCGCGGCGATCCGGGCGGCCCGCGCCTCGTCGGCGACAGTCAGCCCATAGCCGGTCTTGATCTCGAAGGTGGTGCTCCCCGTCGTCACGAGTTCTGCGACCAGGCGGGCGATGCCTACGCGCAGGTCGTCGTCGCTGGCCGCACGGGTGGCGGCGACTGTGGCGTGGATGCCGCCCGCGGAGTAGGGCCGGCCGGCCATCCTGGCGGCGAACTCCGCGCTCCGGTCCCCGGCGAACACCAGGTGGGCGTGCGAGTCCACGAACCCGGGGATGACGGCGCCACCGTGGGCGTCGTAGCGCTGGTCGCACGAGGGCGCCCGGTCGGCGGGACCGATCCAGGCGACCCGACCGTTCTCGAGCACCACGGCGGCATCGGTCCGGATGCCCAGCGCCCACTCGTCGCGGGTGCTCCGGTCGGTCGGCGCTGGCCCCTCGGGGCTGTTGGTGACCAGCTCGCCGATCCCCTCGACGAGCAGGCTGGCGCCGCCTGTCGATGGCGCCCCGAGCCTTGTGTCATCGATCTGGCGTTCTAAGTGCCCGATCGATGACGCAAGGACGGGATCCACCACGTTCACCGCTCCTGCATCGGGATGCGCAGGCCCGCCCCGGTCGCCACCCGGGCGGCGCTGTCGTACCCGGCATCGACATGGCGGAGCACGCCCGTCGCCGGATCGTTGGTGAGCACCCGCTCCAGCTTCTGGGCAGCCAGGTCGCTGCCGTCGGCCACCGAGACCTGTCCGGCATGGATCGAACGACCGATCCCCACGCCGCCCCCGTGGTGGATCGACACCCAGGAGGCACCGGAGGCCGTGTTGACCAGCGCGTTGAGCAGGGGCCAGTCGGCGATCGCATCCGACCCGTCGAGCATCGCCTCGGTCTCCCGGTACGGCGAGGCCACCGAGCCGGTGTCCAGGTGATCGCGACCGATCACGATCGGGGCGGCGATCGCCCCCGAGGCCACCAGCGCGTTGAACTCCAGGCCGGCCCGGTCCCGCTCCCCCTGGCCCAGCCAGCAGATCCGCGCGGGCAGGCCCTGGGGCCTGATGCGCTGCCCGGCGGCCCGGATCCAGCGCGACAGCGGCTCGTTGTCGGGGAACAGCCGCAGCACGGCGGCGTCGGTGGTGGCGATGTCTGCGGGGTCCCCCGACAGCGCCACCCAGCGGAACGGGCCGCGCCCCTGGCAGAACAGTGGCCGGATGTAGGCCGGCACGAACCCGGGGAAGTCGAACGCCCGGGCGTAGCCGGCCGACTGCGCCTCGCCGCGGATCGAGTTGCCGTAGTCGAACACCTCGGCGCCGGCGTCGAGGAACCCGACCATCGCCTCGACGTGCCGGGCCATGGACTCCCGCGCCCGCGCCGTGAACCCCTCGGGGTCCGCGGCCGCCAGCTCGTGCCACTGCTCGACGCTGACCCCGACCGGGCAGTAGGCCAGCGGATCGTGCGCGGAGGTCTGGTCTGTCACGATGTCGATGGCCACGCCTCGGCGCAGCAGCTCGGGCAGGACCTCGGCGGCGTTGCCGACCACGCCGATGCTGTGGGCCCGCCGCTGCGCCTTCGCCGCCAGCGCCTTGTTGGTCGCCTCGTCGAGGTCGTCGGTCCACTCATCCAGATAGCGGTGCTCCACCCGCCGCGCCAACCGGGTCGCATCCACGTCCACGATCAGGCACACCCCGCCGTTGAGGGTCACGGCCAACGGCTGCGCACCGCCCATGCCCCCGCACCCGGCGGTCAGGGTCACAGTGCCCGCCAGATCGCCGCCGAACCGCTTGGCGGCCACCGCGGCGAACGTCTCGTAGGTGCCCTGCACGATGCCCTGCGTCCCGATGTAGATCCACGATCCGGCGGTCATCTGGCCGTACATGGTCAGCCCCAGGGCCTCCAGCCGACGGAACTCCGGCCAGGTGGCCCAGTCACCGACCAGGTTGGAGTTGGCGATCAGCACGCGCGGCGCCCACTCGTGGGTACGCAGGACACCGACGGGGCGGCCCGACTGGACGAGCATCGTCTCGTCGTCGCGCAACGTCGTCAGCGTGCGGACCAGCGCATGGAAGCTGGGCCAGTCGCGGGCGGCCCGGCCGGTCCCGCCGTAGACGACCAGGGCCTCCGGATGCTCGGCGACCTCCGGATCGAGGTTGTTCGCAAGCATGCGCAGCGCTGCCTCCTGCGGCCAGCCCAGCGCGGTGCGCGCGGTGCCCCGGGCGGCGCGGACCGGCACCGGGGTGCCAAGTGCGTGTGCCATGGCATGCCTCCTGTCCGGTGCCATGCCATCACGACCGCTGGCGGGTAGTCGATTCGGGCAACTGAACTCACCGATTCGAGCCCGCAGGCTGCGCGCGGCGTCAGTCCAGCGGGCCGATGGCGGCGGTCACCGCGTCCAGGAGGGTGCCGTCGGCGAGCAGGTCGTCGGCTGCCAGGAGCTCATCGGACACCCTCCGGTCGGGCCCCGGCCCAGCGACCACCTGGCGCAGCGCGGCCACTGCGGCACCGGTGCCGGGCGCCGGGGCCAGTGGTGCGCGTAGGTCCAGTGCCCGCGCGGCGGTGACCAGTTCGATGGCCAGCACCTGGCGCAGGCCCGCGACCGCGGCGGTCAACGAACGACCCGCCGCCCAGCCCATCGAGACGTGGTCCTCCTGCATCGCCGAGCTGGGGATCGAGTCGACGGAGCTGGGCACCGCCAGCCGCTTGAGCTCGGAGACGATACCGGCAGCGGTGTACTGGGCGATCATGTAGCCCGAGTCGACCCCGACCTCGTGGGCCAGGAACGCCGGCAGCCCCTGGTTGCGGGTGCGGTCCAGCAGGCGGTCGGTGCGCCGCTCACTGATCGAGGCCAGATCTGCCACCGGGATGGCCAGGAAGTCCAGCACGTGGGCGACCGGGGCGCCGTGGAAGTTGCCGTTGGACTCCACCCGGCCATCGGGGGTGATCACCGGGTTGTCGATGATGGACGCCAGCTCGCGCTCGGCGACCCCGCGGGCATGGGCCATCGTGTCGCGCAGGGAGCCGGCCACCTGCGGTGCGCAGCGCAGCGAGTAGGCGTCCTGGACGATGTGCGTGCGGTCGTGCCGGTGGCTGGCCAGGATCGGCGAGTCGGCCAGCAGCCGGCGCAGGTTCGCGCCCGAGTCGGCCTGCCCCACGTGCGGTCGCATCGCGATCAGGTCGGCCGCGAACGCCCGATCGGTGCCGAGCAACGCCTCCACACTCATGGCTGCGGTGATATCGGCGATCGCCGCCAGTTGGTCGAGGTCGGCCAGCGCCAGCACGAGCATCCCGAGCATCCCGTCGGTGCCGTTGATCAGCGCCAGTCCCTCCTTCTCGACCAGCGTCACCGGGGAGAGTCCCGCCTCGGCCAGCGCTGCCGCCGCTGGTCGCCGGGTCCCGTCGGCGGCGAGCACCCAGCCCTCGCCCTGCAGCACGAGGGCCACATGCGCCAACGGGGCGAGGTCACCGCTGCACCCCAGCGATCCGAACTCGTGGACAGCGGGCACGATGCCGGCGTTGAGCAGCGCGGCCAGGGCCGCGACCAGCTCGGGGCGCACGCCGGTGGCCCCGGTGCCCAGGGTGCGCAGGCGCAGCGCCATCATCGCCCGGACGGTGGCCGGCTCGACCAGGGCGCCGGTTCCGGCGGCGTGCGAGCGGGTCAGGCTCACCTGCAGGGCGGCGCGCCGGTCCGCGGGGATCGCTATCGTGGCCAGCGCGCCGAAACCCGTCGACACGCCGTAGGTGGGCTCCGGTCGGTCGACCAGCGCCGCGATCCAGGCCCGACCGGCGGCGACGCGCTCGAGGGTGGCAGCGCTGGGGATCACCTGCGCACCGGCCCGGGCCACGCTCGGCAGCGTGTCGATGTCCAGGGCCTCGAGGTAGACCGGCGGGGGTGCACCTGGCGGTGTCATGGCCCATGCCTAGCACTCGGGGCCGGGCACGCGCTGGTCAGCGGGCGCGCAGGTAGAGCACCTTCTGGTTCCCGGTGGTGCCGCGCTCCTCGATGATGAATAGATCGCTGCGTCCCCTGACCAGGTCCGAGAGCTTCCGGTAGCCGTACAGCCGGGGGTCGAAGTCCGGCTGCAACTTGTTGAGGTAGTTGCCGAACGTGCCCAGGTGCGCCCAGCCCTGGTCATCGACGGACTGCCCTAGCGCCTGGAGCACGAACTTCTTGGGCAGTTTCCGCTTTGTGGGCTCCTGCTCGGGTGAACCGGACGCTGCTGGGGCAGCGGACTCACTTGGTGAACGCTCGGGCGGTTCGGGCTCCACCGAACGCCCGCCGTCGCGCAGCACCTCGACGAACACGAATCGGTGGCAGGCGTTGCGGAACGCCTCGGGGGTCTTGCGCTCCCCGAACCCGAGGACCATCAGCCCCTCCTCGCGCAGCCGCATCGCCAGGCCGGTGAAGTCACTGTCGGAGGTGACCAGGCAGAACCCGTCGAAGTTGCCGCTGTAGAGCAGGTCCATGGCGTCGATGATCAACGTGCTGTCGGTGGCGTTCTTGCCCGTGGAGTAGGCGAACTGCTGCACCGGCTTGATCGCGTTGCGCTGCAGCACCTTCTTCCAGGCAGAGCTGGTCGGGGCGGTGAAGTCCCCGTAGATGCGTCGCACGATCGCATCGCCGAACCTGGCGACCTCGGCCAGCAGGGCCTCGATGACCGTGGCCTGGGCGTTGTCGGCGTCGATGAGGACGGCCAGGCGCAGGTGGCTGCTGTCGGGGTCGTGGTCCGGGCTGCGTCGCGGGGGGCTGGTCATGGGGTCAGCCTGTCACCTCCGACGGGGCCGACGCACCGGCGCCACCGCCGCCGCAGTTGGGCGTGTGCCGGTCCGGGCCCAGTTGTCCGATTCGGACGCGCGCTGGCCGCCCGCGGACACAGGTGTCCGAATCAGCCACTCCAGTGTCCGGATCGTGCAATCGGACGAGGCTGCGCCACCTGGGCGCCGGTCGCGCGGGGTCTGGTTGCCGGGTCGGCGCATCACGGCGAACCGCAGGTGAGGTTAGACTCACCTCATGTATCGGGTGCTCCTCACCAGGCGGCGGGTCATCGACCACGGCCGCATGGGCACCTGCCTGTGTCGAATGCGCTGAGCACGGCCTCATCCCCGCCCCGTTCGCGCCCGCACAGATCCCCTGGAGTTCGACATGACCACCGCCCTGCCCTCCTCCACGCCGGCCACGTCCACGACGGACCCACCCACGCTGGCCTCGTCCACGAGGTCCGCAGCTGAGTCCACGTCGGTCACAGCCCTCGGCATCTCAACCTTCTCGACGACCGCTCCCACCGGCAGCCGCCTTGCCCCGCCCACCGGCGGGATCGACCCGCGCGGCCCACGGTTCGGTGCGGCAATGACCAGCGTCGTGCTGTCGGCCGCGCTCGTGCTGGCCTCGCCGGTTCTGCTCGCCGTGCAGGCTGTCGTCTTCGCGCTCGGTGTGCTGGCCGGCCCGGCGAAGCAACCCTATGGACTGCTGTTCAAGCAGTTCGTGCGGCCCAGACTGGCGGCTCCGACGCACCTCGAGCACCCCGGCGCCCCGCGCTTCGCCCAGGGCTGTGGTCTCGCGTTCAGCCTCGTCGGGCTGCTCGGGTTCGCCCTGGGCTGGCAGTGGTTGGCGCTCGGCGCCATCGGCCTCGCCCTGGCCGCAGCGTTCCTGAACGCGGCCTTCGACTTCTGCGTCGGCTGCGAGGTCTACCTGCGTGCCCAGCGCCTGCGGCGTACCTGACCCCCGGTCCCTGGGGGTGCGGCCCGCAGCCAGCGCGATGAGGGGTCAGGCGTCGCGCCAGTAGCTGTTCGCGGCGGCCACGGTCTGGAAGTTGACGGCGATCAACTTGGACGCTTCGGTGAGGCTCTGCGCGTCGTTGGCGTAGACGTCGCGCAACCGGGCGCGCACGTCGTCGTTGGGCTGGGTCACCGTGACCCCCATCCGGGACAGCTTGACCGCCAGGTCCCAGCCCGCCTGGGCGTCGGCGGCGATCAGGCTGGTCAGCCACGGGTTCGACATGGGCGCTGCTCTGCTCGGCTGGTCGTGTCGGCCCGCATGGGCACCCGGATCCGCCTGCGAGCGTACTGGCCCAGCGCCCGGGGTTGCCCTGCACCAGGACCGTCATCGAGCCCGGTCGAGGCGGGTCAGCCGGGCGTCCCGGCGCCGTAGACCAGTGCCTGGGCGCCCTCGACGAGGATCTCGTCGACGAACGAGGCCGCCCCCGCCAGCCGCGTTCCGGGCAGCAGGTCGGCGGCGACCAACCCGCGACGCGCCGCGCACTGGGTGCAGACCGTCAGCGTGCCCTCGGCCAGGATCGCGTCGCGCAGTTCGGCCAGGGGCATGGCGCCGGGTAGCTCGAAGCCTTCGGCCCGGCCCGGCGTGGCCAGCCAGGTGGCCTCACCGGTCAGCCAGACCGACACGTCGGCCCCGGAGGCCAGGGCGGTGGCTGCGACGGTGAACGCCTGCGAGCAGGGCTCGGGATCGGTGGTGGTGCACTTGACGACGAGGCTGCGGGTCACAGGCCCCAGACTCGCACCTGCGGCGGCCACCAGCCAGCCGATGTCCCGGTCTAGACTTGCCCGCGTGGACGCCATCGAGATCTTCTTCACCTCACTGCTGGTGCTGGTCAGCATCCTGATCACGTGGTTCGCCGCCTACGTGGTGTACAAGCTCTACAAGGGCCAGGCCTGAGCGTGGCGCAGCCGACCGGCGCCCCGGACCTGAGCGCTGAGCTGGCGCACCTGTCCTGGCTGATCGGCCGCTGGGGCGGCATCGGGGAGGGCGGCTACCCGAGCATCTCGCCGTTCCGCTACGAGCAGGTCGTGGAGTTCGCCACCGACGGTCGACCCTTCCTGGAGTACCGCTCCGTGTCCTGGCTGGTCGACGAGGAGAACACTCGGATCCAGCGCAGCGCCACGGAGTCGGGCTACTGGCGTCCCCGGCCCGACAACGGGGTCGAGCTGCTGCTGGCCCATCCGACCGGTTTCGCCGAGGTGTGGATCGGCCGGGTGGAGGTCACCGCGATCCAGGACGCCCGGGTGACCGGGGCGCGCATCGAGTTGACCACCGACGCGGTGGCGCGCACCGAGTCGGCCAAGGAGGTCTCAGCCGGCCACCGGCTCTACGGCCTGGTCGAGGGACGGCTGCTGAGCACCTATGACATGGCAGCGGTCGGCCATCCGCTGAGCAACCATCTGGCCATCGCACTCGAGCCGATCAGCCCGGGAGCAGACCGGGACTCATGAGCGGGCCCGGCCAGGACTTCGACGCCAGGCTGCGTTCGGCCGGCCTGCGAAGTACGGTGCAGCGCCGCGCCGTGCTGGCCGCCCTCAACGAGCTGGGGCACGCGACCGTCGACCAGTTGGCCGCGCACGTGCAGCGCAGGCACCCAGACGTGAGCCTGTCCACCATCTACCGCACCGTCGAGGCCCTCGACGAGGCCGGGCTGATCACGCACGCGCACCTGCATCACGGCTCGCCCACCTACCACTCCGTCGACCAGGCCCCGCACCTGCACCTGGTGTGCACCCGGTGCGACCACGTCGACCAGCAGCCCGCGCAGCTCGCCGAGCCGATGGCGGCCGCACTGCTGGCCGCGACCGGGTTCGTCGTGGAGGTCGCGCACCTGGCCGTGCACGGCGTGTGTGCCGCGTGCTCCGCGTCCGCCGCGAACCCCTAGCCTCGCCCGCCCAGTGGGAGACCCGCCCACTGGGAGACCCGCAGCCGGGAAGCCCGGCGCGGTCTGCGGTGTTGTCCCAGACGTGACTGCCGCGACCGCGATCCCCGCCCCACCCAACTCCATCGACGCGGGTGTGCCCTGGCACTTCGGCGACCCGTTCGCAGAGCAGCGCGCGCTGGCCGCCGGCACGGGCGCTGTGGACCTGGGACACCGCGACATCCTGTCGGTCCGCGGGGCCGACCGGTTGAGCTGGCTGCACGACCTGAGCACCGCGTACCTGCTCGACCTGCCCGCCGGTTCGTCCCGGCTGGCGCTCATCCTCAGCCCGCACGGCCACGTCGAGCACGAGTTGCACCTGGTGGAGACCGGCGACGAGGTACTGATCTCCACCGAGCCCGGTCGGGGCGAGGAGCTTCGGGCCTACCTGGACGGCATGCGGTTCATGATGCGCGTGCAGGTGGACGCCCGCCCCGAACTCACTGTGCTCTGGGAGCCTGTCGCCGAGGTGGACGCCGCCGGTCTCCCGACGTGGTTGGTCCCCGGTGACTACGTGTCCGGTGGCACGCCCACAGCCGCCGGCAGTGACCGGGGCGGGGACGCCACCCGCTACGTCGCGCACCGGCCTGCCGACTTCGCCGGTCGGGAGGTGATCGTGGCGCGCGAGGCGGCCGCGACCCGCCGCGCGCAGGCCGGGCAGCCCGCGGGCACCTGGGCGCTGGAAGCCCTGCGAGTGGCCTCCGCAGTGCCGCGCCTAGGTTTGGAGACCGACCACCGGACCCTGCCGCACGAGGTCGGTTGGATCGGCGCCGCGGTGCACCTGGCCAAGGGCTGCTACCGCGGGCAGGAAGCCGTGGCCCGCGTGCACAACCTCGGCCGCCCCCCGCGCCGGCTCGCGCTGGCCCACCTCGACGGCTCCACGGGGATCCTGCCCCACCACGGCGACGAGGTGAGTATCGGCCAACGAGCGGTGGGCTGGGTCGGCACGGCTGCCCAGCACCACGAGCTGGGCCCCATCGCTACGGTGGTGATCAAGCGAAACGCTGACCCCGGGGCGGACCTGCTGATCAGCTCTGCCGAGGGCCAGGTCGTCGGCTCGCAGGAGGTCGTGGTCACTCCGTGAGGGCTGGTCGGGCCGGGCGGGCGGCGCCCGCGCGCAGGTGCCTGCCGTGAAGGCTGTCGTGCAGCGCGTCGACGGCGCGCGGGTGCTGGTCGAGGGTGCCGAGGTCGGCCGGATCGACGGTCCCGGCCTGTGCGTGCTGGTCGGGGCCACCCACACCGACACGCCGGCGAAGGCTGCGAAGCTGGCCGACAAGATCTACGACATGCGCCTGTTCGACGACGAGGCGCTCGGTACCCAGCGCATCAGCGCTGGTCTGCCCTCCGGCCAGCGCGCCCGGGAGGTCTCGGCCAGCGATGCGGGCCTGCCGGTACTGGTCGTCAGCCAGTTCACGCTCCACGGTCAGACCCGCAAGGGTCGGCGGCCCACCTGGGAGCAGGCGGCCCCGGGTTGGGTGGCGCGCCCACTGGTCGAGGCGTTCGCCGCACGCCTGCGCGAACGTGGGGCGACGGTTGCCCAGGGCCAGTTCGGGGCGAAGATGCGCGTCGAGCTGGTCAACGACGGGCCGGTCACCCTCATCGTGGACCTCTGATGCGCTCTGAGGTCCCGCGACCCCGCAGGGCCCAGCGACTCCAGCCCGGCAGCCGACTCAGCGGCCCCAGCGCCGACGCCTCCGGCGTTCCTCAGTCAGCGGCACGACCAGGCGGGTCACGACGGGCTCGTCCCGGTCCGGATCGTCACTGAGGCTGGACAGTTCGCGCATGAACACGCTGGTGTCCTCCCCGGTGGGCGCCGGTTCGGCAGCCACCGGCATCGCCGTGGCGGCGCTTGGAGCCGGCGGTGGATCTGCCTCTACTACCTGGGGCACCACGCTCAGTGCCGGTGGCCTCGGTGCGCCGGCCGAGACCGGGTCCGTCCCGGCCTGGGTGGTCGGTGCGCCCTCAGGGCGGTCGACGAGCAGGGCGCCGAATTCTGCGAGCAGCGGTCGCGGTGACTGCGGGGTCCCCGGCGGCGTCGTGGCGAGCTGCGCCGACTCGTTCCCCGAAGGCTCGGGCCACTCCGATTCGGGCCACTCCGATTCGGGCCACTCTGATTCCGGCCGCGGCGATTCCGGCCGCTCCGATCTCGGCCACGCCGCGTGCGTTCTCGCCGATTCCGGCGCCGGCAACTCGGGCTGCGCTGGCCCGGCCTCCAACGGCTCGGGCTCGCCGGCTGCGGTCCCGGCGAACTCCCACTGCGGATCGGGTTCGGGCGCGCGACGCAGCGCCACGACTGGAGCCAGGTCCAGCTCCTGGGCCGGGGCCGGCTCGGGGAGCAGCAGCACGGCGGTCAGCGCCAGGTCGGCGACGATCCGCGCCGCCTGTTGCAACGTGAACCCGCACACGCGGGCCAGCTCGGTGATGTCGCGCCGACCGTCCACGCGGCAGAGCAGCGCCCAGTCGTCGGGACCCAGCGGGGTCTGGGTCGAGCCCTGGCCCGGGGGTCGCAGGTGTGGCACCACGCGTGGCCCACCGACCCGGCGCAGGGCGTCGCGCCGCCGAGCCCGCCACTCGTGGGCAGCGACCAGCAGCTCCTCGACCGGGGTCGGTGCGATCACGTCCTGGCGGATCCGTCGCCCCGGGTGGAACCGGGCGCGCAGCACCTCGAGGTCCAGCAGGTCGGCGAGCTGGTCGAGCACCTGCTCGTGGACGAACGCCGCGACCACCTCGGCGCTGACGTACCCACGGGCGACCAGGACCTCGCCGATCCGCGGCGGATGCAGTCGTTCGCGCTGCTCCGCGGCCGCCTCGCTGAGCTGTTCGGGGCAGACCAGGCCACCGGACAGCAGCCGGACGCCCAGGGCCGGGCGGTAGCCGGGCACCTGCATCGCGTAGAGCTCGCCCTGGCGTACCCAGACGTAGGAGAGGTCCCCGCCAGCGTGGCTGATCTCCAGCACTCCCGAGGCCTGCGTCCGGTCGAGCTCGCGCAGCAGGGACTCGGCCACGAGCGACCGGTCCTGCGACGACGACTCCACGGACATGGGCGGTCCTTCCTGGGACAGGCAACCGGGTTCACCTTGGTCCTCGGCATTCCGGCGGGTGGGTCTTGAGTGGCTCGGGATGCCAAGATGGCGGCCATGCCCACGATCATCACGGTGGCTCCGACCGGCGCCGAGAGCCAGAAGGACGCCAATCCCGCGCTCCCGGTGACCCTCGACGAACTCGTGGCCGCGGCCGTCACCTGCCAGGCGGCCGGCGCCGCGCTGATCCATCTGCACCTGCGAGACGACGAGGGCCGCCCGACCCTGGAGCTGGCCCGCCTGCGCGACGCGGTCGCCGCGGTCCGTGAGTCGACCGACCTGATCGTGCAGCTGTCCACCGGCGGTGCGGTGACCGACCCGTTCGAGCGCCGCCTGGCCGTCCTGGACGCGGCGCCGGACTCCTGTTCGCTGACCACCGGCACCGTCAACTTCGGCGACGACGTGTTCAGCAACCCGTGGCCGTTCGTGGCCGAGCTCTACCAGCGGGCCCAGGCGTTGGGCGTCCTGCCGGAGTTCGAGCTGTTCGAGCTCGGGCACGTCAGCGCCCTGCACCGGCTGCTGGACACCTATGGGCCGCCCAGCGGTGGGCACGTCCATGCCGACTTCGTCCTCGGCGTGCCCGGCGGGATGCCCGGCACCGCCGCGGCGCTGGTTGCCGGGGTGGCGATGCTGCCCGCCGGGGCCACCTGGTCGGCCACCGGCATCGGGCGCAGCAGCGTGCCCGTCATGCTGGCGGCCCTGTCCATGGGCGGGCATCTGCGGGTCGGCATGGAGGACACGCTGACCTACGCGCCCAAGCGGCCAGTGCGAGACAACGCCGAACTGGTGGAGCGCGCCGCGCGACTGGCCGGGGAGTCCCTGCGGCCGGCCGCGACCCCCGAGGCGGCCCGGGCCCTGCTCGGCATGGCCGGGCCGGCCGCCTGATGGACGGTCAGGTGCTCCTCGCGCACGTCACCCGCAATGGCTTCGTGGAGTCGGTGCATGCCGGGCACGCCGTGATCGTCGATCCCGAGGGTGTCGTGGTGCGTTCCTGGGGCCGCCCCGAGCAGCCGTTCCTGCCCCGTTCGGCGAACAAGCCGCTGCAGGCCGCCGGAATGGTGGCTGTGGGCCTGGACCTGTCCGGCGAGCAACTGGCCGTCGCCGCGGCGTCCCACAGTGGCGAGCCGATGCACCTGGCGACCGTGCAGGCGATCCTGGCCGCCGGTGGGCTGAGCGAGGCGGACCTCGCCAACACCCCCGCGCTGCCCTACGCCCCGGAGGCGCAGGCGCAGTGGTTGCGAGCCGGTGGGGTGGCCAGTTCGCTGGCGCAGAACTGCTCGGGCAAGCACGCTGCCATGCTGCGCACCGCGCTGGCACTGGGCGCGCCCACGCGCGGCTACACCTCGATCGATCACCCCGTGCAGCGCGCTGCTGCCCGGGGCATCGAGGAGCTGTCCGGGGAGTTGATCGCCGCGACCGGTGTGGACGGCTGCGGGGCCCCGGTCGCGGCGATCAGCCTGGTCGGGCTGGCCCGGGCGTTCTCCCGGATGGTGCTCGCGCCGGCCGACACCGCCCCGGGTCGGGTGGCCCGGGCCATGTCCAGACATCCGATGCATGTCGGCGGGACCGGTCGGGACATCACCGCCTTCATGAGTGCGCTGCCGGGAGCCATCGCCAAGGACGGCGCCGAATCCGTGCACGCCCTGGCCCTGCCCGGCGGGCACGCGGCGGCGGTCAAGGTCGCCGACGGCTCCGAGCGGGCGCGGGCCGGCGTCGTGCTCGCGCTGCTGCGTCACCTCGGGGTCAGCGACGAGGTGCAGCTCGCTGCGACGCCGGCCCCCATCCTGGGCGGCGGTCATCCGGTCGGCACCGTCGAGGCGGTGTTCTGAGGCGACCGTCGGCGACGGGCACCACACTCTCGGGCGCGCCACCAGGCACGCCACGAGGGGCCCGACCCGCTGGTCGGACCCCTCGCTGATCAGTGCTGGACGCCCCGCTGCTGCGGGGCTGCGATCACTTGATCGACTCGAGCACCTTGCGGTACATGGCGCCGGCCTGGTCCTTGGCCTCGGCAGCCCGCTCGGTGGCCTCGGTGCGCAGCTCGGCGACGGTCGGCAGCTCCACCTTCGGCAGCTCCACCTTCGCGACCAGGTCGCGCACGTCCTCGACGGTCGGGACCTCGATCTTGTGCACGAGCTTCTCGGCCTCGGTGCGAACCTCGGTCACCGTCGGGACGTCGATCCGGTGCACGAGCTTCTCGGCCTCGGTGCGAACCTCGGTCACCGTCGGGACGTCGATCCGGTGCACGAACTTCTCGGCCTCGGTGCGAACCTCGGCGACGGTCGGGACGTCGATCTTGGCGACGAACTCGCGAACGTCGGCCATCGTCGGCACCTCGAACTTGGCCACGAAGTCGCGGACCTCGTCGATGGTCGGCACCTCGAGGTGGCCCACCATGTCACGCAGCTCGTCGACGGTGGGCACGTGCAGGCCCTCGTTCTTGGGCGCGACCTTCTTGGCCGCGGTCTTGCGGGCCGAGGTGGTCTTCTTCGCCGTGGTCTTCTTTGCAGTGCTGGCCTTCTTGGTCGCGGTCTTCTTGGTCGCGGCGGCCTTCTCGGCAACCGGCTCGACGGTGTCGGCCGCCGTCTCGGCGGCGGTGTCGTCCAGGGTCTCCTGGTGGGCAGCGGTGTTCTCAGTCATGCGAGTTACCCTTCTTCTTCGGCCTCGCCCGGCAACTGCTGGGTCGAGTTCTCGGTCTGGAATGCCGCGTAGATCTCCAGCAGCGCCTTGCGCTGGCGCTCGGTGAGCGTGACGTCCTCGGTGATCGTGGCGATGACCGCGTGGTCACCCCTGCGCTCCTCGAGCAGCCCCGCACGGACGTACAACGTCTCGGCGGAGATCCGCAAGCCCCCGGCGATCCTGGTGAGGATCTCCGCGCTGGGCCTGCGCAGCCCCCGTTCCACCTGACTCAGGTAGGGATTGGAGATGTCTGCGGCTTTGGCCAACTGGCGCACCGAGATCTGGGCAGCACCCCGCTGTTCGCGGATGTACTCGCCGAGCTTGGTTGCGTCGATCTTGGCCACACATCAAGTATCCGTGGGCCTGCTTGCAGATGCAAGCGGCTTGCTAGCGCGAACCACGTGAGATGGCTCACGCCCTGAGCGTCGCATACGCTGGGACCATGAACTGGCTGACCGACATCATCACGCTGGGAATCGGCATGGCCACGGTGGTGGCGTGCGCCTTCGCGTTCCTGCACGCCCTGCGCGCCCGGCCCGATGCATTCCCAGCGGTCGGGCGGCAGTCCAAGACCGTGTGGCTGGTCCTGACCGGGAGCGCCACGCTGCTCTCCCTGGTGACGCTCAACCCGATCGGCCTCATCGGAATCGCCTCGATCGTGATCGCAGGTGTGTACCTGCTGGACATCAAGCCCAAGATCACCGAGATCACCAGCGGCCGCTGAGGCTGCACGCCGGCCCTCCGGCCGCCTCAGGACTCCGGGTCCACGACCGTGAGTGCGACCTTGCCGCGCGCACGTCCGGACTCCAGGAACGCCACGGCCTCGGCCGTCCGCTCGAGTGGGAACGTTGCGCCGATCACTGGGTGCAGCTGGCCGGTGGCCAGCAGCGCGGCCAGCGTCGACATCCCATCGCTGGGCGGGCTCGTGAACGAGGGCCGCGGCGCATGGGAGTTCACCACGCCCCGGGCCATCAACCCCAGGGCCCGGGGGATGCTGCCGACCCAACGGTGGCCGCTCGCCCCGTAGTGGTCGTGGCCGATCAGGGCGTAGCGCCCGGTCTCGGTGAGGACCCGCTGGGCACGGTTGAAGGGGCGATTGCCGGGGATGTCGATGATGGCGTCGAAGCGCTCGGTGAGCTCGGTGTAGTCGGTGGCCACGCCGTCGAGGGCCTCGTCGACCCCCACCTCGGACAGCAGGTCGAGCCGGTCGGGGCGTTCCACGGCGGTCACGTGCGCTCCCCGGGCCCGCGCGATCTGCACGACGAACTGCCCGACACCACCGGCAGCCCCGTTGACCAGCACCCGGTCGCCGGCCTGGACGCGGGCCTCCTGGGTCACCACGGACAGTGCGATCATCCCGGAGGTGGGTACCGCCGCGGCCGCCACGAACGAGACTCCCTCGGGGATCAGTTCCAGGGCTGACTCATCCACCGCGACGTACTGCGCGTAGGCGCCACCGTTGCGCCACTGCATCCCGGTCACGACCTCACCGAACACCCGGTCGCCGGTTTGGAACCTCCTCGCACCCGGGCCCAGGGAACTGACGACGCCGGCCATGTCCGTGCCCGGGATGGGGTTGGCGGGCCGGCGCAGGCCCGCGCCCATCAGCCTCAGGGCGTACGGCACCCCGCGCACCATGTGCCAGACGTCGGCGTGCACCCCGCTGGCATGGACGGCCACCAGCACCTGCGCGGGACCGGGTTGCGGGCGCGGGACCTGCGCCAGGCGCAGCCGGTCGGGGGGACCGTACTGGTCAGCGACGACGGCACGCATGCTCGACCTCGACTCCGACACCGCGGGCCCGGGCGCGATCACCTCCACCGGGCCTGCGGCACCTACTGGATCTACTTGCCCTGATTGGCCACCGCGGCAGCCGCGGCCGCAGCCGCCTGCGGGTCCACGTACTCACCGCCCGGGACCGTGGGGCGCAGATCCTCGTCGAGACGGTAGACAAGCGGGATCCCGGTCGGGATGTTCAGCTTGATGACCGCCTCGTCGCTCATTGCCTCGAGGTGCTTGACCAGCCCGCGCAGGGAGTTGCCGTGCGCGCCCACCAGGACCGTGCGCCCGACCCGCAGGTCCGGCACGATCCCGTCGTACCAGTAGGGCAGCATCCGGGTCACGACGTCCTTGAGGCACTCCGCGTCGGGCCGGATCTCCGGTGCCAGGTCCGCGTACCGCTTGTCGTGGGTCTGGGCGAACTCGTCCTCGGGATCGATCGGCGGCGGGGGCACGTCGTAGGAACGGCGCCAGAGCATGAACTTCTCCTCGCCGTACTTCTGCAGCGTCTCCTTCTTGTCCTTGCCCTGCAGGGCGCCGTAGTGGCGCTCGTTGAGTCGCCAGCTGCGACGTACCGGCACCCAGTGCCGGTCGCAGTAGTCCAGTGCCAGGTTGGTCGTACGGATGGCCCGGCGCTGCAGCGAGGTGTGGGCGACGTCGGGCAGGATCCCCTGGTCGGCGAGCATCTGGCCGCCCTTGACGGCCTCGGCCTCGCCCTTCTCGGTCAGGTCCACGTCCACCCATCCGGTGAACAGGTTCTTGGCGTTCCACTGGCTCTCGCCGTGGCGGAGCAGGATCAGGGTGTAGGTCATGGCCGACATTGTGGCCCAGCCGGACCGGCGCTCGCGCGTCGAGCGCGATCACCGCGCGATGAACCCCCCGGCGAGGATCAGGCGTCGGGACCAGTGGGGTCCGCGGGGTCCCGCGAGCCCAGGTCGGCGAACGCGGCGAGGTTGGCCAACGACTCGCCCCGGGACTCCCGCCACGCACGTTCGCGTCGGATGGCGCTGGCGAAGCCCAGGCGCAGGATCGTGTTGAACGACTCGTCGGAGGCGCGCAGCACGGAACCGAGCAGCCGGTCGAGGTCATCGGGGCCGAGGCCGGTCACCGGTACGCGGCCCACGAGGTAGATGTCACCGAGGCGGTCCAACGCGAAGGCGATGCCGAGCATCTGGGTGTTGCGCCGCAACAACCAGCGGTAGACGCCCTCGGCGTTCTCGTCGGGTCGGCGGGCCACGAACGCGTTGATGGTCAGGGCCTGCGCGCCGATGTTCAGACTGACCGTCGTGCGCAACTTGGCCGCGCCCGGCAGGACCACGACGAACTGGTGCGGCTCGGGGCGCTCGTGCTCGATCCCCTCGGCCTCGAGCAGGGCCGCCAGTGCCAGGGCCACGCCGTCGGCCACGGACGCCCCTGTGGCTTCGGCTGGAACCCCGTGAGCGCCTGGTTGCGCGTTGCCCGTCATCAACTCACCTGGCCCAGGGCGTCGCGCGGTGCTGCCAGGGCCGCGGCGTAGCTGGCGAGCAATCCCTCGACGGTGGCGTCCCAGGACAGCGTCGCGGCATGTCCACGGGCGCCGGCCGCCAATCGGGCGCGCAGCGCGTCATCGCTGAGCAGCCGGCGCAACGCTCCCGCCCAGGTGACCGGGTCGTGACCCTCGACGAGCAGCCCGGAGACACCATCGGCCACAGCCATCGGCAACCCGCCCACGTTGGCGGCCAGGACCGGGGTGCCGCAGGCCTGCGCCTCCACCGCGACGAGGCCGAACGACTCCGAGTGCGAGGGGACCACGACGACGTCGGCCGCTGCGTAGCGCTGGCGCAGCCGGGCGCGATCGGCCGGCGCGTGGAACTGCGCGGGCACGCCCAGGTCGGCGGCCAGGTCGGCCAGCGCGGTGGGGTGATCGCGGCCACTGCCCGATGGTCCGCCGCAGAACTCCAGGCGCACGCGGCCGGCCAGCTGCGGATGCTCGTCGGCGAGCACGGCCATCGCGCGCACGATCAGGTCCGGGGCCTTCAACGGCTGGATCCGACCGACGAACAGGACCACCAGGTCCTCGGGTCGGTGGCCCAGCGCAGCTCGGGCGGCGGCCCGGTCGCGATCGTGGAAGGCCTCGAGGTCGACCCCGGGCAGGACGACGTCGACCAGGTGCGGATCGGCGTCGTAGAGGTCGATGAGCTCGGCGCGCTCCGTAGCTGTGTTGGCCACCAGCCGGTCGGCGGCGTCCACCACCTGCTGCTCGCCGATGATCCGCAGCTCCGGCTCGGGGCGATCGTCGGGGGCCAGGTTGAGGTTCTTGACCCGGCCCATCGTGTGCATGGTGTGCACCAGGGGTACCCCCCAGCGCTCCTTGGCCAGCCAACCCACCTGGCCCGAGAGCCAGTAGTGGGAATGGATCAGGTCGAACCAGCCCTCGCGGCGGGTGGCCTCCCGGCGTAGCACCCCGGCGGTCACCGCGCACAACTGGCCGGGCAGGTCCTCCTTGGGCAGACCCTCGAACGGTCCGGCCACCACGTTGTGCACCAGCACACCCGGGGCCATCGGCACCTGGGCAGGCAGGTCGCTGGACGTGGCGCGCGTGAACACCTCGACCGCGGTACCACGTGCGGCCAGCCGGCGGGCGACCTCGGCGATGTAGACGTTCATGCCCCCGGCGTCACCAGTCCCGGGCTGGTCCAGCGGAGAGGTGTGCACGCTGAGCATGGCCACCCGCCGCGGGGTGCGGCGCAGGGCGGTCGGCGGGTGTGGGCCGGCGTTCATGGGGCAACTGTCGCCGAGGCGGTCGGGCCGGGCAAGTCGACCCGGCCGAGGCCCAGCGTCTGCGCGTGCGCCGGGTCACTGCTCGGGCGGGACCTCCAGCGTGGTGTCCGCGTAGGGCTCCCCGGTCACGACGTGCATCACCCGGCGCGCGATGCTCACCGCGTGGTCGGCGTAGCGCTCGTAGTAGCGCGAGAGCAGCGTGGCGTCGATGGCCTTCTCGACCCCGTGCGTCCAGGACGGTGACAGGACCGTGGTGAACAGCTCGCGGTGCAACCGGTCGACCTCCTCGTCGTAGCGCTCGATGTCCGGTCCGAGGGCCACGTCCTTGGTGGAGATCACCGTGGCGGTCTTGGCCGCGATCGCGTCATCGAGGGCGCCGAGCTGGGCGAACGTGCCGCGCAGGTCGTTGGGGATGCTGTGGTTCGGGTAGCGCAGCCGGGCCTGCTTGGCCACATGCACCGCCAGGTCGCCCATCCGCTCCAGCGACGAGGAGATCCGCAGCGATCCGATGACGATCCGCAGGTCGGTGGCCACGGGCTGCTGGAGGGCGGCAGCCTCGTAGCAGCGCCGTTCGACCTCGCTGGTGAGCTCGTCGATGTGGTCGTCACCGGTGATCACCGCCTCGGCGATCGCCAGGTCCGCATTGAGCAGGGACTGGGTTGCCTGGTTCATCGCCGACCCTGCAGCGACCGCCATCTCGGCAAGCAGGTCGCTGATCTCATCGAGCTGCTCATGGAATGCTGCGCGCATGGTGTCCTCCCGAATGGGCAGTCTACTGGCGGATCTGCACTGCACCGCACCCGTGTGGCCCGGCGATGAGCACCGGGTGAACAATGCGCGTTCGCGTGGTGAACATGGGCCCGCGGGCGGGTGGGCCACGGCCCGCACTTCCGGCGCACCCCTATCCTGACGCCGTGGCCACCCAGTCGCGACGCACCCCGGCGCTGCCGTCCACCGGCCGGCGGCGACTGTTCGGCGTACCCTCCTCGAGCCCGATCGCCGAGGATGCGCCGCTGCCCGGCGAACCGATCGGGGCCGAGCCGCAGTCCGGTGTGCCCGAGGAGGTCGCGACACCGGTCGTGACCCAGCCAGGGGATCTGGAACACGTGCTGGCCGCGCTGAGCACCCCCGCCATGTGGATCGATGCCCACGACCGCGTCCGGTGGAGCCACCCGGCGCTGACCGCACTGCGGGTGGTGCGTCGGGGCGCGATCAACGGCGCCGAGATCTCCAAGCTGGTCGCGCACGCGCGCAGCACCGGCCAGGGATCTGACCGGGCGCTCACGGTGCGCCGTCCGGGTCGGCGTCAGGCCGGGGTCCGGCTCGGGGTCCGGGTGGCTCCGATGGCAGCCGGCGCGGTGCTCGTACTCGTCGAGGACATCACCGAGGCCGAGCGTCTGGACCATGCCCGCCGCGACTTCGTGGCCAACGTCAGCCACGAGCTCAAGACGCCGATCGGTGCGCTCTCCCTGCTGGCCGAGGCCCTCACCCAGGCCCAGGACGACCCGCAGGCCATTGCGCGGTTCACCGACCGGATGCTGGGCGAGACCCAGCGGTTGACCACGTTGATCACCGACCTGATGGACCTGTCCCGGTTGGAGGGCGTGGAGCCGATGCAGCCCACCGCTCCGGTGTCGATCGACGACGTGGTGGCCCAGGCGTGTGACGACGCCCGCTCGCTGGCGCAGGCCAAGGACATCTCCTTCCTGCGCGGCGGGATCGCCGACCTGCAGGTGGAGGGGGTGAGCACCCAGCTGGTGACCGCCGTGCGCAACCTGATCGTCAATGCGATCAACTACAGCCCACCGGCCACGAAGGTCGCGGTCAGCACCGGCACCAGCGAGGGCTGGGTCACCGTCGCGGTGACCGACCAGGGCATCGGCATCCCGGCCGAGGAGCTCGGGCGGATCTTCGAGCGCTTCTACCGAGTGGACCCCGCACGCTCGCGCGACACGGGCGGCACGGGCCTGGGCCTGGCGATCGTGAAGCACGTGTGCGCCAACCACGGCGGGGACTGCGAGGTCTGGTCACGGGTCGGGGAGGGGTCCTCCTTCACGATCCGGCTGCCGGTCGCCTCCGCACGCACAGCTCGCCGCTCGCCGTCCGCACGGTCGGTGGCCACGCAGGCGAGGGTGGCGACATCGAAGGAGGAGCAGTGAGCCGCATCCTGGTCGTTGAGGACGAGGAGTCGTTCTCCGATGCCCTGAGCTTCATGTTGCGCAAGGAGGGCTTCTCGGTGGCCATCGCCAGCACCGGTCCCGACGCCCTGGCGCAGTTCGCCCGGGAGCCGGCCGATCTCGTCCTGCTGGACCTGATGCTGCCCGGGATGTCGGGCACCGACGTGTGCCGGAGCATCCGGGCCAAGTCGCGCGTCCCGATCATCATGGTCACCGCCCGCGATTCGGAGCTCGACAAGGTGCTGGGTCTCGAGCTCGGCGCGGACGACTACGTGACCAAGCCGTTCTCCAGCCGCGAGCTGGTGGCGCGGATCCGGGCCGTGCTGCGTCGCAACGTCGACGACTTCGACGACAGCCCGGTGGTGGAGGCCGGTCCAGTGCGCATCGACCCCGAGCGCCATCATGTGACCGTGGCCGGGGAGTCGGTCGCCATGCCCCTCAAGGAGTTCGACCTGCTCGAGTACCTCGTGCGCAACGCCGGGCGGGTGCTCACCCGAGGACAGTTGATAGACCGGATCTGGGGCTCGGACTACGTCGGGGACACCAAGACCCTGGACGTGCACATCAAGCGGCTGCGCGCGAAGGTTGAGGCCGATCCCTCGCACCCGGTGCACCTGCTGACCGTGCGCGGACTGGGCTACAAGTTCGACGCCTGAGCGCAGGGCGACTACTTCTCGGCCTGCACCGCGGCCGGTGCGAAATCGGCGTAGTAGCCGACCGGGGGCACCACCGCGATCGACCTGGACTCGCTGCCGGACCTGCTGAACGTGAACGTCAGCGTCTCCCACTGGCCGGCGCGGGCCTGCATCCCGCTGAAGATGATCGTCGGGTCGCCGGGGGCGCCGATCCGCAGCGAGGTGCCGGCCGGGACGTCCAGAGCGCCCGTGACGGCTCCGGGGCCGCCGAGTTGCGCGGTCACCGACTCCAGCGCCTCGTCGACCTCCCCGTCGTTGACGATCGTCACCGACAGGGATGCCACGCCGGTGCCGGCCTCGTCAGCCACCAGAGTGGCATCGAGCACCTTGAGGTCCCCGACCTCGAAGTCGGTGCCGTTGCCGGTGGCACTCTGGGTGTTCACGGTGTTGTCGAAGCCCTGGTAGCAGCCTGCTGCGGGCAGGACGGCGACGAGGCAGACGGCCAGTACGGCGACACGGGATCGGATCACGGGGGCACCCTATCCGGTGATCACGACCACGGGAGGCTGCACCCCAGCGTGTTAGACTGGGGGCCCACCGAAAGGGGTCACCCGCACAATGACGTTCAAGGTTGGCGACACCGTCGTGTACCCCCATCACGGGGCCGCGCTCATCGAATCCATCGAGGTCCGCTCCATCAAGGGTATCGACCGGGAGTACTTGGTCCTGCGGGTAGCCCAGGGCGATCTGACCGTCCGGGTGCCCTCTGACAACGTCGATCTGGTCGGCGTCCGGGATGTGGTCAACGCTGAGGGCCTGGACCGGGTGTTCGACGTCCTGCGTCAGCCCTACACAGAGGAACCGACCAACTGGTCGCGGCGCTACAAGGCCAACCTCGAGAAGCTGGCCTCCGGTGACGTCATCAAGGTCGCCGAGGTCGTGCGCGACCTGTGGCGCCGGGAGCGTGAGCGCGGGCTGTCGGCCGGCGAGAAGCGCATGCTGAGCAAGGCCCGCCAGATCCTGGTCAGCGAGTTGGCCCTGGCCGAGCACACCAATGAGGACAAGGCCGAGGCCATCCTCGACGAGGTCCTGCAGTCCTGATCCACTGATCCGCTGGCGACGCCCACCTCCGAACCCCGGATGGTGGGCGTCGTTGTCGGTACGGTGAGGCACGTGCAGGCCAGCGTCGTCGCGATCGTGCCCGCCGCCGGGTCCGGCGAGCGGCTGGGCGCCGGCGTCCCCAAGGCGATGGTGCCCCTGGCAGGCGAGCCCCTGTTGAGTCACGCGGTGCGCGGACTGGTCGCCGATCCGCGGGTTCGATTGGTGGTGCTGGCGGCCCCCGAGGGGCTCGAGGACGAGATGGCAGCGGTGGCCCGGGCCGATGCCGGTGGCGTGCCGGTGCTCGCGGTCACCGGTGGGGCCACCCGGGCGCAGTCGGTGGCCAACGCGCTGGCCGTGGTCCCCGTGGAGTTCGAAGCGGTGCTGGTGCACGACGCCGCGCGCGCCCTGGTCCCGGCGGAGGTGGTTGCCGCGGTGATCGACGCCGTGCTGGCCGGCGCGGACGCGGTCGTGCCCGGGGCGCCGGTGGCCGACACGATCCGCCAGTTCGACGTCGAGGGTCGGTCCTGGACGCTGGATCGCGGCACCCTGCGGGCCGTGCAGACCCCGCAGGGATTCGCACGGTCGGTGTTGGACCGGGCGCACGCCACCGGTGACCCTGCGGCCACCGACGATGCCGGGATGGTCGAGGCGGCGGGCGGGAAGGTCATGATCGTGCCCGGACACCCGCGGGGCTTCAAGGTGACCACCGCGCTGGACCTGGTGCTGGCCGAGGCCCTGCTCGCCGGCGAGTGCCCGACCAGCGAGCGCTCCACCAGCGAGCGCCCGACCAGCGAGCTCTCGACCAGCGAGCTCTCGACCAGCGAGGCGGGGTCATGAGCGCGGTCCCGCTCGTCGGGATCGGGGTGGACGTGCACCCGTTCGCCGATCCGGCGGCCGGACGCGAGCTCTGGGTGGCCTGCCTGGCGTGGCCGGGGGAGAACGGGCTGGCCGGGCACTCGGATGCCGATGTGGTGGCGCACGCGATCTGCGATGCGCTGCTCGCGGCGGCCGACCTGGGTGACCTCGGCTCCAACTTCGGCACCGCTGAACCGCAGTGGGCGGGCGCGTCGGGGGCGAGCCTGCTGGCCGAGACCCTGCGGCGGATCACCGCGGCCGGCTACGCGATCGGCAACGTGTCGGCGCAGGTCATCGGCAATCGCCCGCGGATCGGCCCGCGCCGAGCGGAGGCCCAGGCAGCGGTGTCCGACGCACTGGCCGGGGCCATCGTGCGGTTGTCGGCGACCACCACCGACGGCCTGGGGGTGACCGGCCGCGGAGAGGGCATCGCCGCGATCGCCACCGCCCTGCTGATCCGCACCAACTGACCCGCCCGGCGTCCCGCTCGCAGTTCCTCCACCCCAGCGACATGCTCTCGGCCCTGGGGTGGATCAACCGGCTGACGAGCGACGCGGCTGAGGAGGAACTGGCCGGTCCGAGGCGGCGGGTGGAGCGGGTGTCTTTGCTCGCTCACTTCTGGTTCCTCCACGTGAGCGACCGATGACTGGTGCTGGTGTGGATCAACTGGCTGACGGGCGACACTGGTGCGGAGGAAGCCGCCGCGGGGCGCAGCTGGTCGCGGAACCGTGCGGATCGGGGCCTTGGGTGGGCGGGGGTCGGGGCAGAGGAGTGGGAGGGTAGGGGATCGAGCTGGAGTTCGGGCGCCCGGTCCGGGCGTGCTCGGCCGGTAGACTCCCCCGGTGACCTTGAGACTGCACGACACCGCCACGCGCAGCACGCGGGAGTTCGTGCCGCTGGAAGCCGGGCGCGCGTCGATCTATGTCTGCGGGGCCACTGTGCAGGCCGCGCCGCACATCGGGCACATCCGCTCGGGGGTCAGCTTCGACATCCTGTACCGCTGGCTGGCCGAGTCCGGTCACGAGGTGACGTTCGTGCGCAACGTGACCGACATCGACGACAAGATCCTCGCCCGGGCGATCGAGGAGGACCGGCCCTGGTGGGCGGTGGCCGCCCACTACGAACGGGCCTTCGCCGAGGCCTACCGGATCCTGGGCTGCCGCACGCCCACGATCGAACCGCGGGCCACCGGCCATATCCCGGCGATGATCACCCTCATGGCGCGCCTGATCGACGCGGGGCATGCCTACGCCGCCGATGGGGACGTGTACTTCGACGTGGCGTCCTTCCCGGCCTACGGCGCGCTGTCGGGCCAGCGGATCGCCGAGATGCAGCCCGCCGCGGACGCGGACCCGAACGTGCGCAAGCGCGATCCGCGTGACTTCGCCCTGTGGAAGGGGACCCGCGACGACGGTCCCGGCTGGGACACCCCGTGGGGGGTGGGTCGTCCGGGCTGGCACCTGGAGTGCTCTGCGATGGCCCGGATGTACCTCGGGCCGGCCTTCGACATCCACGGCGGCGGGCTGGACCTGATCTTTCCGCACCACGAGAACGAGATCGCGCAGTCGCACGCGGTCGGCGACGGGTTCGCGCGGTACTGGCTGCACAACGCGTGGGTGACCACCGCGGGGGAGAAGATGAGCAAGTCGCTGGGCAACTCGCTGCTGGTCACCGAGGTGGTCCGCCGGGTGCGCCCGGTCGAGTTGCGCTTCTACCTGGGGGCGGCGCACTACCGCTCGCACATCGAGTTCTCCGAGGAGGCGCTGGCCGACGCGGCGACCGGTTACCGGCGACTGGAGGGGTTCGTGCACCGGGCTGTCGAGCGGGTCGGCGCCGGGGACCCAGGCACGGCTCTGCCGGAGGGGTTCGTGGCCGCGATGGACGACGACCTCGGCGTGCCCGCAGCGCTGGCCGTCATCCACGAGACCGTGTCCGCGGGCAACCGGATGCTGGCCGATCCGGGCAGCGCGGACGCGGAGCTGAGCGGCCTGCTGGGCAGCGTCCGGCACATGCTCGACGTCCTGGGCGTCGATCCGCTGGCGCCGATGTGGGCCGGCGACGCAGGGGGCTCGGACGCGGCGCACGCAGCACTCGACGCGCTGGTCAGCGACCGGCTGGCCGCTCGTGCCGCTGCGCGCGCGGCGCGGGACTTCGCCACCGCCGACGCGGTGCGCGACACATTGCGCGCGGCCGGGATCCTCATCGAGGACACCCCGGCCGGTCCGCGCTGGTCACTGGAGGCGTGATGGCAGGCAACTCACAGCGGCGCGGCGCGATGCGAAGGCCGGGCACGAAGAAGGGCCAGGTCGTGGGTTCCGGCGGGCAGAAGAGCCAGAAGCTGGAGGGCAAGGGTCCCACGCCGCGAGCCGAGGACCGGCCCGGGCACACTGCCTACCGGCGCGCCCGCTCCGCGGAGAAGCACGCCGGCAAGGGGTCGGGCAAGGGTTCGGGAGGACGGTCCGGCTCGCGTCCGGGGCCCGGCCGGGCGGCGAAGAAGCCCGCGACCGAGGCCGTGGCGGGGCGCAACTCCGTGCTCGAGGCGCTGCAGGCCGGGATCCCCGCCTCCGCGCTGCACGTGCAGCAGTACCTCGACTCCGACGACCGGGTCCGTGAGGCGATGAAGCTCGCGGTCGGACGAGGGATCGCGCTGCTGGAGACCACCAGGACCGACCTGGACCGACTCAGCGGCCGGGCGGTGCACCAGGGCATCGTCCTGCAGGTCCCGCCGTATGTGTACGCCGACGCCGGTGGCCTGATGGCCGGGGCGTTCGATGCGGGCAAGCAGCCGCTGCTGGTGGCCCTCGACGGGGTCACCGACCCGCGCAACCTCGGCGCCGTCGTGCGCTCGGCGGCGGCGTTCGGCGCCCATGGCGTCGTGATCCCGGAGCGGCGGGCCGCGTCGATGACCGCCTCGGCGTGGAAGACCTCGGCGGGAGCCGCATCGCGGCTGCCGGTTGCCCAGGTGACCAACCTGGTGCGCTGGCTGGTCGCCGCGCAGAAGGAGGGCGCCACCGTGATCGGCCTGGCGATGGGCGGCGGGCTGGAGCTGCCCGACCTCGATCGCGACCTGGTCACCGGGCCCCTGGTCATCGTCGTGGGCAGCGAGGGCAAGGGCCTCGGGCACCTGGTGTCCCAGACGTGTGACCACCTCGTCGCGATCCCGATGGATGCCGACACCGAGTCGCTGAACGCCGGGGTCGCGGCGGGCGTCGCGCTGTACTCGGTGGCCACCGCGCGCCGCTGATCCAGCGCCGCCCCGCGCCCGACAGCTCTCACGTGCCCGCGCGTCGCGGAGCTAACCCTGAGCCCCCTCGTTCCGAGCCCTCGACCGCCCCGCGCACCGCAGGATCGATCCAAGTTCGAGGGCATTCCACCCCAGCGAAATTGGATGAGTCGCCGTTCGGCCGCTGAGACGTGGATCGACTCGCCGGGGCAGGCTGGTGGTTGAGTGGGCGCCCGGCGGGGCGATGCCCGCGAGCGGGGCTCCGGCCGGGCGCAGGGCGTCGCCTGCGACCGGGCGCCGGCGGGCAGTAGCGTGCGAGTGTGCAGATGGGACGGGATGCGTCGGCGGATCGCCCGTGGCGCTCGACCGTCTCGGGCCGGGTCGATGTCACCCACCTGCTGCGTGCCGGCCGGCGCCGCGCCGTGCGCATCTACCTGCCGCCCGGCTACGAGACTTCTAAGCACGACTATCCGGTGCTGTACATGTTCGACGGCCAGAACCTGTTCGACCGGGGCACCTCGGCCTTCGGGATGCAGTGGCGCGTCGACGAGACGATCGAGGCGCTGGTCGCCGAGGGCGCCTTCGGCGGCGCGGTGGTGGTCGGCATCGACTCGCCGAGCGATGCTGAGCGCCGGTATGCCGAGTACACCGCGTGGGATTGGATGCTCGGCGGCGTGCCGGTCGCCGCCGATGGGGCCGCCACCGCGCGATTCCTGGTCGACGAGGTCATCGGTCATGTACAGCGCAGCTATCGGGTGGCCCGGGATCGGGACGGGGTCGGCCTGGCCGGCTCGTCGCTGGGTGGCTATATGACGCTGCACGTGGGCGTCGCGCACCCGGAGCTGTTCGGTCGGCTGCTGGCGTTCTCGCCGGTCGTCCTCGACGAACCGATGGTCGGGCACCGGTTGCACGATCAGATCGTGCACGCGGGATTCGCCCCTGACACGTGGGTGTACCTGGACATGGGCGACGCCGAGCACCTGGACTACGTGGACGATCCTGGTCGACTCGTGGCCAACCTGGCCGCGACCCGCAGCGCGGTGGCCAACAGCGTGGCGCCCCCGCGCCGGCTGGTCAGCCGGGTGGTCCCAGGTGCCGCCCACGACGAGCTCGCGACCTCACCCAATCCGGATGGACCCGCGGACGAGACCTGCTCCTGCGACGAGTTGAGTCGCCATCCGGCGCGGCCGGCCGGAACTCGATGGCGGGCACGGGCGGGCACCACCGTTCGGGGACCTGGCCCGCGTCCCGGGTGGCATCGCGCCGGGATGCGGAGGATCGTCGTGCACTGCGGCGCATCAAGGCCGAACAAGCGCAGGCTCGAGCCCTGTCGAGCCGACCTCGCGATCGGAGCCCCATGGGAATATCAGATCCAGGCCCTCGGATCTCGGACAGCGGCAGCACCCTGCCCGACGTGCTGTTGTTCGACGTCTACGAGACCCTGTCCGACCTGTCGCCGCTGGGCGGCCGATTCGCCGACGTCGGTGCCCCGGGCCACCTGGCCCCGATGTGGCTCACCGGGGTGCTGCTGGACGGATTGGCGCTGACAGCCGCCCGCGCGCGGGCGGACTTCACCCAGATCGCCGTCGGCACACTGCGCTCCAGCCTCACCGGGTCGTCGCTGAACCGCACGGTCGACGAGGCCATCGAGCACATCATGGCTGGGTTCAACGAACTGGCCGTGCACAGCGACGTCCCCGAGGGGTTGTCCGCCCTCGAGGCGCTCGGACCGCGCCTGGTCACCCTGAGCAACGCCGAAGTCGCGGTCGCGGAAGGGCTGTTCGCACGCACGGGGCTCGCCGGGCACCTCGAGCGTCACCTGTCGACCGAGGACGCCGGGATCTGGAAGCCCGCGCCTGCGGCCTACGCCTACGCAGCCGGGCGGTGCAGATCGCGACCCGCCGCGATGATGGTCGTCTCGGTCCACCCGTGGGACATCAACGGAGCACACCTCGCGGGCATGCGCACAGCCTGGATCGATCGAACCGGGTCGCCCTACCCCGAGTACTTCAACGCCCCCACCCTGCAAGCCACGTCACTGACGCACCTCGCGCACCTGCTCAACAGTTGACTCCACGCCCCCCGGCGCGGCTCAGTCGCCGGCGCCTGGATCCGCTGGCAGCACAGCGCCGTCCACGTCGGTGACCAGGTGCGCCGCGTCGACGGCCGGTCCGAGCACGGCCGCCTCGTCGGCTGCATGGCGCAGATGGGCCTGCACGTAGTCATCGGTGGCCCACTGCAGGCCGACGTCGTGCCCCGCCCGCTCGGAGGAGAACCACCGGTGCTGGAGGACCTCGTGGACCAGCTCCGAGGGCTCCAGCCGGCCGCGCAGCTCCCGCGGTACGCGTAGCAGGATCGCCTCGAACACGTCGTTGACCCACTGATGCGCCACGATCTCCTCGTCCTCGTCGGCGCGGTCGACCAGCCGGTAGGAGTCCAGGTCGTTGAGCAGGCGCCGCGCCTGGTTCTCGCCCATGTCCAGGCCCGTGAGTTGGAGCATCCGTCGACGGTGGTGCCCCGCCTCCACGACCTTGGGCTGCACGAGGATGGTGGCCCCACCGTCGGTGGCCTGCGCGGTCAGCTGCGCGACGTCGAAGCCCAACCCGTTGAGGGTGCGCATCATCGTGTGGATGTGCCGGCGGTCGGTGCCCGAGACCGTCACCGGCTCGGTGAGGGTCATCCACAGGTGCTCGTAGCGGCGACGGAACTCCGGGCCGATCGCGGCGGGGTCGAACCTCGTCGGCACGAATCCGCCGGCCTGCAGATCCATCAGCTCACCCATGATGTTCAGCTCAGCGGTATCGATGTCATACCTGCGTTGCCCGCGCGACAGCGACTCGCGCAGCTCCCCGGTCTCGGCATCGACCAGGTAGGCCGAGAACGCCCCCGCATCGCGGCGGAACAGGGTGTTGGACAACGAGCAGTCGTTCCATGCGAATCCCAACAGGTGCAGGCGCACGATGAGCAGCACGAGGGCGTCGAGCAGGCGCTCGCCGGTCTCCCGGGTCAACGTGGTCTGGACCAGGGCACGGTAGGGCAGCGAGTAGGACAGGTGCTTGGTGATCAGCGCCGCAGGCAGGGGCTCGCCGTGCTCGTCGGTACGCCCGGCGATGACCCCGACGGGTTCGACGCACGGGGCGCCGAGCCGGCCGAGGTCGACGAGCAACTCGTACTCGCGGGTAGCGAAGGACTCCTCGATCTCCTTGACCGCGTAGACCACCGCGTTGACCCGCACGAAGCGCACGGTGTGCCGGGAGATACCGCGTGGCAGCGCGACGACGTCCGCCGCCGGCCAGTCCTCCAGCGCCCTGCCCCAGGGCAGGAACAGGAGGTCTGGCTCAGTGGCGGAGGCCGTCGCGCGCAGTGACATGGCTCGCGGGGCCGGCCCCGGTCAGACTGCGGGGGTGCTGGGCTGGCCGGGGTTCAGTCGCTCGCCGGTCTCGGCATCGAACAGGTGCACGTGGTGGGGCACCGCCTCGATGCCGAGCATGGACCCGCGTGCCGGGTGGGTGCGCCCGTCGGTGCGGACGACGACCTCCTGGGTCTTGCCGTCGGGGAGCTCGACCTCGGTGTAGACGTAGGCATCGGCGCCCAGGCCCTCGACGATGAGGACCTTGACCGGCCAGGCCGAGTCGCTGTTGGTCACGCGCAGGTCCTCGGGCCGGAACCCGATGAACACGCTGCTGCGTCCCTTGGCGGTCAGCGCCTGCGCCGCGCCCTCGGGGAGGTCCACGGCCTTGCTGCCGAGGGTGACCTGCCCGTTGACCACGGGGGCCTCGACGATGTTCATGGCCGGGGAGCCGATGAACCCGGCGACGAACACGTTGGCCGGGGTGTCGTAGAGGTCCTGCGGGCTGCCGACCTGCATCAGGATGCCGTCCTTGAGGACCACGATGCGGTCGCCCATGGTCATGGCCTCGGTCTGGTCATGGGTGACGTAGACCGTGGTGACGCCGAGGTCGCGCTGGAGCTTGGCGATCTGGGTGCGGGTCTGCACCCGCAGCTTCGCGTCCAGGTTCGACAGCGGCTCGTCCATCAGGAACACCTGCGGCTTGCGCACGATCGCCCGGCCCATGGCCACCCGCTGACGCTGACCACCGGACATGGCCTTGGGCTTGCGGTCCAGGTAGGGCACCAGGTCCAGGATCCCGGCGGCCTCCTGGACGCGAGCCTCGATCTCGTCCTTGGACTCGCCGGCGATCTTCAGCGCGAAGCCCATGTTCTCGCGCACGGTCATGTGCGGGTACAACGCGTAGGACTGGAACACCATGGCGATGTCGCGGTCCTTGGGCGCCAGGTTGGTGACGTCACGCTCACCGATGAAGATCTTGCCCTCGTTGACCTCCTCGAGGCCGGCGAGCATCCGCAGCGCGGTCGACTTGCCGCACCCGGACGGGCCGACGACGACCAGGAACTCGCCGTCGACGATCTCGAGGTCCAACTTGTTGACCGCAGGCTTGGTGGAACCGGGGTAGACCCGAGAGGCGCCTTGGAAAGTGACAGTGGCCATGATGGTAAATCCCTTCACCGGCAGGTACGTGCCGGACGATCCGGGTGGAGGGTGCTCGGAACCACGGGTGCGGCTCCGGGACCACCATAGGACACCGGGCGCGCTGAGGCGGGTTCGTCGCGCTACCGAGTCGACGCCACGACAGCGCCTGCCGCGATCGCGGCCCGCACCTGGTCGGCCTCGGCCTGGCTCATCATGCCGTTGGCCACCGCCAGGTCGAGCAGTTGGCCGACATCGGTGATGCCCATGGCGCCGGCCAGGGACTTCAGCGACTCCGGCAGGGGGAGGTCGGCGAGGGGAACGTCGCCACCGGGCGCCGAGTCGTTCGGGGTGCCCTCGGGGCCGGTGCCCTCCGGCGCGGCGCCGTCACCGGGCAGCAGGTCCTCCAGGTTCAGGTCTCCCGAGCCCAGGCTGGCGGCGAGGTCCGAGGTCGAGCCGAACAGGGAGCTGGTCGCCAACTGCCAGGTGGCGACCCCCAGGCCCAGGGCGGCCACCGACGCCAGCGCGGCGAACGCGACCGCGATGCGGGTCCGGGTGCGCTGGCGGGCGAACTTCTCCTGCCACACGGCCGCCTCGTGGTTGATCGGGGCGTAGCCAGGGGTGTATCCGGGGCCGGGCGGGTAGCCGGGGTCGGACCCGGAGTACCCCGCCGGGACGCGGGGCAGCGCCGTCGTGTCGTGCTGGCCCGCATAGCCCGGGGCGGCGGGTTGGGACGCTGCAGTGGGGGAGTACGGCTGCTGGGTCATGTTCCCATTGTCACCGCTGGCGCGGCTGGTGCGGAACCGCGCGCCAGGACCAGGTGCGCCAGCGGGTTCGAGGCAGGTAAGGATTGCCCACGGCTCAGTCGCGGACGGCCTCCGACGTCTCGGGATCGAACAGGTGGACGCGCTCCATGTCCACCGAGATCTCCACGGTGTCGCCGTTGCGCACGCGTGAGCGCGGCGCGAACGAGGCCACCCACTTCACGCCCTCGCCGAGGGTGTGCAGCTCCTGTTCGCCGGACTCCTTGGCCAACAGTTGCGTGTCGGCGGTCTCCACCCGCTCGGCGTCGAAGGTGAAGTGCACGATGATCTCCGAGCCCAGCGCCTCGGTGAGGGTGATCTTGGCCTGCAGGCGCTGGTCGGCCGGGCCCTCGCGCAGGCTGGAGTCCTCCATGTCCTCCGAGCGCACACCCATGACGACCTTCTTGCCCACGAAGCCGCGCAGCGCGGGCTTGCGCTCGAGCAACGCCTCCGGAGCCGTCAGCTCGATCCCGCCCACCTTGAGGACCAGGCGATCGCCCTTGTCGAGCACGTCGGCCATGACCAGGTTCATCGGCGGCGAGCCGACGAACTGCGCGACGAAGATGTTGTTCGGGGAGTCGTAGCACTCACTCGGGCTGCCGAGCTGGTTGAGCACGCCGGCCTTCATGACCGCCATGCGGTCGCCCATGGTCATGGCCTCGGTCTGGTCATGGGTGACGTAGAGGGTGGTGGTGTTCAGTGCCCGCACGACCGCGGAGATCTCAGCGCGCATCTGCACGCGCAGCTTCGCGTCGAGGTTCGACAGCGGCTCGTCCATGAGGAACACCTGCGGCTCGCGGACGATCGCCCGCCCCATCGCCACGCGCTGCCGCTGGCCACCGGAGAGCTGCTTGGGCCGACGCTCGAGCAGTGGCGTGAGCTCGAGCATGTCGGCGGCCTTCTTCACCCGCGCGGCGATGTCGTCCTTGGGCATCTTGCGCAGCTTCAGGCCGTAGGCCATGTTGTCGCCCACGGTCATGTGTGGGTAGAGGGCGTAGGACTGGAAGACCATGGCGATGTCCCGGTCCTGCGGCTCGAGCTCGTTGACCCGCTTGCCGCCGATCCGCAGCTCGCCGCTGGAGATGTCCTCCAGACCGGCCACCATCCTCAGCGCCGTGGACTTGCCGCAGCCGGACGGCCCGACCAGGACGAGGAACTCGCCGTCGGCCACATCGATCGACAGGTCCTGGACGGCGTGGAAGCCGTTGTCGTACACCTTGTTGATCTTGTCAAGTTCGACGCTTGCCATCCCTGCTCCTGTTCATCGACCGGGACCACTCAGCCCCGGCAGCCGCCACATCTGCACCATCGGACCATCTCCTGGCAGTTCTGCCAGACCTGCTGACTGCGCAAGGCTCGCGCCTCCGTAGACATTGCGAGCGCCCATGCCGTCACCGAGCCCGAGCAGGTCGGCGGCCAAGGCTATCGGAGGCCCGGATGCGCGAGCGAGCAGGACGAGCATTGACTCGTCCTGTGCCTCGCGCAGCCAGACCATTCGATCGGCGTCGACGTGGACCCAGCGCAAGCCTCCCCGACGAAGGGCCTGCGAGTCGCGGCGAACAGCACAAAGTCGCCCGAACACGGACATGAGTTCCTGGTTCCAGGATTCTGGTCGCTCCCACGGGAACGGCACGCGGCCGGCCTCGCCGGTGCGCCCCTGCAGCCCGATCTCGTCGCCGGCCCAGATCATCGGCACGCCGGGGTGGGCGATCATCGCGGCGACGGCAACCTCGGTCAGGCGCGGATCGTCGGTGATCGTGGCGATCCGCGGCGTGTCATGGCTGGACACCATGGTCAGGCTGGCCTGGCGGGCTGCCCACGGGATGGCGCTGAAGGCCCGCATGGTGGCGGCCACCGACGCACCGGGCAGCCGTGGCCAGTGCGGCAGGGGAGCGCCCAGCCAGTCGCCGAAGGGGGAGTCCGGGCGGACGAGCCAGGTCCACATCGGTCGGGCCAGCCCTGAGTAGTTCATGATCCCGTGCCAGGTGGTGCCGTCGACGTCGGGCAGGAAGTCGTGGAAGTGCTCACCGACCAGGTACGCGTCGGCCGACACCTGCGCCATCGTGGTGCGCAGTGCCCTGGCGACCTGATGGTTCAGGTCGGTCGCCTGGTAGCGCCCGGTCATGTTGGCCACGTCGATGCGCCAGCCGTCGAGACCGAAGTCGAGCCAGCGTGCGGCGACGCTCTGAGACCCGGAGACGATCCGCGCGGCCAGCGCGGTGCTGCGGTGATCGAGCTTGGGCAGCGTCCGGTGCCCAAGCCAGCCGACGTAGCCGCGGGGGACGACGGGATCCTCGCCGGGGGCGTCGAACAGGTAGAACTCGGCTTCGGGTGCACTGGGGTCGGCGCGGCCGGCGGTGAACCAGTCGTGAGTGCTGCCCGTGTGGTTGGTGGTCAGGTCGCCCAGGATCCGCATCCCGCGGGCGTGGGCGGCGTCGATCAGCGCCCGGTAGGCCGCGTTGCCCCCGAGCAGCGGGTCGACGTGGTCGAAGCTGGTGGCGTTGTAGCGGTGGCTGGAGTTCGCGGGGAACACCGGGGTGAGGTACAGCGTGTTGGCGCCCACGGCTGCGATGTGGTCAAGGTGCTCAGCCACCCCGTACAGGTCCCCGCCGTAGATCTGACGTGCCGAGGGGCGCCCGCCGGGCTCCGGGGGGTCCTCCCAGGCCGCCGGCACCGCCCAGTCAGGGGTCGGCTCGTCGACGCGGCCGCTGCGGGCGAACCGATCGGGAAACACCTGGTAGACGATCGCGTCGTCGAGCCACTGCGGTGGCGCGTCCGCGACAGCGACCCGGAAGTCGCCCGCGTCGGGCAGGTCGGCCTCGACCGGACCGGCGGCGGTCAACCAGCGGTAGCCGGTGGCACCCCCGTCGAGCAGGAACCGGTAGTGCGAGACGGTGTTGTGGGCCGTGAGGTCCGCGCGCCACCAGGTGCCGGTGGCGTCCTGACGGTCGATCCGGGCTGGTGCGTACTCCGGCTCCCCATCAAGGACCTGGCGCACGGCCACGGTGCTCACCGGGTCGGCGTGCGAGGTGCGCAGCAGCACGGTGAACGAATCACCGTGCTGCTGCGGCGGGTCCGGGCAGTAGCCGGGGGAGCCGTCGTGATGCGGCGCGCCCAGCAGCGAGCCCGCCAACGCCGGTCCCCAGGTCATCTGCGCAGGTCAGCCCTTGACTGCGCCGGCGGTCAGACCGGTGACCAACTGCTTCTGGGCGAACGCGAACACCACAAGCACCGGGAGCGCGGCCATCAGCGCGCCTGCGGCGAACAGGCCCCACTCCTGGCGCAGCGGGTTGCTGACGTAGGAGTACAGGCCCACGGCCAGCGTGGTGTCGCGCTGGTCGGCCAGGACCACCGAGGCGATCGCGAGCTCGTTGAACATGCCGGTGAAGGTCACGAAGAAGACCACCGTCAGGATCGGGGCGGCCAGGCGCAGGATCATGCCGAAGAAGATGCGCACATGGCTGGCGCCATCGATGCGCGCCGACTCGTCGATCTCCACGGGGATCGTGTCGAAGAAGCCCTTCATCAGGTAGGTGTTCACCCCGAGCGTGCCGCCCAGGTACACCAGGACCAGGCCCCAGATCGTGCCCAGGCCGATCGCCGGGAACGTGTCTCGGATGGTCGAGAGCAGCAGGAAGATCGCGGTGATCGCCAGGATCGCGGGGAACATCTGGACCAGGACCAGCGAGGTCAGGCCGGCCCGGCGGCCCTTGAAGCGCATCCGGCTGAACGCGAACGCCGCCGCGGCACCCATGAACACAGACACGAACGACACGACGGTCGCGATGATCACGGTGTTCTGGAACCAGACCGGGAACGGACGTTGTGGGTTGTTCAGCACGTCGCTGAAGTTCTGCGTGTCGTACGGCGGCAGCGGCAGGATGCACTGGACGGTCTGGATGCCCGCCAGGTTCGACGGGCACGCCGAGGTCAGCGTGTTGCCCTGGCTGAAGGCCAGGTTGACGATGTAGGAGATCGGGAACAGGGCGAAGATCACCGCGGCCACCAGGATCAGGTGCCGCCACCCGACGGTCTTCATCCAGCGGCCGAACGGCATGCGCTCGACCTCGATCGGGGTGGCTGCGGGTTCGGTCGTGGTGGTGCTCATGCGCCGATCTCCTCGAGCTTCTTGGTGTACCGGAACGAGAACGCCGAGATGGTGCCCACGACGATGAAGATGATCAGGGCGATCGCCGAGGCCAGTCCAAGTCTCTGGTTGGTCTGGTTGAACGCCATGCGATAGGTCCAGTTGATCAACAGGTCCGTTGAGCCACCGTCACTGATCTGGCCAGGGAATGGACCACCGCCGGTGAGCATCTCGATCAGTGTGTAGTTGTTGAAGTTGAACGTGAAGGAGGCGATCAGCAGCGGGGCGGTGGAGATCATCAGCAGCGGTAGGACGATGGTGCGGAACGCGTGCCAGCCACTGGCTCCGTCGACGAACGCGGCCTCCTTGAGGTCCGCGGGAATCGCGGTCAGCGCGCCGGTGCAGATCAGGAAGAAGTAGGGATAGGCGATCCAGAGGTTGACCACCAGCACCGACAGCCGGGCGAGATTGGCCTCGCCGAGCCAGTTGATGGGATCTCCGGGCAGCATCTGGTTGATCAGGCCGAAGTCGGTGTTGAGCATCCCTCGCCACAGCGGCGCGGTCAGGAAGATCGGCATCGCGTAGGGAAGGATCAGCAGCACCCGGTAGTACTTCATTCCCTTCATCCGGCGATCGGTCATGACCACCGCGAGCAGCAGTCCTAGCGCGAACGTGGTGAACACTGTCATGAAGGCGAAGAAGAACGTCCAGATGGTGATGGGCAGGAATCGATCGCGGATCTGTGGATTCTGGAAGATCGAGGTGTAGTTCTCGAATCCGATGAAGACCTTCCAGCCCGGCTGCAGTACCTGGCCATCAGGGGATTCGAAGTTGCCGCTGTCGTTGGGCGTGTACACCGTGCCGTTGTTGATGTCGGTGAGGGTGTCGGCTTCCGAGTCGTAGACGAAGCCGGAACGTACCTCTCGGGCCTCGGATACACCGGACTGACTCAGGAACGTGCCGGTCTCCAAGTTCAGGGGGACACGCAGCTCGGTCCACTGGGTGTTGAAATCGGCGTTGCTGGTCAGGGTGCCGAGGTTCAGAGAGGTGTATCCGTTGACACCGGTGACCCGATCACCGGTGAGGACCAGGTCGGTCGGGGCAACTGGGGTCAGGCCGTCGATCGTGCCGATCGAGGTCGTGCCCGCTGTCGGGGTGCCCTCCGGGAAGGTGACGAGCATCGACACGGTCCCGCCGGACTCGATCGGGACGACGGGGTAGTCCGCTGACGTCTCGATCGGACGCTCGCCTCGGATCACCAGGGCGTTGATCGCCGACTCCTTGTCGCCGAGGTTGCCCGTGCCGTAGTTGGTCAAACTGGATTGGGCGGTGAGCACGATCGTGTAGACCTGGAACACGAGCAGGAAGACCAGGCCCGGCAGCAGGTACTTCATGGGCAAGCCCTTGGTGAAGTACACGAGGTTCACAGCCAGCAGGGTCAGGACGAAGAACCCGACCGCGAGCGTCCACCCATCAGCGAGCGCCTGGGCCAGCATCCAGATCAGCAGCGCGTCGATGATGCCTACGAGGACCAACTTGATCGTCAGCCCGCCAGCAGTGACGGACTTCGACGACTTGGGTGCGGCCTCTGCCGCAGGTCGATCGGTGGTGATGCTCATGGTCGGGTTCTTCGTCCCTTCTTGATCAGTGTGTGATCAGCCCGCAGCGATCGCCGCGTTGATGGCGTCGCCGGCTTCGGTCATGGTCGTGGTCGGGTCCTCACCCGAGGCGACCTTGAACTCGGCCAGGCCCAGTGCCTCCCAGACCGAACCCATCTCGGGCACGGACGGCTGCGGGATGCCCTGCTTGCCGTAGTCGATGAACCCCTTGACGATCGGGTCGGCAGAGACCTTGTCCGCGGAGGCGGTCCACGCCGGCGGGCGCGGGTCGGCCACGTACATGGCGTCCATGAACTCCGTGGTCATCACGTACTGGTTGAGGAACGTCTGAGCGATCAGCGCGTTCTGGGCCTTGGTCGGGATGAACATCGTCTGAACGCCGATGAACGCCGAGGACGTCGAGGGGCCGTCCGGAACCGGGCAGACCACCGTGTCGGGGACTGCGGCAACTGCGTCGGAGACGTTCCACGGGCCGGTGATGAACCATGCCGACTTGCCGGAGTTGTAGGACTCCTTGGCGATGTCGCCGGTGACCGAGGCCTTGATCAGGCCGTCGTCAGCCATCTGCTGCAGCGACTCGGCGGCCACGATGGAGCCGGGTCCACCGACGCCCATGTCGTCGACGTTGTAGGTGCCATCAGGGTTCTGGCCGAAGATGTACCCACCGTTGGCGGTGTACAGCGGCATCCAGTGATAGGCATCGCCCTGGTCGCCGATCTGAAGCGCCAGCGGAAGCGAGGCCTCGCCGTCGTCCTTGAGCTTCTTGCCGGCGCTCATGAGGTCGTCGAGGGAGGCCGGGCAGTCCGGGGACAGCGCGGGGTTGGTCAGCAGGGCGACGTTCTCCACCGCGTAGGGCACGCCGTAGGTCTTGCCGTCGTAGGTGATCGCCTGGACGGAGACGTCACTGAAGCTGGAGGCGTTGGCACCGAGGTCGAAGGGGCTCACGACACCGTTGGTGACCAGCTCGCCGAGCCAGTCGTGGGCGCCGATGAACAGGTCCGGCACATCGCCGGTCTGGTTGCCCTGGACAGCGCGGCTGCGGATGTCGCCGAAGTCGATCTGCACGACGTCGCAGGTGATCCCGTTCTCCGCGGCGAACTTGTCGCACTCGGCCTTGATCGGAGGGGTCCGGACCTCGTCGGCCCAGATGGTGAAGGTGCCCGACGCGGCCGGGGGGGCCGCCGAGCCGTCGTCTGTTGCGGTCTCGCTGTCGCTGCCACAGGCGGCGAGCAGGAGTGCGAGGCTTGCGGCTGCAGCCCCGACCTTGGTTGTGCGGCGCATGAATGCTCCCGTTCTGGTGAGTTGAACCCGGGACCCGTCCACACTGGGGCCCGTCGAGGGCATCATGCCCCGCGGGTGCGGGCATCGCTCGGTGGGGGAAGGCGAGTCGAGACCTGAGATCGCACGCGTAACCAAACCGTGACCTTTGGCGGGTAGGAGCAGCCCTCGGGTGCCCTGTGACGGGCGGAAGTGGTGCCCTCGACAGGCTCGGTCCGACCTCAATCGGCGTCGATCACGTCCTGGATCTCGCTGCCTGCCGCGCGCATGGCGGCTGCTGGCTCCGCACCGTCCATGACCTCGACCTGGGCCTGGCCGAGGATCGGCCAGACCGCGTCCGTCTCGGCCAGGTTCGGAGTGGGGACCGAGGCGTCTGCGTAGTCGCCGAAACCCTTGAGGACCGGGTCGGCGGCCGTGGCGGCGGTGTAGGCCGCGGACCAGGCCGGGCCGAGGCCACCGGGCGCAGCCAGGGTCATCATCGTGTCGGTGCTCATCAGGGTGCTGAACAGGTACTGGGTTGCGGCCGCGGCGTTGCGGGCGAAGGCCGACTGCATCAGGCCCACGGAGGTGACCAGCGCCTGACTGCGCGAGCCGAGTACCCCATCGAACCCCGGCACCGCCTCGACCGAGAACGGCACACCGGCGGTGCGGACGGACTCCACCGCCTGCGGCCCGGCGATCAGGTAGGGCGACCTGCCGCCGGTGAACGCGGTCAGCGCGCTGTCGCGGGTGGTGTCCGGATCCAGGGCACCGTCCTCGGTGAGGGTGGCTAGTTGGTCGGCGGCCTCGATGCTGCCGGGCTTGCCGACCTCCAGCTCGGTGGCGGTGTAGCTGCCCCGGGAGTTCACGCCGAAGATCCGCCCGCCGCCGGCGCTGTAGAGGGGGTACCAGTGGTAGGCGTCGCCGGAGGGCCCGACAGGCAGTGCGATCGGCAGGACGTCCTTGTCCTTGTCCTTGAGCTCAAGTCCGTCGCGGGCCATGACATCGATGGATTCCGGCGGTTCCGGGGCCAGGTCGGTGTTGCGGAACAGTGCGAGGTTCTCGGTGGCGAACGGGACGCCGAGCGTGCGGCCCTCGAGCGTGAAGCCGTCGAATGCCACCTCGCGGAAGCTCGCGCGCTGCTCGCCGAGGTCCACCGGGGCCAGCAACCCTGAGCTGCTCAGCGCACCCACCCAGTCACTACGGCCCACGAACAGGTCCGGGCCCTGGCCCTGCGGAGCGAGGGTGACCATGTCGGCGCGGATCCTCGAAAGATCGTCAGTGCCCACGATCTGCACGTTCACCTGCACGCCCGTGGCCTGCTGGTGAGCGGTCGCGGTGGCCTCGAGGGCGGGGGCGTGGGCGGGGTCCGACCAGATCAGCACGGAGCTGGCTGCAGGGCTGCCCGAGGGGTCGCTGGACGGGCCGTCCGACGCCTGGTTCGGGTCGGCGCTGCCCGAGCCGCAGGCGCCAAGCAGCAGGCCGGCGGTCAGCGCTGCGGCGGTGGCGGCTCGTCGCGTCATGGTTCTGCACCCTCCCGGGGTCGCGGGCTCAGGGCGACCATCTGCCGCGCATCATGCCGTGCGCCGGTCGGCTCAGGCCAACGCGCAGGCCGCGTGCTCTACTCTTGTGCGCGCACCTCGCGGTGTGTGCCGGCGTGGCGCAATTGGCAGCGCACCTGTCTTGTAAACAGGTGGTTCCCGGTTCGAGTCCGGGCGT
>CAWCUF010000010.1:0-209322 GCA_963798745.1 uncultured Actinomycetes bacterium
CCGACTCAAGATCGCCCACGAACTCCTGGAGGTCGTGCGCCGAAATGCGAAGACCGACTGGGTCGTCAAGGAGCAAGGACCGCGCCCGACTGCGCACCACCATCAAACGGCTGCTGCGCATGGTACTGACTCACGGATCGGCTTCTTGGGACGGCGCCTGACGCCGAACCCTGGCCTGCGACGTTCTGGTGGGCGATACAGGAATCGAACCTGTGACCTCTTCCGTGTCAAGGAAGCGCGCTAGCCCCTGCGCCAATCGCCCATCGTGCTCGGATCATACGAGGTGGCGACGGGATTTGAACCCGTGTACACGGCTTTGCAGGCCGTTGCCTCGCCTCTCGGCCACGCCACCGCAGGCCTCGCTGGACCCCTTGCGAGCGGACGACGGGATTCGAACCCGCGACCCTCACCTTGGCAAGGTGATGCGCTACCAGCTGCGCTACGTCCGCACTGTCCCCGACTCGCGGGCACCGGCACAGGATAGCCCATGGCCAGCAGGCCGACCAAAATCCTGCGCCGGCTCGCAGCCGCCCGAGCTGCCGTGCAAGGCCGCATCCAGGGCGATCGATCACTCGCCGAGACACCCCACCACCCTCGCCTCGGGCCTAGGCTCCCGACATGCCGTGGAGCCGCGACGACCCCCTGGCTGTGCTCGGCCAGTGGACGGCCCACGACCTGCGCGAGGTCAGCCACGACCCAGCGGTCCTCGACGGTTCCGGGCGCTGGGCGGTGGCGATCGACTTCGAGGGAGCCGCCACCCTGGCGCGCTTCGGCACCTGGCAGCGCAGCGCCCCACCCGGGGCTGCCGTCGGGCTCTGGGCCGGCCCGCAGCCCGGCACATGGACCTCGACCCTCGACCAGCCTGACTACGAGGCCGCCGTGGCCACAGTCCGGGAGCACATCAGCCGCGGCGAGGTCTATCAGGCCAACATCTGCCGGGTGCTGCGCGCACCCCTGGGACCGCTCGCAGACATCGTCGCGCTGCACGACCGGCTGGTCAGCGGCAATCCGGCCCCGCACGCGGGCGCGCTGCGCCTACCCGAGCAGGGCATCCATATCGCCTGCGCCTCACCGGAGCTCTACCTGAGCCGCACGGGCGATCTGATCCGGTCGCGACCCATCAAGGGCACGGCCGCGGTCGCCGAGGAGCTGCTGGCCAAGGACGCGGCGGAGAACGTGATGATCGTCGACCTGGTGCGAAACGACCTGAGCCGGGTCGCCCGCACCGGCTCGGTCACCGTGCCACGACTGCTCGAGGTCGAGGAACATCCGGGGCTCGTGCACCTGGTCTCCACGGTGGCCGGACTCCTGAGGCCGCACACCACCTGGCCCGAGTTGCTGGCCGCCACCTTTCCCCCGGGCTCGGTGACCGGGGCTCCGAAACTGGCTGCGCTGGAGGTGATCGCCGCGCTCGAGGAGGGGCCGCGAGGCCCCTACTGCGGGACGTTCGGCTGGGTCGATGCTGATCGGGGGACTGCTGAGCTTGCGGTGGCCATCCGCACGTTCTGGATCGAGACCAGCGAGGCTGGCGGGCGGGTCCTGGCGTTCGGCACCGGCGCGGGGATCACCTGGGACAGCAACCCCCGGGCAGAATGGCGCGAGACGCAGTTGAAGGCGGCACGGCTGCTGCAGGTGGCCGCCGAACAGGAGGTGTCGTGAGGTTCTGGGTCGGCGGGAGACTTGTCCCCGAGGAGCAGGCGTCGGTGGCCGTCCTCGATCATGGCTTCACCGTCGGCGACGGGGTGTTCGAGACCCTTCGGACCTCGACCGACCCCGCATTGGGCGTGGTGCCCTTCGCCCTCGATCGCCATCTGGAGCGTCTGGCCCGCTCGTCGGCGGGGATGGGGATGCCCGCGCCCGACTCCGGGCAGGTGCGAGACGCGCTGATGGCGGTCTGCGCGGCCAACGCCGAGCTGGCCGGCGGCGGTCGGCTGCGGGTCACCTACACCTCCGGGTCCGGCCCGTTGGGCTCCGAACGCGTCGAGGGTGCCGGCACCCTGGTGGTGGCCTGCTCACCGGCGCACGCCTGGCCCGCCGCGACGACGCTCGCGCTCTCGCCCTGGCCGCGCAACGAGCGAAGCCCGCTGCGGGGACTCAAGAGCACCTCCTACGCCGAGAACGTCCTGATCCTGGCCCACGCGCACGCACTCGGCGCAGGGGAGGCGCTGTTGACCAACCTGCGCGACGAGGTGTGCGAAGGGACCGGGTCGAACGTGTTCCTGGTGTTCGACGAGGCGATCGTCACGCCGCCGCTGGACAGCGGCTGCCTGGCCGGCATCACGCGTGAACTGCTCCTGGAGTGGTCCAGCGGCGCGGGCATCACCATCGAGGAGCGCCCGGTGCTGAGCGTGGAACTGGCAGGGGCGCAGGAGATCTTCATCACGTCGTCGACTCGCGACGTGCATCCGGTCTCGGCGGTCCTGGACGACGGGGGGGCGCCGCTGTGGCGGTCCGGTCCGGCTCCGCAGACGGCCGCGCTGGCCGCCGTGTTCGCCGAGCGGAGCGCGGAGGCGTGGAACCCCTGAGCCCGCGGCACCGGGGCGGGCCGCCAGAGAAGTTCCGGGGCGTTCAGACCTCCGTCAGGCCGCCACCGAGGATCAGGTGGATCGTTCGGTCGATGTCCAGGCCGCCACCCTCGTCGCCCACGGCCACGATGTCGAACGACCGGCGCATGAAGTGCTCGAGGTGAGCACGATCGCACTCCAGGACGGCCTGCCCAGTGGGGGAGTTCAACGCCAGGAGGATCAACGGCTCGGTGCCCTGGTGCTCGGGCCAGATGACGACGTCACCCTCGCCGGACGGGCGTTGCATGCCCTCGAGGATCAGGTCGCGGGCGAACGTCCACTCGATGTCCGCGGCTCCGGTGCGGAAGGTGGCATGCACCGCGTACGGCTCGTCGGAGCGGTACTCGAACTCGCAGGGCACCTCGACGGTGCGGTCGGAGTCCACCACCATACGCAGGCTCAACTCGGCCGTGACGGCTGTCGGGATGCTGCGGGACATGGGTTCACCTCTCGGGCTCACGTGCAATGACATCACGTCCATACCCAGAACCCATGTCGCCTATGCCGACTAGTCTGTGAGTCGTGTCACCGAGGGAGTCCGAGAACGACGCGAAACCGATGAATGTCGGCAACTCAGGCACGCCCGGATCACCTGCGCGCGATGTCCAAGGCGACGACGAGGACCACGAGACCCGCCGCGCGCAGCTCCGCGGGGCCTCGACACAGGCCCTGCGCAAGGTCACGGCCAAGGCTCCGCCGAGCGTTCAGGAACGCCTGCATGCCTTCCGCGAGCGCATCCGTTCACGTCGATCGTTGGACACCGCGTGGCGCATCATGGTCTTCGCGGTGGGTTGCACGCTGGTCATCGCCGGCGTGATCATGTTCCTCATCCCGGGGCCGGGCTGGGCCACGCTCATCCTCGGGTTGGTGGTCCTGGCCTCGGAGTTCACCTGGGCCAACCGCGTGCTGGACCCGGTGAAGGCCGCAGCGCGGCGAGCCAAGGACGCGGCCATGGATCCGCGTCGACGCCGGCGCAACATGGTTCTCGCGGGGATCGCCGGCGTTCTCATCGGCATCGTGGTGGTCTGGTACCTGGTGCGCTACGGCGTCACCATCGACCCGCTGATGAACGTCCTGGCCGAGATCAGGGACTGGTTCACGGGGCTGTTCTGAGCGGGTCCCGCGCAGTTTGGTCGGCTCCGGGGGAGTTGCTAGAGTTCTGCCGTTCGGGCGATTAGCTCAGCGGTTAGAGCGCTCGCTTCACACGCGAGAGGTCACAGGTTCGATCCCCGTATCGCCCACTGCCGAAAACCCCCACCACATGGGGGTTTTCGCTTGTTCGGGGCGGGCAGGGCACCTGACAAGCGTCAGCCAGTGCCCTGGGAACCGTCGGCCCGGGCTGCACCAACGCCGGTCGGGCCGGTGCCTGCCGCCGCAACCTTCTGGCGCTTCTGGATCGCCACGCGCACGGCGAAGGCGGTCACTGCCGCGATCGCGACCTCCGGGAACACAGTCGGCGCATTGGGCCCGAAGAGCAGGATGGTCAAGGCCACCGAACTCAGCGGCATCATCATCCCCGCGGAGGCGAAGGCGGCCATTCCGACGGCCAGCCCGCCAGCCAGGCCCAGGCCGGGCAGGGGGGCCAGCAACGCTCCCAGCGTCCCGCCGAGCATGATCGACGGGAAGATCGCCCCACCTCGAAACGATCCCAGTGACACGGCGTAGGCCAGCCCCTTGAAGATGAGCAGTGCGATCAGGGCCGCAGAACTCCAGGAGGCCGCATCGCTGGTCAGTTCAGCGAGCGTCGCGGAGCCCGACGAGGCCACATCGAAGGGCGTCCGCCCGGTGAGCAGCGAGTATGCAGATGCGCACAGGGCGACCATCAGGCCGGCCAGCATGGTCGCTGCGACCAGGCGCAACCGGGTCATCGGATGCAGCACGGCCTCCAACCGCAGCCCGGCGGCGAAGATGCCGGTCATCACGAGCGCGGCCACCACACCGAACGGGACAGCCCACAGCAGGTCGCCCAACTCGGGCACCGGGATGGAGTCCAACTCCACGAGTTGCAGGGACTGGGCCTGGACCCCCGGTAGGTCACCCAGCCCGGTGAACAGAACGGCGCCCGCACCCACGCCGAGCAGCGCGGCGATCGTCGCGGCGATCACCGGGCCCGCCATGAGCGCCACGCCTTCGGCCATGAACACCACAGCTGTCAAGGGGTTGCCGAGGATGATGCCGATCGCCGCCGCGGAGCCCGCGATCCCGATCAGGGCCTCGATCCGCCCACCCGGTGACAGCCGGATCACGCGCGAGAGCCACACCGCCAGGCCCGTGCCCATGCCGATCAGCGGCGCCTCGGGGCCGAGTACGGCGCCGAACGGGAGGCTGGCCAGCGCAGCCAGGAGCACTCCCGGCACGTACTGCGGCAGGATCGGAGCACCGGCCGTGCCGTGTGCGGGGATGTGCCCGCCGCGGCCCGGGAAGGTCGAGATGGCCGCCGCGACCAGAGCTCCTGCCAGGACGAGCCAGGGGATGGCCCACCACCACGGTGCTGTTTCGTAACCGAGGGCAGACGGCGCGCTCTGCCACACCCAGGTCTGCATCGCGTTGATCAGTTCGAGGAACCCCATCGCCACCAGGGAGATCGGGATGGCCACCACGAGCGAGGCGCCGATGACCCGCAGCAGATCAGCGCGGTCCACCTGCGCTGGCGTCGACGCCTCAGTGCTCATGTCCACCCCTGCGCGAGACGAAGGTCAGGGCCGACCGTGCACCTCGGGGTATGACCTCCACGAGAATCCCTTCGTCGTCGATGTTCCGGGCCGGCCACGCGAGGTGCCCGGGCAGGACTCCCGCCGTGCAGCACCCCACCTGATCCTGATCCGGACCATACTTCAAGGCCTCCCAAGGAGGTGCCCACGAGGGATTGGCCACGCGCCTCAGAGGTCTCCACCGCGCAGCCTCGCCACCACGCCCCGGGCGAGTTCCGCCTGGTCGAAGGCACCGGATCGCACCCGTTCGGCCAGCGTCCGCGCGATCCTGCGGTCGACGAACTCCGGGTTGTGCCGGGCCATCAGGAACTCCATGCGCCCGCGCCGGGTCGTGCTGACGTCGCGGATCACCTTCTCCGTCAGGGCCGCCCGCACCACGGCAGCGACTACACCGTCGAGCGACTCGTAGACGCTCATGCCCTCCAGCGACAGGCCCGCGGCCCTGACCGAGTCGTGGATGGGGCTGCGGACCTGCGAGGGATAGACGCAACTCACACCGACGAACGGATACAGCTCCAGGCGCAGCGCGTCGGCATAGCCCACCATCGCCCGCTTGCTCACGCCGTAGGCCGCCGCCAGCGGCAACTGCATCACAGCCATCCGCGAGGCGACCATCACCACCCGCCCGCGCGCGGACACCAGCGCATCGACACATGCGGCGCTCACCCGCCACGTGCCCAACAGGTTGATCTGCAGCTGCGCCATGACCGCGTCGGTCGGCGGGAACTCCGCTGGCGTCGGCGCGGAGATCCCGGCGTTGTTGATCAGGATGTCCAGGCCCCCACCGAGCCGACCGATCGCCTCGGGAACAGCCGCGGCCACGCTGTCATCGCTGGCCAGGTCGCAGGAGATCACCGGGATCGCGTCGCCTTCGCTCGGTGCCACATCGAGGCCGACGACGCGTGCACCGCGCCGGGTCAGCTCCGCGGCGATCGCCCGTCCGAAGGTGCCCGATGCGCCGGTGATCAAAACACGCATTCCGGTGGCGTCGACCTCCGGGTTGTCGAACGGAGTGTCCACCTCGACGTCGACCAGGGGAAGCTTCACGGGGTCATCCCTTCGGCTCGCCGTGCATGTCCTTGAACGCCCGGAGCGCGGGCGCCCACATGTGCATCACCGGGTCCACGTCCACCTGGATCACCGAGGGCAGGCCCGACTCGACGCAGCGCTGGATCGCCGGCGCCAGCTCGGCCACCTCGGTCACGTGCTCGCCGTGGCCACCCATCGAGCGCGCGAGATCGTCCCACGCGATAGGCCCGAGGTCGGCGTTGATGGTCTCGTCGGCATCCAGGGCCTTGCGCATCAGCGTCTTCATCGGCTTCAGGGCGTACTGCTGGTTCATCTTGACCATGCCCCACTGCTTGTCGTTGAACACGATGTAGATCACCGGCAGGTCGTTGCGCACGGCGGTCTCCACCTCCTGGCTGTGGAAGCCCATGGCACCGTCGCCGATCAGGCAGCACACCGTCCGGCCCGGGAACGCCGCGGCCTGTCCCAGGGCCTGGCCGACCCCGGCCCCGAGCATGCCGAACTTGAACGTGGTGATGACCGGATTGGGCACCTTCACCTCATGGTAGAAGTGGCTCCACACCGCGGTGTTGCCACCGTCGAAGCACCAGAGCGTGTCCTCGGGCAGGACCTCCTGGGCGATCCGCGGCACATCGCGCGGATGTAGCCCGCGCTCGGCGTGGTAGACCCCCCGGGTCGAGGCCGCAGCCACGCTGGTGGGCATGCCGGCCTTGTCGCCGTAGCTGGCCCACCACGCCGCGCTCTCGGCCCGGCCAGCGCTCCAGGTGTCGGGCTGGCGGCGCACCGCGGGCATGCTCTGCAGCGCGGCGAGCAGATCGCGCAGGAACACCTTGGCGTCGGCCAGGATCGCCAGGTCGATGGGCCGGGTACCGCCGAGGGTCGCGTCGTCGACATCGACCTGGATGGTCCTGAGCTGACCCGGGGGAGCCCAGTAGGGCGCCTTGCCCCACCAGTCGGTCTCGCCGATCCGCGAGCCGAGCACGAGGGCGACATCGGCGCCGGTGCGGACCTGGGCCACCAGGTCCAGCGCGGACATCGGGATGGCCAACGGGTTGGTCTCCACCATCGAGCCGCGCCCGCCCCACGAGTTCACCACCGGGGCACCGAGATGCTCGGCCACCGCGGTGAGCTCGGCACTGGCCCCCGCGTGGATGACGCCGGTGCCGGCGTGGATCATCGGGCGGGCGGCGCCGTGCAGCATGGCGGCGGCCCGACGCACCAGCTCAGGATCGGCGGCCACCGGCGTGATCCGCCGGTAGGTGTGCGGCGCGCGCACCTCGGACTCGGCGATCAGCGGCTTGGAGTTCATCAGGTTCTCCGGGATGTCGACGTGCACCACCCCCGGCCGGCCGCTCCAGGACTCCCGGAACGCGCGGCGCATCATCTCGCCGATCCGGTTGGCCGACGGTGCGGCCTGGCTGGACTTGCTCATCGCGGAGATGACCCCGACCTGGTCGAAGTACTGGAAGGTACCCCCTCGCTCGGGGTAGGAGATGCCGGTCCGGCGCGTGGAGGTGATCAGCAGCACGCGGTGGCCCTCGCCCTGCTCGACCGCGACCCCGGAGATCGCGTTGGCCACGCCCGGGCCGTTGGAGGCCATCGCGACCCCGAGGCGCCCGGTGGCCCGTGCGTACGCCCCGGCCATGTGCAGGGCGGAGGCTTCGTGCCGCGGGCCGATCAGCCGGATCCCGTTGGCCCGCAGCTGGGAGTAGAAGCCGAAGTAGGTGCCGTCGATGATGCCGAAGACGACCTCGACGCCCTCCGCCTTGAGCATCCTGGCCACCAACTCGCCGCCGGTCAGTTGCGACATCGCGTCCTCCTGGTTCGGGTGCACCCATGGTCAGGTCGATCGGTGGCCGGGCACGTCGGCACGCCAACGTCAAAGTACCCCCGGGCGCATGCGTGAGTCAGCGCAACGCCCGGTCACGGCCCAAGCCCGACCGACCTCGAGTCGTTGCGTTGGCCCACCCTGACATCAGTGTTGCTGCGGCGGGCGGGTCGACCTACATTGACCATCGATGAGGACGTGGAATGGCTGAACTGGGGCAGGAGCAGAGCGCTGACTCGACCCCTCCACAGGCCGGTCTGGGAGACCTGATCTCCTTCCTGAGGCCGCACCGTGGCGTGCTGACGGTCGTCGTGGGCATCTCGGTGGTTGGTGCAGCGCTGAGCCTGGCGCAGCCGATCATGGTCAACCGGGTCATCAGCGCCGTGGGCGCCGGGCGTAGTTACTCCGGTGCGGTGGTGACCCTGGTCATCCTTGTGGTGCTCGCCGGGATGTTCGGCGCCGTGCAGCAGTACTTGCTCGAACGTACCGCAGAGGGCGTGGTCCTCGACCTGCGGCGTCGGCTCATGTGGAGCCTGCTGCGCCTGCCGATCAGGGAGTACGACACGCGCCGTACCGGCGACCTGGTCTCCCGAGTCGGATCCGACACCACTCTGGTGCGGGCGACGCTGACCGGGGGCCTGGCCGATGCCGTGGGCAGTTCGTTGGTGTTCGTCGGGGCGCTGGTGGCGATGGCGGTGCTGGACCTGACCCTGCTGGGGATCACGCTGGCCGTCATCGTGATCGCCGTGCTGGCGGTGGTGATCGCCAGCGCCCGTATCCAGACGTTGACGCAAGCCTCGCAGGAGGCCGTGGGCGAGGTCTCCTCCGGCGTCGAGCGGGCGCTGTCGGGCATCCGCACCATTCGGGCCGCCGGAGCCACCGAGCGCGAGGGGCGTCGACTCGAGGCGGACGCGCAGACCGCCTACGGGCTCGGCGTGCAGATTGCGCGGATCGGCGCGATCCTGTGGCCGATCAGCGGGCTCGCCATCCAGGGTGCCTTTCTCGCGGTCCTGGGTGTGGGCGGCTACCGGGTCGCTGCCGAGACGTTGTCGGTCGCGGACCTGGTCACCTTCATCCTCTTCCTTTTCATGATGTTGATGCCGCTGGGCAGTGCGTTCGGCGCCGTCGTCACGGTGCGCAGCGCCCTGGGTGCCCTGGCCCGGATCCAGGAGGTCCTCGACCTGCCCAGCGAGGACGCCACTGACGCGCCTGGCCCGCCGGCGCCCGCGCCCGCTGTCGGACCGGAGCGGAACCTGCCCGCTGGACCCAGTCCGGCGATGGTCGCCTTCGAGGGCGTGTCCTTCGGCTACCGGGAGGACGAGCCGGTCCTGACCGACGTGAGCTTCACCGTCCCGCGTGGTTCGACCACCGCGATCGTCGGGCCGTCAGGAGCGGGCAAGTCCACGATCCTGGCCCTGATCGAGCGCTTCTACGAGCTTGCCAGCGGCACGATCCGGGTCGCGGGAGCCGACGTCCAGACCCTGCCCAGAGCGGTGCTGCGCGCCCAACTCGGCTACGTCGAGCAGGACGCCCCCGTGCTGGCCGGCACCATCAGGGACAACCTGCTCCTCGCCGCGCCGGAGGCTGATGAGGCCCGCTGCCGCGCCGTACTGGCCTCGGTCAACCTGCTGCCACGCATCGAGTCGCACCCGCACGGACTCGATGCGGTGGTCGGTGACGACGGGGTCGGCCTGTCCGGTGGGGAGCGCCAACGCCTGGCCATCGCGCGTGCGCTGATCCAGGACGTTGCGCTGCTGCTGTTGGACGAACCCACAGCCAGCCTCGACGGGCACAACGAGCGTGCGATGCGCGCGGCCATCGCCTCGGCGGCCAGCGACCGGACCGTGGTGATCGTCGCCCACCGGCTGGCGACAGTGGCTGACGCAGACCAGATCGTCGTTCTCGACGCAGGCCTGGTCACGGCCACCGGTACCCATTCCCAGCTCCTGGACAGCAGCGTCCTCTACCGCGAACTCGCCGCCCATCAGCTCCTCGTCTGACCCAGCGCGCGACGCACGAAGCCGTCGCCTGCAGCCAGCCGGGCTCGCGCCTGGTCGGCGTCGACCCGAGCGAGGACCATCACGATGGCGGTCTTGGCGTGACCGTCGGCTCGGTCGTAGGCCTGTGCCGCGGTCTGCTGGTCGCAGCCAGTCGCCTCGGCGATGATGCGGGTTGCCCGCTGCACCAGCTTGCCGTTGCCGGGGACGACGTCGACCATCAGGTTCTCGTACACCGTGCCCACCCCGACCATCGCCGCGGTCGAGAGCATGTTGAGCACGAGCTTCTGACTGGTGCCGGCCTTCAACCGGGTGGAACCGGCCAGGACCTCCGGGCCGACGTCGGTCACGATCGCCACCTGCGCGATCCGGGTGATCGGGGCGTCGGGGTTGCACGACAGGGCGATCGTGCCCGCCCCCACGAGGATCGCGTACTCCAGGCCGCTCACCACGTACGGGGTGCGCCCGGATGCCGCGATCCCGACCACCACGTCGGTGTCGGACAGGTCGAGCGCGGTGAGGTCGGCACGGGCGAGTTCGGCGCGATCCTCGGCGTCCTCGATCGACTCGGTGAGCGCCCTGTCGCCGCCGGCCATCACGCCGAGCACTCGATCGCCCATCCAGCCGAACGTGGGCCCGCACTCCACCGCGTCGACGACCCCGAGCCGTCCGGAGGTGCCCGCGCCCAGGTAGATCAGCCGCCCCCCGCCGCGCAGCGCCGCCACGACCAGTTCGACCGCCGCAGCGATCTGCGGGATCGCTTCGCGCACGACACCGACGACCGTGGCATCCTCGTCGTTCATCACCTCGAGCAGACGGGTGACGCTCATCGCGTCGAGCTCCGCGCTGCGTGGGTTGCGCCTCTCGGTGGACAGCTCAGCGAGGTTCTCCATGGCCAGACGCTAGTCCTGCGGTCGGCCCGCCTGCCGGTCCAGTGCCTCGATCGCGACCGGGTCGCCGCGCACGAAGCCACGTACCAGCCCGGTCAACGGGCCGTCGTCGAGGACCCGGGCGGTCGTGCGCAGCGCGCGTTCCATGCTTGCGCGCACGGCGAACTGCTGCTCAGCATCGACCACCGCGAGCAGGGCGGTCGCCCCGACCGGGATCTCGTCAGCGAGCAGGGCGACCAGTCCCGAGACCTCGCGGCCGGCCATCCGTCGGCCAAGCCATGCACCGACCCCTGCGCCGACCACCGCCCCCACCAACGGCAGGGACACCACGACGCCGACGACGATCCCGGCGGCCGCACCTGTCCCGATCCCGTAGGCCACTGTCCCGCCCCGACCCTGTTCGAGCCTCGAGCGCCACTGCCCCCGGTGCAGGATCCCGGCCCCCAGCAGCGACCCTGCCAACGGACCGGGCGCAGCCAACTCGCGCAGGTCGGCGACTGCGTCCTCGGTGTCGGCGTGCAGCGCGACGACCAGCACGTACTCCACCTGGCCCTCTGGCTGCGCTGCGGACACGGGCACCTCCGGGCGGGTCAGCGACCGGGGCGGCCGCACCGATCGATGTGCCGACGCTACCCGGCCGCGTTCCCGGAGCAGGCTCGGCAGTCCGGAGCCGACCCGCGCACTCGGTAGGCTGGCCCCGCACAGCGCAGCACCCCGAATTCCCGGGGCCGGGTCGCACCGAGGAGAACCATGTCAGCGCACGTCAGCGTCATCGTCCGCGGCGAGCAGCAGGTCCGCGAGCTCGACGACGCCACCACCTGGGCCGACGTGCTCGGCGCGGTGGTCCCGGGGCTGCGCGGCGTGGCCGTGGCCCGGGTCGACGGCGAGCTGGTCGACCTCGACCAGCCGGTGCGCGCGGGGGCCACCGTCGAGCCGGTCATGATCAGCGACCCGGACGGGCTGCGCGTACTGCGGCACTCCACCGCGCACGTGCTGGCCCAGGCCGTGCAGGACCTGTTCCCGACGGCAAGGCTGGGCATCGGCCCGCCGATCGAGAACGGGTTCTACTACGAGTTCGACATGCCCGAACCGTTCACGCCCGAGGACCTCGCCCGCGTCGAGAAGCGGATGGTCGAGATCGTCAAGGGTGGCGGCCAGCGGTTCGTCCGCAGGGTCGTGTCCGAGGCCGAGGCCCGGGTCGAGCTGGCCGACGAGCCCTACAAGTGCCGGCTGATCGGCAGCGCGGGCGGTTCAGAGGTGATGGAGGTCGGCGGCTCGGAGCTCACGATCTACGACAACGTGGACCTGCGCACCGGCCAGACCGTCTGGGGCGACCTGTGCCGCGGTCCGCACGTGCCGACCACCCGGCTGATCGCGCCCAACGCCTTCAAGGTGATGCGCTCCTCTGCGGCGTACTGGCTGGGCAATCAGGACAACGAGCAGCTCCAGCGCGTCTACGGCACCGCGTGGCCGGACAAGGACGGCCTGCGCGGGCACCTGACGTTCCTGGAGGAGGCCGCCAAGCGCGACCACCGCCGCCTGGGTCAGGAGCTGGACCTGTTCAGCTTCCCCGAGGAGATCGGCTCCGGCCTGCCGGTGTTCCACCCCAGGGGCGGGGTCATCCGGCGCACGATGGAGGACTACTCGCGGCGCAAGCACGAGGACGCCGGCTACGAGTTCGTCTACACCCCGCACATCACCAAGGAGGCCCTGTTCCAGACCTCCGGGCACCTGGAGTGGTACGCCGAGGGCATGTACCCCCCCATGCACATCGACTCCGAGACTGATGCTGAGGGAAACCTCCGCCGGGTCGGGGCGAACTACTACCTCAAGCCGATGAACTGCCCGTTCCACAACCTGATCTTCCGCTCCCGCGGGCGCTCCTACCGCGAGCTGCCGCTGCGCATGTTCGAGTTCGGCTCGGTGTACCGCTACGAGAAGTCCGGCGTGGTGCACGGCCTGACCCGGGTGCGCGGCATGACCCAGGACGATGCGCACATCTACTGCACCACCGACCAGATGCGCGCCGAGCTGACCTCGCTGCTGCAGTTCGTCCTGGACCTGCTGGCCGACTACGGACTGGATGACTTCTACCTCGAGCTGTCCACCAAGAACCCGGACAAGTTCGTCGGCGCGGACGCCCTGTGGGACGAGGCCACCACCACCCTGGCCGAGGTGGCGCAGGCCTCCGGGCTGACCCTGGTGCCCGACCCGGGTGGCGCGGCGTTCTACGGCCCGAAGATCTCGGTGCAGACCCGCGACGCGATCGGGCGCACCTGGCAGATGTCGACCATCCAGCTGGACTTCAACCTGCCCGAGCTCTTCGAGCTGGAGTACCAGGCGGCCGATGGCAGCAGGCAGCGCCCGGTGATGATCCACCGCGCCCTGTTCGGCTCGGTGGAGCGGTTCATGGGTGTGCTCACCGAGCACTACGCCGGGGCCTTCCCGCCCTGGCTGGCGCCGGTGCAGGTGGTCGGCATCCCGATCACCGAGCGGCACGTCGCGTACCTCGACGAGGTGGCCGCCCAGCTGCGTGCCGCCGGGGTGCGGGTCGAGGTGGACTCCAGCGACGACCGGATGCAGAAGAAGATCCGCACCGCGCAGAAGCAGAAGGTGCCGTTCATGCTGATCGCCGGCGACGACGACCTGGCCGCGGGTGCCGTCAGCTTCCGGTACCGGTCCGGCGAGCAGCGCAACGGCGTGCCGGTCGACCAGGCGGTGGCCGAGGTGGTCGCCGCCATCGCGGAGCATCGACAGGTCTAGGAGGGCAGCCGTGGGCAACGAGGCGTGGGACCTGCTGTGGACGCCGCACCGGATCGCCTACATCCGGGGTGAGAGCCGACCGACCGACACCGAGGCCGGCCCGCAGTGCCCGTTCTGCCGCACCGACGACTCCGAGGAGTCGCTGATCGTGGCCCGCGGCGAACACACATTCGTGGTGATGAACCTGTTCCCCTACAACCCGGGGCATGTGCTGATCTGCCCCTACCGGCACGTCGCGGACTACACCGACCTCACGGCCGGCGAGACCGGCGAGCTCGCCGCGTTCCAGGCGCGGATGATGCGCGCGATCCGCTCGGTGAGCAACCCGGCCGGCTTCAACATCGGCCTCAACCAGGGCCGCGCCGCGGGTGCCGGCATCTCCGGTCACCTGCACCAGCACATCGTCCCGCGCTGGCCCGGGGACTCGAACTTCATGACCACGGTGGGTGGCTCCCGCACGATGGTGGTGCTCCTGGAGGAGTCCCGCGACCTGTTCGCCGCCGCACTGGCCGACCTGCCCTGACCCCGCGGGGGGACCTATGGCCCGTCGTGGGTGTGGCTGGGCGTGATGGGATGTGGCCATGCCGCAGTCGACCCGCGCCGTTATGGATGCCAACGAGGCGGTTGCCCGTGTGGCGCACCTGCTCAGCGAGGTCATCCCGATCTATCCGATCACCCCCGCGTCACCGATGGCCGAGCACGCCGACACCTGGAGCGCACGCCAGCGCGCCAACCTGTGGGGCACGATCCCCGAGGTCACGTCGCTGCAGAGCGAGGCCGGTGCGGCCGGGGCCCTGCACGGGGCCGTCACCCGCGGCGCGCTGGGCACGACGTTCACCGCCTCCCAGGGCCTGCTGCTGATGATCCCCAACATGTACAAGATCGCCGGCGAGCTGACCCCGACGGTGATCCACGTCGCCGCCCGCACCCTGGCCACCCACGCCCTGAGCATCTTCGGCGACCACTCCGACGTGATGGCCTGCCGGCAGACCGGGTTCGCGATGTTGGCGGCCTCCAGCGTCCAGGAGGCCGGGGACTTCGCCGCGGTCGCGCACGCGGCCACCTTGGCCAGCCGGGTGCCGTTCCTGCACTTCTTCGACGGGTTCCGCACCAGCCATGAACTGGCCACCATCGAGCTGATCGACGAGACAACGTTGCGCGACCTGATCGACCCGCGCGACCTGGCCGCACACCGGCTGCGCGGCCTGGACCCCGACCGTCCCGTCCTGCGCGGCACCGCCCAGAACCCCGACGTCTTCTTCCAGGCCCGCGAGGCGGCGAATCCGTTCTACGACGCGGTCCCCGACGTGGTGGCGGCCACCTTCGACCGGATCGCTGCGGCCACGGGTCGCCGCTACGGGCTGGTGGACTACGTCGGGCATCCGCAGGCCGAGCGGGTCCTGGTCCTGATGGGGTCCGGTGCCGGCGCCGCGGGGGAGGCTGTGCGCATCTTGGTCGCGCGTGGCGAGAAGGTCGGGATGCTGGTCGTCCGGTTGTACCGACCGTTCCCCGTCGCCGAGCTGATCGCCGCGCTGCCGGCCACGGTCCGTACCCTCGCCGTGGCCGACCGCACCAAGGAGCCCGGCGCCCCGGCCGACCCGCTGCACCTCGACGTTCTCGCGGCCATGTCCGATCCCCGGGCCGCCGCGCGCTTCGCCGCCGGCCCACCGCGCACGATCGGGGTGCGCTACGGCCTGTCGAGCAAGGAGTTCACCCCCGCGATGTCCGCGGCGATCTTCGTCGAGGCAGCCGAATCGACGCCGATGCGCCAGTCGGTGGTCGGCATCGTCGACGACGTGACGGGCAACTCCCTGGAGGTGCCGATCGACTTCCCGCAGGACACCGCGCGGGTCCGGGCGGTCTTCTACGGCCTGGGCTCGGACGGCACGGTCGGAGCGAACAAGAACACGGCCCTGATCGTGGGCGGGGCCACCGACCTGCAGGTGCAGGCCTACTTCGTCTACGACTCGAAGAAGTCCGGATCGGTCACTGTCAGCCACCTGCGCTTCGACGAGGCGCCGATCACCAGCACCTACCTGATCGCCGAGGCCACCTTCGTCGGCGTGCACCAGTGGGGCCTGCTCGAGCGCCAGAACGTCCTGGGGGTCGCCGGGCATGGGGCCCGGGTGCTGATCAACTCCCCGTACCCCGCCGACGAGGTCTGGGATCAGCTCCCCTTCGAGGTCCAGCGCCAGGTGCTGGCCAAGGAACTCGAGCTGTGGGTCGTGGATGCCAGCAGGGTGGCACGCGCAGCCGGCATCGGCGGGCGGATCAACACCGTGATGCAGGCCTGCTTCTTCGCGATCTCCGGGGTGCTGCCCCTGGAGGAGGCGATGCCGCGGCTGACCGAGGCGGTGCGCAAGTCCTACGGCAAGCGCGGATCGATCGTCGTCGAGCGCAACCTGGCCGCCATCGCCTCGGCCACCGACAACCTGCACCCGGTGCCCACCCCGGACCGGGCCACCGCCGATCATCACCTGCGCCCGCCGGTGCCGGCGGGGGCTCCGGAGTTCGTGGAGCGGGTCACCGCCCGGATGCTGGCCGGCGAGGGTGACCTGCTGCCGGTCAGCGCGCTGCCCGTCGACGGGTCGTTCCCCACGGGCACCGCCGCGTACGAGAAGCGCACGATCGCCACGAAGATCCCGATCTGGGACCCGAGCCTGTGCATCGACTGCGGCAAGTGCGCCATCGTCTGCCCGCACGCGGCGATCCGGATGAGCGTCTATGACCCCGACGAGAACCCCGACGCGGCCGACCTGCCGGCCAAGGGTTACCGGAACCGCGAGCGACCCGGTCTGGCGCTGACCATCCAGGTCGCCCCCGACGACTGCACCGGCTGCGGCGTGTGCGTCAACCAGTGCCCGGCGTTCGACAAGTCCGAGGTCCGGCACAAGGCGATCAACATGCGCCCGATCGGCGCGCACCTCGAGGTCGAGCGTGAGCGGTTCGACACGTTCCTGGCCCTGACCCCGGCCGACACCGCGACGTGGGCACCCGACACGGTCAAGACCTCGCAGTTGCGCCAACCGTTGATGGAGTTCTCCGGGGCGTGCAGCGGGTGCGGGGAGACGCCCTACCTGAAGCTGATCACCCAGTTGTTCGGTGACCGGCTGCTGGTCGCCAACGCCACGGGCTGCTCGTCGATCTACGGCGGCAACCTGCCGACCACGCCCTACACGGTCAACGCGCAGGGTCGCGGGCCGGCGTGGTCGAACTCCCTGTTCGAGGACAACGCGGAGTTCGGCCTCGGGATGCGCCTGGCCTACGAGCGGCAACAGACCACTGCGCTGACCCTGCTCGCCCAACTCGAGCCGGAGCTGGGCATGGAGCTCACCGGCCGGGTGGCCGGCGGGTACACGGCCGGTGACGACGCCGGGATCCGCGCACAGCGCGCGGTGGTCGCCGAGTTGGTCGAACGCCTGCGCGCGCTGGCGCCCGACGACCCCCGGGCCGCCGCGCTGATCGACCTGTCCAGCGCCCTGGTGCGTCGGACGTTCTGGATCGTCGGTGGCGACGGCTGGGCCTACGACATCGGCTACGGCGGCTTGGACCACGTACTGGCCTCAGGTCATGACGTCAACGTTCTGGTGATGGACACCGAGGTCTACTCCAACACCGGCGGCCAGGCGTCCAAGGCCACCCCGCGCGGGGCCGTGGCCAAGTTCGCGGCCGCGGGCAAGGGCCTGCACAAGAAGGACCTGGGCCTTGAGGCGATGGCCTACGGCGACGTGTACGTGGCCCAGATCGCGCTCGGTGCCAGTGAGGTGCAGACGGTCAAGGCCCTGACCGAGGCCGAGGCGCACCCGGGGCCGTCGCTGGTCATCGCGTACTCGACCTGCATCGCTCACGGGTTCGACATGGCCGAGTCGATGAACCACCAGAAGCTGGCCGTGAACTCGGGGCACTGGCCGCTCTACCGCTACCGGCCGACCGAGGCGACCGACGCCGCGCCGTTCCACCTGGATTCGAAGGCCCCGAGCATCCCGTTCGCTGACTTCGCGCAGAAGGAGGCGCGGTTCTCGATGCTGTTCCGCACCGACCCGGCTCGGGCCAAGGAACTGCTTGCCAGCTCCGAGGCCGACATCGCCGAACGCTGGAAGTACTACGAGCAGCTGGCCGGGATCCAGCGCTCGGCACCGCAGCGCGATCCCGGTGAGGTCGCCGACCGGCGGCTCGGGGAAGGGGAGGCAGACGAATGAGCGTGGACCTGACCAGCACCTATCTGGGCCTACCGCTGCGCAACCCGATCGTGGCCTCACCGGGCCCGGTCACCGGTGACCCCGACCAGTGGCGCCGCCTCGACGACGCCGGGGTGGGCGCGATCGTGCTGCCCAGCCTGTTCGAGGAGGAGATCGAGTCGGAGTCTTGGTGGGTCGCGGACCTTCTCGACGAGGGTCGCAACATCGTGGCCGAGGCGACCGAGTTCCTGCCCGAGTTCGAGGACTACTCGATCGGACCCGACCGTTTCCTGGACCTGGTCACCCGGGCACGGGCGACCGTGGGCGTGCCGGTGATCGCCAGCATCAACGGAAACACCACCGGCGGCTGGGTTCACTACGCCTCCCAACTCGTCGACGCGGGCGCGCAGGCCATCGAGCTCAACGTCTACGACGTCATCACCGACCCGACGATCTCCGGGGCGCAGGTGGAGGACCGGGTCGTGGACCTCGTGGCCTCGGTGCGCGCAGAGGTCGCGGTGCCGGTGGCCGTGAAGATCGGGCCGTGGTTCAGCGCACTGGCCAACATGGCCACCCGACTGGCCGACGCCGGGGCCGATGGGCTGGTGCTGTTCAACCGGCTCTACCAGCCCGACATCGACCTCGACGGGCCCTCGGTGCGGCCCAAGCTCACCCTGAGCATGCCGGGCAACGTGCGCCAGTCGGTGGCCTGGATCGGGATCCTGGCCGGGCAGGTGCCGCTCTCACTGGCGGCCAGCGGGGGAGTGGACGCCCCCGAGGACGTGGTCAAGCTGATCCTGGCCGGAGCGGATGCGACCATGACCACCGCCGCGCTGCTGCGCCACGGGCCCGGGCACGTGGCACACCTGGTCAGCGGACTCGAGACCTGGCTGACCGAGCGGGGCTACGAGTCGGTGGCCCAGGCCAAGGGCTCGGTCTCGTTGAGCAAGGCCGCAGAGCCGGAGGCCTACCAGCGCGCCAACTACTACCAGACCCTGCACTCCTGGGGCCCGGTGCACTGAGTCGGGAGTCGGCGGTGCCGCCCGGCCCACTCGCACGCTATGGCCGTCCAGCTCGGCCTCCATCCCCGCGCCCGGGGTCTCGCGGCCACCGCTGGCAGCCGCAGGTCGAGGCCACGGGCATGCGCCTGCGCGACGACAGTCGTGGCCAGCACGTGTGGGGAGAGCTGGTCCAGGCAGGCGACGGCCTGCACAGCCCCCGAGGTCATGCGGCCCATGGTGGGAAGCCTGCCACGATCCGCACTGTGCCAGCGGGGTCGAAGGTCCCAGCCTCCCGTATGGCTCAGGGCTCCTGATCAGGGCGGAGGATCACTCCCTCGAAGGGGGCGTCGGTGATCGCCACCGGCTCCTCGGGAGCCAGGTAGTACGGATCGGCCGGGGTCCCGCGAACCTTGGCGGAGTTGACCAGCACGACCGCGAGGTAGGGCAGCAGCACGCCTGCGGCGATCGCGATCCACCGCCAGACGCCCGGCACGACCACGGCCACGACGATCGCCACCATCCGGGTGCCCATCAGGATCAGGTACTGGCGCTCGCGGTGGACCAGCTCCGCCGAGGGCTCAGGTTGCACCGATGTGATCCGATGGACCTCGGCATCCCTGCGCACGCGCCCAGCCTACGACCGGGGTCCGGATACGGCATCCTGCACTGGGTGCACAGCGCACCACGACAAGGAGACATCATGACCAACCGGACCTACCGCCTCACCGAGATCGTCGGGACCAGCCCGGAGGGCGTCGATGCGGCTATCCGCAATGGGGTCTCCCGCGCCGGCAAGACCATCCGGCACATCGACTGGTTCGAGGTCGAGCAGATCCGGGGCTACGTGCGCGACGGTGAGGTGGACCACTTCCAGGTGTCGATGAAGGTCGGCTTCCGTCTCGAGGACGCCTGAGGCTCGCAGGCGTCCTCGAGCGACCCATCGCGCCCGGCGAGCCGCGGCTCAGATGGCTTCGCTGGCGGTCGACAGGTGGAAACCGTCGATGACCAGCGGCGCCACGCGGCTGCGGGTGAACCAGTCGGCCCACTCCCGGGGCAGGCAGTCCACCGGGTCGCCGGCGGCACTGATCCGGGTCAGCATCCCCAGCGGGGTGTCGTTGAAGCGGAAGTTCCCGGCAGCGCCGACGATCTCACCGTCGCGGACCACGTAGACGCCATCTCGCGTCAGCCCGGTGAGCAGCAGGCTCTGGGCGTCCACCTCACGGATGTACCACAGGCAGGTCACCAGCAGGCCGTCGCCCATCCGGCCAACCACCTCAGCCAACGAGCCGGACTGCCCGTGCACCCCGGCGAGCAGGTTGTCGACGTAGGGCGTCAGCGCAAGGCCCGACTGCCCGGAGGTGCGCCGGGTGGTCAGCAGGGAGCGCAGCGTGCCGTCCTCGATCCACTCGGTCGGCCCGACCGGCAGGCCCAGGTCGAAGGCACTGCTGATCGCCGAGGACGAGGTGCTCTGCACGTGGTCGACGCACTCGAGACCCGGGGCGCCGGGGTCCGAGCGCAGCCAGAACGGCTGGTCTGTCAGCGACCGGCCCACCAGGGTCTGCCCGGCCCCGGCGCTGAACGCGCTGCGCCCGTCGATCGCGTCACGTGCCCCGGCGGACCAGAGCAGGTAGATGAGCAGGTCGGCCGCAGCCGAGGCCGACAGCAGGACAGGATGCCGACCGGGCTCGACCTCAACCTGGCGGGCCTGTGCGGCCAACCCGGCGCGCACCTCGTCGGGCGCACTGGCCAGGTCGAGGTCGGCCAGGTGCCGACCGGCGCGGCCCGCCCACGCCGAGCGGGTCCGACCGTGGGACTTGCCGCACAACTCGAAGCGCGCGCTGGGCTGGTGGTGGCGCCGGCGCAGCCCGGCTGAGGTCGCCAGGTACGTGGTGGTCATCGAATGCTCCGCGTAGCCGAAGTGCTCCAGGTCGGCGGTGGGCAGCACATCACCGAGCAGGGTGCTCACCGGATCCAGTGCCTGCGGCGAGGTCAGCACGGGTTCCTCGTCCCAGTCCGGCGAGGGCGCACTGGTGGGTGGATCGCCGACTGCATCGTCATCGGCACCCGCGCCAAGCGCGGCCGCACGGGCGCGGACCACCAGCTCCGCCAGGTCGGTGCGGCTGCCCACCGGCCCGGAGGCGGTCCCCGAGCCCAGCCCGCCATCGATGCTCGGGTGGGCCAGGACAGTCACGCTGCGCGCCTGGGACATCCCGTTGGTCGTCAGGGTCGAGTTCGCCCAGCGCAGGTTGGCCACCCCGGACTCGGCCACGAGAACGGCCCCGCGCTCACCGCCGAGGAGCTCGAGGCCGACCTCGGCGATCTCCTGGGGCCTCATGCGCCCGCCTCCTGAGTCGTGTTGAGCACTCGCACCCCTTCGAACACCGCGGCCGGAGCGCCGTGGCTGACCGGGGCGACCTGCCCGGGTTGGGCCTTCCCGCAGTTCAGCGCTCCGCCGAGCAGGTAGGTGCGCGGCCCGCCCAGCGCACGCAGCGAGCCCCAGAACTTGGGCGTGCTGGACTGGTAGGCCACGTCGCGGAGCTGGCCGACGATTCGGCCTGCGCGGATGCGGAAGAACCGCTGGCCGGTGAACTGGAAGTTGTACCGCTGCATGTCGATGGACCACGACTTGTCGCCCACGATGTAGATCCCGTCGTCGACCCCGGCGATGAGGCCCGCGACATCCGGGCCGTCGGGCGCTGCCGCCAGGCTCACGTTCGGCATCCGCTGGACTGGCACGTGGCCGGCCGAGTCAGCGTAGGCGCACCCGTTGGACCGGCCGAACCCGTGCTCGGCGGCCATCCGACGATCCAACTGGTAGCCCACGAGCGTGCCGTCACGGACCAGGTCCCAGGACTGTGCGGCCACGCCCTCGTCGTCGTAGCCGACGCTGGCCAGCCCGAACGGCGCGACCCGATCGCCGGTGACGTTCATCAGCGCCGATCCGTAGGCCAGGGTGCCGAGCTGGTCGAGGGTGGCGAAACTGGTGCCGGCGTAGTTGGCCTCGTAGCCCAGCGCGCGGTCGAGCTCGGTGGCGTGCCCGACGCTCTCGTGGATCGTGAGCCACAGGTTGGTGGGGTCGAGCACCAGGTCGTAGGAGCCCGGCTCGACGGTGGGCGCAAGGGCCTTCTCGGCGAGCCAACCGGGCAGGGCGTCGATCTCGGCGTCCCAGTCCCACGACCCGTCGCCGAGCAGGTACTCCCAGCCGCGGGCGACCGGCGGAGCGCAGGAGGACATGTCGTCGAACCGGTTGCCGTCCACGCGCACCACGGTCAGCCCGCCGGCCACCCGAGTGCGCTGCTGCAGGGTCTGGGTACCGTGACTGTCGGCGTAGTGGGTGAGGTCGCGCGCCGCATCGAAGCGGGCGTCCACGTGCTGCACGTCCGGGCTGGCCAACAGGGTCGCGCTGCGTGCCTCGAGCAGTTCGAGCACCTCGGCGTCAGGCACGGTGAACGGGTCGATGCCGACCGGGTTGGCCCAGGCGGCCCCGGCGTGGACCGGCTCGGGGGCCAGGGTCACGCGCTCGCGCGCGGTCGGGGTGGCAACCCGGGCCAGGGCCACCGCGGTGCGGGCGGTCTGTGCCGAGGCTTCGGGTGTGACCCGGTCGGTGCTGGCGAAACCCCACACCCCGTCGACGAGGACCCGCACACCGATCCCGGTGTCGCTGTCGGTGCGCACCCCCATGGCGCGACCATCGCGGGCAGGTGCCGAACGGGTACGGGTCCGGGTCACGCGCACGTCCACGTGCTCGGCGCCCGCGCTCATCGCCACGTCGATCGCCGCTTGGCTGACCGCCGCCAGCGGCAGCGCCAGGAAGTCCGCCTCCATCGCGGCCCGTGCCGCCTCGCCCTCCAGTGCCCAAGACATGGACGTCACCCTAGCCCCGCGGTCTGTGCTGGCCAGGGACCCACCATCCGCTCGAACTGGCTTCGGTCGGCTGCGGCGATGACAGGCGGGGGGCGCCGCGCGCGTGGCAGAGTTCGGCGCATGTCGCTGATCGAGGTGCGCGTGCTGCGGGGGCCGAACGCAGACCTGACCGCCCCGGCGGTGCGGGTCACGCTCGGCCCCCCGATCCCAGCCGATCTGGACCCGCGTGATGTCGTCGACCGGATCGCCCGCGCGGCCGATGCATGGGTCGGACCAGCCATCAGCCGCGCGGGCTCCGACGGCACAACCGTGGTCGTGTTCCCCTGGGAGCGCGACGGCACCGGGGAGGCGCTCGGAGCGGCCCTCGGTCAGGTGCTGGACGGGGACCCGGCAGTGCCGCTGCAGTCGCGGGTCGAGGCCGCTGCAGCGGGCGTGCGCGCCGCCGACCCGGGCAACCCGCCGCAACTGATCGACCCGAGGGTCCCGACGGTCGCAGTCACCGGAACCAACGGCAAGACCACCACGACCCGGCTGCTCGGTCGGATAGCGGCCGAGGCGGGCCTGACCGTGGGGTGGAGCAGCACCGACGGGATCTATGTGGCCGGCGAGTGCATCGACCGCGGCGACTGGTCCGGCCCGGGCGGGGCACGGGCGGTGCTGACCGAACCGGGAGTCACGTTCGCTGTCCTGGAGACGGCGCGGGGCGGCCTGATGCTGCGGGGGATGGGTGTCTCTGCGGTGGACGTCGCCGTGTTCACCAACGTCAGCGCGGACCATCTGGGGCTGCAGGGCCTGGACACGGTCGAGGACCTCGCGTGGGCCAAGTCGACCGTGGTGCGCGTGGTGCGCCCCGGGGGCTGGGCGGTGCTCAACGCCGAGGATCCGCTGGTGCGCCGGTACCACGATGCCGGGCCGGGGCGACCCTGGTTCTTCGCTGTCGACCCGCAGGGGGAGGGTGCCGGGTTCGCTCGTCAACTCGGCGCCCCGCTGAGCACGGTCCGCGCCGGCAGCATCGTGGTCGAGGGGTGGACCCGGGAGGTGGACCTCGGGCCGGTCATCGACATCCCCGTGACCATCGCTGGCCTGTCGGCGGAGAACCTGGCCAACGCGCTGGCCGCGGCAAGCGCGGGGTTGGCGGTGGGCCTGCCCGCCGAAGGGGTGCGCGCCGGCCTGCGCAGCTTCGTCCCCGACGGCAGCACGAGCCCGGGCCGGATGAACCTCTGGTCGGTGCCCACCTCCGACGGTGGCTCGGCGACGGTCATCCTCGACTTCGCCCACAACGAGGCCGGGACGACCGCCCTGCTGCGGGTGGGCACCGGCTTGCGCCGGCCGGGCGCGCGGCTGCACGTCTCGATCGGCAACGCGGGGGATCGCACCGATCAGGGCATCTTCGACGTCGGGCTGCTGGCCGCGAAGGCTGCCGACACGGTGTCGCTCGCGGCCAAGTCCGCCTATCTGCGCGGGCGCAGCCAGGCTGAGATCGACGACCTCCAACGAGCCGGGGTTCGGGCCGGTGGTCGCGAGGTGGTCGACGAGTTGCCCGACGAGGAGTCGGGGTTGCGGGCCCTGCTCGAGCGGGCCCGAGACGGCGACGTGCTGGCCATGATGATCCATCAGGACCGACGGGCGTGTGTCGACCTCCTGGCAGGGGTTGGAGCGACCCCCGACGACCCGGAGACGATCACCGCAAAGGCCCGCATCGCGCAGAGCGGTGCGTCACAAGGACCACGGTTGACACCGACCGGGAGAAGGCCGCGGCAATCCTGCTGATCCCCGCCGCAACTGTGCCGCTGGGTGTCCTGCCCCTGCTCGGCTACGCGCTGGTCGGGGTCAACGGCATGTTCGCCGGAGCATGGACGGCACTGGCCTCGGTCCTGCTCGGCGGAGGGTGGCTGCTGATCCAGCTGACCCGCCGGGCCCGCAGTTGCACCGGCTGACCACCCCCATCCACACACCCAGCGGACGGCCACGCCCAGCGCCGCCCACTACCCGATGGAGCTTCCCACCCTGCCCCCCACGGATCCTGAACGGCCGGGCAGGTCTGTGCACCGGATTGGGTGAGTCCTCGTCCTGTGCTGATGGGGCCCCGCCACTGGACCGCACCGTGCTGCGCCCAGCCGCCCCGCAGGCCATGTGACCCCAGAGCGCGGCCAGCTCGGGTTGCGCCAGAGAAGGGCGCCGACGAAGTGGAGATCACCGACTACCACTGAGCAGGAGGAGCATGACTGCAGGCATCACAACAGCCCGGAGTGTTCCGGCCGAAGGTCCCCTACCGGCAACGGCATCCGGCCCTGACACTGCTGTCGACTGCGACGCCGTGCACTTGTGTCGCCTCACCCCGATCACCGGAGTGTTCTACGGTGGGCCGATGAGCACCGACGCGCGCACCGATGCGACGTTCGAGGTTCGTCCTCTCGATGCCGACACGTGGCCGGCGTTCGAAGCCCTGGTGCAGCGGCACAACGGTATCTTCGGCGGCTGCTGGTGCATCTGGTTCCATCCCGACGGCCCCGAGCGTGGGCAGGGGGCCGAAGCCAACCGGGAACTGAAGAAGAAGTACGTCGCGGCCGGCGCCGCCCACGCGGCCCTGGTGATGGACGGCGAGGATGCCATCGCGTGGGCGGAGTACGGCACGCCGACCGAGCTACCCACCATCCATCATCGCAAGCAGTACGACGCCGAGAAGGACGGCGACCCGGACTATCGGATCACCTGCGTCTTCGTCGATCGGAGGTACCGCCGCCGGGGCATCACCGAGATCGCGATCCGTGGTGCCCTCGACCTCATCGAGCAAACCGGTGGCGGCGTGGTCGAGGCCTATCCACACGACCTGACGCGCCAGACGAAGAAGTTGTCCTCGTCGTTCCTCTACAACGGCACTCGCCAGCTCTACGAACGACTCGGCTTCACCTACGTCCGACCGAAGGGGCTGAAGAACTGCGTGATGTCGATCGACGTGCCTGCCCGCCCATGAGAGCAGCGCACGCAGGGAGACCGGGGGCCACCCCATGGTCTAGGTTCCATGCATGAACCCCCAACTCCGCCGTGTCATGTCCGCCGTCGCTGGTCTGGTCCTGGTCGCCCCGGTCGTCCTCGCAGCCACCGCCGCCTCGGCCACGCCACGGCAGCCCGCTGAGTACGACGCCCTCGGTGACTCCTTCGCCTCCGGCTACGGCGTCCTGCCCGTCACAGCGCCATGCGGCCAGTCCCAGGCCGCCCCTGCCGTGCAGCTTGACGGCCGGATGAAGATCGCCCTCGATGACTTCGTGGCCTGCGCCGGCGCCAAGACCACGGACATGGGGCCACAGTTGGTCTTCCTCGACGACGACACCGACCTTGTCACGATCAGCATCGGTGGCAACGACATCGGTTGGGGCAACACCGTGGGGGCATGTCTCTTCTACCCCGACGCTGTGTGCGCCGATGCGATAGCGGCCACGAGGAAGGCCATCACGAACGTCCTGCCGAGCCTCCTCGACTCCGTCTACTCGCAGGTGTCGACAGACGCGCCGAACGCACACGTGGTCGCCACGGGCTACCCGCGGCTCTTCTCGCCGAAGTTCGGCGACTACCTCGGCGCCTCGACATCCGAGCAGGTGGCACTCAACGATGGGGCAGACCTGCTCAACGCAGTGATCGCCGCGGAGTCAGCCAGGTACGGCTTCCAATTCGTGGACGTCACCAAGCGGTTCGTGGGGCATGGGGTCAACGCCCCGAAGGCATGGATCAACGGCTGGGATGACCCAGCAGGCGCATTCCACCCGAACATCAACGGCTACAGGGCGTACACGGCAGCCCTGACCTCGCAGATCAACCCCAAGCAGTTGCGTTAGAGAACCTCGGGTCCCTCGATGCGGCCCCCGCTCAGCGGCACCTCCTCAACCATCTGCTGATCCTTCGACGTCGAGCGGCAGGGCCCCGTACCTGAACGTCCCCTCAGAGCTGATGAGGCACCTCGACGGCGTCGATGAAGGCCTCCACCACCGCGGGACCGTCCGCGGCCACCACGACGTCGACGACGGACCCGGCCCGTGAGTGCCCGACCCGAACCAGCCGTCGGTCCACGACCGCCATGCGAGAACGCGTGACCTCGAACAGCTCAGGGTGGGTCAGGAACACCAGCGCTCCGGCGTCGCCCAGCATGTGGCGGCGCCGGACCCGCAGCAGCTCACCGGCGAGCCGCGCAGCAGGCGCGTGCGCGTTCCGCAGCTCAGCGACGACTGACGGCGGGACCACGACCGTCTCGAACAGATCCACGGCGTACACCGATGTCGGGAGGTTCGCCTCCAGCACAGCAACCGCAGCAGCCGGATCCTGGCCGACGTTGAACTCAGGCTCACCATCGACGACCAACTCGCCACCGACCAGCACGACCCTCTCGACACCCAGCCGCGACACGCAATGGGCGACGTTGGTCAACGGAGCGCAGCCGACCACTGTGATCCGACGGTTGGACACCAACTGATCGCAGAGCGCCAGCACGTCCGTGGTCGGCTCGCGCAGGGGGCTCGCCGGTCTCACGGTCACACCACCCAGACCGTCGGGACCGTGATCCGTAGGCCCGGTTCGAGCACCGCGTCCCTCAGTCGAGACCGCCGCACCGGCCGCCACAGGGACTGAAGACTGACCAACTACCGCCAACACGGTGGCAGCGTTTCGAGCCCCCACATCGACGGGCACGTTCCCGACCACCGCCGATACCCCCACGACGTCGAGTCGCGAGGTCGACGTTGCGTACAGCAGCGCCAACGCGTCATCGATCCCGGTGTCGACATCAACCAGCACTCTGGTCGGCACCTCGGTCACCCCACGATCCTCCCAGCCCAGGCCAGAATGGGATGTGGGTACCTGGAAGCGCACGGCCGCGGACCCTGCCGTCGAGTTGGTCGCTCTGGGCACTCACGCAGGACGGTCGCGCCGACCTCGCCGTAGATGTGGTCGTTCTTGCAGCACTTCGAGCCACCGGCAACGACCAACTCTGCGGCAAGGTTCGCTCCGACCCGATGTGGCCGAGTCAATTGCGACCGGGTTGGCGGCAAGGAAGCCGCGGGATGGGCCGAGGTCAGGCCTCAGTACGCATCGGCACTCGACCCGCCTCAGTGGGGCGACGAGCACCCGAACCGCGTCTGGCCCGACCCAGTCCCTCGGCAACTCGCGCAGAGCCGGGGACGACATCTCAGATTGAGGCTGACCCGACCCGGTGCTTCGAGGCCCTGGACACAACGTCTTGTGATGTCTTGAATTCTTCGACCGGGTGGGGACTTGCCCGGCCAACGTCGCCGTCTTGAAGAAGGGCCGCGCCAAGCGGTGCGCTCGCGCACCCTGGAGCGCATGTGCGAGGTCCGCGGCTGCCATCCCGACGACCGGCTCGAGTGGATATCCGAAAACCTCGACGACTGACCGCCACGGAACTGAACAGTGGTGGGAGCGCTCGGGACCACCGGCCACCTCATCGGCCCGGGCGAATCGGTGCCCTACTCGTGCATCGCGGAATGACCAAGGGACTCGAGTTCGGCGTAGACCGGGTCGGTCTGATCGGCGCAGATCGCCAGGACGTCGCCGAGCGTGGCCTGCTCGACCGCCCAGCGCACCGCCTCGATCTCGTCGGTGACCGACCGGACCTCCTTGGCGCGCGTCCCGCCGGTCATCGCTTCGCGCACGCCCTGCTCGACCAGGGCAGCAGCCGCACCGGGGGAGCGGCCACGCAGGTGCTTGTCCTCCTTGACCACGCACAGGTCGAAATGCTCCGCGGCGGTGCGACCAAGCTCCACCAGGTCCTCGTCGCGACGGTCACCGGCGGTGCCGACCACGCCGATCCGGCGACGCTTGTGCACCTCGGCGCTGGTCGCCTCCAACCCCTCGGCGTAGGAGCCGATGAACTCGCCAAGCGCCGCCAGGCCAGCCGGGTTGTGCGCGTAGTCGACGAACACGTTCACACCGTTGACGTCGATGTGGTTCAACCTGCCCGGGGCGAGGTGATAGCTCGTCGAGAACGTCCGCAGCCCGGCCCGGATGTCGTGCAGGTGGGCCCCGGCCGAGAAGCAGGCGCCAGCGGCGGCCATCGCGTTGGCCACGTTGAACCGCGCCTTACCTGCGAAGGTGGCCGGCAGCAGGTGGGTGAACGCGACCTGCATGGTGCGCTTGCCCTGGCGCAGCACGATCGACTCGCCGAGCTCACCGCGCTCCAGGACCACCGCCACCCCACCGTTGCGGCAGTGCCGATCAATCATGACCCGCGCGGTGCTGCCAGGCTCAGCCATCGAGAACCAGACGATCTCGCCGTGGCAGCGCCGGGCCATGCCCGTGACCTGCGGGTCATCGGCGTTCAGCACCGCATGCCCCCCGCGTGGAACCGCCTCGACCACGACGCTCTTCACGTCTGCGAGGTCATCGAGGGTGTTGATGCCCCGCAGGCCCAGGTGGTCGGCGGCCACGTTGAGCACGACCGCGACGTCGTTGCGGTCATAGCCCAGGCCCTCGCGCAGGATCCCACCGCGCGCGACCTCGAGCACCGCGAAGTCCACGCGGGGATTCTGCAGAACCATGCGGGCGCTCTTGGGCCCCGACGCGTCCGAGCGGATCACCAGGCGCTCATCGATGACCACCCCGTCGGTGGAGGTCATCCCCACCTTGCGGCCCATCCCCTTGAACACGTGACCGATCATCCGGGCGGTGGTGGTCTTGCCGTTGGTGCCGGTGACAGCCACGATCGGCACCCGGCTCGGGGAGCCAGGCGGGAACAGCAGGTCGATCACCGGCTTGGCGATGTACTGCGGCTCCCCGATGGTGGGATGGGTGTGCATCCGGAAGCCCGGGGCGGCGTTGACCTCGCAGATGGCCCCGCCGCGCTCGCGCACGGGTGCGGTGATGTCCGGGGCGATGAAGTCGATGCCGGCCACGTCCAGGCCGACCACGCGAGCGGCCTCCTCGGCGATCTCGATGTTGTCCGGGTGGGCGTCGGTCGTCCGGTCGATCGAGATGCCGCCGGTCGACATGTTGGCCGTCAGGGCCAGCAGCACCGTGACGCCGTGGTCAGGCACGTCGCCCATCCCGAAGCCCTGGCTGGCCACGAGCGAGATCGCGGCGTCGTCGACCTTGATCCGGGTCAGCACCTTCTCGTGCCCCACCCCGCGGCGCGGATCCGCATTCGTGTCCTCGACGAGCTGTTCGACCGTGCGCCGACCATCGCCGATCACCAGCGCCGGCACCCGTTCAGCCACTGCGGCGATCCGCCCGCCGACCACCAGGAACCGGTAGTCGGTACCGGTGATGAAGCTCTCGACCATCAGGTAGCCGCCGCGGGATTGGGCCTTGGCCACGTCGTAGCCGGCCTCGAGCTCCTCGTCGCTGGTGATGTTGAGCACCACCCCCCGGCCGTGGTTGCCGTCCAGCGGCTTGATCACCACCGGGTACCCGATCCGGCGTGCCACCGCCAGCGCCCCGCGCAGCGTGCGCACCGAGTCGCTGGCCGGCACCGGCAGGCCCGCCGCGGACAGCAACTTGTTGGTCATGTCCTTGTCGCTGGCGATGTCCACGGCCAGCGCGGAGGTCGCCGAGGTCATGGTGGCCCGGATCCGCTTCGCGTGGCAGCCCTGGCCCAGCTGGACGAAGGACGCCTCGTTCAGGCGCATCCACGGGATGTCGCGAGCCACTGCCTCGTCGACGAGCGCCTGGGTCGACGGGCCGAAGGCGGTGCGCTCGGCGCGCACGAGGAACTCCTCGAACTCGGCGTCGAAGTCGAAGCCGGGGTCTCGGGCCACGAGGTCGTTGACCATCCGCACGGCCAGCCGGCCAGCGGCCAGGGCCACCGACTCGTCCTGGAATCCGTAGATGACGTGGTACTGACCGGGGACGCCCGTGCTACGGGTCTTGCCGCGCCGGGTGTCGTGGCCGACCTCGCCCTGGAGTTGCAGGGCGATGTGCTCGGCCACGTGCCCGACCCATGTACCTTCCCGCAGGCGCTCGGCGAACCCGCCCCGCCGGCCCCGGGAGCAGGAGTGCTCGCCAACCCCGGGCAACCACTCCAGGAGCCGGTCGGTGAAGCCGGGCAGCGTGTCGGTGGGGTACTCCTCCAGCGATCCGAGATCCACGATGAGGTGCACCGCAGGCGCGTAGGACCACACGTTCGGCCCGCGGTAGACCCGGGTCTCGATGATCGTGAGGTCCGGACCTGCCGGTCCGGTGGGCGCGGGGCGGTCGGTCACGGGGACTCCTTGTGCTCCTTGGTGCGGGCCGCCCGGCGGCGGGCGTTGCGAGCCACGACAGCGTCGTCGGCGCCCTCGGAGGCAACCCGCCGGGAGATCCTGGCCAGATTGTCGGTGCTGTTCGGCAGGTCAGCGACGTCGACAGCGCTCTGGTCACGGTAGGACACCAGGCTGCGCGAGGCGAGGTCGAACAGCGCGCCGTTCGGCAGGAAGTGGGTCAGCGCCCCAGACACCATCAGGGGCGTCGTGCCCGACACCGTCGCGGCGTCGGTGACCGCGGTGCGCATGTCGACGACGAACACCGATCCCTTGCCCACCACCTCGAGCAGGAGCTCGTCGGTGACCAGCATCGCGGTGTCCTCGTCCAGTCCGATGCCGAGCAGGTCCGGCGACGAGGCCACGAGGTTGACCAGCCGGCCGTAGCGCTCGCGCTGGGAGAAGTGCTGGTCGACGATCACACCGGGCAGCAGCCCCAGTCCCTGCGCCAGGGCGACCATCCGGAACTTCGGCTGCGCCCCGGGCGAGCCGTAGCCGACCATGTGCTCGCTGACCACCGACGCCCCGGCCGAGGTGCCGCCCACCACCACGCCGCGCTCGTAGGCCGCCAGCACCGCGTCACCGAACCGGGTGCCGCGGATCGCGGCCGCCAGCTTCATCTGGTTGCCGCCGGTGAAGAACACCCCGGTGGCCAGGTCCACCGCTTCGGCGTGCTCCACCTTGTCGGCCTCGCGCCGGTCGCGTGGCCGCGCCGAGGTCACCTGCGCCACACCCAGACGCGTGAACGTGCGCTCGTACAGTTCGACGATCTCCGGGCCGAGCGCCGAGGCAGTGGCGCACACCACGATCCGGGCCTGCGGACCGCCGGCCTCAGCCACGAACCGACGCAGGATCCGGGTGGCACCGAGCTTGTCCTCCGCGCCGCCGATGGCCATCAGGCGCCGTCGCGGGTCCACCGCGGGATTGCTCACCTGTGGCAGGGTAGTGCGTGCGCGGCCGCGACGCGGTCGCTGGATCGGGGACGGAAGATCAAAGGGCGGCGGATCGTGAGCGTGCAGCACCTGACCGATCGGCGCCTGGTCGTCGTCCGGCATGCCAAGTCGGCCTGGCCGGTCGGGGTGTCCGACCACGAGCGCCCGCTGGGGCCACGCGGGTTGCGCGACGCACCGGTCATGGGCCAGCGGATCCGCAACCTGGTCGGGACGGTCGACGTGGCGGTCGTCAGCCCGGCGCGACGGACCCAGCAGACCTGGAGGCTGCTGGCCGAGCACCTGGGCAGCGTTGCGGAGGTCCGCACCGACGCGCGGATCTACCAGGACTGGGGCCAGCACCTCCTGGCGGTCGTGGCCGACCTGCCAGCCGAGGCGCGCACCGCCCTGATCATGGGCCACGAGCCGGGCGTGTCCGAACTCGTCCTGACCCTGGCTGACCGCACACCCACCGAGCTGCGGACCCGGGTGGCCACCAAGTTCCCGACCTGCTCGGTGGCGATGCTGCGTGCCGACCTGCCGTGGGCGTCATTGCGCCCCGGGACCGCGGCCCTGGAGCTGTTCACCACCCCGAAGGACCAGCCCGGACCAGCCCAGCACTAGCCGGGGGCCACGCCGAACCGAGCGCCGGCGTCGGCCTCCTCGACCTCGGCCCGCGAGATCCCCATGAGGTAGAGCACCGTGTCCAGGTAGGGCACGTTGATCGCCGAGTGGGCGGCAGCCTGCACCACCGGCTTGGCGTTGAACGCGATCCCGTGCCCGGCGGCGGAGAGCATGTCCAGGTCGTTGGCCCCGTCGCCGATCGCGATCGTGGCACCCGGGTCGATCCCGAACTCGTCGGCGAACTCACGCAACGCGGCGGCCTTCGCAGCCCGGTCGACGACCGGACCGTGCACCCGGCCAGTCAGGTGCCCGTCGCGCACCTCCAGGCCGTTGGCGCGCACGGCGTCCACGCCGAGTTCGGCGGCCAACGGCCCGATCACCTCGTGGAACCCGCCGCTGACCAGCGCGATCCGGAAGCCCAGTCGCTTGAGGGTTCGGCACAGCGTGCGCGCGCCGGGGGTGAGTCGGATGTCGGCGCGGGCCCGGGTGATCACATCCTCGGGCAGCCCGGCCAGCGCCCCGACCCGGGCGTGCAGGGAGGCCTCGAAGTCCAATTCCCCGCGCATGGCGGCCTCGGTGATGTGGCGAACCTGCTCCTCGCGGCCGGCATAGCGGGCCAGCAGCTCGATCACCTCGTCCTGGATCAGCGTCGAGTCCACGTCCATCACGACCAGGTGCACCCCGCGGCGATGCAGGCCACGCGGCTGCACCGACACATCGACGTCGAGATCGTGGCAGCGCTCGACCAGGTCGCGGCGCAACCCGTCGGGGTCCGGGGCGAGCACCTCGAGGGCCAGGACGGTCACCGGGTAGTCGGCCACCCGGTCGATGCGCACGATGTTGGCCCCGGCGTGCGCCATCGTGGCCGCCAGTGCGCTGACGTCCGCGCCGGTGATCGCCGTGCCGACCACGGTGACGGTGGCATTGGCGATCGGACCGGCCACGTCGGCGGCGTCCACCTGGCGCACGGAGACCTCGAAGTCCGGCACCGCGGCACGCATGGCTGCGGTGAGATCCTGCGCACTCCCGGCCGGGGCCAGGACGACAGCGCCGAGGACGAGTTGACCGGCGATCACCACCTGCTCCACATCCAGCACCGTGGCCTGGGCCAGGGCGCCGAACATCCGCGCGGTCACACCGGGCTGATCGACGCCGACGACGGTCGCGTGGTACGTGGTCGGGATCACCCGGGTCACGGTACCGGCGCGGTGTTGGGGCCACCGGGCGCGACTCGCGGGGCGTTCAGGCCCCCCACCACCCCGGCGAGGACGTCTTCGACCTCCCCGGTGACCGCCCGGATCCGGGCAGCCCGGGTGCGGGCCTCCGCGGCGGTGACGGCGGCGCCGTCCTCGACCAGGGCCAGTTCCAGGGAGTCGCGCAGGACCGCGATCCGGGTCACCAGCGCGGCGACCTGCGGGTCCAGGCCGCGCGGCAGCACGTCCAGCGGTCCCTGCCACGCGTGCGCCGAGCGCCGGGTCGCGGCACGGTCCAGGCCCAGTCGCTCCAGGTCTGCGGCAGCGTCGGTGACCACCTCGGCAAGGCTGCGTGCTGCGGCGCGCGCAGACAGCATGCCGGCCCGGACCACGGCCAGCGCACTGTCATCAGCCACGGAGTCCCAGGCCCAGCCCGCCCGATCGTGGCGCAGCATCCCGAGCAGCCCGGGCGCTGCGCTGACCAGGATCGCCGGGACCGGCGTGCCGGTCACCTTCGCGGGCCAGCCCAGCGTCCGGCCCGGCCGGGGGAGCAGCAGCCATGCCTGCGTCGCCGACTGGGCGCGCAGGTGCCCCAGCAGTTCAGCCAGGCCGACCGGGGGCGCCCCGTCCAGCCGAGCCACCGCAGGGGCATCGGGGGCCAGGGCGGGCAAGCTGCCCAGCACATCGTCGGGCGCCGCCGTCGCGCGCAACCAGCCCCCGACCCACAGGGCCGCGCTGGTCAGTCGAGGGGCATCCACGTGCAGGAGGTTAGGCCACCTGCGTTCGACCGGACGCACCCACGACTCGGCCACGAAGCACGAGCCCGCAGCCGGCCCGCGGGTAGTGTTGCGCCGTGGTCGAGGTCCTGTCATTGCGCGCGGTCACCGTCCTGCGCGGTGGCCGACCCATCCTCGACGCTGTCGACTGGCAGGTCGGGCACGACGAGCGCTGGGTGATCCTCGGCCCCAACGGAGCAGGCAAGACCACGCTGCTCCAGTTGGCCGGGGCCCTGATCCATCCGACCTCCGGGCGCGTCGAGGTGCTCGGCGAGACCCTGGGTGCGGTGGACGTCTTCGAGTTGCGTCCCAGGATCGGCCTGGCCAGCGCTGCGCTGGCCGAGCAGATCCCCGGTGCGGAGATCGTGCGCGACGTGGTCGTCACCGCAGCATGGGCAGTGACCGGCCGATGGCGCGAGACCTACGACGAGTCCGACACTGCGCGCGCCCTGGGCGTCCTGGACCTGCTCGGCGCCGCCCCGCTGGCCGATCGCACGTTCGGCACGCTGTCCGAGGGTGAGCGCAAGCGGGTACAGATCGCTCGGGCCCTGATGACCGATCCTGAACTCCTGCTCCTCGACGAGCCGGCCGCGGGCCTGGACCTCGGCGCCCGTGAGGACCTCGTCACCCGGCTGTCCAGGATCGCCGGCGACCGCTGGGCGCCGGTCCAGGTGCTCGTCACCCACCACGTCGAGGAGATCCCGGCCGGCTTCACCCATGTGCTGTTGCTGCGCGAGGGTGCGGTGGTGGCCGCTGGCCCGATCGCCGAGGTGCTGACCGGACCGAACCTGTCGCGCACGTTCGGCACGCGGCTGCGCGTGGGCCGGGTCCGCGGTCGCCACTGGGCGCGCGCTGCGCCGGTCGACACGGTCGCGCGGGGTCGACGCGGCCGGACCGAGGTCGTGCCGAGCGAACCGGCCGAACCGGGCGGAACGGTCTAGACTCACATCCGTGGACGCATGGCTGGTCTGGCTCATCATCGCAGTGGTCCTGGCCGGGGCCGAGGCAGCCTCGGCAGGGCTGCTGCTCATCATGTTCTCCGGGGGCGCGCTGGCCGCGGCGCTGGCCGAGTTCCTCGGTGCCAGCACGGTCGGGTCCGCTGCCGTCTTCGCCCTGGTCAGCGTCGCGCTGATCGCGTTCGTGCGGCCTGTGGCCAAGCGGCACATGTACCAGTCACCGCTCGAGCGCTCCGGCACGGCCGCGCTGATCGGCGGCCAGGCCCTCGTGCTCGAGGCGGTGGACGGATCCAACGGGCGGATCAAGCTCGCTGGTGAGATCTGGTCGGCGCGGACGCTGGACGAGGACGCCCGGTTCGAGCCCGGGGAGCGGGTCGCCGTGTTCGAGATCGACGGGGCCACCGCTGTGGTCGGCTGATCGGCGTTCGCCGCTCAGCGCGAGGTAAGGAAAGGGAATCGTGGAGAGTCTCATCATCGCGCTCGTACTGGTCCTGGTGGCCGTACTGATCGTGTTCAGCACCATCAAGATCATCCCGCAGGCGCAGGCCGGCATCATCGAACGACTCGGCCGGTACAACCGCACCCTGGACCCGGGCCTGACGATCATCGTCCCGTTCATCGACCGACTCCGGCCGCTGATCGACCTGCGCGAGCAGGTGGTCAGCTTCGCCCCGCAGCCGGTGATCACCTCCGACAACCTCGTGGTCAGCATCGACTCGGTCATCTACTTCCAGGTCACCGACGCCAAGGCCGCGACCTACGAGATCCAGAGCTACCTGCAGGGCGTGGAGCAGTTGACCGTGACCACCCTGCGCAACGTGGTCGGCTCGCTGGACCTGGAGCAGACCCTGACCAGCCGCGACAACATCAACGCCCAACTGCGTGGCGTGCTCGACGAGGCCACCGGCAAGTGGGGCATCCGGGTCAACCGGGTCGAGCTCAAGGCGATCGACCCGCCGGCCAGCGTGCAGCAGTCCATGGAGAAGCAGATGCGCGCCGATCGGGACAAGCGTGCCGCGATCCTCAACGCCGAGGGCTCCAAGCAGTCCGCGATCCTCGAGGCCGAGGGTTCCAAGACGGCGGCAATCCTCAAGGCCGAGGGCCAGGCCACCGCCCAGGTGCTGCGCGCCGAGGGTGAGGCGCAGGCGATCGCCAAGGTGTTCGACGCGATCAACAACGGCAACGCCACCGACCAGGTCATGGCCTACCAGTACCTGCAGTCCCTGCCCCTGCTGGCCCAGGGCTCGGCCAACAAGGTGTTCGTCATCCCGGCCGAGGTCTCCAGCGCCCTGGGTGCGGTGACCCGCGCGTTCAACGCACAGACCCCGCCCGACCCCACCGGTCCGAGCGCCGGCGGGGGTTCGGGATCGCAGCCGAACGACCGTCCCAGCGCCGACTCGGTGCGGGTCGACGTGCCGGACGTGTCCGGTGCCGACGTGCGGGAGGCCGACGTGTTCGACGCCGACCCCTTCGCGGACGTGGTGGATGCCGAGGTCGTCGACGAAGCCGCCGCCGACGCACCCCGTCCCGGCGGCGAAGGCAGGGCCTGAACCCTGGGCTCAGCCCGGCGCAGGTCACCGACCCCGACGATCCTCGGGTCGCTGACCTCGCCGGGCTGACCGATGTCGAGGCCCGTTCCGCCCGGGAACCGGCCGAGGGGCTGTACGTGGCCGAGGGCGCGAAGGTGATCCTCCGTGCGCTGGCGGCCGGGCATCGGCCGCGGGTCGTGCTGGCCGAGCGCAAGTGGCTGCCGGCCCTGGCCGAGCCGCTGGCCGGCACCGGTGCGCAGGTGCTGATGGCTGAACCTGCTGTCCTGCGCGCGATCACCGGGTATCGGGTGCATCGCGGTGCGCTGGCGTCCTTCGGGCGGCCGGTGCTGCCCGCGCCCGGCGACCTGCTGGCCACGGCGCGGTTCGTCGCGGTGCTCGTCGACCTGGTCGACCACACCAACGTCGGCGCGATCTTCCGGACCGCCGCGGCCCTCGGGGTGCACGGCGTGCTTGTGACACCGGGCTGCGCCGATCCGCTGTACCGGCGCTCGGTCAAGGTCTCGATGGGCGCAGTCCTCGCCGTGCCGTGGACCCGGTCGGGGCCCGACCCGATCGCTGACCTGGCCGGCTTCACGACGCTCGCCCTGACCCCGGACCCGGAGGCGACGGCCCTGCACGACCTGCCCCCGATCCAGGGACCACGCGCGGTGCTGCTCGGCACCGAGGGCGACGGGCTGCCGGACGCCCTGCTGGCCCGCGCCGACCGGCGGGTGCGCATCCCGATGGCCGCCGGCGTCGACAGCCTCAACGTGGCCGCGGCCAGCGCCATCGCCCTGCATGCCCTGGCCCCGCTGCCCGGTGGAGCCGGCTGACCCGCACGTGTGCCCCATACTGTCGCTGGTCGAGGCGTGCGTGGGTGCGTCGCGACCACTTCTAGGGGAGGGCACGTGAGAGGGCGCAGCGAGACCTGGTCGAAGGTGCTGTTGGTGGTCGGCGCGGTCGGCCTGTTCCTGACCGGCATCTTCGGCTGGCTGAACTCCTCGGTGGTCAACGGTGAGCACTTCGCCGACCTCGTCAACCAGGTGCGCCACGACCAGTCCGTGCGCACGGAGGTGGGCCAGGTCGTGGCGGCCGCGGCCCTGGACGCCCAACCCGATCTGATCGCCATCGAACCCGCCATCGCCGGTGCGGCCGCGGCCGTGTCCAGCAGTCCCGTGCTGGACCCCGTGTTCACGCAGGCGGTCCGATCGTTCCACAGCGCACTGACAGTCCCCGGCAGCGACTCCGCGGTGCTCACCGTGGCCGACCTGGGCGCCACCGTCACGACGGCACTCGAGCGGTTCGTCCCCGATGCTGCTGCCATCATCCCGGACGACCTGAACCTCACCCTGGCCGAGGTGGGCGGGCAGACGGGCGTGGCCGAGCAGATCATCCCGATCGTCCAGGCCGTGGCCACCCTGGCCTGGCTCGTCCCCCTGCTGGCCCTGCTGGCCATCGCACTGGGCCTGCTGATCGCCCCGGACCGACGGATCTCCACGGTGCGCCTGGGCTGGATGACGCTGGTGGTCTCCGGCTTCCTCGGCCTGCTGGTGATCGGCATGAACGTGGCCAGCGCCCTGATCGACGACTCGAGCCTCCAAGGGGCGGTCGTCGCAGCCGGCCTGGAGGTGTTCAGCCAGCCGCTGAGTGTCCGATTCGTGGCCATGGGCGTGATCGGCGGGCTCCTGGTCGCCTCGGCAGGGGCTCTTCTGCCGCAGGTGGACGTGTCCGCGCACGCCCGGGTGGCGATGGCAATGATCGGACGGTCGCCCGCCTCCACCGGCTGGGCGATCGTCCGCGCGATGGCAGTGATCGGCCTGGGCCTGCTCATCGTGCTGTTCCCCACCCGCAGTTCGCAGATCATCGTGGTCGTCGCCGGCCTGGCGGTGCTGCTCTACGGCATCTCCGAACTGGACGTGCTCGCCGAGCGGGACCGGGCCCAGGACGAGGAGCGCCTGGCAGCGGCCGGAGCGCTGGCCGGCACCGACGAGCAGCCTGCTGTCGGGCGCAGATCCCCGGGGGGTTGGCTGATCCCAGTCGCCGGCGCGGCTGTGGGCCTGCTGGTCATCGCCGCCCTGATCATCCCCAGCCAACTGCCGCAGAACGCCAGCCTGGACCCGGTCGCCGTCGTTGACACGACCGGGTGCAACGGCCACGACGAGCTGTGCGACGTGCCCTTCGACCAGGTGGTCATCCCTGCCTCGCACAACTCCATGTCGATCGCCGACGGGAGCTGGTTCCTGGCCGAGCAGCCCAAGGACATGGTGGAGTCCCTCGACGACGGGATCCGCGGACTGCTGGTCGACACCTGGTATGCCCAGCCGACCCGCGACGGCGGGGCGATCACGGCCGACCAGTCCCTGGCCGGTGCTGAGGCGGAGCTCAAGAGCACCTACGGCTCGGAGGTCACCGCCTCCGTACGGCGCACGATCGACCGGATCCGCCGGAACGAGCCCACCGGGCCGGCGGAGCCCTACTTCTGCCACACCGTCTGCGAGATCGGCGCCGACCCGATGGCCCCGATCATGAGTCGGCTGAACACCTGGCTCGACGAGCACCCACGCGAGGTCGTCGTGCTGTTCATCCAGGACACCGTGACACCCGAGGACACCGACGCGGTGCTGCGCGCAGCGGGCCTGACCGAGAAGGCGTACGTGCACCCGGCCGGGGCGCGGTGGCCGACCCTGGGCCAGATGATCGACTCCGACGAACGCCTGGTGGTGCTCATGGAGAACGAGGGTGGCGGGGCGACCTACCCCTACCTGCACCAGGGCTTCGACCTGGTCCAGGACACCGAGTACACCTTCGACACGGCAGCGGACTTCACCTGCACCCTCAAGCGCGGGGAGCCAGACAACCCGCTGCTGTCGATCAACCACTGGCTCGCCGGCTTCACCCGGCTGGTCTCCAACGCGGAGCAGATCAACGCCTACGACGTGCTCAGGGCGCGCGTCGACGAGTGCCGGGAGGTGCGCGGGCGCACACCCTCGATGATCGCGGTCAACTGGTACGACCGCGGGGACCTGTTCCAGGTGGTCGACGAACTCAACGGTGTCGCGGGATAGGTCACCGGAGGGCCATCGGCAGGCGTTGCTCGGTCCACCCTGACAGGATGACCGGCGTGCGCGCCCTCTACCTGACCAGTGTCGAAGCCTCCAGCGGCAAGTCCGTGATCGCCCTCGGGCTCATGGAGACCCTGACCCGTTCGGTGAGCCGGGTCGGCTACTTCCGGCCCGTCGTCCGCGCGGGTGAGCCGGACAACCGCGTCGAGCTGTTCCGCGCGCGCTACAAGCTGGAGCAGTCCTACGACCAGTCCTACGGCGTGACCACCCATGACACCCGGGACTTCGGGGGCAACCACGTCGATCCCGCACTGGTCAGCAGGATCATCGATCGCTACCAGCAGCTGGCCCGCCGATGCGACTACGTACTCGTGGAGGGCACCGACTACTTGGGGGCCTCCAAGGCCTTCGAGTTCGCCCTGAACGCCCAGATCGCCTCGAACCTCGGGGCTGAAGCGTTGGTCGTCCTCACCGCCGTGGACCACACGCCGGAGCAGATCACCGGCGCGATGACCGCGGCCATCGAGGGTCTGGGGGAGCGTGGCGTGCCCACGGTGGGCGCGTTCGTCAACCGGGTGCCCGAGCCAGACTGGGCGACTATCCACGACAATGTGCGCGGCGCTTCTGTGCCCGTCTGGCTGCTGCCGGAGCTGGCGTCGCTGACCTACCCCACCATCGCGCAGGTGGCGCGGGCTGCGAATGCCCGGCTGCTGCTCGGCCCGCAGGAGGACCTCAGCCGACCGGTTCCCGACATCAAGGTCGCGGCCATGAGCGTGCCGCGGCTGATGGACCACCTGTCGGAGGGGACCTTGCTGATCACCCCCGGGGACCGCTCGGACATTCTGATGGCTGCCTACTCCTCGCGACAGTCCGAAGCCATCCCGGCCGTGTCCGGGGTGATCCTCACCGGTGGGCTGGACCCCGACCCGACCGTGCTGCGCTTCGCCGAGGGGGTCACGCCCTCGGCCTCCCTGCCCGTGCTGGTCACAGATCTGGACACCTTCGACACCGCGGCGGCAGTCGCTGGCCTGCATGCCGAGATCGGACCCGGCGACTCGCGCAAGATCAACGACGCATTGAGCCTGTTCGAGGAGCATGTCGACGAGGCCGCGCTGGAGTCGCGGATCGACGTGGTCCGCTCCACGACCATGACACCCATGATGTTCGAGCACCAGCTCGTGGAGCGGGCGCGCTCGGATCGCAGGCACATCGTGCTGCCCGAGGGTGACGACGACCGCATCCTGGCGGCCGCCGACCGGCTGCTGCGCCGCAACGTCGTCGACCTGACCATCCTCGGCCGCCCCGACGTACTGGCCGATCGGGCGCGCACCCTGGGCCTGGACATCTCGGCGGCCCGCGTCATCGACCCGGAGAGCGACCCGCTGCGCGAGGTGTTCGCCGCTGACCTCGTCGAGGTGCGCAAGGCCAAGCACCTGGCCCTGGATGCAGCCCTGGACATGGTCATCGACGTGTCCTACTTCGGCACGATGATGGTGTGGAAGGGCCTGGCCGACGGGATGGTCTCCGGGGCCGCACACACCACCGCGCACACCATCCGACCGGCCCTGCAGATCATCAAGACCAGCCCTGGCGTCTCCATCGTGTCCAGCGTGTTCTTCATGGCGCTGGAGGACCGGGTGCTGGTCTACGGCGACTGCGCGGTCAATCCGGACCCGGACGCCGCCCAACTGGCCGACATCGCGGTGTCCTCGGCGACGACGGCCGCCGCGTTCGGGGTCGAGCCGCGCGTGGCGATGCTCAGCTACTCGACCGGTGCCTCCGGGTCCGGTGCGGATGTCGAGAAGGTCCGGGAGGCCACCAGGCTCGCCCGCGAACGCCGTCCGGACCTGCTCATCGAGGGTCCGATCCAGTACGACGCCGCCGTGGACGTGGCGGTGGCGAAGTCGAAGCTGCCCGGCTCTGCGGTCGCCGGCCGGGCCACCGTCTTCATCTTCCCGGACCTCAACACCGGCAACAACACCTACAAGGCCGTGCAGCGCTCGGCGAACGCGGTGGCGATCGGTCCGGTGCTCCAGGGCCTGCGGCTGCCTGTCAACGACTTGTCCCGCGGGGCGCTGGTCGAGGACATCATCAACACGGTGGTGATCACCGCCGTGCAGGCCCAACAGGCAGACGCGCCGGCTGGACCCACTCCCGACCCCGCCGCCGACCCCGATGAGGCAGGTGCCTGAGCCATGCTCGTGCTCGTCGTCAACGCAGGATCCTCCTCGCTGAAGTACCAACTCGTCGACACCGATTCCGCCGTGGTGTGGGCGACCGGACTGGTCGAGCGGATCGGCGCGGCCCGCTCCCCGATCACCCATCGCACGCGGATCCGCGGTGGCGCGGACTCCGAGTTGATCACCACGCGCTCCGAGCCACCGATCGCCGACCATGCCCAGGCGTTCGCGGCCCTGAGCGCGCAGTTCGCCGCGACCGGGGCGGTCGAGGAGGTCGGTGAGCTGGTGGGGGTGGGCCACCGGGTCGTGCAGGGTGCGGATGTGTTCAGCGAGCCGACGGTCGTCACCCCAGAGGTCATCGAGGTCATCCGTGAACTGATCCCGTTGGCCCCGTTGCACAACCCCGCCTGCGTCGCCGGGCTCGAGTCGGCGCTGGCCGCCTTCCCGGACGTGCCGCACGTGGCGGTGTTCGACACCGCGTTCCACTCCACCATCCCGGCCGCGGCCTACACCTACGCGATCGACCAGGAGGTGGCCCGCACCCATCGGATCCGTCGCTACGGGTTCCACGGCACCTCGCACAAGTACGTGACCGAGGCGGCTGCCCAGGTGCTCGGCAAGCCGGTGGACGCCGTCGACCTGGTCACCCTGCACCTGGGCAACGGCGCCTCGGCGTGCGCGGTGCGCGGGGGCCGCAGCGTGGAGACCTCCATGGGCCTGACCCCGCTCGAGGGCCTGGTGATGGGCACGCGCTCCGGTGACATCGATCCGGCCCTGTTCTTCCACCTGATCACCACCGCCGGCATGAGCGCCGCCGAGGTCGACGACCTGCTGAACAAGCGCAGCGGCCTGCTCGGCCTGTGCGGCCAGAACGACCTGCGTGAGGTGCACCGGCTTGCGGCCGCCGGCGACCCGGACGCCGAGCTGGCGCTGTCTGTGTACGTCCACCGGATCCGCAAGTACCTCGGGGCCTATCTGGCCGTGCTGGGTCGGGCCGATGCGATCGTGTTCACCGCCGGCGTGGGGGAGAACGATCCGGAGATCCGCCGCCGGGTGGTCGCCGGCATGGAGATGATCGGGGTGGCCATCGACACCGCCCGCAATGCGGACCTGCGGGGGAGCACGGAGCCGGTGGACCTGTCCTTCCCCGGGGCGCCGATCAAGGTGCTGGTGGTCCCGACCAACGAGGAGCTGGAGATCGCCCGCCAGACCTCGGTGGCGGTCCGCGGCTGACCCCTGCCCGCCCTTGCGAAGCCGGCCGCGGGCTCAAGCACGGGCCCGAGCACGGGACTGTGGGATGCGTCACTCCAGTCGCGGTGCTGCCACGAGATTGGGACGAAAGTGGGAGGCAGCGGGCTTGTCCGCCGCCCTGACCGTGAGTCACTCTTGGGGCAGAGGGAAGGAGCCCGCGATGACTGCCATCACCACAGACCTGCGCAGCGGTACCGACCTGCGCGTCACCGACTACACCAAGGTCCACGACCACCTCGTGACCCTGCTGGCCGACCGCCGCGGGCTGATCACCTGGTGGATCGACGTCACCCGCCGGCTCGACGAGTTGGCTGACGTGATCCACAGCGCGGCCGGCAACCTGATCGATCCCGATGGGTTCACCGAGCAGCTGCGTGACGACGCCCCGCACCTGATGGGCCGCTGGCTGCGCCTGTCCGCCGACCGCGACGACCTCGATGCGGCGGTCACCGAGGTCCGCATCCTGGCCGGTGCCAGCGCCGGCGATCCCGCTGCTGTGGAGCCCGTCAGCGACGCGATCCGCGAGGTGCTGGCCAAGGCACGGCGGTACCAGGAGCGGACCACCGATGTCCTGCTCGATGCCTACGAGCGCGATCTCGGCGGCGAGTAGTTCCCAGCACCGAAGAACCCCCGGGCCGCCCCGCTGATGCCCCCCATTCGGCTGGCGCGGCCCGGCTTCGTGCTGGGGATCGGGTGGCGGAACAGACGCCCGGTCCTGGAGCCCTTGATCAACGCAGGCCGTGCTTGTCCACGGAACGGTCGATCAATCGAGCGAAGGCGCGCTGGCCGGCCGCGCTGAGGTGCACCCGATCCCCAGCGAACCAGTTGCGGTGCCCGGCGCTGTAGCCGTACCAGTCGACGATGCGCACCCGGGAGGCCCGGTAGCGCCGGTCACAGGCCTTCAGCGTGCGCAGGTTCGAGGCCTGCCAGGGGCGCGGCACCCGTGGCGTCACCAGGAACACCCGACGACCCTTGCCCGCCCGGCGTACGACCGCGCGGCAGTCCGCGGGTCGCACGGTCCCGTTCGTGCCCAGCTCGATGACCACGTTGCGGGGCAGCTTCGCGCCGTAGCTGCCCACGATGCCCGGGGCGGTGCTGAACTGCCGCCCCACCTTGGCGTGCACCTGGAAGCCCTTGCGGCGCATCCGCGTGGAGACGCTGACCATCAGCGAGTCACCGACGGCCAACCGCCCCCGGGGGCCGGACGCCCTGGGAGCGCTGAACGGGACGAGGGTCAGGGTGGGGGCTGGACCAGGGGCCGGCGAGGCGACGGGGGAGCCCGGGGCTGTGGTGGGCTTGCCCGCCGACGGGTCTGCGGGAGAGGTGGAGGACGAGTTCGGCGAGGGGTCCGTGGCCTGTGATCCGGTCGCTGGGCCAGGCGGGCCGAGGCTCAGGGCCATGAGAGCAGCAATCAGGGCTGCGCCCACGCCGCTACGTCGCTGTGCGATCACGCACCGGAGTCTGCCAGTCACAGGTGGGTGTTCCCACCGCAGGGATGTCGAAGGGCTGACCTTCACCCCACCTTGGCCGGGCGTCAGCGTTGCGCGCTTCAGGCGTCGCCGAGCACTCGCACGCCACGCAGGTCCAGGACCCGGTCGGTCGGCGGGTTGTGGTTCCAGACCCGCTCCGCCACCAGGTCGCGAACATCGACCCGGTCGAGCTCCTCGTCGGTGGGGGTGGGGTCCAGCCAGCAGTACAGATCCGACAGCAGGCAGGTATCGATGGTGACCGCCAGTGTCCCTGCCGCAGCGGGCAGCTGGTCCAGCACGCGGTCGCGGACGGCTGCGATCGCGTCGTCCACGCATTCGGCGCAGAGTACGGCAGTGACCCAGACCCGCCCATCACTGGCGCCACGTGACAACTCACGTCCCGGGACCTGCAGGGCCCGGGCGAGGTCCTCGACGTCGATACCCCTCGAACCGACCTCGAGCACCAGGTCCACCACGAAGTCCTCGCGCAGTGCGTCCAGCGCCATGGTTCGACCTCCACCTCCGACTGACCCGCCCGTGCTCACGCGGCCCATGCTGCCGCCGGGCCGTTCCGTAACCGGGTAGGCGCGCCGAAGGGTCGACGATCCGGATCGAGCCGGACGCACACGATCCGGTCGTTCTGGGTGGACTGTCACGCGGTGCTGCGGTTCGCGCACCCGAAACGGTCCTTCTGCCCTGCGTACGAGGGCCCAGAACGGCCGTCTCGGGTGCGGCGTGGGAGCGGGTCGCTGATCACTGGGTCCAGAGCGGCCGTTTCGGGTGCGTGGGCGGCCCCGCATGCTGCGGTATCCACCGAGGCCGAGCCGACCCATCCCGAGCCGAGGGCGGACACCTGGCCTGCATCCGGGTGGGGCCGACCGGCCTGGGAGGCGCCTGCAGTCGGTGTGGGGCGCTGTTAGGGTCGCGTCATGCGCAGGCTCGTCCCGTCGACCGGGGGAACACTGACCCGCGACGACCTGGTGGACGCCTATGACTGGCCTGAGGACCGTTGGGTGCGGGCCTGCTTCGCGCGCACCCTCGACGGGTCCATCACCGGTCCCGACGGCCTGTCGCGCTCGATCTCCTCGCCCACCGATCGCGCAGTCATGGCGGCCATCCGCCGATTCGCCGATGTCTACCTCGCCGGCGCCGGCACCGTGCGTGCCGAGGGATATCAGGCGATCAGCGCGACACCGCAGCGGGCCGAGGAGCGCGTGGCGCGTGGACGCGCGCCGTCACCCACGCTGGCCATCGCCTCGACCTCGTGCGACTTCGACTGGGAGCACACCGAGTTCGTGCGTTCGGCGGCCCGGCCGATCCTGCTCACGGTTGCCGCTGCCGATCCCGCGGCGCGCCGCGCCGCGGAGCGCTGGTGCGAGGTCGTCATCGCCGGCGAGCAGCGGGTCGAACCGGAGCTGGCGCTGGACGCCCTGGCCGAGCGAGGCCTGACCAGGGTCTCCTTCGAGGGTGGCGACCGCCTGCTCACCGACATGATCCGCGCCGATGCCCTCGACGAGATGGACCTCACGATCGCACCGGTGCTGACCGGGGCCCCGCACGGCGAGCGGTCCGGCCAGGCGGTCCTCACCGGGATGCGCCTGCACCAGTTGCTCGAGGACGACGGCTACCTGTTCGCGCGCTACCTGCGGGAGCGATGACGTGCTCGACCTGACCGCGCTGGCCCAACTGGCCGGCGAGCATGGCGCTGCGCTCGCCCATCCGATCGCCGAGGTCCAGATCGCCGGCGTGCGTCACGATCTGGACACCGCGCCCCTGGTGATGGGGGTGGTGAACCTCTCGCGGGATTCCACCTACCGCGAGTCGGTGGCGGTGTCGACCGACTCGGCGATCCGTCGGGCACGGATGATGCACGCCCAGGGTGCGGGCGTCATCGACATCGGCGCGGAGTCCAGCACCCTGCGGGCTGCCCGGGTCGACGCCCACGACCAGTCCGAGGCGCTCGTGCCGGTGATCCGCGCCCTGGCCGAGCACCGGATCGCCACGTCGGTGGAGGCCTACAGCCCGGCGGTCGTGGACACCTGCCTGCGCTCCGGTGCCTCGGTGGTGAACCTCACCGGCAGCACGGACCTCGAACGCATCTACGAGTTGGCAGCCGCCCACGACGCGGCCGTGGTGCTGTGCTTCGTCCCGGGCGCGAACGTGCGTGAGGTGGGCGACATCCCGACCGGCGCCGACCCCATACCGGTGCTCCTGGACTACTTCGCCGCGCGCATCGAGAAGGCCCGGGCGCACGGCGTCACGCAGTTGATCATCGACCCGGGGTTGGGCTTCTACTACGGCAACCTCACGGTGCCCGCCGTGCGCGTGCGCCACCAGGCGCAGGTGCTGCTCAACTCGTTCCGGCTGCGAGAGCTGGGGGTGCCGATCTGCCAGGCGCTGCCGCACGCCTTCGACCTGTTCGAGGAGGAGTTCCGCACCGCGGAGGGGTTCTTCGCCGTGCTGGGCGCACTCGGTCGAGTCAACGTCTTCCGAACCCACGAGGTGGCCCGGGTGCGCGCCACCCTGCACGCGATGCGGGCACTGGGCACCTGACATGCCCGGTCCTGGTCCCACGCCGAGGTGACGCCCTTCACGATCCCTGGGGACGCCGCCTTGGCGGCGGGCAACCGGATCTCCTACGCAGCAGACCCGAGCCTGGCCACCTTGCAGGTGATCAGGAGCCGACCTCTTCGCGCACGCCCTGCTGGGTCACCGTTTCGGCAGGAGTCGCCCGGGTGGCCAACCACGCCCCGGCCAGGACCAGCGGGAAGCCCACCGCCATCCCGGCCGTCAGCGGCTCGTTGAGGACGATCAGGCCGAGGCCCACGGCCACCGCGGGGTTCAGGAACGTGATCACAGTGGCCCGGACCGGCCCGACCCGGGCGATCAGCGCGAAGAACAGCACGAACGCCAACGCGGTGCAGACCAGCCCGAGCATGAGCACCGCGCCCAGCACATCGGCGGGCGGCGGGCCGGTGGAGTAGGCGGCGAGCGTCCAGGGCAGGTAGATCAGGGCCACCAGGGTCACCGATAGCGAGATGACGCCCAGCGACGGGACACCGGCCAGTCTGGTGGTGGCCAACACCGGTGCCAGCGCGTACCCGATGGCCACCAGCAGCAGCTCGACGACGGACCGCAGGTCCACATGGCCGGCCAGGGAGTCCAGCCCGACCAGTGCCGTGACCCCGGTGATCCCGGCGGCCAGGCCCACCATCCGGCGGCGGGCGAACGCGTGCCGGTCGCCACGCGCCCGTGCGACCAGCACGCCGACGATCGGCACGGTGGCGATCATCAGGCCCGCGAAGCCGCTGGACACCCGGGTCTCCGCGTCGCCGAGCAGCAGCCAGGGACCCGCCATCTCCAGCAGGCCGAAGGCCACCACCCACGGCCACAGCCGCAGCGCAGGTCGCAGGGCCCCCTGGCGGGCTGCCAGCGGGAGCAGGACGATGGCGGCCAACAGGGTGCGGGACCCAGCCACGGCCGCCGGGTTCAGCTCGGTCACCGCGATCTTGATGAACAGGTAGGGCATGCCCCAGATCACCGACATCGCCGCGAACAGTGCCCACGCCTGACCTGTCATGTGCGGGGTCGGGGCCACGGTCCGCGTCATGCTCACCGCGCGAGACTAGTGCCCCGCTGGCGTAGCGTTGCCCAAGGCCGGGTCCTCCGGTCACCCCCACTCGACGCTGGAGTCACCGATGCCGATGCTGCGCGCCACCTGGCAGCTCAGCGCCGGACTGGCCGTGGGGCTGCTCACCGGCTACCTGATCCTGCGACTGATCGGCGTGTCCGGGCGGCCGCGTTGGGCCGCGCTGCAAGCCTTCTGCCTGCAGTTCGGTGTCGTGGTCGCCATCTTCGCGGTGTATCAGCGAACCTCCCTGCACCGGTTGGACCTCACCGCGGGCGCCGAGCAGCGCGCGCTGTTCGTCTGGGAGGTCGAGCAGCGGCTGCGCCTTGGCAGCGAGTTGGCGATCCAGCAGGCGATCCTGCCGTTTCCAGCCCTCGTGCGCGGGCTCAACGCCTACTACGCGGGCCTGCACCTGACGTCGATGACCGCGTTCCTGATCTGGATCTGGTGGCGGCACCGGGCCTACTACCTGCTGGCCTGCGTGACCGTGGCCGGCACCACGTCGATCAGCGTCCTGCTGCACAACGTCTCGGTCGCGCCGCCCCGGCTGCTGGGTGACCTCGGCTTCGTCGACACCGCCCTGGAGTACGGCCAATCGGTGTACGGGCCCGCGGGCACCGGGATCTCCGGGCAGCTCGCGGCGATGCCCTCCATCCACGTCGCCTGGGCCGGGATCATCGCCGGCTTCGGCCTGCTGGTGAGCACCAGCCCATGGCGGTGGCTGCTGGTCGGTCACTTCGCGATGACGAGTTTCGTGGTGGTGGCCACCGCCAACCATTGGTGGCTCGACGGTGCTGCGGGACTGGTCATCGCATGGGTGGTGTTCGTGGTGGCGCGGTGGGCCCTGCCCCGCGTGCCCAGGCCGACGCAAGCCCCGGCGCCGACCGACGTGGCGATCGACACCGCCACCCTGTCGCGGACATACCGCCCGATGGGGTCACGGCCGACCAGAGGAGGATCCCGTGCAGTTCTCTGAGCTCGTGCGGCACCTGCGCAATCCCGCGTCGGCTGCCGTCGCCGGCATCATCTTCTCGATCATCCTGATCGTCGTCCTCGCGCAGCTCCACGCGGCGGTCCCCGCCGAGGGCGGGTCGACCGACTGGCTCCAGGACCCCGACCGGCGTCAGGGCGTAGCCACTGCCGTCGCGCTTATCCCGTTCGCCGGCATCGCCTTCCTGTGGTTCATCGGAGTCATCCGCCACCGGCTGGCCGAGCGCGAGGACAAGCTGTTCGCGACTGTCTTCCTCGGGTCTGGCCTGCTCTTCATCGCGTTGCTCTTCGTGACCGGGGCGATCCTGGCGACGCTGCTGACCATGTACGAACGCGGAGTCGCTGTCGGCGCCGACGCGCTGGTCCTGCTCGTGGTCCTCACCAAGACACTCATGGGCCTGTTCGGAGCCCGGATGGCCGCGGTCTTCACCATCTCGGTGTCCTCTGTGGGACTGCGCTCCCGGCTGATGCCCCGCTGGCTCGTGGCCCTGGGCTACGTCGCGGCGGTGATCCTGCTGCTCTCGCCGCCGCTGTCCCGGTGGGGGCAGCTGCTGTTCCCGATCTGGGTGCTGGTGTTCAGCATCCAGCTCCTGTTCGCCGCACGCAAGAGCGACGTCCAGCCTGCGTGAACGGCCCTGACGAACTGCTGCCCTGCCCGCATCGTCGCAGGTCAGGGCAGGCTCTGTGGTGTCCGAGGGGGGACTTGAACCCCCATGCCCGATAAAGGGCACTAGCACCTCAAGCTAGCGCGTCTGCCTATTCCGCCACCCGGACGAGGTGCACCCACGGCCAAGCCGCAGGCAGCGGGCACAGGATAGCAAGCATCGATGACCGACCACCAATCGCCGTTGCCTGCTCGTGCCACTCAGAGCAGCCGACCACCGAACGCCATCGCCAGACGGATCAACCGGTCCTGCCCGCCGGAGAACTCCGCGAGGACGGCCTCGGAGGTGGCCTCCTCGGGGGTCAGCCAGGCCAGGTCGATCGCCGACTGGCTGGGCTCGCAGTCACCGTCGACCGGGACGACGTAGGCCAGGGCCACGGCGTGCTGCCGGGGATCGTGGAACCCGGAGACCGTCGGGTCCGGGAAGTACTCCACGACCGTGAACGGCGAGATCGAGACCGGCAGCCGGGGGAGGGCCACGGGGCCGAGATCCTTCTCGAGATGACGGATCAGGGCGTCGCGGATCCGCTCCTTGTGGAGCACCCGGCCAGCCACCACGGCCCGTGACAGGGTCCCGTCCGGTCGGGCCCGCAACAGCAGGCCGACACCCGTGATCCGCCCGGCGGCATCGACGCGCACGGGTACGGCCTCCACGTAGAGGATGGGCAGCGTCTCGCGGGCCGCGGACAGGTCGTCGTCGGTCAGCCAGCCGGCTGCGGTCGCCAAGGTCTCGCTCATGGTGGGATTCTGCCCCGGCTGCGGACGCCCCGCGCGCCCCGGACGCGGCAGGATGGGTCCGTGACCAACCTCACTGAGCCGCCAGCCTCGCCGGAAGCCCACCCACGGAGCCGCCCACGATCCTGCCCTGCAGGCACTGCCGAGCGCCGGAGCCGACGCCGTGGACCTCCTGCGCGACCTGATCCGCATCGACACCACGAACGCCGGTGAGAGCCCGCAGACCGTCGGCGAGATCGAGGCGGCTCAGTACGCCGAGGCTGCCCTGCGGGAGGTCGGGTTCGACCCGCAAGCCTTCCACACCACCTCCGCGCGCCGGGCCGGGCTCGTGCTGCGCATCCCCGGCACCGAACCGGACGCAGCCGACCGCGCCCTGCTCCTGCACGGCCACCTCGATGTCGTCGCGGCTGCGGCCGAGGACTGGACCCACCCACCCTTCGCCGCCGAGGTCGCCACCGATCCCGAGTCGGGTCTGGACATGGTCTGGGGCCGCGGGGCGGTCGACATGAAGGACATGGTCGCGATGATCCTGGCGGTGGCCCGGCACTGGGGCCGGAGCGGCACCCGACCGCGCCGCGACGTCGTCGTGCTGCTGCTGCCCGACGAGGAAGCCGGCGGCCTGCACGGGTCACATTGGCTGGTCGACCACCGGCCGGAGATCTTCGCGGGAGTCACCGAGGCGGTCGGTGAGGTCGGCGGCTTCTCCATGACCATCCGCGACGACCTGCGGCTGTACCTGGTGCAGACCGCTGAGAAGGGCATCGGGTGGCTGCGGCTGACCGCAGCCGGTCGTGCCGGCCATGGCTCGATGCTCAGCGACGACAACGCCGTGACCAACCTGTGCGCGGCCATCACTCGACTCGGCGAGCACCAGTTTCCGGTGCGGGTGACCGACACCACGCGTGCGTTCGTCGCCGAGCTGTCGCAGGCCCTGGACGTCGATCTGGATCCCTATGACGTCGTCGAGTTGCGCCGGGTGCTCGGGCCGCTGGCACGCATCGTCGGGGCCACGCTGAGCAACACCGTCAATCCGACCATGCTCGCGGCCGGGGCGAAGGTGAACGTGATCCCCGGCCAGGCGACCGCGCACGTCGACGCGCGGTTCCTGCCCGGGTTCGAGGACGAGATGCTCGCCACGATCGATGAGCTGCTCGGCGACCGGGTCACCCGCGAGTTCCTGGTCCGCGACATCGCCCTGGAGACCAGCTTCGACGGGCCGTCGATCGACGCGATGGCCGCCGCGCTGCGGGCCGAGGACCCGGCCGCCCGACCGGTGCCCTACACGTTGTCCGGCGGCACCGACGCCAAGGCGTTCTCATTGCTGGGCATCCGCTGCTACGGGTTCGCCCCGCTCCGCCTGCCGCCGACCCTGGACTTCGGGGCCCTGTTCCACGGGGTCGACGAGCGGGTGCCCATCGACGGGCTCCAGTTCGGCGTACGCGTCCTGGACCGGTTCCTGCGCGCCTGCTGAGCCGCACCCCGTCTTTGGTGTGCGCGGAACCGACGGCGAAAGTTGTCGATTCCGCGCACAGCAACGCGGCAGCGGTCACCTCAGAGTGCTTCGGAAACCTCGTCCAGGGCGGCGCGGATCTCGGCCGGGAGCACCAGCTCGTCCGAGCGCAGCGCGCCGCGCAACTGCGCCGCCGTGCGCGATCCCAGCAGCACCGAGGCCACACCGGGCCGGTCACGCACCCACGCCACTGCCACCTCCACCGGCGCCACGCCCAACCCCTCGGCCGCGGTGCACACCGCGTCCACGATCCGCCGATGCCCCATGTCGAGGTACTCACGCACGAAACCGCCCAGGTGCGGCGACGCACCGCGGGAGTCCGCAGGCGTCCCGTGCCGGTACTTGCCGGTCAGCACGCCCCGCCCGATCGGCGACCAGGCCAGGATCCCGGCACCGACCGCGCCCGCCGCGGCGAGCGCATCGACCTCCCCGTCGCGGGCGAGCAGCGAGTACTCCACCTCGTTGGCGACCAGCGACAGTCCGTGCCGGTGCTCGGCGGTGGTCGCGGCCAGCGCCAACTGCCACGGGGAGTAGTTGGAGACCCCCACGTAGCGCGCGCGGCCGGACTCCTGGGCAGCGGCCAGCGCGGACAACGTCTCGGCGATCGGAGTCACCGCGTCCCAACCGTGCACCAGCCACAGATCCACGTAGTCGGTGCCCAACCGGGTCAGCGAGGCATCGAGCGCGCGCAGCAGGTGCCGGCGTGAGGCGTCGAAACGCCGGTCCGGGGTCCGCCGCCCACCGGCCTTGGTGGCGATCACGACCTCCTCGCGCACGCCCGCCTCGGCCACCAGCGTGCCGAGCAGCTCCTCGGCGGCGCCGGAGGCGTACACGTCGGCGGTGTCGAACAGGGTGCCACCGGCCGCCAGGAACAGTTCGAACTGGTCGCGCGCCTCGTACTCGTCGGTATCCCGGCCCCAGGTCATCGTGCCCAGGCCGATGCGGCTGACCTGCAGGCCGCTGCGTCCCACTGCGTGGCTGTCCATGGCGCGTCACGCTATCTGCTGCACGGGCGCGCGACCGCCAGGGTCTAGGCTCGGCGCGGCGCCGGGGTCGACGATTCGCCCGCGCGGCGATGAGTTCGGTGCAGGAGGTGGTGGCTGTGGTGGGCATGCTCGCGTTCGCCCAGGAGGTAGCAGCACCGGAACCGGTCACCTGGTTCCAGGCCGTCATCCTGGGGATCCTGCAGGGGCTGACCGAGTTCCTGCCGATCTCCAGCAGCGCGCACCTGTTGATCTTCTCCCAGTTCTTCGGCTGGTCCGACCCCGGTGCGGCGTTCACGGCCGTGTCCCAGATCGGGACCGAGACCGCGGTGATCATCTACTTCGCCAAGGACATCTGGCGCATCATCCGCGCCTGGGTGGGCCAGTTCCGCCACCCGGAGACCCGCCACGACCAGGACGTGCGGATGGGGTGGCTGGTCATCGTCGGGACGCTGCCGATCGGGATCCTCGGGTTCGTGTTCTCCGACCAGATCGAGACCGTGGCCCGCAACCTGTACCTGGTGTCCTTCACGCTGATCGGGTTCGGTGTGCTGTTGGGCATCGCCGACCGCACTGCGCGGCAGACCAAGGAGCTGAATGACCTGTCGGTGCGCGACGGCCTGATCTACGGCCTGTGCCAGGCGCTGGCGCTCATCCCTGGTGTCTCCCGTTCGGGCGCGAGCATCACCGGCGGGCTGTTCCTGGGGTACACCCGCGAGGCGGCCACCCGGTACGCGTTCCTGCTGGCGATCCCGGCGGTGATGGCCTCCGGGCTCTACCAGGCTCTGGACATCGGCAGCGACCCGGCAACCTCCTGGGGCCCGACGATCCTGGCCACGCTGATCGCGTTCGTGATCGGGTACGCGGTCATCGCCTGGTTGATCCGCTACGTCTCGACCAACTCGTACATGCCGTTCGTGATCTACCGGATCGGGCTGGGCGCCCTGGTGCTGGTGCTGCTCGGGACCGGCGTACTGACCAGCGCCTGACGCCCCGTGCCCCGCTGGTCTCCCTGGGCCGCCGTCAGAGCCACTTCGAACGCTTGAACGCCCGGAACATCAGCACCAGCGCCCCGGCCATCACCAGGAGCACCCCGGGGTAGCCGAACCGCCACGACAGCTCGGGCATGTTGGTGAAGTTCATCCCGTAGATCCCTGCGATGGCCGTGGGCACCGCCAGCAGCGCGGCGTAGGCCGCCATCTTGCGCATGTCGGTGTTCTGCTGCAGCGCCTGCCGGGAGTTGCTGGCCTCCAGGATCGTCATCAGCAGGCTCTCGTAGGACTCGGCCGCGTCGTTGGCACGCATCAGGTGGTCGCCGAGGTCGTGGAAGTAGGTTGCCATGGCCTCCGGCACGCCCGGCATGCGCCCGACGACGAGTCGCTGCGCGTGCGGCACCAAGGGTGAGATCGCCCGGCGCAGCTCCAAGTTCTCGCGCTTGAGCAGGTAGATCGTCTCGCTGTCGTCGGAGACCTGCGGGGAGAACACGTGCTCCTCGATGACCTCGAGGTCGTTGGCGATCTCGTCAGCGGCCACCAGATAGCCATCGACGATCGCGTCGGTGATGGCGTGCAGGGCGGCCATCGGACCGTGGTCGAGGAAGTCCCGGCGCGCCACGGTGTCCAGGCGCACCTGCCCGAGCGTGCCGACCGGGCCCAGGCGCACGGTCAACACGTAGGACTCGCCGACGATCACCGCGATCTGACCCGTCTCGATGGCTGAGGTCGGCTCGTCGTAGACCACCACCTTGAACACGACCAGGGCCCGACCCGCCGGCGAGATCTCCAACTTGGCGCGCTGCTTGGGATTCAGCGCGTCGTCGACCCACAGCGCCGGGATGTCGAACACCTCGGCCAGGGCGGTCAGCTCCGGGCGGTTCGGCGACGCCAGGGCGATCCACAGGAAGTCCGACGAGTCGGCGCTGGCGCGGGCGTACATGGCGCGCACCAGTGAGACCGCATCGTCGGTCATCGTCGTCAACGACCGGACGAGGCGCGATTGAGGCTCGTCGACCTCGACGCCATGGCAGTAGCGCCCCATGCCCACGATCACGGGGTCATGCTCGCACCACTGACCGGCGGATGTCGGGCTACCCTTCCCAGATGCTCTGGGATGCGCAGGTGAACAGTCGGGGACCCACCGGATTCGCGGCCCCCGAGCGAGCGTCCAACAGGGCCGTTCGCATGCCCTCATCCGTAGGCACCGCCGGCCCATGACCACGGTCCTGCTGATCCGCCACGGGCGGACCTCAGCCAATGCCTCGGGCATCCTGGCCGGCCGAGCGCCCGGGGTGCCCTTGGATGCCCAGGGCCGGCGGCAGGCCCGGAGCCTGGGCACCCGGCTACGCTCGGTGCCCTTGGCCGCGGTGGTGCACTCCCCGCTCGAACGGTGCGTGCAGACCGCCGATGGCGTGCTGCGCGAGCGCGCCGAGGTCAACCGGCACGCCGATGACCGGCTCGTCGAGTGCGACTACGGGCGGTGGACCGGCGCATCCCTGTCCGAACTGGCCACGGAGCCACTCTGGCCGGCCATCCAGGCCCAGCCCTCCGGGGTGACGTTTCCCGACGGGGAGTCGCTGCCGGCCATGGCGCAGCGCGCGGTCGCGTCGGTGCAGGGCTGGGTGGGTGCCTACCCCGACGCCACCATCGCGCTGGTCTCCCACGGCGACGTCCTCAAGGCGATCCTGTCCCATGCGCTGGGCCAACCGTTCGACGAGTTCCAGCGGATCGTGGTCAGTCCCGGGTCGGTGAGCGTGGTCAAGTACGGGACGGACCGGCCGGTGGTGCTCCGGATGAACGACTCGGGCCGCGCGCTGCCGGTCGAATCCGCCGTCGGAGCGCCGACCGTCGGCGGCGGCACGCACTGAGCCGGCGAACCTGCCCACGACCAGTGATCTGCCCGGGCCCGATGGCGGCACGCGGGCAGATCACGGGGGCGAGCACTAGGCTGACCTGCATGCCTCGTCAGATCCATCTGCACGATCCCGTGCAACGGTTCGTCGTCGGCACGGTCGGGATGCCCGGCGAGCGCACGTTCTTCGTGCAGGCCCGCACGGGCGAGACCATCAGCACCGCGGCGTTGGAGAAGCAGCAGGTCGCCACGCTGGCCGAGCGCCTCGAGGAGTTGATCGCCGAGGTCGCCCTGCGCTTCGAGTTCGACGTCCCCGAACCCGGGCCGGCCGATGTGGACCCGCTCGACGTCCCCCTGGTCGAGGAGTTCCGGGTGGCGGCGATCGCGTTCGGCTGGGACCCGGCCCATGACCAGATGCTCTTCGAACTGCACGGGCCGAGCGCGGACGAGGACCTGGACCCGACCGAGATCGCCGACGAGGACGAGGGCCCGCCGATCCTTCGGGTGCGGACCACGTTGGGCCAGGCTGTGGACTTCATCGTCCGGGCCCGCAAGGTCGTCGCCGCCGGGCGGCCCCCGTGCCCCTTCTGCCAGCAGCCGCTGGACCCGGCCGGGCACATCTGCCCCCGGGCCAACGGCTACCGGCGGTGAGGCTGCCGGAACTCGCCACCGGCGAACTGCACGTCCTGGGCCGCCTGGCCGATGCGTCCAACCTGGCTCTGCTGGCACAGGTGCCCACCGACACCGGACCGATCCGCTGCATCTACAAGCCGGTCCGCGGCGAGCGCGCGCTCTGGGACTTCCCGGACACGGCGCTGGCCGCCCGTGAGGTGCTGTGTGCCCAGGTGGCCCAGTGCTTCGGCTGGGACCTGATCCCCGCCACGCATTGGCGCGCTGCGGGCCCGTTCGGGGCAGGGATGTGCCAGGAGTGGATCGACGCCGTCGATGACCCGCCGGTCGGACTGTTCACCCAGGCGCAGGTCCCGGCGAAGTGGCACGAGATCGCCGAGGGGCGCACCCCCGAGGGCCAGATCGTGGTCCTGGCCCATGAGGACTCGCCAGCGCTGCAACGGCTGGCCGTGCTCGACGCGCTGGTCAACAACGCCGACCGCAAGGGCGGTCATGTGCTGCGGCGCAAGGACGGTCGGCTGGCCGGCATCGACCACGGGGTCAGCTTCCATGTGGAGAACAAGCTGCGGACGGTGTTGTGGGGCTGGGCCGGGGAGCCGCTGCCCGAGGCTCTTGCCCATGAGCTCGACACCGGTGCTGATGCGTTTCGCCGCCTCGTGACCGCGTGGGGTGGGGTTGCCGACGGTGGTGCTGTGGACAGTGGAATTGCGGACACTCGCGAGAGGGATCGGACCGCTGCGGCGATAGCCGGCCGCGACCACCTGAGCGCCGACGAGGTGGCCGCGGCACAGGTGCGCCTCGACGACCTGCTGCGCACGCGGCGCTTCCCGATGCCCGGTCCGGACTGGCCCACGCTGCCCTGGCCGCCGATGTAGGCCCGCAGCGCGCCCGCCCAGGCGGTCGACTCAGCCGATGAGCCGACCGGTGCGACCATCGACCCGAACGTCGGCCGCCGCGCGTGTGCCGTCGGCCGCGAAGTGTGCTGCCTCGTGCGCCTGCCAGGCCCGCCAGTGCTCGGCCATCGCCTCCCCGTCGCGGGCCAGCCCCCGCTGCAGGGCGAGATCCGCCGGTACCTGCACCCACACCACCACGCTGGCCCGCGCGCGCACCCGCGCCGAGGCGCTCGCGCAGCCCTCCAGGATCACCACCGGAGCGGGCGGAACGCTCACCCACCGCCCGAAGCGGCCGGCCACCCAGTCGTAGCGCGGGTGCATGCCGGGCAGCCCGTCGCGCCACCCGAGGAGCAACCACGCCTCGATGCGGCCGGCCAGCGGCTCACCCAGCTGCTGGTTCCAACCCTCGTACAGGTCGTCCATGTGCACGACCGGCGCGCCCCCGCAGGCGCCGGCCAGTGCCGCGGCGATGGTCGTCTTGCCGGAGCCCGCCGGACCGTCGATGCAGACCAGGCGGGTCGCGCCGCACCGGGGAGCGGTGCTCAGCACGCGCTGCGCGATCACGGTCAGGGCGTCGTCGAGGGGCACGTGCCCATCATGGCGAAACTGCCGCCGCAGCGGCACGTCGCGCTGGCCGAGCACACTGCGAGCACCCGATCGACCGCTCGGTGCCTAGGATTCGAGCATGCTCGGCGAAGCGATCACCGTGATGACCGGCCTGGTACTGGCCTACGCGCTGGTTGCCCACCGCCTGAGTGCGGCGAACATCAGTGCTCCCATGCTCAGCCTCCTGGCCGGCGCGGCCGTGTTCGCGGGCACCGCGCTGGACGTAGACACCGAGCTGGTCCACGTCACCGCTGAGGTGACCCTCGTGATGATCCTGTTCCACGATGCCTCCACCGTGAAGCTCACCCGACTGCGCCACGACGCCGGGCTGTCGCTGCGACTGCTGCTCATCGGCTTCCCGCTGGCCATCGTCGCCACCTTCCTGGTGACACACGCCATGCTCCCCGCGCTGGGGGTCGCCGGCGCCTGGCTGCTGGCCGCAGCGATCACGCCCACGGACGCCGGCCTCGGCGCCCCGACTGTGCTCAACCCCGTGGTGCCGATGCGAGTCCGTCGTGGGCTGAACGTGGAGAGCGGACTCAACGACGGACTGGCCACCCCGATCGTCCTGCTCGCCCTGTCCGCCGTGGCCAGCGGCGCGGGCGAGGAGACCCCGGGCGTGCTGCAGGTCGGCCTGATCCCGGTCGCCCTGGCTGTGGCGCTGGCGGTGGGGGTGGGGCTGGCAGCGGCCTGGAGCATGGATCGCTCCCGCGAACGGCACCTGAGCGGGCGCCGCGGTCGGCAGGTCGCCACGTTCGCGATCCCGCTGCTGCTCTTCGGCCTCGCAGACCAGTTCGGGGCGAACGCGTTCATCTCGGCCTTCGTCGGCGGGGTCGTCTTCGGCGCCGCAAGCATCACCCTGGACGACGAGCACGAGACCTCGGACCTGCTCGAGGTCTCGGCGGACCTGCTGAGCTTCGTCGTGTGGTTCCTCGCCGGTGGCATCCTGCTGCTGGTCCTGGACACCGGCTTCCGCTGGCAGTGGGCGGTCCTGGCGGTGCTGGCCCTGACCGTGCTGCGGGCCCTGCCGGTCGGCGTGAGCCTGATCGGCTCCGGCCTGAAACCGGCGACGTGGCTGTTCATCGGCTGGTTCGGGCCCCGGGGCCTGGCCACGATCGTCTTCGGCCTGCTCGCCGTGGAGGAGTTGGGCTCGGGTTCCGAGCTGATGACCGACGTGGGTGGCGTCATCGGGATCACCGTGGTGCTCAGCGCGTTCGCCCATGGGATCAGCGCCGCACCGCTGTCCGAGCGCTACGGCAGTTGGGCACAGCGCACCGACCCCGTGGCCGAGGGATCGAGCTCGGTCGAGCCCCGGCGCACGCGCGGCACGATGCACCACCATCGCTAGCAGCGCTGCACCCGGATGGCCCGCGACGGGGGCAGGATGGGCGGCATGCAGACACCCACGGATCTCGCCGACCTCTGGCGCAGCTCGGCCACGGTGGCCGTGCTCACCGGAGCGGGCATCTCCACGGACTCCGGGATCGCCGATTTCCGCGGACCCAACGGACTGTGGACCCGCAACCCCGGCGCGCAGGCGATGTTCGACATCACCACCTACCTGGCCGACGCAGAGGTACGACGCACCGCCTGGGCCAACCGTCGGGCCAACGCCACGTGGTCGGCCGAACCGAACCGCGGGCACCACGCCCTGGCCGAGCTCCAGCGCGCCGGGCATCTGTCCACGCTCATGACCCAGAACATCGACGGCCTGCACCAGCGATCCGGGGCCACCGACGTCCTGGAGCTGCACGGCACCATCTGGGAGATCGTGTGCATGTCCTGCGCAGCGCGCTGGCCGACCCCCGAGATCCTGGCCCGACCGGAGCCCGACCCGCCGTGCGTGCTGTGCGGCGGCATCCTCAAGACCGCGACGATCTCGTTCGGCCAGGCCCTGGACCGGGCCGTTCTCGAGGCCGCGTTCGACGCGGCCGCCGAGGCGGACCTGCTGGTGGCCATCGGCACCTCCCTGCAGGTCAACCCGGTGGCGGGCCTGGCCGGGGTGGCCGACTGCCTGGCCATCGTGAACGCCGAGCCGACGCCCTACGATCACGACGCGCAGATCGTGGTGCGTGCACCGATCTCCGAGGTCCTGGAGCACGTCCACGGATTGCTGGCGGGCTGAGGACCCGCAGTCCGCCGAACCACGTCGGACGCGGGTACGGCAGGATCGGGGCATGCCCACCCTGCACACCGCGCGCGGCGACTTCGAGGCGATCATCGACGGCCCGCAGCACGGGCCGACGGTGATCCTGCTGCACGGCTTCCCCGAGCTCAACATCTCGTGGCGCCACCAGATCCCGGCGTTGGCCGCAGCCGGCTACCGGGTCATCGCGCCCAACCAGCGCGGGTACGCGGGCTCCGTGCGCGACGGGTCCTACGCCACCGGGGACCTGGCCGCCGATGTCGTTTCGATGCTCGACGCCGCCGGGGCCCAGCGGGCGGTTGTCGTCGGCCACGACTGGGGCGGGGGAGTGGCCTGGACCGTGGCGCACCTGTTCCCCGAGCGGGTCGCGGGCCTGGTGGCGATGAACTGCCCACCACCGCGCGTGCTCATGGCCCACCTGACCCGCAGCCCCGCGCAGATCCGCAAGTCCTGGTACATGTTCTTCTTCCAACTGCCGTGGCTGCCCGAACGATTCGTCGTGCGTGCCATGCCCAGGACCCTGGTGGCCGGTTCGTTCAACCGCTCGGTGTGGAACCGCCAGACGCTGACCCCCTACGCGCAGGCGTTCGCAACCGAGGCCGACGCCCACGGTCCGGTCAACTGGTACCGGGGGGCGTTCCGCTCCGGGCTGCGCACGGCACGGCGACACCTGCCTCCGATCGCAGCACCGGTGCTGATCGTCTGGGGCGTGCACGATCGGTTCCTCGGCGAGGAGTTGGTCAGCGCCGAGGCCCTGCGCCGGACCCTCGCATTCCCCAACGAGGCACAGGTCGTACGGATCGAGTCGGCTGGGCACTTCGTGCAGAACGAGGCCCCCGAGGAGGTCTCGGTCGTCCTGGTGAACTGGCTCGCGGAGAACGTCGCCACCTGACCGAGCCCTCGGGGCAGCACGCACTTGCAGTCGGGCGTTGTTGGGAATACTTTGCAGGTGTCCTGCGCCGATTCACCGGCGGTGCCCGCACCCAGTCCGAGCCTGATCGAGGAGCATCTTCATGCACATGCCCGACGGATTCGTCTCCGCCCCGCTGTCCGCGGCCGTCGGGGTCGTGGCCATCGCGGGGATCGGGATCGCGCTCAAGGGCGCCTCCAAGGAACTCGATGACCGCACCGCCCCGATGGCCGGTCTGGTCGCGGTGTTCGTGTTCGCCGCGCAGATGCTGAACTTCCCGGTGGCCGCCGGGACCAGCGGACACCTGCTCGGGGGAGCGTTGGCCGCGATCCTGATCGGGCCCTACACCGGAGTCCTGGCGGTATCGATCGTCCTGATCGTCCAAGCGCTGCTGTTCGCTGACGGCGGGTTGACCGCGTTGGGCCTGAACATCGTGAACATGGCCTTCGTGACGGTGCTCGTGGCGTGGCCGACCTTCCGGTTGCTGGCACGAGTCCTGCCCAGGACCCGACGCAGTTGGACCGTCGCCGCCTTCATCGCAGGGTTCCTGTCCGTGCCTGCCTCAGCACTGGCCTTCACCCTCGAGTACGCGATTGCTGGTGCGGGGACGTACTCGGTGAGCACGGTGCTGGCCGCCATGGTGAGCACCCATGTGCTGATCGGCATCGGCGAGGGCGTGATCACCGCCCTGACCGTCGGGGCAGTCCTGGCTGCGCGGCCCGATCTGGTCCGGGGGGTTCGGGACCTGCTTCCCAAGCCCGAACTGCGCCCCGCGGCTCAGGTGGCCTGAGATGGCGCGCGAGGGCACCAGGCGCAGCGTCTGGATCATCGTGGGGGCAGGACTGCTGATCAGCCTGTTCCTGGCCGGTGTCGTGAGCTTCTACGCGAGCAGCTCCCCGGACGGGCTGGAGAAGGTGGCCGAGGACGTGGGCTTCCTCGAGGCCGCAGAGGACTCTGCCGTCGCCGGCTCGCCGCTGTCCGACTACGGCGTGGCAGGAGTGTCCGATGAGCGGCTCAGTGTGGGACTGGCCGGTGTCGCGGGCCTGATCGCCACCGGGGTCCTGGCCTTCGGACTGTTCGTGTGGTTGGGCCGGCGCAACCGTGCGCGGGTCACCGAGCCGAACGCTGAGTCCCTCACGACGTCGGGCGGCTGATGGCCACCGGACACCGGCACGGCCACGACGTCGGCGAGGCGCTCTACGTCCACCGGCACACGGCCGTGCACCTGCTGCCCCCCGAGGTGAAGATCGCCTCCCTCGTGGTGTTCATGTTCATCGTGGTCGCCACCCCGGTCGAGCAGTTCTGGGCGTTCGGGGTCTACGCGTCGATGCTCGTGGCGATCGCATCGCTCGCCGGGCTCAACGCCCGGATCGTCGCCCCGCGGATGCTCGTGGAGATCCCGTTCGTGCTGTTCGCAGTGCTCATGCCGTTCTTCGGTCCGGACCCCAGCGTGACGGTGCTCGGGGTGTCGTTGTCGGTGGCCGGGTTGTGGGCGGCCTGGGGCATCCTGATCAAGGGCACGCTCGGGGTGTTCGCTGCGATCATCCTCGCGGCGACCACGCGTTCGCGCGACATCGTGGCGGGCCTGGCAGCGCTACGGCTGCCCGCGGTCATGGTGTCGATCACCATGTTCATGCTGCGCTACCTGCATGTGGTGACCGACGAGATGCACCGGATGGGGGTCGCCCGGGAGTCCCGCGGCTTCCAGGCCACCGGCATCAAGTCCTGGCCGGTGCTCGGCCAGTCCGCCGGGGCGTTGTTCATCCGCTCCTACGAGCGCGGGGAGCGGGTGCACCTGGCCATGCTCAGCCGCGGGTACACGGGCACGATGCCCGTGATCGACCCGCCCCAGACCAGCCGCCGGCAATGGCTGACCGGGCTGTCCCTGCCAGCGCTGGCCCTGCTCGTCAGCCTGCTCGCCTGGGGGACCCGATGACCGAACAACCGCGGCTGCCACCGGCCGCCGATCCGCCGAGCCTGGCCGTCGAGGGCCTGGCGTACTCCTACCCCGACGGCCACCAGGCGCTGTACGGCATCGACTTGACGATCGCCGCCGGCGAACGGGTGGCCCTGCTCGGCGCGAACGGCGCGGGCAAGACCACCCTCGTGCTGCACCTCAACGGGATCATGCATGGGGGAGTGGGGCGGGTCTCGGTCGCCGGTCTGGAGGTCGACCCACTGGATCGCGAGTCGCTGCTGGAGATCCGCCGCCGGGTCGGCATCGTCTTCCAGGACCCCGACGACCAGCTGTTCATGCCCACCGTCGCCGAGGATGTGGCCTTCGGGCCCGCCAACCTCGGGCTGCGCGGGGCGGAACTCGACGCGCGGGTGACCGAGGCCCTGGAACAGGTCGACATGGCGCAGTTCGCCGACCGACCGCCGCACCACCTGTCCTTCGGCCAGCGCCGACGGGTCGCGGTGGCCACGGTCCTGGCGATGCGCCCCGAGATCCTCGTGCTCGATGAGCCCTCGAGCAACCTGGACCCGGCCAGCCGCCGCGAACTCGCCGACATCCTGCGCTCCCTGGCGGTGACCACCCTGATGGTCACCCATGACCTGCTCTACGCCTTGGAGCTCTGCCCGCGCGCGCTGGTGATGAGCGCGGGCCAGATCGTGGCCGACGGGCCGACGGGGCAGATCCTGGCCGACGAGGCACTCATGCGCGCCAACCGGCTCGAGCTGCCCCATGGCGTGACCCTGGGAATCTGATGTCGCGAGTTTCGGTATACGAAGCCCGGACCGTGGTACCTTTGGCTGCGCTGCATAGCAGGTTTCACCAGAACTGGGGACGCCCGCGGATTTCTTCCGACGGGCGTCAGCCTTTTCAGGGGAGCAACGCGGGCAGCCCAGGGATCGGCACATGCGTTGGCCCTGCTCACACAGAAAAGCAAAGGATCAAGAAACATGGCACAAGGTACGGTCAAGTGGTTCAACGCCGAAAAGGGCTTCGGCTTCATCGCTCAGGATGGCGGCGGCCCGGACGTCTTCGTCCACTTCTCGGCCATCGCGGCTGACGGCTACCGTTCGCTCGATGAGAACCAGCGCGTCGAGTTCGACATCACGCAGGGCCAGAAGGGCCCGCAGGCGGAGAACGTGCGCGCCGTCTGACGTCGCACTGTCTTCGAGGAGGCCTCCACCCTTACCGGTGGGGGCCTCCTTCGTCGTCTGCGCCCACGCTTCGTCGCTAGACTGAGCCGACCCAGTTGGTCCAGCGTCGGCATGTGTCCCGCCGACCTGCCTCCCATTCCCCAGGAGCGTGTTCGTGTCGTTGCATCTGTCCCTCCCCGATCATGACCAGGTCACCGGACTGCTCAACCACCGGCGCCCCGGCAGTGTCTCGATCTACCTGGCGACCGACCCAGCCGGGGACGCCCGGGCCGAGCGGATCACGCTGGGCAACCTGCGTGACGAGGCCCTCGCGCAGCTCGCCCAGATCGACCTGCCTCGCGGGGAACTCGGCCAGGTGCAGGGGTTGCTCGACGACCTGCTGGCCGACGAGTACTTCTGGGCGCATCAGGCGCACAGCCTGGTGGTGTTCGTCGACCCGGGCCACCTGACTGCCTTCCAGCTGCCCAATCGGCTGGCCGACCTGGTCGAGGTGTCTGACCGTTGGCACGTCAAGCCGCTGCTGCGCGCGCTGACCTTCAGCAACTCCGGCTACGTCCTGGCCCTGTCCCAGAACGCCGCCCGCCTGCTGTCGGTGCCGGTCGAGGGAGCCGTGCGCGAGGTAACGGTGTCCGACCTGCCCGAAGACGCGGTCGATGCCGTCGCGGTCTCCTCGATCAGCGGGCGCTCCCACCACGGCCGGTTGGTCGGTGACGAGGGTCGCAAGGTGCGCCTCGGGCAGTACGCGCGTGCCGTCGACGCTGCCCTGCGCCCCGTGCTGCGTGGCCGGGACACCCCCCTGATCCTGGCCGCGGCCCGTCCGATGAACGACATCTACATGAGCTGGAACACCTACCCGCACCTGGCCGCCGACATCATCGAGGGCAACGTCGAGACCCTGTCGGACAGCGAACTCGGCGAGCGCGCTCGGACCATCATCGACGGCGTCAACGCGACTCGGCTGCACGAGCTGCACCAGCTGTTCGACCAGCGCACCGGGGAGGGCCGAACCGAGACCGATGTCGCTGCGGTGGCTCGAGCTGCCACCTACGGCCAGGTCGACACCCTGTTCGTCGACATCGACTCGACCCTGTCGGGCAGCATCGACGAGGCGGGCGTGGTGACCATGTCCGAGGTGCAGGACGCGGTGAGCTACGGCGTGCTCGATGAGGTCACCCGACGGGTGTGGCTGGCTGGCGGAGCAGTGCTGGCTGTGCGCGCCGAGGAGGTGCCCGCAGGTGGCCAGGTGGCAGCGATCCTGCGTTGGGCGCCGCTGGTCTGAGCACCGGAGCCGCCTCGGGAGCGCAATGCCCGAGTTGTCGCGAACGCGAGTAACCTGCCGTCCAGGACCATGATGACCACCACCCACGACACGACGGCTGCCACAGGCGACTCGGGCCACCGGCGGTGGGGATTGTTCCTGCGCGCTCTCGGGATCCTGGCCATGGCTGCCACCGGACTGCTCGCTGCGCTGGCCCTGACCCCCGCGACCTCCGTGACGGTGTTCGGCCAGGAGGTGGAGGTCGGCGCGGTTCGGCCGAGCTCCTTGCAGGGCTGGTCGGGCCCCGGGCAGGCGGAGCTGTTCGGAGCGGGGTCCGTCGAGACCATCCAGACGTTCAACGGGCCGGTGCGTCCGCGGATCGTGTGGCAGGAGTTCAACAGGGACGCCGCGGCCAGCGCCTTCCTGCAGCCGGAGGGGACCGACGGGCGGCGGGTCGTCAGCACCGACACGGGACCGATCGGTGCGGCGCTGGCCCGAGGGTGGAGCCAGTTCTTCGTCGAACTCGTGCTGGCGTCGATGCTGTTCGCGGCCCTGGCCTACCTGGTGGTCATCGCCGCCGAGGTGATCGTGCGCGGGCCGCGAGCCACCCACCCCCGCGCCCGTCATCGCCTGTGGCCCCTGGCCCTGACCTGCGCGCTGGCCATGGTCCTGACCACTGCGTCGGCGGCCCTGACCGCAGCCTCGGCTCGCGAGCAGCTCACCGATGTCGCCAGCCTGGCCGACCTCACCGGATCGGCCCCGCTCGTGCCGGTCCCCAGTGCGGCCGGGCCGACCCGGGCGGATGTGGAGATCGCGGTCATCGGTGACTCGACGGCCGCCGGTGTCGGCAATGCACCCCCACGCGATCCGACCGAGGCCGACATCGCGTGCCAACGCTCCGGGGACGCCTACGCCGACGTCCTTCAGGCCGCGACGGGGCGCACCGTGGTCAACCTCGCCTGCGGTTCGGCAACCATCTCCGATGGACTGCTCACCGCACAGTCCGGTCGGCGCCCGGTCACCCCGGCGCCGCAGGTCGGGGTGCTCAAGAACCTCACCTCCCTGGAGTTGGTCGTGGTGAGCATCGGGGCCAACGACCTCGGCTGGGCCGACTTCCTGAAGTACTGCTACGGGTTGTCGCGCTGCGATGACCAGGTCAGCCAGCGGCTGATCGCCCGCCGCCTGGACACCTTCGGCCTGCAGTACGCGCAGTTGCTGCAACAGCTCTCCAGCCTGCCGACCCGGCCTGCGGTGATCGTCACCGGGTACTACGACCCGTTCGGGGACGCGTTCGGCTGCCCGGCGCTGCGCGACCCGTTGGCTCCGGTGCCACCCCCGCCCGGCTACGGGTTCGCCACCGACTCCGAGCAGGAGGACCCTGGTGGGAAGCTCGCCACGAAGATCGATCCGATGCGCTCGGTGCTCGCCCAGCTCAATCTCGTGCTCGATGAGGGGGCGCGGGCCTTCAGCTTCGGGTACGTGCAGCCCACGTTCACCGGGCACACCCTGTGCAGTGACCAGCCCTGGGTGCAGGGGATGAGCGATCCGCATCCGTTCCATCCCAACGCGGCCGGGGAGCTGGCGATCGCGGCAGCCCTGCTGCCCCAGGTGGTCTCGCTCCTACCGAGCTGAACCTGGCGGCGACGGGGCCTCAGCCGGGGAGCGCGAACAGCTCGACGAACCGAGCGAGGAAGTTCGGCACGTCCTCGACGCCGCTGGCGTGCGCCGCGGCGATGATCTCCTCGGCCTGGTGCGGCTCGAAGTAGCCGGCGTACTTGTAGATCTGCACCCGGGTGGCCAACCCGTCGAGGTCCAGTTCGGGGTGGAACTGGGTCGCGTACGCCCGGCGCCCGATCCGGAACGCCTGGACCGGACATCGCGGTGAGCTGGCCAGCGCCACGGCGTGCGGCGGTAGGGCGCGAATGGCCTCCTTGTGCCCGCCGAACGCGCCGAATCCTCGGCTGGCGATCCCGAAGAGCGGGTCGGCCACGCCCTCGTCGGTCAGCGTGATGTGCACCGCCCCGACCGGTTCGCCGAAATGCCGGTCGATCACCGCACCCTGATGCCGGCCAAGGGTCCCGATCCCGTAGCAGGCACCGAGGAAGGCGACCTGCTGGGCCAGCACCTGGTCGAGCAGGTCGGCCAGTTCGGCCTCGATGCGCAGTTGCACCGCGGACTTGCCCAGCTCTGGATCACTGACCTGGAAGGGTCCGCCACCCAGGATCACCCCCGACCACTGGTCGAGGTCCACGGCGCCCAGGGGTCGCTGGTCCAGGCGGATCCGGCGCAGCTCGCGCTCATCGAGGCCGCTGGCCCGCAGCATTGCCGCGTACTCGTCGTCGGCGGCGACGTCCTCGGGGCGGATCCCGAGCAGGAGGAAGGGCTTCACGCAGCGCACCCTAGCCTCAGGGTGGGGGGTTGCCGTGCGGTGCCTTGGCCGACGCCGGCTCGACCGCTGTGCCGCTTTCACTGGACAATGCGCCCCCGGACGCCTTCGACTGAGGGAGAGACGATGACCGAAGCCCCGAGTGCCGACCGGGCTGCGACCAGCCACGTCGCGGACAGCCACGACCTGATCCGCGTGCAGGGCGCGCGCGTGAACAACCTCAAGGACATCAGCGTCGAGATCCCGAAGCGGCGGCTGACGGTGTTCACCGGGGTGTCGGGCTCGGGCAAGAGCTCGCTGGTGTTCGAGACGATCGCCGCGGAGTCCCAGCGAATGATCAACGAGACCTACAGCGCCTTCCTGCAGGGCTTCATGCCCACCCTGGCGCGACCGGACGTCGACGTCCTGGACGGTCTGACGACCGCGATCATCGTCGACCAGGAGCGGATGGGGGCCAACTCCCGCTCCACGGTCGGGACCGCCACCGACGTCAACGCGATGCTGCGGATCCTGTTCAGCAGGCTGGGCCAACCACACATCGGCTCGTCTCAGGCGTTCTCGTTCAACGTCGCCTCGGCCACCGGGTCCGGGCAGCTCAAGGTCCAGAAGGGCAACGCCAGGGCGGAGAAGCGCACGTTCACGATCACCGGCGGGATGTGCCAGCGCTGCGAGGGGATGGGCTCGGTGACCGACCTCGACCCGGCCCAGCTCTACGACTCGAGCAAGTCGCTGTCGCAGGGCGCGATCACCGTGCCGGGCTACAGCGCGGACGGGTGGTACGGACGGATCTTCGCCGCTGTGGTGCCCGGCGATGTGCCGATCTCGCAGTTCACGCCCAGGCAGCTCGAGGAGTTCCTGCACGGCGCGGCACGGCGGATGAAGGTCGAGGGGATCAACCTCACCTACGAGGGGCTGGTGCCCAGGATCCAGAAGTCGATCCTGAGCAAGGACGTCGACTCGATGCAGCCGCACATCCGGGCGTTCGTGGAGCGGGCCGTCACCTTCACCACCTGCCCCGACTGCGAGGGCACCCGGCTCAACGAGCTGGCCCGCTCCTCGAAGGTCAGCGGGATCAGCATCGCCGAGGCGTGCGCCATGCAGCTCAGCGACCTGGCGCAGTGGTTGTCCGGCGTCGACGACGCATCGGTGGCACCCCTGCTCGCCGCCCTGGGACACACCCTCGACTCGTTCGTCGAGATCGGCTTGGGCTATCTGTCCCTGGACCGTTCCTCGGGCACGCTGTCGGGCGGCGAGGCCCAGCGGGTCAAGATGATCCGGCACCTCGGCTCCTCGCTGACCGACATCACCTACGTCTTCGACGAGCCCAGCATCGGATTGCACCCCCACGACATCGCGCGGATGAACACGCTGCTGCTGCGGCTGCGGGACAAGGGCAACACCGTGCTGGTGGTGGAGCACAAGCCCGAGGTGATCGCGATCGCCGAACACGTCGTGGATCTCGGTCCCGGGGCGGGGAGCGCCGGGGGAGAGGTGGTCTTCGAGGGCACGGTGGACGCGCTGCGCACCAGTGACACGCTCACCGGTCGGCACCTGGACGATCGCGCCGCCCTGAAGCCGTGCGTACGGACGCCGTCCGGCGCACTGGAGGTCCGCGGCGCCAGCACGCACAACCTGCGCGAGGTCGACGTGGACCTGCCGTTGGGGGTGCTGACGGTGCTGACCGGGGTGGCCGGGTCGGGCAAGAGCTCGCTGATCGCGGGATCGGTGGCCGGACGCGAAGGGGTGGTGGTCGTCGACCAGGGGGCGATCAAGGGCTCGCGGCGCAGCAACCCGGCCACCTACACCGGGCTTCTGGAACCGATCCGCAAGGCCTTCGCCAAGGCCAACGGGGTCAAGCCCGCCCTGTTCAGCGCCAACTCCGAGGGTGCCTGCCCCACCTGCAACGGGGCGGGGGTGATCTACACCGACCTGGCGATGATGGCCGGGGTCGCGTCTCCCTGCGAGGAGTGCGAGGGCAGGCGGTTCCAGGCCGAGGTCCTGGAGTACAAGCTGGCCGGCAGGGACATCAGCGAGGTGCTGGCCATGCCGGTTACGCAGGCCGAGGCCTTCTTCGCCGAAGGGTCGGCCAGGACGCCGGCTGCGCACAAGATCCTGACCCGGCTGGCCGACGTGGGGCTGGGGTATCTGAGCCTGGGACAGCCGCTGACGACGCTGTCCGGCGGCGAGCGGCAGCGGCTCAAGCTCGCCATCCAGATGGCCGCTGAGGGTGGCGTCTACATCCTCGACGAGCCCACCACCGGACTGCACCTGGCCGACGTCGAGCATCTGCTGGGCCTACTCGACCGGCTCGTCGACTCGGGCAAATCGGTCATTGTGATCGAGCATCACCAAGCGGTCATGGCCCACGCGGACTGGATCATCGACCTCGGCCCGGGCGCCGGTCACGACGGCGGCCGGATCGTGTTCGAGGGCACCCCCGCCGACCTGGTCGCCGCCCGCTCGACACTGACCGGCGAGCACCTGGCGGCCTACGTAGGCACGTAGCCGCGCGGGCGCGGGGGAGCGCAGCGGCGCGGGATCGCGGGAGAATCGATCCAAGTCTGGCTGCCCAAGACCTGATCGCTCCAAGGTTGCTGGGCGCTGATCCCCGCGATCTTGGAGCGATTCGCGGCGGCGGGCAGCGGGGCAGCGGGCGGTGGCGCAGTGGGCGGTGCGGCGGCTAGTTGAAGTCCGGGGCGGCGGTGCGGGTGCGCTTGAGCTCGAAGAAGCCGGGAGTTCCGGCGACGGCGAGGACGCCATCCCACAACTGCCCGGCGGCGTCACCTCGCGGCGTGGGGGTCACGACGGGACCGAAGAAGGCGATCGTCGTTCCTTCGGGCCCGGGGACGTGGATCACCGGGGTGCCGACGTCCAGGCCCACGGGGGCCATGCCCCGATGGTGCTCTGCGCGCAGCTCGGCGTCGAGGGCGTCGGTGTCCGCGGCCGCGCACAGCTCGGCGGGCAGGCCCACTTCGGCGAGGGCCTCGGCGCAGATCTCGGCGAAATCGGAGCGGCCGCCGGGGTGGATGCGCGTGCCCATCGCGGTGTAGAGGGGCAGCGTCACCTCGTCCCCGTGCTGGCGCCGGGCGGCGGTCAGCACACGTACGGGACCCCACGCGCGCGCCATCAGGTCGCGGTAGTCATCGGGCAGGTCGCGCCCCTCGTTGAGAACCGCCAACGACATCGTGTGCCACCGAGCCCGGGCGTCACGGACCGTCTCGACCTCGAGCATCCAGCGCGAGGTCATCCATGCCCACGGGCAGATCGGGTCGAACCAGAAGTCCACATCAGTCATGCGGTGATCATCACACGCTCGGCACCGGACCGCCCCCGGACCCAACTCGGGGCACGGTCCGGGCCGTGCGGGTGCCTACCGATGATGTGGCATGAATGCGTCCGTTGTGGCATCCTACTCTCATGGATGCCACAGTGGTGCTGGGAAAGCAAGGGCGAGTGGTCATCCCGGTGGAGGTCCGCAGCGCCTTGGGGCTCTCCTGCGGAGACACGTTGCATCTGCATCTGGTCGGGCACAGCCTCGTCCTCGAACGGCCGCAGGATGCCGCCTCCGAGCTGCGCGGCCTCGCCTCACAGATGCCCAGGACACGGTCGCTGGTCGACGAACTGCTCGACGAGCGTCGCCGCGCAGCCGAAGTCGGCGAATGACAATCCTCGACGCGTCGGCCGTTCTGGCGCTCGTGCACGACGAACCTGGCGCAGCCGCGGTCGCGCAGGCGCTTGGGTCCGCACGCCTGGGTGCGGCCAATCTGGCGGAGGTGATTGGCAAGCTGGTCGACGTGGAAGTCGACGTGAGCCGCGTTCGGGAGTTGCTCACCGCCGCCGGCGTGGTCATCGAACCGGTCACGGAAGCGGACGCTGAGCTGGCTGGAGCGATGCGTTCACTGCCCGGGGGCACGCGGCTGTCGCTGGGCGATCGATGTTGCTTGGCCCTGACGGTCCGAAGCAACCCGCCCGAGGTGCTGACAGCCGACCGGGCCTGGATCGACCTCGACCTACCGATCCGTGTGCGCCTGCTCCGGTAGCCGGCTCGCGCCACCAGCCATCACCTCTGGTGGCGCCGCAAGCCCTGGGTGGAACACTGCAAGCGAGGCTGCAACTCCCGTGCAAAAATGACCGATAATGCACATTACGTCAACTAGTTCTTCGGGCAGTGCTGGGCCTGCAACGAGGACGACTTCCCCCGCCATGCCCGCCAGCAGGCCAGCGGACGCCATCGACGGGATCGTGCACCCGACGAGGAGCACGTACCGGCGCCCAGGCAGGACCCACATGAGCCCGGTGCTCGGGTAGATCGTCGTTTCGCGGCGCCGGTGCCTGTGGCTGCCACTGTCGCACTCGTTCGCGGGCATCGCTCACGACCTGCGGCGTCGCCCTCGGTACCTCAGCCGACGGCTTATGGCGTTCTTAGTGTGCTGCGAACGATGACGCCCATCGCGATGTCAGTCCCAGCGGCCATACTGTGCCCAGATCCGCCGCATCGTGCAGCAGATCGCCCTTCTCAAAGGAGCTCCTCGTGTCGCGGTTCACTCGTCCGTTGGTTGCGGGCGTGAGCATTGTGGGGCTCCTGGCCGGTATGTCCCCGGCAGTGGCCGGCGAACCCGCCACCGAGCCGGCGCCCGTGGAGGTGCTCGACCTCGGCCTGGCCGAGGCGACCCCCCTGCCCGTCGGGGCCACCGACGTCACGACCACCGATGCGAGCCTGCGCTCCACCCGCAACGAGGTGTCGGTCATCGCCGACGACGGGTCGGGCACCCCCACGATCACCAAGCTGCGGGCCGACAGTCCTGGGGAGGCTGCCGAACTGGTCGCGGATCTCAACGACCAGCCGGGCATCGTCGCCGCTCCCACCAAGCGTCTGAAGGCCTTCGGGGCCGTCAACCCCGAACCGATGGCGCCCGCGCAGTGGAACCTGGCCATGGTCGCCGCGCCGGGCACCTGGCCCGTCAGCCAAGGTGCTGGCGTGGTGGTCGCCGTCGTGGACACCGGCGTCGATGCCACCCATCCCGATCTCACCGGCCGGGTCCTGGGCGAGATCGACCTGCTGCCCGAGGTCACCCCGCTGCCGGAGCAGAAGGGCCACGGCACCCGGGTGGCCAGTCTCATCGCTGCTGCGGTGAACGGCGTGGGCATGGCCGGGGTCGCGCCGCAGTCGAGGATCCTGCCCGTGTCCGCCTTGGATCCCGGTGGCTGGGGTGACAGCAGCACCGTGGCACGCGGGATCATCAGGGCCACTGACGCCGGCGCCCGGGTCATCAACCTGTCCCTGGGCGGGCCCGACCGCGACCCGGTGCTGGACAAGGCCTGCGCCTATGCGTTCAGCCGCGGCGCGGTCGTCGTGGCCGCCGCCGGCAACAGCTATCAGTGGGGCAACGAGGTCCAGTACCCGGCGGCCTCGCCGAACGTCCTCGCGGTCGCCTCCGTGGACCGCACCGGCAACCCGTCGGCGTTCTCCAACACCGGTCGGCACATCGACCTTGCCGCCCCGGGCGAAGCAGTCGTGGCGGCGGTCCCGGGCGGAGGGTACAGCGTGGAGTCAGGCACCTCGTTCGCCGCCCCGCACGTCTCCGGCGCTCTGGCCCTGGTCCTGGCCGCCAATCCCAGGCTGACCGCAGGCCAGGCCGCTTCCGCGGTGAAGCTGACCGCGGCCGATGACATCAGCGGCAACGGTCGCGACGACCAATTGGGCCAGGGCGTCCTGCGAGCCGACCGCGCCGTGGCGGCCGCGCGCGCGCTGGCCGGGCACCCCGCACCACCGGCCGATGCCAACCTGAGGCTCAAGCGGTTCAACGCCAAGCCGGAGCCGGCCAAGCGTGGCCGCACCAGCCAGTTCGTGGTTCAGGTCCAGGCGAAGTACCCCGACCGGACGTGGCGGGTCAACCCCTCCCCCACGCGGGTGCGCTTCGAGTTCAAGAAGGCGGGTTCGCGCAAGTACAAGTCCGTCGCCGTGGTCGAGTCGGGCACGAATGGCTGGGCAGTGCTGCGGGCTGTGCCGCCCAAGAGCGGGCGCTGGCGAGCCAAGGTGCAGAAGCCCAACGGACGGTGGAAGACCAGCAGGACCGACTACCTGAAGGTCCGACGCTGACGTGAGCCGGCCGCACCCCTTCCTGGGTGGCGCACATCCCCTGGCGATCGCACATCGTGGGGGCGCCGGCGAAGCATGCGAGAACTCCCCCGCGACCTTCCAGCGGGTGATCGACCTCGGCTACGGCTACATCGAGACCGATGTCCGGGCCACGATCGACGGCCGCGCCGTCGTCTTCCACGATGCGACCCTCGAGCGGACCACGGACAGCACTGGGCAGCTCTCCGCCCTGCCGTGGGCGCACATCCAACGCACCCGCCTGGCAGACGGCCAGCATCCGGTGAGCCTGGTCGAGGCCCTGCGGCGATGGCCGACGACACGCTTCAACGTCGATGTGAAGTCCGACGACACCGTCGGCCCGTTCCTCGCGGCGGTCGACGAGGCCGACGCGTGGAGCCGGGTCTGCGCGGCGGCGTTCTCGACCACCCGATTGCGCCGCCTGCGGCATCTTGGCGGACCGCGGCTGGCCACCTCGATGGGCCCCAGCGAGGTGGCCAGACTCGTCCTGCGGGTGCCCACCCGCCAGTCCTGGCCCTGCGCGGTCCAGGTGCCGCGCAGCGCCGGACCGGTTCCGGTCGTCACCCAGTCATTCGTGCGACGCTGCCACGAGCGCGGCTCGGCGGTGCACGTCTGGACCGTGGACGAGCCCGACCAGATGATCGACCTGCTCGACCTGGGGGTCGACGCCCTGATCACCGACTACCCCAGCCTGCTTCGCGAGGTCCTTGTCAGCCGCGGCGCCTGGTGGTAGGCACCACCCGATCCGCCCCGAATGCGCACAGGGGCGGCGCGGTTTGGAGTTGCGCTCTGCGGGGAATGAATGGGCAGACCTGCGGTGTTATCACCCTCAGCGGCCTACCAGCCGACTGGAGTTGCGTGGCACCCGACCGGGAACACACGCGGAAAGGCACTTCCATGAGCGACGGCGCGCTGCGCGGTACACGATTGGGCAGCACCAGCTACGAGAGTGATGCGGACGTCGAGTTCGCACCTCGTCAGATGACCACCTACGACTGCCCGGCCGGGCACGCCACGACGCTGCCCTTCTCGGACGAGGCGGAGATCCCCTACGACTGGCAGTGCGCCACCTGTGGCCTACCGGCGACGCTGCGTGACGGCGTCGAGCCTGAGCGCAAGCCGGAGAAGGCAGTGCGCACGCACTGGGACATGCTCCTCGAAAGGCGCTCGGTCACTGAGCTGGAGGAAGTCCTCCAGGAGCGCCTGGACCTGCTGCACCAGATGCGCGGGCAGCAAGTCCGCAAGTCCGCCTGATCAGCTGAGAGCGGGCTATCGATCACTGGTGAGCCCGGCTCAGTCCTGTGAATCAGCGATCTCGCCCCGCACGATCCTCGGACCGGGATCCGGCTCCTCGCCGGCCCGGTCCGTTGTGCTGCCCTGATCCGGCTCGACGACCACGCCGGGGATCACGTCACCGGGCACGACCGTCGTCCGGGTGGCGCCCGACTCATCGGTCACCGTCACCACGCTCACCCCGCGCTGGCGCAGCACAGTCGTCGTGCCGCGCAGCAGGTGACCGGACACCCACCGTTGGATGGCCGGCACCAGCAGGGCCAGCCCCACGAGGTCCAGGACCACGCCGGGCAGCGCGATGACCGCCCCGGCGGCGATCCGCCACCCGCGGGCCGGCGGTGCGCTGCGCGCCCCCCAACTCATGACGTACACCCCGACGAGCATGTCCAACGCCAGGAGCATCAGGGTGGCGCCGGCTCCGAACGCGTCGGTCAGCGCGAGCACGGCGGCCACCTCGGCGACCGCGAGCAGCGCGAGGGCGGCCAGCGTGAGCAGTCGCGCCATCAGCGCAGCCCCCTGCCGCCCCGCCGATCTGCTCGGGCCGCCCGACGTCGGCGGACGGCCTCGGCGACTTTGGCGCTGCGCTCCTGAGCACCCCAGACGGTGACCCGCCAGAGCGCCTCGCGCACGATGCTTCCGCTCATCTTCGAGGTGCCGAACTCACGCTCCACGAAGGTGATCGGGACCTCGCGCACACGCAGCCCAGCGGCCACTGCGCGGCGTGCCATGTCCACCTGGAAGCAGTAGCCCTGCGAGGCCACCTGATGCACGTTCAGCGTGCGCAACGCACTGGCGCGGAACACGCGGTACCCGCCGGTGGCGTCCTGCAGCGGGATGTCCAGGGCCATCCGGGTGTAGAGATTGCCCCCGCGGGAGAGCACCTCCCGCGACTTCGGCCAGTTGACGACCTCGCCGCCGGGCACCCACCGGGAGCCCAGGACCAGGTCCGCATCGCGCAGCGCGTCGAGCAGGGCGGGCAGTTGCTCGGGCTTGTGCGACCCGTCGGCATCCATCTCGACCAGGACCTCGTAGCCGCGCTCCAGTCCCCACGCGAAACCAGCGAGGTAGGCCGCGGCGAGCCCCTCCTTGCCCAGCCGGTGCAGGACGTGGAGGTGTTCGTCGGCGGCGACCAGTTCATCGGCGAGTTGGCCGGTGCCATCCGGGGAGTTGTCGTCGGCGACCAGGATGTGTGCCTCGGGCACCGCCGCCCGGACCCGAGACGTGATGCGCGCGAGGTTCTCACGCTCGTTGTACGTGGGGATGATTACCAGGATCGGGCCGAGGTCGGCGAACAGCGTCACCGCGCCATTCTCCCATGGCCGCTGCTCTGCTGATCCGCAGTTCGGGCCGACGTGCGCAGGTCTGCTGGTAGCGTCGCGAGCACCAACACCTCGGGAGGGCATCATGGGCAGACAGGTTCGGATCGGAGCAGTTTCGGACTTCGCGGCAGATGCCGTGACCGAGGTGGAGGTCGAAGGCACCAAGGTCCTGGTGGCCCATGACGACCAGGGACTGTGCGCGGCGCGCAACAGGTGCCCGCACCTCAACCTGTCCCTGACCTCGGGCCCGGGCGGGCAGCACTACGAGGACGGGGTGATCGTGTGTCCCTGGCACAACTCGCGGTTCGTCGTGCGCAGCGGTGAGAACCTCGACTGGGTCACCGGGATCGCAGGCCGCGAGGTACCCCGCTGGTCACGCAGGGTGATCGCGGCAGGTCGCAAGCCGGCCCCGTTGACCACCTACCCCGTGACGGTCACCGACGGCGACGTCTACATCACGATCTGAGCTCGGCCAGCACCCACTGGAGCGACCCGGCCTGATCGGGCCGGACAGCGCCGAGCAGCATCAGTGCCGCCGAGCGCGACAGTCACCGCCGAAGGGCTGCGGCTACTTGCTGCGCAGCGCGATCACGCCACCGACAGCAACGGCGGCGGCGGCGATCTGTAGGAACAACTTGATCCAGTCGATGCCGGAGGTGTCCCCCACGCCGAGCAACTGGGCGATGGCACCCCCCACCAGCGCACCGACGGCACCGGCCACGATCGTCATGGGCACGCTGATGTCCTGCTTGCCGGGCATGACCAGGCGGGCCAGCGGACCGATGATGATGCCTGCGAACAATGCCCCGATGATCGTTGCGATCCAGGCGCCCATGACCTCTCCCCTACCGAGACGGAACAGCGCTCATAGCGTGCCAGCATCCGGGCAGCTCTGCCAGCGCATGTGGGGGACGTGCCCGAACTGGAGCCGGATTCCGCTGGCCGTCACGCCCGGCTCGAGCCTGCGCGTGGCGTGGGCCGACCAGGATCTGGACCCCGACCTGGCCGCCTACGTGGCGGGAGGCGCGCTGGGGCTACGCGGCTTTCGACGTGCGTCAGCGCTACAGCGACGGTCGCATCGGGCCGTACTCGTCGGGCTGGATCGTGCGTGTCCAGCAGCGGCCCCGAGCGCCGCCAGGTGGCGCACGCTGGGCCGACCCGGCCCCCCTCCCACGAACGAGCACGGCAACCCGGTGTACGCGGGGCACGGGCAGTGGCGGATCGTCGGCACCTACAAGGGCCGGACCTACGGGTCGCCGACCACCCGGATCTGATCGGTTGGCCGATTCGGCGCTGGCCTGGACCGACGCTCGCGTCCGTCCTCGCGTCCGCGCCTGCGTCCGGCGACCACCAGCAGACCCACGAGCAGCGCGGCTGCGGCCAGTTCCAGCCAGCCGTCGATCCGCATCGCCGGAGTCAGCCCGGAGCGCATGGGGACCTCTGTCACCGTCGAGTCCGAGGTGAACTCCTCGGTCTGCCATTGCAGAACCCCGTGCGGGTCGATGACCGCGCTCACACCGGAGGTGGCGGCCACGAGCGTGGTGCGGCCGCTGGCCACGGCCTGCACCTGGCTGATGGCCAACTGCTGCGCGGGCTGTCCGGTGCGGCCATAGGTGGCGTTGTTGGTCTGCACGACCAGCACCTGGCCGCCGGCGCGCACCGCGTCGCGCACCAACTCGTCGTAGGCGATCTCGAAGCAGATCACCACGCCCGCGGGGACCGGGCCGATCTGGAGCAGGCCTGGTTCGGAGCCGGGGGCGAAGTCGCGCGGGATCCGATCGAACCGGGTGATGAAGCGACTGAGCAGGTCCCGGAACGGCAGGTACTCACCGAACGGGACCGGGTGGCGCTTGACGTAGGCGTCGCCGGGTCCGGTCACGGGGTCCCAGACCAGGCCCACGTTCCAGACGGTTCCGGGATGTGCGTCGGTCGGCGGATCGTCGGGATTGGTCTGGACCGCGCCGACCAGGATCGGCGCCCCGATCGCATCTGCCGCCTGATCGATCGCCCGCGCCGCGTCCGCGTTGCGCAGCGGGTCGATGTCCGAGGAGTTCTCCGGCCAGATCACCGCGACGGGTGGGGGCTGGGCTCCTGCCGCCACTTGGGTGGCCAGCTCCTCGGTGACGCGCACGTGGTTGTCCAGGACGGCCCGGCGCTGGGCGTTGAAGTCCAGGCCCAGGCGCGGGACGTTGCCCTGGACCACCGCGATCTGCTGCTCGGCGCCGTCGGGACCGCCCCAGTCCGCGGCCCGCCCCGCAGCGCCACCGCCGACGAGGGCAGCGATCGCGAGCGCCGCGACTGCGGCCCGACGGGGCTGGCCGCTGCGCAGCCGATCCCAGCCGAGCAGCAGCAGCGTGCCGGCCAGGGCCACGACGAAGGTGACTGCCGCCGCGCCACCGAGCGCCGCCCACCCGACCAGCTCATTGCCAGCCTGGGCGAACGCCAGCCGACCCCACGGGAATCCGCCCCACGGCACACGCGCGCGCAACGCTTCCATGCACACCCACAGCAGCGGCACGCTCAGCACCCACCAACGCCGCACAAGCAGAGCAGGCAGCAGCACCCCGGCTGCGGCCCAGAACAGCGCGCAGAGCAGCACGAGGGCGATCCACGCGTCCGGGCCGAGCACGCGCATCCAGGTGAGCAGCACCAGGAAGAACGTCGCCCCCGCGGCACCGATGACCACCGCACCAGGACCAGACAGCCAGCCGCCCGCCCGCCGCGCAGGCAGCCCGCGCACGCTGGCGACCAGACCTGCGAATGCAGGCACCGCAATCCAGCCCGACAGCATGTCGAAGGGCGGGAACGCAAAGGCGAGCACGATTCCGGCGACCATCGCCGTGACGACCCGCACGCCCAGCACCGGCCCCCTTGCGGTGGCCGGCGCCGTGGTGGTCATGGCGCCCATCATCGCCCAGAACCGGACCCCACCCTGCACACGCCGCCGAGCCCCGTGGCGCGCCCGCCGCCCCGCCCACCCGCCGCCACCCTCGGCACCTGGGAGTTCCTCCACCTGAGCGTCACCCAAGTTCGAGCACGAGGGGTCAGGCGGGGGCTACCACTGTGCCGCGGGCGCTGGTGACCAGGATCGGCTCGGCCAGGACCTCGGCGGCGCTCGACCCGCGCTCGGGCGTACCGCGGCACACCACGTGCGCGGTGAAGTCGATCTCCCTACTGCGCCGGCCCGCGCGCACGAGGGTGGCCACGACCTCGACCACGTCTCCCCCGCGCAGGGCGTTGCGGAACTGCACGTCGGCGTAGGAAGCGAACAATCCCTCGTCGCCGTCGGTGCGGATCAACAACTCGGTGGCCACGTCGCCGAACATCGCCAGGCTGTAGGCGCCATCCACGAGGTTGCCGCCGTAATGCGCATGCGAGTAGGGCACGTAGCGCCGGTGCACCACCTGCAGCCCCACCGTCACCGCCGGACGACCACCGGATGCACCATCCGTCCCATCCCCCGGTCCGCCGCCCAGCCCACCGGCCGGCCCACCGCCCGGTCCGTCACCAACCCCGCCCTGCTCGACCATGCTCACGCCTCCTTCACCAACCTGCTCACCAGGTAGGACGCCACCTCGGCCGGGGTCGTGCCCTTGCCGAAGATCCGGTCCACGCCCAACTCGGCGGCCATCGACTCGTCGAACCGCGGCCCGCCGACGACGATCAGGGGTCGCCGCGGCGCCGGGAAGGCCTCCCGGAACGCCGCAGTCAACTCCTGGGTGTTGTGCAGGTGCGCGTCGCGCTGGGTCACCACCTGGGAGACCAGCACGGCGTCGGCCTTCACCGCCCCGGCGACCTCCACCAACTCCGGGACCGCGACCTGCGCACCGAGGTTGTGCACCTCGATCCCCGAGTAGTACTCCAGGCCCTTCTCACCGGCGAAGCCCTTGATGTTCAGGATCGCGTCGATCCCCACGGTGTGCGCATCGGTGCCGATGCACGCCCCCACCACGACCAGCGGCCGGCGCAGCCGCTTGCGCACGACGGCGTTGACCTCCTTGGGGGTCAACAACGGGAAGTCCCGTTCGAACACCTCGACCTTGTCCAGCTCGACGAGGTGGTTCACCCGGCCGTAGACGATGAAGAACGTGAAGTCGGGGCCCATCGGCTTGGCGTGCACGACCAGCGCGGGGTCGATGCCCATCTTGCGGGCCAATTGCGCCGCCGCCCCCTCGGCGCGCTTGTCGTGCGGGATCGGCAGGGTGAAGGAGACCTGCACCATCCCGTCGCCGGTGGCATCCCCGTAGGGCCGGATCACGCTGCTCACGCCGGCACCTCCTCGAGGACCGCGGACACCGGGTTGAGGTAGCCCTCGCCCCGGGTGACCACCCCGTCGAGACCCTTGCCCTTGTCCGCCGGGCGCTTCATCAGGCCGAACGTGCCGTCAGCGATGGCGTCGAGCAGGGTGTCGTCCACGATCCGTTCCAACAGGTCGACCGCCTCGCCGAGCACCTGATGGGCGCGGGTGACGATCAGTCCGTCAGGTGCGGGATGGAAGTCCTGCGCCAACCCGCCGGCGGCGTCCATCACGTAACGGACGTTCTGCAGGGCCAGGTCCCGGTCGCTCAACCACGGCGTCACCACGGCCTCGGTCATCATGCCCACCAACAGGATGCCCTGGTCGGTCAGCGCCCCCGCCAGGTTGAAGAACCCGTCGAGCAGGTAGCCGCGGAACACATCGCCGGTCATGTGCTTGGTGGGCGGCATCCACTTCAGCGGGGCATCCGGGAACAGCTCGCGGGCCAGCAGCGCGTGCGCGAGCTCCAGGCGGAACGAGTCACGGATCTCCGGGTTGATCTCGAAGGCGTGCCCGAGCCCGAGCTGCCAGTCGGCCAGGCCGGCGGCATGCCCGAAGTACTCGTTGAGCAGCTGGCTGACCGTCACGGTGTGGGCGGCGTCCACGGCGTCGGCGGTGGTCAGGTAGTTGTCCTCACCGGTGTTGATGATGATCCCCGCCCGGGCGTGCACCTGCCGGGCGAAGTGCTGGTCGGTGAAGGTGCGGATCGGGTTGATGTCGCGGAACAGGATCCCGTACATCGAGTCGTTGAGCATCATGTCCAGCCGCTCCAATCCGGCCAGTGCCGCGATCTCGGGCATGCACAGCCCGGAGGCGTAGTTCGTCAGGCGCACGTAGCGGCCGAGCTCCTTGGACACCTCGTCGAGGGCGCCCCGCATGATCCGGAAGTTCTCCTGCGTGGCGTACGTGCCCGCGTATCCCTCGGTGGTGGCGCCCTCCGGCACGAAGTCCAGCAGCGACTGCCCGGTCGAGCGGATCACCGCGATGATGTCGGCCCCCTCGCGTGCAGCGGTCTGGGCCTGCGGGACGTCCTCGTGGATGTTGCCGGTGGCCACGATCAGGTAGATCCACGGTCTGTGGTCCACCGGGTAGCGGGTCAGCAGCTTGTCGCGTGCCGCCCGCTGCCGGTCGATCCGTCGCACCCCGCCGCGAGCGGCCTTCATCGCTGCGGTGGTGGCGCCGGCGGCCGCCCGACCGCGGGGTACCCGGAACTCGACCGACCCGGCGGCCGCGCGCTGGGCCAGGGTGAGCAGCGGCGCCCCGCCGCCGATCCCGGCCCGGCGCTGGGCGGCCAGCGCGTCCCACACGGGCAGCGCAACTCCATGCGCCAGCCCGACCTGCTCGTCCACGGTGTCCACGAGTCGGTTCACCCATGGGATGCCCTCGACATCAGCGCCCTCGAGCCCGGCCATCCGCAGCACGGCCCGCTCGATCGACACGGTCGTGTGCGCCTGAGCCAGATCGACCACCGGCTGGCCGGCCCGAGCAGCCAGCGCACGCGCCCGGGCAACAGTCGCCGGGTCCAGGTTCAGCCTCATGCCTGCACGCTCCCAGAGTCGGGCAGATCGTCGCCTGCCGGTGAGTCACTTGCCAGGTGGATGGTGCGCCCGGCCAGGACGGTGGCCAGGCACCGGGGCGCGGGACGGCCCGGATCCAGCGCCGGCAGGCCCGGCGTGCCTGATCTCGGGTCGGTGCTCCAGTTCGAGACCCGCCGATCCGGCGCAGCCACGACCAGCTCCTCGACCGCCCAGACCGCGTAGGTCGCCGGCGCCCCGGGTGCCAGGACTCCGATGTCGTCGCGGCCGGCGGCACGCCAACCACCTCTGGTGGCCGCCGCGAACGCCGCACGAGCGCTGATCCGGCCGGTCGGCTCGTGGTGCCACATCGCGGCGCGCACCCACTCCCAGGGTTCGATCGCCGTGACCGGGCTGTCGGAGCCCAGAGCCAGGGACACCCCGGCGCGGACCAGCCCGGCGAAGTCGTGCAGGCCCGCCGCGCGCTCGGCACCCAGCCGCGCGACGTACGCGCCGTCCGCGGCACCCCAGTGCGCGTCGAACAGCGGCTGGACACTGGCGATCGCGCCGGCCCGGGCCAGGATCTCGGCGTGCGCCGGGCTGACCATCGTCAGGTGCTCGATGCGATGCCGGGCGGCACGCACCGCGGCCTGCCCGCAGCGCTCCATGGCCCGTTCGAGGCCTGCGGTGACCAGGTCGATCGCCGCATCGCCGATGGCGTGGAAGCCGGCCGGCATCCCCGCGTCCGTGCAGCTGATCAGGTGCTCGGCCACGGCGTCGGCGTCGAGGTACCGGTTGCCGGTGACCCCTGGCGCATCGGCGTAGGGCTGGTGCAGCAGGGCGGTGCGCGAGCCGAGCGCGCCGTCGACGAACAGGTCACCGGCCGCCCCGGCCGCGCCCATCGCCCGGGCCGCGTCCGGCCCCCCCGCGGCACCCCAGTAGGCCACCAGCTCCGGTCCGATCGTGCTCGCGGCCAGGGCCTGCAGGGCGCGCAGGTCCTCGGCGCCGTTGATGTCCGGACCGGCAGCCTCATGCAGCGCAGCCACCCCCGCGGCGGCGGCGTGCGCACGGGTCGCCCGCTGCGCCGCGTCGCGCAACCCGCCGGGCAGTTCCTCGGTGACGTGCGCGCGAACCAGGTGGTGGGCGTGCGCGGTGACGCGCCCGGAGTCCTCGAACCCGCGCGTGCCCGCCACCTGGGGGATCAGCGCGATCATCGCGCTGGACACCACCGCCGAGTGCACGTCGATCCGCGAAAGGTAGACCACCGAACCCCAACTCGCCCGGTCCAGCTCCAGGCGCGTGGGCAGGCGCTGGTCGGGCCACCGGGTCTCGTCCCAGCCGTGTCCGACGATCGGGCGCCCACGACCCGCGCGCGCCTGTGCGGTGACCGCGTCCAGCAGGGCCTCTCGGCTGCGCACCCCGCGCAGGTCCAGGCCGAGCAGGGTCAGCCCCGTGGCGGTGTGGTGCACGTGCGCGTCGACGAAGGCGGGCGCCACGAGCGCTCCGTCGAGATCCACCACCGCGTCGGCGGAGTCACGATGCACGTCCGCGCCAGAATCCGGCCCCACCCAGGCGACCGTGTCATCGACCACGAGCATCGCCCCGGCCCCCGGCGCCGAGGGTGCGTGGATCGTGCCACCGCGCAGCAGCAGCCTCATCGTGGTCCGCTCCCCCGGTCCAGGGCCCCGCTCACCGGTGCTCGCCGGCCAGCCGCGCCTCGAACAGCCCGCGCACGGCGCGATCGGTACGGAGCAGATCGAGGGCATAGGCCGCGTGCCCGCGCGCGTAGCCGTTGCCGATCAGCATCGTCACGTCCGCGGCCAGGCCCTCGGCGCCCAGTGCGGCGGCGGTGAACGAGGTGGCCATCGAGAAGAAGATGACCGTGCCGCCCTCGGCGGTGGACAGGACCGCCCCGTGCTCGCAACCGGGCACGGTGACGCACACGATGGTGATGTCGGCCGGCTTGCCGAGCGCCCCGACCACCGCGTCTGCGACGCCGACCGGATCCCGGGCGTCGGCCAGGGCCACCAGATCCGCGATCCCGGCCGAGCGCAGCGTGTCGGCCTCACGGTCCACCGGCACGATCCCCAGGGTCCGCCCAGCACCCTCGGCCCGGGCAGCGGCCAAGCAGAGCGAGCCGCTCTTGCCCGCCCCACCGAGCACCGCCACGGTCGGGGTGATGCCCCGCTCGCGGTACTGGCGCACCACGCGGGCTGTCAGCGCCGGCGCGCCGCACACGTCGTTGACCGACATCGCCAACGCCTCGGGCAGGTCGTCGGGCAGCGTGGCCACGATCGACCGACGGAACAGGATGGCGGTGCCTTCGCACGGCACCTGCTCGTCCATGCCGTCCCAGCCGGCCAGGCCGTCGGTGATCCGCAGCGGGGTCAGGGTCAGCGAGACCAGCGTCGCGATCCGGTCGCCCACCGCCAGCCCGAGTGGTGACTGCGGGCCGACCTGCTCGACCTCACCGATGAGCATCCCACCCGAGCCCGTCACGGGGTTGTGCATCTTGCCGCGGCTGGCGATGATGCCCGCGACCTCGGCGCGCACCTTCGCACCGTCACCGAAGTGCTTGTCGTGCAGCTGCTGGAAGCTCGCGGCATCGAGGTTGAGGCGGTGCACGCGCACCCGCACCTCATCGGCGCCGATCTCGGGCGATGCGTCCAGGCGCCAGGCAGCCTGGGGCAGGACGCCCTCGGGCTCGACGACGCGGTGCACGCCGACTGCACTGGTGGTGCGCTGTTCCATGGCGATCCTCTGCGGGTGTGCTCGATCCCTGATTCCGACGGTGTTCGACAGCTCTCGGCGACGGTGCCCGGTTCCTTGCACGCCGCCCACTGTGCGGCGCCAGCCTAGCGACTCCCTGCATCCGAAGAAACACCGCACCGACACTTCCCGCACCGATAATCCTTGCGCTACGCTCTGCGGATGACGCAGATTCTTGACCCGTTCCTGCCGACTGCCGAACATCCGGTCGCGCACGCGCCGGGCGTGGCCCCCGAGCAGCCCTACACCTATCACCGGGTGATCCTCGAGGAGCCGGACTGGACCCGGTTCCCGGGCTGGGCGCAGGTCACGGTGGCCGAATGGCGCTCTGCGCAATGGCAGCGCGCGCACTGCATCAAGAACTCCCGCCAGCTCCACGACCTGATGGGCGACCTGCTCGACGAGCGGGTCTATGCCGACCTCGACGCGGACCTCGCTGCCAAGGCCACGATGTCGATGCTCGTGCCCCCGCAGATGATCAACACCATGATGCGCCAGGCGACGCCGGCCGGTCCTGGGTCGCTGACCGACGCGTTCTACGCCGACCCGATCCGGCGTTACATGCTCCCCGTGCTCTCGGATCGACTCGAGGAGTGGGGCAGCCACCCCTACGCCTCCCGGGACTCCCTGCACGAGCAGGCGATGTGGGTCGCCGAGGGACTGACCCACCGCTACCCGACCAAGGTGCTCGCCGAGCTGCTGAGCACCTGCCCGCAGTACTGCGGGCACTGCACCCGTATGGACCTCGTCGGCAACTCCACCCCGAGCGTGGACAAGCTCAAGCTGGTGCTCAAGCCGGTGGACCGCCAGGCCGACCACCTGGCCTACCTGCGCAGCCACCCGCAGGTGCGCGACGTGGTGGTCTCCGGCGGCGACGTGGCCAACCTGCCCTGGGCTCGGCTGGAGTCCTACCTCGACGAGCTGCTCGACATCGACAACATCCGCGACATCCGGCTGGCCACCAAGGCGTTGATGGCCCTGCCGCAGCACTGGCTGGCGCCCGAGGTCGTCGCCGGGATGGGCCGCGTGGCCGGCAAGGCCCGCGAGCGTGGGGTGTCCCTGGCCATCCACACGCATGTGAACAACGCCGCGTCGATCACGCCGCTGGTTGCCGAGGCGGTGCGGGCGATGTTCGACGCGGGGGTGCGGGACGTGCGCAACCAGGGCGTGCTGCTCAACGGCGTGAACACGACCACCACCGACCTGCTGGATCTGTGCTTCACGCTGCTCGACGGCGCCGGGATCATGCCCTACTACTTCTACATGTGCGACATGATCCCCAATGCCGAGCACTGGCGAGTGCCGCTGTCCACCGCGCAGGAGCTCCAGCACGCGATCATGGGCTACCTGCCCGGGTTCGCCACCCCGCGAATCGTCTGCGACGTGCCGTTCGTGGGCAAGCGCTGGGTCCACCAGGTGCACACCTACGACCACACGCTGGGCATCTCGGAATGGACGAAGAACTACCGCACCGGCATCGAGTTCGACGACCCGAACGCCCTGGAGCGCGGCTACCGCTACTACGATCCGATCCACACGCTGCCTGCCGAGGGCCAGGCGTGGTGGGCGCGGCACGCCGCCGAGCTGGACGTCGCCGACCACTGACCCGCCGCGCAACGGGACGTCGCCCGAGCACTGACCTGCCGCGCCACGAGCGTCACCGACCACTGATCCCACCTGGTCGTTGGGCGTGCGCGCCTACTTGGCCAGCCGGTCCTCGAACGGCACTGACAGCACCACCGTGGTCCGGGTGGTCACGCCGGCGATGGCGCGGATCTCGGCCAGCACCGCCTCCAGGTCGCTGGGCGCAGCCACCCGGATCTTGAGGATGTAGGCCTCGTCGCCGGCCACCGAGTAGCAGGACTCCACGGCCGGCAGCGCGGCGAGCTTGGTGGGCGCCTCGTCCTCCGCGGTCGGGTCGAAGGCCTTGATGGACACGAAAGCCGTCAGCGGCAGCCCGAGGGCGTCGGGGTCGACCAGCGCCCGGTAGCCGCGGATCACGCCACGTTTCTCCAGCCGGCGCACCCGCTGGTGCACCGCGGAGGTCGACAGCCCGGTGTGCTTGCCCAGGTCGGTGAACGACATCCGACCGTCGGCGGCGAGCAGCTCCACCAACTGTCGATCGATGTCCTCCATGGCCGCGATCCTAACCGGGACCCACCCGGTGACCCAGCCAACTCACGCCCGGGCCAGCGCCCGGCCGATCACCAACCGCTGGATCTGGTTGGTTCCTTCGACGATCTGCAGCATCTTCGCCTCGCGCATGTAGCGCTCCACGGGGAAGTCGGTGGTGTAGCCGGCGCCGCCGAGGACCTGCACGGCGTCGGTGGTCACCGCCATGGCCACGTCGGTGGCCAGCAGCTTGGCCCGGGCCGCCGGGATCGAGAACGGTCGGCCGGCGTCCTTGAGCCGCGCGGCCTCCAGGAGCAACGCCCGGGCGGCGTGGATCTGGGTGTCCATGTCGGCGAGCATGAACTGCAGGCCCTGGAACCCGGCGATCGGTTGGCCGAACGCGCTGCGGTCCCGGGCGTAGCGCACCGCCTCGTCCAGGGCGCTGCGGGCCAGCCCGACCGCGCAGGCGGAGATGCCGAGCCGCCCCGAGTCGAGCGCCTGCATGGCGATGGCGAACCCCTGGCCGGGCTCCCCCACCAGGTCAGTGGCCGCGACCTGGGCTCCGTCGAGGATGACCTGGGCGGTGGGCGAGGCCATCCCGCCCATCTTGTGCTCCGGGGTGGCGAACGACATCCCCGGCGTGTCGGCGCTGGTCACCAGGCAACTGATGCCCTGCGGCCCCTGCCCGCTGGTGCGCACCATCAGGTTGTAGAAGTCCGCGACCCCGGCATGGGTGATCCACGCCTTCACCCCGGAGACCAGGTAGTGCTCGCCGACGAGTTCGGCGCGGGTGGTCAGGGCCGCGGCATCCGACCCGCAGTGCGGTTCGGACAGGCAGTAGGCGCCCAGCGTCTGACCGCCGAGCATCTGGGGCAGCCAGCGCTCCTGTTGTTCGGGGGTGCCCCACGCGGCCACCGGGAAGCAGGACAGCGCATGCACCGACACCCCGAGCGCCACGGTCATCCAGCGCGCGGCCAGCTCCTCGAGCACCTGCAGGTAGACCTCGTAGGGCTGCGCTCCCCCACCGACCTCCTCGGGGTAGGGCAGGCCGAGCAGTCCGGCACGCCCCAGAGTGGCGAACGCATCTCGGGGGAACTCGCCGGCCGCCTCGGCGGCCGCCACCCTCGGGGCGAGCTCCTTGTCGGCGATCTCGGCGGTGAGGGCCAGCAGGTCGGCGGCCTCGGGCGTGGGCAGCATGCGCTCAGTCACGTCGCCACGCTACTCCCGCCGCCCGGCCAACCACGTGCGCAGCCATCGCTGCGGACCTGGATCGACCCCTCGGGGTGGCAGGATGCCCGACATGCTCATGCTCCTGGACTCCGCAGGCCTGTACTTCCGCGCCTTCCACGGCGTGCCCGAGTCGATGACCGCGCCCGACGGGACCCCGGTCAACGCCGTGCGCGGCTTCCTGGACATGACCGCCGCACTGGTCGCCTCCCGGCGTCCGAGCGGACTGGTGGCCTGCTGGGACGACGACTGGCGCCCGCAATGGCGAGTCGACCTCCTGCCGTCCTACAAGGCGCATCGGGTGGCCGCTGACGGTGGTGAGGACGAGCCGGCGAGCCTCGGGGCGCAGGTGGAGATCATCGTCGATCTCCTGGCCGCACTGGGCCTGGCGCGGGTCGGGGCACCGGACTTCGAGGCCGACGACGTGATCGCCACCCTCGCCCGACGGCACGCCGGTCGGGGTGAGCCGGTCGAGGTGGTCACCGGTGACCGCGACCTGATCCAGCTCGTCGACGACGCGCTGGGCATCCGGGTGCTCTACACCGGTCGAGGCATCCGGAAGGTCGAGGTCCTCGACGAGGCGGGGGTCCGTGCCGCGCACGGCGTCGGAGCCGCGCAGTACACGGACCTCGCACTGCTGCGCGGGGACCCCTCCGACGGTCTGCCCGGGGTGCCGGGGATCGGGGCCAAGACCGGCGCGACCCTGCTGGAGCGGTTCGGTGACGTCCCAGGGATCCTGGCGGCGGTGGACGGCACGGACAGCGGGATCAGCCCGCGCCTGATCGCCGCCCTGCGCGAGCACCGTGACTACCTCATCCGCGCCGAGCAGGTCGTGCGGGCCGCCGATGTTCCGCTGCCCGAGGTGCAGCCCGCCATCCCGGATGGGCCCGCCGACCCCGATGCGCTGGACGCGCTGGCCGAGCGTTGGGGAGTCGGCTCGGCGATCGGGCGACTGCAGACCGCGCTGGCGCAGGCCGTCGCGGCGCCGGCCTGACAGCCCCGGCCGGAAGCGGCTGCCCAGTCGCGTGCGGCCCGCTCGCCCGATTGCCCCGCACCACTGCGCCACCGTGCACGCCCGCGCACGAGCTTCGTGACTACCGAGCCTGCGCCGTGGGCACGTCGCCGGTCAACCACGTCGACCACGGGACGTTCCACACCCCGCCGGCACCGTTGTCGGCCTCCATGTGCCGGGACGTGCCGGTGGTGATCACCGGGTCTCCGTAGAGGTGGTGCTTGTAGAGCCACCGCGCGTCCGCGTCCGAGACGTTGGTGCAGCCGTGCGAACCGTTTCGCACCCCCAACCGCGCGGTGGCCCACGGTGCGGCGTGGATGAACTCGCCGGTTGCGGTCAGGCGAATGGCATGGGGAGCGTCGAGGATGTAGGGGTCCTCGGCGCCGATGCTCTGGCTGGTCATCCGCTTGACGCGGTACTTCTCCATCAGCACCTTGATGCCTGACCGCGTCTCCCAGCCGGGCATCCCGAGCGAGACCGGGATGGTGCGCACCAGCTCACCGTCGCGCACGACGGTGGCCTGGTCGGTGCGAGCGTCGATCGTGAGGACCCGGGCCGGGCCGGTGTCGAACGTGCCGTCCGCCTCGCCGAACCAGCGCAGGTCGCGCCCGGACTTCTGGCCGATCACCTCCCCCGTGGGTTGGGCGCGCACGGTGACCGTGGCGTGCGCGGGCCAGAACTCGCGGGGTCGGAACACTGCGGTTCGCCGATCGGTCCAGGCCCAGCCCGCCTCGCCGATCGGCACCGACGAGGTGACGGTGATCCGGTCGGTCACCGCCATGCGCGCGGCCTTGGGCACAGCCCGGTCGAAGGAGATCCGCACCACGATCCCCACGCCGTAGGTCTCGGGTTTGGGGCTGACCCGCTCGATGCGCAGGTCGACGCTCGGGGCCGGCACGACCGCGGCCGCCGCTGCGTCAGCAGCCGTCGCCGGACCGCGCAGCAACGCCACCGCCCCGCTGAGCGCCAGCGCCCCGACGAGCACGGCGCCGACCGCCCGCCGCCCGAAGGTCACCACAGGAAAGTTGTACCTGAGGTCAAGCCCCCGGTGACGGACCCCGCGCGCGTGTCGCGGGCTGTGCCTTGTCGACCTGGCCACACGGGGCTTGTCTCATCGATCTGGCACTCCAAATGCCAGATCGATGAAACAAGCCCCCCGAACCGTCCGCTGGCCCAGGCTCAGCGGGGGACGGTTCCCGGGACGCCGCTGTCGGCGTAGACGCGGGCAGCGGCGGTCCGGGGCTGCGGCACTCGGTGCGGGCGCAGGTCCACCTGAGGCGCCCCCCGACGCACCTCTACCCCGATCCGCACCGCTCGGCGCAAGCAGCGCTGGTCGTGGGCGCGCGAGATCTGTACCACCGGCACGCAGGACTCGACCTGGGCCAGTCGGGTCAGGTCAGCGCCCTCCTCGGCGAGGACCACGATTCCGGCCAGGGTGCGCAGGTGAGCGCTGTGCGCGACTCGCTCCTGGCACTGGCCGACCAGGCCATCGTCAGCGAGCACCAGGATCCGCCCAGGCATCCAGTCCAGAGCCGAACGCACCGCGGCCGCGGTTCTGGCCAGCACGCCGAGGCCGAGGACCCGACCCAGCCCGGACCCCGGTACCGCATGCGCTGCACAACTACGGCCGTCAGCGGACACCTCCGCACTCAGACCGCTGCAGACGTGCATTCGCGCCCTGGCCACGTCTCCATACTGCTCCGATCGCCCGGGGAAGCCAAGGCCCAGCCGCGCCTCCCAGGTCGCGAACCGATCCCAATGCCGCCGGACTGCCGGTCACTGCCCGACGGTGACCGCGACCACTCCCCTGCGCAGCAGATCCATCGCCGTGCGTGCCGTCGTGGTGAGCTGCGGGTCGGCGGTGGTCGTGGACAACTGGCCCAGGAAGTCGATCACCTGGCGGCACCAGCGCACGAAGTCCCCAGCCGTGAGCTCGGACCCGTCGAGCACCGATCGCAGGGTCCCGCCGCCGGCCCAGCGGTGCACCGCCCACGCGAATCCGACGTCCGGCTGGCGGGTGGCCGGCAGCCCGTGCGCCTTCTCGCGCACCTCCAGCTCGCCCCACACCCGCATCGTCGCGTCCAGGGTCCCGCGCAGGCCGGGTGGGATCCGCGGGGGCCCCGCACCCGGCTGGCTGGCACCCCGCGACTCGTACACCAGCGCCGAGCAGGCGCCGGCCAGCTCGGGGGCGGTCAGCCCGCTCCACAGCCCCCGGCCCAGGCACTGCATCGCCAGCAGGTCGGACTCCCCGTAGATCCGGGCCAACTGGTGCCCTGCGTCGGTCACCTTCGGCTGGTCCACCGCTCCGGTCAGGTAGCCCAGCTCCGTGAGCACCGCGCAGATGCGGTCGAACTGCCGGGCGATGGAGTTGGTGCGCCCCTCCAGGCGCCGCTGCAGCGTCGCGGTCTCGGTCCGCAACCGATGCGCCCGCTCCGCCCAGCGCGCGTGCTGCTCACGATCGTTGCAGCCGTGGCAGGGATGCGCGCGAAGCTGGGCGCGCAGTGCGGCCAACTCACCGTTCTCGTCATGGTTGCGGTGCCGGCGACCGGGCCGGGGCACCTCGATGCCGTCGGTGCGGGTGCGCAGCAGGGCGGCCAGCTCCCGACGGGAGTTCGCCGAGCGTGCCGAGAACGAGCGGGGCAGGCGCATCCGATCGACCACCGCGGGCGCGACCGGGAAGTCCACCACGCCCAGTCGGCGCACCTGCCGGTCGATCGTCAGGACCACGGGGCGGGGGTCCTCACCCAGGGTCAGGCCCGGGTCGACCACCACAGCCAGCCCGGCCCGTCGCCCCGCGGGCACCACGATGACGTCACCGGGGACCAGGTCGGCCAGCGACTCGGCGACCTCGCTGCGGCGGGCGGCCACCCCGGCGCGGGCCATGCCCTTCTCCGTGGCCGAGAGCGCCTGGCGCAGGGCCGCGTACTGGGCGAAGTCCCCCAGGTGGCAGGTCATCGACTGCTCGTAGCCCGCGATCGCCTCGTTGTTGCGCTGGACCTTGCGGGCCAGGCCCACGATCGCCCGATCGGCCTGGAACTGGGCCAGCGAGGACTCCAGGACCTCGCGCGCCGCGGACTTGCCCAACTGGCCGACCAGGTTCACCGCCATGTTGTAGGAGGGCCGGAAGCTGGAGATCAGGGGGTAGGTCCTGGTGGAGGCCAGACCCGCCAGGGCGGCGGGATCCAGCCCCGGATGGAACACGACCACGGCATGGCCCTCGACGTCGATCCCGCGGCGCCCGGCCCGCCCGGTCAGCTGCGTGTACTCACCGGGTGTGATGTCGGCGTGCGTCTCGCCGTTCCACTTCACCAGGCGCTCGAGGACCACCGCCCGGGCCGGCATGTTGATGCCCAGGGCCAGGGTCTCGGTGGCGAACACCACCTTGACCAGGCCCGCCTGGAACAGCTCCTCGACTGCCTCCTTGAACGTCGGGATCAGCCCGGCATGGTGGGCGGCGACCCCGCGCTCGAGCCCGTCGAGCCACGCGTCGAAGCCCAGCACGGCCAGATCGCTCGGGGGCAGGTCGACGACCCTGGCCAGCACGCGCTCGCGGATCTCGATCCGCTCGGCCGGCGTGGTCAACGAGAGCCCGCCGTGCAGGCACTGCTCCACGGCTGCCTCGCAGCCCGCGCGGCTGAAGATGAACGCGATGGCCGGCAGCAGGTCCGCGCGCTGCAGGGCGCGCACGGCGTCGGGCCGGGCGGTCCCAGCCGTGGGCCGGGGGCGTCGGCCACCCCGGGCCGGACGTACCGCCGTCGCCCCGGGCGCCGGGCGCACCGGTCGGTTCGGTCCGCCGGCCCGCCCGCTGCCGGTGCGGTAGTCGCGCCGGGCCTTGGCCAGCCGCTGATCGTGGCGGGCCAGGCGGACCAGCTCGGGGTTCACCGTGCGCCCGCGGTCGCCGAGGAACAGGTCGTGCAGCTCCCGGTCGACGAGCACGTGCTGCCAGAGCGGCACCGGGCGGTGCTCCTCGACGACGATGTCGGTGTCGCCACGAACTTCGGCCAGCCACGCACCGAACTCCTCGGCGTTGCTCACTGTCGCGGACAGCGCCACCACGCTCACGCTCTCGGGCAGCGTGATGATCACCTCCTCCCACACCGGCCCGCGCTCCCGGTCGGCGAGGTAGTGCACCTCGTCCATCACGACGAACTGCAGTCCGGTCAGCGTGTGCGAGCCCGCGTAGAGCATGTTGCGCAGCACCTCGGTGGTCATCACCACCACAGGTGCCTCACCATTGATCGAGTTGTCCCCGGTCAGCAGGCCGACGTTGGCAGCGCCGTAGCGCGCGACCAGGTCGTTGTACTTCTGGTTCGACAGGGCCTTGATCGGCGTGGTGTAGAAGCACTTGGTGGTCCGTTCGATGGCCAGGTGGATGGCGAACTCCCCGACCACGGTCTTGCCGGACCCGGTGGGCGCGGCCACCAGCACACCGCGCCCGGCCAGGATGCTGGCGCAGGCACGTTCCTGGAAGTCGTCGAGGCCGAACTCGTAGAGCCCGCGGAAACGCTGGAGGGCACCGTCATCGTCCGCGGGGGGCTGCATGGCCCTGACGCTACCCGGCGACGATCAATCGCACCCCGTCCGGCACGGCCTGCACCGTGATCGGCAGCGGACCGATCCGCTCGCCGTCGGCGTAGGCAACCTGGCCGGGGGACGCCAGTACGGCCGAGCGGACCCGACGCGTCTCGACGGCCGGGTGGCTCAGGTGCGAGCCGGTGTAGATCCTCGGGAACACCCGCAGCAGCTCGAACCGGGACAGCGCATGCACCCAGACCAGGTCCAGCTCGCCGTCGTGCAGGTCGGCGCCGTGGCAGACCTGCATCCCGCCGCCGAACGAGGGGCCGTTGCCGATCGACACGACCATCCCGGCCCCCTCGAGTTCCTGGCCGTCGAGCGTGGTCCGGTAGCTCAGGGGGCGGAACGTGCGCAGCTCGGCCAGCATGGCGCGCACGTACAGGGCGGTCCCGCTGGGCCAGGTCATCGCGTTGGCGCGCTCGTTCACGCTGGAGTCGAATCCCGTGCTGAGCACGCAGAGGAAGTGTCGGATCGTACCGTCGGCGGCCTCGACCCGGCCCACGTCGAAGGTCCGCGCATGCCCGGCCAGGATGGTGGCCACCGCGTCCGCAGGGCGGTTCGCGGCCAGCCCCACGGACGCCGCCGCGTCGTTTCCGGTGCCCAGCGGCACGATCCCCAACGCCGTGTCGGTGCCCACGACTGCTTGCAGGGCCATGTGCACGGTGCCGTCCCCGCCGACCGCCACCAAGGTGTCCAGGCCCTGCGTCATCGCATCGGCCAGGCGCCGTTCCGCGTCGTGGGCGGACTCCCCCTCGATCACCAGGAGGTGGTCGCCGCGGCTGCGCAGGCCGCGCAGGACCAGCGAAGAGTGCTTGCGGGCTCGCCCGGCGCCCGAGGCGGGATTGATCAGGACGCCGATCCGGGTGCGCTGGGCGGGAGGCTCCACGGGCGTGCACGCTACTGCACCGGTGCCCCGGACCGCGCCGCACTCGATCGAACCCACCGCTGATTCCGCCGGTCAGGGCCCGGTGGGCTGGCACTGCTCGACCAGAGCAGGAGCAGTTCGCGGCCGGCTGCCTCACACGACCTCCATCTGGCACGCGAGGCTCGGAGCTCTGCTGAGTCTGGAGTCCGCGGTGATCAGTGGAACACCAAGCCGGACGGCGAGTGCCACATGGAGCCCGTCGTAGAAGCTGACGTTGCCTCGCCAGGTCCACGCCAACTCGGCGAGCGGCCCCGCGTGTGGATGGCGATGCTCGATGAGCACACGGCCGGCGTCCAACGCGGCCCGCGCCTCGTGGGTCCCGATGGGACCGCGCTGCTCGTGTCGACGGAGCACGTTCCCGACCTCGGCGTCGATCAGGTGCGGGACGTGGTCGGCCTTCTCCGAAGGGTGGCCCCCTACAGCGGGGAGGTCTCGTCGTCGGCCCATTGCGGTTCCGCGGCCCGGCGCCGACCCCGGCGCCGGTCGTTGAGCCAGCAGGCCACCCAGGCCAGCAGCATCAGCACCAGCATCGGCACGGCCAGCAGCGCGAGGTTGAACGGGTCGCCGGTGGGGGTCGCCGCGGCGGCGAACACCACCACGCCCAGCACCACCCAGCGCCACCACGACGCCAGCTTCGCGGCGCTGAGCACCCCAGCCAGGTTCAATCCGATGACCAGCAGCGGCAGCAGGAAGCCCAGCCCGAAGACCAGCATCATCCGCAGGAAGAACGACAGGTAGCGGTCCACCGAGATGATGTTCTCGATGTTCTCCGGCGTGAACCCGAGCAGGATCTCCAACCCGCGCGGCAGGAAGGTGTAGGCCAGCGCAGCCCCGGCCAGGAACATCGGGGTGGCCACCGCGGCGAAGCCCAGCGCCCAGCGCCGCTCGTTGCGGTGCAGGCCCGGAGTCACGAACCGCCACAACTGGTAGAGCCACACCGGGCTGGCGAGCAGGATGCCGGCCACGCCGGCAACCTTGAGCTGCATGACGAACGGGTCCGCCACCCCGGTGAAGGCCAGCGTCATGTCCCGGCCGTCGGCCGCGGCCTGCGCCACCACGTCGTCGAACGGAGCGCGGATCAGGGTGAAGATCTCGTCATAGAGGAACCAGGCAACCACCATCCCCACCGCGATCGCCAGCAGTGATTTCGACAGGCGGCTGCGCAGTTCGCGCAGGTGATCGGCCAGGGGCATGGCGCCCGCGGCCTTGTCGCTGGCCTGCGTGGTGCCGCCGGGCACCGGCGGTGCGCTCACGCCTGGCTGGTCGGGGGCTTCGGGGTGTCCTGATGAGCCGGAGTCGGCGCCGAGGCGTCGATTCCGGACCTCGGGTCCGTGCGCGCCTGGCCCTCCTCGAGCGCTGCGGCCGGCGCCGGCTCGTCGGAGTCGACCAGGCCCTTGGTCTCGGCCTTGAAGATCCGCAGCGAACGACCCACCCCGCGCGCTGCATCGGGCAGCCGCTTGGCGCCGAACAGCAGGACGACCAGCAGCACGAGGATCAGCAACTCAGATCCGCGGAATTGAGGCAAGGGGACCCTCCAGCGTCAGGACCCGTTAGCACGGGCTGGTACGAGGGTACGACCGCACGGGCCGTGTGCCAATCGCACCCACCGATACGTGTCTGCTTGTTCGACGGCGAGCTGCCACACAGAAGCCATCAGGCGTCCTGCTGGGCCGCCATCACGATGTCCGTCGTGCCGTCGAGCCAGAGCACGAAGTCGAGAAGGTCATCACTGGTCATCGGCCCGCAGGTGCGCTCCAGGACTCGCGACTCCAGGTATTCCAGCGGGATCTCGAGATGGTCCACCCGGACCCCCGCCCCGGTGAGCAACTGCACGACGTCGGCATCGGCGGACTTGGACACGGCCTGCGCGCAACCCCCACAGGTGAACGTGTAGGTCGACCAACCCAGCTCAGCGGCGACGAGCACCCGCACGTCCGCGGGCACGAGGTCGACATCCCCGCAGCGCGGACACGTGGCCTTGATGGTGGTCATCGTCGCCCTCCTCGATCGCGTAGGCAGCCAGATGCTGATCAGTTCGGCGCCGCCTGCGCCGGACTTGAGGCGCCCCCCAGCGACCTCCCCTGCATCATGTGACCGCAGCAGGTGGCGTTGCAACTACAGCGCGACACCAAGCCGGGTCAATTCGTGAAGTCCTGGCCGCCTGCGTACCGGGCGCGTTGGGCTCGCACCTCCTCGATGACGTCCGCGACCAGGGCGGCGGGCTCCCGCAGGACCACGTCCCCCGCCGAACCCAGGATCAACCGGCGGGCCCAGGCCAGGTCCCCCACGGGCAGCTCGGCGCGGACCCCGCCACCGGCCAGGGACCACCGCCGGGTGACCGGGTACCGGTCGGTGAGCAGCTCGGCGTTGGCCACGTCCACGATGATGTGATGGCCACTGCGGCCCAGGCGCTCAGCCATCGGTGTGACCTCAGGGGTCTCGTCGACCGGTCGAGCGGGCTCGGCGCTGACCCCCAGGGCCTGGATCCGGTCGACCCGGAACAGGCGAAGCCCACCAGCGGACCGGCAGTAGCCGCGCAGGTAGCCGAACCCGTCGACCACCACGACGCCCAGCGGGTCGACGATGCGCCGGGTCACCTCGTCGCGGACCGCCCCGAGATAGGTCAGGTCCAGCGCCCGGCCCTGGGCCAGGGCGGCGGCGACCTGGCCGACCACCTCGTCGGGCAGGTCCACCCGGACCGACAGCGCGCCGGGGGCCGGCGCGTGCGGGCCCAGGGCCGCGGCCAGCGTGGCTGTGACCGATTCGAGCTCCTTGCTGGCAGCGGCGCCAGGGACAGCGGCCAGCGCGTTCAGCGCGACCATCAGGGCGAACCCCTCGTCGGGGGTCAGCGTGAGTGGAGCATCGAGGTCCAGGGCATCGATGACCTCGATGATCCCCGCATCGTCCCAGTACTGGATGTCGAACAGGGTCCAGTCGTCGGCCCCCGAGGTGATCACCGTGTCGAGGTCCTCGAGGAGCTGCGCTTCGCTGACATCGAAGTGCGCCGCGGCGTCGGTGATCGACACGCCGCTGTTGGCCGCCAGCCAGGGCACGAGGGCCAGCAGCCGGCTGAACTGGGCGGTGCCCGGCCCGCCCGGTGGGGAGCTGGCCCCGATCACCCGTCCGGCCACCGGTGCCGCGCTGGTGAGCCCGGCGAGCAGGGCGTCGAGTTGCCCTACGGCTTGCTCGATCGCGGCGCTGGGCCCGCGCAGCACCACGCCGGCGCCCGCCGCGAGCACGGTGCCGACCCCCGAGGCCAGGTCCTCGACCGGCAACCGGAGCAGGTCCCACCCGTCGGGGTCGGGCTGCTCCGGGTCCGGCCCCAGCGCCTGCTGGCGCAGTGCGGCGCCGACTCCCGGCTCGATCGCCAGCTCGAGGACCGCCCCGTCGGAGCGGGCGAACTGCCCGATCGCGGCGCGGGCGTCGAAGTCGTCGGGCACCTGGTAGCCGCCGGCATCCTGCTGCGTGCGGACCGCGCCGGCGATCCGCGAGGCTCGGAACACCCGCACATCGCCGCGGTCGGTGTCGAAGCCGACCAGGTACCAGTGCCCGCGCCACCAGACCGTCCCCCACGGCTGTACGTGCCGGCGCCCGAGGTGGTCCGTCACTGGCCTTGCGGTAGTCGAAGGACACCGCGGTACGGCTGCCACACGCCGCGATGAGGTCACGCAGGACCGGCGAGTCCGCGGACAGACCTGCGATCGGAGCAGCCCCGGCCGCCGGGGCGCCCATGCCCAATTGGGCCTCCACCTTGCGCAGCGCGTTCAGGGCGGCCGGGGCCAGGTCGGCACGCTGCCAGGCTCGTGCGGCCAGGCCCAGGACCGCCAGCTCGGCCCGGGTCAGGTCCAGCGGGGGCAGGGTCCAGTCGCCCTCGATCCGGTAGCCGGTGACCACCCCGGAGCTGTCGGTGAGGGTGGCCACCGGCACGCCCATCGCACGCAGCTCGTCCTTGTCCCGCTCGAACATCCGCTCGAAGGCGGGCTCCGAGGCACGCGGATCGTAGCCCCGCACGACCGTGCGGAGCTGCTCGCGGGACAGCCCCACCTGCGTGCCACGCAGGGCCATCAGCAGGTTCAGCAGGCGCTGGGCCTTGCTGTACGGCTGGGTGACGGCGTCCGATCCGCTGACCGCGGGGGCCATCAGCGCACGGCGAGCAGATCGATCACGAAGAGCAGGGTCTTGCCCGAGAGCCGGTGCCGGCCGTTCTCGCCGTAGGCCAGCCGCGGCGGGATGACCAACTCGCGTCGGCCGCCGACACGCATGCCGGGGATCCCGTCCTGCCAGCCCTGGATCAGCCCGGCCAGCGGGAAGGCGATCGGCTCGCCGCGGTCCCAGGAGGCGTCGAACTGGTCGCCCGTGTCGTACTCGATGCCCAGGTAGTGCACGGTCACCTGGGCGCCCGGCACCGCCTCGGCGCCCTCGCCGACCACCAGGTCACGGATGACCAGGTCGGTGGGCGCCGGGCCCTCGGGGAGGTCGATCTCGGGCTTGGTCAGGTCGGCCATGGGGTTCCTCTCGGGCGGGTGGCGTGGTGGACGGATCAGTCAGCTCGGACTGTGCGGGTGCGGGGTGCCTGCCGCGGACACGGCTCAGGCGGCCGGGGTGGCCTCGATCAGGTCCACGACGAACACCAGCGTCTCGTCCGGACCGATGGCTGGCGGGTTGCCAGCCGGGCCGTAGCCCAGGGAGCCCGGGATGATCAGCAGGCGTCGGCCGCCGGGGGCCATGCCGAGCATGCCCTCCTGCCAGCCGGGGATCACCTGCTCGAGCTGGAAGGTGGCGGGCTCGCCACGCGCCCATGAGGAGTCGAACACCTCACCGGACTGCTGGCCCATCCCCACGTAGTTGACGGTGAGCGTCGAACCGGGCGCCACGGGGTCACCGGATCCGACGTAGACGTCGGCCACGGCCAGCTCGGTGGCCGGCGCGAAGTCGTCGCCGAGCTCGATGGTCGGCTCGGCGTCCTTGGCCCCGGTGACCGTCACGCCGTCGCACTCGTACGTCTCGGCCCCGGGGTCGCCGGCCGGGCAGGCCGGCTGTGGGGCGGGCACCGCAGGAGCGCTCTGGGTCGGGGCGGGCGCCGCCTGCGACTCGGCGGGATCGCCGGTCGAGTCGGTGCCTGACGATGTCCAGCAACCGGCGAGCAGCAGGAGGCTGGCACCGGCAAGGGCCAGGGCGCGGATGGGTCGAGCGGCTCGGGGATTCACGCGCGCCACTCTAGTTCGCCGTTCCCCGCGGCCAACAATCCGACGCACCGTCCTGTGCACGAAGCCTGCCCCGGCCAGCGAACCCCGCGGGCCTGCGCCGTCCGCCGGGCGTTCGGGGCCGGGATCGGCTCACATCGATTCGATGAGCCGCCGGACCCGCTCGTCTGACGAGGCGAACGGGTCCTTGCACAGCACGGTGCGCTGCGACTGGTCGTTGAGCTTGAGGTGCACCCAGTCGACGGTGAAGTCCCGGCGCGCGGCCTGCGCGGCAGTGATGAACTCGCCACGCAGCCGGGCCCGCGTGGTCTGCGGCGGCGTCGACTTGGCGGCGAACACCTCGATGTCCTCGGCCACGCGAGCCGCGATCCCCGTTGCCTCGAGCCTGTTGAACAACCCCCGGGTGCGTGAGATGTCGTGGTAGGCCAGGTCGAGTTGGGCGATCCGCGGCGAGCTCCAGGTCAGGTCGTGGCGTTGCATGTAGCGCTCCAGCAGCCGCCGCTTGATGACCCAGTCGATCTCGGTCTCGACCGCCGCCAGGTCGTCGTCGGCGACCGCCGCCAGGGTGCGCCGCCACAGGTCGAGCACCCTGGCGTACAGCGGCAGCGCCGCCAGGCCGCTGCCCTGCGCGAAACGCTCGGCACGCTCGAGGTAGTCGGCCTGGATCTGCCAGGCCGAGAGCATCCGGCCGTTGGCCAGCCGCACAGCGCGGGTGCCGGTGAGGTCATGGCTGATCTCGCGGATCGCCCGGATCGGGTTCTCCAGGGTGTGGTCGCGCATCGTGGCCCCGGACTCCAGCATCCGCAGCACCAGGTCGACGCTGCCCACCTTGAGCAGGGTGGTGGTCTGGCTCATGTTGGAGTCCCCGACGATGACGTGCAGCCGGCGGTACTTCTCGGCGTCGGCGTGCGGCTCGTCGCGGGTGTTGATGATCGGTCGCGAGCGGGTGGTGGCCGAGGACACGCCCTCCCAGATGTGCTCGGCTCGCTGGCTCAGGCAGTAGGTCGTGCCGCGCGGGGTGGCCAGCACCTTGCCCGCCCCGGCGATCAGCTGCCGGGTGACCAGGAACGGGATCAGGGCGTCGGAGATCCGGGAGAACTCCCCGAGCCGGCCCACCAGGTAGTTCTCGTGGCAGCCGTAGGAGTTGCCGGCGGAGTCGGTGTTGTTCTTGAACAGGTAGATCTCGCCCTCGATGCCCTCGTCAGCCAGCCGGCGCTGGGCATCGACCACCAGACCCTCGAGGATCCGCTCGCCGGCTCGGTCGTGGGCCACGAGCTGGCGCAGGTCGTCGCACTCGCCGGTGGCGTACTCGGGATGGCTGCCCACGTCGAGGTAGAGCCGGGCGCCGTTGCGCAGGAACACGTTCGAGCTGCGCCCCCAGGCCACGACCCGGCGGAACAGGTAGCGGGCCACCTCGTCCGGGCTGAGTCGGCGCTGGCCGCGGAACGTGCAGGTGACGCCGTACTCGGTCTCGACGCCGAAGATCCGCCGACCCAGCGGATCAACCATCGACAAGCTCGCGCAACTGGTCCGGCCCGATCCTTCGGAACGTCCGTCGGGGCCGATCCCGCGCGAGCAGCGCCACCTCGAGTTGGTTGGCCGAGATGTCGCGCGGCTCGGCGGCGGCCGGTGGCGAACCGGGTCCGGCCGACTGCGCGAGGGCCGTGATTGCCAGCGCCAGGCCCTGCGCCATCGACAGATCCTCGCGCCAGTGCTCGGCCAGGTGCGCGGTGATCGCCTCCGAGGACCCGCCCATCGCCACGAAGCCGTGCTCGTCGGCCACCGACCCGTCGAAGGTCAGCCGGTAGATCTGGTCCTCATCTGCGCCGTGGCCCACCTCGGCCACCACGATCTCCACCTCGTAGGGCTTGGCCGCCTCGGTGAAGATGGTGCCCAGGGTCTGCGCGTAGGCGTTGGCCAGGCTGCGCCCGGTGACGTCGCGCCGGTCGTAGGCGTAGCCGCGCATGTCGGCCAGGCGCACACCGGCCACCCGCAGGTTCTCGAACTCGTTGTACTTGCCCACAGCCGCGAAGCCGATCCGGTCATAGATCTCCGAGATCTTGTGCAGCGCCCGCGACGGGTTCTCCGCGACCAGCAGGATCCCCTCACGCACCTGCAGCACCACCACGCTGCGCCCCCGGGCGATCCCCTTGCGTGCGTAGTCGGCCTTGTCCTTGATCAGTTGTTCCGGCGAGACGTAGAACGGCATGCTCATGGCGTCACCTCACCGCGCTCGACCTGCGCCAGGGGCCCATCCGGGCGCAGCATCCGCCGGGCCACCACGGCGGTGCTCACGGACTCGATCTCCTGCGCTCCGATCCGCCGGAAGCCGTCTGCGTCGACCACGGCCACCACGGGGAAGATCCGTCGCGCCAGGTCAGGCCCACCCGTGGCCGAATCGTCGTCGGCGGCGTCGTAGAGGGCTTCGACGCAGACCCGGATCGCGGTCTCCGGGTCCATGTCGGGGGTGTAGAGCTTCTTCAGCGCGCCGCGGGCGAACATCGAGCCGGAGCCGACCGAGTAGAAGGCGTGTTCCTCGTAGCGCCCACCCGTGACGTCGTAGGAGAAGATCCGGCCCCGGTCGTGCTCGGGTTCCCGACCGGCGAGCAGGGGCACCACCGCCAGGCCCTGCATGGCCAGACCCAGGTTCGAGCGCAGCAGCGCGGCCAGCCGGTTGGCCTTGCCGTCCAGGGAAAGCCCGGAGCCCTCGATCTTCTCGTAGTGCTCGAGCTCCACCTGGAACAGCCGCACGAGTTCCAGGGCGATCCCGGCCGATCCGGCGATCCCGATGCACGACTGCTCGTCCGCGGGGAAGACCTTCTCGATGTGGCGCTGGGCGATGACGTTGCCCATCGTGGCCCGCCGGTCCCCGGCCATGACCACGCCACCGGGCATCGTGACCGCCACGATCGTCGTGCCATGCGGCACGTCGACGCTCACGTCCCCCCCGCCCAGGGGGCCCAGCAGGTCGGGGCGGTGCGCGCCGAGGAACTGTGCGAACGAGGCCTCCCCGACCATCGAGAAGGCGGCCGGAAGCGCACCTCTGCCCGGCTTCGCGATATCTGCCACCTACTGGCCGCCCTTCTGCACGAAGCCGCGGACGAACTCCTCGGCGTTCTCCTCCAGCACGTCGTCGATCTCGTCGAGCAGCGCGTCGACGTCGGCATCGATGGCCTCCTTGCGTGCGGACGCACTCGGCGCCGGTGCCGGCTCGGACTCCTCGTCGGGCCGGGGCCGCTGGTGCTCACTGGACTGGCTCATGGCTCCTCCTCGGGCTCGACCCCGACACTAGTGCCGATGTCTGACAGTCACACGCCCGCCGGGTCTCGCGTCGCGCATGGACGCGCAGGTGCGCCAGGGCGACCCGCAGGGCGAGCGTGAGGCGGATGTGGGTCACGACCCGCCGAGTGCGGCCACCAGCGACCCGACGTCGTCGGTGGAGTCCAGCAGGTCGGCCACATGCGCCCGGGTCCCCCGAACCGGGTCCGGGGTCGGAACCCGGACCAGCGTGGAGCGGCCCGGGATGTCGAACACCACCGAGTCCCACGACGCGGCCGCGATGTGCGCCCCGAACCGGCGCACGCACTCCCCGCGGAACCAGGCCCTGGTGTCCTGGGGGGGCTGCTCGATCGCCGCCTCGATCTGCGCGTCGGTGCTGATCCGGGCCAGCGACCCGCGCTGCTCCAGGCGCATCGCCAAACCCTTGTCGGCGCGGGTGTCGGCGTACTGCAGGTCGATCGCGGCCAGCCGGGGCGCAGCCCAGTCCAGTGCGTCGCGGGCCCGGAAACCCTCCAGCAGCGCGAGCTTGGCCACCCAGTCCAGCCGATCGGCCAGGGCGCGCCGGTCGGTGGCCAGTTCGCTGAGCACCTGGTCCCAGAGGTCGAGCACCTCGCGGGTCTGCGCGTCGACCCCGCCCGGGCGGGTCCGGCAATGGGCGCGGGCCGCGGCCAGGTAGTGCTCCTGGATGCCCAGCGCGGTCATCGGCGCCCGGCCCAGGCAGTCCAGTGGCTCGGTCAGGGCCAGGTCGTGGGAGACCCGGTGCATCGCAGCCACCGGGTTGGCCAGGGTGATGCCCAGATCCGGACCGCCCGCCTCGATCATCGACAGCACCAGCGAGGTCGTCCCGAGCTTGAGCAGGGTGGCGGTCTCGGACAGGTTGGCATCCCCGACGATGACGTGCAGACGGCGCCAGAGCGCCGGATCGGCGTGCGGCTCGTCACGGGTGTTGATGATGGGCCGCTTCAGGGTGGTCTCCAGGCCGACCTCGACCTCGAAGAAGTCCGCCCGACTGGACAACTGGAACCCCGCGCCCCGGCCGTCCTGGCCCACGCCCACCCGGCCGGCGCCGGTGAAGATCTGGCGGGTCACGAAGAACGGGATCAGCGCCTCGACGATCGCGGGGAACGGGGTGCGCCGGTCCATCAGATAGTTCTCATGCGTGCCGTAGGAGGCGCCCTTGCCGTCGGTGTTGTTCTTGTAGAGCACGATCGGGTGACCACCGGGCAGTTCCCTGGCGGCCAGGGCGGCTCGGGCGGCCAGCACCATGCCTGCGCGATCCCAGCGCACGGCGTCCCGGGGGTTGGTCACCTCGGGGCTGGAGTACTCCGGATGCGCATGGTCGACGTAGAAGCGCGCCCCGTTGGTGAGCACCACGTTGGCGGTGCTCGCATCGTCGGTGAGCTGGCTCGGGTCGGCCTCGGCGCGGGTCAGGTCGAAGCCGCGGGCATCGCGCAGCGGCGACTCCTCGTCGTAGTCCCAGCGCTGGGCCAGACGGACGCGCCCGGAGGTCACGGCGTGCGCGTTGACCACCAGCCCGGACATCCGGACCGGGTTGGCGTTGGGGTGCCCCGGGTGACTGATCCCGAACTCGGTCTCCAGCCCCATCACCCGGTGCACCGACATGCGCCCAGCATAGGTTGCAGCCGGGGCGGGCCGTTGGGTTGTCCTCAGCCCTCGACGGAGCCGTCGACCACGTCCCCGGCGGTGACCCGACCCAGGGCTCGGCGTGCCTGCACGCGGTGGACGTCCTGGATCGACATCGATGCGGCCGCGATGGCCGCCGTGATGGCTGCCGCATCGTCGGCGTAGCCCATCGGCAGGAAGTCCGGGATGGCGTCCAGGGGCAGGATGAAGTAGGCGATGGCCCCTGCGAGGATCATCTTGTGCCGTATCGGGGTGTCCTTGTCGCGCATCGCGAAGTAGGCAGCGACGACCTCGGTCGCGAATGGTACCCGACCGACGACGGACCGGATCTTGACCCAGAACCGACGGTCCTGGACCTGGTCGGGTTGCGACGTGGGCGTGCTCATGTCGGCTCCTCCCCGGGCGCGTGCCCGAACGGTCGCTGCGGCCTTGAGCGCAGCTCGAGGCGGTCACGTACCCGCAAGCGGAACCGGTCAAACCTCGCGTGCACGCACTCGACGAGGGCCGGTCCCCTCGGGAACCGGCCCTCGTCGAGTGCTGTTCGTGCTGTGCTGTGCCGACGAGCTACCGCTGGGGAGCCCCCGGCAGGTCGAGGATCTCACCCTTGAGGATCTCGGCACGGGTGCCGAAGATCGCCTGCATGTTGTCGCCGACCTCCAGCACGCCGGCGGCGCCCAGGCTCTTGAGCTTGGCCTTGTTGACCTTGCTCTTGTCGTTGACCGAGATCCGCAGCCGGGTGATGCAGGCATCGACACTGCTGATGTTCTCGAAGCCACCGAAGGCCGCCAGCACCTTCTCGGCCTGGGACATGTCCGCCTCGGACTTGTGGTCGCCGGCCGACAGCGCCGCCAGCTTCTCCTCGTCGGAGAGCTGCAGCTCGTGCTCGCCGTACTCGGCCATGGCCACGTCGTCGGGCTCGCGACCCGGCGTCGCCAGATCCTTCCACTTCACTGCCCAAGTGAACAGGAAGTAGTAGAGCGGCATCATGATCAACCCGACGATGATCACGTTCCAGAACGGTTCCTGGGTCGACCCGAACGGCAGCAGGCCGAACAGGAAGAAGTCGATGAACCCGCCGGAGAAGGTCAGGCCGATCTGGGTGCCGGTGATGTACATCACCATGAACGACAGGCCGGCGATGACGGCGTGGATGCCGAACAGCCACGGGGCGATGAAGAGGAACGTGAACTCGATCGGCTCGGTGATCCCGGTCAGGAAGGAGGTCAGCGCCGCGGAGCCGAGGATGCCGGCTGCGATCTTCTTCTGGCTGTCCTTGGCCTGGCGGTACATGGCGTAGGCGGCCGCCGGCAGGCCGAACATCATGAACGGGAACTTGCCCGTGAGGTACTTGCCCGTGCCCTCGGTGAACTCCGGGCTGTTGGGTGCCGCCACACCGCTCACGACCGGGTCGGGCGTGATTCCGCTGCTGATCTCGGCGAACTGGCCGAACCACATCCGGTTGTCGCCGGTGAACGTCACGCCCGCATCATTGGTCCAGGACCCGAACTGGAACCAGAACGGGCTGTACCAGATGTGGTGCAGGCCGAAGGGGATCAGGGACCGTTCGATCAGGCCGAAGATGAACACGCCGATGGCGCCCGCAGCTTCCAGTTGCGTGGCCAGCCAGTTGATGCCGTCGGCGACCGGCGGCCAGACGAAGCACAGTGCAATGCCCAGGAACAGGGACACGAACGCGGTCATGATCGGGACGAAGCGCTTGCCGGCGAAGAACCCCAGGAACGGGGGCAGTTCGATCCGGAAGTACCTGTTGAACGCCCAGGCGGCGACCAGGCCGGCGAGGATGCCGCCGAAGACGCCGGTCTGCAGGCTGGGGATGCCCACGATGCTGGCGAACGCGGCAGGCGGGGTGTCGGGCCAGCCGAAGTAGTCGGTCGTGGCCGCCAACGTCGTGGTCGTGGTGACGGTTTCGAGCTCACACTGGACTGCGTTGTCCGGGCAGACCGGCAGGGTCACCTGCTGAATGCCCATGAAGACGCTGATCGTCTTGTTCATGACCAGGAAGCCGGTTGTGGCCGCGAGGGCTGCCACACCGGCGTCGGCGGTCAGGCCGATCGCGACGCCGATCGCGAACAGCAGGGCGAGATTGGCGAAGACGACGTCCCCCGCGCCCTCCATCGTGCTGGCAACCAGATTGAACAGTCCCGGCGGAACCGCTTCGACATTGTTGATCTGGATGTACATGTTCTTCATGCCCGCGCCGATGCCCAGGAGCAGGCCGGCGGCGGGCAGGATCGCGACCGGGACCATCAGCGCCTTGCCGATGCGCTGGAGTTGACCGAACACGCCGAGCTTCTTCTTGGGAGGTGCTGTGCTGGTGGCCATCAGGCCCTCCTCTGCGTGGGGGGTGCGCCTACAGATGGAAAACTACTCACATCGTCAGGTCGACGCGCGCCCGACGCGCGAACCACGGTGAACAAAGTGACTGATCACAGATATTGACCCGTATTGGCCACGGTGTCTATGGACCGCCCGGCCTCGGTGCCCTGCTTGCCGGCCACCAGGGTGCGGATGAAAACGATCCGCTCGCCCTTCTTGCCCGAGATCCGTGCCCAGTCGTCGGGGTTGGTGGTGTTGGGCAGGTCCTCGTTCTCGCGGAACTCGTCGACGCACGCCGTGAGCAGGTGGGCCACGCGGATGCCCTTGTGGCCGGAGTCGAGGTACTCCTTGATGGCGCTCTTCTTGGCTCGCGCGACGATGTTCTCCAGCATCGCCCCGGAGTTGAAGTCCTTGAAGAACAGGGTCTCCTTGTCGCCGTTGGCGTAGGTCACCTCGAGGAAGCGGTTCTCCTCGGACTCGGTGTACATCCGCTCGACCGTGCGGCGGATCATCGCCTGACAGGTGGCCTGTGCCGAGCCACCGTGCTCGGTCAGGTCGTCGGGGTGCAACGGCAGGTCCGGGGTCAGGTACTTGCTCAGGATGTCGCCGGCGGCCTGGGCATCCGGTCGCTCGATGCGGATCTTCACGTCCAGTCGACCCGGGCGCAGGATGGCCGGATCGATCATGTCCTCGCGGTTGGAGGCGCCGATCACGATGACGTTGGCCAGGCCCTCGACCCCGTCGATCTCGGAGAGCAGCTGCGGGACGATCGTGTTCTCGACATCGGAACTCACCCCGGTGCCCCGGGTGCGGAACAACGAGTCCATCTCGTCGAAGAACACGATCACGGGGGTGCCCTCGCTGGCCTTCTCCCGGGCCCGCTGGAACACCAGCCGGATGTGCCGCTCGGTCTCGCCGACGTACTTGTTGAGCAGTTCCGGACCCTTGATGTTCAGGAAGTACGAGCGCGCTGCGCTGCGCCCCTCGCGCTCGGCGACCTTGCGCGCCAGCGATGCGGCCACGGCCTTGGCGATCATCGTCTTGCCGCAGCCGGGCGGGCCGTAGAGCAGGATGCCCTTCGGGGCGGCCAGCTTGTGCTCGCGGAACAGCTCGGCGTGCACGTAGGGCAGCTCGACGGCGTCGCGGATCATCTCGATCTGGCCGGCCAGGCCACCGATGTCGGTGTAGTCGACATCGGGAACCTCCTCGAGGACGAGTTCCTCGACCTCGGACTTGGGGATGCGCTCGTAGACGTAGGCCGAGCGTGGGTCCAGCAGCAACGAGTCGCCGGCACGGATCGTCTGCCCGCGCAGCGAGTCGGCCAGGCGCACGACCCGCTCCTCGTCGGTGTGCCCGATGACCAGGACCCGGTCCCCTCCCTCGAGGAGCTCCTTGAACATCACGACCTCGCCGACACGTTCGAACTCCAGGCCAGCCAGGACGTTCATCGCCTCGTTGACCATCACCTCCTGGCCGGGCACCAGCTCGCCCACGCCGGGCGCCGGGCGGACCCGCAGCTTGCGGCCCTGCGCCTGGATGTCGATGGTGCCGTCGCCGTGGGCGGCCAGGAACGTTGCGAATCCGTTGGGCGGGTCGGCCAGTCGATCCACCTCGGCCTTGAGGGTCACGACCTGGTCGCGTGCGTCGCGCAGGGTGCTGACCAGGCGGCGGTTGGTCTCGGCGAGCCGGTCGAGCTCGTCCTGCAGGGCGCGGATGCGCGCCTGCACCTCGGGGGGCCCGGGCTGGCCGGGCGTGTGACCGGGCGCGTGACCGGACATGGCCCACCTCCTGGCGTCGGTGCCGATGCCCGCGACTCTATCCACAACCCCGCAGGTCGCGCAGGAGATCGACACGGCTGGTCGGCCCGGCGCGCTGGGCAGGTCAGGGCAGCTGCGGGCGGGGCCGGGGTGGGCGGGGCGCTGCGTCGAGGGCATCGGCCGGGTCGGTGGCCGGGTCGGTGGCTGGGTCGCTGGGCACCGACCCAGCCGCGTCCAGCGCAGTGGCACCGGGGCCGACGTAGTCCTGGCCGTAGGCGCCCTTCGCCGGACGGCTGCGTTTGGCCGGCAGCACCGTGCCCGGGGCCAGCCGGCGCGTGCCGAGCAGGAAGCCGGTGTGTCCGGTCATCCGGTGCTCCGGGCGCACGGCCAGCCCCTCCAGGTGCCAGCCCCGCAGCATGAGCTCGCTGGCCTGCGGCTCGGTGAACCGCCCGTCCACGCGCAGCGTCTCGGCCATCCGGGACAGCTGGGTGGTGGTGGCCAGGTAGGCCACCAGGATCCCCCCGGGCATCAGCGCCCCCGCGACCGCCTCCAGGCACTCCCAGGGGGCGAGCATGTCGAGCACGACTCGGTGCACCGAGCCCGCGCCGGGAGCCGGGTCGCCGGATGCGAGCAGTCCCGGCAGCAGGTCGCCGGACGGGAGAAGTCCCGGCAGCAGGTCCTGCAGGTCGCCCACCTCCAGGGTCCAGTTGCGCTGCTTCCCGCCGAGGAAGCGCTCGACGTTGCCACGGGCGATCTCGGCGAAATCCACGCGACGCTCGAAGGACGTGACCCGACCGGTCGGCCCCACGGCGCGCAGCAGTGAACAGGTCAGCGCCCCCGATCCGACGCCGGCCTCGACCACATGCGCCCCGGGGAAGATGTCGGCCAGCCCCACGATCGCTGCCGCGTCCTTGGGGTAGATCACCGTCGCGCCGCGCGGCATCGAGAGCACGAAGTCGCGCAACAACGGGCGCAGCACGAGGAAGGGAACTCCGGCAGCGGTGGTCACCACGATCCCCTCGGGCTGCCCGATCAGGTCGTCATGGGCGAGGGCGCCCTTGTGCGTGTGGAACTCGCGGCCCGCGGCCAGCGTGATGGTGTGGTGGCGACCCTTGGGATCGGTGAGCTGCACCAGGTCGCCGGGCTGCAGGTGCCCGTGGCGGTCGGCGCGTGCGATGGGCTGCTCGGTCATGGCCCGACCCTATGCGGCCCGCCGGGCAGCCCGGACCACGCGCCGGTCAGCCTCGTAGGGCGGCTTCGACGTCCCGGATCAGCAGCACTCCGAAGATCATGCCGGCCGGGTCCACGACGAGTAGCTCCTCGCGGCCTCGCCCGGCGACCTCGGTGATCAGGTCGGTCCCGGCGAGGTCGCGCCCGATGGTGCTCCGGGCGTCCACGGGCCGGGACACCGACCCGACGGAGATCCACGGCCGGCGGGCCTCGGGGACCGCGGCGATGGCGTCCTGCTGCCCGATCCCGGTCGCCATGCCACGCGCGTCCATGACGACCAGCGCCCCTGCGCCTGCCACGGTCGCCCTGCGCAGCGCCTCGGCCAGGGGCAGCTCGCGATCCACCGGGATCGCCCGGCGCGCCAGGCTCCCGGCAGTGAGGTTGGCCGCCCGTGCGCGCACCTCGACCGAGCGCAACTGGGCAGTGGCCCCGGTGTACAGGACGGCGGCAAGCAGGCCGGCCACCAGGTACACGATCAGCGATGGCTGCACGCCGGCCCACTGCGCCAGGGCCAGCGGGGTGAGCAGGGTCAGCGCAGCCAGGCCGCGACCGAACCAGGCGGCGATCACGGTACCCCGGCGCTCGGAGCCCGTGCCGGCCCAGATCAGGCACTTGAGCACATTTCCGCCGTCCAGCGGGATACCGGGCAGGGAGTTGTAGATGCCGATCACCATGTTGGCCCAGGTCATCGCGGCCGCCAGCGCAGCCCCGGCGCTGCCGGGTGCCAGGGTCTGGCCCACACCCCAGCTGAGCCCCGCGACCGCGAAGGTGGCCAGTGGCCCGGAGGCGGCCACCGCAGCCTCAGCGAGCGGGGCCTCCCGGCGGCGCTCGTAGTGGGTGACCCCGCCGAGCAGCTGGAGCACGACCCGCTGCACCGGGAAGCCCAGCGCCCGGGCCACCAGCGCGTGGGCGAACTCGTGGATCAGTGTGGCCAGGCTGAGCAGGGCCGCGAAGGCCAGCGCCAACAGCCACGGCGCCCCGCTGTCGGCCTCGAACGCGGGCACCCAGAGGTAGGCGAGGACGACCACGCCCAGCACCCCGGAGAAGGGGATCTCCACAGGGATCCCGGCGATCCGGGTCGTCGGGGTGGCCACCGCACCATCGTATTGCCCTCACCTGGCCGTGCACGGCGTTCCGTCCTGGCCGGCGGCTCGTCGCCAGCGGGTGCTGCACGGCGTGTGCTGAGGATGTCAGGGCGGGCACGTACGTTGGGCCCATGCCTGATGCCACCGATCTGCCCCTGCGCCCGGCCCGCTCGCTGTCGCCCTCGCGCGCCGCGGACTTCCAGAGCTGCCCGTTGCTCTACCGGTTCCGGGTGCTGGACCGGCTGCCCGAACCGGCCAGTCCGGCCGCGGTGCGCGGCACCTTGGTGCACGCTGTGCTCGAAGCCCTCTACGACCTGCCCGCCGACCAGCGCACGCTGGACGCGGCGATCGGGCTGGTCGCACCCCAGTGGCAGCGGCTCGTCGACGAGCGACCGGAGGTCCGCGAGATGCTGGCCGAGGCCGCGCTGGACCCTACCGCGTGGCTGCGCGGAGCCGGTGACCTGGTGGAGTCCTACTTCGCGATGGAGGATCCGACCTGCCTCGAACCGGCCGCCCGGGAGCTGCGGGTCGAGGTCGAGCTGCCCTCCGGGCTGACCCTGCGCGGGTTCGTCGACCGGCTCGACCGCGCGCCCTCGGGGGCGACCCGAGTCGTGGACTACAAGACCGGTCGCGCGCCCGGGGTGGGCTTCGAGGCACGCGCGATGTTCCAGATGCGCTTCTACGCCCTGGCGCTGTGGCACCTGCACGGCCAGTTGCCCACGATGTTGCAGCTCATGTACCTCTCGACCGGGGTCGTTCTTCGCTACGAGCCCGACGAGGACGACCTGCGGGCGATGCAACGCAAGGTCGAGGCGCTGTGGGCTGCGATCGAACGGGCCACGAACACCGGCGATTGGCGGGCCAATCCGTCCAAGCTCTGCGACTGGTGCGCCCACAAGGCGCTGTGCCCGGCGTTCGGCGGCACTCCCCCGCCCCTGCCCGAGCCTGCGCAGTCCGCTCCGGTCGGTGCGACCACCGTTGCGTGACTGGCCTGGGTCACCAGGTCTGGATCACCCGGGCCGGACTCACTCGGTGCGCGGTCACTCGGTGCGGGTCACTCGGTGCGGATCGCGGCCAGGACGTCGAGGTTGGCTGCCCGCCGAGCCGGCCAGACCGCTGCCAGGACGCCCACGATCGCCGTGGCCACCAGCACGATCCCGATCAGTGACCAGGGGATCCCCAGCTCGGAGATCCCCTCGTCGACCAGCAGCCGTTGCAGGGCGATCCCCAGCAGCAGGCCCAGCGCCACCCCGGTGAACGCCCCGAAGAAGCTGATCACGATGGACTCCCAGCGGATCATCGTGCGGACCTGCTTGCGCAGGGTGCCCACCGCGCGCAACATCCCGATCTCCCGGGTCCGCTCGATGATCGACAGCGCCAACGTGTTCACGACCCCGAAGATGGCGATGATCACGCTCAGGCCCAGCAGCCCATAGATCAGGTTGATCAACTGGTTGATCTGGCCGGTGATCGAGTCCTTGAACTCGGTCTGGTCCTGGATCTGGACAGTCGGGAAGTCCTTCTGGACGGCGTCGACGGCCGCCCGCACGGCGTCCGGATCGGTGTCCGGGTCCAGGGTGACGTAGAGCAGCGAGTCCACGGCCGGCAGACCGGCCTGCTCCAAGGTGTCGATCGAGACCACCCAGCCCGCCAGGGCATCCTCGCCCGGGTACACCTGGGTGATCGTCAGGGTGTCGGTACCACCGTTGCCCCAGGTCACCTCCACCGTGTCACCGGCCGCCAGTCCAGCGTCGAGCGCCGTGGTGCTGTCGACCACGAGGCCCCTGTCAGCCAGGGCGGCGGGCTCCACTCCGAGCGACTGGACGTCGTTGGCGGTCTGCGGATCGACGCCCACGACCACGGTCTCCTCGCCCACCACGAGGGCCGGCGCCTGCCGGACCCGGGAGACGGTCGCCACGCCGGGCACCTCGGCCAGGGCGTCACCGACCTCCGGCGAGAAGGGTATGAAGCTGGTGGGCTGCACGATGAAGTCCGCGGTGAGCACGTCATCGACCAGGGCATTGACCGACTTCGTCGTCGAGGAGCCCAGCACCCCGATGGCCGTGACCAGGGCCAGGCCGATCAGGATCGCGGTCGCCGTCGCCGCGGTCCGCCGTCGATCTCGCTGCGCGTTGCGGACCGCGAGCCGGCCCACCGCCCCGGACCGGGCGATCGGCGAGCCGACGAAGCCGACAAGGGCACGGCTGAACACGGGGGCCAGCACGATCACGCCGATCAGCAGGGCGGCAGACGCCAGCCCGAAGACGGTCAGTCGCCTGGGCAGCTCGGCATCGAAGACCGCCAGGGCGATCAGCCCCAGCCCGGCCGCGGTGAGCAGGCCACCGAGGATCGCCCGCAGCCGCAAGCTGCGCGCGGGCAGGGCCACCTCGTCGCGCATCGCGGCGACCGGCGGCACCTGGGAGGCGCGGCGCGCCGGGAACCAGGCCGCGAACACAGTGACCAGGACCCCGACGAGCACACCGAAGATCACGGTGCGCGGGGCGATCACCAGGTCGCCGGCGGGCAGTTCTGCGCCCACGGCGGCGAGCAGGCCGCGCAGGCCGAGCGCCACCAGGATGCCCAGGCCGATGCCCAGCACGCCCCCGAGCAGGCCCAGCAGGAATGCCTCACCGACCACCGACCACGTGATCTGGCGCTTGCTGGCGCCGATCGCCCGAAGCAGCGCCAACTCCTTCGTGCGCCGGGCGACCAGCATCGAGAACGTGTTGAGGATGATGAACGTGCCGACGAACAGGGCGATGAACGCGAACACCAGCAGGAACGTGTTGATGAAGCCCAGAGCGCTGCTGAACTGGGCCGCGGTCTCGTCCTGAACCTCCTGGCCGGTCTTGACCTGGTAGCCCGATCCGAGCGCCGAGGCCACCTGGTCACGCAGCGCCTCGTTGCTCACCGACCCGTCGCCGAGCACCGCGAGCTGGTTCCAGGCATCCGTGCCGATGAACGTGTCCTGGGCGTACTGCCGCTCGAAGAGAGTGAGCGTCACCCCGCCGAGGCTGCCGCTCACGCCGAACCGCACGATGCCCACCAGTGGGGCCTCGATCCGCGGGCCCTGCGTCACGACGGTGACCGTGTCGCCGATCGAGAATCCACCCTTCTCGGCGGTCGTCTCGTCGATGGCGATCTCCTCGGGCGCGCCGGGTGCCCGACCCTCCACGAGTGTCACCCCGCTGAGCTGCGCCTCGTCGGGGAACTCGGGATAGGACACACCGAGCTGAGGCGGGCCGCCACCGCCGATCGGCTCACCCTCGGCGTCGATCAGGGCCACTCCCTGGACCTGCACGTCGCCGGTCACCAGGCCCACGCCCGGGAGCCCCTGCACCGTGGCCAGCGTCTCAGCCGGGACGAGGGACACCACCGAGCCCGTACCGTCGTCGCCGCCGACCTCGAGCTGCTGGGTCACGACCACGTCCGGGGTCTGACCGCTGAACAACTGGTCGAAGGTGCCCTTGAGGGTGTCGGTGAAGATGAACGTGCCCACCACGAAGGCCACGCCCAGGACCACCGCGAGCCCGGACAGGAGCATGCGGGCCTTGTGCGCCTTCAGGGAGCGCCAGGTTGCCTTGAGCATTGGATCAGGCCTGCTCGCCCGTGACGGGGGCGGCGGGCCCGGAGCCCGCGGGTTCCGAGGTGGCGGGTTCGGTGGCCGGGGTCCCCGAGGTGGAGCTCCCGGCACCGGTCGGCGCACGCCGGGGCCCGGAGCTCTCGACCCAACTCGTGTCCACGTTGCCGTGCGCTCCAGCGGCCTGCTCGAAGGTCTTCATCCGCTCGAGGATCGCCGTCGCAGTCGGGTCGACGATCTCGTCGACGAACTCCCCGTCGGCGAGGAACACGACTCGGTCGGCGTAGGACGCGGCGTGCGCGTCGTGGGTCACCATGACGATCGTCTGGCCGAACTCGTCGACGCTGCGGCGCAAGAAGCCCAACACCTCCGCACCGGAGCGGGAGTCGAGGTTGCCGGTCGGCTCGTCGGCGAAGATGATCTCCGGGCGGGTCACCATGGCGCGCGCACAGGCCACGCGCTGCTGCTGGCCACCGGAGAGCTCACTGGGGCGGTGGGTCAGCCGGTCGGCCAGGCCGACGGTACCCACGACCAGATCGAACCACTGCCGGTCCACCTTGCTGCCCGCGATGTCCAGCGGCAGCGTGATGTTCTCCTCGGCGGTGAGCGTCGGTACCAGGTTGAAGGCCTGGAAGACGAAGCCCATCCGCTCCCGGCGCAGCCTGGTGAGGTCGTTGTCCTTCATCGTGGTGAGGTCGGAGTCACCGATGTGGACGGTCCCCGAACTGGCAGCGTCGAGCCCGGCCATGCAGTGCATGAGCGTGGACTTGCCCGAGCCGGAGGGGCCCATGATCGCGGTGAACCGGCCGGAGGCGAACTCGATGTCCACGCCGCGCAGGGCGACCACGGCAGTGTCCGCCTCGCCATAGGTCTTGTTCAGGCCCACGGCCCAGGCGGCGGGCCGCGAGTCGGCGGTCGGAGGTGCGGGCATGGCGGCGGCAGCCTCAGGCATGGGGAGACCTCTCCTCGAGTGAGTCAATGGAAGTTTAGGCGCTCACCGGTGGGGCCGCTGACGGTTCGCCCACCTGTGGGCCTCCGACTGGCCCCGACCTCAGGGCACGAGCGCCCGCAGGTCAGCCAGAGTCAGGCCGACCAGGGAGTCGCGCACGACCACGCGTTCGCCCGGCTCGATGGGCACCACGTGGGGCACCGCCAGCACTGTGGCGCCCGCCGACCAGCCCGCACGCACCCCGTTGGCGGAGTCCTCCAGAACCACCGCCGCGGTGATGTCCACGCCCAGCATCGCGGCCGCACGGAGGTAGGGCTGTGGGTCGGGCTTGCTGCGGGGCACCTCGTCGCCGGCCACCTGGACCGAGAATCCGGGCAGTCCGGCATCGGTCAGTTGATCCAGCACGACGTCGATGATCTGGCGCACCGAGGCGGACACGAGGGCGTAGGGCACCCCGGACCCGGCGACCTCGGTGAGCAACTCGGCGGCTCCGGGCTGGATCGGGATGCGCACCTCAGCCAGCAGGGCGAGCATGTGCCCGATCAGCAGGTCGGCGATCTCGTCGGTCGAGCGATCCGTGCCGCTGACTGCTGCCATGTGGGCGGTTGCGTGGGCCATGGAGGCGCCGACCACGGCGCGCTGGTCGGCCTCGCTCCAGGTCCCGCCGAGGGCGGCGAGTGTCGCATGCTCGGCCTCCAGCCAGAGGGGCTCGGTGTTCACGAGCAGACCATCCATGTCGAAGAGCACAGCGGAAAGCGGCATGCGGTCCCTTCCAGGCGGTTGGTGCCGACAGCGGGTCAGCCTGCGTTGTAGTAGCTGGCCTCCGGGTGGTGCACGATCAGCGCCGAGGTGGACTGCTCCGGGTGGAGTTGGAACTCCTCGGAGAGTTCCACCCCGATCCGTCCTGGCCCCAGCAGATCGACCACGACGGACTGCTGCTCGACATCGGGACAGGCCGGGTAGCCGAACGAGTAGCGCTCGCCCTGGTAGGACTGCTTGGTGATCAGTTGGGTGCGGTCGGTGGCGTCGGCCGAGTCGATGCCGAGTTCGGTGCGGACCCGGGAGTGCCAGTACTCGGCCAGCGCCTCGGTGAGCTGAACGCTCAAGCCATGCAACTCCACGTACTCGCGGTACTTGTTGTCCGCGAACAGCGCCGCCGCGGCCTGCGACACGGCGCTGCCCATGGTGGCCACGTGGAACGCCACTACGTCGGGGCGTCCCTGCGCCAGAACCGCTTCGCGGGACCGGAAGAAGTCGGCCAGGCACAGGTACCGGTCGCGCTGCTGGCGCGGGAAGGGCAACCGGTGCAGTTCGCGCGGCTGCCAGCCGTTGGCCAAGGGCGAGTCGCCGGCCTCGGCCAGGCCGGTCGGGTCGAGGATGACCAGTTCGTCGGCCTCGGACCAGCAGGGGAAGTAGCCGTACACGACAGCCGAGGCGAGCAGTCCCTCGGTGTGCACGCGATCCAGCCACATCCGCAACCTCGGACGACCCTCGACCTCTACTAGAGAGTTATAGTCCGGCCCCTCCCCGCGGGAGGACTTCAGCCCCCACTGGCCCAGGAACAGGGCGCGCTCGTCCAGGTAGGCGGAGTAGTCGGCCAGCCGGATGCCCTTGACCACCCGGGAGCCCCAGAACGGCGGGGTCGGGACCGGGTTGTCGGCCGCCACATCGCTTCGGGCCGGGATCTCGGCGGGCGCGCGGTCGGCGGGCGCGCGCCGGCTGACGCGTCGCGCCCGCAACTCCGGCAGGGCAGCGCCGTCCTCGCCACGCTTGACGGCCATGAACGCGTCCATCAACCGCAGGCCCTCGAAGGCGTCCCGGGCATAGCGCACCTCGCCGTCGAATCGCCCCGCGAGGTCCTCCTCCACGAACGCGCGGGTCAGCGCCGCGCCGCCGAGCAGCACCGGCCAGCGTGCCGCGACCGCGCGGGAGTTCATCTCCTCGAGGTTCTCCTTCATGATGACCGTGCTCTTGACCAGCAACCCGGACATGCCGATCACGTCCGCGTCGTGCTCGGCTGCGGCGTCGAGGATGGCGGTGACCGGCTGCTTGATGCCGAGGTTGACCACGCTGTAGCCATTGTTGGTCAGGATGATGTCGACGAGGTTCTTGCCGATGTCGTGCACGTCGCCCTTGACCGTGGCCAGCACGATCGTGCCCTTGCCGGCCGCCTCCTCGCCCTCGACCTTCTCCATGTGCGGTTCGAGATGGGCCACCGCGGTCTTCATCACCTCAGCGCTGTTGAGCACGAACGGAAGCTGCATGTCGCCACGGCCGAACAACTCGCCGACCGTCTTCATGCCAGCCAGCAGCGTCTCGTTGATGATCGCCAACGCGGGCCGCAGGGCCAAGGCTTCGTCCAGGTCGGCCTCGAGGCCCGCCCGCTCGCCGTCGATGATGCGCCGCTCCAGCCGCTCGTCGAGCGGGAGGGCGGCGAGCTCCTCGGCGCGTGTGGCCGCCGAGGCCTGCGCGCTGACTCCGGCGAACAGGTCCAGGAAGCGGGTCAACGGGTCATAGGTGAGCGTGCCGTCCTCGGCGTAGGCGCGCCGGTCGTAGACCAGGTCGCGGGCCACGTCCAGTTGCTCGTCGCTGATCCGCGCGGTGGGCAGGATCTTGCTCGCGTGCACGATCGCCGAGTCCAGGCCGGCCTCGATGCACTCGTGCAGGAACACGGAGTTCAGCACCTGGCGGGCGGCGGGGTTCAGCCCGAAGGAGACGTTGGACAGCCCCAGTGTGGTCTGCACCTCGGGGTGGGCGTGCTTGATCCGACGGATCGCCTCGATGGTCTCGATGGCGTCGCGGCGGGTCTCCTCCTGGCCGGTCGCGATCGGGAAGGTCAGGCAGTCGACGAGCACGTCGCGCGGGGGGATGCCGTGGTTGTCCCGCAGGTCGCTGATCAGGCGGTCGGCGATGGCGACCTTCCAGTCGGCGGTGCGGGCCTGCCCCTCCTCGTCGATGGTCAGGGCCACGACCGCCGCGCCGTACTCCTTGATCAGCGGGACGATCCGGGCGAAGCGTGATCCAGGGCCGTCGCCGTCCTCGTAGTTGACCGAATTGACCACTGCCCGCCCACCGAGCATCTGCAGCCCTGCCTCGAGTACCGCCGGCTCTGTGGAGTCCAGCACGAGTGGGAGGGTGGAGGCTGTGGCCAACCTGCCGGCCAGCTCACGCATGTCAGCCACGCCGTCGCGCCCGACGTAGTCCACGCACAGGTCGAGCAGGTGGGCGCCGTCGCGGATCTGGGCTCGGGCGATCTCGACGCAGGCCTCCCAGTCCTGGGCGAGCATCGCCTCGCGGAAGGCCTTGGAGCCGTTGGCGTTGGTGCGCTCCCCGATCGACAGGTAGGCGGTGTCCTGGCGGAACGCGACCGACTGGTAGAGCGAGGCCGCGGCCGCCTCGGTGACGACCTCGCGGGGGTGAACCTCCCGGCCACCGACCCGCTCGACCACCGCGCGCAGGTGCTCGGGCGTGGTGCCACAGCAGCCGCCGACCAGGGCCAGGCCGTAGTCGGTGGTGAAGTGGTCGTGTGCCTGCGCCAGCTCCTGCGGGGTCAGCGGGTAGTGCGCCCCGTCGGCGATGAGCACCGGCAGGCCGGCGTTGGGCATGGCGGAGATGCCGACCCGGGCGTGGCGGGAGAGGTGGCGCAGGTGCTCGCTCATCTCGGCGGGTCCGGTGGCGCAGTTCAGACCGATCAGGTCGATGCGCAGCGGCTCGAGGGCGGTCAGGGCCGCGCCGATCTCGCTGCCGAGCAGCATCGTCCCGGTGGTCTCGACGGTCACCTGGGCGATCAGCGCCACCTCCCGGCCGGCCGCGGACATGGCCCGGCGCGCGCCGATCAGGGCCGCCTTCGCCTGGAGCAGGTCCTGGGCGGTCTCGATCAGGACCGCGTCCACGCCGCCGGCGAGCAGACCGGCGACCTGCTCGGCGTAGGCGTCGCGCAGGTCGACGAACGGGGCGTGGCCGAGGGTGGGCAGCTTCGTCCCGGGCCCCACCGAGCCCAGGACCCAGCGCGGGCGATCCGGGGTGGAGTAGCCGTCGGCCACCTCGCGGGCGATCCGGGCGCCCGCCTCGGCGAGTTCGCGGATGCGGTGGCTGATGTCGTATTCGGCCAGGTTGGCCAGGTTGGCTCCGAACGTGTTGGTCTCCACGCAGTCCACACCGACGTCGAAGTACGCGGCGTGCACGCCGGCGACGATGTCGGGGCGGGTGACGTTGAGAATCTCATTGCACCCCTCGTAGCCCTGGAAGTCATCCAGCGAGGGGTCCTGGGCCTGGAGCATCGTGCCCATGGCTCCATCGGCGACGATGACGCGCTCGGACAGGGCGGAGAGTAGGGATTGGTTCGACATGATGGGCCAAGGGTACGGGCTTGGTCCGACATGGATGGGGCGCTCACAGTCGCCAGCGACTTCGTGGCGTCCGTGTGATTGTCCACGGAGCGCCGTTGTTGGCGTGCCAGGGAGTTCCAGGCGGGGCACCCGCGGTCGGCGGGGGAACGGCGCCGCCGTCGGGCGCGGGTGCGATGGCCCACATCAGCAGATCGACCTGCCGGTGGTGCGCCCAGCACAAGAGCACCAAGTTGGGCAGGTCCGAGGCCCCGCCTGCGGCCCAGTCGTGGACGTGGTGGCTCTGGCACGCCTCGGCCGGTATCCCGCAGCCCGGGATGATGCAGCCGCCGTCTCGGGCGGCCAACGCCCGGCGCTGGGCGGCGGAGGCAGTGCGCGCGGTCCGGCCCACGGCAACGGGCATGCGGTCCCCAGCAGGCTGCCGCGAGGGCTGCGATCCTGATCTCAGGACTGGACGGCTGCGGTCCGAGACCATCCGAACCGCCCATCGCGCCGGCGTTGTCGGGAGCTGAGTCGCCGCCGGTCCCTGGGGTCTCGACGACGATCGGGGTCACCAGCGCATCACATCCGGCGAATCGCTGCTCAGCGGCAGTGAGGGTATGTCCACGGCTGTTGCTCCACGCGACGTCACCTGCCTGCGTGGTGTCCATCGTGACCGAGACCGAGACCGGCAGGCCACCACGAGAGGGAGCGACGCATCGGCCAGCGAGCACCTCGCCCGCGGATCGCTCAGCGCCCTGTCCCCCACTGATGTGTCCATCAGCCCCCCCGTGTACGAACGTCTGTTCGAATACTAGTCGGCAAGTCCGACACTGCGTCGGGACCGAGGCAAGCTGTGGACATCGCATGCCGAGGCGCGGCTCTCTGACCATTTCCCCGCGTCCCGCAGCGCAGCGGTTCGCTCCCGCCTACGCAGCCCTGCGGATCGCCGCGGCGCCTCAGACCTGCGGGGCCCAGTCCGCTCCATGCTCGGCGAACGCGCCAGACCAGAGCTGTACCTCGGAATCGGGCAGCGGACCCCGGCCCACGGCATCGACGACGACCTGAAGGTGCGCCGGCGACGACGTTCCCACGATCGCAGTGGACACCCCCGGAGCGAAGGCGCTGAACCTGATCGCCGTGGAGGTCCAGTCCCCATCGGTCGGCGTGATCCCCATGGCGCGCAGCCGGTGCCAATAGGGCTCCTCGTAGCGACCGACCGGTGGTTCGGCGAACCGCCAGGCCGCGTTGGCCAGCGGTCGCTTGGCGATCACCCCGAGGCCCGCGTCGACCGCAGACCCGATCAGTGCCCGCAGCGTCCACTGATCGGCCAGGTTCACTGAGGTCTGGATCGCGCCGAACGCACGGGACTCGATGGCCCAGGCCAACTCCGCCCCCTCCCCGCTGTACCCACAGACCCGAACCTTGCCGGCGGCCTGGGCCGCATGCAGCGCCGAGACGACCTCCCCCGCGCGGAGCACGTCCAGGGAGCACGAGTGCAGGAAGCACACATCCAGCATGTCAGTCCGCAGTGTTCCCAGCGCCCGATCCACACCCAGCGCGACGGCCTCGTAGGACCAGTCCGGAACCCCCGGCACGTCGTAGCCCACCTTGGTCGACAGCACGAACTCCCCGCGCCGATCAGCCAGCAGGGCACCGATCCGCTCCTCGCTGCTGCCGTAGCCCCGAGCCGTGTCGATCAGGCTGATGCCCGACTCCAGCACAGCGTCGAGCAGCCCCTGGACGTCGCGATCAGAGCGGTCCGGGGACCCGATGTGGCCAGCCCCGAACCCCAACGCGGAGACCTGCAGGCCGGTGGAACCGAAAGGACGCAGCAGCATGACGCCGATGCTAGACGGGACCTGAGCTCGTCGTTGGCTCGCAGCGCTCAACGGCCCCGGTCAGCCCGGTACCGCTTCACGAGGGCGTTGGTCGAGACGTCCAGACTCGGCTCAGCCTCACCGGTGAGCATCGGCCCGATCGAATCGGCGACCACCTTGCCCAGCTGCACGCCCCACTGGTCGTAGGGGTTGATGTCCCAGATCATCCCCTGCACGAAGGTGGAATGCTCGTACAGCGAGATCAGGGCACCCAGCGCGAACGGCGTCAACTCCTGGCCCACCAGCATGCTGTTCGGCCGGTTGCCGGGCATCACCTTGTGCTCGACCAGGTCGGCCGGCGTCCCGTCTGCGGCCACCTCCTCAGCCGTACGCCCGAAGGCCATGACACCAGACTGGGCCAGGCAGTTGGCGACCAGGAGGTCGTGGTGGTTGCCCACGTCGTTGACCGGCCGCGTGAAGAAGATGAAGTCCGCGGCCACGATCGTGGTCCCCTGATGCAGCATCTGGTAGAAGGAGTGCTGCCCGTTGGTCCCGGGCTCACCCCAGAACGCCGCCGACGTGTCATAGCTCACGGGCTGGCCGGCCGCCGTGACCCGCTTGCCGTTGCTCTCCATGATCATCTGCTGCAGGTAGGCCGGGAAGCGCACGAGATACTGATCGTAGGGCAACACGACGTGATCGGACATGCCCAGGAAGTTGCGATTCCAGACGCACAGCAGCCCGTGCAGCAGCGGCAGGTTCGAGCGCGCCGGGGCGGTCCGGAAGTGCGTGTCCATGGCGTGCAGCCCGGCCAGCAGCTCACCGAAGCCGTCCGGACCGACAGCGATCATCGTCGACAGCCCGATCGCCGAGCTCATCGAGTAGCGCCCACCGACCCAGTCCCAGAACCCGAACATGTTCTCGGTGTCGATCCCGAACTCGGCTACCTTGCCCGCGTTGGTCGAGATCGCCACGAAGTGCCGCGCGACCGCGGCTGAGTCCCCACCGAGACCGGCCACCAGCCAGTCGCGGGCGGTCCGCGCGTTGGTCATCGTCTCCTGCGTGGTGAACGTCTTGGACGCCACCAGGAACAGCGTCTCGGCCGGGTCGAGGTCGCGGGTGTTCTCCACGAAGTCCGTGCCGTCGACGTTGGACACGAAACGCATCACCAGGTCGCGGTCGCTGACGTTGCGCAGCGCCAGGTAGGCCATCACGGGCCCGAGGTCCGAGCCGCCGATGCCGATGTTCACCACGTTGCGGATCGGCCGGCCGGTGAAGCCGAGCCAGGTCCCGCCGCGCACCTGATCGGCGAAGGTGCCCATCCGGTCGAGTACCTCGTGCACGTCGGCCGCAACGTCCTGGCCGTCGACGGTCAGCTCAGCACCCGGGGGCAGCCGCAGGGCGGTGTGCAGGACCGCGCGATCCTCGGTGTTGTTCAGATGCACCCCGGTGAACATCGCCTCGCGACGACCGGCGATGTCGCGCTCCTGCGCCAGGGCGATCAGCAGCTCGAGCGTCTCGGGCGTGATGCGCTGCTTGGACATGTCCAGGTGCCAGCCGGCCCCGTCGGCGCTGAGCTCCGCCGCGCGGTCGAGATCACCGGCGGAGTCGAACAGCTCGCGGATCGTCGTGGCGGACAGCGTCTCGGCGTGCGCGGACAGGGCCTGCCACGCGGGCGCGTCGGTGAGCGGGGTGTGGGCCGGGGTCTGGGTCATGGGGCCTCCTTCGACCGCCCCAGACTAGGAGAGGTCGACCCCGAGAAGCGTGTCCAGCAGGTGTCGGACCTGACCGGGGGCCGAGGAGTCGCCCGGCGCAGCACTCCCGACACCGATCCGCGAACCGTTCTGCGGGCCGGTCGGCCCGGTTTCGCGGGCCAGGGCGGCAGCGGCCCAGGCATCCACGAGGGTCAGTGCCGCGGGTGCCTCGAGGTCCTCGGCGAGTCGCTCGCGCACCGCTGCCAGCAGCCCTTCGGCCGACGGTCCCGTGGGCAGTGCGCAGGCCGCCCGCCAGTGCGCCAACCGCCGCTCGGCCGCGGCCAGATCCTGCGCCCGCCACTGCCAGTCGCTGCGGTAGTGGTGGGCGAGCAGCGCCAGCCGGATCGCAGCGGGGTCGGTGCCCGACCGGCGCAGATGCGAGACGAACACGAGGTTGCCGCGCGACTTGCTCATCTTGTGCCCGTCGTAGCCGACCATCCCGGCATGCACGAAGTGCTCGGCCATCGCGGCCCCGCCGGTCGCGGCCCGCGCCTGCGCCGAGCACATCTCGTGATGCGGGAACGCGAGGTCCGAGCCGCCGCCCTGCACGTCGAAGCCCATCCCGAGGTGGTCCAACGCGATCGCGGTGCACTCGATGTGCCATCCGGGCCGGCCGTGACCGAGGTCGGTGTCCCACGCCGGCTCGTCCGGGCGGGCTGCCTGCCAGAGCATGCAGTCCAGCGGTGTGCGCTTGCCCGGTCGGGCGGGATCCCCGCCGCGCTCGGCGAAGATCGCCTGCATCGCGGCCTCGCCCAAGCCGGCGACTGTGCCGAACCCCGGGGCGGCCACGGTGTTGAAGTAGAGGTCGCCATCAACGTCGTAGACGAACCCCGCCGCGCGCAGCCGGTCGACCCAATGCACCACCGACGGGATCGACTCGACTGCTCCGATGTAGTGCCGGGGCGGCAGGACGCGTAGGGCTGTCATGTCCTCGGCGAACAGGGCGGTCTCGGCGCGGGCGAGCTCACGCCAGTCCTGCCCGGTGGCGATCGCCCGCTCCAGCAGCGGGTCGTCCACGTCGGTGACGTTCTGCACGTAGTGGACTGTGTGCCCCAGATCTCGCCAGTACCGGTGGACCAGGTCGAACGCGATGTAGGTCGCAGCGTGCCCGAGGTGGGTGGCGTCGTACGGCGTGATCCCGCACACGTACATCCGGGCCTCGCTCGCCGGAGCGGTGGGTCGGACCCGCCCACTGGCGGTGTCGAACAGGCTCAACGCCGGCCCGTGACCGGGCAGTTCGAGGGGCTCGGACCCGGACCATGACTCCACGGGGGAACCCTAGGCGATGAACGCGACCCCGGCCCTCGATGCCGGATCGGCCCTGCCCCGTGCGGGTCGGCACCAGTCGTGCATCGCGAAGCACGTGCCCCGCGGGCCAGCACCGATCCCGGTGACCGGACCGCCGACGTAGGCTGTCGGCGTGCTGGCGATTCTCAGGCAACGACGGTGGCTCGGGTTCACCGTCTTCATCCTGGTGATGGTCGCGCTGACCCTCTTCCTGGCGCGCTGGCAGTGGAACCGGTACCAGGTGCGCCTCGCCGAGAACGATCAGCTCGACGCCGCCCTGTCCGCACCCGCGGTGCCGGTCGGTGAGCTGCTCGACGCGGCACCCGCCGGCGCAGCACCGCCGCTGCCCACCGAGCTCCAGTGGCGCTCGGTCTCTGCCAGCGGGGTGTTCGATGCAGCCGGCGAGGTGGCCGTGCGCCGGCGCCCACTCGACGGCCGGAACGGCTTCTGGGTCGTCACACCCCTGGTGACCGACTCGGGGGTGCTGCTGGTCAACCGCGGATGGACCCCTGCTGAGGGCGCTGCTGCGACCACGGCCCCGGTCGTCCCCCCGGCGCCCACCGGTCCCGTCACGGTCACCGGCCGACTGCGGCCCGCCGAGGTCACCGAGCAGGCCGAAGCCGCTCCTCCGGGCCAGGCGTGGGCGACCGACCCCGAGCGTCTGGTCACGCCCGCGGACACGGCGCGCTTCAATGCCTACCTCGAGTTGACCGAGGCCACGCCGCCGGCCGACGCCGAGCTCACCGCGCTGAGCACCCCCGGGCACCGTGGGCTGAACAACCTCGTCTACTCGGTGCAGTGGATCATCTTCGGGCTGGTCGGACTGATCGGCGGCTGGTACCTGATGCGCACGGAGAGCCGGCGCGACGAGCTCGACGCCCAGCGCTCGGCCGCAGCCACGGAGGCCGGGCACTGACCCCTCGCGCCAGTTCCGCCACGTCAGCGCCGCGCGGACTGCGGTTCCTCCACACCGGAGTCATCCAACCGGTGCCCACGTGGAGGAACGGGCCGCGGCGGGACGGGGTAGGCGGGCAGCTCGGGTGCGGAGCAACGTGAGCGCGGGGCGGTGAGCGTGGTGCCGCGGCAGCCGGCGCGGCGTCGGTCAGCCGACGTTCCAGCGGTCCACGTGGTCCAGCACCTCGATCAGCTGGTGCACCACGGCGTCCGGCTGGGCGTCCACCGGTCCGCGCTGGTCGTCAGGGATATCACTGTGCGGCACGAAGATCGCGCGCATCCCCGCGACCTGAGCGCCGTGCACGTCATCCCAGGCACGGTCCCCGACGAACACCGCGCGCGCGGGCGCCGCTGCGCCGACCGCGCCCAGCGCGGCCTGGAACGCGTCCTGGTGCGGCTTGCCGACGGGCAGCTCCGAGGAGTACACAGCGGCGTCGATGAGCTCCAGCAGGCCGTCCCGATCGAACACGGCCTCGTGGTGCTCCCGGGGCCACAGCGTGTTGGACAGCACCCCGACCCGGATGCCGCGCTCGCGCAGCCCAGCGAGCACCTCGCGGGCCTGCGGGTCGGCATGGGTGTGCGGTTCCCACGCAGACAGGTAGGCGGTCATCGCCTCCTGGTGCCGAGCACTGGTCGGGTCGATCCCGCAGTCGAGGAGCACCTGGTCCAGCCGGCCAGCACCCGTTGCCCCGGCGCTGCGGTGCTGGGCCGCCCAGCGCTGGATCTCGGCCGCGAACAGTTCGCCCGCCAGCGAGGCCGCCCGCCGCGGGTCGTACACCGAGGTGTAGGCGTACCAGGCAGCAGTCAGGTCGACGTCGTGCCACGGAGTGAGCGTGCCGCCCCAGTCGAAGATCACCGCCTCCACCGGACCGCTCGGCATCGGCTGCGGGCGCCGCGCGGGCGGCGCGGTGAGCCCGTGCCGACCCCACGGCCAGCGGCTGACCGAGGTCACGGCAACGCCTGCACGCGCGCCACCACCTGCGCTGTCGCCTCGACCAGCGCCACGTCGTCGCGCACCCCGCTGGCGCGGTCCTTGACCTCGATGAGCCCCTCGCCCAGCTTCTTGCCGACCACGACGATCAGCGGCACGCCGATCAGCTCCGAGTCGTTGAACTTCACACCCGGGGACACCCCACGCCGGTCGTCGTAGATGACGCGCAGCCCCGCGGCCACCAGCTCGTCTGCCAACTGCGCCGCAGCAGCGAACACCGCGTCGTCCTTGCCGGTGGCCACCAGGTGCACGTCGGCCGGCGACACCTCGCGCGGCCAGATCAGGCCCCGATCGTCATGGTGCTGCTCGGCGATCGCGGCCACGGCACGCGACACCCCGATCCCGTAGGAGCCCATCGTCACGCCCGTCTGCCTGCCGTGCTCGTCGAGGACCGTGAGGTCCAGAGCCTGCGCGTACTTGCGCCCGAGCTGGAAGATGTGCCCGATCTCGATGCCCCGCGCCTGGGTCAGCACGCCGGTGCGTCCAGCGTCGCTGCACGCGGGGCACGGATCCGCCTCGCGCACCTCGGCCACGTCGATCCGGCCGTCACCGACGAAGTCCCGACCCGCGACCAGGTCGAACACATGCCGACCGTGCTGGTCGGCACCGGTGATCCAGCGCGTGCCGTCGACCACACGCGGGTCGAGCACATAACGGATGCCCGAGGCGGACTCCTCGCCGAGCGCCGCAGGCCCGATGTAGCCCCTGACCAGCGCTGGGTGCGCGGCGAAGTCCGCCTCCTCGAAGGCGAGGGGTTCGCCGGGTGTCAGCACCGCCTCCAGGCGACGCAGGTCCACCTCCCGATCCCCGGGCAGGCCGATCACCAGCGGGTAGGAGGTGCCGTCGGGCATGGCCACCTTGACGACCACGTTCTTCAGCGTGTCGCCCGCCGCCCAGGGTCGATCGTCGCGGGCCAGTTCGGGGCGGGCGTTGGCCAGACCGACCAGTGTCTCGATGGTCGCGGCGTCCGGAGTGTCCTCGACGTGGGCCGCAGGCAGGCCGTCCCAGGGAGTCGGCGCTGGTGCGACGCTGGTGACCGCCTCGACGTTGGCCGCGTAGTCGCACACGGTGCAGCGCACGTAGGTGTCCTCCCCCACCGGGCAGCCGGCCAGGAACTCCTCCGAGGCCGACCCGCCCATCGCACCGGACATCGCCGAGACGATCGTGTACTCCAGGCCCAGCCGGTCGAACGTCGCGATGTAGGCCTCGCGATGCCGGGCGTAGGAGGCCACCAGGCCCGCATCCGAGGTGTCGAACGAGTACGAGTCCTTCATCACGAACTCGCGACCACGCAGGATCCCCGCGCGCGGGCGGGCCTCGTCGCGGTACTTGGTCTGGATCTGGTAGAGGCTGACCGGCAGGTCCTTGTAGGAGGAGTACAGGTCCTTGACCGTCAGGGTGAACATCTCCTCGTGCGTGGGCCCCAGCAGGTAGTCGTTGCCCCGGCGGTCCTGCAGGCGGAACAGGTTCGGCCCGTACTCGGTCCAGCGATTCGTCCGCTCGTAGGGCTCGCGGGGCAGCAGTGCGGGGAAGTGGACCTCCTGGAAGCCCGCGGCGTCCATCTCGGTGCGCACGATCGCCTCGACGTTGCGCAGCACGCGGTAGCCCAACGGCAGCCAGCTGAACACGCCCGGGGCCACCCGCCGCACGTAGCCCGCCCGCACGAGCAGCCGGTGCGAGGGCACTTCGGCGTCGGCCGGGTCCTCGCGCAGCGTTCTCAGGAACAGTGTGGACATCCGGGTCAGCACGAGGAGGGTCTCCTGTCGGTCCTGCATCGAGGGCGACCCCGCGGGGGCAGGTCGCTGGTGCCGGGCAAGGATATCCCGGCGTGGCAGGATGGCCGTCGTGCCCGGTGAGCTCAAGGTGCTGACGTCGCGCCACCTTCCCGAGCTGCTCGCCCTTGTGGACCGGGACCCGGTCCGGCACTGCTTCGTGGCCGCCAGACTGATCGACCCGATGGACCCGTGGGCGCTCGGCGGACTGGTGTGGGGCTGGTTCGAGTCCGGCCGGCTGGTCTCGGCGATGTACGCCGGAGCCAACCTGATCCCCATCGAGACCACCCCGATCGCCCGAGCCGGATTCGCCGAGCACGCCCGGCGCCTGGGCCGGCGCTGCTCGTCGATCGTCGGCCCGGCCGAGGAGGTGCTCGACCTGTGGCGGCGCCTCGCGCCGGCGTGGGGCGTGGCCCGCGAGATCCGCGAGCGCCAACACCTGATGGCCATCTGCGGACCCCCGACCTACCCACCGGATCCCGGACTGCGCGTGCTGCGCCCCGACGAGCTCGACCTGCTCATGCCCGCCGCCGTGGCGATGTTCGTCGAGGAGGTCGGCATCTCGCCGGTCGCGGCCGGTGGGGGGCCGGCCTACCGCGCCCGGCTGGCCCAGATCGTGCGCGACCGGCGGGCGCTGGCGATCATGGCCAACGATCGGATCGTGTTCAAGGCCGAGATCGGCTCGGTCACCCCCACGGCCTGCCAGGTCCAGGGGGTCTGGGTGGACCCGGCGCTGCGTGGGCGTGGACACGGCGCGGCGGGCATGGCTGCGGTCATCGAGTACGCCCGGGCGCAGGTCTCCCCCACCGTGTCGCTGTACGTCAACGACTACAACCGCAGCGCCGTCGCGACCTATCAGCAGGTCGGGTTCAGGATCGTGGGCACGTTCGCGACGATCCTCTTCTGAGGGATAATCAGCGCCATGGAGTGGATCCGGAACAACATCGCCGCCATCGTGATCGTGGTCGTCGTGGCCATGCTCATGCCCTTCCTGCTGGTCCTGTTCGGGGTCATCACCTTCTGAGGCGCCTGCCCGCGACCTGCGGCATCCGCTCTGTCACCTCCTCGCGACCAGGCCCCGGCGCCGCATGATCGAGGTCACCTCCTCGTTGAACACCTTCTGGATCATCGCCGAGTCCAGGGTGCCCGAGACCGTCTGGTACTTGCCCTGTGCCATCCCGATGCAGACCCGGTGCCACGCGGTGCCGACCGCCATGGTCACCGTGCCGGCCACGCCACCGGTGATGGCGCCGCCGACGACGGTGCCCACGCCCGGTACCAGCTTCAGCAGACCGGTGGCAGCCGCCCGGCCGGCCTGGGTGGTGACGGTGGTGGCCGCGAGGCTTGCCACAGTCGCACGCTGGACCGGGATGTCGTAGATGTTGGCCAGCCGGGCCATCATGCCGACCTGGATCGGGACCAGCACCGCGGCGTCAGCGAACGGGATCGGCGTGAACCCGGCCGCCGTGGCCGCCGCCGCCGCCGATCTCACGGCCTTCTCAGCCGCCGCAGCCTTTCGCGCAGGGTCGATCTTCTGGGCCGCGACCAGGGCGTCGGCGGCGTCTTGCGGAGCGCAGCGAAAGGAGGCATCGAGCAGGTCGTGCAGCCCGTGCCGTTCGGCCCCCAGGAACGGATCTGCCAGGGCGTTGACCAGGATCGGTCGCCCGGAGTGGACCGGTAGCCCCATCTCGGTCACCTGGTTGGCCAACTCGACCGTGTCCGGCGCCAGGTACAGCCGGCCCGCGGCGTCCCGACGTCCGGGGACCTGGGTCATCACCAGGACCACCGGCAGGCCCAGGCCGGCGAGCTCGCGGATGAACGCCGCCTCGGTCTCCTCGAAGCGTCGATCCGGGGCGCGCACGCAGTACCAGGCCAGGTGCACCTGCTCGGCGAACGGCAGCGTCCGGGACCGTTCGATGAATCCGCGCACCTCATCGATCATGGTGGCCGTGTCCCGGCCGACCTCCAGGCCCTGGGTGTCGTAGATGCCCAGCTTCCCGGTGCGGTGCACGTAGAGGTGGCTGCCCAGCGTCACCGGTCGGCCGATCCCGGTGGCCGCGACGGACTCGCCGAAGATCGCGTTGACCAGGGTCGACTTGCCCACCCCGGTCTTGCCGAAGACGGCCAGGTTGAACCGGCCGATCTTCAGCTCGGCGTCGGCGAAGGCCGCCTCGAAGGCCTGCTGGGACCACTCCGGAACTGACCCTTGGCCGGTGGGCAGCACGGTCGCGGGGGCCGGCTGCGGCGTGGTCATCGGCTCCTGCCCCGGGGCGCCCATGCCCTGCGGGACCGGTGTCCGGTCCGGGCTGCTCGGCGGCGTGCTCATCGGCTCAGCCCACGGTCACCGACGGGTCGCCGGCGACGTCCATCTCCTGCGCCAGACGCATGGCCTCCTCGATCAGGGTCTCGACGATCATCGCCTCCGGCACGGTCTTGATGACCTGGCCCTTGACGAAGATCTGGCCCTTGCCGTTGCCGCTGGCCACGCCCAGGTCGGCCTCGCGGGCCTCGCCGGGGCCGTTGACGACACAGCCCATGACGGCCACGCGCAGCGGCACCTCCAGGCCCTCGAGCCCGGCGGTGACCTGCTCGGCGAGGGTGTAGACATCCACCTGGGCCCGGCCGCACGACGGGCAGGACACGATCTCCAGCCCGCGGGCGCGTAGGTTCAGGCTCTCCAGGATCTGCAGGCCGACCTTGACCTCCTCGACCGGGGGTGCGGACAGCGACACCCGGATCGTGTCGCCGATGCCCTTGCTGAGCAGTGCACCGAACGCGACCGCGGACTTGATCGTGCCCTGGAACGCGGGCCCGGCCTCGGTGACCCCCAGGTGCAGCGGGTAGTCACAGGACTCCGACAGCAGTTCGTAGGCACGGACCATGACGACCGGGTCGTGGTGCTTGACCGAGATCTTGATGTCACGGAAACCGTGCTCCTCGAACAGGCCGGCCTCCCACAGCGCGGACTCGACCAGCGCCTCCGGGGTGGCCTTGCCGTGCTTCTTGAGCAGTCGCGGGTCCAGCGAACCCGCGTTGACCCCGATCCGGATCGGGGTGCCGTGGTCGCGAGCGGCGGCGGCGATCTCCTTGACCTTGTCGTCGAAGGCCCGGATGTTGCCCGGGTTCACCCGCACCCCGGCGCAACCGGCCTCCAGCGCGGCGAACACGTACTTGGGCTGGAAGTGGATGTCGGCGATCACCGGGATGCCGGACTTGCCGGCGATGGCGGGCAGCGCGTCGGCGTCATCCTGGCTGGGTACCGCCACGCGCACCACCTGACAGCCCGAGGCCGTGAGCTCGGCGATCTGCTGCAGCGTGCTGTTGATGTCGGCGGTCAGCGTGGTCGCCATCGACTGCACGCTGACCGGCGCATCCCCGCCGACCGCGACCGGGTGCGTCGGGTGCTTGAGCAGGATCTGGCGGGTCGTGCGCCGTGCGGCGAGGACCGGCGGGGGCAGGGCGGGCATACCGAGGCTCACAGACATGGGTCAAGTATCGCCTGCCCCGCGCAGAACGGCGCAGCCCGACGCAGACTCCTGCCCCACTTCGGATCCGCTCCGGCGAGATCGCCGGAGCACCTGGGGATGGGACGCGCCTACGTCGAGGGGGCGGGGGCGGTCGTACGCGAGCGCTGGAGCATGCGGACGCCGGAGTAGGTGAGCAGGCCGGCGAACAGGATCAGGGCGATGCGCTCGGGCAGCCACTGGCCCAACGCCGAGCCGAGCAGTCCGGCCGGGACACCGGCCAGGCCGGCGATCAGGGCCACGCGGACCGCGACGAGGTCGTTGCCCAGATTCGTCACGGTCGCAGTCAGCGCGGTGAAGATCACCACCACAAGACTGGTGCCGCGCGCGGTGTCGGCATCGGAGCCGGCCAGCAGGACCAGACCGGGCACCAGCACGATCCCGCCCCCGACCCCGAGGAGGCCGGCCAGCACTCCGGCGGTGAGACCGACCAGCAGCAGGAGCACGAGCTCCCAGGGGCCACCGAGCCCGCCGATGGGGCCGGAGCCACCTCCGAGGACCAAGCGGGCGGCGGTGGCGATGCTCAGCACGCCGAACCAGAACTGCAACCGCGGGATCGGGGTGCGCGGCAGCAACCGGGTGCCCAGTTGACCGCCCACCACGCCACCCATCGCGAGCAGCAGGCCGGCGCCGAGATCCACGGCGCCGGTGAGCGCATAGCCGGCCGCCGAGGCGGTGGCGATGGGTACGATCGCCAACAGGCTGGTGGCGCTGGCCCGGCGCTGGTCCAGGGCGAACCATGCGACCAGCAGCGGCACCATGATGATCCCGCCGCCCACTCCGAACAGCCCGGACAGCAGACCGGCGGCCAGCCCGATCCCCACCCCCCGCAACCAGACCCGCTGGGCAGTCTCGTCCGGCACGGGTCGCTCAGCCGAACAGCGAGATCGGGTTGACGATGTCGGCCAGGATGACCACGCTGGACACCCCGATCAGCAGCACACCGAACCCGTAGGAGACTGGCAGCAGCCTGGACACGTCCACGGGCCCCGGGTCCGCCGCGCCCCGCAGGCGGGCCACGGTGCGCCGGGCCCCCTCGTAGAGCGCACCGGCAACATGCCCACCGTCCAGGGGCAGGACGGGCAGCAGGTTGAACAGGAACAGGAACAGGTTGAGGCTGGCCATCAGGCTCAGCAGGATCGCGAACTTGGACTTCACGGGTTCTTCGGCGGCCACGACCTCACCGGAGATCCGACCCACGCCCACGACGCTGACCGGGCTCTCGGGGTCGCGAGGATTGCCCACGACCATGTCCCGGGCCAGCTCGTAGACCCGGACCGGCAGCGAGACCAGGGCCCGGCCGCTGCGTACGGCGACATCCCACATCACGACCGGCACCTGCCCGATCGGCTGCGCGACGTACTGCGACTGCGGCACCACTCCGATGTAGCCGGTGGTCACGATCTCGTCGCCGACCAGTCCGTCGTCGGTGAGCACGGGCCGGTAGGCGGTGGCCATCGCAACACTGACCTCACGCGCCCCGTCGGCCCCCTCGATGCCCAGGACGACCTCCTGCCCGGGATTGGCGCGGGTCACGTCGGTCAACTCGCTCCACTGCTCCACGGGCGTCCCGTTGATCGAGGTGATCTGGTCCCCGGCCACCAGGCCGGCGCTCACGGCGGGCGAGACCGGGTCCGCGTCGGTGCATTCGGCCTCGGACCGGCTGGCCGCGGGGTCCGCCAGGGCCGCCTCTGCGGCCTCCCGCGAGGCCATCACCGTCGGCACGCACCTACCCACCTCGGCCACGGTCGTGGTCGGCGTGGGGATTCCGATGCCGACCAGGAGCAGGCCGAACATGAGTGCTGCCAGGATCAGGTTCATCGTGGGTCCACCGAGCATGACCACGACCTTGCGCGGGGCACTCAGTCGGTAGAACAGCCGCTTCTCGTCGCCGGGGGCGACCTCCTCCCAGGCCGCCGCGCGGGCCTCCTCGGCCAGCATCTGGAACCGTCCGGTGGTCCCGCGGCCCGCAGAGCCCTGCGGAGCGCCCTTGGGCGGGGGGAACATCCCGATCATCCGGATGTAGCCGCCCAGCGGGATCCACTTGACCCCGTACTCGGTCTCCCGCCCACGCTTGGACCACAGGGTCGGGCCGAAGCCGATCATGTACTGCGGCACCCGCACGCCGAAGCGCTTCGCGGGCACCAGATGACCGATCTCGTGCAGGCCGATCGACAGCCCGACGCCGATCACGGCCAGCACGATTCCCAGCACGAACAGCATCGCGTCCATCAGCTCTCCCCCGCCTCGATCAGTTCCAGGGCCCGCCCGCGGGCCCATGAGTCAGCGGCCAGGACCGCCGGCACGCTGAAGTCGGGCCCCACGACCGGGGTGTGTTCGGCCAGCACGGCATCGATCGTGTCCACGATCCCGGTGAACGACAGCCGCCCGGCGCGGAACGCCTCGACCGCCTCCTCGTTGGCGGCATTGAGCACTGCCGGGGCAGTGCCGCCGGCGGCGCCCGCGGCGCGGGCGAGGCGAACGGCGGGAAAGGCGCCATCATCGAGTGGCTCGAAGGTCCAGGTGTGCACCGTGCTCCAGTCGAGCCCCGGTGCGGCCGCCGGGATGCGCTCCGGCCAACCCAGGCCCAGCGCGATCGGCAGGCGCATGTCCGGCGGGCTGGCCTGGGCCAGCGTCGAGCCGTCGACGAACTCCACCATCGAGTGCACCACGGACTGAGGATGGACCATCACGGTGATCCGGTCCATCGGGATGTCGAACAGCAGGTGCGCCTCGATCACCTCGAGGCCCTTGTTGACCAGCGTGGCCGAGTTGATGGTGATGACCGGGCCCATCGCCCAGGTCGGGTGCGCCATCGCCTGCTGCGGGGTCACCTCGCCCAGTTCGGCGCGGGTGCGGCCGCGGAACGGCCCACCGCTGGCGGTGAGCACCAGGCGGGCGACCTCCTCGTGGCGGCCACCGGACAGGCACTGGGCCAGGGCCGAGTGCTCGGAGTCGACCGGGACGATCTGCCCGGGCGCGGCGGCTGCGGTCACCAGCGGTCCGCCGATGATCAGCGACTCCTTGTTGGCCAGGGCCAGGCGATGGCCCGCAGCCAGCGCGGCCAGCGTCGGGGCCAGGCCCACCGCGCCGGTCATGCCGTTGAGCACAACGTCACACCTGCTGCCGGCCAGGTGCGCTGCGGCCTCCGGCCCGGTCAGCACCTCAGGTGCCCGACCTGCGGGCAGTGCGCGAGCCAGCGCGGACTGCAGCCCCGTGGCCCGCTCGGTCTGGGCGATCGCCACGCTCGGCACGTCGAACGCGGCAGCCTGCTCGGCCAGCAGGGTGGTGTTGGCACCACCGGCCGCCAGGCCCACGACCCGGAACCGGTCCGGGTTGCGCGCGATCACGTCCAGGGCCTGGGTGCCGATCGAACCGGTGCTGCCCAGCAGGACGACGTCCAGGCGGCCCCGGCCGGGCCCACCGGCGGCCGCAGGCGCCACGGTCGCAGCACTGTCCGTACGCAGGTCCTGGGGCCGGGTCATGTGCCCATTGTGACCGAAGGTCCGGCCCCGGCACACCGACCGGGTGTCCGCGGCCTCAGTCCTGCGGGTAGCCGTCCGGGTTCATGGTCTGCCACTTCCAGGTGGAGGCGACCATGTCCTCGACGGTGCGGGTCGCGTGCCACCCCAGGACCTCGGCTGCCCGCCCGGGGTCGGCCCAGCACGCAGCGATGTCACCAGGTCGCCGCTCGACGACGCGGTAGGGGATCTCCTTCCCCGAGGCCATGGCGAAGGCATGCACCATCTCCAGCACGCTGGTACCCCGACCGGTGCCCAGGTTGAAGACGTGGCGACCCGGGCGGCCCATCGCATGGTCCAGGGCGGCGAGGTGGCCGGCGGCGAGGTCGACCACATGGATGTAGTCGCGCACACCGGTGCCGTCGGCAGTCGGGTAGTCGTCGCCGTACACGCCCAGGAACTCACGGCGCCCCACCGCGACCTGGGCGATGAACGGCACGAGGTTGTTCGGGATGCCCGCGGGGTCCTCGCCGATCAGGCCACTGTCGTGGGCGCCGACCGGGTTGAAGTAGCGCAGCAACGTCACCGACCAGTCCGGCTCAGCCACGGTCAGGTCGGACAGGATCTCCTCGACCATCACCTTGGTGCGCCCGTAGGGGTTCGTCGCGCCGACCGGGAAGTACTCCAGGATCGGCACGGTCTGCGGGTCGCCGTACACGGTCGCCGAGGAGCTGAACACGATCGTTCGCACCTGCGCGGCGTGCATGGCCTCGAGCAGCACGAGCGTGCCGGCCACGTTGTTGTCGTAGTACTCCAGGGGCTTGGCCATCGACTCGCCGACCGCCTTGAGCCCGGCGAAGTGGATCACCGTCTCGATGTCGTGCTCGGCGAACAGTCGGTCGAGCAGCGCCCGGTCGCGGATGTCTCCCTCGACGTGGCGCGGGTGGGTGCCGGTGATCGCGTCGATGCGTTCGAACACCGCGCGCTTGGCATTCGAGAAGTTGTCGAGGATCACCGGTTCGATCCCGGCCTCGATGAGTTGCACGACCGTGTGGCTGGCGATGTACCCGGCCCCACCTGTGACCAGGACTGTCATGAGCCTGCTCCTGGGCCTGGTCGAGACATACTGCACGACGCGCTGCGGGCAACGGGGGCGCTCATTCCTGGACACCCCACACAGCAGGGTCGTTCGCGGCGAGCTCGTCGAGGTCGGTGATCTCCTGCGCCCCGTCGGCGCTGCGCACCACGAAGAACTCGGGCTCCAGGCCGGTACGCCGGGTGTACTCCGGGCCCACGGCGGCGATGAAGTCGGGCACCCTGGCCTCCTCGACGAGGTTGACCGTGCAGCCCCCGAAACCGGCTCCTGTCATCCGGGCCCCGACACACCCCGGCGCGGCCCACGCGGCCTCGACCAGCGCATCCAGCTCAGGACCGGTGACCCGGTAGTCGTCGCGCAGGGACTCGTGCGACTGTCGCATCAGCTCCCCCATGCGCTCGCGGTCCCCGGCCTTGAGTGCCTCGACGGCGGCCACGACCCGGTGCTGCTCGGTGGCGACGTGCCGGGCCGGGCCGCGCTGCTCCGGGGCCAGCCGTTCGAGCAGGCCGTCGAGATCCCCCGGCGCGATGTCCACGAGCCGCCCCACTCCCAGGGACCGTTCGGCGGACTCGGCAGCGGCCCGCCGCGCGTTGTACTCGCTGTCGACCAGACCGCGGCGCTTGCGCGAGTTGGCCACGACGACCACATCTGAGACGGGCATCGGGACCGCCTCGACCGCCAACGTCTCGCAGTCCATCGCCAGGGCGTTGCCCTGCTTGCCCCGAGCGATGATGAGCTGATCCATGATGCCGCTGGACACCCCGATGAACTCGTTCTCGGCCACCTGACCGGCCTGCGCGAGCCCGGTGGGGGTCACGCCCAGCGCGAGGATCTCGTTGAGCGCCACCCCGAACGCGAGCTCCAGCGACGCCGAGGAGCTCAGCCCCGCCCCGTTCGGGATGCTCCCGCGCACCAGCACGTCGAAGCCGTGCGGGATGTCTGCCCCCTGCACGCGCAGCGCGCTGACCATGGCCACGAGGTAGTTGACCCAGCCGGCCTCGTCGGCAGGGGCGTCGAGGTCCATGTCGACCTCGATCACGCCGGCCTGCGGGAAGTTGGCCGAACTCGCCCGGATGACCCGGTCCTCGCGGGCTCGCGCCCACAGCCAGGTTCCGCGATCGATCGCCATGGGCATGACCAGGCCACCCATGTAGTCGATGTGATCGCCGATCAGGTTCGCGCGACCGGGCGCCTGGAACAACCGCATCTCTGCCATCCTTCGCTGATTCGCCGACATCACAGGGATACGACCCGCGACTCGTAGGGCGCGAACTCGTGGCCCTGGAAGCTGATCGGTCGGTCTGTGTGGTTCAACGCCACAGCAACCTCGCCCTGCGGGCCGCTGCGCACGTACCACTCCAGCCCGTCGGGCGTGCGCAGCCCGCCCAGGTCGAGCTCCGCGACGAGATCGCCGATGACCTGGTCGAGCACTGCGGCATCGACTCCGCCAGCAACGTACACGACCTGTCCGGCCCCGACCCGGTTGCGGGTGATCACCGCGCGATCGCGATACGACGAGTCGTCGTAGGCGAACAGGGTCTCGGCCGTGTCGGTGATGACCAGGTCCCGCCAGACGTCACAGGTGCCCGACACCCCGGCGTAGGAGCCGGTCCCGGCGATGGGAACGGTCTGGCCGGGTTGCAGCGATTCGACGACCTCGATGGTGATCCCGCAGATGTCGCGGACCAGGCCCGGCAGCGGGATGCCGAAGTGCATCGAGTTGTCCCGGTCCTTGGAGCCGGTGCGGAACGAGAACACCACTGCGCCGCCGCCCTCGACGAAGGCCCGCAACCTGGCGGCCAACGCCTCGTCGATGATCTGCAGCACCGGCACCACCACGACCTTGTAGCCGGCGAGGTCCCGGGTGCTCGGCAGCACGTCGATGTGCAGGTTCTGGTCGTAGAAGGGCCGGTAGAGGCGCATCAGCTCGGTGATGAAGTCCAGCATGATGCTCTGCGGCTGAGCCCGCCAGCTCCAGACGTTGTCGACGTCGTAGAGGACTGCGACCTCGGCCGCAATGGGCGCGTTGAAGACCTCGGGGTACTGGGAGAGCTCGGCGATGCTGCGCTGCACCTCGTCGTGCTTGCGCCGCGCCTGGTCGTCGTGGTCGATGATGCCGAAGCAGTACTGCTCCGCACCTCGGGTCATGCTGCGCCAGCGGAACCACAGCATGCTGTTGCAGCCGTGGGCGAAGGCCTGGTAGCCCCACATCTTCGCCTGGTCCGGTCGCGGCAGGTACCCGATCACGTCGTGGCCCTGGGCCCCCATGATCTGCTCGGTGATCCAGAAGTTCGCCTGGCGCAGGCCCCGGATGAAGTCCAGGGTGTAGGCGATCTCGGCCGGTTCGCGGGGTTCCTTCAACCCTCCCCACACCGGGTAGTTGTTGTAGGCCACGAAGTCCAGGGCTGCCGCGTTCTCGGCGTGGTCGAACAGCTTGAGGAACCAGCCGCCGGCGTAGTTGTGGTTGACCGTCTGGTGCGCGCCCTTGTGCGCGCGGATGACCTCGACCTGCTGGTTGGCGAACGAGTTCACCGAGTGCGAGCGGTGCCGTGCCCAGTCCAGCCTGAGCCCCGGGTTGTGGGTGGTGATCGTGTGGACGGGCATCGGGATCTCGTCCCAGTCGTTGTACGTCTGCCCCCAGAAGATCGTGCCCCAGGCCTCGTTCAGGGCGTCGATCGTCACGTACTTCTCGGCCAGGAACGTCCGGAAGTCCGCATGCGAGGCCGGCGAGTAGTCGTCGTCGGAACCCTCATGACCCCATTCGTTGTCGACCTGCCAGCTGATGATCGCCGGCTCGGCGGCGAAGTGAGCGACGAGTTCGGTCACGATCCGGGTGCAGTACTGCTGGTACACCCGCGAGTTGAAGCTGTACTGCCGCCGACCGCCGAACACCCGGGTCTGCCCCTCGGCACTGACCGAGAGGATCTCGGGGTGCTTGTGCGCCAGCCAGGCCGGGAAGGTGGCCGTGGGCGTGCCGAACATCACCACCAGACCGTGCGCCTTGGCCCGCTGGATCACCCGGTCCCAGTAGGAGAAGTCGTACTGGCCCTCGTGGGGCTCCATGAGGTGCCAGGCGAACTCGCCGACCCGGATCAGGGTGGCCCCCATGGCCCGGATCCGGGCCAGGTCCTCGTCGAGCATGTCGCTCGGCCAGTGCTCCGGGTAGTAGTCCACCCCGAAGTGCAACGGGGTGTCAGGCTGGTCGGCCCCGGTGGCCGCGCTCACAGCGGGTGCCCGCCCGCAGTGGGGACCTCGCGCTCGGCAGCCAGGCTGCGAAGCACGTCGTCGTGGAAGGCGCCGTTGAGCTTGAACTTCATCCGGTAGATGACGTAGCCCAGGATCGCGGCCAAGGTTCGGCAGTCCGATGGTCAGGAAGGTGATGCCGTAGGCCGGGCGCTGGCCCGGGGGGATGATCGACTCGAGTTCGTCGATGTCGCACTGCGACCCGACGTCCTTGCACAGTGCGCCCTCTTCGGGCGGGTTCACCGTGCTCATGTGCGGACCACCTCCATGATCGTGCTCGCGTAATCCCCCAGGAGACGGACCGTCACCCCGTGGTTGGTCAGGAACTCGCCGGTGAACTCGACGAGGTCCTCGTCGAGTTCGGGCGGTTCCTCGGCGGCGCCCATCGACGCCTGGATGCGCGAGCGCAGCGCGCTGAAGCGCTCGAAGCGGACCTGGTAGCGCGCCTGCGGGTCGAGGTCGCGCAGCCGGATGCGGGGAGTCTCGCCGGCGAACCCGATCTTGGTCTGCGGCAGGAACACGAAGACCACGCTGCGCTCGGGCACGCTGTACTGGAACGCCTGGTAGTCGTTCGAGGTCTGCACCTCCAGGCGGTGGAAGCGACCCTCCTGGATCACCTCACGCAACTGCTTGTAGTGCGAGATGTGCTGTTGGGACTCAGCCAACTCGTCGGCGGTCAGTCCGTTGAGGTCCGTGCCCACTCCGAGGGTGCCCATCATCGCGCTGTGGAACCGGAAGCGCAGCGGGATCACCCGGTGGGACATGAAGTTCGGCACGTCGGTGACCCAGGCCCGCATCGCCTTGATCGGGTAGACGAAGGAGTAGCTGCGCTGGATCGTCAGGCGCTCGTAGGCGTCGGTGTTGTCCGAGGTCCAGAAGTCGTCGAACACGCGCAGAGTGCCGAAGTCGATCCGGCCACCGCCGCTGGCACAACCCTCGATCAGCACGTCGGGATGCGCCGCGGCCAGTCGGGACACCACCGCGTACAGCCCGTCGGTGTGCCCCTTCCAGACCGCCCGGTCGGTCCCGGCCTGCGAGATGGGGCGATTGACGTCCCACTTCACGTAGTCGATCGCGTGCGCGCGCAGCAGGTCGTCGACCGCGCCGAACACGAAGTCCTGCACCTCGGGAAGTGCCAGGTTGAGCAGGTATTGGCCGCGCGAGACCTCGCTCTCACGGCCAGCGATGTGATGGATCCACTCGGGATGGGCTGCGAACAGCTCGGTCGGCGGGTTCACCGACTCGGGCTCGAACCAGATCCCGAACTTCATGCCCAGGCCGTGGACCTCGTCGATCAACGGCCCGAGCCCGTCGGGGAACTTCTCCGGGTTGACGTACCAGTCGCCCAGTCCGTCGAAGATGCTGTGCCGCTGGCCGAACCACCCGTCGTCGACGACGAACAGCTCGATGCCGATCGCGGCCGCCTTGCGGGCCAGGGCGATCTGGTCCTCGCAGTTCACGTCGAAGGCGGCGCCCTCCCAGAGGTTGTACAGCACCGGCCGCGTCTGCGGATGGCGCAGCAGCCGGCGGCCGTACTCGTGCAGCCGATGGCTCATCGCCGCGAAGCCGGTGTCGCTGAAGCCGACCACCAGGGTCGGGGCCACGAGCTCGGCGCCCGGGGCGAGCTCGACGGCGAAGTCGAAGTCGTTGAGCCCGAGCTGAGCCAGGGTGCCGCCGTACTGGGTCTGCTCGACGACTCCGCGGAAGTTGCCGCCATAGTTCAGCGCCCCGAACCACACCCGACCGTGCTGCTCGCCGGCCTGCTGATCGAGGATGAAATACGGATTGTGGTGATGGGTCGAGGTGCCCCGGCGCATCTCGATGACGACCTTGCCGTAGGAGACTTGCTGCTGGAACTGCTGCTGCTCGGCATTCCAGTGCCCGTGGACGTTGGTGAACCGCAGGTCGGTCGCCGGGATGTGCACCTGACCCGAGGAGAGCGCCTCGACGGTGATCGGGGCGGCGCCGATGTTGCGCACGACCGCCCAGCGCTCGATGAGGTCCAGGTCGGCAAGCACCCGGTAGCCCAGGTCGAGCTCCACGCCGGCGAAGTCGTCGCGCTGGTTGATGACCAGTTCATTGCCGTCGACCCGGTGGCCGACGACCTCCAGGCGAAGCTCGCGGCTGCCGTCGACGAGCACGACCTGCAGGCAGGTCTCGGTGTAGCGGAACCCGCCGTGCGCGGGGAACTCCTCGGGGGTCAGCTGGGCCACCGGGTCGTTGGTCGAGACCTCCACGAGGGTCGGGACCGGTATCTGGGCGATATCACCGATCGGCGCGCCCCAGTGCAGATTGCGCAACAGCCCAGCCGGGTCGACCGCGAAGATGTAGCTGGTGGTATCGGTGTGCAGACCGAACGTGGAACCGGAAAGGTGAATGGCCGGACGAGTCATCCCCCGTGCCTCTCTACTGAGAGCGAACTCCCGAAATGTGGTGCCCGGATTTCTCCAGGTGCCGTGAAGGTATTGGCCCAAATGTGCGCGTGTCCACGTGGCAGGTGTGCTACTTCCTGCCAATGTCGCAGGGGCGCCGTGGGCGTCAGGCTCGTGCTCGCGATGCAGGCAAGGTCCTTGCGGCGGACCTTCACCGACCAGCGGGGGCTTCGCGGGAATCAACTCATGACCGCTGAATTCGTCGTGAAGCGGCCGAATTCATGCTGATCATCCATCGCTGGACCCATTTCGAGCACGATCTGATCGCATCCATGAGCCCGCCGACGCCGTGGTACGCGTACCCTGATGCCAGACCACGGTCGTGCGCGGTCCAGGCGCTTCTCGCCGGGGCGACAACACCTGCGCACCCCGGCCCGCAGCCGGCCACTGAACACATCCGAACGTGAGGGAGCCCCCGATGAGCCTCGACGCCGCCCTGACCGCCGGTGGGCCCGGCCTCCCGCAGGAGCGCCGCCTGGCGACCGCCGTCCCCGGGCCACGCAGCATCGAGCTCCAGTCGCGGCGCACGGCAGCAGTGTCCGCGGGCGTGGGCGGCACCCTGCCGGTGTACATCGCCTGCGCCGGTGGGGGCGTGCTGGTCGATGTGGACGGCAACTCCCTGATCGACATGGGCTCGGGGATCGCGGTCACGAGCGTGGGGAACTCCGCTGCGAAGGTGGTCGCGAACGTGACCCGGCAGGTAGTCGAGTTCACCCACACCTGCTTCATGGTCACCCCGTACGAGTCCTACATCGCGGTCTGTGAGGCGCTCAACGAGCTGACCCCCGGCGATCACGTGAAGCGTTCGGCCCTGTTCAACTCCGGGGCGGAGGCCGTGGAGAATGCGGTGAAGATCGCGCGCGCCCACACCCACCGGCAAGCGGTCGTGGCCTTCGAGCACGGGTACCACGGCCGCACGAACCTGACCATGGCGCTGACTGCGAAGAACATGCCCTACAAGCAGTCGTTCGGCCCGTTCGCCCCCGAGGTGTACCGGGTGCCGCTGAGCTACCCCTATCGCGACGGACTGTCCGGCGCCCAGGCAGCGGCGCGGGCGATCAGCCGCATCGACAAGGAGATCGGCGCGGACAACGTCGCCGCGATCATCCTGGAGCCGATCGCCGGCGAGGGTGGCTTCATCGCGCCGGCCGAGGGCTTCCTGCCCGAGCTGGTCGAGTACGCCCGCGCGCACGGGATCGTGTTCATCGCCGACGAGATCCAGACCGGCTTCGCCCGCACCGGGGACTGGTTCGCCTGCGACCACGAGGGCGTCGTGCCCGACCTGATCACCACCGCCAAGGGCATCGCCGGCGGGCTGCCGCTGGCCGGGGTCACGGGGCGCGCGGAGATCATGGACTCCGTGCACGTCGGCGGCCTCGGCGGCACCTACGGGGGCAATCCGGTCGCCTGCGCGGCCGCGTTGGGCGCCATCGCCGAGATGCGCGAGCACGACCTGAACGCCGCCGCCCGTCGGATCGGGGAGGTGATGCTCTTCCGCCTGCACGCGCTGGCCGAACGCTCCGGGCGGATCGGCGACATCCGTGGCCGCGGCGCCATGGTCGCCGTCGAGCTGGTGGTGCCGGGCAGCACCGAACCGGACGCCACCGCAACCGCCGCGATCGCCAGGGCGTGCCACACGCAGGGCGTGGTCGTCCTGACTGCCGGGACGTACGGCAACGTGCTGCGCTTCCTGCCGCCGCTGTCGATGCCCGAGCACCTGCTCGCCGAGGCGCTGGACATCATCGAGGCGGCGGTCCTGGACCTGACCTGAGTCCACGCCCTCGGGCGGGCATGCGGCTGCTCTGCTCAGTTGGCCGTGAGCACCACGATCGTCAGGGCCCCGAACACTGCGGTCAGGATGACCATGGTCCGCCGTGCACCGGGGCCCTCCTGGCGCATGCCCGTCAGCGGGATGGCCAGGGCGAAGAAGATCGTCATCCCCAGGGTGAGCGCGAGCACCGGGCAAGTGAACCACCCGTATCCGCGCGCGAGCGGCAGCCCAGCAACGTGGCAGCATGGAGCTGTGGGTGGCACCCGCGTGGGGTTGCGCCCGGATGAGGTCGTCGGATTGATCGATGGCCCGCTCGGGGCCTACCTGCACGTGCCGTTCTGCACGCGGATCTGCCCGTTCTGCCCGTACAACAAGGTCGTGCCCCGCGGCGACCAGCCGACCGCCTACTTCGCAGCGCTGGGCCGGGAGGTGGACGGCTACCTGGCCGCGGGCGCTGGCGGGGCAGCCGGGTTCACCTCGCTGTACGTCGGCGGCGGCACGCCCACCCTCTTCCCGGAGTTGCTGGCACCGATCGTCGCCCGCATGCCGGTGACCGGGATGCGGGCCATCGAAGTCCTGCCGACACACGGGACGCCAGCCCGGCTCGACGCATTGGCGGCCGCCGGGTTCAGCGCAGTGAGCATCGGCGCCCAGTCGTTCTCCGACGACGTGCTGCACCGGCTGCGTCGCCCGCATGACGCGCGCACGGCCCGGGCGGCGGTGCAGGCCGCTGTGCAGCGCTTCGAGCTGGTCGATGTCGACCTGATCGTCGACGTCGCGCTCGATGACCGGTTGGCCGCAGCGTTCCTACGTGACCTGGTGACCTGCTTCGAGTTCGGCGCGGACCAGGTATCGACCTACCCGCTGATGCGCTTCGGCTATACGCCCTTCGGCCGTGCCCACCACGACCGTCGCCACGAGCACGCGGTCCTGGCCGAGGCGACCCGCCTCGCGCACGCGCACGGCTACGAACGTCGCTCGGTCTGGACGTTCAACCGCCGGAGCTCGCCGACCTACACGTCGATCACACGCCGGCGCTTCCTCGGGATGGGCGCCGGCTCGGCCTCCTACCTGGGCCGCGACTTCCTGGTCAACCACTTCGGCGTGCAGACCTACCTCGACTCGACGGCGGGCGGGGGTCTGCCGGTGGCTCGGTGGTTGCACCTGGGTGCGCTCGGCGGACTGGCCTATGACGCGTTCTGGGCCGCCTACGCAGGGCAGGTGGACCCCGGTGCACTCGTGGGCCCCGGTGGTGCGCGGTCACGGGTGGTCGACGGCGTGCTCGACGGTGCACTCGTGCTGCTGGCGGGCGCCGGCTTGGTGCGCCACGACGGCGCGTCCTACCGCCTCACCGAGCGGGGCTTCGACGCCTACCACGACCTGGAGCGCGCGGTCACCTACGCGATGATCGAGCCGCTGTGGGCGCAGCTGCTCGGTGAGCACGCCCAGGAGGGTGTGCCCGCGCACTGGGCAGCTCCAGGCGATGCCCGATCACCGGTGTTGTGGCAGTCGATCAGCGCCCTGCTCGAGCGACGTACCGAGCCGACCAGCGCGATCAGCCCGGGGCGCTGGCGCTGATCGGCCGACGGCCCGGCACACCGGTGCGGGTCGGACCTCAGGCGCCCGGTGTGCGCTCCTGGACGACCCAGTTCTCGCCGTAGCCGTCGCGCAGCAGGTCCAGGAACGGCTTGGCGTCGAAGGACTCCGGACCGAGCACGCCGGCCCCCGACCAGGCACCGCCGGCGAGTAGTTCCAGGGCGATCACGGGGTTCATGGCGGTCTGCCAGACGACCGCCTGGGCGCCGTACTCAGCCATGGTCCACTCGTTGTCGGCCACGTGGTAGATGTACACCTCGCGGGGCTTGCCGTCCTTGCCCGTGCCGGTGACCCACACCCCGGCGCAGGTCTTGCCGGTCATCTTGTCCCCGAGGGTCAGGGGGTCGGGCAGGCAGGCGGCCACGACGTCGCGCGGGGAGACCCGCTGCCCGCGCACGGTCACCGGCTCGGTCCGGTCCAGGCCCAGCTTGTTCAGCGTGCGCAGCACCTCGATGAACTCGTCACCGAGACCGAACTTGAACGTGACCCGCCTCGCGTCGAGCACCCGGGGCATGAGCACGACCTCCTCGTGCTCGACGTTCACGCACTCCACCGGCCCGATCCCGTCCGGGAACTCGAACACCTCCGGCTCACTGAACGGCTCGGTGGTGAAGTGCCCACGCTCCTTCTCCCAGATCAGCGGCGGGTTCAGGCACTCCTCGATGGTCGTCCAGATCGAGAACGAGGGGGCGAACTCGTAGCCGTGCACGACGAGGTTGGACGCGTCGCGCACGCCGAGCTCGTCGATCTCGGCGAACAGCTCGTCGGCGGCGTGCCGGGCGAACACGTCGGCCAGGCCGGGCTCCACACCCATCCCGACCAGCGCGAGCTGCCCGTTGGCCACCCACTGGTCGTGCTCAGCGAACTGCTCGTCGCCGAGCATGACACCGGGCAGCGCATAGGGCTGCTCCGCGTGCCGGTGCGACAAGCTCATCGCGGTGTCCAGGTAGTGCGTGCCCGCGGCGAAGGCGCCGTGGAAGATGGGCAGGACGTAGCGGGGGTCGACCGCGTTGAGCACGTGGGTGATCCCGTGCTCGCGGCACAGCGCGGTCACTGCCTCGGCGCTGCTGGCATCGACCTGGGCGGCGGTGAACCGGGGGTCCCCGAGCCGGGCGACCAGCGCCGCCGCGCGCTCGGCGTCGTAGTCGGCGATGACCATGGCCTCGAAGAAGTCCCGACGCGCGGCGATCAGGGCAGCCGATGACCCGACGCCCCCGGCGCCGATGACCAGGATCCGCATGTTCTCTCCTCGTGGTTGCGCCGTGCACGCGATCTACGCGGTGCCTCGGTTCAGCGCGAGACTATCGAGGCGGGCGGCGTCCATGCCCCGTGACCGCGCCCGCCCGCAGTACCGTGCGGGTATGGCAGCCCCCGAGGACCTGAGCACCCACCTGCGCCGGGATCACCGCCCCGGCCAGCGTTCGGCGTGGATACTGATCGCGGTGCTCTGGGCCGGCTACCTGGCCATGGATGTGATCGGTCTGGACGGCTGGGTGCACACGCTCACCAAGGGCCTGCTGATGCCGGCGCTGCTGCTGTGGGTGCTGGTCGCGCTGGGCGCCTCGGCGCCCCGGTTGCTCGTGGCGGGCCTGGTCCTGGCCACCGTGGGCGACGTCGGCCTGGAGTTCGAGGCCACGTTCCTGATCGGAATGGCTGGGTTCTTCGCGATGCAGGTCTGCTACGTGCTGGGGTTCCTGGGCATGGGCGCCTGGCCCCGGGTGCGCGCCCGGCCGATGATCGTGGTGGGGTACCTGCTGTTCTGGGTCGGCGCGAACCTGGTGCTCGGCTCCCGACTCGGTGACCTGCAGGTGCCGATCGCGGTCTACAGCCTCGCCCTGTGCGTGATGGCCGTCGTGGCCGCCGGCGTGGACCTGCGGATCGGCGTGGGTGGTCTGTTGTTCCTGATCTCCGACATGCTGATCGGCCTGGACCTCGCCGACCTCGGCTTCCCCGGCCGTGGCCTGGTCGTGATGCTCACCTACCTCGGCGCGCAGTACTTGATCGTCACCGGCTGGGCACGGCGGGTCGACCCCGACGTACGCCTGCCCGCCTGAGCGCCTACGGCTCGAGCCGCCAGATCTGCTCGCCGTCATCGTCGAACTGGCCGCTGGGCGCTGGTCCGAGGGCGCTGGCCACGGCTTCGGAGGGTGCGTGCCCGGGGGCGATGTGGGCGGTGACTGTGCTCAGGCCCTGCGCAACGAGCCAGTCGAGCACCGCGCGAGCAGACTCCCGCGCACAGCCGTGGCGCTGATGTGCCATTCCGACGACCCAGGCAGGGCGGGGTCGGACAGCACGGCGAGCATCCCGGCGGCGTCGCTGACCTCAAGCGGCGTCAGCAGGAGCCGCGCCGTGCTCAGCACGACAGGCACCGACTCCTGGCCATCGCTGACCTGCGACACCCTGCCACGTGCCCACCGGCCGCCTCCGCGAGTCGGCATCCGTGCCGCGAGGCAGGTCCCAGCTGATCGGGGTAAGTTGACACCGGGCCAGGCAGGCCACGGACGCCGCGGACCGCGATCGAGCGTCGCATCACGCCCCTGCTGAGATGCCGAGGGACTCGACATCGTCGTGACTCGACCCCCGCGGCGGGTCCTGGCCGCAGCTCGCTTGGCTGCGTCTCGCGCAGGGTCGCCGATCGGGGGTCCGCGGGGGCTACCCTGCGCGCAGGTCCCCACCGCAGGAGGCAGCCATGCGACGAACGTTCCACTTGGGCGTGGCCCTGGCCACCACGGTCGCGCTGGCGACCGGTCCTGCGGCGGCTGCCGGTCTGCTGACCTCGCCGGGACCGCGGTGCGCGAGGGCAGCAGTTGTCCACAGCGCAGCATCTTCGGGCAGCGCCGCGTCGTCGCTGGCTGCGTCCCAGGGCTTGCCGCTTGCGCTGGCGTTGCATCCCACCGCCACCGCTGCTGCGGCCTTCGGGGCGGCCAGCCTTCCGGGTGGAGGCACCCGGATCTTCGACGGCAAGGTCTACGTGGCCCTGTACGGGCACCCCGGCACCCGGGCGCTGGGCGTGCTCGGCGAACAGGGCACCGCCGCCACGATCCGACGTGCCAAGAAGGTGGCTGCCTCCTACCGCCCGCACACCAAGCGCACCGTGGTTGCGTCCCTGGAGATCATCGCCACGATCGCCTCGGCGTCCGCCGGCCGGGACGGCGACTACTCCGCGGAGTCCTCGGTCAAGAAGCTCAAGCCCTTGGTGAAGGCGGCCGGGCGCAGCGGGGTCTACGTGGTGCTGGACCTGCAACCGGGGCGCACCGACTTCCTGACCCAGGCCAAGCGCTATCGCTCCCTGCTGAAGTACCCGCACGTCGGACTGGCCCTCGATCCGGAGTGGCGGCTCAAGCCCGGCCAGCGGCACCTGCGCCAGATCGGGTCGGTGGACGCCCGCGAGATCAACCGGGTCGGCGACTGGTTGGCCGACCTCACCCGCGAGGCCGGCCTGCCGCAGAAGATGCTGCTCCTGCACCAGTTCCGCACCGCCATGATCCGCAATCGCTCGAGCCTGAACACCTCGCACCCCGAGATCGCGATGGTCATCCAGATGGACGGACTGGGCAGCCAGCCCGCCAAGCAGAGCACCTGGCGCGCCCTGCGGGCCGGCGCCCCGAAGGCGATCAAGTTCGGCTGGAAGAACTTCATCGACGAGGACCGCCCGATGCTCAGCCCAAGGTCGACCATGCGCAGCGTCAAGCCGCAGCCCCGCTGGGTGTCCTACCAGTAGCCGCCCGCGCTGCGCTGGCGTCCGCTCAACAATCTGGGATCGAGCTGCCCTTTGTGAGGCAACTCGATCCCAGATTGTCACCGGGCGAGGGGCGGGGGGCGCTCAGCCGTGGGTCGGGAAGCCCAGGTTGATGCCGCCGTGGCTGGGGTCCAGCCAGCGCGAGGTGACGACCTTGCCGCGGGTGAAGAAGTGCACGCCCTCCGTGCCGTGGGCGTGTGTGTCGCCGAACAGTGAGGCCTTCCAGCCGCCGAACGAGTAGTAGGCCATCGGCACCGGGATCGGCACGTTGATGCCGATCATCCCGACCTCCACCTCGTCCTGGTAGCGCCGGGCCGCCCCGCCGTCGTTGGTGAAGATCGCGGTGCCGTTGCCGTAGGGATGCTCGTTGACCAGCGCCACGGCCTGTTCGTAGGACTCCACCCGCACGACCGAGAGCACCGGGCCGAAGATCTCGTCGGTGTAGATGCTCATCTCCGGCGTGACGTGGTCGAACAGGGTGGGCCCGAGCCAGAAGCCGTCGGCATCGCCGTCGACCACGGGGTCGCGCCCGTCCACGACCAGGGTGGCGCCGGCGGCCTCGCCCGCCGCCACATAGGAGGCGACCTTGTCGCGGTGCGCACCAGTCACCAACGGGCCCATGTCGCAGCCGCGACGACCGTCACCGGTGATCAGCGTGGCCATGCGCTGGGCGATCGCCTCGACCAGGGGATCGGCCACGTCGCCCACCGCGACCAGCGCGGAGATCGCCATGCACCGCTCCCCGGCCGAGCCGAAGCCGGCGTTCACCGCGGCGTCGGCGGCCAGGTCGAGGTCGGCGTCGGGCAGGACGACCATGTGGTTCTTGGCCCCACCCAGGGCCTGCACGCGCTTGCCGTGCGCGGTGCCGGTCTCGTAGACGTAGCGGGCGACGGCCGTGGACCCGACGAACGAGATCGCCTTCACGTCGGAGTGGGTGAGCAGCGCATCGACGGCCACCTTGTCGCCGTTCACCACGTTGAACACCCCGTCGGGGAGGCCGGCCTGCTTCCACAGCTCGGCGATCAGGGTGATCGCGCTCGGGTCCTTCTCGCTGGGCTTGACGATGACCGTGTTGCCCGCGGCGATCGCGATCGGGAAGAACCACATCGGCACCATCGCCGGGAAGTTGAACGGCGAGATGATGCCGACCACACCCAGGGGCTTGCGCATCGAGTACACGTCCACGCTGCTCGACACCCCCGAGGAGTAGCCGCCCTTGAGCAGGTGCGGGATGCCGCAGGCGAACTCCACGACCTCCAGGCCGCGGGTGACCTCCCCGAGAGCGTCGGAGAGCACCTTGCCGTGCTCCTCGGTGATGAGCGCGCCGACCTCCTCCTTGCGGGCGTTGAGCAGCTCGCGGAAGGCGAACAGGATCGAGGTGCGCCGGGTGATCGACGTGGCACCCCACTCGGCGAAGGCGGCCGTCGCCGCGGCGACGGCCTCGTCCATGATCCGCACCGAGGCGAAGTCGACGGTTCCGGCGACCTTGCCGGTGGCCGGGTCGAAGATGTCGCCGGTGCGCTCGGGGTCGATGAGGTCGGCCGCCCGGTCGCGCAGGGACGCCAGCGCTCCGCTGACCACGTCAGGGGATGGCTGCTGCTCGGGGGCGACGTACGGGCCGCCGTTGATCCAGTGGGTGACGTGCTTCATGGGGGCCTCTCAATCGGGTCGGGCGAAGGTGCCGGGTCAGGTTCGGGTGGAGCGCATCACGATCCGTGGGGGTGGCGCGACATCGACGTCGGCCACCCTGCACGGATCGTGGCCGATCATGAGTCGAAGCCCAGGCCGAGCTTGTCGAGCGTGCGCAACCACAGGTTGCGCCGCCCCCCGCAGTTGTCGGCCCGGTCCAGGGACCACCGGGTCAGCGCGACCGCGGGGCTGCGCACGGGCTCGGGGGGGAACGGGATCGGCTTGGTGCGCACCATCTCCAGGGCGGTGCGCTCGGTCTGACGGCCAGCCAGCAGGTCGAGCATCACCTGGGCGCCGAACCGGGTCGCACCGACCCCCAGCCCGGTGTACCCGACGCTGTAGGCCACCCGACCGTCCAGTGCGGTGCCCCAGAACGCGCTGAACCGCGAGCAGGTGTCGATCGCCCCGCCCCAGCCGTGCGAGAACGCAAGACCCTGCAACTGTGGGAACGTCTCGAAGAAGTTCTCGGCCAGCACCGCATAGGTCCGGTCGTCGCGGTTGAGCGCCGGGTTCATCCGACTGCCGTAGTGGTAGATCGCCTCGAACCCACCCCACAGCAGCCGGCCGTCGGCGGTCGGGCGCGAGTAGTGGAACTGGTTGTTCGCATCCCCCACACCGCCGCGGAAGTCCCAGCCGACGCTGGCCCACTGCGCGTCGCTCAGTGGTTCGGTGACCAGGGCGTAGTCATAGACCGGGATGAGGAACGGCCGCACGCGGCGCAGCAGGTTCGGGTGGGCGCTGGTCCCCAGGGCGACCTGGCGCGCGCGGACCTGCCCGTGCTCGGTACGCACCAGAACGCCCGCGTCCGCCTTGGCCAGGCCGGTGACGACCGAGTGCTCGTGGATGCGCCCACCGAGCTCACCCACCACGCGCGCCAACTCCCAGGTGAGCTTGGCCGGGTCGACCAGGGCAACGCCGTCGCGGTCGAGCACGGCACCGCGGTAGAGCGGGGAGTCCACCATCGCCCGGGTGGCGGTGGCGTCGAGGAACTCCAGGCGCTCGCCGTAGGGCGCCGCCAGCTCGGGGAGCTCCGCGAGTTCGGCGACCTGGTACTCCTCGCTGGCCACGTCCAGCTCGCCGGTGCGCGCGTAGTCGACGTCCATCGAGTGGCTCTCGATCGTCTCGGCGATCGCGTCGAGATTGGCGTGGCCCGCCCTGGTGAGCTCGGCGAGCTCGTCGGGCCAGCGGGTCAGGCCGTTGCCGAAGCCGTGCGTGATCGAGGCGGCCATGAACCCGCCGTTGCGACCCGAGGCGCCCTCCCCGAGGCGGTCGCCCTCCAGGACCACGACGTCCAGCCCCGGATCGGCCGCCAGGGCCAGCAGGGCGGTCCACAGCCCGGTGAACCCGCCGCCCACGATCGCCAGGTCGGCGCTGGTCGGGCCGACCAGGGTCGGTTGCGCCTCGGGGCGCAGCGGGCGGTCGAGCCAGTACGGTGCGTGGGTCAGGTCGGCCAGGGCTGCTCGGGAGGAGTCACGGACGCGCGATCGTGAGTACGGCACCGGTATCGCACCTCTGGTGAGCCGCCCCGGGTCCTCCGGATGCTACGGCCGCGCGGTCGGTGGACAGGTCCCACGCGGTGAACCGCAGCGCGGCCAGTGTAGCGACCGGCCGGGAGCCCTGCCGGTCCTGCGGCACCTGCAGGCGCACGGGTCGAGGCGACCCACCAGGTGTCGGCCGGCGGCATGGACCTCGCAGGCCCAACCCGGGGCGCCTCATCGACTAGATTGAGTTCGTCCACGATCCGCGCCGTGTCCGCACGTGCGCGCCGGGAGGTACCCATGACCGAACGAGTGCTGGGCTCCCCGCTGTCCATGCACGACCCGCACCAGGTGGGCCCATGGGCGCTGCACAGCCGGCTCGGCGCCGGTGGCATGGGCGTGGTGTTCCAGGCCACCTCCCCGGAGCACGGGACCGCAGCGCTCAAGGTGATCCGCCCCGGGCTGCTCGACGCGCCCGCGACGCGCGACCGGTTCCGCCGCGAGGTCGCGATCCTCAAGTCGGTCCGCGACGAGCACATCTGCCAGTACCTGGCCGCCGACATCGAGTCCGAACCGGCCTGGCTGGCCCTGGAGTACGTCGCCGGACCGACCCTGCGCGAGGAGGTCACCGATCGTGGGCCGCTGAGCGAGGACCGCTGGTGGGATCTGGCGCGCGGCATGGCCCAGGCGCTGGCCATCCTCGACGTGCACCGGATCACCCACCGCGACCTCAAGCCCGGCAACGTCATCCTGCACGATCGGGGCGCGGTGCTGATCGACTTCGGGATCGCCCATCCGGAGGACGCGACCTCGCTGACCGCCACCGGGCTGGTCACCGGCAGCCCCGCGTGGCTGTCTCCCGAGCAGGCCACGCTGGAGCCGGTCGGCCCGGCCAGCGACATCTTCGCGCTCGGCTCGATGCTGGCCTACGCTGCGACCGGGCGACCCCCGTTCGGCGAGGGGGCCTCGGTGGCCGTTCTGATGAGCATCGCGACCCGGGAGCCCGACCTCGTCGGGGTGGACCCCAACCGGGCCGCGCTCCTGCTGCGGATGCTCTCCAAGGACCCGGTACGTCGCCCCACGGCGCGCCAGGTGCTCGACCGGCTTCGTGGGCACGGCACCTCGCCGCAGGCCGTCCTGTTGGATGCCGCTCCGGCCAGCGCCCCGGGCCTGCCCCCGACCAGCCCGACTGTGGTCGCGCCGGCCCCGACTGCGGTGCCGGATGCCGACCCGGCCGGTGCGCCGACGGTCGTCACACCAGTCCCGCCGATGACGGCCAACGCGCAGACCGGCACCCAGGCCGAACCGGGCCTGCCGGGGATCGTGCTCCCGGCGAACTCCGATGCCACGCGCGTGGCCCCACCGGCGCGGACCAGCCCCGCTCCCCCGCCGGTCCGCCCGCGCACCGCACCTCGACGGTCCGCCCCCACCGCAGCCCCGCGCAGTCGCTCAGGGCGCGGCTGGCTGGGGCTGGTCGTGCTCGGCATCGCGATCCTGCTGGGCGGCTGGCTGTTGCTGAACAACCTGGGCGGCGGCGATGCCAGCAGTCCGGGCGCCGAGACCGGCGGCGCAGCGACCGGCGAGGCGAGCAACCCCAACCAGGCGGAGTCCGCCGGCGACGCGCCAGCAGCGCCGTCCTCGGACCAGCTGAGTTCCGGGGACTGGCTGTTGAGTCCCTACCGGCTCGAGAACGACGCCAACGGCCTGACGGTCACCGGCACGCTGCTCAACCGCGGAACCGACACAGCTTCGACCGACCTGACGCTCTGGGTCTACCTCGGCTCCGAGTCGCTCGGCTCGGTGAGCACCACGGTCAGCGACGTGCCCGCCGGAGGCACCGAGCAGGTGACCATGACCGGGGACGCGGTCTGGAAGCCCGGCACGAAGGTCGTGCTGCTCGAGGCCTCCTGAGTCCGGCGCCGGGCGGACGTCGGCTCAGTTGCCGATCAGGGTCTGGAACGCCTGGGTGTAGGTGACCTGCTGGGCGGGGTCGAGGAACTTGAACTCACTCACCCGGGCCAGGTCGGCCTCGGTGGGGAAGATGAACGGGTTGTCGACCAGCTCAGGATCGATCCTGGCCATCGCTCTGCTTGCTGTCGGCCGACTGGTCGGGCTGGGTCCGGCCGGGACCTCCTGGGCCCCGCTGTCGCTGGCGGTGCTGCGCGGCGTCCGGGTGCCGCAGGCCGCTGCCATCATGACCGCACTGCCGATGCCGGCTGCCTGCATCACGCCCGCCTGCGCGGCAGGGCAGAGCCGAGCCGCCCAGAGGTCGAGCCGCTCATGGGATCCTGCCTTCCTCTCGGGTCGGTTCGGGTCAGCGGTCGCCGAAGATCGTGCGGTGCCAGTCCTTGCGCACGTCGCCGGTGATGTCGGCCGAGACGTGCTTGATGTGGGTGTACTCCTCCAGGGAGTACATGCTCATGTCCTTGCCGAAGCCCGAGGCCTTGAAGCCACCGTGCGGCATCTCGGAGACGATCGGGATGTGGTCGTTGATCCACACGCAGCCGGCCGCGATCTGCCGGCTGGCCCGCTGGGCGCGGAACGTGTTGGTCGTCCACGCCGAGGCAGCCAGGCCGTAGGGCGTGTCGTTGGCCAGGGCCAGGCCCTGGTCGTCGGTGTCGAAGGGCAGGACCACCAGGACCGGGCCGAACAGCTCCTCCTGGACGATCTCGGAGTCCTGGGCCGCATCGACCACCAGGGTGGGTGGGTAGAACGAGCCGGCCGCCAGGGCACCCTCGCTGGGCACCTGCCCGCCGCAGACGACCGTGGCCCCGGCCGCGACGGCGCGCTGCACGTAGCCATGCACCGACTGCTGCTGACGCCGGGAGACCAATGGGCCCTGGTCGGTATGCGGGTCCGTGGGGTCCCCCATCCGCACCGTGGCCATCAGCTCGGCCACCCGGGCGACGAAGCCCTCGAACAGGGGTCGCTGCACGTACGCGCGGGTCGCAGCCGTGCAGTCCTGACCGGAGTTGATCAACGACCCGGCCACCGCGCCGTTGGCCGCGGCCTCGAGATCTGCGTCGTCGAACACCACGAACGGCGCCTTGCCGCCGAGCTCGAGGTGCACGCGCTTGATGCTGCCGGTGGCCAGCTGCATCACACGCTGGCCTACCGGCGTGGACCCGGTGAAGGACACCATGGCCACATCGGGATGGCTGACCAGCGCCTCGCCGACCGTGCGACCGGGTCCGGTGAGCACGTTGATGACCCCTGCCGGGATGCCCGCCCCCACCGCGTCCTCGGCGAACATCAGGGAGGTCAACGGGGTGATCTCCGCGGGCTTGAGCACGATCGTGTTGCCCGCGGCGACCGCCGGGAGCACCTTCCACATGGCCATCTGCAGCGGGTAGTTCCACGGCGCGATCGAGCCGACGACACCGATCGGCTCACGACGGATCGAGGACGTATGTGTGCCGTCGTACTCCGCCTGCGCCATCCCGGACAGCATCCGGGCCGCGCCGGCGAAGAACCGGACGTTGTCGATGGAGCCCGGGACGTCGAACTCGGCGGTCAGCTTGATCGGCTTGCCCGACTGTGCCGACTCGACGCGCGCGTACTCCTCGGCCCGGGCCTCGATCCGGTCGGCCAGGGCCAACAGGACCGCGGAGCGCTCGCCGGGGCTGGCAGCAGCCCAGGCCGGGAACGCCGCCCGCGCGGCCGCGACCGCGGTGTCGACATCCGCGGTGGTCGCCTCCCCCAGGGTGGCGACCACCGAGCCGTCGGCCGGGTTGGTGACCTCGACCCAGGGCCCGGACCCGAGGACATGCTCCCCATCGATGAACTGGCCGAGTGGCTCCACGAGTCTCCCTCAGGTAGTGACGCGGTATCCGGCGTGGGTGCGGAATCCGTGGCCGTACTGACACGGTGGCACTAATTCCATGCTCCATATCCGGTGGGCGGCACGCTAACGGACCGCCGGATGCGTCACAAACTCGCAGTTCCTGTCGACCCGGACGTCACGGGACCGTAACGATGCGCGACTCGTCCGGGGACTCCCCAGCCGCGAAGGCCACGACGTTCTCGGTGGTGACCCGAGCGATCTCGTCGAGGGCCTCGTGGGTCAGGAACGCCTGGTGGGCGGTGACGAGCACATTGGGGAAGGTCAGCAGTCGGGCCAGGATGTCGTCGTTCATGACCTCGCCGGACAGGTCCTCGAAGAACTTGCCCTCCTCCTCCTCGTACACGTCCAGGCCCACGCCACCGACCTGGCCGGACTTGAGGGCAGCGATGAGCGCGACGGTGTCCACCAGGGCGCCCCTGCTGACGTTGATGATGATCACGCCCGGCTTGAGGGCATCCAGGACCAGGGCGTTGAGGATGTGATGGGTCTCGGGCAGCAGCGGGACGTGCAGCGAGACGATGTCGGCCTCCTTGCCGATCTCACTGAGGGACACGTACTCCAGGCCCTGCTCGGCCGCCCACACCGGATCGGGGTACGGGTCCCACATGATGATCCGCATGCCGAAGCCCTTGAAGATCTGACCGGCGATCTTGCCGATCTTGCCCGTGCCGATCAGGCCCACGGTCTTGCCGTGCATGTCGAAGCCGACCAGGCCGTCGAGGGTGAAGTTCATGTCGCGCACCCGACGGTTGGCCTGCGGGATGCGCCGGTTCAGCGCCATCGCCAGGGTGACCGCGTGCTCGGCGACCGCGTAGGGCGAGTAGGCGGGCACCCGGGCCACGAGGATGTCGTGGTCCGCGGCAGCCTGCAGGTCCACCCCGTTGAAGCCTGCGCAGCGCAGGGCGATCATCTTCACGCCCTTGTCCGCCAGCACCTCGATGACCTCGCGGGTCACCCGGTCGTTGACGAACACGCACACCACGTCGACGTCGTCGCCGACCGTCTCGGCGGTCTCGGGATTGAGGCGGAACTCGCGGAACTTCACGTCCACGCCGGCCCCGATCAGCACCTTGCCGAGGTGCTCGCGGTCATACCTCTTCGTATCGAACATCGTCACGTTGGTCATGGCCGAACGCTAACGGGGTCGCCCCGCCGGATGCCCGCCGACTGAGCCGTTCAACGCCTTCCAGTCAGCAGCGCGCGGGGGCACAGTCGCGCGAGGCCGCGACTGTGCCCCCGCGGTGGCGCAGTTCGCCCGCATGCACCAGTCCACCCCTCGGGGGACGCGCCGCCCACTGCCCGAGCAGCCCGCGGCCGCCGCCCCGACCGCGCCCGCCGCCGGATCGATCCAAGAATGCTGGGCCGACAGGCCAGCGTTCTTGGATGAATCCGACTACGGGCCAGCAGACTTGGATCGATCGCGGGGCGGCGTGGGCGCGGGGCGCCGGGCGGGGCCGTCGGGTCAGTTCTCGAGGTTGATCATCACGTGCTTGATGCGCGTGTAGTCCTCGAAGCCGTACATGGACAGGTCCTTGCCGTAGCCGGAGCGCTTGAAGCCGCCGTGCGGCATCTCGGCGATCAGCGGGATGTGCGTGTTGATCCAGACCGCGCCGAAGTCCAGGCTGCGCGCCATCCGCATCCCGCGGGCCAGGTCACGGGTCCAGACCGAGGAGGCCAGGCCGTACTGCACCCCGTTGGCCCATTCGAGGGCCTGGGCCTCGTCGGCGAAGCGCTGCACGGTCATCACGGGTCCGAAGATCTCGTTCTGCACCATCTCGTCGTCCTGGCGCAGGCCGGCCACGACCGTCGGCGGGATGAAGAAGCCACGATCCCCCTGCCGGGATCCACCGGCGACGACCTGCGCGTGCGCCGGGGTGCGTTCGAGGAAGCCGAGCACCTGCGTCATCTGGCGCTCGTTGTTCATTGGGGGCACCAGGGCGTCGGGGTCACCGGGACCGCCCTCGTAGGTGGTGGGCGTGTTGCGCGCCTGCTCGGCCAGCGCGGCGACGAACTCGTCGTGGATCGCGTCAGCGACCAGCACCCGGGTGGCCGCCGTGCAGTCCTGGCCGGCGTTGAAGTAGCCGGCCACCGCCAGCCATTCGGCAGCCGCGGCGATGTCGGCGTCCTCGAACACCACCACCGGCGCCTTGCCGCCGAGCTCGAGGTGCACCCGCTTGACGTCGGCGGCAGCGCTGGTTGCCACGGCCATGCCGGCGCGTACCGAGCCGGTGATCGAGACCATGTCCGGGCGCGGGTGCTCCACCAGGGCCTGACCCGTCGAGCGGTCCCCCGTGACGACGTTGAACACCCCGGCGGGCAGCGCGTCGGCGAACAGCTCGGCCATCCGCACCGTGGTGACCGGGGTGGTGTCCGAGGGCTTGAGCACCACGGTGTTGCCCGCAGCGATCGCCGGGGCGAACTTCCACACCGCCATCATCATGGGGTAGTTCCATGGGGTGACCTGGCCGATGACCCCGACGGGCTCCCGACGGATCATGGAGGTGAAGCCCGCCATGTACTCGCCGGCGGACTTGCCCTCGAGGATCCGTGCGGCCCCGGCGAAGAACCGGAGCTGGTCGACCATCGGCGGGATCTCCTCGGCCGCGGTGACCGCGATCGCCTTGCCGGTGTTCTCGCTCTCCAGGGCGATCAGCTCGTCGGCGTTGGCCTCGACGATGTCGGCGATCCTGAGCAGGGCGGCCTGGCGCTGCGCGGGTGTGGTCCGGCCCCAGGACGCGAAGGCATCCGACGCGGCGCGGTAGGCGCGATCGATGTCCTGCGGCCCGGACACCACTGCCTGGGCGAACACCTCGCCCGTCGTCGGGTTGATCAGGTCCTGGGTCTCGCCGCCGAGGGCCTCGACCGGCTCACCGTTGACGAAGTTGCGGATGGTGCGGCTCACAGGGGCTCCTAGCGGCAGGTGCGGACGACTCGGCGGATCGCAGGGTGCGCTCTGGCTGCGGACGGTTGCACGGGGCGCTGGCCGCGCCCACGAGCCCCCAGACGCGCGGCCGATTGTAGCCGAGAACGCGCAGTCTGGCAGTGATGGGCGTGTCTTCATCTGCACAGTACGAGCGCCCTCAGGTTGCGCATTCCGCAGATCCGTGGGCGTTGGACCACGGATCTGCTTGCATCTGGGAGTGCTGTGGGGTTGCATGGCGGCCATGCCCTCGACCCCGCGGCCCCGCGCCGCGCCGCTCGACGACACAGCCAAGGCGATCATCGAGCAGCTCCAGCAGGACGGGCGGCGCGCCTACGCCACGATCGGACGGGCCGTGGGCCTGTCCGAGGCCGCCGTGCGCCAGCGGGTCGGGCGCCTGGTCGAGTCCGGGGTGATCCAGATCGTGGCGGTCACCGACCCCATGCAGGTGGGCTTCCCGCGCGCGGCCATGCTCGGCATCCGGGTCGACGGCGACCTCGGCGAGGTCGCCGACCGCCTGGCCGAGGTCGACGAGGTCGACTACGTCGTGATCACGGCCGGGGGTTTCGACATCCTGGCCGAGGTGGTGTGCGAGGACGACGAACACCTGCTCGAGATCATGAACCACAAGATCCGTGCCGTCCCGGGCGTGCGCAGCACCGAGACGTTCGTCTACCTGAAGCTGCGCAAGCAGACCTACACCTGGGGAACCCGATGACCATCAGCGACATGTCCTTCACCGAGCGCGGCGAGGACAGTCTGGCCGACCTGGCCCGCGACCGGCTGTGGATGCACTTCACGCGCCACTCGGTCTACGAGGACGGCAGCGGCCACGTCCCCATCATCGTCCGCGGCGAGGGCGCGCGGATCTGGGACGACCAGGGCAAGTCCTACCTCGACGGGTTGGCCGGGCTGTTCACCGTCCAGGTGGGCCACGGGCGGGCCGAGATCGCCGAGGCCATGGCCGCGCAGGCCGCCCAGTTGGCCTACTTCCCGCTGTGGTCCTACGCCCACCCGAGCGCCATCGAGCTGGCCGACCGGCTTGCCGGCCTGGCCCCGGCCGACCTCAATCGGACCTTCTTCACCTCCGGTGGCGGGGAAGCCGTCGAGTCGGCGTGGAAGCTGGCCAAGCAGTACTACAAGCTCACCGGCCGGCCGACCAAGCACAAGGTGATCAGCCGGAACGTCGCCTACCACGGCACCCCGCAGGGTGCGCTGAGCATCACCGGGATCCCGGCCGCGAAGGTCCCGTTCGAGCCCCTGGTCCCCGGTGCCCACAAGGCCCCGAACACCAACTTCTACCGGGCGCCGCTGCACGCCGACGACGAGGTCGCGTTCGGTCGGTGGGCCGCCGACCGGATCGGCGAGGCGATCGAGTTCGAGGGTCCTGACAGTGTGGCCGCCGTCTTCATCGAGCCGGTACAGAACTCCGGAGGCTGCTTCCCGCCGCCGCCCGGCTACCTGCAGCGGGTGCGCGAGATCTGCGACCAGTACGACGTCCTGCTGGTCGCCGACGAGACCATCTGCGCGATGGGCCGGATCGGCGACTATTTCGCGATGAGCCGGTTCGGCGTGCAGCCCGACATCATCACCTTCGCCAAGGGCCTGACCTCCGGGTACTCGCCCATGGGCGCGATGATGGTCCACGACCGCCTGTTCGAGCCGTTCGCCCAGGGCACCCACACGTTCCTGCACGGCTACACGTGGGGTGGGCACCCGGTCTCGGCAGCAGCGGCGCTGGCCAACCTCGACATCTTCGAGCGCGAAGGCCTCAACGCCCACGTGCGGGCCCACGAGGGCGCTTTCCGGGCCACGCTGGAGAAGCTGCTCGACCTGCCGATCGTCGGCGACGTGCGCGGGGCCGGGTACTTCTACGGCATCGAGCTGGTCAAGGACAGGGCCACCAAGCAGACCTTCGACGAAGCCGAGTCCGAGCGCCTGCTGCGCGGGTTCCTGTCCAAGGCGCTGTTCGACGCCGGCCTCTACTGCCGGGCCGACGACCGCGGCGACCCCGTGATCCAACTCGCCCCACCGCTGATCATCGGCCAGCCGGAGTTCGACGAGATCGAGGCCATCCTGCGCTCGGTGCTCACCGAGGGGATGTCGCTGCTCTGAAGCCTGGGCACGACCGAGCCACCGGGGCCGATCCGCCCCGGCGCCACCACCGCACCAGCCCCCGAGGGATCGTGTCCGCCCAGACTCCCCGCACCACCCCGTCCCGGCACGCCGAGCGCGCGTCCCACGACCTGGTCGCGGCACGCCAGGTCCTGGCCGATGCGCTGCTCGGGCGGATGCCGAGGAGGCCGGCTGGCCGGCCGATCCGGTGCCCCCCAATCCGGCCGTCCCGACCGCACCGCACTGACTTCCGGCGCCCCCTGCATTGAGTTCAGCCCGCAGCAGGACGACCATGAGTCTCGTGGACACCGATTCCCTGAACCTGCCTGCCGCCCGCCCCGACGCCGACGAGGTGGTCGACCGGGCTGTGGCCCGCGCGGCCCGTTGGATGAACGCGGCGCAGGGCCAGCGGACCCACCGCGAGAAGGCCAACCGGCGCAGGCTCACCCGCCTGCTGGCCGACCCCGCCGGGCTGCCGGTGACGATGGCCCTGACCGATGAGGTCATGCGGATCAGCGACCCGCCCCGGGCAGCCGCCACCCTGCGCGAAGCGGCCGACGCCTCCAACCCGGCCGCGCTCGGCCTGCGCGACCATGTCGGCCTGCAGGCCCTGCGCAGGATCTCCCGGGTCGCGCCGCGCTCGAGCATGCGCCTGGTGCACTGGCAGGTGCGCGACGCCTCGACCGGCATCATCCTGCCGGCCGAGCCCGCGCCCCTGCGTACCCATCTGGAACACCGGGCCGCGGAAGGGGCCCGGCTGAACATCAACGTCCTGGGCGAGGCCGTCCTCGGCGAGCAGGAGGCCACCCGGCGCCTGGACCGGGTCATCGAGATGCTCGGCCGTCCGGAGGTCACCTACATCTCGGTGAAGATCTCGGCGATCGCCGCCCAGTTGAGCACCTATGACCACGAAGGCTCCGTGCGCCGCGTCGCCGAACGCCTGCGTCGGCTGTACCTGGCGGCGAACGCCACCAGCCCGCGCACGTTCGTCAACCTCGACATGGAGGAGTACCGCGACCTGGAGCTGACCCTCGACGCGTTCACGACAGTGCTGGCCGAGCCGGAGTTCGCCGACACCGACGCGGGCATCGTCCTGCAGGCCTACCTGCCCGAGAGCCACGCCGCGTTCCAACGGCTGCTGGCCTGGTCGCGCGCCCGGCGCGACGCGGGCGGTGGCCGGATCAAGGTCCGCATCGTCAAGGGCGCGAACCTCGCCATGGAGTCCGCGGAGGGCCAGGTGCACGGCTGGACGCCAGCCCCCTACGGTTCCAAGGCCGAGGTCGACGCCTCGTGGAAGCGGCTGGTGGATGCGGCGGTGCGCCCGGAGAACGCCGACGCGGTGCGGATCGGGATCGCCAGCCACAACCTGTTCGACCTGGCCTGGTCGCTGGAGGTCGCCGCAGCCCGGGACGTGCCTGAGCAGGTCGACATGGAGATGCTCGAGGGGATGGCCAACGCCGAGGCGCTTGCCATCATCGGCGACGTCGGCTCCGTGCTGCTCTACGCCCCGGTGACGACGCGCGACGACTTCGCCTCCGCTGTCGCCTATCTGGTGCGCCGCCTCGACGAGAACACCGCCCCGGAGAACTTCCTGCGTGCCTCGTTCAGCCTCACGGTCGGCTCAGCGACGTTCGACGAGCAGGAGCAGCGGTTCCGCGCGGCAGTGGCGGCCCGGCACACGGTCGCCACCGAGTCGCGCCGACACGCCCCGGCCGAGGAGGTGGGCACCGAGCCGATCACGGAGGGCCTTTTCGACAACGAGCCGGAGATCGACCTCACCCGCCCGGAGGAGCGCGCCCTGATCGAGGCAGCCCTCAACCGGCACTCCCCCGGCTGGGATCGCCCCGTGCCGGTCGTGGTGGCCGGCGTCGAACGCTCCGACGGCGTCGAACCCGGCAGCAACCCGAGCGCCGGCGGCACACCCTGGTACCGGTACTGCGTGGCGACCACCGAGATCATCGACGAGGCCGTGGCCACCGCGCAGGCGGCAGTCGCCGAGTGGGAGGCCCGCGGCCCCCGGGATCGGGCCCGGATCCTCTGGGAAGCCGCTCGGGTGATGACCGACGAGCGCCACGACACCCTGGCGGTGATGTCCCTGGACGCCGGCAAGACCATGGACCAGGGCATCCCGGAGGTCGCCGAGGCGATCGACTTCGCACGCTTCTACGGCCGCACCGCGATCCAGACGCTGAGCCAGCCCGCCCCGAGCACCCCGGTCGGGGTGGTCGTCGTGGTCCCGCCGTGGAACTTCCCCTACGCGATCCCCTCCGGCGGGGTGCTCGCAAGCCTGGCCGCCGGCAACGCCGTCATCCTCAAACCGGCGCCGGAGTCGGTGGCCACGGCCTGGCTGCTGGTCCAGCAGCTCTGGCGCGCCGGGGTGCCGCGCACCGTGCTGCAGTTCCTACCCACCCGCGACGACGAGGTCGGCGCGCACCTGGTCACGCACCCCGAGGTCGGTGCGGTGATCCTGACCGGGTCCTGGGACACCGCCCGGCTGTTCACCTCGTGGCGGGCGGACCTGCGCCTGCTGGCCGAGACCTCGGGCAAGAACGCGCTGCTCATCTCGGCCACCGCCGACATCGACGCGGCCGTCAAGGACCTGGTCGCCAGCTCGTTCGGGCACGCGGGTCAGAAGTGCTCGGCGGCCAGCCTGGCCATCGTCGAGGCCTCCGTGCACGACAACCCGGCGTTCCTGCGCCAACTGCACGACGCGGTCACCACGCAGGTGGTCGGGCCGGCTCCGGACCCGGCCAGCCTGATCGGACCGGTCATCCGCCCCGCGCAGGGCCCACTGCTGCGCGCGCTGACCGTCCTGGAACCCGGCGAGTCCTGGCTGGTGGAGCCCCGCCCACTCGACGACACCGGGCGCCTGTGGAGCCCGGGCGTGAAGCTCGGGGTCCAGCCCGGCTCGTGGACGCACCGCACCGAGTGGTTCGGCCCGGTCCTCGGGGTCATGCGCGCCCCCGATCTGGACACCGCCATCGAGTGGCAGAACGCCGTCGACTACGGCCTGACCGCCGGCATCCACGCCCTGGACACCGGCGAGTGCGAGACCTGGATCTCGCGGGTCCAGGCCGGCAATGCCTACGTCAACCGGGGCACTACCGGCGCGGTCGTCAACCGACAGCCGTTCGGCGGTTGGAAGAAGTCGTCGGTGGGCCCGAATGCCAAAGCCGGCGGGGAGAACTACGTGGCGTGCCTGCGCGACTGGGCCCCGGGCCAGAGCGCCCTGACCAACGACGACGTACAGGCCTGGTGGGCGCAGATCGGCAGCGTGGCCCGCGACCTCACGGGCCTCACGGTGGAGCGCAACCTGGTCCGCTACCGGCCGCTCACCGCTCCGGTGCTGGTCCGCATCGACGCGGACACCCGCGCCGTCGACCTGGAGTCCGTGCGCCGACTGGCGGCCCGGACCGGAACCCCGATCCTGCTCAGCGCCACGGTCTCCCGAGGCGCGGACACAGTGGTCGAGTCACTGGATCAGGCGCGTGCCCGGGTGGCGCAGGGCACCGTGAGCCGGGTGCGCTGGCTCTCGGGCGAGGACGCCGGCGACCTGGCCCTGGTCGCCCTGGACGCCGGAGTCAGCGTGGACCGGCGCCCGATCGCGGGCAGCGTGGCGGTGGAGGCCCCCCGCTGGATGCACGAGCAGAGCGTGTGCATGACGGCCCATCGCTACGGCAACGTCGGCGCCGGCCCACAACCCCGGGTGCCCGGCGGCCGCTGACCCAACGCAGGACCGTGCATCATCGATCCGGCACCCCAAGTGCTGGATCGAGAAGCAAGGACCTCCTGGGTGCGTCGCGCGTGGGCGATCAGCGGCGGACCGGCTTGAGCGTCCAGAGGAAGGAGGCCTCGCCGGTGACCGTCCAGTCCTCGGTGGACAGGGCCACCTCGATGCGGAACTCCGGACGCTCGCCGGCCTCGAGCGTGGCCAGGATGACCTCCGGGTGATCGTGCAGCAGCGCCTCGGCGTACATCGGGCCCATCGCGATCTTCTTGAACTTGATGCTCGCATCGACGGCCAGCGGCGTGGCCCGGTCCAGGTGCATCCCGAAGTTGCCCAGCACGATCGCGCCGGTGGCCGTCTCAGCCAGGGTGAACATCGCGCCGGCGTGGATGCCCCCGATGTGGTTGTGGAACGCGGCCTGGTCAGGCATGCGCAGCAGCACCCGTTGCGGGTCGAGCTCGAGGAACTCGATGTTCAACGTCCCGACCATGGGCACGGCGGTGGGCATCTGCGACGCGAGGGTGGTGAAGTCCATGGTTGGACGCTACCGGGGGCGCGAGCGGGGGCCCCGGCCCGGGTCGGCCACATCCTGCTGGCAGTCTGCTGGCGGCGGTAGCGTCGGGTCCGTGACCGACACTCCCACCACCGCGCGGCGCAGCGTCGCGGTCTTCGACATCGACGGGGTCCTGGCCGATGTGCGCCACCGACTGCACCACGTGGCCAGCCGGCCCAAGGACTGGGAGGCCTTCTTCGGGGCCGCGCCCGGGGACCCGGCGCTGCCGCAGGGCCTGGCCGCGGTGACCACAGCGGCCGGGGCGGGGCATGCGGTCATCTACCTGACCGGCCGACCTGAGCGCTGCCGGGTGGCCACCGTGGACTGGCTGGCCGCCCAGGGCCTGCCCTCCGGTGAACTGTTCATGCGCGCGGACACCGACCGGCGGCCCGCCCGGATCACCAAGGTGGCCACCCTGCGCCGGCTGACCCGCCGGTACGAGGTGGCCGTGTTCGTCGACGACGACGCAGCGGTGGTCGAGGCGGTGCGTGCGGCCGGCTTCCCCGTGCTGCACGCCCTGTGGATGGGACCCTCGACCTCAGGTGCAGACTCAGCCCCCGACCTGCCCTCGGCCATCTCGACCCAGGACGTGCTGTTCGAGATCCAGGAGGCTGAGGGCCGCACCTGACGCGCCGGGCACGCCCATGATCGGTGTGGGTGCGACGCCCTGGAAGCCGGACCAGCCGCATGGCTCATGAGCCGTGATCAGATCGGGCCGGCCAACTCCTCGAGCGGCGGGCAGGAGCACATCAGGTGGCGGTCCCCGTAGGCCCCGTCGATCCGCCCGACCGGCGGCCAGTACTTGTCCGCGACCAGGTCAGGCACCGGGAACACCGCCTGCGCCCGCGAGTACGCGCGGTCCCACTCCCCGACCAGGCTCGCCGCCGTGTGCGGGGCCCCGCGCAGCACGCTGCTGCCCACGGTCACCTCGCCGGCAGCCACCGCGGCGATCTCCGCGCGGATGGCGATCATCGCCGCGCAGAACCGGTCCAGCTCGCCCAGCGACTCGCTCTCGGTGGGCTCCACCATGAGCGTGCCGGGTACCGGGAAGCTCATCGTCGGCGCGTGGAACCCATAGTCGATGAGGCGCTTGGCGACATCGTCGACGCTCACGCCTGTGCTGCGGGTGATCTCGCGCAGGTCCAGGATCAACTCGTGGGCGACCAGCCCGCCCGGCCCGGTGTAGAGCACCGGATAGTGCTCAGCCAGCCGGACGGCGATGTAGTTCGCGGAGAGGACCGCGACCTGGGTCGCGCGGGTGAGCCCGTCGGCACCCATCATCGCGATGTAGGCCCACGGGATCGGCAGGATGCCGGCGCTGCCCCACGGCGCCCCGCTGACCGGTCCGACTCCCCCGTCGGCGAAGCCACGGCCCGCCGGGCCGGCGTCGGCGCGCAGCGGGTGGTTGGGCAGGAACGGTGCCAGGTGCTCGCGCACCCCGACCGGCCCGACGCCCGGCCCGCCGCCACCGTGCGGGATGCAGAACGTCTTGTGCAGGTTCAGGTGCGACACATCGGCGCCGAACCGACCTGGCTTGGCCAGGCCGACCAGTGCGTTGAGGTTGGCCCCGTCGACGTACACCTGCCCGCCGGCGTCGTGCACCAGGGCGCACAGCCCTGCCACCTCGGCCTCGTACACCCCGTGCGTCGAGGGGTAGGTGATCATCAGCGCAGCCACCCGTTCACCGTGCTTGGCCAGGGCCTCACGCAGGGCGTCGACGCTGACGTTGCCGTGCTCGTCACACGCCACGACGACCACCCGCAGCCCGGCCATGACCGCCGACGCGGCGTTGGTCCCGTGCGCCGACGAGGGGATCAGGCAGATGTCCCGCGCGGCGTCGTCCCGGGACGCGTGCCAGGCCCGGATCGCCAGCAACCCGGCGAACTCCCCCTGCGAGCCGGCGTTGGGCTGCACGCTCACCGCGTCGTAGCCGGTCAGCTCGACGAGCTGGGCCTCGAGGGCGCGGATCAGCTCCAGGTACCCGGCGGTCTGCGCAGCGGGGGCGAACGGGTGGATCCCGGCGAACCCGGGCCAACTGATCGGCTCCATCTCGGTGGTCGCGTTGAGCTTCATCGTGCACGAGCCCAGGGGGATCATCGAGCGGTCCAGCGCCACGTCGTAGCCGGCCAGGCGCCGCAGGTAGCGCAGCATCTGCGTCTCGCTGCGGTGGGCGTGGAACACCGGGTGGGTCAGGTAGGCCGAACGACGCAGCCACGTCGGCGGGATGCCCAGGGGCACGTCCCCGGGCACCGCTCGTAGCCCTTGCACGTCACCGGGCACGGTCGGGCGCCCTCGCGAGTCGCCGGCCGCCGCGAACGCCGCGCGCACCAGGTCCAGGTGTTCTGCGGTCGTCACCTCGTCGGTGCTGATGCCCACGTGGTCGGCGTCGACCGGGCGCAGGTTGACCCCCCGCTGCGCCGCCTGCGCCACGACCCCGTCGGCCAACCCCGGCACCACTGCCACGACCGTGTCGAAGAAGCTTGCGTGGCGCACCGCGACCCCGTCGAGGAGCAGCTCCTCGGCCAGGGCCAGCGCGTGCCCGTGGACCCGGTCGGCGATCGCGCGCAGGCCGCTGGGACCGTGGTAGACGCCGTACATCCCGGCGATCACCGCCAGCAGCACCTGCGCGGTGCAGATGTTGCTCGTGGCCCGCTCCCGGCGGATGTGCTGCTCGCGGGTCTGCAGCGCCAAGCGGTAGGCGCGCTCGCCGGCGGCGTCCACCGAGACGCCGACCAGCCGCCCGGGCAGCTGCCGCTCCAGGCCGGTCCGGACCGCCATGACGCCTGCGTGCGGCCCGCCGAACCCCATCGGGACGCCGAACCGCTGCGCCGAACCCACCACGATGTCAGCACCCAGCTCGCCCGGTGGGGTCAGCAGGCACAGGCTGAGCAGGTCGGCCGCCACGACGACCCCGGCGCCCAGGTCATGCGCCCGCCCGGCGAGATCGGCCAGCACGCCCGGATCGCGGACCAGGCCGGTGCTGGTCGGCATCGAGACCAGGACACCGAAACAATCATCGGCCGGAAGGCCGGCGAGCACGTCGCGGACGTCGAGCACGATGCCCAGCGGCTCGGCTCGGGTCGCCAGCACCGCCAGGGTCTGCGGGTGGGTGTCGGCGTCCACGACGAACGTCATCGACCCGCTGCGATCCACCCGGTGCAGCAACGCCATGGCCTCGGCGGCGGCGGTCGGCTCATCGAGCATGGACGCGTTGGCCAGGGGCAGGCCGGTGAGGTCGGCGACCATGGTCTGGAAGTTGAGCAGCGCCTCGAGGCGGCCCTGGGAGATCTCGGGCTGGTAGGGCGTGTAGGCGGTGTACCAGCCCGGGGCTTCGAGCACGTTGCGCCGGATCACCGCGGGCGTGATCGTGTCGTGGTAGCCCAGGCCGATCATCGAGACGGCGGCTGTGTTCGCCTCGGCCAGCGCTCGGAGCTGCTCGGTTGCCTGTGCCTCCGTGAGCGCGGGTGGCAGGTCCAGGCCCGCACGCCACTGGATCGTGGCGGGAACGGCCGCTCGGGCCAGGGAGTCGAGGTCGGGGTACCCGACGGTCTCGAGCATGTGCGCCACCTCGGCGGAGTCCGGTCCGAGGTGGCGATCGACGAAATTCAGCGCGTGGTCCGAGGCAGGCTGCACGCGAGCCAGCGTAGTGGCGCGTGCGCGATGGCACCCGATGGCGCCGCGCCGGGCGTGCTCAGCCGATCTGGCGCTTGCGGCGCCGAGCGGACAACTCGTCGTCGCTGGGGCTCGAGGCGCCCGTGCTGCGTTCGGCCGGCAGGCTCGACAGGGTGCCCTCCACCTCGCGCCACACCTTGCCCACGGCGATGCCGAAGACTCCCTGACCGCCGCGCACCAGGTCGATCACCTCGTCCTCGCTGGTGCACTCGTACACGCTGGCGCCGTCGCTCATGAGCGTCAGTGTGGCCAGGTCCTCGACACCACGGGCCCGCAGGTGGGTCACCGCGGTCCGGATGTTCTGCAGCGAGACGCCGGTGTCGAGCAGTCGCTTGACGACCTTGAGCACCAGGATGTCGCGGAAGCTGTAGAGGCGCTGGGTGCCGGACCCCGTCGCCGGGCGGACCGAGGGCTCGACCAGCCCGGTACGTGCCCAGTAGTCCAGCTGTCGGTAGGTGATCTCCGCAGCCGAGCAGGCCACCGGACCCCGAAAGCCCACGTCCTCAGGCACCGAGGATTGCGGCACGTCGAACAGCGCGCCCTGGACCTCGTACTGGCGGCCCGTGTCCTCAGCTGACATACCGGCATCCTCTGGTCGATCGGATATTGCGCCGACGTAGTTACACCGACGTGTTTCGCTGACCCGAAACTAGGCCCCTGTGGTGGCCACGTCAACGCCCGCACTTCCGACACGCCGAGCGAAACTATCAACCTCAGGTTGAGGTTCAGTCCACCGCTACCAGGTCACTCGAAGTCCTGCGGGCTCACGGTGTCGAGGAACTCTCGGAACTGCTCGACCTCGTCGACGGCCGACTCGCCCTCGGCGGCGACCCCCGCCTCGGCCAGGACGTCCTCGGCCAGCAGCACCGGCACCTCGGCGCGTAGGGCCAGGGCCAGCGCATCGGAGGGACGAGCGTCCACGGTGACGCTGTCGAACACGAGCTCGGCGTAGAACACCCCGCCGTCCAGCCGGCTGATCCGCACCTCGCGCAGCGGGGCGCCCAGGGCCGCCAGCGTGGCCACGAACAGGTCGTGGGTCAGCGGACGGGGTGCGGACACGCCCTGCTGGGCCATGGCGATCGCGGCGGCCTCGTTGGGGCCTATCCAGATGGGCAGCAGGCTACCGCCGCCGACCGGTCGCACCAGCACGATCGGCGCGTTCGACGGCATCTCGACCCGGACACCCACGACCTCGACTGCCTGGTATCCATCCACGCGCCTCAGCGTAGTCCCGGAGGCCGGGACCGGCCATCGCTCAGCGGCCGAGGGTGCCCGGTAGGCCGGCCTTGACCAGCGCCAGGTGCAACTGGATCGCCAGGGCAGCGATGGCCCGGGCAGCTTCCTCGGCCCGCGCATTGCTGTCGGTATGCCGACCTCGGGCCATCGGGCGCACCACCTGCTCGACCAGGGACAGCTCCCGGTCCGCAGCCAGCCGGAACGGGCGCAGGTGCCGTGGGCCGTAGCCGTACTCGGCCAGCTGTGCCGCGATTCGGGTCACCTGCAGCGCCGTGGCGTTGTAGTAGGAACTGCCGGCGACCTGGGTGACCAGGCCGAAGGACTCCAGCTCACGCAGGACCTCGTCGGTGATCCCGGACTCGGCCAGCAGCTCCTTGCGCGACAGGCGCAACTCCTGGTCGGTGCTGACCAGGTCCTCGGCCGACACCGCCTGCGCGCCGGTGGACACCAGTGCGCGGGGGGCGGCGTCGGCGGCACTCAGCGGCGCCGGCGCCAGCCCACGGTCGAGCTGGTCCAGATGCTCGCGGATGACCTTCAGCGGCAGGTAGTTGTCGCGCTGCATGCGCAGCACGTAGCGCAGGCGCTCGGCGTCGGCACGGGTGAACTTGCGGTAGCCCGAGGGCGTGCGGGCCGGCTCGACCAGACCCTCAGCCTCCAGGTAGCGGATCTTGGAGATGCTCACGTCCGGGAAGTCCGAGCGCAGCAGGTGCAGGACCTCCCCGATGCTCAGCAGGCCATCGGAGGCGGCAGCCGTGCTCACCTCGGTCCACTTCCCACCAGGAACGCGAACCGGTACTTGCCGATCTGGACCTCCTCGCCACCGGTGAGCTCCACCTCGTCGATCCGGTCGCGATTGACGTAGGTGCCGTTCAGGCTGCCGACGTCGCGCAGCGTCCAGCGTTGGTCGGCGCGGATGAACTCCGCATGCCGCCGCGACACGGTGACGTCGTCGAGGACCACGTCTGACTCATCGGAGCGCCCCACTGTGACCAGGTCGGTGGTCAGCGGGAAGGAGGTCCCCTCGCTGGGCCCGCGCCGCACGATCAGCATGGCACTGCCCGAGGCCACCGCACCGATCGAACCGGTCGTGACCGCGCCGAGCGGCCCGGTGCCCGAGACCAGCGCCTCGAGCGTGCCGGTGGCCTCCACCTCGGGCTGGGGGCTCAGATCGGCCAGCGGGGCCCCGCAGTTGCTGCAGAACCGCGCCAGGTCCGACGCCTCCTGTGCGCAGTTCTGGCAGATCCTTGTCACGTCGACTCCCCACTGCACGCCCTGTTGCGACCTCCACCTGAGGTCTAGGTTCATGACGGGGCAAACCTATCCGACCGGCGCGGGCCCGGGTCAACCCCGAACACCGGACCGGACCGATTCAGCGCGCCGCCAAGCCCTCGGCGTACTGCTCGGCGGTCATCAGCGCGGCCCACGCCGTCTGCGCCGCCTCCTCGGAGGGACACTGCACCTCGACCAGCCAGCCCTGGCCGTAGGGCTCGGCGTTCACCAGCTCCGGGGCGGACTCGAGCTCCTCGTTGACCGCGGACACAGCCCCGTCGACCGGTGCGTACAGGTCGCTCACGGACTTGGTCGACTCCACCTCACCGCACGACTGCCCTGCGGACAGCTCCTGACCCGGCACCGGAAGGTCCACGAACACGACGTCACCGAGGGCCTCGGTCGCGAAAGAGGTGATCCCGAAGCGCAGCAGGGTCGGGCCGAGCACACGGACCCACTCGTGCTCCGGGGTGTAGCGCAGGTCGTCTGGGTACATGTCTGCTCCTTCGGGGAGGCGGTTCAGCCCTGGTCGACCGGCACAGCGTACTCGGGCTGCGCCAGGGGCACGGTGGCGGTGATCTCCACCTCATCGCGACGATCGACGGCGAAGTCGGCGCCCGCCGTGCGGATCGTGTCGGCCACGCCGCCGGGGATCTCCATCGCGGTGGCCAGGGTCTCCGGATCGCCGATGGCCAGGATCGTGTAGGGCGAGTTGCGCAGGTCACCGGAGATCAGGATCCCGGGGCCCTGGTCGGCCGCCGGGTCGGCGAACCACGTGCCGACCACGACCCGGCGCTCGGCGACCTCGATGCTCTCCGCACCCGCGTCGCGCAGCTCCTGCACGGCGTCCAGGATCGTGGGGGCGTCCACTCCCCCGTCCCGGTCGCGGATCACGATGCGCACCCCGGGTCCGCGCACCGCAGTGGTCCCGGCCAGGACCTCGAGGGCCTCGCGCCGGGAGCGGGCCTGATCCAGCGCGGCTGCGTCGCGGCCCGAGGCCAGCGAGTCGATCTCGGCGCTGATCTGGCGCTTCTCAGCCTCGAGCCGGTCGTTCTCGGAGTTCAGGCTGTCGAGGATCCCCACGAGCTCGTCGGGTCGTGCGTTGGCCAGGGCGTCGTCGCTGGACTGCGCGATCGCACCGGCCACGATCATCAGCCCCAGCACCGCGAACAGCAGCCCCACGACCACGCTCGGCCCGCCACGCCACCGGAAGACCGAGCTCTGGTGGAAGTCCTGGGCCTGCCCCAGGGCGTCCTGCGGGTCCTGGGACGGGCCAGCCACCGGCGCCGGTGGCACCGGGCCGGCACCGCCCTGATGCTCGGAGTCCTCGACGGCCACGGGTCAGGCCTTCAGCAGGCGCCGGCGGATCGCGGCAACGTTGGCGAAGATGCGCATGGTCAGAACGACCACGACCCCGGTGGACATCTGACTGCCCACCCCCAGCAGGTCCCCGATCCACACGATGATCGCGGCGACCAGGACGTTGCTCAGGAACGAGATGACGAAGACGCGGTCGCGGAAGACCCCCTCGAACAGGGCACGGGTGGCCCCGACCACGGCGTCCAGGGCGGCGATCACGGCGATCGGCAGGTAGGGCTCCATCCACAACGGGACGGTGGGCTCGAGGATCAACCCAGCCAGGATCCCGATCACCAGGCCGACGAGCGCGATCATGAACCGCCCCCCTCCTCAGCACGAACGACCTGCGCCTGCGCGGGCAGCGGCGTGGTCGCCGACCGCAGCGTGATGCGCTCGGTCGATGTGGTGTCCAAGCCTATGCCGAACTGTGCCGACACCTCGGCCAGCGCAGCGGCGTCGGGCGTTGCCCCGAAGCGCTCTGCGAGGTCCGGCGGGCCGATCGCCTCGATCACGTACGGCGGCTTCAGCGGCCGGTAGTTGACCAGGATCGCGCTGGCCGCGGAGCGAATCGCGGACCGCGCCGTCAACCGCTGGCCGTTGACGGCAACGGCCTCGGCACCGGCCAACCACAGGCCGTTGACCGCCTGCTGCACGTCGGAGTCCAGGACCCGTTCGACGTCCTGCACCTCCTGGCCCTCCTGCGCCGCGGCGTCGGTGAGCGTCACCAGGGCGCCGGGTCCGGTCACCCTGGTGTAGCCGGTGGCCAGTTCCAGGTTGCCGATCTGGGTGGCCAGCAGGGTGCCTGCCTGGGTCAGGGCCAGGCTCTCGTCGCGGGCTGCGGTCAGGTCGTCGCCCAGTGCGGCCACCTGCTCCATCAGCTCGTCGTTGCGGGTGTCCTCGGTGCCGATCCGTTCCAACAGCGCCGAGCGCTGGTCGTTGAGGACCGGGGCGTTGCCGACCTGTTCGGACAGACCGATCGCGAGCACGAATCCCGCCAGACCCAGGGCGATCGCGGCTACGAGCACCCGCTGGCGTCGTGAGGCCAACGTGCGACCTGGGTCCACCGGCTCGTAGTCGCTGGCCACCGAAGTGCGGGTCAGGTCATCGAGGAGCGTGGGACGCTCGCGGGCAGCGGGCGCCCGCACGAGTTGCGAACTCCCGGGCGCGTCGAGCTGACTCACGAGATCTCCGCCTCGAGGACTGCGGACCACTCCGAGAGCAGCTCCTCGGCGCGCTGGTCACGGTCGGCCTCGACCCACAGGTGGATCACGGCCTCGGACTGGTCGGGCACGGCCAGCACCCAGGCACCGTCGGCCTCCTCGATGCGCACCCCCTCGGCGGTGTCGACCGCACGTCGGCCCGCTGCCTGGATCAGGGCGCGCATCACCGCACCGCGCCGTGCCCACGGGGTGGGCACGGCAGCCCGGGCCATGTGTGCCTCGGGGATCCGCGCTTCGATCGCCGACAGGGTCAGCTTGGTGCGGGCCACGAGCCCGACCAGTCGCACGAACGCAGCCAGGGCGTCCACGTTGGGCCCCATCTCGGGCACGATGAAGCCACCTCGACCGTCGCCGGCGAAGATGAGCCCGGGCGTGGCCCGGGCAGCGGCGGACAGGGCCTGCGACGAGGTCCCGGTCCAGGTCACCCCGACTGCGTGGTAGCGCGCCACCTCCTGGGCCACCCGCGTGGTGTTGCCCGGCAGGGCCACCGTCCCGCTGTGGCGCTCGGCGGCGACCAGGTCCAGCATCACCAGCAGGGCTCGACCGTGCTCCAGCGACCGACCGGACTCGTCGACCACCGACAGCCGCTCGCCGGTGGGGTCGAAGCGCACCCCGAGGTCGGACTTCGACGAGGCGACCAACTCGGCCAGGCGAGCCATGGCGGCGTGGTAAGAGCTCGACGTGGAGGTGGGATGGGCCTCGTCGAGCAGGTTGTTCACGGTCAGCACGCTCACGCCCAGCGCGCCCAGCACACGGGGCAGCACGAGTGCGGCGGTACCGGCGCCGGTGTCCACCACGACCTTGAGGTTGGCCTGCGCCACCGCCGAGGTGTCGATGGAGGTCCGCAACTGGGTCGCATACTCGTCCACCGGGCGGTGCGGCGTGTGGATGTCGCCGATCTCGCCGGGAAACGCCCGTCGGAACGCGCGCCGGGCCAGGATCCGTTCGAGCTGCTGCTGCTCGGGCACCGTGAGGTCCGAGCCGCTGGACCCCAACAGCAGCAGGTCCAGGCTCTCGGGGACCCCGAGCGTGGTCCGCAGGTACACCCCGCCGTCCGCTGCGCGGCCCACGTCCGAGCGCACGATCGGCAGCGGCATGATCCGCAGGTCGCGCACGTTGAGACCGGCCGCGGTCAGCGAACCGGCCAGGGCCCGGTTCATCGCCCGGGCGGCCCGCGAATGGTCCCGGCCCAGGGTCACCGTGGAGCGGCTGGGCAGCAGGGCAGCGAACGCCGCGGCCAGCCGGACGACGAGCTCGGGGGTGATGTCCAGGTTCATGACCCCACTGACCCCGCGCGGGCCGAACAGGCTGCGCTGTGCCTGGTTCTCCCAGATCACGTGGTCACTGACCACCGCGCCGGATTCCACCGCCTTGGCCGGGTAGATGTGCACCCCGGAGCGGACGTGCACCTCCTCGCCGAGCAGGCACTCGTCGGCGATCACCGCCCCGGAATCGACCCTGCTACGGGCGCGCACCTCGCAGGCGCGACCCAGAAGCGCGCCGGTGATCTGGGTGGCGGCGTCCACGTACACGCTGGCGCCCAGCATGGAGCCGACCACCTGGGCCCCGCGGCGCAGCACCGTGTTGTTGCCCAGGACGGTGCCCGGGCCGACCACGCACTCGGGCTCGACGCGCGCATTGGCCCCCACGAAGCACGGCGCGACGAGGGTGGCGCCCGGATCGACCATCGCGCCCTCCCCCAGCCAGATCTGGGGGGCCACCTCGAAACCGGCGACCCGCGCCCGGACCAGGCCGTTGAGGACGTCAGCCTGCACGGACAGGAACGCAGGGATGGTGCCCACGTCCTCCCAGTAGGCGTCCATGACGCAGCCGAAGATCGGCTCGCCGGCGGCCATCAGCGCCGGGAAGACGTCGGCGGACCAGTCGACCTTCTCGCCGGCGGGCACCAGGTCCAGGACCCTGGGGTCCATCACGTAGATCCCGGTGTTCACCACGTCGGAGACGACCTGACCCCAGGAGGGCTTCTCGACGAACCGCTCGATCCGGCCGTCCGGGCCCATGATGACGTTGCCGAACTCGATCACGTTCGGCTTGCTGACCAGCGCGACGCTGACCATCGCCCCGGTGCGCTCGTGGAAGGCGATCAGCTCGGTCAGGTCGACGTCGGTCATCGAGTCCCCCGACACGACGAGGAAGGGCTCGCCGGCCAGGCTCGGCTCGGTGTTCTTGACGCTGCCGGCGGTGCCCAGCGGGATGGGCTCGGTCGAGTAGGACAACCGCACCCCGTAGTCCGAGCCGTCGCCGAAGTAGGAGCGGATGGCACCAGCGAGGTACTGGACGGTGACGACCGCTTCGTCGACACCGTGCCCGGCCAGCAGCCTCAGCAGGTGGCCCATGATCGGCTCGCCCACCACCGGCAGCAGCGGCTTGGGCACGTTGCTGGTCAGCGGGCGCAGCCGGGTGCCCTCCCCACCGGCCATCACGACGGCCCGCATGGCGGCTCAGGCCCCGGCCGCGAGCGCGGACCCGGCCAGCACCGACCGCGCCTGGCGCAGGTAGAGCAGGGCTGAGTACAGGTACAGCCCGGCCCCCCAGAGGGCCAGCGCCCACCCGAAGGCCCGGGCGGCCTCCTGGAGCTGGGATGCAGGTGCCGCACCCCACAGCAGCAGGGGGAAGGACAGCATCAGGTTGAAGGTCGCGGCCTTGCCCACGAAGTTCACCGGCAGGCCGGTCACGCCATGCGACTTCAGCCGGGCCATCTGGATCGAGAGCACCACGTCGCGGCCCACCAGGAGCACCACGAACCACCAGGGCACCACGCCGCGAACGAGGAACACCAGCAGCACCGCGAGCGTGGACAGACGGTCAGCGATCGGGTCCAGGAGTTGGCCGATGCGCGACACCTGGTCCCAGCGCCGGGCCAGCATCCCGTCGAAGTAGTCGGTGGCCCCGCCCAGCACCAGGACCAGCGCAGCCACGCCGTCCTCCTGCGGCCCCAGCGCCAGCCAGACGAACAACGGGATGCTCAGCAGCCGCAGGACGCCGAGCAGGTTGGGCACGGTCCAGACGAGAGTGCGCACCTGCGCCTGCTCCGCCCGCATGCCTCGCCCCGATCCGACTCGATGCTGGCGGGAAGCCTACCCCGTCGGCGATCCATGGGTGTGCGGACCGCAGGGACCCACACGCGCCACTGCCCCCGCCGACAGTCGACGGGGGCAGCGATCACACGGGACCGCTGGGGTCACCGGGACTCACCAGTTCGACAGGACCCGGCCCTGCTTGTCCTTGAAGGAGCCCACCAGGATCATGACGAAGTCGATGAGGATCCAGACCCCGAGCCCGCCGAGGGTCAGGATCATCAGGATCCCGGTGCCGACCTTGCCGACGTAGAACCGGTGCACCCCGATCACGCCGAGGAACCAGGCCAGCAGCGCTGCAGCCAGGCGGCTCTTCGGGCTGGCCGGCTGGCCCGAGGCGTCGACCATCGGCTTGCCGTTGGGGTACATGGGGACGCTGCTGCCGACCGGGGCACTCATGGAGGCTGCGGAGGTCACCGGCGGGGCAGGCGACGCGGTGGGCGGGCCGGGCGGGGGCGGCGGGGGCGGGGCGTCGTTGGCCGGGGGGGCCTCGGGTGTGCGCTCATCGTTGCTGGTCATGGTGATCCCGATCTGTAGGCAGTCAGCCGTTGGTTGATGATCCGATCATGCCCGACGCGCGGCGATCCGAAACGCAGGCTCGCCTCACGACAGGGTGACCGCGCGGCGCACGTAGGTGGGATCCGCCAGGTTGGCCACCAGCCACCCGGCGACATCCGCGCGTGGGATCCGCGAGCCACGGACCCGCCCGGACGTGGTCACGTGCGCCTCGCCGCGAGCAGGGTCGTCGGTCAGTCCCACGCAGCGGGCGATGGTCCAGTCCAGGTCGCTACCCATCACCACCAGCTCGGCGCCGTTGTGATCGGCGATCGCGTTGCGCAGCAGGACTCCGATCGTGGCCCGTACCGGCAGCGGCATCTGGCTGCCGGAGTCCCCGGCCCCCACCGTGCTCACGGTCAGCAGTCGGGTGCCGGTGGGCAGGGCGCCCACGATCGTGGTCGTGGCGTCGGTGACCACCGTGGAGGCCCCCAGGGAGCGCCCACCGATCGCGCTGATCGCGCCCTGCGCATCGGTCACCGCACGCCGCACCGCGTCGGGGTCAGTGGCGTCGCCCACCTCGATCCGCACTTGCGGGTCGAGATGATCCAGCTTCGCCGGGTCGCGGACCAGGACGGTCACCTCGTGCCCCACCGCCAACGCCTGGGCCACCACCTCGCGCCCGGTGCCGCCGGTTGCCCCGAACACTGTCAGCTTCATGTGTGCCTCCTCGAGCTCCGCGGCCATCCCACCACGGTCCCCGCCCAGGCGCAGAGGGCTGGGCTCACCGTCCGGTGAACTCCGCCTTGCCCGGGCCCTCGGCCAGGAACGAGGCCATCCCGATGCGGCGGTCGTCGGTGGCGAACAGCCCCGCGAACTCCAACCGCTCGATCTCGGTGCCGGTGGCCACGTCCACGTCCAGGCCCGCGTCGATCGCGCGCTTGGCCGCGGCCAACGCCAGCGGTGCCCCGGCGGCGAAGGTCCGGGCCAGCTCGAGGGCCGTGTCGTAGACGTCCTCGTCAGGCACCACCCGATCGGCCAGGCCCAGGGTGAGCGCCTCGTCGGCGCCCACGTAGCGGCCGGTCAGGATCAGGTCCTTGGCCCGCGACGGGCCGATCAGGCGCGGCAGCCGCTGGGAGCCGCCGAGGCCCGGGATCACCCCGAGCAGCACCTCCGGCTGGCCCAGCGTGGCCCGTTGCCCCACGACTCGCAGGTCAGCGCAGAGCGCGAGTTCGCACCCACCGCCCAGCGCGTAGCCGGTCACCGCAGCCACCACCGGCATCGGCAGGCCGGCCACCGCGTTGAACGACTCCTGGAGCAGGTGCGAGGCCGCGGCCATGTCCTGATAGCTCATCGCGGCCATCTCCTTGATGTCCGCGCCCGCGGCGAACATCTTCGGCCCGCCGTGGATGACCACCGCGCGGACCTCGCGGGCGCCGGCCAGCCAGCGTGCGGCCGCCAGGATCTCGGCCTGCATGGCCAGGTTCAGCGCATTGACCGGTGGGCGGTCCAGGCGCAGCGTGGCCACCCCCTCGTCGAACTCGACGCGTGTCAACTCACCCTGGACGAGCACTTCACCGGACATCGCCAGCACCCTGATCCCTTCGTCACCGACTCCTTGAGCTACCGTGAGCCTAACCACTTCGGCCCGGCGCCCCGGCGTGGACCCACCTGCAGAACGTGCCGCGGCAGGTACCCTGTGTGAGTGCACGGATCGGTCGAGGCCCACGAGGCCCCCTCAGCGGACGGGGTGGCATCCGTGGCCCCGCTGATGCTGGCCGCCGAGCGGCTGCCCGACGCCTGGCCCGGTGACTGGCACCCCCTGGGCGTGAGGCTGCACCCGGATGGGGCCAACGTGGCCCTGTGGGCGGCCGGCGCCGAGTCGGTCGACCTCTGCCTGTTCGACGAGCAGGGCCGCGAACGGCGCGTCGCGCTGGCCGAGACGACGTTCCAGACCTTCCACGGGTTCATCCCCGGGATGAAGGCCGGCGACCGCTACGGGTTCCGGGTCGACGGGCCGTGGGACCCGTGGAGCGGCGACCGCTTCAACAGCGCCAAGCTGCTGATGGATCCCTACGCCCGGGCCATCGAGGGCGACTACGTCCCGCACCCGGCCACCCGCGGGCACGTCGGCCACGACGACCTCACGCGCGACGACCGCGACTCCAGCCCCTACGTCCCTCGCTGTGTGGTCGTCGGCGACGACGGCTTCGACTGGCGCGGGGACACCTCGCCCGGCACCCCGTGGACCGAGACGATCATCTACGAGGCGCACGTCAAGGGCCTGACCGAACTGCACCCCGGGGTGCCCGAGCACCTGCGCGGCACGTACGCGGGGCTGGCGCACCCGGCGGCCATCGAGCACCTGACCAAGCTCGGGGTGACGGCCGTCGAGCTGCTGCCCGTGCACCACTTCATCAGCGAGGACCACCTGCTGCACGGGGGGCTGACGAACTTCTGGGGCTACAACACGCTGGGCTTCTTCGCCCCGCATGCCGCCTACAGCGCATCCGGCACCCGGGGCCAGCAGGTGACCGAGTTCAAGGAGATGGTCCGCGCCCTGCACGCCGCCGGCCTCGAGGTGATCCTCGACGTGGTCTACAACCACACCGCCGAGGGCACCGAGCAGGGGCCCACGCTCAGCCTGCGCGGCATCGACAACCAGAGCTACTACCGGCTGAGCAACGGCCGGCACTACGCGGACTACACCGGCTGCGGCAACACCCCGAACGCCTCCCAGCCGCACACCATCCAGATCATCATGGACTCGCTGCGCTACTGGGTCACCGAGATGCACGTCGACGGGTTCCGGTTCGACCTGGCCAGCGCGCTGGCCCGTTCGTTCCACGACGTGGACATGCTCGGGGCGTTCATGTCCACGCTGCAGCAGGATCCGGTGCTGCGGCCGGTCAAGCTGATCGCCGAGCCGTGGGACGTCGGCGCCGGCGGGTACCAGGTGGGTGGGTTCCCGCCGCTGTGGACCGAGTGGAACGACAAGTTCCGCGACGGCGTGCGCGACTACTGGCGCGGCTACGGATCGTTGTCGGAGTTGGGCTGGCGGCTGACCGGCTCGGCGGACCTGTACGCCGGGGACGGCCGCCGGCCCTTCGCCTCGATCAACTACGTCACCGCCCACGACGGCTTCACCATGCGCGACCTGGTCAGCTACTCGCACAAGCACAACCAGGCCAACAAGGAGCACAACCGCGACGGCACCGACAACAACCGGTCCTGGAACCACGGGGCCGAGGGTGAGACCGACGACCCCGACATCAATGCCTTGCGCCATCGCCAGATCCGCAACCTGCTCACGACGCTGCTGCTGAGCACGGGCGTGCCGATGCTGACCGCAGGCGACGAGTTCGGCCGCACCCAGCAGGGCAACAACAACGCCTACTGCCAGGACAACGAGATCTCCTGGTTGGATTGGCGGCACGAGGCCTGGCAGCGCGACCTGTTGGCGTTCACGGCCGGGGTGATCCAAATGCGCCGCGCGCACCCGGTGTTCGCCCGGCCGTACTACTTCGAGGGCACCGCGCCGGATACCGGCGGGCCCAAGGATCTGGCCTGGCTTCGCGGGGACGGCCGGGAGTTCACCGAGGTGGACTGGCACTTCAGCGACAACCGAATGATCGGCATGTACCTGTCCGGGGACCTGCAGGCACGGGGTCCGCGCGGCCAACGGCTCTCCGATGATCCGTTCCTGCTGGTGCTCAACGGCGGCGCCCATGCGGGCACGTTCCTGCTGCCCGGCGCTCCGTTCGGGACCGACTACCAGGTCGTCGTCGACACCGTGGGGGGCTTCGCCGGGGAGTTCGGGCACGTCCGCGGGCACGGCACCGCGCTACCGATGCCGCCGTTCAGCGCGAAACTCCTGCGCGTCGTCGCCCGCTGACACGCGCGGCCGGGACCGGGCCCCTCGAGCGCGGCAGGTGGAGCCCCGTGCCACAGGACACTGCTAGGCATGGGGACCCTCGCGCACGACATGGTCGTTCTGAGGGCTCGCGATCAGCGCTGGGCCACAGGCGCACGTGAATCGGTCGTTCTGGCCCCCCGAGCGTGGCCCATTGCGGTGTGGCTTGCGTCCTGATCCCACCGGCCGCGACAGCCCCCGTAGAACGACCGTGTCGCGCGCGGGCGCGCCCAGCCAGCTGCGCCGGGCGCCCGCCCCCCGCGCAGCACCGCCCAGCGACCGCGTCGCCGGATCAGGTGTTGGCGCGCCGGTTGCCTACAGCGTGCCGTCCCCGGGCACGTCAGCCAGGTCGTCCCAGATGGTGGCGCCCCGCGCGGACGAGGCGCCCTCCACCTGCCAACTCGAGGTGCCGACCCCGAGGGTGAAATCGTGGGGCAACGAGGTGGCCAGCGGCACCGCCTACCCCTTGACCGAGCCGGCCAGCAACCCTCGGACGAAGAAGCGCTGGAAGGCCAGGAAGACGATCAGCGGAACGATCATGGAGATGAAGGCGCCGGCGGACAGCAGGTGCCACTGCGAGCCCTTGCTGCCGACCAGTTCAGCCACCCGGACGGTCAGCGGGGCCACCTCGGGACTGGCCCCGAAGGTCAGTCCGACCAGCAGGTCGTTCCAGACCCAGAGGAACTGGAAGATCGCGAACGCCGCGATGGCCGGCATCATCAGGGGAAGCATGATCCGGAAGAAGATCGTCAAGTGCCCGGCACCGTCGACCCGCGCCGCCTCGACGAGCTCTCCGGGCAGCTCGCTCATGAAGTTGTGCAGCAAGTAGATCGCCAGCGGCAGCGCGAAGATGCTGTGGGCGATCCAGATGGGCCAGAACGTCCCGGCCAGCCCAGCATCGACGAACAACGTCTGCAGGGGGACGAGGGTCACCTGGATCGGCACGATCTGCAGGGCGAACACGGCGACGAACAGCGCGCCGACCCCTCGGAACTTCATCCACGCGAACCCGTAGGCGGCCATGCAGGCGATCGTGATCGGGATCAGCACGGCTGGGATCGTGATGACCAGGGAGTTGACGAAGTAGCTCGACAGGTTCGTGGTGCCGCTGAACAGGGCCTGCTCGTAGTTCTTGAGCGTGAAGACCGGATCGCGCCAGATGGTCCACCAGCCCGATCGGCGGATCTCTGCGGCGGGCCGGAAGCTGGTGATCAGCAGCCCCACGGTGGGAATGGTCCACAGCAGCGCGATGATCGCCGCGAAGACCGACGCCCACGCCGACCTGTTGCGCAGCGCGATGCCGCCATCACTTCCTCTGGGGGCGGCCTGCTCCTCTTCCGGGATCAGGTCCTCCTGCTCGGGGATGGTGTGGGCGGCCGGGTTCAGGGCAGACATCAGTGAGCCGCCTTCCGCAACTGGACGATGTTGTAGACGATGATCGGGATCACCAGGATGAACAGCAGGACCGCCAGCGCCGACCCGAGCCCGGCGTTGTCGTACCGGAATGACTGGGTGTAGAACTCGTTCGCCACGACACTGGTCTTGAAGCGACCACCGGTCATGGTCCGCACGATGTCGAACACCTTCAGGGTCCCGATCGCGATCGTGGTCAGCACCACGATCATGCCCGGGCGGATGCTCGGAATGGTGATGAACCGGAACATCTGCAGACCGGACACCCCGTCGAGCTTCGCCGCCTCGATGATGTCGTCAGGGATGGCCTTGATGGAGGCCGAGAGCACCGTCATGGCGAACCCGGCCTGGATCCAGATCATCACGACGATCAGGAAGAAGGTGTTCCATGGGTCGTTGAGCAGGAAGTTGTAGGTGTCCAGGCCCAACCACTTGAGCAACTGGTTGGCCAGGCCGATCTGGTTGGCCTGCGTGGGGCGGAAGTCATAGACGAACTTCCAGATGATGGAGGCGCCCACCATCGAGATGGCCATGGGGATGAACACCAGGGCCTTGGACAGCGACTCGGTCCGGGTGCGGTCCACCAGGACTGCGTAGACCAGCCCGACGAGCGTCGCGGCGATGGGCACCATCAGGACCCAGACGAACGTGTTGATCAGCACCCGTTGATACTCGGGCTCACTGAACAGCGTCACGTAGTTGTCGAGGCCGACGTAGGACGTGCTGTCGGCGTTCTGGAACGACTGGTTGGTGGTCAGCAGACCTGGGTAGAGCAGCCCGAAGGCGATCATCGCCAGGGCCGGGGCGATGAAGGCGACGGCTGTGAGGGGATCTGCCGCCCTACCCCGGACCCTGCTGATCAGGAACAGCATGGCCCCGAAGAACACCACGAACCCGCCGATGGCCAGGACCATCTGCAGGAACTTCTCAGCTGTTGACACGGCTGCACTCCTCCCGTCCGCCCGGGGGCCGGACCACGATCACGACAATGGGATCCGGTGGGGTGCTGCCCCCGTCTGGAGCAGCACCCCACCAACAACCTCGATCAGGACGTGGGCCAGGAATCCTCGATGAAGTCCAGGGTGTCCTGCGTGGACTTGCCCGTGATCCAGTTGGTCATGCCGACCCAGAACGATCCGGCACCCACCGCAGCGGGCATGGCGTCCGAGCCGTCGAACCGGAACTGCGCGTCCGGATCGACCAGCGCGTCAGTGGCCACCTTGGCGATGCCGGTGAACAGCGCCGCATCGGCGTTGATGTTGGCGCTGGCCAGCCCAGTGCTGTTGCGGGCCAGGCTGTTGGCGTAGTCGACAGTGGCCATCCACTCCTGGGCCGCAACCACCTCGGGGCGATCGGCGTAGGCAGTGATGAACTCGCCGCCGCCGAGGACCGGCGTGGTGGCGGGATCTGCCGGCGGCAGGTAGAACGCGAAGACGTCGCCGTCTTCGGCGATGGTCGTGCCCTCCGGCCACTGGCCCGCGTAGAACTGCGCCTGACGGTGCATCGCGCAGGTGCCGTCGAGGATCGTCAGGCCACCGTCCTGGAAGCTCGTGGACGCGATGGTCTCCACGCCGCCGTACCCACCGTTGACGTAGTTCTCGTTCTTGAGGAAGTAGCCGACCTCATCGAGGGCCGCGACGACCCTCGGGTCGTTGAACGGGATCTCGTGAGCGACCCACTGGTCGTAGACCTCGGGGCCGTGCAGTCGCAGCATGACGTCCTCGACCCAGTCCGTGCCGGGCCAGCCGGTCGCATCGCCGGAGCCGAAGCCGGCGCACCAGGGCTTGTCGACCACGCCGCTGGTGGCGATCGTGTCGGTGAGGGTCTTCAACTCGTCCCAGGTGGTCGGGATGGTCCAGCCGTTGTCCGAGAACATCGTCGGCGAGTACCACACCAGCGACTTCAGGTTGGAGCTGTTCGGGGATGCGTAGAACTCGCCGTCCACCGATCCGTACTCCTTCCAGATCGGCTGCCAGTTCGCGTCCATGTTGGCCTCGGCGGTCGCCGACGGCTTCTTCACAGAGCCGGTGGCAACCTGGTTGGCCAGCAGGCCCGGCTGCGGGATGAGCGCGATGTCCGGCGGGTTGCCGGCCTTCTCGCGCACCTTGAGCTGGGCCTCGAACTCACTCGAGCCCTCGAACTTGATGTCGGCGCCCGTGCACTCCTCGAAGGGAACGTAGGCGGCCTCGTACATCTCCAGCTCCGGGCTGAGGATGGAGGCGTAGACGTTGACGGTCTTGCCGGCCAGGTCGCCGTACTGCTCGTACGCGGCGCAGTCGGTGGCCGGGGCCGAGCCACCATCGGTGGCCGTCTCGGAGTCCGAGGAACAGCCGGACAGCACCAGGGCGAGGCTGGAGGCGCCAGCGGCGGCCACCAGCCAACGGGAACGGGGAGATCTGTTCATAGAGATGTGTCTCCTTGTGTGCGGGTCGGGGGCGGGGTACCGCCCTGCTGCCAGACTGTCGTGCCCGGGCCCGATGAGTAACGACGACTGCCGTGCAACAAGCGTGCAACATATAACGATTCGGTAACGCAGCGTCAGGTCTAGGGGCACTACCCGGCCATGACGTGCCCATACCCTCGGATCCGGACCTTGCACGACCCTCCTCAGGCAGTTCCGCCGACGCGACGCGCCCGCCGCCGTGGCCGTCCCTCCGGCGGCGCCGTGGAGGACCGTACGACCAGCATGGTCGGGACCAGCACGCGACCGACCGGCCTTGGCGCCCCAGGGTCGCTGATCATCCCCGCCAGGTGCAGCGCGGCCAACTCCCCCAGGGTGCGCACGGGCTGGGCCACCGTGGTCAACCCGAGCGGTTCGGCGAGGTCGTGGTCATCGATGCCCACCACTGAGAGGTCCCCAGGGATGCTCAGGCCCAGTTGGCGGGCCGCGGCCATCACCCCGAAGGCCATCTCGTCGCTCTCCGCGACGATGGCAGTGGGCCGGACTTCCCTGCTCAGCAGATCCAGTGCTGCGCGCATCCCCCCGCGGGCGGTGAAATTGGCGCTCGCCTCGAGGTTGGGATCCCAGCCCACGTGCACCTGGGCCAGCGCCTGCAGGAAGCCCTTCTTGCGGTCGGGTGGGGCGGTGAACGGGATCCGTTCGAAGGGTCGACCCGACAGCAGACCGATCCTGCGGTGGCCCAACCCGAGCAGGTGGGCGGTGGCGGTGTGGCCGGCCGCTACGTCGTCGATCTCCACGCTGGGCACGCCCGCGGCGGTGGCGCCGACAAGCACCAGCGGGATGTGTCGCGCAGCGAGCAGCGCCACCTCATCGGTCGCGGGCGGGACGTTCACCAGCAGCACGCCGTCCGCCTCCCGGCGGGGGATCTCGCCGAGCAGCGCGCTGCGGCGGACCTCCAGGTCGATGAGCCTGTGGACGAGAACGACGGTGCCCCTGCCGGCGAACGTCCGCTCGACACCGTCGAGCACCTGGGCGAAGTACCACCGGTCCAAGTAGGGCATGCCAAGGACCACGCGAGCTCGGCCCTGCGTGGTCCGGGGCATGGAGTAGCCGAGTTGGGCCGCAGCCTGCTGCACCTTGAGGCGGGTCGTCTCGGAGATCGCCGGGTGGCCGTGCAGCGCCCGGGAGACCGTCGCGGTCGACACCCCCGCCAACGCGGCCACGTCTCGCGAGGTCGTGCCCATGACCCACCTCCGCCGGGCAGGTTACGCCCCCGATCCGCACGATGCCCCGCACCCCGCAGACTCAGGCGCGGACTGGCGGTGCGCGGGCCCCACAGCAGGACCCGAGCGGCCGGGCAGTAGTAGCGTCGCGGTCGTGATCGGTCGATTCCCCAGCATTGATGTCAGCCCCGTCGTCGAGGGCGGGCGCTATCCCGTCAAGGCCGTCGTGGGTGAGGCACTGCCTGTGCGCGTGACCGCTTTCCGGGAGGGCCACGACACCATGGGCGTCGAGGTGCAGTTCGTCCCGCCCGGCTTCGACCAGAGGCAGTTCGCGATCGGCGCGCCACCCGGCCCGCTGGTCCGGCTCGTCGAGATCGGGCCGACCGAGCCCGACCGGTGGGGGGCGCACGTGCGCCTGGACATCGAGGGCGACTGGACCTACCACGTGATCACCTGGGGCGACCCGTACGGGACCTGGCTGCACAAGGCTGAGATCAAGCTGCCTGCAGGCATCGACGTCGAGCTCGAGCTCGAGGAGGGTGCCCGGGTGCTCGACCGGGCCGCTGCGCAGGCCACCGACGCACACTCCCGCAAGGTGCTGACCGAGGCTGCTGCGGCGATGCGCGACACGGCCGAGAGCGCCGAGCAGCGGCTCTACGCCGCCCACGCCCCGGCGGTGGTGGCGGCGCTCGCTCGTCACCCGCTGCGCGAGCAGCCCACCTGGTCGGGCCCCTGGCCGGTCCGGGTCGAGCGCCCGCGCGCCCTGTACGGGGCGTGGTACGAGTTCTTCCCGCGCTCCGAGGGCGCCACTGCCGACCCGCCGCGCTCGGGCACCTTCCAGACCGCGGCCAAGCGACTGCCCGCGGTCGCGGCCATGGGCTTCGACGTGGTGTACCTGCCCCCGATCCACCCCATCGGGCACACGTTCCGCAAGGGCCCGAACAACACGCTCACACCCGGGCCCGACGACCCCGGCTCCCCGTGGGCGATCGGCTCGCAGGCAGGCGGCCACGATGCGATCCACCCGGACCTGGGCACCATGGCCGACTTCGAGGACTTCATGGCCGCCGCCGCGGACAACGGCCTGGAGGTCGCGCTGGACTTCGCGTTGCAGGCCTCGCCGGACCATCCCTGGGTCACCGAGCACCCGAACTGGTTCGTGACCCGCGCCGACGGTTCCATCGCCTACGCGGAGAACCCGCCCAAGAAGTACCAGGACATCTACCCGATCCACTTCGACGACGACTTCGACGGGTTGGTCGAGGAGTGCGAGCGGATCCTTCGGCTGTGGATGGGCAAGGGGGTGCGGATCTTCCGTGTGGACAACCCGCACACCAAGCCCGTGCAGTTCTGGGAGGTGCTGTTCGCGCGCATCTACGCCACCGACCCGGACGTGATCTTCCTGGCCGAGGCGTTCACCCGACCGGCGATGATGCGCACGTTGGGCACCATCGGCTTCCAGCAGAGCTACACGTACTTCACCTGGCGCGACACGAAGTTCGAGCTGGAGACCTACTTCACCGAGTTGAGCACGTTCGCCGCGGACTACATGCGACCCAACTGCTTCGTCAACACCCCGGACATCAACCCGTTCTTCCTCCAGTCCGGCAACAGAGCCGCCTTCGCGATCCGGGCCACGCTGGCCGCCCTGCTGGCCCCGTCCTACGGCGTGTACGCGGGTTTCGAGCTCTACGAGCACGCGCCACTGGCCCCGGGCAAGGAGGAGTACCTGGACTCCGAGAAGTTCCAGTACCGCCCCCGGGACTGGGCCGCCGCCTCGCACACCAGCCTGATGCCCTACCTGACGATGCTCAACCGGATCCGGGCGGAGCACCCAGCCTTCCACGAGCTTCGCAACCTGCGCTTCGAGACCATCGACAACCCCCAGTTGATCGCCTTCTCCAAGCGCACGGATGACGAGGTCGTGGTGGTGACCTGCGTGCTCGATCCGAACAGCCCACAGGCGGGGACCCTGCACCTGGATCTCGCCGCGCTGGGCTTCGGTCACGACGAACGCGTGCTGGCCCGCGACCTGGTCACCGGCCAGACGTGGGCGTGGGGAACGCACAACTACATCCGGCACGACCCAACCTTCACCTGTGCACATGCCGTAGTTCTGGAGAGGATGCCATGACCCCGACCACCCCACCCAAGGAGCCCGGCGAGGCAGGCCGGTCCGGACGGCCGGGCAAGTCCGCTCCTGCTGCCTCCAGCCCGCCCGCACCCCCTGCTGCACCCGGCGCGCCGGCGGCCCCCCCTGCGACCGGCGGTCCAGCCCGCCATCCCCTGGACTCCGGGCAGATCGACCGGCTCGTGGACGGCGCGCACCACAGCCCGCACGCGGTCCTGGGCGCGCACCCCTACGACGGCGGCATCACGATCCGCGTGCTGCGGCCGATGGCCAGCCAGGTCGTTGTGGTGACTCCTGACGGGCGCCACCCGATGACCCACGAGCATCGCGGGGTGTGGGTGGTCGTCCTCGATGAGTCGATCACCCCGGCCTACACGATCGATGTGGACTACGGAGCGGGCCTGATCCCGGCCGATGACCCCTACCGCTTCCTGCCCACCGTGGGTGAGCTCGACCTGCACCTGATCGGAGAGGGTCGCCACGAGGAGCTGTGGCGGACCCTGGGGGCGCACGAGCGCAGCTACGAGAGCCCATTCGGCACGGTCAGCGGCACCTCGTTCGCAGTCTGGGCACCCAGCGCCGAAGGAGTCCGGGTGGTCGGGGACTTCAACGGCTGGGACGGCACCGGTCACCCGATGCGTTCGATGGGCGGCACCGGGGTCTGGGAGCTGTTCATTCCCAACATCGGCGCCGGCACGACCTACAAGTTCTCCATCCTCGGCAAGGACTGGGTGTGGCGCGAGAAGGCCGACCCGATGGCCTTCCACACCGAGGTTCCCCCGGCGACCGGGTCAGTGGTCTACACCTCGGACTACACCTGGGGTGACGACCAGTGGCTGGCCACGCGCGCCGAGACCGACGTGGTCAACTCCGCGATGAGCGTCTACGAGGTCCACCTCGGTTCCTGGCGCCTCGGCCTGGACTACCGGCAGATGGCCGAGCAGCTCGTCGACTACGTGCGCGAGATGGGCTTCACCCACATCGAGCTCATGCCGGTCGCCGAGCACCCGTATGCCCCGAGTTGGGGCTACCAGGTGACCGGCTACTTCGCGCCGACCTCCCGGTTCGGCAAGCCGGACGACTTCCGCCACCTCGTCGATGCCCTGCACCAGGCCGGGATCGGCGTCCTGCTCGACTGGGTGCCCGCGCACTTCCCGAAGGATGCCTGGGCGCTGGCCCGCTTCGACGGCACCGCGCTCTACGAGCACGCCGACCCGCGTCGCGGCGAGCAGCCCGACTGGGGCACCTACGTCTTCGACTTCGGCCGCAGCGAGGTGCGCAACTTCCTGGTCTCCAACGCGATCTACTGGCTCGAGGAGTTCCACATCGACGGACTGCGGGTGGATGCCGTGGCCTCGATGCTGTACCTGGACTACTCCCGCGAGGATGGCGAATGGCTGCCCAACCAGTACGGCGGCCGCGAGAACCTCGACGCGGTGGCCTTCCTGCAGGAGATGAACGCCACCGTCTACAAGCGCGTCCCCGGGGTGGTGACGATCGCCGAGGAGTCGACCTCCTGGCCCGGTGTCACCCGACCGACCTACCTCGGCGGGCTCGGATTCGGCCTGAAGTGGAACATGGGCTGGATGAACGACTCGTTGGGATACATCTCCCGCGAGCCGGTGCACCGGATGTGGCACCACAACGAGATGACCTTCGCGCTGGTCTATGCGTGGAGCGAGGCGTTCACGCTGCCGATCTCCCACGACGAGGTCGTGCACGGCAAGGGCTCCCTGGCGCAGAAGATGCCCGGTGACCGCTGGCAGAAGATGGCCAACCTGCGGGCCTACCTGGGCTACATGTGGGCGCATCCGGGCAAGCAACTGCTGTTCATGGGCTCCGAGTTCGCCCAGAGCTCGGAATGGAGCGAGGTGCGCGGACTGGACTGGTGGCTGTGCGAGTACCAGGACCACTACGGCGTGCAGCACTGCGTGCGCGACATGAACACCGCCTACACCGAGACCCGGGCGCTGTGGGACCAGGACAACACGTCCGACGGCTTCCAGTGGATCGACGCCAACGACGCCTCGGGCAACGTGTTCTCGTGGCTGCGGCTGGGCAGCGACGGGTCGGTACTGGCCTCCATCACGAACTTCTCCCCCGTGGTGCGCGGGGAGTACCGGGTGGGGCTGCCGAACACGGGTCATTGGCGCGAGGTGCTCAACACCGACGCCGAGCAGTACGGCGGCTCCGGGGTGGGCAACCTCGGTGGGGTGGACGCCGAGGCCCAAGCCTGGCACGGCCGGCCCGCGTCGGCGCAGATCACGCTGCCGCCGTTGGCGACCGTGTGGCTGCGCTACGAGCCCGACGCCGACGAGACGCTCTCCGCCGACGAGGGCTGAGCCTGCCTGCTGTGGGCCGGCCAGTGTGGTCGGCCCACAGTGGCGCGGATGCCGCGACTGGTCAGTGCGCCGCGGTTCAGAACAGGGCGTTGGCCAGGTCGATGCGAGCCCGGGCCACTGCCGGGTCCTCAGGCCCGACGACCTCGAAGAGGTCCAGCAGGTGGGTCCGCAGCCGATCTCGGTCGGCGCCCGAACTGAACCGGATGGCCCCGACCAGCCGGGCGAACGCCTCGACCGGGCTGTTGTCGAGAACCAGCACATCGGCGGCGCGCTCCTGAGCCGCGAGGTCATCGGGAGCCGCGTCGGCGGCCGCCAGGATCTCGGCATGCTGGGCACCGTCGACCCGCTCGAAGACGCCCACCAGGGCCAGCCCGGCTCGGGCGACCGGGTCGGCCGGGGCACCATCGAGGATCGACTGGTACGCCGCACGCGCCGCGGGCCAGTCGCCGGCCTCGATGGCGTCGTAGGCGGCCTGCATCCGCGGGTCGGCCGGTGGCTCGGCCACGACCTCGCCCTGCCCGTCGGCTGCGTCCGGTGCGGCGCCGGCCGTCCCGGTGACGCCGTTGGCAGCGGCCACCTTGAGCAGCTCCTCGAGGTAGGCCCGGACCTGCTGCTCGGGCAGCGCCCCCTGGAACAGCGGCATCGGACGGCCGCCGACGACGGCGAACACGCTGGGGATCGACTGCACCTGGAAGGCCTGCGCGATGGCAGGGTTGGCGTCCACGTCGACCTTGGCCAGCACCCAGCGCCCGGCGTACTCCTCGGCCAGGCGTTCAAGCACCGGCGAGAGCGCCTTGCACGGACCGCACCAGGTGGCCCACAGGTCGATGACCACCGGCACCGCCATGGACGCGGTGATGACCTCGGCCTCGAAGGAGGCGTCAGTCACGTCGATGACGACCTGCGGCGAGCTCGGGTCTGCTGCGCGGGTGGCGGCCCGCTGCTCGGACTGGGCCTGCGCCTCACGGGCGGCGGCGAGGGCTCCTAGGTCGATGGCGCCATGCGTGGGGATGCTCATGACCGTCATTGTTCCACCCGCGGTCGGCTGGGGCCCAATGCCCGCCGATGCACCGGCCGCGGGATCAGACCGGCTCGCGGTAGGTGCCCCACTCCCCGCGCAGCACGTCGCACATCTCGCCCAAGGTGGCCTCGGCTCGCGCGGCGTCGATGAGCAGCGGGACCAGGTTCACCTGCGTGCGCGCGGACTCGGCCAGGACCGCCAGGCTCGCCTCGACGGCGGCCTCGTCGCGACCGTCCCGCCGGGCGGCGAGCGTCTTGACCTGATCGGCCTCGACCTCGTGGGAGATCCGCAGCGTCTCCAAGGGCGTCTCGATCGCGTCGGTGTGCACGTTGACCCCGACCACGTGCTTGTGGCCATCCTCCATGGCGCGCTGGTGGTCGAAGGCGGCATCGCCGATCAGGCCGGTGAACCAGCCGGACTCCACTCCGGCCAGCAGACCGGAGGTGATCGGCCCGATCGGGTGCTGGCCGTCGGGCTGCCGAGCGGCGCCGAGTTCTCGGATCTGGGCGAAGATCGCCTCGGCCTGGGCCTCGATCCGGTCGGTGAGCGCCTCGACGTACCACGACCCGCCCAGCGGGTCGGCGACGTTGGCCACCCCGGTCTCCTGGGCCAGCACCTGCTGGGTGCGCAGCGCGATCTGGGCGGCCTTGTCACTGGGCAGCGCGAGCACCTCGTCCAGGGCGTTGGTGTGCAGGGAGTTCGTCCCGCCCAGGACCGCCGCCAGGGCCTCGACCGCGGTGCGCACGATGTTGTTGTCGGGCTGTGCAGCGGTCAGGCTGACCCCAGCGGTCTGGGTGTGGAAGCGCAGCGACTGGGCGCGGGCAGTGGTGGCCCCGTACTCGTCGCGCAGCCAACGCGCCCAGATGCGCCGGGCGGCTCGGAACTTCGCGATCTCCTCGAAGAAGTCGATGTGCGCGTCGAAGAAGAATGACAGCCCGGGCGCGAACTCCTCGATGTCCAGGCCACGGGACAGGCCCAGCTCGACGTAGCCGAAGCCGTCGGCCAAGGTGAACGCGAGCTCCTGGGCGGCGGTGGAGCCCGCCTCGCGGATGTGGTACCCCGAGACGCTGAGCGGCTTGTAGCGGGGCACGTTCGTGCCGACCCACTCCATCAGGTCACCGATCAGGCGCAGGTGCGGCTCGGGCGGGAACAGCCACTCCTTCTGGGCGGTGTACTCCTTGTAGATGTCGGTCTGCAGCGTGCCGTCCAACGCGCTGACGTCTGCGCCCTGCCGTTCGGCGGCCACGACGTACATCGCGAAGATGGGCACGGCTGGGCCCGAGATGGTCATCGAGGTGGTGACCTGCTCCAGCGGGATCCCGGCGAACAGCACGTCCATGTCGGCTGCCGAGTCGATCGCGACCCCGCAGTGCCCGACCTCCCCCCGGGCCAGCGCGTCGTCGGAGTCCCGGCCCATCAGGGTCGGCATGTCGAACGCGACCGACAGCCCGCCGCCGCCGGCAGCCAGGATGTCGCGGAACCGGCCGTTGGTCTGCTCGGCGTTGCCGAACCCGGCGAACTGCCGAATCGTCCACAACCGGCCCCGATACCCGCTGGCATGCAGCCCGCGGGTGAAGGGGAACTGCCCGGGCCAGCCGATCGGCGCCGACGGCTCGGAGCCGTCCAGGGGCCCGTACACCGGCTCGACCGGCTCGCCGGACAACGTGCTGAAGTCCGCGTCGCGCACCCGCCCGGCGTCCACCGCCGCCGCGTACTGCGCCTCCCACTGGGACCGACCGTTCTGCTGGTTCGACATGGTGACACGCTACTCGCGGCGCTGCGGGCGTGGTCAGGCGCCGCGCGAGCTCCGGGCTTCGACCAGGGCGGCGAGGACCTCGACCATCGCGCTGGGATGCTCCACCCGGAAGGTGGCCACCGTGTCGCCGGTCCCGACCTTGATCCCCAGGTCCCCGGCGCGCAGCGCGCCCAGGGCGGTCTCGTCGGTGACGTCGTCCCCGGCGAACAGGACCCGGCGGTCGGGGTCGGCCTCGATCAGGGCACGCACCGCCGACCCCTTGTCCAGGGGGCGCACGGACACCTCGACCACGGACTTGCCGGCGATCGTGTGCACCGCGGGCAGTTCGTCGGCCACCGCCCGGATCGCGGCCTCGACCGCCTGGGCCTGCTCGGTGGGGCAGCCTCGCACGTGCACGGCGAACCCGGCGGGCTTGGCCTCGACCCGGGTGCAGGGCAGATCGACCACCGCCGCCTCGACTCGCCCGCGCAGGTGATCGAGCAGGTCGCTCTCGGCCTGGTCGAGGGCCACGGTCTCGCCCTGCTCCTGCCCGTGCGAACCGAACAGCAACGCCAGGTCCGCGGCGCCGCTGACCTCTGCCAGGTCGTGCCGGGCGCGCCCGGAGATCAGGACCAGGTCGGTGTCGACCGTGTCCCCCAGCCGCCGCAGGCCGTCGAGCACGCCCGGCGCCGGGCGCGCATCCGAGGGGACCGAGACGAGCTCGGACAGTGTCCCGTCGAAGTCCAGGGCCACCAGCAGGCGATCGGCGGCAGCGATCGTGGCGATGGCCGCAGCCAGATCAGGCGTCATCGTCAGAACCTTCCGGGAGGCTGGCCAGGAAGTCCTCGGCCCAGGCGATCACGTCGTCGGTGACCACGCCGGCGCGCAGTCGGGACATCCGCCGGCTGGCAGCCTCGGCGGGCTCGCCCAGCGCGGCCATGATGCTTCGTTTCATCCCGGCGATGTCGTAGGGATTGACCAACCAGGCCTCGGGCATCTGCTCGGCAGCGCCGGTGAACTCACTGAGCACCAGTGACCCGGTGTCCGCGGCCCTCGAGGCCACGTACTCCTTGGCCACCAGGTTCATCCCGTCGGCCAGCGGGGTCACGAGCATCACATCGGCGGCGGAGTACATCGCCACCAGTTCCTCCACGGGCATCGGCTGGTGCATGTAGTGGATCGGGTTGGTGCCCACCTTGCCCAGGTCGCCATTGGCCCGGCTGACCAGCAGTTCCACGTCAGCGCGGATCTTCTGGTACTCCTCGACCTTGGCCCTGGTCGGCGGGGCCACCTGGATGAACGCCGTGCGCTCCGGGTCGAGGTCGCCGTCGAGCAGCAGCTCGGTGACCGCCTGGATCCGCACGTCGATACCCTTGGTGTAGTCCAGTCGATCGACCCCGAGCAGCAGCACGTCGGGATCGCCCACGTCGGCGCGCAACTGCTTGGCCCGAGCCTGGATCTCCGGGCGGGCAGCGCGCTCGGAGAAGTCAGTGGCCCGGATCCCTATCGGGAACGCCCGCACCGTGACCGCGCGGGTGCCCGCCGGTTCGGTGACCTGGACGCCGGTCTCGGTCTGCTGCGCCCCGGCGAACTGTTCGGCGATGCGCTGGAAGTTGCCCACCGCCTGCTGGCTCTGGAAGCCGATGACGTCCGCGCCGAGCAGCCCCTCGACGATCTGCACGCGCCAGGGCAACTGGCTGAAGATCTCCGCCGGCGGGAACGGGATGTGCAGGAAGAAGCCGATGCGCAGGTCCGGGCGCAGCGCCCGCAGCATCGCCGGCACCAGTTGCAGCTGGTAGTCGTGCACCCACACCCGTGCGCCGTCATCGGCGGTGTCGGCCACCGCGCGGGCGAAGCGCTCGTTGACCGAGCGATGCACCTCGAACTGGCTGCGGTGGTAGACCGGGCTGACGATGCCCCCGTGGTAGTTGGGCCACAGCGCACCGTTGGAGAAGCCGTCGTAATGGGCTGTCACCTCGTCGTGGGTCAGCGCGACCTCCTGGAGGCTGACCTCCCCGGACTTGGCCGGGGGCGTCGGCGGACTCGAGCCATCCTCCGGATCGCTGAACTGGCCGCTCCAACCCACCCACAGGGCCGAGCGGTCGCGCAGGACTGCCTCCATGGCCGACACCAGCCCGCCGGGGGCCCGACGCCAACCCTCCTGCTCGTCGTACTCGACGGGCAGGCGGTTGGCCACGATCACCAGGTCACCGGACCCCCTCGTCTGCTTGCGCCGCCACCTGGATTCGCTCTTCATCTCGTCATCCCATCCTCTGGTTCCCAGCATCTGCCCTCGCGGCGGACTCCCGCCACTGGGCCGGTCCCTCATGCGCCACCAGTGCGCTAATCCTCGGTGATCTCGAAGGTCCGCAAGCCGTACGGCGCCCGGGCGCACAGGTGTGGCAGGTCCGCGAGGCTGGGGAACTCCACGCCTGCGCGCAGCTCGACCAGATGCGTCCGGGTACGCGGGGGGAGGCGGGGATTCACGGGTTCCAGCGTAGGGGTAGACGCGCGCACCGGTCGACCGAGGCCGGCTGCCCCGGACTGGGGTTCAGCCGGTCAGTCCGCTCACGATCCGGTCGGCCGCCGTGAAGGCGTCGGTGCTGCCCGCGGCGACCTCTGCGGCGAGCTGATCGATTCCGGAGCCGGCTCCTATGTCGGCGAACCGGGCCTGCAGGGCGGCCAGTGCGATCCCCTGGATCTCAGCACGCGCCCGGCCCTGCCGCCGGCGCTGGCCCGCTCCGGATTCGCCCAGCCAGGCCCGGTGCTCATCGAGGGCGGCCACGACGTCGGCCACCCCCTCGCCTCGGGTGGCGATCACCTTGAGCACCGGTGGCCGCCACGCCCCAGAACTCGCCGAGGGCCCCAACGAGATCATGTGTCGCAACTCGCGCACCGTCATGTTGACGCCGTCCCGATCGGCCTTGTTGACCACGAACACATCGCCCACCTCGAGGATGCCGGCCTTGGCGGCCTGGATCCCGTCGCCCATCCCCGGGGCCAGGAGCACGATCGTGGTGTCGGCCTCGCCTGCGATCTCCACCTCCGACTGCCCGACGCCCACCGTCTCGACGAGGACGGGGTCGCAGCCGGCCGCCTCCAGAACGCGAACCGCCTGCGGGGTGGCTGAGGCCAGCCCGCCGAGGTGACCACGTGAGGCCATCGAGCGGATGAACACCTCCGGGTCGGTGGCATGCTCCTGCATCCGGATCCGGTCGCCGAGCAGCGCCCCACCCGAGAACGGCGAGGAGGGGTCGACCGCCAGCACCCCCACCCGTCGCCCGGCCGCCCGGAAGCTGCTGACCAGCGCCGAGGTGGTCGTGGACTTGCCCACCCCCGGCGAACCGGTCAGTCCGATGATGTGCGCGCCGCCGGAGCCGGGGGCCAACCGCGCCATCAGGTCGCGCAACTGCGGGGCACCGTCCTCGACCAGCGTGATCAACCGACCCACCGAGCGCGGCTCCCCCGCGCGCGCCCGGTCCACCCACTCGTCAAGGTCCACTGTCCGAGACACGCGCCCTCCTCGCTGATGTGGTGCCGCGCTGGGGCCGGACCCGCCCGGCCCAGCCGCGTCGCTCAGGCCGTGGGCACGCGCAGGATCAGCGCACTGCCCTGACCGCCGCCGCCACACAGCGCAGCCGCACCCACGCCACCGCCACGACGCTTGAGCTCGAGGGCCAGGTGCAGGGCGATCCGAGCCCCGGACATACCCACCGGGTGGCCCATCGCGATCGCGCCACCGTTGACGTTGACCTTCTCGGGATCGACCCCGAGCTTCTTGGTCGACACCAGGCCCACAGCGGCGAACGCCTCGTTGAGCTCGAGCAGGTCCAGGTCGGTCGGCGCCACTCCCTCACGCTCGCAGGCCTTGACGACCGCGTTGGCAGGCTGCTCCTGCAGGGAGGCGTCCGGGCCGGCGACCGACCCATGCGCGCCAACCTCGGCCAGCCATTCCAGACCCAGCTCCTGGGCCTTGGCCTTGCTCATCACGACCACCGCGGCCGCCCCGTCGGAGATCTGCGACGAGGACCCGGCTGTGATGCTGCCGTCCTTGCTGAACGCTGGGCGCAGTCGCCCCAGGGACTCGGTTGTGGTGTCGGCGCGCACGCCCTCGTCGTGGCTGAAGACGACCGGGTCACCCTTGCGCTGCGGGATCTCCACCGGCACGATCTCGTCGTCGAACAGCCCGTCCTTGGCTGCGCGGGCAGCGAGTTGATGCGAGCGCGCCGAGAACTCGTCCTGCTCGGCCCGGGTCAGGTCGTAGCGGGCGTTGTAGCTCTCGGTGGACTGGCCCATCGCCATCTGGTCGATCGCGCAGAACAGGGCGTCGTGGGCCATCGAGTCCTTCATGGTCCAGTCGCCGTACTTGACGCCCTCGCGGCTGCCCATCAACAGGTGCGGGGCGTTGGTCATCGACTCCATGCCGCCGGCCACGACGATGTCGTACTCGCCGGCGCGGATCAGGTGATCGGCCAGGGCGATGGCATCGATGCCCGACAGGCACACCTTGTTCACGGTCAGGGACGGAACGCTCAGCGGGATGCCTGCTGCGATGGCGGCCTGGCGCGTGCTCATCTGCCCGGCTCCGGCCTGGATGACGTGGCCCATGATCACGTACTCGACCTGGTCGGGAGCCACGCCGGCCCGCTCCAGCGCCCCCTTGATCGCGATGCCGCCGAGTTCAGCGGCGGAGAAGCCCTTGAGGGAGCCCAGCAACCGGCCCATGGGGGTGCGGGCGCCGGCGACGATCACTGATCCGGACATGGTGTTCCTCTTTCGGTCAGGGTGAACGGAACTGCTGCTGAGGCCACGATAGCCACGACGTGTCACACGCGGAACACCGCCCGCCCAGCGCGCAGCCAGGCGCGCAGCCAGGCGCGCAGCCGGGGTCCGCAGCCCGGATCGCCGCCCGGATCGCCCATGGCCGGCCGCAGGTGGTCGAGCACTGGGCAGCACGCACGCGGACATCGGGTGCGGCGTAGGCTGCGACGACCATGCGGCGGCCGGTCCCGACCGTCGCCCGCGCTGCATGCCGGGCACGCGACCCGGCGAGGAAGGTGGCCCCGATGGACGCCCAGAACCCCACGTCTGAACCCGCGGTCTCCGCGCTCGGTCCGCTGGTCGAGCGCATCGATCATGTCGGCCTGGCCGTGGCCGACCTCGATGCGTCCCTGGCGTTCTACGCCCGCACGTTCGGCCTGCACTCGGTACACGAGGAGGTCAACGAGGAGCAGGGCGTGCGCGAGGCGATGGTGGACATCGCGGGGTCGGGGTCGTTCCTGCAGCTGCTCGCACCGCTGCGTCCGGACTCCCCGATCGGCAAGTTCCTGGCCCGCAGCGGCGAGGGGCTCCAGCAACTCGCGTTCCGCGTGGCCGACATCGACGCAGCCTCCGATCGCCTGCGCGCGGCCGGCGTGCGACTGCTCTACGACGTTCCGAAGAACGGCACTGCGGGCTCCCGGGTGAACTTCGTGCACCCCAAGGACTGTGGCGGGGTGCTCGTCGAGCTCGTGGAGCCGGCCAGCGGTACGCCCGACCCGCACTGACCCGCCGACCACCCGCTGTTCCGGGCGCGCAACGACCGCTGGGATGGCTCACCAGATAGGCGATCGCGGCCACTGGTCCGCACCGGCCGTCGACCCCTCACCCCCAGCGAGCACCCCCAGTTACCCGCCGGTAGCCTGAATGTCGAACCGAGTGGTTCACCCACGTCCCAGGAGGTCCCACGTGAAGCAGATCCTCGATGCCATCCTCGCCGACGAGCACCTCGAGGAGGGGTTTGCCGAGATCCCCCTGCCGGAGTCCTACCGCGCTGTCACGGTGCACAAGGACGACGAGCAGATGTTCGCCGGCGTGCCCACCCGGGAGAAGGACCCGCGCAAGTCGCTGCACCTCGATGACGTACCCGTGCCGGAGTTGGGCCCGGGCGAGGCACTCGTCGCGGTGATGGCCTCCGCGGTGAACTACAACACCGTGTGGACCTCGATCTTCGAGCCGGTGAGCACGTTCGGGTTCCTGTCGCGCTACGGGCGCACACACGAGCTGGCCAAGCGTCATGACCTCCCGTACCACATCGTGGGCTCGGACCTGGCCGGCGTCGTGCTGCGCACGGGACCCGGGGTGAATGCGTGGAAGCCCGGTGACGAGGTCGTCGCGCACTGCTTGAGCGTGGAGCTGGAGAGCCCGGCAGGCCACAACGACACGATGATGGATCCCGAGCAGCGGATCTGGGGCTTCGAGACCAACTTCGGTGGACTGGCCGAGATCGCCATGGTGAAGTCCAACCAGCTGATGCCCAAGCCCAAGCACCTGACGTGGGAGGAGGCCGCAGCGCCTGGCCTGGTGAACTCGACCGCGTACCGGCAGCTGGTGTCGCGCAACGGAGCCGGCATGAAGCAGGGCGACATCGTGCTGATCTGGGGAGCCTCCGGCGGCCTGGGCTCGTACGCCACCCAGATGGCCATCAACGGCGGCGCGACCCCGATCTGCGTGGTCTCCAGCGAGGAGAAGGCCAACGTCTGCCGTGCGATGGGCGCTGAATTGATCATCGACCGCAGCGTGGAGAAGTACAAGTTCTGGAAGGACGAGCACACCCAGGACCCCAAGGAGTGGCAGCGTCTGGGCAAGAAGATCCGCGAGCTCACCGGCGGCGAGGACGTCGACATCGTCTTCGAGCACCCGGGCCGCGAGACCTTCGGTGCCTCTGTGTACGTCACCCGCAAGGGCGGCACCATCGCCACCTGTGCCTCGACCTCGGGCTACATGCACGAGTACGACAACCGCTACTTCTGGATGAACCTCAAGCGGATCATCGGCTCGCACTTCGCGAACTACCGCGAGGCCTACGAGGCCAACCGCCTCGTGGACCGCGGCCTGATCCATCCCACGTTGTCCCAGGTCTTCCCCCTGGAGCAGACGGGTGAGGCGGCTCTCGAGGTGCACCGCAACCTGCACCAGGGCAAGGTCGGGGTGCTGTGCCTGGCCCCCGAGGAGGGCCTGGGCGTACGCGACGAGGTCAAGCGCGCCAAGCACCTCGACGCGATCAACAGGTTCCGCGGGATCTGAGTTCGTTCGGCCGCACTGAGGCGCTGGCGCCCTGGTGCGGCCGACCATTAGTCGGGTGGGAGTCCAGTCCGTGCGCGCAGCCCATGTGGGACCCGTCCTGGTGTGACCGGTCCTGGTGTGACCGGTCTTGGTGCGACCGGTCTTGGTGCGACCGGTCAGGGGGCGACCGCTCCGGCGTGGTCCGCGCACATCGCTTGCGTGCGGGACATACCCAGTCAGCCCCTGGGCACGGTGGCCAACCAGCCCAGCAGCGCGTGGGTGACGGCCTCGGGGTTCTCGACAGCGCTCAGGTGACCGGCTGCTGGGATCTCGACCACGGTCGTGGTGCTGCCTCCGGAGCGGGCTGCGTCGGCCATCACCGCAGCGTCGGGCGCCGGGGAGATCGTGTCCTGCTCGCCATGCAGGACGAGCACCGGGCGGCCGAAGCCGGCGATGTCGGTCGTCGAATCGGGCCGGCCGGCCATCGCCCGCTGCGCCCAGGCGACCCCGGCCGGGGGCTGCGCCTCGATCCAGCGACGCACCATGTCCACGACGCCGGGCGCGTCTGCTCGGGTGGACTGGCCGAGCAGGTTGGGCAGCATCGCCTCGGCCAGCGCCGTGGTCGACCCGGCCGCCTCGACGGACTCGGCGACGGACAGCCGGTTGGCGGCAGCGGCCGGCGGGTCGGCAGGGGCCTTGGTGTCGGCCAGGATGATCCCGGTCAGGCGGTCCGCGTGGCGACGCAACAATGCCATCGTGACGTAGCCGCCCATCGACAGCCCGCCCACGACGGCGCGCTCCAGCCCCAGCTGGTCCAGCAGGGCAGCGACCTCGTCGGCCATCACGTCCAGCGACGGTGCCGCCTGGCTGACCGCGCTGCCGCCGAAACCAGGCAGGTCGGGGGTGATCACCCGGTAGCCCTCGGCGGCCATGGCCACCCGTTGAGCAGCCCACAGCGTGCTGTCGACAGGGAAGGCGTGCAGCAGGACGACCGGGTCACCGGTCCCGGTCTCGACGAAGTGCACCATGCCGGCCATCGTAGCCACGCCAAGCGCCGGCCGTGGCCCCTGAGCGGGTGCGACCGCGGGTGTTCGACCACAGGTGCTCGAAGGCGGGTGCTTCGGTCGCGGGCGGTGCGCGACACTACAGTGCGCGAGCGCCAAGCCATCGCCGCGCTCCGGCAGTCGGCGGGTGCGTGTGCGTCGTCCATCGACTGGCGCTCGCGGACAGCTCCCCGGCTGCCAGGGTTCAGGCCGACCCGGTGGCGCCACTGACCGGTACCGTTGGCCGAATGGGCCGCAAGAACCGCCGTTCCGAGCAGGCCGTCGAGTTGCGCCCGATCGGCTCGGTGCAAGCGGCGCAGTCCCACCCCGACGGCGACTGGCATGTGCGCCGACTCACCGGTGCCGCGGCGACCAAGACCTACCGCTGCCCGGGCTGCCAGCAGGAGATCCGCCCCGGGACTGCCCACGTGGTGGCCTGGCGCGCGGACCGCCACGACGGCGACGAGTTCCGCCGACATTGGCACTCCCCCTGTTGGAGCGCCCGCTCCTACCGCCGCCCCACCTGACACTCCCCGCCGCGCACCCTCCTTCGGCCCGCGTCCGCTCCGGCCTGCCCACGCCGGCCGAACCCATCCAAGCCTGCGCGGCGAATGGCGGATCGATCCAAGTTCCAGGGGCACGACCGACCTCGATCTTGGATCGAGGCGGGGAGTGGTCCCGCCCGGCGCCCGTGGGGGCATGGCCTCGGCGGGCGGGGCCGGCCTGCGCGCCTAAGGTGGGGACGTGACGCACATCTCTGCCAACTCCGTCCTGCCGGCGCGGCGGCATCCGGTCTCGCTGCTCACCGAGGACGGGATGCGACTGGTCGGCGAGTGGTCGCTGCCCAGCGACGATGATCCGCGGGCCGTCATCGTGTTCTGCCATCCGCTGCCCACGCATGGCGGCTCCATGGACAGCCACGTGATCCGCAAGGCGGCCTGGCGGCTGCCCGCGCTGCTGGGGATCGGCGTCCTGCGCTTCAACACGCGCGGCACCTCCAGCCAGGTCGGCTCCAGCGAAGGTGCGTTCGAGGGCAACGTGGGTGAGGGTCAGGACCTCGCCGCGGCCGTGGCCGAGGTCGCCAGGCAGGGCTTCGTCGACCCGTGGGCGGTCGGTTGGTCGTTCGGCACGGACGTGATCGTGCGCTGGGGCAACGTCGATCCGGTGGCCGGCGCCGTCCTGCTCTCCCCACCGGGGCGCTGGTCCGATGACGCAGATGTCGCGGGCTGGGCTGTCTCCGGGCGCCCGCTCACTGCGCTGGTGCCCGAGTTCGACGAGTTCGCCTCCCCCGAGGACGTCACCCGTCGGTTCGCAGGTGTCCCGCAGGCGAAGGTCATCGCGGTGGAGGGCGCCAAGCATCTGTGGGTCGGCGAGAAGTACGCAAGGATCGCCCTGGACGGCATCGTCGAGGCAGTGCTGCCGGGCTCCGGGCCGCTGCCCACCACGTGGCACGGACCGATGGAGCGCTGGGACGACGTGCCGCCCTTCGCACGGATGGACCGTCACGCCTGAGCCCGCTGCACGTGACAAACTCGTTGTGCACGGAATCGACCACCCAGTTGTCGATTCCGTGCACACCAGCGGCGATCCGAGTGTGCTACTTCGCGTAGGAGCGGAACCCTCGACCTGTCTTGCGCCCCAGGTAGCCGGCGGTCACCAGGTGCTCGAGCATCGGGGCGGGGGCGAACCCGGGCTCGCGGAACTCCCGGTACAGGGTCTGCTGGATGGCCAGGGACACGTCGTTGCCGACCACGTCCAGCAGGGCGAAGGGACCCATCGGCAACGCGGCGCCCTGCTTCATCGCCAGGTCGATCTCGTCGGCGGTGGCGTAGTGCGCCTCGAGCATCTTGACCGCGTCGTTGAGGTAGGGGAACAGCAGCGCGTTTACGATGAAGCCGGCGCGATCTCCGCAGTGCACGGCGTGCTTGCCCGTCTTGGCGCACACCTCCGCGGCGGTCGCCAGGACGTCAGGGGCAGTGGAGACATGCGCGACGATCTCGACCAGCTTCATGATCGCCGCCGGGTTGAAGAAGTGCATGCCGACCACGTCGGCCGGGCGGCTGGTGACGGCGGCCATCTCCACCACGGGCAGGCTGGAGGTGGTGGTTGCCAGCACGGCGCCGGGCTTGCAGATCTCGTCGAGGTTGGCGAACAGGGTGGTCTTCACCCCGATCTCCTCTACGACGGCCTCGATCACGAGGTCGACGTCGGCCAGGTCGTCGAGTGACGTCGAGCCGCTGACCCGGGCCAGCGCTTGGCCCTGCGCCTCCTCGGTGAGCTTCCCGCGCTGCACCGCCTTGGCCAGCGAGCGCTCCAGGGCAGCGCGCACCTGCGCCACCCGCTCGTCGGAGCGGGCGACGTAGATCGTCTCGTGGCCCGACTTGATGAACACCTCGATGATGCCGGTGGCCATCGTGCCCGATCCGACCACCCCGACCCTCTCGACAGTGCGCCCCGCCCCCAGGGCACCCCCGGGAGCCGGGGTCAGGGCGTCGGGGACCACGGTCGAGGAGCCCGCCGCCTCGTAGGTGTAGAAACCACGACCGGACTTGCGACCCTTCATGCCGGCGGTCACCATCTGCTTGAGGATGGGCACGGGGGCGTGCAGCCGGTCCCGGCTCTCCTTGTACATCGTGTCCAGGATCCGGTAGGCGGTGTCCAGGCCGATCAGGTCCAGCAGCGCCAGGGGGCCCATCGGGTAGCCGCAGCCCAGCCGCATGGCCGCGTCTATGTCCTCACGTGAGGCGTACCGCGCCTCGTACATGCTCGCGGCGTGGTTGAGGTAGCCGAACAGCAGCGCGTTGGCGATGAAGCCGGCCCGGTCACCGACGACGACCGGTGTCCGCCCGAGTTGCTCGGCGAACTCGGTCGCCTCGTCGACGACGTTCGGGGCGGTCACCACGGTGCGCACGATCTCCATGAACGACAGCACCGGGGCGGGGTTGAAGAAGTGCATCCCCAGGACGCGATCCGGTCGAGCGGTGGCCACCGACAGCTCAGTCACCGACAGGCTCGAGGTGTTGGTCGCGATGATCGCCTCGGCCGGCAGGGTGGCGTCGAGGTCAGCCAGCACGGCACGCTTGATGTCCAGGTCCTCGGTCACGGCCTCCACGGCCAACTCGCGGTCCGCCAACTCGGAGATGTCGGTCGTGAAGCTGATCCGGGTCAGCACCGCCGCGCGCTCGTCCTCGGTGAGCTTGCCGCGCTCGAGGGCGCGCGCCATGGACGTGTCCAGGCGCTCGCGGCCCCTGGCCACGGCCTCCTCGGAGACCTCGACACCGATGACGTCGACGCCCGCGCGGGCCAGGACCTCCACGATCCCGGCACCCATGGTGCCCAGTCCGACGACGCCCACCTTGCTGATCTGGCCCATGACTTCCTCCCGAGAAACTGGCGTGCAACGCCCAAGGGGTGGCCGGTTCCGGCACTCCCGCAGCCAGTCTGCCACTGGCGAGGGCGCCCTCCTGCGCCGACCCCCGGACGTGCGCGGACGGGTGGTCGTCGGGTCCGGGCAGCCGCGGCGGGTAGCCTGTGGCGATGCGACTGGTGGTGGCCGACTGCGCGGTGGACTACGTGGGCAGGCTCTCGGCACACCTGCCGATGGCCACCCGGCTGATCCTGACCAAGGCCGACGGCTCGGTGTCGGTGCATGCCGACGACCGGGCGTACAAGCCGTTGAACTGGATGAGCCCGCCGTGCTCCACCCGCGCGAAGGTCGATGCCGACGGCGTCGGCACCTGGACCGTGGTGAACAAGGCCGGAGAGCAGCTCATCATCACCATCAGCGCCGTGCATCACGACTCCACCCACCAACTCGGCAGTGACCCCGGTCTGGTCAAGGACGGCGTGGAGGCGCACCTGCAGGCCCTGCTGGCCGATCAGCCCCGGTGTGTTCGGGCCGGCCTGGGAGCTGGTCCGCCGGGAGTACATGACCGCGATCGGGCCCGTCGACATGCTCTTCCGCGACGAGGCGGGCGGCACCGTGGCGGTCGAGGTCAAGCGCCGGGGCGACATCGACGGGGTGGAGCAACTGACCCGCTACCTCGAACTGCTCAACCGCGACCCGCTCCTCGCGCCGGTGGCTGGCGTGTTCGCCGCGCAGGAGATCAAGCCACAGGCGCGCACGCTGGCCACGGATCGGGGTATCCGCTGCGTCGTGGTCGACTACGACGCCCTGCGCGGGTTCGACGACCCGGGGTCCCGGCTGTTCTGAGGAGCGCGCACGGTGATTCCCGGCGCACGTCCACCAGCCCCAGCAGCTTCGCCACTCGGCGCCGCGAGCCCGGGGAGGTCATGTGTCCCGCCGCCTCGTGCAGGGGGACCAGCGCCGCGCGAAGCAGCCGGTTGTTGTCGTAGTGGCGCGGGTCGGCGGACCCGGCCAGGTCGACGAACTCCGCCCGCGCAGCCGCGTCGAGGGCCCGTTCTGGGTCGCCAATTCAGCCTCAGAACGACCATTCGACACGCGCGCCTGGAGCTGGAGGTCCCCGACCGCCCAGAACGGCTGTTTCGGTTGCGTCACCCGGGAGGCGGTGTCTGCATCTCCTACGGCTCCGGGCGGGAGGGCCCGGGGTCATCGAGCGCTCCCGCAACGCCATGGCCCAGCAAAGCGACAAGGCGCGGCCGGGCGAGGGCGGGTCGGATCGAGGGGCCCGGGCTCGTGGGGCCAAAGGCACCGGGCGCGGTCAGGTCTGGCGGGCAGGGAAGGGCATGGGCCGGGCATTGGCCGGGCATGGGCCGGGCAGGTGGAAAGGCCGCGCGCGTCAGGAGAGCAGGCCGTGTCGTGCTCAGGTCAGCTGGGTACCCTGCGTCCCGTCAATCAGGTGGTCAGCCTACGTCGCGTCGACCAGCTGGCCAACTTCGCTGCGTCGGTCAGCTTGGTCCGCCTGCGTCGCGTCGATCGGGTGGCCAGCCTGCGTCACGTGGGCCAGGTGGTCAACCTCCGTCGAGGAGGTCAGGAGGCCATACCGTTGGCCCGTCGGATCGCAGCCACCACCCGCGCCATCACGGCGGTGGCGTCGTAGTCCTTCGGGGTGAACACCTCAGCCACGCCCTGGGCACGCAACGCGGCGGCGTCGCTGTCGGGGATGATCCCGCCCACCACCACGGGCACCTCGCCCATGCCGGCCGCCCGCAGGCCAGCCAGCACCTCGGGCACAGCCACCATGTGCGAGCCGGACAGGATCGACAGGCCGACGACATGGACGTCCTCGGCCACGGCCGCGGCCACGATCTGCGCCGAGGTCAGCCGGATGCCCTGGTAGACAACCTCGAACCCGGCGTCGCGGGCGCGCACCGCGATCTGCTCGGCGCCGTTGGAGTGCCCGTCCAGGCCGGGCTTGCCGACCAGGAAGCGCAGGTGCGCCCCCCCGAGTTCCTGCGCCGTGCGGGTCACCGCTTCGCGCACAAGCGCCAACTCCTCGTTGCCGGCTACCAAGCCGGCAACCCCGGACACACCCGTGGGCGCCCGGAACTCGCCGAACACCTCGCGCAGGGCATTGGTCCACTCCCCCACGGTCACCCCGGCGTGCGCGCATTCCAACGAGGCAGGCATCAGGGAGCCGGTCCCGCGCGCTGCCGAGGTGAGCGCCTCGATCGCAGCGCTCGCGCGCGCCTCGTCGCGCTCGGAGCGCCACTGTGCCACTGCCGCTGCCGCTGCCGCCTCGACCTGGGGGTCGATGACCTGGATCGCGGTGTCGAGATCGGCGAGCAGGGGGTTCGGCTCGGTGCTGGTGAACTTGTTCACCCCGATCACGACGTCCTCGCCGGACTCCACGCGACCCCGACGTGCGGCATGGGCCCCCACCAGGGCGGACTTCATGTAGCCGGTGTCGACCGCGGCGACTGCGCCGCCCATCTCCAGGATCCGGTCGAGCTCGGCTCGGGCGCCATCCATGAGTTCGTCGGTCTTGGCCGCCACCACCGTGGAGCCCTCGAAGATGTCGGGATACTCCAGCAGGTCGGACTCGAAGGCCAGCACCTGCTGGATGCGCAGCGACCACTGCTGGTCCCACGGCCGCGGCAGGCCGAAGGCCTCGTTCCAGGCCGGCAACTGGATGGCGCGG